>NZ_SWMS01000011.1 GCF_005146945.1 Prauserella endophytica
AAGCCAAAAAGGAAGCCCTCGAAGCCGCAGGCGTCAAGGTCGGCAAAACCCCCACCGAAACCGCCGAGCTCGCGCGCAAGGAGATCCTGCGCTGACCCACCACAGTGGACGGTGCCGGAAGCCATGAGGCTTCCGGCACCTTTCTTTTGCGGCCGCAGTGACCGCAGTAACCGCAGTGAAGGCCACCTTCACTGCGTTGAACGCAGGCAAGGTGGCCTTCACTGCGGAGCTGGGATCGCCTCAGCGGGTGAGCAGCGGCTCCGCCAGACCGGGCAGCGGCAGCCTCGGGCGGCCGGGCTGGCGCAGGAACCGCACCAGGCCCGCACCGGTCAGACTCAGCACCGCCGCCACCACGAACATCACCGGGTAGCCGTCGCTGCTCACGGCGTAACCCGCGAGCGCGACACCGATCAGCCCGCCGACCGACTTGGCCCCGTAGAAGATCCCGAAGTTCGGCAGGCCGGGCTGCTCACCGAAGTGCCCCTCGACGAGACCCGGCAGCAGCCCGTAGCAGGCGCCCGCCGCCCCTCCGGCGAGCGCGGCGCCGAGCAACAGCAGCGGGGCGTTCCCCTGCTGCCCGGAGAAAAGCAGCAACAACTGCGCCACTCCCCCCGCGTACAACGCCACGCGCACCACGCGACGCCGTCCGAAGCGGTCGCCTGCCCAGCCCTCCGCGGTGCGCGTCGCACCGCTGGCCGCGGCGAGCACGGCGAGCGCGGCGGCGCCGAACTCCGCGCTCCAGCCGCTGGCCGTCGCGAACACCGCGAGGTAGGCGATGTCGAACAGGATCACCGCGGCCAGGCACGTCACCGCGAGGTACAGCAGCCCCGACTCGGGGCAGCGGACCATCTCGGCGGCCGAGTACCGCCGGATGGGCGGGCGGTTGTTGCGCAGCCCGGGGTTCACGGACTTGTCCAGTGCCCAGGCCCTCGGGTCCACGTGCGCGGGCCACCAGTACCGCGGCGGGTCGCGCAGGATCAGCGCGGCGGCCCCCACGAGCAGCACCACGGCGAGGCCCGCCACGCCGAGGAACGCCTCCATGGACCCCGGGCGCGCGAACTGACCGGCCAGCACCACGAACGGGATCGAGCCGTACGCGAACGCGCCGCTGACGAACGCCGTGCGGGCGGGCCGCTCGGGGTACCACTTGGCGACCACGCCGAGGCACGTGCCGTAGACGAGCCCTGCGCCGATCCCTCCGAGCACGCCGTGGTTGAGCAGGACGACGACGAAGCTCGTCGAACCGCCGAGCGTCACCAGGCCGGCAGCGCACAGCGCGGCGCCGACGAGCATCGTGGCGGCGGGCGCGAGCCCGAGCCTGCTGCGCAGCCGTGCCGCGGGGTAGACGGTGCCGCTCTGGCAGAGGATCCACACCGCGAGCACCCAGCCGCCCTGCGCGAGCGTCCAGCCGTGGGTGGTGCCGAGTACGGGCATGAGCGCGCCGAAGCCGTACTGGCCGACGCTCGCGACCAGCATGGCCGTCCAAGCCGCCCACAGCATCCACCGACGAGAACGGCCCAGCAGGTCACGGTCGGTTTCACCGACGCGATACCGCCGGCCGTAGAAGTCGCGGATCTCCTTCACCTTGGGAACGAAAGACACGCCGGACATACACCCCACCCGCCATTGTGCATACAGTATGTAGTAGCCAGTATGGCAGCCTCTGGGTGTGATGTCGATAACATCCTGCGCACCCAAGGGCACCTCGGTCGCGATCAACGCGCCGCAGAAGAGACGCTGCGGCTCACGGTGTCATCGACGGCGCCACTGGGGGACGGAGCCTCTTTCTCGCGGTACTCAGTTCCGCGACCAGGCGACACGGACCCACTGCACGCCGAGCACCACCATGCAGACGACCGCGATGATCATGCCGACGCCGGGGCCCTCGCCCGGTGCGCCGCTGGCCGTGGACGATTGCTGCGACCAGATCGCCAGCAGCCCGTCGACGGCGGCGATCCAGCTGCCGATGGCACAGACCCACGTGAGCCACCACCGCCGCGTCGCAAGTGCCAGAGCCGAGGCCGCGACACCGAACACCGTCGACGTCGTCGCGAACAGCCGGGGGATGGCACCGCCCTCGCCTGCCAGCACCTCCCAGCCGAAGTGGTCGCCGACCCACGGCAGCACGAGCCCCACCACGAGACCGAACACGGCGACGGCGATCGTGAAACCGCGCCTGCCGAGCTCGACGGTCTTGACCGCCTTGCTGACGGCCGCGTCCACGTCCGCGCCGAGCTCCTCGATGTCGGCGCCGTTGCCCTCGCGCCGCTCGTCGGGGTCCTTGTCGGTCACAGCGAGCACCCTCCCTGAGCGGCGGCCGGGGCCGGCGGCGGGGCTCCGAACGAGGGCAGCCCGAGGCTCACGCCGTTGGTCGTGGGCCGCAGGCCCGCCTCGGCGTTGTCGCCCGCCCTCGTGCGGCGGTGCGAGAGCAGGTCGCCGTCGGCCACCAGATGGTGGGGCGCCGCGTAGGTCACGGTGGTCTCGACGACGTCACCGGCCCGCACCTCGCGGTCCACGGCGGAGCCATCCGGTGTGAAGTGCACGAGCCTGCCGTCCCTGGCCCTGCCGCTCATCCGGTGGGTCTCGGCGTCCTTGCGGCCCTCGCCCGCGGCGACGAGCAGCTCGACCTTCCGCCCGACGAGCTTCTTGTTCTCCTGCCAGGCGATGTCGTCCTGCAACGCGACCAGCCGGTCGTAGCGCTCCTGCACGACCTCCTTGGGCACCTGGCCCTCCATCTCGGCGGCCGGGGTGCCGGGCCGCTTCGAGTACTGGAAGGTGAACGCGCTGGAGAAGCGGGCCTGCCGCACGACCTCCAGCGTCGCCTCGAAGTCCTCCTCGGTCTCGCCCGGGAAGCCGACGATGATGTCGGTGGTGATCGCGGCGTCCGGCATCGCGGCGCGTACCTTGTCCAGGATGGACAGGAACCGCGAGGAGCGGTACGAGCGGCGCATGTCCTTGAGCACTCGGTCGGAGCCCGACTGCAACGGCATGTGCAGCTGGTGACAGACGTTGGGCGTCTCCGCCATCGCGTCGATGACGTCGTCGGTGAAAGCCGCCGGGTGCGGCGAGGTGAACCGCACGCGCTCGAGCCCGTCGATCGAGCCGCACGAACGCAGCAGCTTGCCGAACGCCAGCCGGTCGCCGAACTCGACACCGTAGGAGTTGACGTTCTGGCCGAGCAGCGTCACCTCCAGCACGCCCTCAGCGACCAGCGCCTCGACCTCGGCGAGCACCTCGCCCGGCCTGCGGTCGCGCTCCTTGCCGCGCAGCGAGGGCACGATGCAGAAGGTGCACGTGTTGTTGCAGCCGACCGACACCGACACCCAGCCCGAGTAGGCCGACTCCCGCCGCGCGGGCAGCGTGGAGGGGAACGTCTCGAGCGACTCCAGGATCTCCACCTGGGCCTCGGCGTTGTGCCGGGCGCGCTCCAGCAGGGTGGGCAGTGAGCCGATGTTGTGGGTGCCGAAGACGACGTCCACCCACGGCGCCCGCCTAACGATTTCGCCACGATCCTTCTGCGCGAGACAGCCGCCGACGGCGATCTGCATCCCCGGGCGGTCCTTCTTGCGGGGCCGCAGGTGGCCGAGGTGGCCGTACAGCTTGTTGTCCGCGTTCTCGCGCACCGCACAGGTGTTGAGCACGACGAGGTCGGCGGCGCTCCCGTCCTCGGCCGCCACGTAGCCCGCGCTCTCCAGCTGCCCCGCGAGGCGCTCGGAGTCGTGCACGTTCATCTGGCAGCCGAAGGTGCGGATGTGATAGGTCCTGCTCACCCGATCTCCTGCTCACGCTGGTGGTACTGCACCCATCAGGGTAGGTCAACCGGGTGTGAACACCTCACGAAGCCTGTTGAACGCAGAGTGGCTAAGGTTCGGAAACAGTGTGCCGTTGGTTCGCCGCCCAGGGCGGTCGGACACATAAGGTTGCGTTTTGGTCCGAATGTCATGCCGGGATTGCCCCAACGGTGTTGAATCCGGTTGTCCGGGACCCGAACAGCTCGCCGTGATGGAGGATAGATGAGCACCGCGACATCCGCGCCGCCCATGATCAAGGCGAGCGGGGTGAACAAGTTCTTCGGCGACCTGCACGTCCTGAAGGAGATCGACTTCGAGGTTCCGGCGGGCCAGGTCGTTGTCGTGCTGGGGCCGTCGGGCTCCGGCAAGTCGACCCTCTGCCGGGCCATCAACCGCCTGGAGCCGATCAACTCGGGCGAGATCCAGGTGGACGGCAAGCCGCTGCCGGCGGAGGGAAAGGCGCTGGCCGCGCTGCGGGCGGACGTGGGCATGGTGTTCCAGCAGTTCAACCTGTTCGCGCACAAGACCATCCTCGACAACGTGACGCTCGCACCGCAGAAGGTCCGCAAGGTCTCCGCCGGCGACGCGCGCAAGACGGCGATGGAGCTGCTGGAGCGGGTGGGTATCGCCAACCAGGCGCAGAAGTACCCCGCTCAGCTCTCGGGTGGCCAGCAGCAGCGCGCGGCGATCGCCAGGGCACTGGCCATGCGGCCCAAGGTGATGTTGTTCGATGAGCCCACCTCGGCGCTGGACCCCGAGATGGTCCAGGAGGTGCTCGACACCATGACGTCGCTCGCCGACGAGGGCATGACCATGCTCGTGGTCACCCACGAGATGGGTTTCGCCCGGCGGGCAGCGCACCGTGTCGTGTTCATGTCGGACGGTGAGATCGTCGAGGATTCGACGCCGGACGATTTCTTCACCGCACCCAAATCCGAGCGAGCCAAGGACTTCCTTGGCAAGATTCTGACCCACTAGTCCCCCGCCCGTGGCCTGTCGGGCACCCCGACACGAGCGGGGCGATACAGATGGAAGGAACACAAGACAAATGCGGTTCAGCCGAGTATTACGTGTTGGCGCCGTCGTGGCGGCCACGAGCCTTGCCCTCGCCGCCTGCGGTGGCGGGAACGGCGGCGGTGGCGGTGGCGACGAGGGCGGCAACGAGTCGCTGGTGTCGCGCGCCGAGTCCGGCAGGCTGACTGTCGGCATCAAGATCGACCAGCCCGGCCTCGGCCTCCAGACGCCGGACGGCGGCTACGAGGGCTTCGATGTCGACGTCGCCAAGTACATCGCCAAGGAGCTCGGCGTCGAGGAGGGCGACATCGAGTTCGTCGAGACGCCGTCGGCCCAGCGCGAGAACATGATCGAGAAGGGCGACGTCGACTTCATCGTCGCCTCGTACTCCATCACCGACGAGCGCAAGCAGAAGGTGGACTTCGCGGGGCCGTACTTCCTCGCGCACCAGGACCTGCTCGTCCGCGCCGACGACAACTCGATCCAGGGCGCAGAGGACCTCAACGGCAAGAAGCTCTGCTCGGTGAGGGGCTCCACCTCCGCGCAGAACGTCAAGGAGGACTTCGCCAAGGACGCCGACCTCCAGGAGTACGCCGGTTACTCCGAGTGCCTCACTGGTCTCGAGAACGGCGCCGTCGACGCGCTGACCACCGACGACACGATCCTCGCGGGCTACGCCGCCCAGAACCCCGGCAAGTTCAAGCTGGTGGGCGCCAACCTGAGCGACGAGAACTACGGCGTCGGCCTGAAGAAGGGCGACACCGAGGGTCGCACCGCGATCAACAACGCCATCAAGAAGATGCAGGACTCGGGCGAGTGGAAGAAGTCGGCCGAGAAGTGGTTCGGTCCGTCCGGCTACCAGGTCGGCGAGCCCCCTGCCATCGAGCAGTGATCCAGTAACAGCAACGCCGAACTAGTCCTGGGCCGGCCGTTACCGGCCGGCCCAGGTCGTTCGGGCAGCCTGAGGAGCACAGACAGTGTTCGATTTCCTGAGCGAGTACGACGTGCTCGGCGCGTTCTGGGTGACCGTACAGCTCACATTCTTCTCCGCCATCGGCTCGCTCATCTGGGGCACGATCCTCGCCGGGATGCGGGTGAGCCCCGTGCCACTCATGCGGGGGTTCGCCGCGTCGTACATCAACCTGATGCGGAACACCCCGCTGACGCTGATCATCCTGGCATGCTCGCTGGGCCTGAACCAGACGCTGGGCATGACGCTCGCGGGCCAGAACTTCGAGCAGCAGAACTACCGGCTGGCCATTCTCGGTTTCGTCGCCTACACCGCCACGTTCGTCTGCGAGTCCATCCGCTCCGGCATCAACACCGTGCCGGTGGGCCAGGCAGAGGCGGCCCGCGCGCTGGGCCTCGGGTTCACCCAGGTGCTGGGCATCGTGGTGCTCCCGCAGGCCTTCCGGTCCGTGGTCGGCCCGCTCGCCAGCGTGCTGATCGCCCTTACCAAGAACACCACGATCGCCAGCACGATCGGCGTCGCCGAGGCGTCGCTGCTGATGAGCGAGATGATCGAGAACGAGAGCGACAAGATCTTCCTCGTCTTCGCGATCTTCGCGCTCGGCTTCGTGATCCTGACCCTGCCCACCGGCCTGCTGCTCGGCTGGGTCGCCAAGAAAGCGGCGGTGAAGCGATGAGCGCTCCCTCTGTCCTCTACGACGCACCGGGGCCGAAGGCCAAGGCCCGCAACGTCGGCTACACCATCGCGTTCCTCGTGGCGCTGGCCGCGGTGATCTGGTGGGTGCTGGCGACGATGGCCGAGAAGGGCCAGCTCGACGGCGAGAAATGGAGTCCGTTCGTCACCGACGGCAGGATCTGGACGACGTTCATCCTGCCGGGCGTGCAGAACACCCTGATCGCCGCGGGCCTCTCCATCCTGATCGCCCTGCCGATCGGCGCGCTGTTCGGGATCCTGCGGCTGTCGGACCACGTCTGGGTCCGCTGGCCATCGGCGACGGTCGTCGAGTTCTTCCGCGCCGTGCCGGTGCTGATCCTGATGTTCTTCGCCAACGAGTTCTACTTCAACTTCACCGACATCGCATCCGATCAGCGGCCGCTCTACGCGGTGGTGACCGGGCTCGTGCTCTACAACGGCTCGGTGCTCGCCGAGGTGGTCCGCGCCGGCATTCTGTCGCTGCCGAAGGGCCAGACCGAGGCGGCGCAGGCGCTCGGCCTGCGCAAGACGCAGACGATGACGAACGTCCTCCTGCCGCAGGCGGTCACGGCGATGCTGCCCGCGATCGTGAGCCAGATCGTGGTGATCGTGAAGGACACCGCGCTCGGTGGCGCGGCGCTCGGGTTCGCCGAGCTGCTCAGCCGGATCCGGCCGATCTCGAACAACTACGGTCAGAACATGATCGCGACGCTCGTGATCGTCGCGGTGATCTTCATCGTGCTCAACTTCATCATCACCTCCGCCGCGAGCTGGCTGGAGAAGTGGAACAGGCAGCGCAAGAAGGGCACGGGAGCCGTGGTCGCACCCGGCGCCGTCGACGACGTGGCCACCGGCCAGGCCGTCTGACACCCACCCCGTTCCGCGACGAAGGCCACCTTCCCCGTCCGGGGGAGGTGGCCTTCTTCGTGCCCTGCTCAGTTCTCGCCGCGGCGGAACAGCTTGTTGCCTAGCCAGACGATCGGGTCGTAGCGGCGGTCGGCGACGCGCTCCTTCATCGGGATCAGTGCGTTGTCGGTGATGTGGATGTTCTCCGGGCACACCTCGGTACAGCACTTGGTGATGTTGCAGTAGCCGAGCCCGTGGTCGCTCTGTGCCTCGTCACGCCGGTCGGCCACGTCCAGCGGGTGCATCTCCAGCTCGGCGATGCGCATGAGGAACCGGGGCCCGGAGAACGCGGGCTTGTTCTCCTCGTGGTCCCGCACGACGTGGCACGTGTTCTGGCACAGGAAGCACTCGATGCACTTGCGGAACTCCTGCGAGCGTTCCACGTCCACCTGCTGCATCCGGTACTCACCCGGCGCCAGCCCCGGCGGCGGCGTGAACGAGGGGACCTCGCGCGCCTTGGTGTAGTTGTACGACACGTCGGTCACCAGGTCCCGGATCACGGGGAACGTGCGCATCGGCGTCACGGTGATCACCTCGTCCTCGGCGAACACCGACATCCGCGTCATGCACAGCAACCGCGGCCTGCCGTTGACCTCGGCCGAGCACGAACCGCACTTGCCAGCCTTGCAGTTCCACCGCACGGCGAGGTCGGGCGCCTGCGTGGCCTGCAGGCGGTGAATCAGGTCGAGCACCACCTCACCCTCGTTGGCCTCCACCGTGAAGTCCTGCAGCTGCCCCGAGCCGTCGTCGCCGCGCCAGACCCGGAGTTTCGCGTCGTAGCCCATCAGGCCGTCCTTTCCGGGTGGTCGGCGAGCTCGTCCTCGGTGTAGTACTTCTCCAGCTCGGACAGCTCGAACAGCTCCAGCAGGTCCTGCCGCATCGGTTCCTGCGGCTTCGCCTCGACGGAGACGTCCGGTGCCAGCGGGTCACCGCCCGGCGAGGTGCAGACGAGGAGGGTGTTGCGCCACTGCGCGTCCATCTGCGGGTGGTCGTCGCGCGTGTGCCCGCCCCTGCTTTCGGTGCGCCGCAACGCCGCCTGAGCCACGCACTCACTGACCACGAGCATGTTCCGCAGGTCCAGCGCGAGATGCCAGCCGGGGTTGTACTGCCGGTGGCCCTCGACGGTGACACCGCGGATGCGCTGGCGGATCTCGGCGAGCTTGTCGATCGCCTTGGCGATCTCGTCTGCCTTGCGGATGATGCCGACGAGGTCGTTCATGCTCTGCTGCAGCTCGGTGTGCAGCGTGTACGGGTTCTCCTCGGCGACACCGTCGGCAGGCGGGTCGAACGGCGCCAGCGCGAGCTTCGCGGCGGCCGTGACGTCGGCGTCGGCCACGGCGGGCCGCCGCGTCAGAGACTCCACGTAGGACGCCGCCCCGAGGCCCGCCCTGCGGCCGAACACGAGCAGGTCCGACAGCGAGTTGCCGCCGAGCCGGTTGGAGCCGTGCATGCCGCCGGAGCACTCGCCCGCCGCGAACAGACCCGGCACGCTGGACGAGGCGGTGTCCGGGTCGACCTCGATGCCACCCATCACGTAGTGGCAGGTGGGCCCCACCTCCATGGGCTCCTTGGTGATGTCCACATCGGCCAGTTCCTTGAACTGGTGGTACATCGACGGGAGCCTGCGCTTGATCTCCTCGGCTGGCAGCCGGCTCGCGATGTCGAGGAACACCCCGCCGTGCGGCGAGCCCCGGCCCTCCTTGACCTCGGCGTTGATGGCACGGGCCACCTCGTCGCGCGGCAGCAGGTCCGGCGTCCTGCGGTTGTTGTCCGCGTCGTCGTACCAGCGGTCGGCCTCGTCCTCGCTGTCCGCGTACTGTCCCTTGAAGACGTCCGGAATGTAGCGGAACATGAACCGCTCGCCCTGGGAGTTCTTCAGCACGCCGCCGTCACCGCGCACGCCCTCGGTGACGAGGATGCCCTTGACGCTGGGCGGCCAGACCATCCCGGTGGGGTGGAACTGGACGAACTCCATGTTGATCAGGCTCGCCCCCGCCCGCAGCGCGAGCGCGTGGCCGTCGCCGGTGTACTCCCACGAGTTTGACGTGACCTTGAACGACTTGCCGATGCCGCCCGTCGCGAGCACCACGGCGGGCGTCTCGAAGAGCACGAAGCGCCCGGACTCACGCCAGTAGCCGAACGCGCCGGAGATACGGCCGTCGTCCTTGAGCAGCTCGGTGATCGTGCACTCGGCGAAGACCTTGACCCTCGCCTCGTAGTCGCCGTACTGCTTGTAGTCCTCCTGCTGCAGCGACACGATCTTCTGCTGCATGGTGCGGATCAGCTCGAGACCGGTGCGGTCGCCGACGTGCGCGAGGCGGGGGTAGGTGTGCCCGCCGAAGTTGCGCTGGCTGATCCGGCCGTCCTTGGTGCGGTCGAAGAGCGCGCCGTAGGTCTCCAGCTCCCACACGCGGTCGGGCGCTTCCTTCGCGTGCAGCTCTGCCATGCGCCAGTTGTTGAGGAACTTGCCGCCACGCATGGTGTCGCGGAAGTGCACCTGCCAGTTGTCGTTGGGGTTCGCGTTGCCCATGGACGCCGCGCACCCGCCCTCGGCCATCACGGTGTGCGCCTTGCCGAACAACGACTTGCACACCACCGCGACACTCAGGCCCCGCTGCCGCGCTTCGATCACCGCGCGCAGGCCCGCGCCGCCGGCACCGATCACCACGACGTCGTAGCTGTGCCGTTCGACCTCGGTCATGAAATTGCCACCTCGGAAAACTGTTCAGTTGATGAAACGCAGATCGGAGATCACGTCGGTGGACACGAGCCAGACGTAGAGGTCGGTGAGCACCAGCGTGCCCAGCGTCAGCCAGGCGAACTGCATGTGCCGCGTGTTGAGCCTGCTGACCTGTGTCCAGATCCAGTAGCGCACCGGGTTCTTCGAGAAGTGCTTGAGCCTGCCGCCGGTGACGTGTCTGCACGAGTGACACGAGAGCGTGTAGCACCAGAGCAGGACCACGTTGCCGAGCAGGATCAGGTTCCCGAGCCCGAAGCCACCCTGGAAGGCGACTATGGCGTCGTAGGTGTTGATCAGCGTGATCAGGAACGCGACGTAGAAGAAGTACCGGTGGGCGTTCTGCACGATGAGCGGCAGCCGCGTCTCGCCGGTGTACTTGGTGTGTGGCTCCGCCACCGCGCACGCGGGCGGCGAGAACCAGATCGAGCGGTAGTACGCCTTGCGGTAGTAGTAGCAGGTGAGCCGGAAGCCGAGCAGGAACGGCAGCGACAGGAAGGCGAGCGGGATGAACCCCGGCAGCTCTCCGATCGGTGTGCCGAAGTGCGCCGAACCCGGCAGGCACGAGTCGCTCAGGCAGGGCGAGTAGAACGGCGTCAGGTAGTGGTGCTCGGCGTCCCAGTAGCCCGTGCGCATGAACGAGCGGACACCGGCGTAGATGACGAACGTCGCGAGCCCGATCGTGGTGAGCAGTGGTGGTATCCACCAGCGGTCGGTGCGCAGGGTTCGGGCGGCGATGCTCGCGCGCGAGCGGCCAGAAGTGCGGGTTTCGGCGGGACTTGCCACGTTGCCAGCCGCCGCCTTCAGCGCTGGTCGCGCTGGTAGCCGCCGACGCCCTCGTCGTCCGCGCCCTCCCACAGGGCGGGGTCGTACGGGGTGTCGGGCACCGGCACGACGTCCACGGGCCGGGCCTGCGTGGGCACGGGTGCCATCTGGTCGAGGTCGATGGCATCGATGTCGAGCCGCTCGACGTCGTTGACGAGCCTGCGGACCGCGGGGGCCTCTCCGTAGCGCGCTCGCAGCGCACCGACGCACTGCCTCAGCTGCCCTATGGTCCTGCGGAGTTCGCTCAACTCTGTGGTGGACATCTTCCGTGACCTCCGAATCAGTCCGGTCGGGCTTATGGCCGACTCTGCCTTTCAGCGTTGAGTGTGACAAGTAGCACACCGGTAGTTTCGGACGTGATCGGGGTCACTAATCGTGATCTTCTTAATCGATTTTGGTCCCTGCTGCGCTCATCTGTATCGTGTCAGTTGCCCACGCCCGGCCGAGACGTCAGCGCCGTCGTCCGCCGCCTCCCAATACCAGTGCAGCGACCGGAGATGCTCGTGAGATCAAACACCGTCCATCCCGTCCTCGCCGACGTCACCGCCCGGATCACCGAACGCAGCGCGCGGACCAGGGCCGCCTACCTGTCCCGCGTCGCCGCGGCCGCGACCGAGGGCCCCGCGCGGAGCGGGCTCGGCTGCGGCAACCTCGCCCACGGCTTCGCCGCGTGCTCGCCATCCGACAAGCTCGCCATCCGCGGGCTGCGCAAGCCGGGCATCGCGATCGTCTCCGCCTACAACGACCTGCTCTCCGCCCACCAGCCGCTGGACGAGTTCCCCGCCTGGATCAAGGACGCCGCCCGCGAGGCGGGCGGCGTCGCCCAGTTCGCGGGAGGCGTTCCCGCGATGTGCGACGGCATCACGCAGGGCCGCCCCGGCATGGAGCTGTCCCTGTTCAGCCGCGACGTGATCGCCATGGCCACCGGCGTCGCGCTCTCTCACGAGATGTTCGACGGCGCCCTGCTGCTCGGCGTGTGCGACAAGATCGTGCCCGGACTGCTGATCGGCGCGCTCTCCTTCGGGCACCTGCCCGCGATCCTCGTGCCGGCCGGGCCCATGACCTCGGGCCTGCCCAACAAGGAGAAGGTGCGCGTGCGCCAGCTCTACGCCGAGGGCAGGGCGACACGCGAGGACCTGCTCGACGCCGAGGCCGCGTCCTACCACTCACCCGGCACCTGCACCTTCTACGGCACCGCCAACTCCAACCAGCTCGTGGTCGAGGTGATGGGCCTGCACCTGCCCGGGGCGAGCTTCGTGCACCCCGGCACGCCGCTGCGCCGGGCGCTGACGGAGGAGGCCGCTCGGCGCGTGGTCGCCATCTCGCGGGGCGAGGACTACACACCGGTCGCCGAGGTGATCGACGAACGGTCCGTCGTGAACGGGCTCGTCGCGCTGCTGGCCACCGGTGGCTCGACCAACCACACGCTGCACCTGGTCGCGATCGCCGCCGCGGCGGGCATCCAGCTGACGTGGGACGACTTCGCCGATCTCTCCGCCGTCGTGCCGCTGCTGGCGAACGTGTATCCGAACGGCAGCGCCGACATCAACCACTTTCACGCCGCGGGTGGCGTGCAGGTCCTCGTCGGCACGCTGCTCGAGGCCGGGCTGCTTCACGAGGACGTCCGCACGGCAGCCGGAACGGGCCTGCACCACTACCGGCGGGAGCCCGTCCTGGACGGCGGCGCCCTGAAGTGGCGCGAAGTTCCCGCCCACAGCCTCGACGAGGCCGTGCTCCGGCCCGCCGACCGGCCGTTCGCCAAGGACGGCGGGCTGCGCATGGTGTCGGGCAACCTGGGGCGGGCGGTCATCAAGGTGTCGGCCGTTGCACCGGAGCACCGCGTAGTGCGTGCGCCCGCACGCGTGTTCAGCACGCAGGCCGAGTTCGACCGCGCCTTCCGCGCCGGGGAACTCGACCGGGACATCGTCGTGGTCATCCGCAACCAGGGCCCCCGAGCCAACGGGATGCCGGAGCTGCACGGCCTCACGCCGGCGCTTGGCGTGCTCATGGACCGGGGCCACCGGATCGCGCTCGTCACCGACGGCCGGATGTCCGGCGCGTCGGGCAAGATCCCGGCGGTGATCCACGTGTCGCCGGAGGCCGCGGCGGGCGGCCCGCTGGCCAAGGTCGCCGACGGTGACCTCGTTAGGCTGGACGCCGAAGCCGGGGAGCTGGACGTGCTGGTGGACCCGGCCGAGCTGGCCGGGCGGACACCTTCGGACGGCCCGCCCGACGACGCGGCCTGGACCGGCACCGGCAGGGAACTGTTCGCGGCTCTCCGGCGCTCGGTCGGCCCCGCGGAGGCGGGCGCGAGCGTGTTCGGCCCGGTGACGCCGGGGCACTTCGGTGCTGTGACAGAGGTCGGTGTGGGAGGTACGAGGTGACGACCGGACGTGAACTGCTCGACCTGTCGCCGGTGCTGCCGGTGGTGGTGCTCGACCGCGCCGAGGACGCCGTCCCGGTGGCGGAGGCGCTGCTGGCGGGCGGCATCCGGGCGATCGAGCTGACGCTGCGCACCCCGGTCGCACTCGACGCGATCACGCGGGTGGCGTCGGGCGTGCCGGACATCGTGGTGGGCGCGGGCACGGTCACGCGGCCCGAGCACGCGCGGCAGGCGGCCGACGCGGGGGCCGCGTTCCTCGTGACCCCGGGCGCGACCGACTCCGTGCTGGACGGCGCGTTCGCGACCGGGCTGCCGTTGCTGCCTGGCGCGGCCACGGTGTCGGAGGCGATGCGCCTGGCCGAACGGGGCCTGGACACCCTCAAGTTCTTCCCCGCCGAGGCCAGCGGCGGCGCGCCGGCGCTGAGCGCGATCGCCGGCCCGCTGCCGGACCTGCGGTTCTGCCCCACGGGAGGCATCACGGTCGCGAGCGCGCCGCGCTATCTCTCACTGCCGAACGTAGGCTGTGTGGGTGGCACATGGTTGACCCCCAAGGATGCGCTGGCCGCTCGGGACTACGCGCGGATCGAGGCACTGGCGAAGGAGGCGTCCGCGCTCGAGCGGTGAGGTTTCGTCAGGAGACACACTCGCGGTGAGCTGGGATTGGTTCGGCGACCAGGACTACTGGGCCTCGCGCCTGGTGTTCCAGCGGATGCTCGCGGCGATCTACCTGCTGGCGTTTCTGGTGGCGCTCAACCAGTTCCGGGCGTTGCTCGGAGAACGCGGGCTGCTGCCCGTTCCGCGTTTTCTGAGCAGGACGCCGTTTCGCGAGTCGCCGAGCCTGTTCCACGCCCACTACTCGGACCGGTTCTTCGTCGCGGTCGCCGGCACGGGCGCACTCGTGTCGGCGGTGCTCGTGTCCGGGCTCGCCGACGGCCTGCCGGTCTGGGCGCACATGCTGCTGTGGGCGGTGCCGTGGGTGCTGTACCTGTCGATCGTCAACGTCGGCCAGGTGTGGTACTCGTTCGGCTGGGAGTCACTGCTGCTCGAAACGGGCTTCCTGGCGATCTTCCTCGGCCCTGCCCACGTGGAGCCGCCGGTGCTGGTGCTGTGGCTGCTGCTGTGGCTGCTGTTCCGGGTGGAGTTCGGCGCCGGGATGATCAAGCTGCGCGGCGACCGGTGCTGGCGCGACCTGACGTGCCTGTACTACCACCACGAGACGCAGCCGATGCCAGGGCCGCTCAGCTGGTACTTCCACCACCTGCCGAGACCACTGCACAAAGTGGAGGTCGCGGCGAACCACGTGGCGCAGCTGGTGGTGCCCTTTCTGCTGTTCGCGCCGCAGCCCGTGGCGACGGTCGCCGCCGGAGTCGTCATCGTCACGCAGGGCTGGCTGGTGCTGAGCGGGAACTTCGCGTGGCTCAACGTCATCACCATCACGCTCGCCGTGTCCGCTGTGGACGGTGGCCTGTTCCCGCTGACACCGCCCCAGCCCGGTGAGACGCCGCTCTGGTACCGGGCCGTGGTGCTCGGGCTGACCGCGGCCACGGTCGTGCTGAGCTACTGGCCGATCCGGAACCTCCTGGGGCGCGGGCAGATCATGAACTACAGCTTCAACCGCCTGCACCTGGTGAACACCTACGGCGCGTTCGGCACGATCACCCGCGACCGGCACGAGGTGGTCATCGAGGGCACCGATGAGCCGGCCGTGACGCCGGAGACGAGGTGGCGCGAGTACGAGCTCAAGGGCAAACCGGGCGATCCACGGCGCCGCCCGCCGCAGATCGCGCCCTACCACCTCCGGCTGGACTGGCAGCTGTGGTTCGTGTCGTTGTCGTCGCGCTACGGCACCCGGTGGCTGCCCGAGCTGGCAACGAAGCTCCTGATCGCGGACCGGCGCACCCTGAAGCTGTTCCGCCGCAACCCCTTCCCCGGCTCGGCGCCCAAGTTCGTCCGGGCTCGCCTGTTCCACTACCGATACACCACCCGCCAGGAACGCCGCGAGACGGGCGCGTGGTGGGTCCGCGAGCCGGTGGGCACGGTGATCCGCACGTGCCGGCTCGCCGAGGACGGCACGGTCGTGCCGGTGGGGTATCCCGACTAGTGCAGGGCGGCGAGGTCGATGCGCACGGGAAACGGCTCGGTGGCGGTGAACGTCCCCGTCACGGCGCCGTCGTCCTGGTAGCCGAAGTCGCCCGCCAGGTGACAGGCCACGAGCGAGACGGGCTCGGTGATGTCGACGATCCAGTAGTGCGGAATACCGGCATCGGCGTACTCACCGCGCTTGTCGACGGTGTCGATGCGCTTCGATCCCGGAGACACGATCTCCACGACGAGCAGCAGGTCGGACGCGCGCAGCATGCCCCCTTCCCGGTCCACTCGTGCGACGGCATCGCCGTCGGCCACGACGAGATCAGGTCTCCGCGAGTAGCCTGGCTGGTCCGGTGACGTGAGCTCCAGATCGACATCGATGTCCTGCACCCCACGACGACCCCCGGGCAACTGTGGTTTCAGTTGCTCCAGGAGGCTGAACGAGGCAATGTTGTGGCCCGGTCTCGGACTTGGCGACATCAACAGACGGCCCCCGATGAGCTCGGTGTACCCGGGCTCCGTCTCCCCCAGTTCGAGATACTCGGCGATGGTCAGCAGGTGATCCACGCCGGGCAGTCGCGATGCGGGATGCTCTGGCAGGGCTGTCACAGCGGCTCCTCACGTCCTGGCCGAGTGTCTCACGGAAGCTATTCCAGGGTGACGTCGTCGAGCATCGTGGACTCGGCGCCCGCGTCTCGGAGTTCCTCGCGGACCACAGCGTAGGACAGACCCTGGGGGTAACCCTTACGGGCGAGCATGCCGAGCAGCCGCCGGGTCGCGGTCTGCTCGTCCACCTCGCTCATGGTGCGCAGCTTCTTGCGCACGAGCTGCCTCGCTCGGTCCTCCTCGGCGTCACGGTCGATCTCGCCAGCCGCCTCGGCCGCGACCTCGCTGTCGACGCCCTTGCGCCTCAGCTCGGCCACGAGCGCACGCTTCGCCAACCCCTGATAGGCGTGACGGGACCGCACCCACATCTCCGCGAACGCGGCGTCGTCCACGAGCCCCGCATGGTCGAGCTTGCCCAGCAGCGTCTCGCTGAGCTCGTCGTCGAACCCCTTACGGCGCAGCGTCTTGCGCAGCTCGTCCTTCGTGCGCGGCCGGGCGGCCAGGAGATCCAAGCAGACCTCCTTGGCCTTCTTCCTCGCCTCCTCGGGGGTCAGCTCGGACACCGGGCGTGCTCGCGACCGCCGTGCCCCGCCGGAGCTCGGCTCACTCATCGGCCGGGCCTCCAGAGCGCGCATCAGAAGCGGCCACGCCGCTTGGGGTGGCCGACAACCGGCACCGCAGCGGGTTCTCAGCCGCCTCCTCGAGAGGACAGCGACGACGTGGTGGATTGGCATTCATGAGGAGGCGATCCCGGAGCCGAGGACACTGTGGCGTGAAGCGCATCGATGGGGGCGGTGGCCGGGCCGGCGGGTGGGCGGCTGAGGTTCCGCCACCCGCACCGCCACGCAAACCCCCACTTGAAACACCCTCCCTAGAAGTCGACCGGCGCCGGAGCGGTTTCGTCGGCGTCGAGCTGGGCGCCGATACCGAGCTTCTCCTTGATGCGCTTCTCGACCTCGTTGGCGATGTCGGGGTTGTCGCGCAGGAACTTCCGGGCGTTCTCCTTGCCCTGGCCGAGCTGGTCGCCCTCGTACGTGTACCAGGCCCCGGACTTGCGCAGGATGCCCTGGTCGACACCCATGTCGATGAGCGAGCCCTCGCGAGAGACGCCGTGTCCGTAGAGGATGTCGAACTCGGCCTGCTTGAAGGGCGGCGCCACCTTGTTCTTGACGACCTTCACGCGGGTGCGGTTGCCGACGGCTTCGCCGCCGTCCTTGAGCGTCTCGATGCGGCGGACGTCGAGGCGGACCGAGGCGTAGAACTTCAGCGCCTTACCACCGGTGGTGGTCTCGGGAGAGCCGAACATCACCCCGACCTTCTCGCGCAGCTGGTTGATGAAGATCGCGGTGGTGCCGGAGTTGTGCAGCGCACCGGTGATCTTGCGCAGCGCCTGGCTCATCAGGCGTGCCTGCAGGCCGACGTGGGAGTCACCCATCTCGCCCTCGATCTCGGCGCGCGGCACGAGCGCGGCGACCGAGTCGATCACCAGGATGTCGAGCGCACCGGAGCGGATCAGCATGTCGGCGATCTCCAGCGCCTGCTCACCGGTGTCCGGCTGAGAGACCAGCAGCGCGTCGGTGTCGACGCCCAGCACCTTGGCGTACTCCGGGTCGAGCGCATGCTCCGCGTCGATGAACGCGGCGATGCCGCCCGCCTTCTGCGCGTTGGCCACGGCGTGCAGCGCGACGGTGGTCTTACCCGAGGACTCGGGGCCGTAGACCTCGACGATGCGGCCACGCGGCAGGCCGCCGATGCCCAGCGCGATGTCGAGCGCGATGGCGCCGGTGGGAATGACCTCGATCGGAGGGCGGGTGTCCTCACCGAGCCGCATCACCGACCCCTTGCCGAACTGCTTGTCGATCTGGGCAAGGGCTAGATCGAGCGCCTTGCCCTTGTCCGGTGCTGCTGGCATGGAATCCACCTCATTGGCTGTCGCGGTTGTGATCTGTTGGGCTCGACGTTACGGGCGGGGTCCGACAGTTCCGGGCTCGGCGGAAATCTGTGGACAGACGACCCCGGCGTGAACAACACGATAGACGAACACCTGTTCGAGGTCGAAGGTGACACACCCCTCCAGTAGGATTTCTCGGCTCGCCGAGCGGTCAGCGGCGTTCGGCGGGAACCTCGAACTCGGCGCAGACCTGCTGCCAGATCTCCTTCGCGGGCACCCCGGCCTCGAGCGCCTCGTCAACCGTGCGCCCGCCGAGACCGCTGAGCACGTGGTCCTTGGCCAGCGTCTCCGAGCGCGCCGCGCCGAACTCTTCCGCCATCAGCCGTCGAAAAACCGTGATTCGCATCGGGACAAGGCTAACCACGGGACCGGCGTGTTCCCGCGCCGAGGCCGTACCGTGGGGACATGCAGCTCGCACAGACCTTCTCCGGGTTCGAGTCAACGGCCCTGGCGCTCGCCTCGATCGCGGCCGTGAGCGCGACGCTGGTCGTCCTGCTGATCAACTACCGCCGCAATCGGCGGAAATGACGGCTACTCGCCCGGCTGCACGTTCTGCTCGAAGTAGTCGGCCAGCGCGCCCGGCTTGGCCGACTCGCCCTCTCCCGTGGCGTTGACCTGGTAGATGAAGCCGGACAGCGGGCGGTCATCGACCGTGAAGACGAGCACTGACGAGTTGCGCCCCGCCGAGGCCGAGTAACTGCCCTCGAGCGCGTTGCCGCCCCAGTCGGCCTCCACCCGGTCGCCGCCGCCCGTGCGGTTCAGCAGCCCGTCGGTGTACTGCTTCAGCACGTCGCGCGACGAGCCGTGCAGGTAGGTGACCTGGGCGCCCGCGAGCCCCGGCGCGGAGCAGGTCACGGTGACCCCCAGCTCTTCCTCGTTCGCCGCCGCGGCAGGGCCGGTCCCGGTGCCCGGCCCGCACTGGCTGGTGTCGGCCAGGTCACCAGCGAGCTGCCGCAGGCAGCCCGTGAAGCCCTGCTGGTCGGTCTGTCCCGGTTCGCGGCACTCCTCCGCCGTGTAGGTCGTGGCCGACGACGAGGGCCACAGGAAGAACGCCGTGCTCGCCGCGATCAGCACCACGGCCGCGATCGCGGCCCCGATGAGCAGCTTCTTGCGGTTCTTCTCGCCCTTGCCGTCCGGCGCCGCCGGGTACGAGGGGAAGTTCGCCCCCGGTGCGTGCTGGGTGGCCAGCGCAGGCTGCGGGCCGCTGTTCGGGTACGCGGGCTGCTGCTGGTAGGCAGCGGGTGGGGCGTATCCGGGCACGGCGGCGACCTGCGGCGGGGGGTGCGGGCCGGTGGCGCCGGGCGCCTGCTGCGGCGGTGCGACGCCCGCCGAGGCGACCTGGCCCTCGACGTTCTGGGTGCGCATGCTGATGCCGTCTGAGGCCACGTGGTGAGCGCCGAGCGCCACGGCGGTCTCGGGCTGGTCGAGGCTGGAGGGCACGACACCGAGCTTCTCCGCGAGGAGCGTGCCGACCAGCGGCAGCCTGCTCGATCCACCGACCAGGTAGATGCCGGCGAGCCGGTCGGGGCTCAGTCCCGCCGCCCGGACCGTCCTGGCGAGCAACTCGACACTGCGCAGCATGGCGGGCCGGACGAGCGCCTCCAGCTCGGCCCTGGTGACGAGCACGTCGGTGAACGGCTCCGGCATCGGCACCTCGGTCTGCGGCAGCCGCGACAGTGCCTCCTTGGCGGCCTTGACGTCCTCCTGCAGCGTGCGCCGGGTGCGCCGGTCGGCCGTGGACTCCGGGCGCAGCAGCCGCTGCCAGTGCTGCGGGTCGCGGTGGGAGACCTCGCGCCCGACGTGCACGAGCAGCGCCTGGTCGACGTCGAGACCGCCCAGATCGGGAAGGCCGTCCTCGGCCAGCACCGTGTAACCGTTCTGCGTCGCGCCGACGACGGCGACGTCGAACGTGCCGGCGCCGAGGTCGTAGACGGCGAGCGTCTGCCCGGCGCCGAGCGCCTTGCCGGGGAACGACGCGAAGTGCGCGGCGGCCGCCACGGGCTCGGGCACCAGCGAGACGGAGCCGGTCATGCCGGCGAGCCGCGCGGCCGAGAGCAGGACGTTGCGGCGGACGGGACCCCACTGCGCGGGATGGGTCAGCCGGATCTCGTCCGGCTGCTCGCCGCCCAGCTGTCGGGAGGTCTCGTCGAGCACACGCCGCAGGACCGCGGCCAGCGCCTCGTTCACCGGGACGACATCGGTGCCGAGCAACAGGGTCTGCTCGTCGACCCTGCGCTTGGGGTTGGGTTCGAACCGGGTGGGGTCGAGCCGCGCGCGCCGCTCGGCGTCCCTGCCCACGACGAGGGTGCCGTCCTCCTCCGCGAAGACCGCGGAGGGCATCGTCGCGGAACCGTCGACCTCGACGACGCGGGGCGGGCGACCGTGTGCGGACAGGACGGCGACGGTGTTGGACGTACCGAGATCCACGGACAGAATCCGCACAGTTCTCCCCTTGTTGATGTCGCGAAGCTCGCGGTGATGCTCCCATGTCCGCGCTCACGGCGTGGACGGACCCGGCGATTTCCCTGCTCAGGACGGGTACGGCCGGAAACTGTCGGTGGCCGGGAGCATCATGGGGAACGTGGGCACGGATGTTCTGGACCTCTTCTCCCCCGCGACCAGGGACTGGTTCGCGGGGGCGTTCGCCGAGCCCACGCGCGCGCAGGAGGGGGCCTGGCGCGCCGCGCACGCGGGCGAGCACGCCCTGGTGGTGGCGCCGACGGGCTCGGGCAAGACGCTGGCCGCGTTCCTGTGGGCGCTGGACCGGCTGGCGGTCGAGGGCGCGCCGGACACGCCGAAGAACCGCTGCCGGGTCCTCTACGTCTCGCCGTTGAAGGCGCTCGCGGTGGACGTCCAGCGCAACCTGAGGGCACCGCTGGCGGGGATCTCGCAGGCGTCGCACCGGCTGGGTCTGCCGGTGCCGGACATCACGGTCGGCATGCGCACCGGCGACACCACGGCGGCAGAGCGCCGCTCGTTCTCGCGCACGCCGCCCGACGTGCTGGTGACCACGCCCGAGTCGCTGTTCTTGATCCTGACCTCGTCGGCACGGGAGTCGTTGCGTGGTGTCGAGACCGTGATCGTGGACGAGGTGCACGCCGTCGCGGGCGGCAAGCGCGGCGCGCACCTGGCGCTCTCACTTGAGCGGCTGGACGACCTGCTGCGGCGGCCCGCCCAACGCATCGGGCTCTCGGCAACGGTCCGGCCCGTCGACGAGGTCAGCTCGTTCCTCGCGGGCGGCAGGCCGGTGCGCGTGGTGCAGCCCAAGCTCGCCAAGACGATCGAGGTCAGCGTCGAGGTGCCGGTCGAGGACATGGGCGAGCTGGACGCTCCGGCGAGCCCTCCCGCCGAACCGCTGCCCTTGCCCTCGGAGGGCGGGATCGGCACGCAGGAGGAGATCTCGGGTGGCGGCGTGCGCAGGCCGTCGATCTGGCCCGCCGTCGAGGAACGCGTGCTGGAGCTGATCCGGCAGCACCGGTCCACCATCGTGTTCGCGAACTCGCGACGGCTCGCCGAGCGGCTCACGGCGCGGCTCAACGAGCTCGTGGCCGAGCGTACCGAGCTGGAGCCGGGCCAGCGCTACCCGGCGGAGGCGATCGGCGAGTCCGGGCTGACGGTGGGAGCCGAGGCGACGGTCGCGAAGGCCCACCACGGCTCGATGTCCCGCGAGCAGCGCACCCGCGTGGAAGAGGAGCTGAAGTCGGGACGGCTGCCGTGCGTGGTCGCCACGTCCTCGCTGGAACTCGGCATCGACATGGGCGCGGTCGACCTGGTGGTGCAGATCGAGGCGCCGCCCACGGTCGCGTCCGGCCTGCAGCGGGTCGGCAGGGCGGGCCACCACGTCGGCGCGGTGTCGAGCGGCGTGATGTTCCCGAAGTTCCGGGGCGACCTGGTGTCGTGCGCGGTCGTGGCCGAGCGGATGACGAACGGCGCCATCGAGGCGATCCGGTATCCCCGCAACCCACTCGACGTGCTGGCGCAGCAGGTCGTCGCCATGGTGGCGCTCGAACCGAGGACGGTGGAGGAGATCGCCACGACGGTGCGCAAGGCGGCTCCGTTCGCGGCGCTGCCGGACGACGCGCTGCACGCGGTGCTCGACATGCTCGCCGGGCGCTACCCCAGCGAGGAGTTCGGTGAGCTGCGGGCCCGCATCACGTGGGACCGGGTGACCGGCGAGCTGCGCGGCAGGCCGGGGGCGCAGCGGCTCGCCGTCACCTCGGGCGGCACGATTCCCGACCGCGGCCTGTTCACGGTGATGACGCCGGGCGACGGCGAGCGGCCGGGCTCGCGTGTGGGCGAGCTGGACGAGGAGATGGTCTACGAGTCCAGGGTCGGGGACACGATCCTGCTGGGCACCTCGTCATGGCGGATCACCGACATCACGCACGACCGGGTGATCGTGGTGCCCGCGCCCGGCGAGCCCGCGCGGATGCCGTTCTGGAAGGGCGACGCGCCCGGCAGGCCGCTCGAGCTCGGCAGGGCGCTCGGCCGGTTCCTGCGCGAGGTGTCCACAGCAGACGATGAGACCGCCCGGCAGCGGGCCACCGCCGCGGGACTCGACGAACGGGCGAGCACGAACCTCCTGACCTATCTCGGTGAGCAGCGCGAGGCGACCCGGCACGTGCCGAGTGACCGGACGATGCTGCTGGAGCGGTTCCGCGACGAGCTCGGCGACTGGCGCGTCGTGGTGCACTCGCCCTTCGGCGCGCAGGTGAACGCTCCGTGGGCGCTGGCGATCGCGGCGCGGCTGCGGGAGACGCGCGGCGTGGACGCGCAGGTGGCGCACTCCGACGACGGCATCGTGCTGCGGCTGCCGGAGGCGCTCGACGCGGACGGCAGGGAGATCATGCTGACCGCCGAGGACGTGCTCGTCGACCCGGACGAGGTCGAGTCGCTGATCGTCACCGAGGTCGGCGGCTCGGCGTTGTTCGCGGCCCGGTTCCGGGAGTGCGCGGCGCGCTCGCTGCTGCTGCCGCGCCGGGATCCCCGCCGGCGCACACCGTTGTGGCAGCAACGGCAGCGGGCCGCGCAGCTGCTCGGGGTGGCCGCCAAGTACGAGCGGTTCCCGGTGGTGCTGGAGGCCATGCGGGAATGCCTGCAGGACGTCTACGACGTGGGCGGGCTGCGCGAGCTGATGGCCGACGTCCGGGCGCGCAGGGTGAAGGTCGTCGAGGTGGAGACGCCGTCGGCGTCGCCGTTCGCGCGGAGCCTGCTCTTCGGCTACGTCGGCATGTTCCTGTACGAGACGGACGCGCCACTCGCCGAACGGCGGGCCGCGGCGCTGTCTCTCGACTCGGCGCTGCTCGCCGAGCTGCTCGGAACCGAGGCGATCCGGGAACTGCTCGACGCCGACGTGGTGGCTTCGGTGGAGCGCTCGCTGCAACGACTCGACGAGGATCGGCACGCCCGCGGCGTCGAGGACGCGGCGGATTTGCTGCGCTTCCTCGGTGACCTGACCGTTGAGGAGGCCGCCGAACGCGGGGTGCGCCCTGACTGGCTCACCGAGCTGGTCGCCGAGCGGCGGGCGATCCAGGTGCGCATCGGCGGCGAGGAGCGCTATCTCGCGATCGAGGACGCCGGTCGGGTACGGGACGCGCTCGGCGTCGCGCTGCCGATCGGCGTGCCCGAGGTGTTCACGGAGCCGGTGGCCGACCCGCTGGGCGACCTGCTGATCCGCTACGCCCGCAGCCGGGGGCCGTTCGCGGCGGCGCAGGCGGCGCGGCGGTTCGGGCTCGGCCCCGCGGTGGTCACCGGGATCCTCGACCGGCTGACGACGGAGGGCAGGCTCGTCAGGGGTGAGCTGCGGCCGCAGCCGTACGAGCCGGGCGGTGTCGAGTACTGCGACGCCGCGGTGCTGCGCAGGCTCCGGCGCGCGTCGCTGGCGCGGCTGCGGGCGGAGGTCGAGCCGGTCGAACCGGCCGCGCTGGGCCGGTTCCTGCCAGGGTGGCACGGCATCGGCGGGCGCGTGCGCTCGGCGCCGACGGCGGACGACGTGCTGTCCGTGGTCGAGCAGCTGGCGGGTGCTCCGTTGCCGGCGAGCGCGCTGGAGTCGCTGATCCTGCCGAGCAGGCTGCCCGGCTACTACCCGGCACTGCTGGACGAGCTGACCACGGCGGGCGAGGTGACGTGGTGTGGCTGCGGCTCACTGTCCGGAGGGGACGGCTGGGTCGCGCTGGCACCGTCCGATGTGGCCGATCTGCTGCTGCCCGATGTCGAGGAGGCCATGCCGGAGGGCCCGCTGCACTCCGCGATCGTGTCCACTTTGGAGCACGGCGCGCTGTTCTTCCGGCAGCTCGTCGACCGCGTGACGCCGTTGGTCGACAAGGCGCCCGACGACGGGGACGTGGTGGCCGCGCTGTGGGACCTCGTGTGGGCGGGAATGGTCACGGGCGACACGCTCGGCCCGTTGCGGGCGCAGGTCTCCGGGAAGGGGGCGGCGCACAAGCCGCGCCGCTCGCCACCGAGGGGCCGCTACGCGCGGCTGCGGGCGGGCAGGCCCGCGATGCCGTCGCGCACCGGGCCGCCGACGGTCGCGGGGCGTTGGGGGCTGACCCCGGACCGGGAGGCCGACCCGACGCGGCGGACCCACGCGCGGACGGAGTCGTTCCTGGAACGGCACGGGGTGCTCACCCGGGGCGCACTGGACACCGAGCGGGTCACGGGCGGCTTCTCCGGGATCTACAAGGTGCTGCGCGGCATGGAGGACTCGGGTCAGGTCATCCGCGGGTACGTCGTGGAGGGGCTCGGCGCGGCGCAGTTCGCGGCGCGCGGCGCGGTCGACCGGCTGCGCGCTCTGTCCGACGCCGGCGGCCCACGTGCGCCGCAGGGTGCCGTGGTGCTGGCGGCCGCCGATCCGGCACAGCCGTACGGCGCCGCGCTGCCCTGGCCGGTTCCGCTGGGGGCCACGAAGCACCGGCCCGCCCGCAAGGCGGGGGCGCTGACGGTGCTGGTCGACGGTGTGCCCGCGCTCTACGTGGAGCGGGGCGGACGGTCGCTGCTGTCGTTCACGGAGGACGGGCCGGTGTTGCGCACGGCGGCTCACGCGCTGTCGACGGCGGTCAGAGAGGGGTGGCTCGGCCAGCTGCAGGTTCAGCGGGCGGATGGTGAGGAGGCGCTGACCTCCGAGCTCGCGGATGTCCTGCGGGAGGCCGGTTTCCGGGCTACTCCGAAGGGGCTGCGGCTCCGGGCCTGAGCGCCCACCTCCTAAGCTGCACGGCGACGTGTGGAAAGGATCCCGACGATGGCCGTGCGCGACCTGCGCTACTTCGGTGACCCGGTGCTGAAGACCGTGGCGGACCCGGTGACCCGGTTCGACGCCTCGGTGAAGGCACTGGTCGACGACCTCCTCCAGACCGTCGACCTGCCCGGCAGGGCGGGACTCGCCGCGCCGCAGATCGGCGTGAGCCTGCGGGCGTTCAGCTACAACGTGAAGGGCGAGCTCGGGTACGTGCTGAACCCGGAGATCGTGGAGCTCTCCGAGGAAACGCAGGAGGTCACCGAGGGCTGCCTCTCCGTGCCCGAACTGTGGTTCACCACCGTCCGGGCGCGGTACGCGGTCGTCCGCGGCGTCGACGTGCGCAACGAGCCGGTGACCGTGGAGGGCAGCGGGCTCATGGCACAGTGTCTTCAGCATGAGACCGATCACCTCGACGGCAAGCTCTATCTCGACCGGCTCGACAAAGACCAGCGCCGGCAGGCCCTGCGCGAAGCGCGCCAGCGCGACTGGTTCTGGTCCCGTTGACAAATTGCTCCGCAACGCAACGGAATATTGATCTGACCCTGGGCAACCGGCGTGCCGTTTGAGTGCGCCGTGATCTGCCGGTTATACCGCCGAACGGCCTAACTCACCTGGTCAAGAACCCAGGTTGCTTCGCCTGCCCTGTGGCCATCACCACTCGTTCGTGACTTCGCCGTTGTCAGTTCGTAATCTGGCCGAGCTCTTGCCGTAATCGATTTTTCGAGGACAGAAATGGCCGGCCGACATCGTGCGAAAAGATCGCCCTCCTGGGCAAAACCGACCGCGCTGGGCGTAGCCGCAGCGAGCATGCTCGCGTTCACAGTCTGGTTCACCAGCGGACTGTGGGGCAACGACACCGAGAACAGTGGCGCCGCGCTCGCCGCCTCAGCGGGACCGACCGAACAGCACCGGCTCGTGAAACCATCCCCCACCACGAGCCGGAAGCCGGTCCCGACCAGCACGACAACCACACCCCCGCCCTCCCCCTCCCCGACCACGACCACCACCACGGAGAGCTCCAGCGAAGAGCCTCCGCCACCGCCTCCTCCGCCACCACCACCGCCGCCCCCGCCCGAGTCGTGCTCGACCGAACTCGAGGGAACGCAGCCTCACGTCGCGCAGGTGGGCAACCACGTTCTCACCAAGTTCGACGTCGATTCCGTCGGCGGCGTCGGCAGCCGTTCCGGCGCGAGCGACCACCCCTCCGGACTGGCGCTGGACTTCATGGTCGACTCGTCCACAGGTGACCAGATCGCCGACTACGTCCTGGCTCACCAGGCGGAGTTCGGGGTGACCTACGTGATCTGGGAACAGCAGTACAACGACGGCAGCGGCTGGTCGACGATGGAGGACCGCGGCAGCGCGACCGCGAACCACTACGACCACGTGCACGTCTCCTTCGAGGAGAGCGCCGACGTGTCTGTCACCTGCTGACAGCAGCTCAGAGGACGATCCGCAGGACACCTCTCTCATCGGGGGCGGGTGCAGGCGAGAGCCCTGCCCGGAGAGCTGTCCTGCGGATTCCGTCCTCCCCTGGCAGGCACGTCGCGACGAGCTCGCGACAGCCCCACGCGGAGGCGAGCACCGCAAGCCTGCGCAGCAGGGCGGTGCCGAGCCCGTTGCGCTGCCAGGCGTCCTCGACGAGCAGCGAGATCTCCGCGGCGTCGCCGCCCTGCTCGGGAATCAGCTGGCCGAGTGCGATCACGTCCCGCCCGCATACGGCCACGACGCCGACCCCGCGCGGCGGGACCAGCAGCCGGTGCAGCCAGCGGCGCGGCACGATGCGCAGGCCCGTGTGGTAGCGGTGAAACAGGGTCCGCGCCGAGCATCGGCCGTGCAGCGCGAAAAGCGCGTCGGCGTCACCTGGCCGGGCCTCGCGCAGCACAACGGTCGCGCCGTCGGTACAGGTCTCGACCGTTGGCCCGGAGACGTTGGCGCGCATGGCCGCCAGCAGTCCGAGCAGCGCGTCGGCCCTCGCCAGCTCCTGCTGCAGGAACGGCGCCCACAACCTGCGGGCCACGAGCGCGTCGGCCTCCCCCGCGAGGAAGACGGCGCGGTGCCCGCCCTCGGTTCGGCCGGGATTGGCCTCGACGGACGGCACCACAGTGACCAGATCCGCCGCGAGGACCTCGCGCACCGCGTCGGCGAGGCTCGCCGGATCGGCGACGACGCGGCTCGCCGCGACCAGGCCGGCCGCCGACGAGTCGACCAGCTCACGCACGTCGGCGTCGGTGATGCCGAGGCATTCGCAATCCTCGTCCTCGATGGCCTGGACCAGGTGCGCGCGCGTCAGGCCCACGGCCGGCCGGACGACGATCTCGTCGAGCACCCCATCCGGCACCGCCAGCACGGCGAGACCCAGGATGTTGCACTCCAGGTCCGCGAGCCGGACCGCGACCCGGGCCAGCGTGCCGGGCCGGTCGTCCATGCGGACGCGCAACCTCCACGTGACCGAGGTCCGGTCGGCCTCCCGCACCTGGTCGAGCCAGGCACGGGGGATCTCGGAACGCGCGGTGGTCCGGGCACGGCGAATGTCCATGACATCCACGATCCCCGGCCGTTGTTGCTGGTCGGCGGCAGAGGTGTTTCGCGCGTGTCAGCGTCGCCTCGGGTGCGCAACGCAACGGAAACACGCTCCGTGATCACGCCCCGAGGTCAGCCGCGAGTGACGACCGCGATCTCGTTGCCCTCCGGATCGGTGAGCCGCGCGCCCGGCAGCTCCCCGGCCGGCGCATCGCCCTCGACGGCCACGGCGAGGCGCCACCTTGTCCCCGTGCGCTCGGCGTCCGCGTTGCGCAACAGTTCCAGCCACGGTCCCCGGCATCCGGGCTCCCGCAGGCTCGTGAACTGGGGATGGCGCCGCACCACGTCCCAGCCGCTGACCGAGGACCAGAACCCACCGAGCGCGGCAGGTTCGCGTACGTCCACGACGACGGCCGCCAGCGCTCCCGTGTCGGCGTACTCCTCACGCGGTTCGAGCACGCAGAACTCGTTGCCCTCCGGGTCGGCGAGCACCACCCATGGCACAGCGCCCTGCCCGACGTCGGCTGTGGTGGCGCCGCGGGCGACGGCATCGTCCACGATGGACCGTTGCCGCTCCCTACCGGCGCTGGCCAGATCCAGGTGCACGCGGTTCTTCGCCGTCTTGGGTCCCGGTGCGGGCACGAAGACCAGCGACAGCTGACAGCCGTCCGGCTCCGGTGCCCGCACCGCGACCGCACCCTCAACGTCCGCCCCGTCCTCAGGCACCACCTCCCAACCCAGGAGCCCGGACCAGAACCCGGCGAGCAGCGACGGCTGTCGCGCGTCCACCACGAGATGCGCCAGACGAGTTGCCATCTGGGCAATCTAGCGACCGACCTCGACAACGGATGTTGCTTCCCCACAAACCCGTCATCTCGTGGCCAGCCTCATCAGCGCCCACAACTGCCCTGCCGCGTCGTCGTCACCGTCCACGTGCACCGCTCCCAGCCGCTGCCTGCCCCACAGCCACAGGTAGACCGTGACCGGGGACTCGGAGACGACCGCGTCGGCCCGCAGTGCCTCGGCATCGGAGCAGCGCCACGCGACCGTTTCCGTGGGCCCTGCCCTGGCGATCCAGCTGTGCCCGCCGGTGCGCACCCCCACCGAGCTCTGGCGGGTGCCGCTGAGCCCCAGCATCCCGAGCCGGTGGCTGAACCACACCGCGAGCGCCTCGTCGATGCCGTCGAGCGCGATGTCGTCGGCGATCTCACCGAGGTCGAACCGCGCCGCGTCCTCCACGTCGACCCGGTGGATCGTGGACTCGTGCGCCATGCGGCGGCACCAGAACCCGTAGGTGGGATCCGCGGGCCACCAGGTGGCGGCGCGCTCACCGGGGTCGTGCCAGCGCAGCACCTCGTCCAGGTCCACGAACCCCTGCCGCAGGTAGCTCTCGACGGTCTGGCCCGGCGCGGGGTCCCGCTGCCACTCCCCTGGCCGGCCTCCCTCGACCAGCCAGGCCAGCGCGACGCGGTAGACACTGCCCACGTGGCGGACCACCTCTCCGACCGTCCAACCCGGACTCATCGGCACCGCCACGTCGTGCGGCACCGCG
Source organism: Prauserella endophytica (assembly GCF_005146945.1). Taxonomy (GTDB): domain Bacteria; phylum Actinomycetota; class Actinomycetes; order Mycobacteriales; family Pseudonocardiaceae; genus Prauserella_A; species Prauserella_A endophytica. The sequence goes on from NZ_SWMS01000011.1 coordinate 29,277, forward strand.
CGCGCCGCCTCGATCAGCAGATCGACCTCGTACCCCATCGCGTCCAGCAGCCTGCCGTGGTCGATCAGCGCCTGTCCCGGCATCATCCGCTCCGGCGCCGGTGCGCGTGCGGGCGCGCGCCGCAGTGGGCGGCCCGCTCCACGGGGTGACCGTGCACCACGCGGCCAGCGATCGACACGAACTGGCCCGCCCGCGCGGACAACTCGTCCGCGGATTCGGCGGTGATGCGCCGCGTGACGCCCGCCTGCGCCGCCGCCTGCCTCGCGGAGTGCGCCGCGAAGAACCCGGCCCACTGCCGCAGTTCCGGCACGGCGCCCTCCAGCAGCGTCCACACACTCTCCGGCTTCGCGCGGCCCCGGTGCGGACGCCCGCGCGCGGCGAGGATCGCGGCCGCGGCCCGCAGCGCCGACAGGTAGGCGGCGATGAACCGCTTGACCGGATCCGATTCCCGCGTCGCCTCCGCCAGCCCGTGTTTCGCCTGCGTGAGCAGCGACACGGCGGCGGGCACCGCCGGCGGCCGCACCTCGAACGGCAGCGCGGGCTGGGTGGAGCCCTTGCGCGACCCCGGGCCACCGCGCGACGCGAACGCGACGGACATGGCCCACCTCCCTCTCTCGAACCGGAGATGGAGCGCGGACGGCGGACAATGGTCCCGGCGCGCAGATGCTTCCCCCATCCACGCGCCGGGGACCGACCGGAGAGCGCTCCACCGGGTGTCGAACGTATGTTCGAACACCTCCAGACTAGCTCGCGGGTGGCGGGTGCTCAAGCCCAGGTGGGGTGGTCAACGGGCGATCTGCGTCGCATCCGACGGCTGTCCCGTGATCTCATACGTGTATGAGCACCCTCGACCACCCCTCGGTCGCCAAGGTGGCGGCAGCCCTCACCGAGGCCGGTCAGGACGCCGCCGCCGACGGCATCCGGATCCTGCCCGCCGACGCGCGCACGGCGGCACTGGCGGCCGAGGCTCTGGGCGTCGAGGTGGGCGCGATCGCCAACAGCCTCGTGTTCCGCGCCTCGTTCGACGGCGAGCCCGACGCCCCGCTGCTCGCGCTGACCTCCGGCGCGCACCGCGCCGACCCGCGCACGCTCGCCGCACTGACCGGCGCCACCGAGGTCGGCAAGGCCGACCCCGCGTTCGTCAAGGAGCACACCGGGCAGACCATCGGCGGTGTCGCGCCGGTCGGGCATCCGAGCAGGCTGATCACGCTGGTCGACACCGCGCTGCGGGCCTACGACGTGGTGTGGGCGGCGGCCGGGCACCCCAAGTCGGTGTACCCCACGACCTTCGACGGCCTGCTCGCCGTCACCGGCGGCCGCGCGGCCGACGTCGCGGCGCCACCCCCGGAGGACGTGCCGGCATGACCGCGATGTCCTCCGGCTACGCCAAGCTCGCCCACCTCTCCGGCGACGAGTTCCGCGCCCGGCTGCCCGAGGCGCTCTCGCTCTACGTCGCCGCCATGAACTACCCGGAAGGCACCGCCGAGCAACGCGCGCCGATGTGGCTAACCCACGCGCTGCGGGACGGCTGGCGCTGCGTCGCCGCGCTCGACACCGACGACCGCCTCGTCGGGCTCGCCTACGGCTACCGCGGCACGCCGGGCCAGTGGTGGCACGAGCAAGTGCGAAGGGGCCTGGCGGGCCGCGAGGGCGACCAGGCCGCCGACGCGTGGCTCGGTGACTACTTCGAGCTGACCGAGATCCACGTCCGGCCGAGCAGCCAGGGCCGGGGCACCGGCGAGAATCTGCTGCGCACGCTCGTCGACGGCGTGCGGCACCGGCACGTGCTGCTCTCCACACCCGAGGGCACGAGCCGGGCATGGAAGCTGTACCGCAGGCTCGGCTTCACCGACGTGCTGCGTGACTACCACTTCGCGGGCGACCCGCGCCCGTTCGCGATACTGGGACGCACGCTGCCCCTTGAGTAGCCTGTGCGTTTCCCCAGATCGTCGTGGTCTTCCGCGTTCTCCGGAACGCGGGACCACCCGCGGCGCGTTGGGCGGAGCATGAGCCTTACCGCACCCGACCGTTTCCCCATGCACGTCGAGCCCCACGCACTGGTGGTGGTGGCCGGCCTGCCGGGTGCGGGCAAGAGCACACTGCTGCGCGACATCGAGAGCGTCCCGCCCGTCACCGTGCTGGACACCGATCAGCTGCGCTCCCTGCTCCGCCGCGTTCTGCCGGCCGGGACGCCCTACTCCTGGTACCGGCCGCTCGTCCACGTCCTGCACGTGCTCCGGCTCGTCGCCGTGGCCGCCCGCGCGCGGAACACGATCGTCGTGCACGACCCCGCGACGGGCGCGCTCGCGAGGTCCGCCTTCGTCGCGCTGGGCGTGCTGACAGGGCGGCCGAGGCACCTGCTGTGGATCGACTGCACCGTCGAGGAGGCGCTGAAGGGACAGCACCGGCGGGGCCGCGTGCTGCTCGGCTGGTCGTTCTCCCGGCACGCGCGGCACGCACCGCGCACGCGCGACCGGCTGATGGCGGGCATGGTGCCCGCCGGGTGGCGCAGCGCGACGGTGACCGACCGCTCCGTCACCCGGCGGGGCCTGCTCGTGCTCACGGAGCCGGGGGACGCCCCCCAGGGGAGGCGCCACCCGGCCGGTCAGCGCTCGGGCCGCCAGTAGCTCACCCCGATGGCGGCGACCAGCAGCGCGGCGCCGCACCAGCCGGCAAGGCCGAGGCGGTCGTCGAGCAGCACCGCGGCCAGCACGGCCGCCGTCAGCGGTTCGAGCAGCGCCGACAGCGCGGCGAGCACCGGATGGGAGTGCTCGAGCCCACGGAAGTACGCGGCGTATGCCAGCGCCGTCGGCACGGCCCCCAGATACACCGCGAGTGCGAGCACGTCCGCGCTCAACGGGACAGCCGCGCCGAACCACAGCGCGCCCGGCAGCAGCGCCACGCCACCGAGCAGGCAGCCGAACGCGGTGGTGCGCAAGGGATCGAGGCCCTCGACGGGATTGCGGGTGACGAGCGTCAGCGTTGCGAACCCTGCTCCCGACACGAGCGCGAAGGCGAGGCCGGCGATCGTCTCCCAGCCCTCGCCCGCGCCGTCGGGCGACCACCTGAGCAGCACGAGACCGAGCAGCGCGCCCGCGATGGAAAGGACGGTCGGCAGCCGCGGCGCCCGCCGCCGGGCGACCGCCGTCGCGAGCGCCACGAACACCGGGACGCTGCCGATGGTGGTCATCGTGGCGATGCTCACGGACGTGAGCGACACGGCGGCGAAGTAGCACGCCTGGAACAGGCCGAGCAGGACACCGGCGAGCAGCAGCCGCACCGCGGCGGCTCGCGTGCGCGGCAGCGCGCGCAGCCTGCCGGTGGCCCAGAGGAACAGCACCGCGAAGGCGCCGCCGAGCAGCAGCCGGTACGCGGCGACGGCCAGCGGGTGCAACCCCGCTCGCTCGGACAGGAGGGAACCGGCGAGGCCGCCGGTTCCCCACAGCACCCCGGCGACGACCAGGCTCACCGAGCCGGCGCGGGCGCGCACGGCAACGGAAACGGACATGAGAACGCTCCAACGTCGAAGTGAAAGGGAGGGCCGACGACGCGGGGCGTGCTCCGGAGCCGGAACGGCTACCGGATGGATGCAGAAAGAAACCGTGCGGCGACGAGAAGGCCGCACGGCGTGGCTTCGTGCCTACGCCCCGCTCAGGAGCGCGGAGGCGGGGTGCTGCGGAAGACCCGGTGAATCATGGCCCGATCATACAGTCGCCGACTGCACCCAAGGCCACCTTTGTTGCGTTGAATCGACGCAGTGGCGCGTCAGCGTCTCCGTTTGGGCGGTGGAGGGCAGACGGGCGGGCGCAACCAAGGTGGCCTTGGGGGGACGGTGTCAGAGCAGGGCGAGCTGTTCGCGGAGGGTGTCGAGGCCCATGCCGCCCATGCGCAGTGCCCGCATGTGGAAGTCCCGCAGGTCGAAGGCGGAGCCCTGCCGCCCGCGCACCTCGTCGCGGGCGTCCAGCCACAGCTTCTCGCCGAGCTTGTACGACGGCGCCTGGCCCGGCCAGCCGAGATAGCGGTCGATCTCGTCCCGCACGTGGTCGGCGTCGGTGATGGTCCTGGTGAGCATGAACTCCAGACCCAGTTCCGGCGTCCAGCGCTCGCCCTCGTGGAAGCCGGTGCCCGCCGGGATCTCCAGCTCCAGGTGCATGCCGATGTCCACCACCACGCGCGCGGCGCGGAAGAGGTGCGCGTCGAGCATGCCGAGCAGGTTGCCGTCGTCCTCCAGGTAGCCGAGGTCGCGCATGAGCCGTTCCGCGTACAGCGCCCAGCCCTCGGCGTGGCCCGAGGTGAATGCCAGCATCCGCTGGAACCGGTTCAGCGAGGCGGCCTGGTGAACGGCGGTCGCGATCTGCAGGTGGTGCCCCGGCACGCCCTCGTGGTAGACGGTGGTGACCTCGCGCCAGGTGGAGAAGTCCTCGCGGTCCTGCGGCACCGACCACCACATGGTGCCCGGCCGGGAGAAGTCCTCGTTGGGACCGCTGTAGTAGGCGCCGACGCCCCCGCCGGGCGGCGCGATGCGGCAGTCGAGCGCCATGAGCTCGTCGGGGATGTCGAAGTGCTTGCCTCGCAACGAGTTCAGTGCCTCGTCGGAGAGCCCCTGCATCCACTCCTGGAAGCCGCGCTGCCCGCGCACGCGGTAACGTTCGTCCTCGTCGAGCGCCCGCGCGGCCCCGGCCAGCGACGCGCCCGGCGCGATCCGCGCGGCCACCTCCTTGGCCTCCCGCTCGACGCGGGCGAACTCCTCCCACCCCCAGTCGTAGGCGGCGCGCAGGTCCAGGTTCGCGCCGACGAAGTAGCGCGACCACAGGCGGTAGACGTCCTCACCGACGGCGTCCTTCGTGGGCGCCTCAGGGGCGAGCTCGGCCCGCAGGAACCCGGCGAGCTCGGCGTAGGCCTCCTGCGCGGCGTGCGCGGCCCGGCCGAGTTCCGCGCGCAGCGAATCCGGCACGCCCCCGGCGCTTTCGGCGAGGGGCACGAAGAAGCCCGAGCCCCCGCTCAGGCCCGCCCACACCTCGGCCTGCTCGGCGACCTTGGCGATCTGCCGCAGCGCGGGCGCGTTGCCCGCCTCGGCCGCGGCGAGCAGCGAGGCCCGGACACCGTCGAGCGCTGCGGGAACCTTGCCCATCCTCGCGGCGATGTTCTCCCAGTGCCCGGTGGTCTCGCTCGGCATGAGGTCGAAGACCTGCCGCACGTTCTGCACGGGGCTCTCGATGACGTTCAGCGACGCCACGTCCAGGCCGGCCTCGTGGACCTCCACATCAAGGCCGATCCGTTCGAGGAACACGGCTTTCGCCACGCGCTCGCCGTCGTCGGCGGGGGTCGCCGCCTCGAGCTCGCGCAGCGCCCGCTTCGCGAGCGAGGCGCGGGCGGCATGCCCCTCCGGGGAGTAGTCGGTGAGCTGGTCGTCGTAGCTCGCCACGCCGAACATCGTCGCCGCGACGGGGTCGGCCGCGGCGATGTCGTCGACGAACTGGTCGCAGATCTCGTGCACACGCATGGGCGGCACGCTACCGCCTCACGCGCGCGCCGGAACCAGTCCGAGCCTGCCCACCAGCTCGCGTGTCGCCTTGGAGCGGTTGAACGTGTAGAAGTGCAGCGCGGGAACGCCTTCGGCGAGCAGCCGCTCGCACAGCTCGGTGACGGCGTCGAGGCCCTCGGCGCGGAACGCCTTCGCGTCGGCGGAGAGCGGTTCGAGCCGGTCGAGCAGCGTGCGCGGGGCGTCGACACCGGACAGCTCGATGGTCTTGTGCAACGTCCTCGGCGTGGTCAGCGGCATGATGCCCGGGATGAGCAGCTTGTCGCAGCCCGCGGCGGCCACGCGGTCGCGCAGCCGCAGGAAGTCGTCGGCCTCGAAGAACAGCTGCGCGATGCCGAAGTCCGCCCCCGCCTTGAACTTCCGCACCAGGTAGCGGGTGTCGGTGTCGAGGTCGGGCGAGCGGGGGTGGCCGTAGGGGAAGGCCGACACCCCGACGCAGAAGTCGCCGAGCGAGCGCACGAGCTCTACGAGCTCCTCGGCGTAGTTGAGCCCCTGCGGGTGCGGAATCCACTCGCCGTAGGGGTCGCCGGGCGGGTCGCCGCGCAGGGCGAGGATGTTGCGCACGCCGACGGCGGCGTACCAGCCGATGACGTTGCGCAGCTCGGCGACGGAGTGGTTGACGGCGGTGAGGTGCGCCATGGGCACGAGGGTGGTCTCGGTCGCGACCCTGGCGATGCTGCGGATGGTGCCGTCGCGGCTCGAGCCGCCCGCGCCGTACGTGATCGACATGTAGGCGGGGTCGAGCTGTTCCAGCTCGCGGACCGCTCGCCACAGCACCGCCTCGTCGGCCTCGTCGCGGGGCGGGAAGAACTCCACTGAGAAAACGGGAGTGTCGCCCCGCAGTCGCTCGATCACCGACGTCATGCCGCACATGCTACTGGCGGAGTATCGACCTGCGACGATAGAGGCATGAGTGAGCCCGCCTTCGACGCAGACCTGCCAGCGCACGTCAACGCCGCGCTGGCCGACTTCCTCCGGGACGCGAGCGAGGCCATCGGGCACACCGAGCCCACGTTCGGTCCCGCCACGGACGCGCTGAGTGACTTCGTGCTCGGCGGGGGCAAGCGGTTGCGCCCGACGTTCGCGTGGTGGAGCTGGCGCGGCGCGGGCGGCGATCCCACGGGTGACCACGCCGAGGGCGTGCTGCGGGTGGTGGCGAGCCTCGAGCTGATCCAGGCGTGCGCGCTGATCCACGACGACGTGCTGGACTCCTCCGACTCCCGCCGCGGCTCCCCGACCGTGCACGTCGCCTTCGCGGGCAGGCACGCCGAGGAGGGCTGGCTCGGCTCACCGGACAGCTTCGGGCTGGCGGCCGCCGTGCTCATCGGCGACCTCGCGCTCGCGTGGGCCGACGACATGTTCGCCGAGGCGCCGCTGCCCGCACCGGTGCTGCGCGCCGCGCGGCCCGCGTGGCGCGCGATGCGCACCGAGGTGCTCGCCGGCCAGTACCTCGACGTGCACACGCAGGCGACCGGCGACGCGTCGGTGGAGGCGGCGCTGCGGATCGACCGGCTCAAGACCGCGGCCTACACCGTGCAGCGGCCGCTGCACCTCGGCGCCGCGCTCGCCGGTGCGGGGCCGGAGCTGATCGACCCGCTGATGGCGTTCGGCCGCGACCTCGGCGTCGCGTTCCAGCTGCGCGACGACATGCTCGGCGTCTTCGGGGACCCGTCCGTCACCGGCAAGCCGGCGGGCGACGACCTGCGCGAGGGCAAGCGGACGCTGCTGCTCGCGCTGGGGCTGCGGTTTGCGGCCGAGCAGGAGCGGGAACAGGAGCACAAGGCGATCACCGCCGCGGTGGGCAACCCCGATCTCACACGTGCCGACGTGGACATCGTGCGGCAGGCGCTGACCGATGTCGGTGCGGTCGCGGAGGTCGAGCGCCGCATCGACGAGCTGACCGACGCCGCGCTGACCACGCTGCGCGGCATCGACCTCGCCGAGCCGGCGGCGTCGAAGCTGACCGAGTTGACGGCCGTTGCGACGCAGAGGAAGTACTAGAGCCCGTCAGGGAAGGTGGGTGTGGTCATCCGTGGACGCAGATCTGATGGGGCACTAGTGCGGAGGGTTCCCGGGCCGACCGACCGGGTCGTCGTGGTGGGCGCCGGGCTCTCCGGGCTCTCCGCCACCCTGCACCTGCTGGGCCAGGGCAGGCAGGTGACCCTGCTGGAACGCGACCCCCGGCCGGGCGGGCGCGCCGGCGGGCACCGCGACCACGGCTACACCGTCGACACCGGCGCGAGCGTGCTCACGATGCCCGAGCTGCTCGACGAGGCGTTCGCCGCCGTCGGCCGCGACACCGCCGACCTGCTCACGCTCGAACGGCTCGAGCCGGCCTACCGCGCGCACTTCGCCGACGGCAGCACCATTCACCTGCACACCGACGCCGACGCGATGGAGGCCGAGATCCGCGCCGTGGCCGGCGCCGGGGAGGCCGAGGGATACCGGCGGCTGCGGCGCTGGCTCACCGCGCTGTACGCGGTGCAGAAGAACCACTTCATCGGCGGCAACTTCGACTCGCCGCTGGACCTGGTGCGCCCGGAGCTGGCGAAGCTGGCCGCGCTCGGCGGTTTCGGCAGGCTCGGCCCACGGATCGGGCGGTTCCTGCGGGACGACCGCGTGCGCAGGCTGTTCTCGTTCCAGTCGCTCTACGCCGGGCTCGACCCGATGCGCGCGCTGGGCGCCTACGGCGTCATTTCCTACATGGACACCGTGGGCGGCGTGTACTACCCGCGCGGCGGCATGGGCGCGGTGGGGCGGGCGCTCACCGAGGCCGCGGAGCAGGCCGGTGCGACGGTGCGGTTCGGCACGCAGGCGGCATGGCTCGAGCGCGTCGGCTCCCGCGTGCGCGCGGTGCGGACCGGCCACGGCGACCGCGTCGAGTGCGACGCGGTGGTGCTCGCCACGGAGCTGACCACCGCGTACGGCCTGCTCGGCATCCGCCCCCGCCGCGCGTTGCCGCTGCGGTTCTCGCCCTCGGCGGTGGTGCTGCACGGACGCAGCGGGCGCACCTGGCCGGGACTCGCCCACCACACGATCTTCTTCGGCGAGCAGTGGGAGCGGACGTTCGCCGAGATCATCCGCGAAGGCAGGCTGATGAGCGATCCGTCCCTGCTCGTCACCCGGCCCACCGCGACGGATCCCGGACTCGCGGCCGACGGCGAGCAGGTGATCTCCGTGCTGGCGCCCGCGCCGAACCTGCACACGGGACCGCTCGACTGGGCGCGGCTCGGCCCCGCCTACCGCGACGAGCTGCTGCGCACACTGGCCGCGCGGGGGCTCGACGGCGTCGCGGGCGAGCTGGAGATCGCCGAGCTGGTCACGCCGGCCGACTGGGCCGAACGCGGGCTCGCCGCGGGCACGCCGTTCTCGCTGGCGCACACGTTCGCGCAGACCGGCCCGTTCCGGCCCGCGAACCTGGTGCGGGGCGCTGACAACGTCGTGCTCGCGGGGTGCGGGACGACACCGGGAGTCGGCATTCCTCCGGTGCTGATCTCGGGCAGGCTCGCCGCCGCGCGGATCGCGCCGCCGAAGGGCGCGCGATGACCGCGCAGCTGCGCAGCGCGTACGCCGAGTGCCGCCGGATCAACGCCCACCACGGGCGCACGTACTACCTGGCGACCCGGCTGCTGCCGCCGGACGCGCGGCCGGGCACGCACGCGCTGTACGGCTTCGCGCGGTGTGCCGACGAGATCGTGGACAACCCGTCGCGCGGCAGTGACCCGGAGTCCCGCCTCGCGGACCTCGGGGCCCGGCTGGACCGGGCGTTCGCCGGGGAGCGACCGGCCGACCCGGTGCTGCTCGCGCTGACCGACACGGTGCTTCGCTACGGCATCGACCGGTCCCTGTTCGCCGCGTTCCTGCGCTCGATGCGGATGGACCTGCACGTGCGCGAGTACGCGACGTACGAGGCGCTGCACGAGTACATGTACGGCTCGGCCTGCGTGATCGGGCTGCAGATGCTGCCCGTGCTGGGCACCGTGGCGCCCCGCGAGGAGGCCGCGCCGTACGCCGCCGCGCTCGGCGAGGCGTTCCAGCTCACGAACTTCCTGCGCGATGTCGGGGAGGACCTCGCACGCGGCCGGATCTACCTGCCACTGGCCGAGCTGACCGCGTTCGATGTGGACCGTCACCTGCTCGAATGGTCCGCGCGCACGGGCGGCACCGACCGGCGGATCCGCCGCGCGCTGGCGGCCCTCGTGGCCCGCAACCGCGCCGTCTACCGCCGCGCCCGGCCCGGGATCGCGTTGCTCCGCAAGGAGTCCCGGCCCTGTGTCGCCACCGCGTGCACCCTGTACGAGGGCATCCTCGACGAGATCGTCACCGCGGGTTACGACGTGCTGAGACGTCGCGTGGCGGTGCCGCGGTGGCGGCGGATCGCGGTCGCGGGCGGCGCGCTCCTGACTAGGGTGAGGGTATGACCACAGCCAAGAGGCCCATTCGGATCGGACTGCAACTCCAGCCGCAGCACGCCGACTACGCCACCATCCGGCGCGCGGCTTCCGAGGCCGAGGAGCTCGGCGTCGACATCGTCTTCAACTGGGACCACTTCTACCCGCTCTCCGGTGATCCCGACGGCAAGCACTTCGAGTGCTGGACGATGCTGGGCGCCTGGGCGGAGTCCACGTCGCGCGTTCAGATCGGCGCGCTCGTGACGTGCAACAGCTACCGCAACCCCGAGCTGCTGGCGGACATGGCACGCACCGTCGACCACATCAGTGACGGCAGGCTGATCCTCGGCATCGGCGCCGGCTGGTTCGAAAAGGACTACACCGAGTACGGCTACGAGTTCGGCACCGCGGGAAGCAGGCTCGCCGAACTCGCCGACGCGCTGCCGCGCATCGAGAGCAGGCTCGCCAAGCTCAACCCGGCTCCGACCCGCGAGATTCCGGTGCTGATCGGTGGCGGCGGCGAGAAGAAGACCCTGCGCCTGGTGGCCAAGCACGCCGACATCTGGCACGGCTTCGGCGACGTCGAGATCGCGGCGCGCAAGCTCGAGATCCTCGACCGGCACTGCGCCGACGTGGGCCGCGACCCGGCCGAGATCGAGCGGTCGGTTGGCGTGCGGGGCGACCCGGAGGACTCCGGCGCCAAGCTGCACGAGCTGGGCATCACGATGTTCACGGTCGCCACGGGCGGCCCCGACTACGACCTGAGCACGCTGCGCAAGTGGATCGCCTGGCGCGACGCACAGAACGGCTGACCACACCCTCCGAAGCGCACGAAGCCTCACACCGCGGTCACACCGCAGTGAAGGCCACCTTGCCTGCGTTCAACGCAGTGAAGGCCACCTTGCCTGCGTGGAATCGAACAAGGCGGGCCAGGCGGTGCCGCACGCCGCTCAGCCCTTACGGCGGTGCGCGGCGACGCGTTCGCGGGTAGCGCACCGCTCCGAGCAGTACCGGCGCGGGCTGCCGCCGCCGAGGTCGGCGAAGGGCCGTCCGCACGCGGCCGACGCGCACAGCCCGCCCGGCTGCCGCTGCCGCTGCGCCAGCAGCAGCGCCAGCGCGTGCGCCGACGACGTCACCAGCCACTCGGCCCACGGTGCGTCGTCGCGACTGTCCACATGCACGTGCCACTCGTGCTCGCCGCCGTGGGTGGTGAGCCTCGGCGGATGGGCGTACCGGGCGAGCAGGTCGTTGAGCAGTCCGGCAGCCTGCTCGACGCTGGTCGCGGCGAACACGGCGTGCAGCTCGGGCGCGACCTTCCGCATGGCCGCCACGTCGGCGTCGCCGAGCCCGAGCGGCTCCATCTCCCCGTGGTCGAGCAGCACCGCCGCCACGTTCTCGGTCCCGACCGGCTCGCGAAGCAGCACGGCCACCAGGTCGGCGGCCCGCTGCGCACCCTCGAACGGCATGCCACCAGTGTAACGTCTTGTGCGTGAAGAGCCGTTACGCACTGGCGAGATATCTGCTCGGCGCCACGGTCGCCAGAACCGGTGACGAGCTGTCCGGCCCCGCCCTGCTCGTGCTCGGGCTCGCGGCGACCGGCTCGATCGAGACCGGATCAGCGCTGCTCACGGGCCTGACGATCTCGGCGGCCGTGGGCGGTCCGCTGCTCGGCGCGGTGCTGGACCGCAGCCGCCGCCCCGGCATGCTGCTGGCGGCGGCGCTCGGCTGCTACGCGGGCGGGCTGGCCATCGTGCTCGCCGGAGTGGGCACGGTCGCGACCCCGCTCGTGGTGGCGGTGGCCCTCGGCGCGGGGTTGCTGAACCCCGCGCTCTCGGGCGGCTGGACCGCGCAGCTGCCCCGGCTCGTCGACACGCGGACCCTGCCGCGCGCGAACGGGCTCGACGCCATGACGTTCGGCGGAGCGAGCCTGGCAGGGCCCGCGCTCGCAGGCGTGCTGGCCAGCGCCTTCGGCGCACCGGTGGCGCTGGTGGCGGCGATCGTGCTCGTCGCCGCGGCGATCCCGGCCGCGTTGGCATTGCCGTCACAGCAGCCCGCGCCGCGCACTCGGCTACTCCACGACCTGCTCGCCGGAATACGGGCCATCGGGGCCAGCCGGTCGCTGCTGCGGGCCACGGCGACGTCGGTGGTGTCGTTCGCCGGGTTCGGCATGCTGCTGGTGGCGACCCCGCTGCTCGGCGAGCAGCGGTTCGGCGACGCGGGCCTCGGCGCTCTGCTGCTGAGCGTGCTCGCCGCGACGGCGCTGCTGGCCAACGCCGTGCTGGCCAGAGCGCCCCGCCTGCTGGCCCGTCCCGACCGCGCCGTGCTCGCGAGCACGGCGCTGCTGGGCGCGGGCATGCTGCTCGCGACCGTGCCGGGACCGGCCGTGCTCGTCGTCGCGGCCGCGGCGGTCGCCGGGCTCGGCGAGGGTCCTCAGCTCACGGCTTTGTTCGCGATCCGGCACCGCGAGGCGCCCGACGGCCTGCGGGCGCGGATCTTCACCACCGGCGCCAGTCTCAAGATCACCGGTCTGGCGGCGGGTTCCGCGCTCGCGGGCCCCGTGGCCGCGGCGTCGCCGACGGCGTGCCTGCTGACCGCGGCGGGATTCCAGGCGCTGGCCGCGCTGACCTATGTGTCCATCCCGGTCAGAAAGCCATCGCCTGCGCGCGCCGTTTGACCTCGGTGCCGTGACTCGTGCGCAGCGCGTTGATGGGTGTCACGCCGGGCAGCGACTCATCCTCCGAGAAGAGCCACCGCAGCATCTCGGTGCGGGTGAACCCGGAGTCCGAAAGCACCGTGATGGTTCCGGCGAGGCCCTTGATGACGCCGTCCTTGCCGAGGAAGTCCGCGGGGACGACCAGCTCACCATCTCTGCGGACGGCGATCAGCTGCCCGTCCCGCAACATCTGCCGCACCTTGTTCAGCGACAGCCCGAGCACGCCTGCGACCTCCGCCACCGGGAGTACGGCCACTTCGGCATCGAGCACGTCGTCAGCGATAGGGATCGCACTCACGCCTACTACCTTGCCACATGCGGCAAGAGACACAGCCTCGGTGAGCAGGACCAATCTAATGGCGTAACGGGGGCACCGTAGCCGGAGCCAACGCCACCGACCGTAGGATCCAGCCCTGTGACACGCACGGAAACCGGCCTCACCGGCACGCTGCTCGATCGGCGGTACCGCGTCGACGGGCTGCTGGCCAGAGGCGGCATGTCCTCGGTCTACCGGGGTGTCGACACGCGACTGGACCGCCCGGTCGCGATCAAGAGCATGGACTCCCGGTTCGCCGACGACCGCACGTTCGTGGACCGGTTCGAGCGTGAGGCCCGCTCGGCCGCGCGGCTGCACCACCCGCACGTGGTCGCCGTGCACGACCAGGGCTTCGACACCTCCGCGGGACCGGAGGACCGGCGCGCGTTCCTGGTGATGGAGCTCGTCGACGGCGGCACGCTGCGTGACCTGCTCGACCAGCGCGGCGCGCTCGACCTCCCGCTGGCCCTCACGATCGCCGAGCACGTCCTCTCGGCGCTCGCCGCCGCGCACGCGGCCGGGCTGGTGCACCGCGACGTCAAGCCGGAGAACGTGCTCATCGGCAAGGGCGGCAACGCGGGCGGGGTCGTGAAGGTCGGCGACTTCGGCCTGGTGCGCGCGGTCGCCAGCGCGGGCACCACCAGCACGAGCGTCATCCTCGGCACGGTCGCCTACCTCTCCCCCGAACAGGTCACCGACGGGTCGGCGAGCGAGCGCGGTGACGTCTACTCGGCCGGGATCCTGCTGTACGAGATGCTCACCGGCCGCGTGCCCTACACCGCGGACACAGCGCTGTCCGTCGCCTACCGGCACGTCAACGACGACGTGCCCGCGCCGAGCCTGGCAAGGGCAGACCTGCCACCCGCGCTCGACGACCTCGTCCTGCGGGCCACGCGCCGTGACCCCGAGGCCCGTCCGCAGGACGCGGGTGTGTTCCTCGCCGAGCTGACCGAGGTCCGCAACCAGCTGGGAATCCCCGTCGTGCCCGTCGTGGTGCCGTCCTCCCCACGCGAGCAGGAGCAGGTGCCGGACGCGGAGAAGACGCTGCCGGCGTTCCAGGCCGTGACCGTCCAGACACCGGCGGGCGGCGGCCCGCGCGGCACACAGGCGCTGCCCCGCATGGCTCATCAGGCCGACACGCAGCAGCCGCTGCCACCGTCACCGGGCGCGCGGGAGGACGGCCCGCCGAGGCGCCGCGGCCTGTGGGTGACGCTGTGGGTGCTGGTGGGCCTGCTCGTCGCGGGCGGCATCGGCGCGGGCGTCTGGTGGTTCACCGGTGGCCGCTACGTGGACGTGCCCAAGGTCGCGGGCATGGACAGGGCCAGTGCCGAACAGGTGCTCCGCCAGGCCGAGCTCACGCCGCGGTTCACCGAGGAACGGCACAACACCGTGCCGAGTGGCACCGTGATCCGCAGCGACCCGGAGCAGGGCTCGCGGGCGCTGCTCGGCGACGAGGTGACCGTGGTGCTCTCGCTCGGCAGGCCCGTGGTGCCGGACATCCCGCCAGGCTCGTCGGTGCAGCAGGCCGAGCAGGCGATCAAGGCGGTCCAGCTGGAGCCGAAACGCGACCAGGCCGCCGACCAGTACAGCGCCGAGGTGCCGGAGGGCGCGGTGGTGGCGGTGTCGCCACAGCCCGGCAGCCAGGCCAACATCGGCGACGCCGTGACGATCGTGGTGTCGAAGGGACCGCCGCCGACCCCGGTGCCGTCGGTGGCTGGCATGAGCAGGGACCAGGCGTTCCAGACGCTCACCGCGGCCGGGTTCCAGCCCTACGACGCGGGCGAGGAGTTCTCCGGCGACGTGCCCGCGGGCCACGTGATCCGCACCGAGCCGGCGGGCGGCGCGACGATCGAGGCGGGCAACCGCGTGGGCGTGTACGTCTCCAACGCCGTCGAGGTGCCGTCGGTGCTCGGCCGCTCCGGCGAGGAGGCCGTGCAGATCCTGTCCCAGTCCGGGCTCTCGGCGAGCGACGGGGGCCGGGGAGGCTTCAGCTTCGTCATCGGGCAGGATCCCGCTCCGGGAACCCTCGTGCCGAAGGGCACCACGATCAACCTCACCATCGTGCCGTGATACCCGATCTGAAATATGTGTGAAAATTCGCGTTCGGGCGCAACGCACGTGCGCACCCGGATACTGGAACCTGTTGTCCCGCTTGAATGATCGTGCCCCCCCGAAGGTTTGTATTCGTTGCCGTAATGGCTGGAAATCACGTCGGCCCCTCGACATCGGGGGGAAATTCGCCGTAGATTCTGTGACCGTTGCGGGGTGCGCGCGACGCCAGGCGACGTCACCGAAGGGTTAGCGGGTCGGTAACACTTCGACCACGCCCACGACATGTACGACTGGTGAACTACTCAACGGCAACCGACAAGCGATCTACTCGCGGGGAGAGACCGCCGATGCCAGTGGACCGGCTCAGCGCACTCGATGTCGCCTTCCTCTGCCTGGAAGGTGAGAACACGCCCATGCACATGGGCGCGGTAGCGACTTTCCGACCACGACGGGAGCTCGACCCGGAGAAGATCGTCGCCCTGCTGGCCGAACGGGCGGCTGGGATACCCAGGCTGCGCAGGCGGGTCCGCTCCGGCCTGCCCCTGCTCGGCGGCGCCCAGTGGGAGGACGACCCACGTTTCGACGCGGTGAACCACATCGGTGTCAGCAAGCTCTGCGACCTCTACGAGCCGGACCCGCTCGCCGAGTTCGCCTCGCACTGGATGGCCGAACCGCTCGACCTCGACGCTCCATTGTGGAATCTTCAACTGGTGACCGGGCTGCCGGACGGCGAGTTCGCGTTGCTCGTGAAGTTCCACCACGCGCTGACGGACGGCGCGGGCGCTGTCGAACTCGCCTTCGGGCTGCTCGACGAGGTGTCCGTGCCCGCGCAGCGCGACCACCGGCGGCGCGCTCCCGAGCCGAGGTCGCCGCTGCGGGAGCTGCGTGACGGGGCCACCGCGGCGATCAGCCAGGCGAAGGCGTCGGCGGGCATCGCGAGCGCGGTGCTGCGCGCGGCCCGCCCGTACCCGATCTCGCCCACGGCGACCATGAACGCCGCGACCCGCCGCATCGGGCTGGTGCGCATCGACCTCGCCGACATCCGGGTGATCCGCAAGGCGCACGGGGGCACCAACAACGACGTCGTGCTGGCGGTGCTGGCCGGCGCGCTGCGCGACTGGATGATCAACCGTGGGCAGCGCGCCGACGCCCGCTCCCTGCGTGCGCTGATCCCGGTGAGCCTGCGCGGGCGGGAGGCCGAGCACGCGGGCGGCAACGTCCTCTCCGGTTACCTGTGCGACCTGCCGGTCGAGCTGGACGACCCGGTCGACCGGCTGCGGGCGGTCCGGGCGGCGATGGAGCGCAACAAGCAGGCCGGGCCCGCGCGCGGGGCCGGTGCGATCCCGATCCTCGCGAGCCAGGTGCCCTCCGGGGTGCACCGCATCGCGACGAAGATGGCGGGCCGGGCCGCGCCCCTGCTGTTCGACACCGTCGTCACCAACGTGCCGCTGCCCGGAATCCCCATGTCACTGAACGGAGCCCGGCTGCGGGAGGTCTACCCCTTCGTCCCGCTCGCCCCGCACCAGTCGGTGGGCATCGCATTGAGCACCTACCGCAACTCGCTCCACATCGGACTCCAGGCCAACGGGCAGGCGGTGCCCGACGTCGGCTCGCTCGCCGACGCCGTCACCAAGTCACTGGCCGGCCTGTACCAGCGCAGTCTCTGAGCCCGCTCAGGCGCGCAGCATCTCCGCGACCAGGAACGCCAGCTCCAGCGACTGCTGGGTGTTGAGCCTGGGGTCGCACGCGGTCTCGTACCGGCCGGAGAGGTCGAGGTCGGAGATCTCCTGCGCGCCGCCGAGACACTCGGTGACGTCCTCGCCGGTCAGCTCGACGTGGATGCCGCCGGGGTAGGTGCCCAGGCGGTGGTGCACCTCGAAGAAGCCCTGGACCTCGTCGACGATGCGGTCGAAGTGCCTGGTCTTGTAGCCGTTGGACGACTCGTGGGTGTTGCCGTGCATCGGGTCGCACTGCCAGATGACCTTGTGCCCGGAGCTCTCGACCTTCTCCACGATCGCCGGGAGCACCTCGCGGACCTTGCCGTTGCCCATGCGCGAGATGAGCGTGAGCCTGCCGGGCTCGTTGCGCGGGTCGAGCCGCTCGACGTACTCGACGGCCTGCTCGGGCGTGGTGGTCGGGCCGATCTTGAGCCCGATCGGGTTGGCCAGCAGCTCGGCGAAGGCGATGTGCGCGCCGTCGAGCTGCCGCGTGCGCTCCCCGATCCAGAGGAAGTGGGACGAGAGGTTGTAGAGTTTCGCGTCCGGCGAGCCGGGGTTGTCGAGCCGCAGCATCGCCCGCTCGTAGTCGAGCAGCAGGGCCTCGTGGCTGGCGAAGATCTCGGTGGAGTGCAGCGAGCTGTCGCTCACGCCACACGCCGACATGAAGCGAAGGCCGCGGTCGATCTCGGAGGCCAGCGCCTCGTACCGCTCACCGGCGGGCGAGGTACGCACGAAGTCCTTGTTCCAGTCGTGCACCTGCGCAAGGTCGGCCATGCCCGCCCCGGTCAGCGCGCGCATCAGGTTCATCGCGGCGCCCGAGTTGGCGTAGGCCCTGATCATGCGGCCGGGGTCCGGCACCCGCAGCTCCGGCTCCGCGACCAGCGAGTTGACGATGTCCCCCCGGTACACCGGCAGGCCAAGCGCGTCGGTGGAGTTGGACCTCGGCTTGGCGTACTGGCCGGCGATGCGGCCGACCTTCACCACCGGCAGGCTCGCGCCGTAGGTCAGCACCACGGCCATCTGCAGCAGCGTGCGCAGGTTGGCCCTGATGTGGGGCTCGGTGTTGGACTCGAACGTCTCCGCGCAGTCCCCGCCCTGGAGCAGGAACGCCTCGCCGTGCGCGACCATCGCGAGCCGGCTGCGCAGCCGGTCGATCTCGGCGGGCACGGTGATGGGCGGCACACTCTCGAGCACGGCCCTGACCCGGCCGAGGATGTCGCGGTCGGGCCATTCGGGCTGCTGCGCCGCCGGGCGGGCGAGCGCGTCGTCGAGGCGGGCGCGCAGGTCCGCGGGCAGCGGCGGCAGCGAGGGCAGGGTGTCGATGGGGACGTCAACTGTCCAGTTCACGGCCTCCAGCATACGAAGCGGCCAGCGGCGCCCTCTTCCGGGACAGCATGTGCCTGACCACGTACTTGGCGTCGCGGCCCGCGCCGCCGACCAGCATGGACGAGAACGCGTACTGGAACGCCAGCCCC
This sequence comes from Prauserella endophytica, assembly GCF_005146945.1. Lineage (GTDB taxonomy): Bacteria > Actinomycetota > Actinomycetes > Mycobacteriales > Pseudonocardiaceae > Prauserella_A > Prauserella_A endophytica. Next base: position 47,484 of record NZ_SWMS01000011.1, read on the forward strand.
GTGAAGTACAGCCCCGGAGCCGAGGACACGACGCCCCGCTGCTCGAGCGGCCACCCGTTGTCGCCGATCACGGGCAGATCGATCCACGAGAAGTCCTGCCGGAAGCCCGTGCACCACACGACGTTGGTGACGTCGAGCACACGCCCGTCGGCGAGCATCGGCCTGCCGTCCCGCACGCCGACCGTGCGGTCCTCGGCGAGTTCCGCCCCTGCCGCCACGAGGTCGGCCCGCTTCACCCTGATCAGCGGCCCGCCGTGGTGCCTGATCTCCTCGCGCAGCTTGCGCCCGATCGGCGTGCGCAGGGTGAGCACGTGCTGGGCGAGGAAGAACAACACGGGCGCGATCGCGTACGCGGGCCTGCGGTTGATGTCGAACGGCAGCTCGCCGTTGATGTGGCCGCTGAGCACCGTGGGATGTCCCGCCTTCGCGACCTCGTACGCGATGTCGCCGCCAGAGTGGGAGGCCCCGACCACGAGCACTCCGCCAGGCAGCAGCCCGGAGGGGTTCTTGTACTCGCTGGAGTGCAGCTGCCGGATCGCCGGGTCGAGTCCGGCCGCGAAGTCCGGCACGTACGGCGTCCTGCCGAAGGTGCCCGAGGCCACGACGACGTTGTCGCACACGTACGACGGCCCGTTCGTCCGCACCACGTACTCGCCGTCCACACGCGACAGCCCCGTCACCGTGACGCCCGTGCGCACCGGAAGGTCGAACGTCGTCGCGTAGGACTCGAGGTAGTCGGCCATCTCGTCCTTGGTCGGGTAGGCCATTCTCGGCGCCGGGAACCGCATGCCGGGCAGGCCCTCCATGCGCGCCGGGCTGTAGAGCCGCAGCGTGTCCCAGTGACAGCGCCAGTTGTCCCCGACCCGCGCGTTGGCGTCCAGGATCACGAAGTCACGCTCGCGCTTCGCGAGGTGGTACCCGGTGGAGAGCCCGGACTGGCCCGCGCCGATGATCACCGTCTCGATGCGCCGGGTGCCGTTCGCCTCGGTCATGATGTCCTCCTCACCCGTTGTGGATCGCTCGACGCTACGGACGGCGAGCACGGCACGGCATCGCACGCGTGTACCAAAACGGGCTGTGCGGGCATGGTCCGTTCGTGCCACCCGCTCACACCAGGTGGTGCTGCACCACGTAGGTCGTCGCGGCGGCGCGGGACGACACGCCCAGCTTCGCGAAGGCGTTCTGCAGGTGCCGCCGCACCGTGTGCTCGCTGATCACCAGCTCCCCCGCGATCTCGCGGTTGGAGCGGCCAGCCGCGACCAGTGCGAGCACCTGCAGCTCACGGCCGGTCAGCTCGCAGGCCGCCGGAGCGGGTTCCCTCAGCCCCGCGACGCCGGGGGCGGCCCCGAGCTGGAGCAGTGTGCGCCGCGCGGCGTCCAGTTCGAACCGCGCGGTGTCGTCGTCGCCGAGCCCGCGGAAGGCCAGGCCGAGCAGGATGTGCGAACGGGCGCCCTCGTAGGGCGCGTCGACCTCGGCCCAGAGCCGGCACGCCGCGCGCAGCGACCCGACCGCTGCCACCGGATCGCCGTCCGCGAGCCGGAGGGCTCCCTCGGCGTGTGCCGACAGCGCGCGCAGCAACGACGCGTCGTGAACGGCGGCCAGACCGGCCAGCGCGTTCCCGGCCGTGCCCGCCGAGGCCGTGTCGCCCGCCGCGAGCATGATCTCGACCCGCGCCGCGAGCGTGAGGGCCCGCTGCCGAGGCGGCAGCGTCCCGTCGGCGGCGTGCCGGATCGCGGCCACCGCCGCGGCGGTGCGGCCCTGCGCGAGCCGCAGCAGCGCGAGCCCCGGCTGCGGCGGGTAGCCCCGCTCGCTCGCCTCGCCGTAGCGCTGCTCGGCCAGCTGCAGCTCGCCACGCAGCCGGTGCAGCTCGGCCTGCTGGTAGAGGGCGAGGCCGAGCGCGGGCTGGCCAGGCGGGTCGGCGAGACGCAGGCACGCGCGCTCGATCTCGGCGAGCGCCTCGGCCCACGCGCCCCGCAGGCGCAGAACCTCGGTGCGGTGCACGAGACACTGCCCGCGGAACGGCACCAGGCCGGGCTGCGCGGCGCACCACGCGCTGAGCGCCGCCGTCCACTCCTGCGCCCTGCGCAGGTCGGCGACCTCCTGGCAGACCTCGATGACACTGCAATAGATCATCCCGGCCGGTATCGCGGACAGCTCGCCCGCGGTGACCTCCGCCATCACCTCGTCGAGCAGCGAGAGCCCGGCGACGGCGTCCCCCATGCCGATCATGGCGCGGCCCTGGCCGTGCCGGGCCATCGCCACCAGGTCGGCGTCGCCGAACCGGGCTCCGATCTCGACGGCGGCGGTGAACAGGTCGTACGCCGTGAGAAAGTCCTCGCCCTGTGCGGACCTGATCCCGGTCGCGGTGAGCAGGTAACCCCGCGTGACGCAGTCGAGGTCGCCGTCGTCGACGATCCGCTGCGCCCGCGCGAACCACCCGCCGCTGCGGGCCAGCTCACCGCGCAGCAGCAGTCGCAGCGCGAGCCAGAACGCGCTCCACGCCGCCCGCTCCGCGTCGCCGAGGCGCAGGTACTCGTGGAACGCCCGCTCGCCCGCCCGGTAGCTCTCGGCGTCGTGGCCGAGCAGGAACGCGGCGGCCGCAAGGCGCGCCAGGTCCTCGGGTTCGAGGGGCTCCTCCGCATCGGCGGTCGACAGCCGCGTGAAGGCGTCCCGCCAGTCGTGCCGCTCGAAGCACTGCCGGGCGCGTCCGAGTTCCGTGGCCGTCGCCATTGGGGCCTCCCGCCGTCTATTGGACCTCACGGCGGGAGGCTTGGGAAGGCACCGGCCCTGCTACGCGACCTGCGCTGTTTCGTAGAGCGACTGTGCGTCGCTGCCGAAGTACGGGCCGAACATGTAGCCGGGCAGGAACGTGTAGCCGAAGCTGTTCACGGAGGCCTGCACGCCGAGCCCGGTCGCCTCGTCGAAGCCGAGGAACCACGGACCGCCGCTGGAGCCGCCCGTCATGTCGCAGCGCATTCCGTAGTCCTCGCTGAAGAACGGATCGGTGAACGTCGCGCCGCTGCAGTAGGTCAGCGACTCGCCGTCGTAGGGCTCGGCCGCCGGGTAGCCGAAGGAGTACATGTCCTGGCCGCGCTCGGTGTTGAACGCGACGCCCTGCGCCCCCACCACGTCGGTGAGGTGGTTGCCGTCGAGGGGTTCGACGACAGCGGCGCCCACGTCGTAGTTGATGTCCTCGCCGGCCTCCCACTGCGGCGTGGTCAGCGTCTGGCTCGCGGCCCACTCACCGAAGGGCGCGTTGCCGTTGTCGTAGCCCGGCACGAAGATCCAGTTGGTGTGCCAGGTGCCCTCGTACTTCACGCAGTGGCCCGCCGTCAGCACGACGCTGCGGTTGGCGCTCGTGACGGCGTTCCCGCTGCACGACGCGGGTGAGCCGTTGAAGTCGAAGAAGACCCGGCCCGCGGTCTCGGTGACCTCGCCGCCACCGGTCCACGGCTCGCCGGTGCTGTTCGCGGCCTGCGGGCGGATCACCGTCGGCGCGCCGCGCGCGACGTCGGCGACCGCCGAGACCGTCTTGTCGAGCAGGTCGTCCATGGGAATCGCCGCCCGCATGCGGTCGGCGGTCCAGTGTTCGGTGGCCTCGCTCGCGGTGCCGTCGAGCGCGTGTACCGCCACATCCGTCTGCTGCGCTGCGGCCGGGGTGGCGAAGGCCGCCACCGCCACCGCGCTCGCGGCCACCACCATCGCCGACCGCGCCAGCCCTCGCCTCATGACGCCCTCCCACATCCTCCGTCATCACGGATCGTGAATTGGCAACCACAGCTGCGTAGGCCAGGTTCGCCCGAGCGGGCCTAGGTGTGTACCGCCGCTTGGCCCAATCCGGAGAGGTCTGGTGAAGGGTGACGCAACGGCGTGCTGCGCGGTGCCCAGCTGCAGTGAAGGCCACCTTGCCTGCGTTGAACGCAGGCAAGGTGGCCTTCACTGCAGTCGGCCGGGTCAGACCACCGCGAGTGGCAGTGCTGTCGGGTGGACGGGGCTCGGGAGGTCCGAGGCGCCCGTGAGGTAGGTGTCCACCGCGTTGGCCACGGACCGGCCCTCCGCGATCGCCCACACCACGAGCGAGGCGCCGCGGTGGGCGTCACCGCACACGAACACGCCCGGCGCCTCGGTCTGCCAGTCGGAGCCGCACGAGAGCGTGCCGCGCCTGGTCAGCTTCAGGCCGAGGTCGTCAATCAGCCGCATGTGCTCGACGCCCTCGAACCCGATCGCGAAGAGCACGAGATCGGCAGGCAGCTCCTCGACCTCCTCGGACGTGGGCACCACCTCGCGGCGCCCGGTCTCCGGGTCCTTCTCCACGCGCACCTTGTGCAGCTCGATGGCCCGCACGTTGCCGTCCTCGTCGCCGACGAACCGCTTCACCGCCACGGCGAAGCGCCGTTCGCCCGTCTCCTCGTGCACCGGGTAGGTGCGCAGGATGTACGGCCAAGTCGGCCACGGCGAGCGGTCGTCGTCGCGTGTGGACGGTGGCTGCGGGTACTGGTCGAGCTGTGTCACCGAGAGCGCGCCCTGGCGGATCGCGGTGCCGTAGCTGTCGGCGCCCGTGTCGCCACCGCCGATGATCACGACGTGCTTGCCGGCCGCCTCGATGGCGGGCGGGCCGTCGCCCTCACACTGCCGGTTGGCGGGCACCAGGTGCTCCATCGCCAGGTGGATGCCCTTGAGATCCCTCCCCGGCGTGGTCGTGTCGTCCCGGCCCCGGAGCGCGCCGACCGCGAGCACCACCGCGTCGTAGCGCTCCCGCAGCTCCTCGACGGTGAGGTCGACCCCGACCTCGCAGCCGGTGACGAACGTGGTGCCCTCCTTCCGCAGCTGCGCGAGCCTGCGGTCGAGGACCTTCTTCTCCATCTTGAACTCGGGGATGCCGTAGCGGAGCAGGCCGCCGAGCCGGTCGTCGCGCTCGAACACGGTCACCTCGTGCCCGGCGCGGGTGAGCTGCTGCGCCGCCGCCAGCCCGGCCGGGCCGGACCCGACGACCGCCACCCGCTGCCCGGTCGAGACCGTCGCCTGCTGCGGCTGCACGTAGCCGGATTCCCACGCCTGCGCCGAAATCGTCTCCTCGACGCGCTTGATCGCCACCGGGCCACCGGACGCGGGCGAGATCGACAGCACGCAGCCCGCCTCGCACGGCGCGGGGCACAGCTTCCCGGTGAACTCCGGGAAGTTGTTGGTGGCGTGCAGCCGCTCGCTGGCCTCCGCCCAGTCGCCCCGGCGCACAAGGTCGTTCCACTCGGGGATGAGGTTGCCGAGCGGGCAGCCCGCGCTGCCGGAGTGGCAGAACGGGATGCCGCAGTCCATGCAGCGGCTGGCCTGCGTGCGCACGGCGCGGTTGCGTTCCTCCTGGCCGAGGTCGGCGTAGACCTCCTGCCAGTCGTGGACTCGCTCGTCCTTCGGCCGCTTCGGCGGCTCGGCGCGCTCGTACTTCAGAAAGCCCGTCGGGTCAGCCACGAGCCGCCTCCATGATCGCCTCGTCCACGTCACGGCCCGCCGCACGCGCGGCCTTGGTGGCCTCCAGAACTCGTTTGTAGTCACGCGGCATCACCTTGGTGAACGACGCCGAGCGGCCCGGCCAGTCGCCCAGCAGCGACGCCGCCACCGCCGAGCGCGTCAGCTCGTGGTGCCTCGTGACGATCTTCTTGAGCCACGCCAGCTCATCGGCCTCGGGCGTGAGCAGCTCCACCATGCCGAGGTTGACCTGCCGCTCGTCGAGGTCGAGCACGTAGGCGAGGCCGCCGGACATGCCCGCCGCGAGGTTGCGGCCCGTGCGGCCGAGGACCACGGCACGGCCGCCGGTCATGTACTCGAACGCGTGGTCGCCAACGCCCTCGGCGACGGCCAGCGCGCCCGAGTTGCGCACGCAGAACCGCTCGCCCACCTGGCCGCGGATGAACAGCTCACCGCTCGTCGCGCCGTACGCGATGGTGTTGCCCGCGATGACCTGACCCTCCGCCGCGAACGGCGACTCCGGATGGGGGCGGACGATCACCCGCCCGCCGGACAGGCCCTTGCCGACGTAGTCGTTGGCGTCACCGACCATGTCCAGCGTGACGCCCGGCGGCAGGAACGCGCCCAGTGACTGCCCCGCCGAACCCGTAAGCAGCACGTGGATCGTGTCGTCCGGAAGGCCCGCGCTGCCGTAGCGGCGCGTGATCTCCGAGCCGAGCAGCGTGCCGACCGTGCGGTTGACGTTGCGGACCGGCAGCTCCAGCCGCACGGGGTGCGCGTCCTCCAGCGACGCCTCCGCGAGCTGGATCAGCGTGCGGTCGAGCGCGTGCTCGAGGCCGTGGTCCTGCTCGCGCACCTTGCGCCGCGCCCCGCCGTACGGCGTGTCGGTGGGCACCGCGAACACCGGCGTGAGGTCGAGTCCTCGCGCCTTCCAGTGGTCGACGGCCTCGTCGACGTCGAGCACGTCCGCGCGGCCGATCGCCTCGTCGAGCGTGCGGAAACCCAGCTCCGCCAGCAGTTCCCGGACCTCCTGCGCCACGAAGCGGAAGTAGTTCACCACGTGCTCGGCCTGACCGGTGTAGCGCTTGCGTAGATCCGGATTCTGCGTGGCGACGCCCACCGGGCACGTGTCGAGGTGACACACGCGCATCATGATGCAGCCCGCGACCACGAGCGGAGCGGTGGCGAAGCCGTACTCCTCGGCGCCCAGCAGCGCCGCGACCACCACGTCGCGGCCCGTCTTCATGGCGCCGTCCACCTGCACGGTGATCCGGTCGCGTAGCCCGTTGAGCAGCAGCGTCTGCTGCGTCTCGGCGAGCCCGATCTCCCACGGCGTTCCCGCGTGCTTGAGCGAGTTCAACGGCGAGGCCCCGGTGCCGCCGTCGTGCCCGGAGATGAGCACCACGTCGGCGTGGGCCTTCGAGACACCGGCCGCGACCGTGCCGACGCCGAGCGAGCTGACGAGCTTCACGTGGATGCGGGCCCGCTCGTTGGCGTTCTTCAGATCGTGGATCAGCTGCGCAAGGTCCTCGATCGAATAGATGTCGTGGTGCGGCGGCGGGGAGATCAGCCCAACGCCCGGCGTCGAGTGCCGGGTCCGCGCGATCCACGGGTACACCTTGTTCGGCGGAAGCTGGCCGCCCTCGCCGGGCTTCGCGCCCTGGGCCATCTTGATCTGGATGTCGTCGGCGTTGACGAGGTACTCGCTCGTCACCCCGAACCGTCCACTCGCGACCTGCTTGATCGCGCTCCGGCGCTCGGGATCGTAGAGCCGCTCCGGGTCCTCGCCGCCCTCACCGGTGTTGGACCGGCCGCCGATGCGGTTCATCGCGATCGCGAGCGTCTGGTGCGCCTCTGCCGAAATGGAACCGTACGACATGGCGCCGGTGTTGAACCGCTTGCAGATCGACTCCACCGACTCGACCTCGTCGATCGGCACCGGCTGCCGGTTCTCGTTGCGGAAGGCGAACATCCCGCGCAGCACGCCGCCCTCGCGGTTGAGCCGGTTCACCTCGTCGGCGTAGGCGCGGTACGCCTCGTCCCTGCGCGTCTTGCTCGCGTGCTGGAGCAGGAACACGGTCTCGGGCGTGAACAGGTGCAGCTCGCCCTCGCGGCGGTAGGCGTACTCGCCGCCGGTCTCCAGGCCGCGGTGCACGCGCTCGGTCGGGTTGTCCGGGTAGGCGCGCCGGTGCCGCACGGCGACCTCCTCGGCGAGCACGTCGAGCCCCACGCCGCCGAGTTTGGAGATCGTGCCGGTGAAGTACTCGTCGAGCACCTCCTGCGACAGGCCCAGCGACTCGAACACCTGCGCGGCCGTGTAGGCGCCGACCGTCGAGATGCCCATCTTCGACATGATCTTGAGGACGCCCTTGACGAGGGCCTGCACGTAGTTGCGGACCGCCTTCGCCGGCTCGATGCCGGTGATCGCGCCCTGCCCGATCATGTCCTCGATCGTCTCGAAGGCGAGATAGGGGTTGACCGCCGCGGCGCCGTAGCCGAGCAGCAGCGCGACGTGGTGCACCTCGCGGGCGTCGCCCGTCTCGACGACGAGCGCGACGCGCAGCCGCTCCTTGGTGCGCACCAGGTGGTGGTGCACCGCGGAGACCAGCAGCAGCGACGGGATGGGCGCCATGCGGTGGTCGGCGTCGCGGTCGGAGAGCACGAGGGTGCGCGCGCCGGCGGCGATCGCCTCTGACGCCTCGCGGCGCACTCGCTCGATCGCCTCGGCGAGCGCCGGGCCTCCGCCGTCCACTTCGTACAGTCCGGAGAGGACGGTACAGGCGAAGCCTGGCAGGTCCCCGTCGTCGTTGACGTGGATCAGCTTGGCGAGCTCGTCGTTGTCGATCACCGGGGAAGCCAGCTGGATGTGCCTGCACGAGGCGGGTCCCGGCTCCAGCAGGTTCTGCTCGGGCCCCATGATCCGGCTCATCGAGGTGACCAGTTCCTCGCGGATCGCGTCCAGCGGCGGGTTGGTCACCTGCGCGAAGCCCTGCTTGAAGTAGTCGTACAGCGAGCGGGACCGCTTGGACAGCACCGCGGGCGGGGTGTCCGTGCCCATCGAGCCCAACGGCTCGGCGCCCTTTTCGGCCATCGGGCCGAGCAGGATCTTCAGCTCCTCCTCGGTGTAGCCGAACGCCAGCTGGCGGCGCAGCACCGAGGCGTGCGTCTGCGTGATGTGGTCGCGGTCGGGCAGCTCGGACAACGTCAGCAGGCCCGCGTGCAACCACTCCTCGTAGGGCGCCTCGGCGGCGAGCCCTGCCTTGATCTCGTCGTCGTTGACGATGCGGCCCGCCTCGGTGTCCACGAGGAACATGCGGCCCGGCTTGAGCCTGCCCTTGGCGATGACGTCCTTCGGCGGGACGTCGAGCACACCGGCCTCACTGGCCAGCACCACGCGGTCGTCGGCGGTCTGCCACCAACGCGCGGGCCGCAGGCCGTTGCGGTCGAGCACCGCGCCGACGAGCGTGCCGTCGGTGAACGTCACACACGCCGGGCCGTCCCACGGCTCCATCAGGCTCGCGTGGAACTGGTAGAACGCGCGGCGCTGCTCGTCCATGGTGGCGTGGTTCTCCCACGCCTCCGGGATCATCATCAGCACGGCGTGCGGCAGGCTGCGCCCGCCGAGGTGCAGCAGCTCGAGCACCTCGTCGAAGGACGCCGAGTCCGACGCCTCCGGCGAGCACACCGGATACAGCCGCGTCAGGTCACCGGGCAGCAGGTCCGACTCCAGCAGCGCCTCGCGGGCGCGCATGCGGTTGCGGTTGCCGCGGATGGTGTTGATCTCGCCGTTGTGTGCCACGAACCGGAAAGGGTGAGCCAGTGGCCAGGAAGGGAACGTGTTGGTGGAGAACCGGCTGTGCACCAGCGCGATGGCGCTGACCAGCCGCTCGTCCCGGAGGTCGGCGAAGAACGCCGGCAGCTGCGCGGGGGTGAGCATGCCCTTGTAGACCATCGTCCGCGAAGACAGCGAAGGGAAGTACACGCCGCAGCCGGACGCCTCGCTCTCGTGCTCGGCCCGCTTGCGCAGGCAGAACGCGAGCCGGTCGAGCTCGATGCCGCTGGGCAGCTCACCGTCGGCGTCGGCCTTGCCCGTGACGCACAGCATCGCGAAGTGCGGCATCACGGAGCGCGCCGTGGGGCCGATGCCGGCGGCATCGGCGTCGGCCGGCACGTCCCGCCAGCCGAGCACGGTGAGGTTCTCCTCGTCGGCGATCCGCTCGACGAGCTCGACGGCCTTGCGGCGCTGCTCGGCGTCGGCGGGCAGGAAGGCGATGCCGGCGGCGTAGTGGTGCTGACCGAAGGCGTCGGGCCTCGGCAGCTCGAACTCCGCCTCCGCCCGCAGCAGGTCGTCGGGCAGCTGCACCAGGATGCCCGCGCCGTCGCCACTGGTGGGCTCGGCGCCGGCGGCGCCACGGTGGTCCAGGTTCGTGAGTGCGTTGAGACCGTCGGTGACGATGCTGTGGGAGCGGACACCACGGACGTGCGCGACCATGGCTACACCGCAGGAATCCTGTTCCGTCGCAGGGTCGTAGAGGCCCTGTGGAGACGGAATCGCGGAGAAGATCAAGGGGACCTCCTGCGTCGTCTTCGTGCTCGATAAGTGCTGGGCACGGGACGACAATGGCCCGCTTATTAGCGCGACCTTAACATCTGGGAAACGCCAGGGCACCGGTTCGGAGTGGCCATTTCAGCTGTCGACTGTAACGATCTGGCAGCTCTGAACGACATCGTTCTTGATGGGCACTGAGCTCTTGGCTCGCCCACTGATTCTACCCGACGCCCGGGTTCCCGGAGTTCACCTCGGTTTCGCCTGGTAGCGTCCTCCTTCGACGCGAGCGGCAGCGAAGTCCGGTGCGAATCCGGCGCTGTGCCGCAACTGTGATGCCCAGCCGTACCGGACCGAGCACGAACCGTGACGGCGGGGTCGAGTCAGGTCGCCTGCACTCGCGCCGACGCCATCCACCTCCGGTCCAGGGGTCGCGGCGTCCAGGACCGCTCGCCGGCCGGGCGCGGCCAGGGCCGGCCGAACAGTCGAGGTCCTCATGTCCCGTGTACCCCGTCACCGCCGCAGGCCGTTCGCCATGCTCGGCGTGCTCTCCGCGGTCTCGGCGCTCGCTCTCGCCGGCTGCGCCGACCGCGCGCCGGAGGAGCCGGCCCCTTCGCCGGCCGCCGCCGACTTCCCCGTGGAGCTGCGCCCGGAGGGCGCGCCGGCGGTGACGATCGAGCAGCGGCCGGAGCGGATCGTCTCGCTCTCGCCGTCGACGACGGAGACCCTCTTCGCCGTGGGGGCCGGCGACCAGGTGGTGGCCGTCGACTCGGCCTCGACCTACCCGGCCGAGGCGCCGAAGACGTCGCTGTCGGGCATCAACATCGACCCGGTGGCGATCGCGGGCCACAATCCCGACCTCGTCATCGTCGAGTCGGACCTCGACGGCAAGCTCGCCGAGACGCTCGGCAAGACCGGCACCGAGACCCTGGTCCTGCCCGCTCCCGCCACGCTCGACGCCGCGTACGACCAGTTCGAGCTGGTGGGCAAGGCCACCGGCCACGCAGCCGAGGGCGCGGACCTCGCGCGACGCACCAAGGAGGAGATCGACAAGCTCGTGGCCGACGCGCCAGAACCGGCAGAGCCGCTGCGCTACTACCACGAGCTCGACCCGACGTTCTACAGCGTGACCTCGGCGACGTTCATCAGGCAGGTCTACGGGCTCTTCGGGCTCACCAACATCGCCGACCAGGGCGACCCCAACGCGCTCGGCGGCTACCCGCAGCTCTCCGCGGAGACCATCCTGCGGGAGGACCCGGACCTGATCTTCCTCGCCGACACCAGGTGCTGCGGGCAGAACGCGGACACCGTCGCCGCCCGCCCCGGCTGGGACACGCTCTCGGCCGTCAAACAGGACCGGGTCTTCGCGCTCGACGACGACATCGCGTCCCGGTGGAGCCCGCGTCTGGTGGAGCTGGTGCGCACCGTGGCCGACGCCGTCGCCGGCAAGTAGGTCCCGATGCTGCGGACCCGCTCCCGCCCGCCCACGACCCGCCTGCGCCCGCGCACGGTGGTCGTGGCGCTGCTCGTGCTGCTGGCGGCCATGGTGTTCGCGGTGGTCGCCGGTTCCGGGGAGCTCGGCTGGCAGCGGGTGCTCGGCGAGCTCGCCGCTCAGGTGACGGGTGGCACGTCGCCGCTGTCGGAACGTGAGGCGGCGATCGTGTGGGAGCTGCGCGCGCCACGCGTGCTGCTCGCCGGTCTCGTCGGCGCCGCGCTCGCCGGCGCGGGAGCGGCGTTCCAGGGCGTGTTCCGCAACCCGCTCGCCGACCCGTACCTGCTCGGCGCCGCCGCGGGCGCGGGCATGGCGGCCACCATCGTGGTGGTGTTCGTCCCGGCCGTGACGGGCTGGCTGATCGGCCCGCTGCCGCTCGCGGCGTTCGCCGGCGCGCTGGGCGGCGTGGGGCTGAGCTGGCTGCTCGGCCGCTCGGCGGGCGGCTCGGGCACGGCGACGCTGCTGCTGGCCGGCGTGGCGGTCACGGCGTTCCTCACCGCGATCCAGACGTTCGTGCAGCAGCTCAACACCGACACCATCAAGCAGGTCTACACGTGGACGCTTGGCGGGCTGAACGTCACGGGCTGGCGGGACCTGTGGCTCGCGCTGCCGTACGTCGCGGTGGCCGCGGTCGTGCTGTGCGGCTGCGCGCGGCTGCTCGACGTGCTCACGCTCGGGGACGCCGAGGCGGCCTCGCTCGGCATCCGGCCGGGCCGGGTCCGGCTGGTGCTGCTCGCCGCGGCGTCGCTCGCGACGGCCGCGGCCGTCGCGGTGAGCGGGCTGATCGGCTTCGTCGGCATCGTCGTGCCACACATCGTGCGCCTGCTCGCGGGCGCGAGCTACCGCGTGGTCCTGCCGCTGTCGCTCATCGGTGGCGCCGTGTTCCTGGTGCTGGCCGACTTCGTGGCCCGCACGGCGCTGCCGGGTGAGCTGCCGCTCGGGGTCGTGACGGCGTTCGCGGGCGCGCCGTTCTTCGCGATGGTGCTGCGCACGAGCAGGGGGCGGACGCCGTGACGGAACTGCGGTTGCGGAACGTGAGCGCGGGCTACGGCGCCAAACCGGTGGTGCGCGACGTGTCCGCGGAGGTGTCCAGCGGCGGGTGGTTCGCGATCGTGGGCCCCAACGGCGCGGGCAAGTCGACGCTGCTGAAGGCGATCGCCGGACTGGTGCCCTGCCAGGGCACGGTGGAGCTGGACGGAAAGACGCCGCCCCGCAAGGAGAAGGCACGCGTGCTCGGGTACGCGCCGCAGAACCCGGTGCTGCCGGAGGGGCTCACCGTCACCGACTACGTCCTCTTGGGACGGACGCCGCACCTCGGCCTGCTCGCGCGGGAGAGCGCCACCGACGTGTCCATTGTGGAGGACACGCTGGAACGGCTCGACCTGAGCGCGCTGGCGGGGCGGAAGCTGCGCACGCTGTCGGGCGGCGAGCAACAGCGCACGGTCCTCGCCAGGGTGCTCGCGCAGCGGACGTCGTTGCTGCTGCTCGACGAACCGACCACGGGCCTCGACGTCGGGCACGCGCAGGCGCTGCTCGAACGGCTCGACCTGCTGCGCCGTGAGGACGGCACCACGGTGGTCTCGACACTGCACGACCTCACCTTCGCCGCACAGTACGCCGACGAGCTCCTGCTGCTCGACGGCGGCGAGGTCGCCGCGTCGGGCAAGCCCGCGGAAGTGCTGACCCCCCAACGGCTCCGCGACCACTACGCCGCGGAGACCGAGGTCCTGCACACCAGGGAGGGCCACCCGGTGGTGGCCCCGATCCGCCGCCCCACGTAACCGCGCGAGTCCCGCGCTCCCGACGCCGAGTTGCGCAGTCGGGACGCCGAGTTGCGCGTTCCCGACACCGAGTTGCGCAACCGTGCCAACGGTCGAGGTCCGCAACAGCGACACGGTGGTGACACACGGCTCGCGGCACCTCACCCGGAACCGCCGCGACCCCCGATACCTCGCGACCGCCCGATACCTACCGCGGCGCGAGCGGGCCGCTGGCGAAGATACCGATCGGCGCCGACGGCGTAATCCCGCCCCGAACACAGGTAGAACGTGTTACAGTTCCGGCGTGATCCTCGATCGTTTCCGGTTGACCGGCAAGGTCGCCGTCGTGACCGGCTCGGGGCGCGGGATCGGCGCGGCCACCGCAGTGGCGCTCGCCGAGGCCGGTGCCGACGTGGTGCTCTCCGCCCGTACCAGGGAACAGCTTGACGAGGTCGCCGCGCGGATCGCCGACGCGGGACGCAAGGCGCACGTGGTGCCCGCCGACCTCACCGACCCCGCCGCGGCGGGCATGCTCGCGGACGCCGCCGTCGAGACGTTCGGCAGGCTCGACGTCGTGGTGAACAACGTCGGCGGCACGCTCCCCCGTCCACTCTCCGACACCTCGACAGAGTTCCTCGACGAGGCGTTCCGGTTCAACGTCGGTACGGCGCACGCGCTCACCCGCGCGGCCGTGCCCGCGCTGCTCCGGGCCGGCGGCGGCGCGATCGTCAACGTCTCCTCGGTGATGGGCCGCGTCAGCGGCCGGGGCTTCCTCGCCTACGGCACCGCGAAAGGAGCGCTCGTGCAGTACACGCGCCTGGCCGCGGCGGACCTCGCGCCGAAGATCCGCGTCAACGCGGTCGCGGTGGGCTCGGTCGCCACGTCGGCGCTCCAGGTGGTGGTGGACAACCCCGAGCTGCGCGAGCGCATGGAGGCCGCAACTCCGCTGCGCCGCATCGGCGATCCCGAGGACATCGCCGCGGCGATCCTCTACCTGAGCTCACCCGCGGGCTCCTACGTCACCGGCAAGGTGCTGGAGGTCGACGGCGGACAGCAGGCACCCAACCTCGAACTCGGACTCCCGGATCTGACATGACACTTCGCGTGGTGCAGTGGAGCACCGGAAACGTCGGCCGCCACACCATCGCGGGCATCGAAGCCCGCCCCGACCTCGAGCTGGCCGGTGTGTGGGTCTCCGACCCCGCCAAGTCGGGCAGGGACGCCGGAGCGCTCGCCGGGTTCGGCCGCGACCTCGGGGTCACCGCGACGACCGACGCCGACGCGCTGCTCGCGCTGAGGCCCGACTGCGTCGTCTACACGGCGATGGCCGACGACCGCATCACCGAGGCGCTCGACGACCTGTGCCGCATCCTGCGCGCGGGCGTCAACGTGGTCTCCAGCAGTCCCGTCTTTCTCCAGTACCCCGACGGCGTCGTGCCGAAGGAGCTGTCGGACCCCGTGCGCGAAGCGGCGGCCGAGGGCGGGGTTTCCCTGTGGGTCAACGGAATCGACCCCGGTTTCGCCAACGACTGGCTGCCGCTCGTGCTCACCGGCGTCTGCGAGCGCATCGACGAGGTGCGCTGCCTGGAGATCCTCGACTACTCCACCTACGACAACCGCAAGGTCCTCTTCGACATCATGGGCTTCGGCTCGCCGCTGGAGGACAAGCCGCTGCTGTTGCAGCCGGGGGTACTGACGCTCGCGTGGGGCAGCGTCGTGCGCCAGCTCGCGGCAGGGCTCGGCGTGGAGCTGGACGCCGTGGAGGAGCACCACGAGCGGCTGCCCGCACCGGAGACGTTCGACATCCCGTCCGGCACGATCGAACGCGGCACCGCCGCCGCACTGCGGTTCGAGATCAGGGGCATGCTCGGCGGGAAGCCCGCCTGCGTGCTGGAACACGTGACCCGGCTGCGGCCCGACCTCGGCCCGGACTGGCCGCAGCCCTCCGGCCAGGGGTGCTACCGCGTACAGGTGACCGGCGAGCCGAACTACACGCTGGACCTGCGCCTGCTCGGCACCGACGGCGACCACAACACCGCGGGACTCAAGGCGACCGCCATGCGGCTGGTGAACGCCGTGCCCGCCGTCGTGGCGGCCGCGCCCGGGCTACTGACCGGGCTCGACCTTCCGCTCGTCACCGGCAGGGGACTCCTCCGCCGCTGAGTCCGCCTCCTTCTCGCCCTCGTCCTGGTCGCCCTTGTCCTCGGCGTCCTTGTCCGACGACGGTTCCGCCGCGGCGCCGGTGTCGTCGTCCGGCTCCGGTTCGTCGGTGTTGAGCGTCGCCGGATCCTCGCGAGGGCCCAGCTTGCGGGCGTAGACGAAGTACGCGACGGCGCCGGCGAAGAGAACCATCGAGGTCCACACGTTGACGCGCAGACCGAGGATCTCGTTGGCCTGGTCGGTGCGCATGAGCTCGATCCAGAACCGGCCCGCGGTGTAACCGGCGACGTAGAGCGCGAAGACGCGGCCGTGCCCGAGGCGGAACCTCCGGTCCGCCCACACGATCAGCAGCGCTACCCCGAGGTTCCACAGCAGCTCGTACAGGAACGTCGGGTGCACGACCTCCACTGGCACGTCGCTGATGGCGACACCGTTCAGCGGGTCCTCGACCAGCGGGTTGTCGGGGTCGACGCGCCGGTAGATCTCCAGGCCCCACGGCAGGTCGGTCGGACCGCCGTAGAGTTCCTGGTTGAAGTAGTTGCCGAGCCTGCCGATCGCCTGCGCGACGACGATCCCGGGCGCGATGGCGTCGGCGACGGCCGGGAGCGGGATGCCCCTGCGGCGGCACGCGATCCACGCGCCCACGCCGCCGAGCGCGATCGCGCCCCAGATGCCGAGCCCGCCGTCCCAGATGTAGAGCGCCCTGATCGGGTCCTTGCCCTCACCGAAGTACAGCTGGGCGTCGGTGATGACGTGGTAGAGCCGGCCACCGATGAGTCCGAACGGCACGGCGAACACCGCGATGTCGACGATCGTGCCCTTGGACCCACCGCGTTGCGCCCACCTGCGCTCGCCCCACCAGATGGCCACGATGATCCCGACGATGATGCACAGCGCGTACATCCGCAGCGGAATCGGCCCGAGTTCGTACACCCCCCGGTCCGGGCTGGGGATGTTCGCGAGGAAGACTGCCGACGCGGTGTTCACGGGCCAACCGTAGCGTGAGCGCCGTCGCCTCAGCCGCCGAGGCTCATCTCGGCCGGGAACGGCCTGGGCAGCGTCAGCGTGCCGCCCTACTCTTGGCGATCTGCGTGTAGGCGCCGTCCACGAGCTCGACAGCGCCGCCTAGGGCCAGGACGTCGGCGACCGTCCACTCACCGTGGTGCTTCCATCAGGGTGCCACCACCCACCGACGTTTCTCAGGCGGCGGGAACGGCGGGACGGCGGACGCCCTCGGCCAGCTCGGCGGCCAGCGCGCCCAGCGCTGCGGTGCCCTCGGCCGCCCTGGTCACCAGCGCCGAGCCGACGATCACCGCGTCGGCGAACGCTGCCACCTCGGCGGCCTGGTCGCCGGAGCGCACGCCGAGGCCGACGCCGATCGGCAGGTCGGTGTGCTTGCGGGTGCGTCCCACCAGGTCGGCCGCGCTCGCGCCGACGGACTCGCGGGCGCCGGTCACGCCCATCACCGCGGTGGCGTAGACGAAGCCGGTGGTCGCCTTGGCCGTCAGCGCGATGCGCTCCTCCGACGACGACGGCGCCACCAGGAAGATCCGGTCCAGCCCGTGCTGGTCGGACGCGGTGAGCCAGTCGCCCGCCTCGTCCGGCGTCAGGTCCGGCGTGATGAGGCCGAGGCCGCCCGCCGCGGCGAGGTCCCTGGCGAACCGGTCGACGCCGTAGTGGAACACCGGGTTCCAGTAGGTCATCACCACGGCGCGCCCGCCGCGCGACGCGACCGACTCGACGACCTCGAACACGTGCCTGAGGCGGAAGCCGTTGCGCAGCGCGGTGTCGGCGGCGGCCTGGATCGTCGGACCGTCCATGACCGGATCGGAGTAGGGCACGCCCACCTCGACCAGGTCGGCGCCCGCGTCGATGGTCGCGGCCAGCAGGTCCTTCGACTCGCCGACGGTCGGGTACCCGGCCGGCAGATAGCCGACCAGCGCGGCCCGCTTCTCCGCGCGGGTCCCCTCGAACAGCTGGGCCAGCCGGCTCACACGTCCTCCACGAGCTTGAAGTAGCGCGCCGCGGTGTCCACGTCCTTGTCGCCCCTGCCGGAGAGGCTCACGAGGATGTGGCCGTCCTCGCCGAGCTCCTTGCCCAGCTTGAGCGCGCCGGCCAGCGCGTGGGCCGACTCGATGGCGGGAATGATGCCCTCGGTGCGCGAGAGCAGCTGGAACGCCTCCATCGCCTCGGCGTCGGTGACCGCGCGGTACTCCGCCCGCCCGGTGTCCTTGAGCCACGAGTGCTCGGGGCCGACGCCGGGGTAGTCGAGACCCGCGGAGATCGAGTACGCCTCGATGGTCTGCCCGTCCTCGTCCTGCAGCAGGTACGACAGCGCGCCGTGCAGCGTGCCGGGCGTGCCCTCGGTCAGGGTCGCGCCGTGCTCGCCGGTCTCGATGCCCTTGCCGCCCGGCTCGAGGCCGACCAGGCGCACGCCGGGGTCGTCGATGAAGCCGTGGAAGATGCCGATCGCGTTGGACCCGCCGCCCACGCACGCGGCGACCGCGTCGGGCAGCCGCCCGGTCAGCTCGAGGATCTGCTTGCGCGCCTCCTCGCCGATGACCTTGTGGAAGTTGCGCACCATCACCGGGAAGGGGTGCGCGCCCGCGGCTGTGCCCAGCAGGTAGTGCGTGGTGTCCACATTGGTCACCCAGTCGCGCAGCGCCTCGTTGATGGCGTCCTTGAGCGTGCGGGAGCCCGTCTTCACCGGGATCACCTCGGCGCCGAGCAGCCGCATCCTGGCGACGTTGAGCGCCTGCCGCTCGGTGTCGACCTCGCCCATGTAGACCACGCACTCGAGGTCGAGCAGGGCGCACGCGGTGGCCGTGGCCACGCCGTGCTGACCGGCCCCGGTCTCGGCGATCACGCGCTTCTTGCCCATGCGCCTGGTGAGCAGCGCCTGGCCCAACACGTTGTTGATCTTGTGGGAGCCGGTGTGGTTCAGGTCCTCGCGCTTGAGGAAGATCCGCGCTCCCCCGGCGTGCTCGGCGAACCGCGGCGCCTCGGTGAGCAGCGACGGCCTGCCCGCGTAGCCGGAGAGCAGGCGCGCGAACTCGCCGGTGAACTCGGGGTCGAGCCTGGCCTTGTCGTACTCGGCCGACAGCTCGTCGAGCGCGCCCATGAGCGCCTCGGGCAGGAACCGGCCGCCGTAGGGGCCGAAGTGACCCCGCTCGTCCGGGTCGTGGCTGGTGCGTTGCTGCTTGGGGTCCTTGTCGGTCACCGGCTCGGCCTCGGGCATGCCGGGTGCGATCCCGCGGTCACCAGCTTGACGAGCGCGCCCTTCGGGTCGTCCGTGGCGACCAGGCCCTCGCCGACGAGCACGGCGTCCGCGCCGTGGCCCGCGTAGGCCATCAGGTCGCCGGGACCGCGCACGCCCGACTCGGCGACCTTGTACGTGTCCATCGGCAGCCCGGGGGCGAGCCTGCCGAACACGTCGCGATCGACCTCGAGGGTGTGCAGGTTCCGTGCGTTGATGCCGATCACCGACGCGCCCGCCTCCAGCGCGCGGTCGGCCTCCTCCGCGTTGTGGACCTCGACGAGCGCGGTCATCCCGAGCGACTCGACGCGGTCGAGCAGCGCGACGAGCGCGTTCTGCTCCAGCGCGGCAACGATCAGCAGCACCATGTCGGCGCCGTGCAGCCGCGCCTCGTGCACCTGGTACGGGCTGACGATGAAGTCCTTGCGCAGGATCGGCACGTCCACCGCGGCGCGCACGGCGTCCAGGTCGGCGAGCGAGCCGCCGAACCGGCGCTGTTCGGTGAGCACGCTGATGACCCGCGCACCGGCGTCCTCGTAGTCCTTCGCCAGCGACGCCGGGTCGGCGATCGCGGCCAGGTCCCCCTTCGACGGGCTCCGGCGCTTGACCTCGGCGATCACGCCGATGCCCGACTCGCGCAGGGCCGACATCACGTCCCGGGGCGGGATCGCTGCCGCCGCACGCCGCTTCAGCTCGTCGAACGGCAG
Organism: Prauserella endophytica; assembly: GCF_005146945.1. GTDB lineage: Bacteria > Actinomycetota > Actinomycetes > Mycobacteriales > Pseudonocardiaceae > Prauserella_A > Prauserella_A endophytica. The sequence continues at coordinate 66,865 of NZ_SWMS01000011.1, forward strand.
TGCCGCCTCACGCTCGGCGAGGTCGGCCCGCACGCCCGCGACGATGTCCTCGAGAATGCTCACCGGGCAACCTCACCGGCTGTGTGTTCACTCGCAAGGTGGCTCACAAAAACCTTCCCCTTCCCGCCGAAATGATGCTAACCCTCGCGGTTCGCCACACCGGCTCCGGGTCGGAATTGCCTTGTCCACCAGTGGGAAAGGGCCGGGGTTAACTCCGTGTGGTCGGATCCTCGCCGTCGGAGAGCGCGTCCCAGAGCTCCTTCTCGGTGTCCTTCGCGGCCCGCTGGCCGCCGGGAGCGGAGTACTTGGCGCCCATGCGGGGCATGCGGTGACCACGCCACGTGAGCACGGCGCCGGCGAGCAGCACGAGCACTCCGCCCGCGACGGCCGCCGCGGGACCCCAGAACGTCCGCCGTGGGGCCCCCGCCGATTCCTCGTAGCCGGGCGCCCAGCCGGACCAGGTCACGTCGTAGGCGTCGCCGTTCAGCGCCAGGTAGAGGATCAGCGCGCCGACGACCACGAGCAGCACGCCCAGTACGCGCCGGGCAACGCCCCGGACGGCGAGCACCGCGGCCACGGCCGCGAGCGTGAGCAGCGCCAGCGGCACCGGCCACGTCATGAGGTCGCCGCCGGAGAGGTCGTCGGCGAGCCTGCCGTCGATGGTCAGCCCGCGCGGCACGTCGATCCACGTCAGCCCCGACGTGCCCCACAGCGCCGCGGCGCCGAGCAACAGCGCGACCACCACTATCCACAGTGGACGCTTGTTGGCCGGGCTCTCAGACACGGGTCGCGTCCAGGGACGTCGCGGGGGCCAGCGTGTTGGCGGCGGCGACGGCGGAGAGCACGGTGCGGGCCTTGTTGAGCGACTCGTTGTCCTCGTAGTCGGCGTCCGAGTCGGCGACCACGCCGCCGCCGGCCTGCACGTACGCCACGCCGTCCTTCATGAGCGCGGTGCGGATCGCGATCGCGGTGTCCGCGTCGCCCGCGAAGTCGAGGTAGCCGACCACACCGCCGTAGAGGCCCCGCCGCGTCGGCTCCAGCTCCTCGATCAGCTCCATCGCGCGCACCTTGGGCGCACCGGAGAGCGTGCCGGCCGGGAAGCACGCCAGCACCGCGTCGAACGCCGTCCTGCCTTCCGCGAGTTCGCCCGTGACGGTGGAGACGATGTGCATCACGTGGCTGTAGCGCTCGATCGCGAAGAAGTCGACGACGTGCACCGAGCCGGGTCGGCACACCTTCCCGAGGTCGTTGCGCCCGAGGTCGACGAGCATGAGGTGCTCGGCGCGCTCCTTCTCGTCGGCGAGCAGGTCCTTGGCCAGCTGCGCGTCCTCCTCGGGGTCGACGCCGCGCCAGCGGGTGCCTGCGATCGGGTGGGTGGTCGCCCTGCCGTCGCGCACGGTGACCAGCGACTCCGGGCTGGAGCCGACGATGTCGAAGCCCTCCAGCCGCAGCAGGTACATGTACGGGCTCGGGTTCGAGGTGCGCAGCACCCGGTAGACGTCCAGCGCGTCGGCGCCGGTGCGCATCTCGAAGCGCTGCGAGGGCACGACCTGGAACGCCTCGCCCGCGTGGATCGCCTCGCGGGCCGCCTCGACGGCCGCGTGGAAGTCCTCCTTCGCCCTCCGCCGCGTGAACTCCGGCGCGGGCCGCTCGAACACCGCGTTGGTCGCGGGTGCGGGCGCGGCGAGCAGCCGGGTCATCTCCTCGATGCGACGGACGGCGTCGTCGTAGGCGGCGTCCACGCGCTCGGGCGAGTCGTCCCAGTTCACGGCGTTGGCGATGAGCGTGACGGTGCCCTCGTGGTGGTCGAACGCGGCGAGGTCGGTCGCCAGGAGCATCGTCAGCTCGGGAATGTCGATGTCCTTCTCGGCCAGCTCGGGCAGCCGCTCCAGCCAGCGGACGGTGTCGTAGCCGATGTAGCCGACCATGCCGCCGGTGAGCGGCGGCATGCCGGGCAGGGGCTCGGTGTGCAGGGTCGAGAGGGTCTCGCGCAGCACGGTCAGCGGATCGCCCTCGGTGGGCAGTCCGACGACGGGTGTGCCGGTCCACACGGCCTTGCCGTCGCGCACGGTGAGCGCGGCAGGGCTGCGCACGCCGATGAACGACCAGCGCGACCAGGACTCCCCGTTCTCAGCCGATTCCAGCAGGAACGTGCCGGGACGGTCCCCGGCCAGCTTGCGGTAGAGCGCGACCGGGGTGTCCGCGTCGGCGAGCAGCCGCCGGACCACCGGGATGACGCGCCGGTCCTCCGCGAAGGCACGGAAGTCCTCCCGGCTCGGGCTGATCGCCCCGAGCCCGGAACCACCGGTGTCGACAGAACGGGCAGTTACCATGCGGTTATTGTGCCGCCGCGGCTTTCGGCGGCACCCACCGGGGATTAATTCACTGACTGTTGAATTTCTGACCTCGGTGGTTCATGATGGGCCACGTGACCACCGCGAAAGAAGAGCCCGCCCGCCGCAGGGGCCGCCGCCCCGCGGGCGAGGACACCAAGGCGGCGCTGCTCGACGCCGCCAGAGCCGTGTTCGCCGAGAGCGGCTACGAGGGCGCCACCGTGCGGGCCATCGCCTCCCGCGCCGGCGTGGACCCCGCGATGGTCAACCACTGGTTCGGCGGCAAGGACGGCCTGTTCGCCAAGGCCGTGCTGCACGTGCCGTTCGACATCAACGAGGTGGTCGAGACGGTGACGGCAGGCGGTCCCGACAAGCTCGGCGAGAACATCGTGCGCACGTTCCTCACCCGCTGGGACGGCGCGGGCGGCGAGTCCTTCGTCGCCCTCATCCGCAGCGTCACCACCAAGCCCGAGGCGCTGCAGACGCTGCGGACCATCCTGGTCAACAGGATCTTCACCAACGTCGTCAGGACGGCGGACAGCGACCGCCCCGAGCTGCGGGCAGGCCTTGGCGCGACCCAGATGATCGGCCTGGGCATGGCCCGCTACGTCGCGCAGATCGAGCCCGTGGCCTCCGCCGACATCGAGACGCTCGTGGCCACGATCGCCCCGAACCTCCAGCGCTACCTCACCGGGGCGCTGGACGTTCCCGCCTGATCGTCGGCATCGTCCGCGAGCAGCAGCCGCTCGTCGGTGTCGAAGCACGTGTGGGTGCCCGTGTGGCAGGCGGGGCCCGTCTGGTCCACGCGCACCAGCAGCGTGTCGGCGTCGCAGTCGAGGCGCACCTCGCGCACGTGCTGGATGTGCCCCGACGTCTCGCCCTTCACCCACAGCCGCCGCCTGCTGCGCGAGTAGTACGTCGCGCGCCGCGTGGTGAGCGTCCGCTCCAGCGCCTCGTCGTTCATCCACGCCACCATGAGCACCTGGGACGTGCTGTGCTCCTGCACGACGGCGCACACGAGGCCGTCGGGCGTGCGCTTCAGGCGCTCCGCGAGTTCGGCATCGAGCGTCACCGGACCACGACCCCCGCACCACGCAGGGCGTCCTTGACCTCGCCGATCTTGAGCTGGCCGAAGTGGAAGACGCTCGCGGCGAGCACCGCGTCGGCCCCGGCCTCGACGGCGGGCGGGAAGTGCTCGACCGCCCCTGCGCCGCCGCTCGCGATCACCGGCACGCGCACGGCCGCGCGCGTCAGGCGGATCAGCTCCAGGTCGAAGCCCGCCTTCGTGCCGTCGGCGTCCATCGAGTTGAGCAGGATCTCGCCGACGCCCAGTTCCTCGCCCCGCGCGGCCCATTCGACCGCGTCGATCCCGGTGCCGTTACGGCCACCGTGCGTGGTCACCTCGAAGCCGGACGCCGTGGGCTCGCGCCCCTCCGGAACCCGGCGCGCGTCCACCGACAACACGACGCACTGCGCGCCGAAGCGGCGCGAGGCCTCGCGCAGCAGCTCGGGCCTGGCGATCGCGGCGGTGTTGACGCTGACCTTGTCGGCGCCCGCGCGGAGCAGCCGGTTCACGTCGTCCGTGGTCCGCACGCCGCCGCCGACGGTCAGTGGGATGAACACCTGCTCGGCGGTGCGGCGCACGACGTCGAAGGTGGTCTCGCGGTTGCCCGAGGACGCGGTGACGTCGAGGAAGGTCAGCTCGTCGGCGCCCTCCGCGTCGTACACGCGCGCCAGCTCCACCGGGTCGCCGGCGTCCCGCAGATCCGCGAAGTTCACACCTTTGACGACCCGTCCCGCGTCCACGTCGAGACACGGGATCACCCTCACCGCAACGGACATGTCACCAGCTTAGGGTTCGTCGCCGCAGGCGGGCCGGGCAGCCGTGCGGACCCCCGGACATATCTACTCGGTAACGGTTTCGTGGTGCCCGCGTTCACCGGCCGCCTAAGCTCGATCGCATGGCGCGAGCGGGCAGGAGGCCCGGACCGAACGAGACCAGGGAACAGATCGCCGAGGCCGCACGCAGGCTGTTCGCCGCTCAGGGTTACGACGGCGCGACCATGAGGGCGATCGCGGCCGAGGCCGGCGTGAACCCCGCGCTGCTGCACCATTTCTACGGCACGAAGCGTCAACTCTTCGTCGCGGCGATGAATCTTCCGTTCAATCCGGCGGACGAAATCCCGCAGGTCCTGAATGGACCACCCGGAGAGGAGGGAGCCCGTCTCGTGCGTATGATTTTGCGATTATGGGCAGAACCGGACACCAGGGCGCCGTTCCTCGCCCTGCTCCGGTCGGCCGTGACCAACGAGCAGGCGGTCACGATGATGCGCCAGTTCCTCGCCAGCGCGGTACTCGCGACCGTCGCGAGGGCGAGGGGCATCTCGCGCCTGCACGCGTCGGCGGCGGCGGCCCAGATGATGGGGGTCGCCCTGTTGCGCTACGTTCTCGAGGTACCGCCGATGTCGACGGCGACCGAGGACGAGATCGTCGCACTGGTCGGCCCGGCGATTCAGTATTACCTCGATGGCGGGCAACCGCCTGCGGCTTCGCAGCGTTAGCTTCACACGGGTTGGGGAAACCTTTCATGGTGCGAGACTGTTCGGCACGAAGACTCCTTAGGGTGCCCGCATGACAACGGTCGCGATGGGGGAACAGACCGCCTCCGAGACGCCGGACGTCGAACCGGCCGCCGCGAAGCGCAAGCGCGCCGCGCGGCTGCTTCCGGTCGCCTCCGTGGCGGGCGGCACGGCCCTCATCGGCGCACACGGATCCCTGTACGGCAACTGGATCATCGACGACGCCGCGATCACGTTCGCGTACGCGCGCAGCTTCGCGGAGGGCCTCGGCCCGGTGGTCCAGCCCGGCGCGGAACCCGTCGAGGGCTACTCGAACCCGACATGGACGGCGCTGCTGGTGCTCGGCAGGCTCGTCGGGCTGTTCGACCGCGGAACGATCTTCGGCATTCCGGACTACGTCCTCTTCCCCAAAGCGCTCTCGCTGCTGCTCGTCGCGAGCATCCTCTGGGGCTGCCACGTGGCGGCGGCCAGGGTCACCAAGCGGCCGTGGCTGGCGACACTCGCGGTGGGCGGTCTGCTCGCCGTCACACCGTCGTTCGTCATCTGGACCTTGGCCGGCCTGGAGAACCCGCTCTACGCGCTGATCATCACGTGGATGGCGGTGCTGGTCTTCCTGGCCGTGCTCGACGACCGGCTGCTGCGGGGCAAGCTCGCGGTGGGCATGGGCCTGCTGGCGGCGGCGGCCGCGCTCACCCGTCCGGAAGGGCTCATCTACGCGGGCGTGTACCCGCTCGTGGTGCTCGGCGCGCTGCGCAAGCCGAGGATCGCGGCGAGCGTCAAGCACATCCTGCTGTCCGTCGCCGCGTTCGCCGTGCCCGTCGGGGCGTACTTCCTGTGGCGGTACGCGACGTTCGGACTGTGGTTGTCGAGCCCTTCGATCGCGAAGCGACAGGATCTGCCGACCCTGCAGGAGCTGACCCGGCCCGGTGAGCTGGTGGGCTACGCCGGCGCTCCGGCCGTGCTCGTGGCCGTCCTCTTCGTGGGCATGGTGCTGGCGAGGCCGGCGTGGTGGCGCAGGGGCCTGCTGGCGCTGCTGGTGCCGCTGGGACTCGCCGTGGTCGCGTTCTCGGTGCTCGAGGCGGACTGGATGTCGCAGCTGCGCTTCGCCACCCCGGTGTGGGTGCTGGGCTCGCTGGTCGCCACGCTCGCCGCGGCCGACGTGCTGCGCCACGCCAAGCTGCGCGGCCGGGTCTGGATCGTCGTCGGGCTCGTAGCCGTGCTGCTGCCGACCGGTGCCGCGTTCGGCGCGGTGGCCAAGGACTTCCGGACGGAGCCGGACATCTCGGCGTGCTACGTCGCCGACCGCTTCGGCCGCATCTTCAACGGCTACGCCGACGTGATGGGCGCGCAGAACGCTTCGCTGCTCATCCCCGACCTGGGCGGTTCTGCCCTGACCAGCAGGTTGCACCTGGTCGACATGGCCGGCCTGACCAACCACCGGTTCGCCGAGCTGGTGCGCGACCAGGACCTGCGGGGCCAGCAGAACTACGTGTACGACGAGGTCAAGCCCACCTTCATCCACACGCGGGAACCGTGGAGCACGGGCAACGGGCTGGGTTACGACCCGCGCCTCGCCCGCGACTACTACCCGATCCACTACGACATCTACCAGGGCGCGCCCCACGGCGACTGGGTCCGCAAGGACGCGGTGCGCGACCAGCAGATGCTCGAGGACCTGCGCGCCTACGCCCGCGTGCACACGGTCCAGGTCGAGCGGGACATCCCGAACTGGCCACGCCGGCACTGCGGCGACACCCTTCGCGCGGGCCAAACCGACACCGGCGAGGCGTAGCCACCCAACCGCAGTGAAGGCCACCTTGCCTGCGTTCAACGCAGTGAAGGTGGCCTTCACTGCGTTCGGGGCGCGGCATTGACGGCAGCTGCTCAACGCTCGCAGAATTAAACGCATGGCCAATTCAGCCGTCTCGATCCAGGGCCTGCGTGTGCGCCGGGGCGACCGGGTGGTGCTGCGCGACGTCAGCTGCGAGATCGCGCCCGGCACCGTCACCGGCCTGCTCGGCCCCAGCGGCTGCGGCAAGACAACGCTCCTGCGCTCGATCGTCGGCGTGCAGCTCGTCGAGGCGGGTACCGTCACCGTGCTCGGCAGGCCGGCGGGCAGCCGGGAGCTGCGCCGCAAGCTCGGTTACGCCACGCAGAACCCGGCGATCTACCCGGATCTCACGGTCGCGGAGGCCCTCCGCTACTTCGCGGCCGTGCTCCGCGCCCCGAAGTCTGATGTGGACAGAGTGATCGCCGAGGTGGACCTCACCGACCACGCCGACGCGCTCATCGGCAGGCTCTCCGGAGGACAGCGCGGCAGGGCCAACCTCGCCGTCGCGCTGCTCGGCGAGCCCGAACTGCTCGTGCTCGACGAGCCGACCGTCGGTCTCGATCCCGTGCTGCGCGACGAGCTGTGGGGCCTATTCGGCAGGCTCGCCGCGCACGGGACGACACTGCTGGTCTCCAGCCACGTGATGGATGAGGCCGCCCGCTGCGGGCAGTTGCTGCTCATGCGGGAAGGCAGGCTGCTCGCCCACGACGAGCCGGGCGGACTGCTGCGCCGCACCGGCACCCCCGATCTGGAACAGGCCTTCCTGCGGTTGATCAGGGAAGGAGCGCTGCTGTGAGCGTCCCCGTCACGCTGGCCACCAACCGGCGCATCCTCACCCAGCTCCGGCACGACCCGCGCACGGTCGTGCTCATGCTCGTGATGCCGACGCTGCTGATGGTGCTGCTGCGCTACGTCTTCAACTCGGCGGCGCAGTTCAGCGCCATCGCCCCGGCCCTGCTCGGCATCTTCCCGTTCACGATCATGTTCCTCATCACCTCGGTCACCACCCTGCGCGAGCGGACCTCGGCGACCCTGGAACGCCTGATGACGCTGCCGATCGCCAAGCCGGACCTGGTCTTCGGCTACGCGCTCGCCTTCGGGCTCATCGCCGTGGCGCAGGTCGCCATCGCCGCACTGGTGTCCGTGACCTGGCTCGGGCTGGACGTCGCGAGCTCGGTCTGGCTGCTCCTGCTCGTGGCGGTGCTCGACGCGCTGCTCGGCACGGCGCTGGGCCTGTTCGTGAGCGCCTTCGCCCGCACCGAGTTCCAGGCGATCCAGTTCATGCCCGTGATCGTGCTGCCGCAGTTCCTGCTGTGCGGACTGCTCCAGCCGAGGGACGAGATGGGCTGGCTGCTCAGCTGGATCTCCGATGTGCTGCCGCTGTCGTACGCGGTGGACGCCCTCAACCACGTGACGCATTCGGCCGAGCTCGACGGCACGCTCGTGCGCAACATGGCCGTCGTGGCCGGCAGCGCGCTGCTCGCGCTGCTGCTCGGCGCCGCGACGCTGCGCCGCCGTACACCGTAGCGATCTCTCAGCGTTCACCGGATACGTTGATCGGATGGGAGCAGAGCTGGAGCGGCTGGCCGCGGAGAAGTACGTACTGCTGACGACGTTCCGCAGGTCGGGCGACGCGGTGCCCACCCCGGTGTGGATCGCGGGAGACGACGGCGAGCTGGTGCTGTTCAGCGTCCGCACGGCCGGCAAGGTCAAGCGGATCCGGCGCGAGCCACACGTCGAGGTGGCGGCGTGCGACTTCCGCGGCAAGGCCACGCACGGCCGCACGGTCACCGGCATGGCGCGCATCCTCGACGACGACGCGACCGAGCGCATCCGCAGGGTCATCGCCCGCAAGTACGGCATCACGGGCCGGGTCACGATGTTCTTCAGCCGCCTTCGCGGCGGCCCTCAGCGCACCGTGGGCATAGCGGTCAAGCTCGACGAGTGACCGAGGGCGGCGCCGTCGGCGTCGTCAGACCCGCGCGACGGCGGCGAGCGCCTCGGGGAGGGTGAACGCGCCCGCGTACAGCGCCTTGCCGACGATCGAACCCTCGACGCCGTCACGCTCCAGCCGCGCGAGCGCCCTGAGGTCGTCCACACTGGACACTCCACCGGAGGCGATCACCGGTGCGTCGGTGCGGGCGGTGACCTCACGCAGCAGGTCGAGGTTCGGACCGCGCAGCGTGCCGTCCTTGCTGACGTCGGTGACCACGTACCGCTGGGCGCCGTCGCGGTCGAGCCGGTCGAGCACCTCCCACAGGTCGCCGCCGTCCTGTGTCCAGCCGCGCGCGGCGAGCCGGTGCCCGGCCTCGGTGATCCGCACGTCGAGGCCGATCGCGACGCGGTCGCCGTGGGTGGCCACCACCTTGGCGGCCCACGCCGGATCCTCCAGTGCGGCCGTGCCGAGGTTCACCCTGCGCGCACCGGTGGCGAGCGCCGCTGCGAGCGACTCGTCGTCCCGGATGCCACCGGAGAGCTCCACCTGCACATCGAGCTTGCCCACCACCTCGGCGAGCAGCTCCCGGTTGGAGCCCTTGCCGAACGCGGCGTCGAGGTCGACGAGATGGATCCACTCCGCGCCGTCACGCTGCCACTGCAGTGCCGCCTCCAGCGGCGAACCGTAGGAGGTCTCGGTGCCGGCCTCGCCCTGGACGAGGCGGACCGCCTGGCCATCGGCCACGTCGACGGCGGGAAGGAGGGTGAAGGTCACCGGGCCACTATAAAAACCGGCGGCGGGCCCGGGCTCAGAGGGTGCGCAGCCAGTTCCGCAGCAGGTGTGCTCCGGCGTCGCCGGACTTCTCCGGGTGGAACTGGGTGGCCCACAGCGGACCGTTCTCGACTGCCGCGACGAAGTCCTCACCGTGGTGCGCCCACGTGACCTTCGGCTGGCGGCCGGTGAGCTCGGAGTCCAGCTCCCACGAGCGGGCCGCGTAGGAGTGCACGAAGTAGAACCGCGTTTCGGCGTCCAGCCCGGCGAACAGCTCCGAGCCCTCCGGCACACGCACGGTGTTCCAGCCCATGTGGGGCAGCACGTCGGCGTTCAGGCGGTCGACGGTGCCCGGCCATTCGCCGGTGCCCTTGGCCTCCACCCCGTGTTCGACGCCACGCTCGAAGAGGATCTGCATGCCGACGCAGATGCCCAGCACCGGCCTGCCACCGGCGAGCCGGGTGCCGATGATCTTGTCGCCGCCCACCGAGAGCAGCCCCTCGATACACGCGGCGAACGCGCCGACCCCGGGCACGACCAGCCCGTCGGCCTCCAGCGCCGCATGCGGGTCGGCGGTGACCTCCACGTCGGCGCCCGCTCGCTGCACGGCGCGTTCGGCGGACCGGAGGTTGCCGGACCCGTAGTCCAGGATCACTACTCGAGGCACGGCTCCAGGTTAACCGCTGCGCCGCGCCAGCAACGCGACCGGCAGCAGCGCCGCGGCCGCGACGGCGAGCAGCCCGAACGCAGAGCCGAAGCTCGTCCACGACACGATCGCTCCCACGGCGACCGCGCCAAGACCCTGGCCCGCGTCGAACGCGACGTTCCAGGCGACGCTCGCCGAGCCCGCCCGCGCCCGCGCGAACATCGCCACCAGCGAGTCGTTCTGCACCACGCCGAAGCCGAGCCCGAACACGGCCACGGCGACCACCACGAGCACCGGGTGCTCGGCGAGCAGGGCGAACCCGGCGAGACCTGCGGCGGAGACCGCGAGCCCGCCCGCCAGCATCCGCCCTGGTCCCGCCAGCCGGTGGCCGAGGTGCCCGGCCGCCCAGCGTGAGAGCATCGCCACGAACGGCGTTACGAACAACGCGACCGCCGAGGCCGGGGACGTCACCACGATCGGCAGGAACGTCGCGAGCGCGCCGAAGCCGGTGGAGACAGCGAGCATCGGCAGCCATGGCTTCCACGTCGCGCGCACGAGCGCCCCCGGCCCGGAACCGAGGCCTGGCTCGTGCCGCGGAAGGAGCCTCGGCAGCAGGAGAATCGGCACGAGCGCGCACAGCGGCAACGCCGTGGCGAGCACGAACACGTGCGGGAAGCCCCAGTGCCCTGCGATCCACGTGCCCACAGGCAACCCGGCCAGCTGAGGCACACCCGCGGCCAGGCCGTAGAGCCCCGAGCCGCGCGCGACCGAGCCCGAGGGCAGCAGTTCGGCGATGAGCGCGCTGCCGCACACGGTGAGCAGGCCGAACCCGATGCCGCGCAGCAGCGAGATGCCGAGGATCTCCCACGCGCCGGCCGAGGCGATCAGCAGCGGTGTGGGAGCGCCGAGGAACAGCGCGCCCAGCAGCATCGCCACGCGGTAGCCGTGGCGGCGGACGAACGCCGACGTGGCGAACTGGGTGAGCACCGTGCTGGCCATGAACACGCCGGTGGAGGCACCCGCCGCGAACGTTCCCGCCTCCTGCCGCACCGCCCACAGCGGCACGACGGGCAGCAGCAGCGCGTAGCCGGAGAACGCGGCGGTGGAGGCGAGCAACGTGAGCCGGAAGTTCCGGTGCCGCATCGGGGACACCGGCCTCTCCGGGACCACCGCCGACCGCGTCACACCCTTCGTTCTAGTACGCGCGTACCTGTTTTGTCCACCACTGCAGTGAAGGCCACCATGCCTGCGTTCAACGCAGTGAAGGTGGCCTTCACTGCGGCTCGGCGGATGGTGGTCACCGGCGGGCGGCCCAGGCGACGAGGTCGTCGGCGGTCATCGTGTTGATCACATCGTCCTCGGTGACGCCGCATTCGGTGGCCCGCACGCAGCCGAACGGCAGCCAGCTGAGCTGTCCCGGCGCGTGCGCGTCGCTGTCGATCGAGAACCGGCAGCCGATCTCCTTGGCCAGCCGCAGCAGCCGCCTCGGCGGGTCGAGCCGCTCGGGCCGCGAGTTGATCTCCACGGCGACGTCGTGCTCCCGGCACGCGGTGAACACGGCCTCGGCGTCGAACTGCGACTCCGGCCTGCCCCGGCCGGTGACCAGCCTCCCAGTGCAGTGCCCCAGCACGTTCACGCGCGGGTTCTCGATGGCCTTGAGCATGCGCGGGGTCATCTCCGCGGCGGGCTGGCGCAGCAGCGAGTGGACGCTCGCCACCACCACGTCGAGCTCCTCCAGCAGCTCCGGGTCCTGGTCGAGCGTGCCGTCGGCGTGGATGTCGACCTCGATACCGGTGAGGACGCGAAAGGGCGCCAGCTCGGCGTTGACCTCCCGCACCGCGTCCAGCTGCCTGCGCAGCCGCTCCGCGCTGAGCCCGTTGGCGACGGTCAGCCGCGGCGAATGGTCCGTGAGCACGAGGTACTCGTGGCCGAGCGCACGTGCCGCCTCGGCCATCTCCGCGATGGGGCTGCCGCCGTCGGACCAGTCGGAATGGGTGTGGCAGTCCCCGCGCAGCGCCGCGTGCAGCGCCCCGCCGTCGGGGATGCCGGGCGCGCCCCGGGACTCGAGGTCGGTCAGATAGGCCGGCTCGCGGCCCTCCACGGCATCCACGATCACCTTGGCCGTGGTCTTGCCGATGCCGGGCAGTGCCGTCAGCGTGCCGCCTCGGATCCGCTCGGCCAGCTCCCCCTCGGGCAGCTCGTCCACCACGACGGCGGCCTTGCGGAACGCCCGCACGCGGTAGCTGGGCTCGCCCGCTCGTTCCAGGTGGAGCGCGATCTGCCGGAGAACCTTGACCGGATCCATCCTCACCTCGGTGGCAGCGCGTGCAGTTCGACGTCGGACAGCTCGCCGTCCGCGACCGTCGCCGTCAGGTACGTGCAGTGCGGCTGCCTGCGGCGGTCGGTGGGCGAGCCGGGGTTGAGCAGGCGCAGGCCGGTGTCCGCGACGGTGTCCCACGGGATGTGGCTGTGCCCGAACACGAGCACGTCCGTGCCGGGGAAGTCACGCGCGCACCGCTGCTCGCGGCCCTTCGCCGCGCCCGTCTCGTGCACCACGGCCAGGCGCAGGCCCTCCAGCTCGGCCCGAGCGACCTCGGGCAGCCGCGCTCGCAGCGCGGCGCCGTCGTTGTTGCCGTACACGCCAATGAGGCGGCGGGACCGGGACTCCAGCTCGTCGAGCAGGTCGACGGTCACCCAGTCACCGGCGTGCACCACCACGTCGGCCTTGCCGACCTCGGCCCAGACCTCGCCGGGCAGGGCCTTCGCTCGCTTCGGGACGTGCGTGTCGGCGATGATCAGCAAGCGCATGCCGCGAGCCCTCCTCTCGCCTCAGCCGCCCAGGTTGGTCACCCCGGCCTCCAGCCCGGCCGCCAGCTCCTCGAGCTCCCGCTCCGACGGCGTCCGGTCCCCCAGCTGCCCCCGCAGGCCGGCGGCGGAGGCCACGACCAGCGCCCCAGCGTAGCGCGGGGAATCCAGGTCGGCGCCCGACAGCAGCAGGACCTCGCCCTCCTGCAGCGCGAGCGCCGCTTCGGGCAGCCCCGAGTCCAGCAGGGAACGGACGTGTTCGGCGGTGATCCGCATCGATGCTCCTCTCGCTCGTCCACCCGGGGTACCCCGGATGGCGCGAAGCGATCGAGATCGAATCGGTACCTCGGCAGAGCCAGGCGTCAACCGTCACCCGAACGGCCCAAAAGTTGTTGATCACCTGCGGATTCGCGGTCACGAACCGGCGGGGGGCCGAGTGCGGGCCCGCCGTGAGCGCCAACTATCTTGACGCGAGTCCTGGCCCGTCATCGCCGGACGTGGAGGGGTTGTCTTGCCACAGGATCGCCAGTGGCCCGAGTCGCACGCCGAGCAGACCGATGTGCTGCCGGTCGTGCCCGCACATCCCGGACCTGCCCGTGGCGGGCACGGCGCCGGCGAGGTCACGCAGCACATCGCGACGACCAACGAGGTCGCACAGCACATCGCGACCAGCAACGAGGTCACGCAGCAAATCGCCGCGCACGACAACGGCGACCTTCCCACCCAGCAGGTGTCGGTGCCACCCCCTCCGCACGGTGGCGAGCCGCCGGCCGCGGACGGCGACGGCGGGGAGAACGGCAAGGCCAGGCGGTTCCGCAAGCCCGCGCTCATCGCGGGCGCCGTGTTCGGTGTGCTCGCGGTCGCCTACTTCGCCGACCTGCTGGTGACCAGCGGTGACGTCCCGCGTGGCGTGGTCGTCGCCGGGGTCGAGGTCGGCGGGCTCAGCCACTCGCAGGCCGAGGAGAAGCTGCGCGCCGAGCTCGAACCGCGGCTGACCCAGCCGGTGAAGTACACGGCGGGCGAGGTGCAGGACTCCTTCCAGCCGAAGGACGCCGGTCTGCGCCTCAACTGGCCCTCGACGCTCGACCAGGCCGGCGACCAGCCGCTGAACCCCTTCACGCGCATCGCGTCGTTCTTCAGCGACCGCGAGGTCGGCGTGGTCACCGAGGCCGAGCCCAACCAGCTCGAGAACGCCATGGCCGGGCTCAAGCAGCGGGTCAACCAGGCGCCGGTGGAGGGCAACGTCGTCTTCGAGGGAGCCGTGGCCAAGGCCGTCGAGCCGAAGAACGGCCAGGAGCTCGAGGTCGAGGCCGCGCAGGCGAGGATCCTCGCGCAGTGGGCGTCCGGCAAGCCGCTCAACCTCCCGGTGCACAGCACCCCGGTGACGATCACCGCCGAGGCCGTGCAGGCGGCGCTGAAGGACATCGCCGAGCCCGCCGTGTCCGGCCCGGTGATCGTGCACGGTGAGGGAGCCGACGGCACGCTCGAGCCCGAGGAGATCGCCGCAGGGCTCTCCTTCGCCGCCGAGAACGGCAGGCTCGTGCCGAAGATCGACCAGAAGAAGATCATCGAGGGCGTCGGGCCCGAGCTCGCCCACACCGAGAAGGAGAGCAAGGACGCCGAGATCGTCTTCGACGGCGGCGCGCCGACGGTGGTGCCCTCCGAGGACGGCAACAAGATCAAGTGGGACACCACGCTGCAGCCGCTGCTGGAGACCCTCAAGAAGCGCGACGGCCGTGAGCTGACCGCGAACTACGAGAAGCAGCCGGCCAAGGTCACCACCGAGGCCGCAAACCAGCTCGGCATCAAGGAGGTCATCGGCGAGTTCACCACCGGTGGCTTCAAGCCCGACTCGGGCATGAACATCCGCAGGGTGGCCGAGGAGGTCAACGGCGCGATCGTCAAGCCGGGTGAGACCTTCAGCCTCAACACCCACACCGGGCCGCGCACAGCCGCGGAGGGTTACGTTCCCGCTGGCATCATCGAGGACGGGGCGCCCGGTGAGGCCGTCGGCGGCGGCATCTCGCAGTTCGCGACCACGCTGTACAACGCCTACTACTTCGCCGGCATGAAGGACGCGGGGCACCAGGAGCACAGCTACTACATCAGCCGCTACCCCGAGGGCCGCGAGGCCACGGTGTTCCAGAACCCGGACGGCTCCAGCGTCATCGACCTTGCGTTCACCAACGACGCGCCGACCGGCGTCGCCATACAGACGATCTGGACCGAGTCGAGCATCACGGTGCGGCTGTGGGGCACGAAGCGTTACGACGTCGAGTCGGTGACCGGCGAACGGACCAACTTCGTGCAGCCGCAGGTGAAGGAGGGCCCGGCCGAGAACTGCCACCCGAGCAGCGGGTCGCCGGGCTTCACGGTCACCGACACGCGGATCCTGCGCGACGTCTCGACGGGCGCGGTGGTGAGCGAGGAGTCCAGGACGGTCAAGTACAACCCGCAGAACACGATCGTCTGCGGGCGCAAGAACGGTCACTGAGCCACCACGGCGCGGAAAATCCGGTGGCCGTGCACGCGGCGGCCTGCCAGGCTGAGGGTGCACGGCAACGTCGTACCCGGGAGGTTCCATGACCGAATCAGCACCGTCGAAGGACAACAGCGCCCCGGAGGACGACGTCAAGCGCCGGTTCCGCGAGGCGCTGGAACGCAAGCAGGCCAAGGCGAAGGCGGGAGCCGCCCACGAGGACCTGAACTCCAAGGTCAACCACACCCACGGCCCCGCCGCGCACAAGCGCACCTTCCGTCGCAAGAGCGGCTGACCCTTTCGCAGCAGACCCTCGGCCCCCAAGGCCACTTTGTCGTCACAGCGACGCGCAGCGTCTCCGTCTGGGTGGTGGCGGGAGACGGGCGGGCGCGTTGAACGCGACAAAGGTGGCCTTGGGGGCCGGTTGCGTCAGAGCGTGAGGATGCTCTTCAGGCGGGAGATCTCGGCGATGCGGCGCTCGGCGAGGCGGTCGGCGGCGGTCACCGGCGGCACCCCTTCGGCCGCCGCGAGCGCGAACACGGACTTCGCCGTGTCGTAGAGCGCGGTCGCCTTGCGCCTGGCCCGCTCGAAGTCGAACCCGTGCAGCTCGTCGCTGACCTGGATCACGCCGCCCGCGTTGACGAGGTAGTCGGGCGCGAACAGGATCCCGCGCTCGTCCAGCAGCTTCTCGACGCCGGGATGCGCGAGCTGGTTGTTGGCCGCTCCGCACACCACCTTCGCCCGCAGCACGGCGACCGTGTCGTCGTCGAGCACCCCGCCCAGCGCGCAGGGCGCGAAGACGTCGAGGTCGGCGCCCAGCAGCGCGCCTGCGTCGGGGACGATCTCCACGCTCGGGTGTGCCGCCACGACGCGCTCGATCGCGCGGTCGTCGACGTCGGTGACCACGACGTCGCAGCCCGCCTCGACCAGGTGGCCGACGAGCAGGTGCCCGACCTTGCCGACGCCCTCGACCCCGACCCGTTTCCCGCGCAGGTCGGGGCTGCCCCACACGTGCTCGGCCGAGGCCCGCATGCCCTGGTAGACGCCATAGGCGGTGAGCACCGAGGAGTCACCCGCTCCACCGTCGTCGCGGGAGCGTCCGGTGACGAAGCGCGTCTCGCGCGCGATGACGTCCATGTCGCGTGTGTAGGTGCCCACGTCGCACGCGGTGATGTACCGCCCGCCGAGCGACTGCACGAAGCGGCCGTACGCGCGCAGGAGCGCCTCGGACTTGACGGCCTCGGGGTCGCCGATGATCACGGCCTTGCCGCCGCCGAGGTCGAGCCCGGCGAGCGCGTTCTTGTAGGTCATGCCCCTCGACAGGGCGAGCACGTCGTCGAGTGCGTCGCTCTCGGAGGCGTAGGCGTGGAACCGGGTCCCGCCGAGCGCGGGCCCGAGCGCGGTGGAGTGAACCGCGATGACGGCCTTGAGCCCGGTGCGGGCGTCGTGGCAGAAGACGACCTGCTCATGGCCGCTTTCGCGGCCGAATACACCTTCGGTCACGGTGGTGACTCCCTTGTCAGCCCCGGCTCACGGCTTGTGGACGCGGCCGGCGGTGTTGTCGGTTGCTGGCGGCTCACGGCCGGAGAGGTCGTCTCCCGCTGATCACCGCTGTGGCTCAACCTATGCTCGCCGCCGCCGAAAAGCCACCGGTTGCGGCAGGATCGGCAGGATGACCGACGAAGGCCCGCTTCTCCTGCTGTTGCACGGTCTCGGCGCCAACCGCCACGTCTGGCGGGGCCTCGAGGAGCAACTCCCCGGGCGCTGGCCCGGGGACTGGCTCGCACCCGATCTGCCCGGCCACGGCGAGGCACCGCCGCTGCGCACGTACTCGTTCGGCTCGCTGGCGGCAGAGGTCGCCGAGGCCGTGACGGGCGGGCGGCGCGTGGTGGTGCTCGGTCACTCGCTCGGCGGGGTCATCGCGTTGACGCTCGCGTCCGGGTGGTTCCGCGTGCCCGTCGCGGCGGCCTGCGGGCTGGGCATCAAGCTGCGTTGGTCGCCGGGTGAGCTGGCCAAGGCCGCCGAGGTCGCCGCGCGCCCTGCCCGCGTGTTCGGCACGCGCGCCGAGGCGGCACAGCGCTGGCTGCGCGGCGCGGGTCTCGACGGGCTCGTCGGTGAGGACTCCCCCGCCGTCGGTGCGGGCGTCACCGAGGCCGAGGACGGCTGGCGGCTCATGGTCGACCAGCGGGCGTTCGCGGTCGGCGGACCAGACCCGGCCGGGCTGCTCGCCGCGAGCCGGGCGGAGGTCGTGCTTGCCGCCGGCGAGCACGACCCGATGTGTCCCGCCGAGCACCTCCGGGACGTCACGGCGGATCCGGTCGTACTGCGGGGGCTCGGGCACAACGCCCACGTCGAGGACCCGGCCGCGCTGTGGCCGCTGCTCGACCGGCTCGCCGCAGCCGCCTAGAGCTCGCTCCGCACGGCCCACAGGTCCGGGAACACCGGGGCGGACAACGTGGTCCGCAGGTACGCCGCGCCCGAGGAGCCGCCCGTCCCCGGCTTGTCGCCGATGGTCCGCTCCACCATCTTCACGTGGCGGTACCGCCATTCCTGCACGCCCTCGTCGAGGTCCACCAGGTGCTCGCACACCGACGCGGGGCCCGAGTCGTCGCGGTACACGCGCAGCAGGGTGGCCTGGACCTCCCGCGAGGGCTCGACGGACACCGTGACGTCGGGGCGCGCGGGCGCGTCGTAGCCGTGCGCGCGCAGGTAGGTGAGGAAGGAGTCGAACAGCGAGGGCCGCGCCATCGCGGCCGCGATGCGCTCGCGGGCCTCGCTGCCCTCCGGATAGTGCTCGGCCACGGCGGCCTCGCGCCTGCCGAGCACCGCCTCCAGCTCGCGGAACTGGCCGGACTGGAAGCCGCTCGCCGCGTCGAGCCGCGCGCGGAAGCTCGCGAACTGGCTCGGGGTCATGGTCTCCAGCACGTCGATCTGAGCCACCACCACCTTGAGGATCGTGAGGATCCGCCGCAACGTGCGCACCGCGTGCGGGGTGTCGCCGTCCTCCAGCCGCCGCTGCAGAAACGCCAGCTCGTGCAGCAGTTGTTTGAACCACAGCTCGTAAACCTGGTGGATCACGATGAACAGCAGCTCGTCGTGTTCCGCCGAACGCGGGCGCTGCGCGCCGAGCACCTCGTCGAGCGCGAGGTAGGACGTGTAGGTCAGCGCCGCGTGCTGGTCGCCCTCGCTCATGCTGAGTAGCTTAAGGCCGTGTACTTCGCCGAGCTCTCGTCTCCGCAGGTGGAAGCGTTACGAGAGAGCGGACGGGTACCGGTGCTGCTGCTGCCGGTCGGGGCGGTCGAGCCGCCGGGCCCGTATGCTCCGCTTGGCACCGGCTCGCTGATCGCGAAAGGCGTGTGCGAGCGGGCGGCGGCCCGCCTCGCCGGTGACGAGCGGGTCCGTGCGCTGATCCTGCCGATGCTGTCCTACGGCGTCACCGGGTTCCCGGAGCCGGGCACCGTGCCGATCGGCGCGGAGACGCTGCATGGTCTCGTCGTCGACGTCTGCACGGCCCTCGCCCGGCAGGATCTGCCCCGTGTCGTGGTGGTCAACAGCCACCCCGGCTCCGCTCACCGCGCGGCACTGCGCCGCGCCGTGCACACGGTGGAGAGCCGGTACGGGCGGCGGATCGCCCACGTCGACCTCGACGGCAGGCCGGGGACCGGCTGTTCCGCGGCCTCGCTCGTGCTCGCGGAGCGGCCGGAGCTCGTGGACACCGAGCAGGTCAAGGCGCGCGGCACCGACGGCGTGGCCGCCTTCGAGACGCTCACCACGATGCTCGTGGACGTGATCCGCAAGCTGGCCTGCTCGCCCTGAGACGCACGGCCCTTCCGCGGTGGGCTGCGCGGGAGCCCGATGCAGTGAAGGCCACCATCACTGCGTTGAACGCAGGCAAGGTGGCCTTCACTGCATCGGCTCGCCCTCCGCGAAGACCGGCCACAACGCAGCGAAGGCCACCATCACTGCGCCCACCCGTCTCCCACCACCACCCAAACGGAGGCACTCCGCGCCGCTGTGCTTGATTCCACGCAGGCATGGTGGCCTTCACTGCATCGTGAGGCGCCGGTAGTCGCTGAGCCGGGCGGCGGCGTCGAGCATGGCGAGGCCCTGTGCGGTCAGCCTTCGCTGCCAGCTCACCAGCGCAGCGGAGAGCGCTTCGGTGCCGCCCGCCGATCGGATCTGGCGGACCACCTCCGCGATGTGCTCCAGCGGGTAACCGCCGCGCCGGAGCAGGTGGGCGAGCTCGGCGTCGCGGACGTCGGCGGCGGTGAAGACGCGGTAGCGGGTGAGCGGATCCCTTGCGGGGCAGAGGATTCCGGCCTCCTCCCAGTTGCGCAGCGTCGCCGGGGTGACCCGGAGCCTGCGGGCCAGCTCGCCGATCGTCAGCGTGCCGGGGTGACCCGATCGGCCCGGAGTGGGGCCGGACTCCGCCGTCAGGTGAGCGACGGCCGCACGCACCGCGCGGAGGGTGTCCCGGTCGCGCAGCAGCTGGTCGTGCCCCTGGTCGATCAGTACCAGCGCGGCCTCGGCGTTTCCCTCCACGAAGGCGTTCATGATCCGGCCCGCGGCCGCGTGCCCGTAGGCGGGCACGAGCGCGAGGAAGGCGCGCAACGCCGCCGCGTGCACCTCGGTGTAGATCCGGTACCCGCTGGGCGTGCGCTCGGCGGGCGGGAGGAACCCGGAGCGCTCGTAGTTGCGCACCGCCTGCGTCGAGAGGCCGTGCTCGCGCGCGAGGTCGGCCGGCCGCGATCTGCCCATCGGTTTGAGACTTTAACGCCCTACTCGCTGGTCAATCCGAGGAGAGTCTCAACCGAGTTTTCAACGATACGATTCGTGGACATGACTCAGGACATTCGCGACTTCGTGACCGCGTCGACCGGCCTGCTCGCCTTCGGGGAGCCGACCCACCTGGAGCCCGCCTTCGGGCGGATCCGCAACGAACTGTTCGCCCGGCTCACCGACCACGGCTTCTCCTCCATCGCACTGGAAACCGACCGCGTGGCCGCGCTCGCCGTGCACGACTTCGTCCACAATGGAGTGGGCACCCTCGAACAGGCGATGCGGGACGGCTTCTCGCACAGGTTCGGGGAACTGGAGACCAACCGGCGGCTGGTCGCCTGGATGCGGGAGTACAACGAGAACCGCCCCGAGCACGAGCGCCTGGCCTTCCACGGCTTCGACATGTCCACGGAGATGATGAGCGCGCCCAGCCCTCGGACCTATCTGGAACACGTCCGCGACTACCTCGCGCTCGACCTCGACCTGGCGAGCCTCACCGGTGACGACGAGCGGTGGAGCCGCACGGAGGCGGTGCTGGATCCGGCCGTGTCGGTCGGCGCCACGGCCGAGGCGGACCGGCTGCGGGTGCTCGCCGACGACCTGCTCACCACGCTCCACGCCCGCGCCCCGGAGCTGATCGCGGCGACGTCGCCCGCGGAGTGGCACCGGGCCAGGATCCACCTCGGTTCCGCACTCGGGCTGCTGTGCTACCACCGGCAGGCGGCGGAGCGGGTGGACGACACCACGCGGTGGACCCGCCTGGCCGTGATCCGCGACGCGCAGATGGCCAGGAACCTTCTCGACATCCGCGAGATCGAGGCGCCGAGGGGCCGGACGCTGGTCTTCGCCCACAACCTGCACCTGCAGCGCAACCCGAGCCACCTGATGCTGGGCCCGATGCCGCTCCAGTGGTTCAGCGCGGGCGCCATCGTGGCGTCGCTGCTGGGCGAGCAATACACGTTCGTCGCGGGCAGCCTCGGCCGCAGCGATGCCCTCGCGCTGTCCGAGCCCGGACCGGACACCTACGAGGCGTTCCTGCAGCGCCTCACCTCCTCCTGGGCGCTGGTCCCGGCGACGGCGGTCACCGGCACCCGCCCGCGGACAGACCAGACCCCGGAGCAGGGCTACTTCCCGCTCGAACAGCCTGTGCTCGACACGGCGGACGCCGTGCTGCACGTCAGCGGGACCGCGAAGGTGCCGGTGCCGGGCGGGAGGAGCTGACGCGGCGGGCCGGGGCCGCTCAGGCGGGCCCGGCCATCGCCGCGACGCGGCGGGCCAGCCGCGCGGCGGCCTCGCGCAGCTCCGGCGGGTCCAGGACCTGCGCCTCGAAACCCAGGCGCGCCACGTGCATCGCGAGCCAGTCGAGGTCGTCCCCGCCCGCGGCGAGCACGCACCAGCCGTCGCCGTCCTCCTCGACGCGGCCCACCTGCGGCGGCACCAGCTGGCGCACCTCGTCGACATCGGCGCGCAGCCGCACTCGCGCGAGGTAGCGGTACGGCGCCGCGGTGACGGACCGCTGCACATAGGCGACCGGGTCCGGATGGTCCCTCGGCCGGAACCGCCAGGTCGTCGCCACCAGCTCGCGCATCCGGTCGAGGCGGAAGGTGCGCCAGTCGGCGCGGCCGACATCCCAGGCCATCAGGTACCAGCGGCGGCCGGTGGCGACCATCCGCACCGGCTCCACCGTGCGTTCGGTCTGCCCGCCGTCGCGGCCCGCGTAGCCGAACCGCACCCGCACGGCGTCGCGGCAGGCCCTGGCGAGGGTCACCAGCACTTCCGCGTCGATCTCGACGCCGGGGCCGACGAGGGTCTCGGTGGCGCCGTGGACCGCGCGCACCTCGGCGCGCAGCCGGGGCGGCATCACCTGGTCGAGCTTGGCGAGCGCCCGCAGCGCCGCCTCGCCAGCACCGGCGACCGTGCCACCCGACGCGAGCCGCAGTGACACCGCCGTCGCGATCGCCTCGTCGTCGTCGAGCAGCAGCGGAGGCAGGCGGGTGCCCGCGCCGAGCTGGTAACCACCGCCGACGCCCGCCGTCGCGTGCACGGGGTAGCCGAGCGCGCGCAGCCGTTCCACGTCGCGGCGCACCGAGCGGTCGGTCACCCGCAGTTCGGCGGCGAGCTCGGCGGCCGTCCAGGACGGCCGCCGCTGGAGCAGCGCCAGCAGCCGCAGTACCCGTTCGGTGGTCGCCTCGACGGTCATTCTCCGATCGTTCCACAGATCACGGAACGAAACTGTCCGCTATTCGCGAGAGGCTGTGGACATGACATGGAACGCCCTGCTGCGAGAACAGATCGACTGGCACTGGACCCACCAGCTGCGCGGCCGCCTCGACGGGCTCACCGACGCCGAGTACTTCTGGGAACCGGGGCCCGGCTGCTGGAATGTCCGCCCGCGCGGCACCGGCAGCGCGCCGGTGCAGGCTGGGTCCGGCGCGATGACGATCGACTTCGCGATCCCGGAGCCCGATCCGCCACCGCTGACGACGATCGCCTGGCGGCTCGGGCACGTGATCGTCGGCGTGCTTGCGATGCGCAACGCCTCGCATTTCGGTCGCGCGCCGACGGACTACGACTCGTTCGACTACGCACCGACCGCCGCGGACGCACTGGCGCAGCTGGACACGGAGTACGCCACCTGGCTGGCCGGCGTCGAGTCCCTCGGTGAGGCCGGCCTCGACCGGCCGTGCGGCGCCGCGGAGGGTCCGTACGCCGACCATCCCCTCGCGACACTGGTGTTGCACATCAACCGAGAGCTCATCCACCATCTGGCCGAGGTGTGCCTGCTCCGCGACCTCTACGCGCACACCCACCAGGCGATCCGGCAGGAGGCGAGCTGACATGGCCCGCGATGTCCAGTTCACGTTCGACTGCGCCGACCCGGCCGCGCTCTCCGCGTTCTGGGCCGAGGCGCTCGGCTACCAGGTGCAGGCTCCGCCGCCCGGCTTCGACTCGTGGGACCAGGCGCTCGAGGCGTGGGGCGTGCCGCCCGAGCGCCGCAACGACGCCTCGGCGGCCGTCGACCCCGAGGGCGGGCGGCCGAGGCTGTTCTTCCAACGGGTGCCGGAGGGCAAGCAGGCCAAGAACCGCGTGCACCTCGACGTGCGCGCCGCGCCGGGACTCGAGGGCGAGGAGCGGATGGCCGCGCTGGAGGCGGAGGCCGAGCGGCTCGTCACCCACGGCGCCAAGCGGCTCGAACGGCACGAGCCCGCTCCGCCGCTCGCCTTCGGTCACATCGTGATGGCCGACCCCGAGGGCAACGAGTTCTGTTTGGACTGACCCGCGGTGGCAGGCCGCGGGGCGGGGATCCTCGGCAGCACGCCGGCGGTGCCGAGCGCGGAGTGGACGGCGGCCTCGGCGAGCGCGGCCAGCTCGCGCCGGTCGGCGGCGCGCCCGGGCGCGATCTCGGGGCACACGAACACCTCCAGCACGAGCCCGCGCAACCGGGCGACGCGGCGCAGGGAGGCGATGAGCGACTCCGAGCCGATGAACGCGGGCTCCGTCGTCTCCCTGCCGTCGGCGAGCCGGTAGCGCAGCGCCACCGGCCGCACGGGCACACCGCCGTCGATGGCGGCCTGGAACGTCGCGGGCCGGAACCGGCCCGACGCGCGGCCGCACCACGTGGTGCCCTCCGGAGTCACGCTCACGAGCGAGCCCCCGCGCAGTGCCTCGGCCAGCTCTGCCATCGTCGCGGGCAAAGTGGACAGTCGCTCGCGGTCGAGGAAGATGTTGCCCGCGCGGGAGACCAGGCCACCGAGCACCGGCCAGCCAGCGATCTCCTTCTTGGCGAGCGCCCGCATCGGACGGACCGCGTTGATACCCACGATGTCGAGCCACGAGATGTGGTTGTTGACCACCAGCGCGCCACGCCCGCTGCCGTCGAGGCCGCCGTGCACCACGAGCCGCACGCCGAACGCGGCGAGGACGCCGCGGAAGACGAGCCGCACCACGCGCTGCCTGCCGGGCAGCACCACGAGCAGCGGCGCGACGAGCAGCGCCACGAACACCACGCCCACCGCGGCGCACAGTCGCCCCGCCCTGCGCACCACCCCGACGGAGGGTGCGCCGGAGGTCAGGCAGCCGTCTCCGCACGGGGAGGCGGGCATCCAGGCATGGCTCACAGTTCCACCCCGAGGAAGAACTTCAGGTACCGCGCGTCCACCCGGTGCAGGTCCAGCAGCACGAAGAAGTCGGCGACCCCGAACGCGGGGTCGAGGGCGGGTGGGCCGCACACCTGCGCGCTCAACCGGACGTAGCCCTTGAGCAGCGGGGGGAGCACCGGCCGCGCGGGGCGCGCGACGTCGTCGCACTCCCACGGGTGCAGCGGGGTGACCCGGTGCGACTCGGGTGCGTAGTACCTGTTCCGGACCAGGTCCCACACGCCGGCGGCCGTCGAGCCGCCGTCGTCGAGCGGCACCGAGGCGCACCCGGCGAGGTAGCGGTGCCCCGACAGCAGCATGTACCGCGCGATGCCCGCCCACACCAGGCTCACGACGGCGCCGCTGCGGTGGGCGGGGTCGACGCACGAGCGGCCCGTCTCCACGAGCGAGGGCCGCAGCGCGGCGAGGCTGGTGAGGTCGAACTCGGTGTCGGCGTAGAGCTTGCCCGCGCTCGTGGCGCGGTCCGGCGGCAGCATCCGGTAGGTGCCGACGATGTCGCCGGTGGTGTCGTCCCTGACCACGAGGTGGTCGCAGAACTCGTCGAAGTGGTCGACGTCGAGGCCGGGTTCGAGGGAGTCGAGGGTGGCCCCCATCTCCTCGGCGAACACCCGGTAGCGGAGCCGCTGCGCGGCGAGTACCTCGGCGTTGTCGTTGGCGACGAGCAGCGAGTACTTCGCTGTCCCCTCACCCGTCCGGTCAGTGCTGGCCAGTAGCTGCGACCGCGTCATGCCCGAATGGTCGCCCCGCGAGGGAAACCGCGAAGGGTTCCGGCCGTGACCGAGGGCTGCACAGTGCGTTAACGGCGAGTTCTCAGCCTTTTCTCAGCCGCGCTCGGCGCACCCCGAACGCAGTGAAGGCCACCATCACTGCGTTGAACGCAGGCATGGTGGCCTTCACTGCGGTTGAGCGAAAGGGGTCAGCCCTTGCGCTTGGCGACCTCTTCGGTCAGCTGGGGGGCGACGTTGAACAGGTCGCCCACCACGCCGAAGTCGGCGATCTCGAAGATCGGTGCCTCGGGGTCCTTGTTCACCGCGACGATCGTCTTCGAGGTCTGCATGCCGGCGCGGTGCTGGATCGCGCCGGAGATGCCGAGCGCGACGTACAGCTGCGGCGACACGGTCTTACCGGTCTGCCCGACCTGGAACTGTGCCGGGTAGTAGCCGGAGTCCACGGCGGCACGCGAGGCGCCGACGGCCGCGCCGAGCGCGTCGGCCAGCTTCTCGACGACCTCGAACTTCTCCGCGGAGCCGACGCCGCGGCCGCCGGAGACGACGATCGACGCCTCCGTCAGCTCGGGGCGGTCACCGCCGACGACCGGCTCCACACCGGTGATCTTCGCGGACTTCGCCGCGTCCACGGCGGGCAGCGACACGGTCTCCTCCGCCGCGGCGCCCTCGGCCGCCTCGGCCTCGACACCACCGGGACGCACCGAGATGACCGGGGTGCCCTTGGCGGCCTTGGCCTTCACGGAGAAGGCGCCACCGAAGATGGACTGGTCCACCGAACCGTCGGAGTTGACACCGACCGCGTCGACCAGCAGACCGCCGCCGAGGCGGATCGCGAGCCTGCCCGCGATCTCCTTGCCCTCGGAGGTCGCGGCCACGAGCACGGCGGCGGGCGAAGCCTGCTCCGCGACCGTGGACAGCGCGTCGACCTTCGGGGTCACGAGGTAGCCGTTCGCGTCGTCGGACTCCGCGACGTACACCTTCGCGGCGCCGTAGGACGCCAGCGACTCCTTCACCTTGCCGGCCGTGCCGGGCGCGCCGACGACGACCGCGGACGGCTCGCCGAGGGCACGGGCCGCGGTCAGCAGCTCGTAGGTGACCTTCTTGACCTCACCGTCGACGTGGTCGACGAGCACCAGTACTTCAGCCATGAGTTCGTCTCCTTGTCGTCTCAGATGAGCTTCTGGCCGACCAGGTACTCGGCGACCTTCGAGCCACCGTCACCCTCGTCCTCGACCCGCTGGCCGGCGGTGCGCGGCGGCTTCGGCGAAGCCTCCAGCACGGTCGACCAGGCGTTGCCGAGGCCGACCTCGCCCGCGTCGACCCCGAGGTCGGCGACGGTGAGGGTCTCCACCGGCTTCTTCTTCGCGGCCATGATGCCCTTGAACGACGGGTACCTCGGCTCGTTGATCTTCTCGGTCACGCTCACGACGGCGGGCAGGCTCGCCTCGAGGTGGGTGATGCCCTCCTCGGTCTCGCGGTCGACCTTGATGCCGCCGCCGTCGACGGTCAGCTGCCGCGCGTGGGTCAGCTGCGGGAGGCCGAGCAGCTCGGCGAGCATCGCGGGGATGGCTCCGCCGCGACCGTCCGAGGCCTCGTTACCGGCGATCACCAGGTCGTACTCGACCTTGCCGAGCGCGGCGGCGATGACCTTGGCGGTCGCCACCATGTCGGAGCCGTGCAGCGACTCGTCGGAGACGTGGATGGCCTTGTCCGCGCCCATCGAGAGGGCCTTGCGGATGGCGTCGGTGGCGCGGTCGGGGCCGACGCACAGGACGGTCACCTCGCCCTCGCCTGCCTCCTTGATCTTGAGCGCCTCCTCGACGGAGCGCTCGTTGATCTCGTCGATCACGGCGTCGGCCGACTCACGGTCCAGGGTGTGGTCACCCTCGGAGAGCTTGCGCTCCGAGTACGTGTCCGGCACCTGCTTGACCAGGACAACGATGTTGGTCATGGATCTCCTTAGGCGCACGCAGGGCGTTACTGGGCGGTAGATTATTCGGATTTTCCGTGGCTGGCGCGCCGAGGTGACGGCCTTCACCTGGATTCGCGATTTATTAGGACCATAGTCCCACTAGTCGGGGATGCGCCACGAAGACTACATCGGGTACCCGTTCCAGCGCCGAAAGTCGCAACCGGCTGCTTCTAATGGGTGGATGCAGGGTCTAGCCTCCGGGACGTGCCCGTTGCAGTGATCACCGATTCCACCGCCTGTATCCCGGACCAGCTCGCGGCCCAATGGGGCATCGCCGTCGTCCAGGTCCAGATCGTGGCCGGCGACCGGATCGACGACGAGTCCCGGTTCGACCGGGCCGAGTTGATCGAGCTGCTGCGCTCAGGGCAGCACGTCAGCACGAGGCCGCCCGATCCGGGCGCCTTCTTCTGGACCTACCAGGACGCCGTGAGCGCCGGCGCCGACGCGATCATCAGCCTGCACATCTCCAGCAAGATGTCGGCGACGCTGGAGGCGGCCCGCGAGGCTGCGCAGCAGGTCAAGGTGCCCGTGTACGTCCTGGACAGCGCGACCACGAGCATGAGTCTCGGCTTCGCCGCGCTCTCGGCCGCCCGCACGGCGGCCGCGGGCGGGCAGGTACAGCGCGTCATGGAGGCCGCCGACCGCAGGGTCAGGGCGAGCAGCGAGCTGATCTACGTGGACACGCTGGAGTACCTGCGCCGAGGCGGACGGATCGGAGCTGCGTCGGCGATGCTCGGCACGGCACTGGCGATCAAACCGCTGCTGACCGTGGACAACGGCCAGGTCGCACCCCTCTCGCGGGTGCCGGGGACCAAGCGGGCGCTGAACAAGCTCGCCGACCTCGCCGTGGAGCGGGCCGGGGAACACAAGGTGGACATCGCGGTGGCGTGCGCGACGCCGTCGGACCGCGAGCTGACGCTGGTGCAGCAGCTGCGCAGCCGCGTGCCCGGGCTCAACGAGATCATGCTCGTGCAGGCGAGCACGGTGATCGCCGCGCACGTGGGCCCCGGTGCGCTGGGCGTCACGGTCTCGCCAACCACCTGAGCGGAACTCGCCGCCGGGCGCCCGCGTTGGATAATCGCCCGCAACAGGACAGACCCGCCCCGCCGGAAGGACCACGATGGGATCGCTGTTCAACAAGGTGGCCCGCTTCGCGAGGAGCCCGCAGGGCCGTCGCATGATCGCCGAGGCGCAGCGGATGGCCAAGGATCCGCACAAGCGCAAGCAGGCAATGAACGCGCTCAACAAGCTCCGCGGCAAGGGCCACAAGGGCGGCGGCACACCGCCGTACCGGCCTCACTGAGCCTCGCGGCTACCCTCGGCGCGTGACGACCACACGCGCCGAGGCACTGCATCTCACCGGTGAGCGCACCGTGCCGGGGGTGCCGGAGGAGAACTACTGGTATGCCCGGCACGAGGCCGCCTATCTCGCACTGCTGCCGTACTGCACGGACGCGACGGTGCTGGAGGCCGGCTGCGGCGAGGGCTACGGCGCCGCGCTCATCGCCCGGCACGCGCGGCGCGTGCTGGCGCTGGACTACGACGAGCAGGCCATCGCGCACGTCGGGCGCCGCTACCCCGGCGTCGGCCCGGTGCGGGGAAACCTGGCGTTCCTGCCGGTCGGCACGGCCGCCGTCGACGTGGTCGCCAACTTCCAGGTGATCGAGCACCTCTGGGACCAGGACGGCTTCCTCGCCGAGTGCCACCGGGTACTGCGACCCGGCGGCAGGTTGCTCGTCACCACTCCCAACCGGCTCACGTTCACCCCCGACAGCGACACCCCGCTGAACCCCTACCACACCAGGGAACTCGCACCGTCCGAATTGGACGAACTGCTGCGGGCGAACGGCTTCGAGGTGGAACTGCTGCACGGTCTGCACCACGGCGAGGCCGTGCGCGCGCTCGACGAGCGCTACGGCGGATCGATCATCGACGCGCAGCTCGACGTCGTCATGGGCAACCTGCCAGGGCAGGCGACGTGGCCCGAGGCGCTGCTCGCCGACGTCGCCGCGATCAGGGCCACGGACTTCGCGATCCACGGCGAGGGCCTGGACGCGAGCCTCGACCTCGTCGCGGTGGCGGTGCGGCCGTGAGCGAGCGCGAGGGAACGTTCTGCCTGGTCCTGCACAGCCACCTGCCGTGGCTGGCCCACCACGGGAACTGGCCGGTCGGAGAGGAATGGCTGTACCAGGCGTGGGCGCATTCGTACCTGCCGATCGCCGACCTGCTGCGCCGCTTCGCGCACGAGGGCAAGCGCGACGTGCTGACGCTCGGCGTCACCCCGGTGCTCGCCGCACAGCTCGACGATCCGTACTCGCTGCGCGCCTTCCACGACTGGCTCGGCCACTGGCAGCTGCGCACGGAGCACGCGGCGACGCTGTGGCGGGGACAGCCGCTGCTGGCCGACCTCGCCGCACGGGAGCACCGGGCCGCCACGGGCGCGCTCGGCGAGTTCGAAAAGCGGTGGCGCCACGGGTTCTCCCCCATTCTCCGGTCGCTTGTGGACAGTGACGTGGTGGAGCTGCTCGGGGGCCCGCTGACGCACCCGTTCCAGCCGCTGCTGGACGAGCGGGTGCGCTCCTTCGCCCTGCGCGGCGGGCTCGCCGACACCGCGTTGCGCACCGGGCACCGTCCCGCGGGCATCTGGGCGCCCGAATGCGGGTACGCACCGGGCATGGAAAGCGGCTACGCCAATGCGGGGGTGGAACGTTTCCTCGTGGACGGCCCTTCGCTGCGCGGCGACACCTCCGCCGCGCGCACGGTCGGCGAGTCGGACGTGGTGTGCTTCGGGCGCGACCTGGAGGTCACCTACCGGGTGTGGTCGCCGAAGGCGGGCTACCCCGGACACGCGGCGTACCGCGACTTCCACACGTGGGCGCACGAGGTGGGGCTCAAGCCCTCGCGGGTCACCGGCAAGCACATCGAGCCCTCCGACAAGGCGCCCTACGACCCGGCGCTCGCGGCGGACACACTTCGCGTGCACGTCAAGGACTTCGTGGACACGGTGGTGTCCCGGCTGCGGGAGCTGCGCGCGAAGCAGGGGCGCGAGGCGCTCGTGGTGGCGGCCTACGACACCGAGCTGTTCGGCCACTGGTGGCACGAGGGACCGGCGTGGCTGGAGGGCGTGCTGCGCGCCCTGCCGGAGGCGGGGGTGCGGGTCACGACGCTGCGCGGCGCCGTGGAGGCCGGGCACGTCGCTGGGCCGGTGGAGCTACCCGCGTCGTCGTGGGGCTCCGGCAAGGACTGGCGGGTCTGGGACGGCGAGCAGGTCGCCGACATGGTGCGCGCCAACGCGGAGCTGCAGGAGCGGCTGCTCGCCCTCGACCTCTCGGGAGCGGGCCGCGACCCGGTTGCCGACCAGCTGGTGACCGAGGCGCTGCTGGCCCTCTCCAGCGACTGGGCGTTCATGGTCACCAAGGACTCGGCCGCCGACTACGCGCGCAGGCGCGCCCGCGAGCACACCGAGCGCTTCGACGAGCTGGCCGGGCTGCTGCGCTCCGGCGACCCGTCGGCAAGGGAGCGCGCGGCCGCGTTCCGCGCGCTGGCGCACCCGTTCGGCCACGTCGACGCGCGGGCACTGGGCCACGGGGTCACCCATGCGGGCGGCTGACGCCGACCATTAGCGGGATTAACCGTTCCCGCGGGGCGGCGCGGTGGTCCACTTTCGACCATGGTCAGCACATCGTCAGCACGCAGGCTCCGGCTCCTCACGGCGCTGCTCGCCTGTCTGGTCGTGTTCGCGGCGCCCGCCACCGCGGCGGCGTCGGCAGGTCCCAAGGGACAGCTCAAGGTCCACGCCAAGGCGGACAAGAGCGTCGTCAAGGTCAACGAGAAGGTCAAGATCAAGGGAGGGCTCGACGTCCTCTCCGGCGGGAGCGGGCACGACGCAACGAGCGGCCGTGAGCCCGTGCTGTTGCAGTCGCTGCAGGCCGGGGTGTGGGTGAACGTGAGCACGGGCTGGTGCAGGCCGAACGGCGGCTTCAGCCTCAGCGTCAGTTTCGATCTCGCGGCGTCGCTGTCGCTGCGGGTGTTCCATCCGGAGACCGACCTCTACGCGTCGGCCTACTCCGGGGTGTTCTCGCTCGTCGTCACCTGATCGCCGAGGCCGTCGTCGTCGCGGTGCCGGCCGTGATCACCGCGCGGTTGCGCTCCGCGGCGAGCGGCAGGGCCACCTTCACGACCCTGCGGTCGTAGGTGAGCAGCCCGTTCACCTCGTTCTCCACGTCGGTGGTCTGCGTGTAGATCGCACCGGAGAGCCCTAACCCGCGCACGACCGACTCCAGGTCCTCGCTCACCTCGACGTACCGCCGGGTCAGCTCGTCCCGGCTCGCCGTCATCTCGTAGGCGATCGGCTCGCCGGGCCAGACGTGACCCGCCACCACGAGGCCCAGCCCGCCGTACTCGCCGTCGACCGTCGCCCGGTGGTCGTGCACGAGCGGGCGGCCGGGGCCGACGTAGGTGTGGTCGTCGTAGACGTCGCCTGCGCCCGAGTCCGGGTGCGAGTGGCAGCAGTTCACGCCGCTGTCGGCGACCACGAGCCGCGCGGGGTCCGACTCCTTCAGCTCCTTGGCGACGCGGGCGGTGTCGTACTCGCCCCAGCCCTCGTTGAACGGAACCCACGCGACGATCGACGTCACCCCGCGCAGCTGCGCGACGATCTCGGCCAGCTCCGCCTCGAACCGCTGCCGGGAACGCTCCACCGGCGGCGCCTGCGGCCCCGGCGGGTTGTCCAGCACCACCGGCAGCGACGGGATGTCCTGCCACACCAGCAGGCCCAACCGGTCGGCCCAGTGGTACCAGCGTGCGGGCTCCACCTTCACGTGCTTGCGCACGGTGTTGAAGCCCAGGGCCTTGGTCTGCTCCAGGTCGAACCGCAGCGCCTCGTCCGTCGGCGCCGTGTAGATCCCGTCGGGCCAGTAGCCCTGGTCGAGCGGTCCGTGCTGGAACATGATGTGCCCGTTGAGGGCGATCCTCGGCCTGCCCTCGGCGTCGGGCATCAGGCTCACCGTGCGCAGGCCCGCACAGCTCGTCACCTCGTCGATCACCGCGCCGTCGGCGCCCAGCACGCGCACGGTGAGGTCGTAGAGGTACGGGTCGCCGGGGCTCCACGTGCGCGGGTCGGCCACGTCGAGCCGGATCGCCTCGCCGGGCACGCCACTCGCCCGCGCGACCTCGGCTCCGCCCGGCTCGGCGGCCACGGCCTCCACCCGCTCGCCGCCCGCGTGCGCCACGTGTGCCGTGACGTCGAGGCCGCGCACGTCTGAGCCGAGGTCGAGCCGCTCGACGTACACGTGCGGCACGGCCTCCAGCCACACGGTCTGCCAGATGCCGGAGGCGCCGGTGTAGAGGATCCCGCCGGGCTGGTTGGCCTGCTTGCCGACGGGGAACGTGCCGCTGTTGCCGTGGTCGTCGGCACGCACCACGACCTCCTGCTCGCCATCCGGCCGCAGCACGTCGGTGACGTCGGCGCTGAACGCGGTGTAGCCGCCCTCGTGCCGCGTGACGAGCTGGTGGTTCACCCATACCGTCGCCACCTGGTCGACGGCCCCGAAGTGCAGCAGGACGCGCCCGCCTCGCCAGTCGGCCGGGACCTCGAAGGTCCTGCGGTACCACATCTCCTCGGCCCGCCGTCCGATCCCGGACAGGGCCGACTCGGGTGGGAAGGGCACGACGATGTGCTCGCCACCGCGCGGCTCGCCCCCGGCGGCGCGGCTGGAGAACTCCCACCGGCCGTTGAGGCTGCGCCAGCGCTCGCGCACCAGCTGGGGGCGGGGATGCTCGGGCAACGGGTCCGCGGGGTCCACCTGGCCGGTCCACGGCGTGGTCAGCACTGGTGGCGGTGTCATGCCTGTCATCGTCCTCGATACTGGCAGAGCAACGCGGAGGTGTCGCACACGTGATGCGACTCGTGAGTAACCTCCACCTATGCGCGTGCTGATGCTCTCGTGGGAGTACCCGCCCGTGGTGGTCGGCGGGCTCGCCCGGCATGTCCACGCACTGGCCCGTCATCTCGTCCAGGGCGGACACGACGTGACCGTGCTGTGCAGGCACGCGGCAGGCACCGACGCCGAGACACACCCGGCGACGGACCGCGTGGTCGAGGGCGTGCGGATCATCCGCGTCGCCGAGGACCCGATGCACGTGACGTTCGAGCGGGATCTGGTGGCGTGGACGCTGGCCATGGGCCACGCCATGGTGCGGGCGGGCACCGAGCTGCTGCGCACGTGGCGGCCAGACGTCGTGCACGCCCACGACTGGCTGGTCACCCACCCCGCCATCGCGCTCGCCGACGCCGCGCGCGTTCCGCTCGTCGGCACGATCCACGCGACCGAGGCGGGCAGGCACTCCGGCTGGCTCTCCCACCCGCTCAACCAGCAGGTGCACTCGGTGGAATGGTGGCTGGCCAACCGCTCGGACGAGCTGATCACGTGCTCGCAGGCGATGCGCCGCGAGGTGGCGCACCTGTTCGAGGTCTCCCCCGAGGGCATCACCGTGATCCACAACGGCATCGAGGAGCGCACCTGGCGGGTTCCGCAGGACGAGATCGCCGAGGCCCGCGACCGGCACAGCCCGGACGGCGCGCCGCTGCTGCTCTACTTCGGCAGGCTCGAATGGGAGAAGGGCGTGCAGGACCTGCTGGCCGCGCTGCCCGCGATCCGCAAGCGCCATCCGGGCACCCGGCTCGTGGTGGCGGGCAAGGGAAGGCACCTGGAGGAACTCGTCGGGCAGGCACGCAAGCTGCGCCTGGTGCGGGCGGTGGACTTCGTCGGCCACCTCTCCGACCGTGAACTGCGGGCCGTGCTGGCGGCCTCCGACGCCGTGGTGCTGCCCAGCAGGTACGAGCCGTTCGGGATCGTCGCGCTGGAGGCCGCCGCCGCGAAGCGCCCGCTCGTGGCGTCCACGGCGGGCGGACTCGGCGAGGTGGTGGTGGACGGCGAGACGGGGCTGGCGTTCGAGCCCGGCGACGTCACCGCCATCGCCGGCGCCGTGGACGCCGTGCTCGCCGACGCCGAGGCGGCCGGCGTGCGCGCGCTCGCGGCCCAGTCGCGCCTGGCCGCCGACTTCGACTGGGCCAGGATCGCCGCCGCCACCGCCCGCGTGTACCGGCGCGCCAGGGTCGGCGAGCCGCAGGTGCTGGGCCGCCCCAAGATCGCCACCGGCAACGCCTTCGAGCCCTAGAAAACCGGCAGCGGTACGCCGCGCTCGTTCTCCGGGCGCGGACCGTGGATGCGACGCTCCGACTCGGCGATGCGGTGGTCGTTGATGCTCGCCTCGCGCCGGCGCATCAGGCCGTCGTCGGTGAACTCCCACAGTTCGTTGCCGTAGCTGCGCCACCACTGCCCCGAGCTGTCACGGCACTCGTACTGGAAGCGCACGGCGATCCGGTTGCCACGGAAGCCCCACAGCTCCTTGCGCAGCGCGTAGTCCAGCTCGCGCTCCCACTTCTCGCGCAGGAACTCGACGATCTGCGCGCGGCCGACGATGTGGCGGTCACGGTTACGCCACACGGAGTCCTCCGTGTAGGCGAGCGCGACGCGCTCGGGGTCGCGCGTGTTCCAGGCGTCCTCGGCGGCCTGGACCTTCTGCGCGGCGGTGGTCTCGTCGAACGGCGGGAACGGGGGACGCGCCATGGGCTCACTCCTCCACGAGCAAGGGAGAACGGACGTTCTCGACTGGCCGTCTACGATAGAGAATGATCGTTCTCCACACCAGGGGTGAGCCGATGGATCGCGACGAGGCCACGACCAGACTGCTCGACGCCGCCGAGCGGGAGTTCTACGAGCGCGGCATCCAGTCGGTCGGCATGGACGTGATCCGGGCGCGCTCCGGCGTGTCGCTCAAGCGCCTCTACCAGTGCTTCCCCTCGAAGGAGACGCTCGTGGAGGCGTACCTGCGGCGGCGGGACGAGCGCTGGCGGCGCTCGCTGGCCGAGCACGTGAGCACGCGTGCCCTGTCGGCGGAGGACGCACCGCTGGCCGTGTTCGACTGGCTGCACGCGTGGTTCGCCGAGGAGGGTTTCCGCGGCTGCGCGTTCATCAACTCCTTCGGCGAGCTGGGCGCGACGTCACCGCGCGTCGCCGGGGTCGACAGGGCGCACAAGGACGCCCTGCGGGCCTACCTGCGCGGCCTCACGGCGGCACTCGACGTCGCCGACCCGGACGCGCTCGCCGACCAGCTGCTCACCCTCGTCGAAGGGGCCACGGTGATCGCCGCGATGTCCGGCGACCCGTCCGCCGCCCACACCGCGAAGGCCGCCGCGAAGACCCTGCTGGCCGCAGCGCTGCAGTGAAGGCCACCATCACTGCGTGGATCAACACGGTGGCGCGCAGCGTCCCCTCTTGGGTGGTGGGGGAGACGGGTGGGCTCAGGCATGGTGGCCTTCACCGCAGTCGGCGGAGCCCTCAGGAGCGGTAGCGCTCCACGTAGCGCGCGTGGGCCTCGGCCTCGGCTGCCTCCTTGGCGGCGTTGCGCGTCGCGCGCCCCGAGCCGTACCGGTAGCCGTGCTTGACGAGCTTGTGCTCGCAGCTCTCCTCCAGATAGGCCAGCGAGTAGAAGTAGCCCACCAGGAGCGCCATCAGGCACAGCGAGAGCCGCAGACCGAGCGGCCCCGGCAGCAGCAGCCACACCGAGGCCAGCGGCAGTACCAGCACCGAGCTCCGCGCGGCACCGCGCAGGAACCAGGTTCGGCCGGTGACGTCGTGCAGCACCCATTCGCGCAGCCGCGCGGGCAGCCTGCCCCCCGCCGCGTACCACAGCCATTGGAAGGGGTTCGGTCGCGCGCTCGCCATGCTTAACAGGCTAATGGTTAGCGTACTAACTGATAAGGTGAGGCTCGTGACATCGATCGACCTGGGAGACGACCCGCTGGCCCTCGACCGGCAGGTCTGCTTCGCGCTGTCCGTCGCCTCGCGCAGCGTCATCGCGATCTACCGGCCGCTGCTGGAGCCGTACGGCCTCACCCACCCGCAGTACCTCGTGCTGCTCGCGCTGTGGGAGCGCTCGCCGAGGTCGGTCAGGGACCTCAGCCAGACGCTGCGCTCCGAGCCCGCGACGCTCTCGCCGCTGCTCAAGCGGCTCGAGGCCCTCGGATACGTCACGCGGCAGCGCAACGCGAGCGACGAGCGTTCGCTCGCCGTCGCGCTCACGGAGAAGGGCCGGGAACTTCGCCAGGAGGCCGAGAAGATCCCCTACCAGGTCGTGGAACGCCTCGGCATGGAACTGTCCGAACTGGAGGCCCTCCACACCGCACTGGCACGCGTACTCGAGGCCACCAAGACCCACTGACCGCAGTGAAGGCCACCTTGCCTGCGTTGAACGCAGGCAAGGTGGCCTTCACTGCGGTCGCGGCTACCCGGCCGTGGCGTTGGTCAGGTAGCGCGCGTAGGCGCCAGTGGTGAGGAAGCTCGGCAGCTTCTCGCCAAGGGCCGTCTCGACGAAGATCTCCCGAGCGTCGGCCAGCCGGTTGCCGTCGCCGAGATCGGCGCGGACCGAGGCCATCTCCTCGTCGAGCCATTCGGTCACCAGCTCGCGGGTGACCAGCGTGCCGTCGTCGAGCTTGGTGCCGTTGCGGATCCACTGCCACACCTGGCAGCGCGCGATCTCCGCGGTGGCGGCGTCCTCCATGAGATTGGAGATCGCCGCCGCGCCGGTGCCCCGCAGCCACGCGTCGACGTAGCGCAGCGCGACGTTGATGTTCGCCCGCAGGCCCTGCTCGGTCACCTCGCCACCGGCGCTGGCCACGTTGAGCAGGTCGTCCTCGGTGATCTCCACGTCCTCGCGCAGCCTGCCGAGCTGGTTCGGCCAGCCGCCGAGCACGTCGTCGAACACCTCGCGGCACACCGGCACCAGGCCGGGGTGCGCGACCCACGAGCCGTCGAAGCCGTCACCGGCCTCGCGCTCCTTGTCCTGCCGGACCTTCTCCAGCGCGGTCGCGTTCACCTCGGGGTCCCTGCTCGGGATGAACGCCGCCATGCCGCCGATCGCGTGCGCGCCGCGCCTGTGGCACGTCCGCACCAGCAGCTCGGTGTAGGCCCGCATGAACGGCACGGTCATCGTCACCTGGGCGCGGTCGGGCAGCACGAAGTCCTGCCCCGCCGCGCCGAAGGTCTTGATGAGGCTGAAGATGTAGTCCCACCGGCCCGCGTTGAGCCCCGCCGCGTGCTCGCGCAGCTCGTAGAGGATCTCATCCATCTCGAACGCCGCGGTGATCGTCTCGATCAGCACGGTCGCCCTGATGGTGCCCCTCGGCAGACCCAGCTCCCGCTGCGCGAGGCGGAAGACGTCGTTCCACAGCCGCGCCTCGAGATGGCTCTCCAGCTTCGGCAGGTAGAAGTACGGTCCGCTGCCCTTGGCCACGAGCCGCCTCGCGTTGTGGAAGAAGAAGAGACCGAAGTCGACGAGGCTTGCCGACACGGGGCGGCCGTCGATCCGGATGTGCTTCTCCACCAGGTGCCAGCCACGCGGCCGGGCGACGATCGTCGCCGGGTCGTCCCCGACCGCGTAGCGCTTGCCGTTGTCGGTGAAGTCGATGTTCCGCCGGATCGCGTCGAACAGGTTGAGCTGGCCGCCCACCACGTTGCTCCACGTCGGCGAGGTGGCGTCCTCGAAATCGGCGAGCCACACCTTCGCGCCGGAGTTCAGCGCGTTGACCGTCATCTTGCGGTCGGTGGGCCCGGTGATCTCGACGCGCCGGTCCTCCAGCCCCGGGGCGGGCGGCGCGACCTGCCAGGAGTCGTCGCCGCGGATCCAGCGCGTCTCGGGGAGGAAGCCGAGCTTCTCCTCGCCCGAGGCGATCCGGTCCCGCCTGCGCCGCCTGGCGTCGAGCAGTTCCCGCCGACGGCCGGCGAACGCGTTGTCCAGCTTCGCCACGAACTCCAGCGCCGCCGGGGTGAGGATCTCGTCGAACCGGTCACCGGTGGGGCCGGTGACCTCGAGCCGGTAGTTGAGCGTGTCAGCCATCTCGTCGTCCCTTCTGAAAGGGCTGCTCTCCTAGAACTGGGCCTCTTCGGTCGAACCGGTGAGCGCGGTGGTCGAGCTCTCCGGGTTGAGCGCCGTGCTGACCTGGTCGAACCAGCCGGTGCCGACCTCGCGCTGGTGCTTGGTGGCGGTGTAGCCGCGCTCCTCGGCGGCGAACTCGCGCTCCTGCAGGTCCACGTAGGCGGTCATGCCGTCGGCGGCGTAGCCCTTGGCCAGGTCGAACATCGAGTAGTTCAGGGCGTGGAAGCCGGCCAGCGTGATGAACTGGAACTTGTAGCCCATGTGGCCGAGCTCGCGCTGGAACTTCGCGATGGTCGCGTCGTCCAGGTGCTTCTTCCAGTTGAACGACGGCGAGCAGTTGTAGGCCAGCATCTGGTCCGGGTACTTCGCCTTGATGGCCTCGGCGTACTGGCGGGCGACCTCGAGGTCGGGCTCGGAGGTCTCCATCCACAGCAGGTCCGCGTACTCGGCGTAGGCGAGGCCGCGGTCGATGCACGGCTCGATGCCGTTGCGGACCTTGTAGAAGCCCTCCGACGTGCGCTCGCCGGTGATGTACTTCTGGTCGCGCTCGTCCACGTCGCTGGTGATCAGCGTCGCGGCCTGCGCGTCGGTGCGGGCGATGACGAGGCTCGGCACGTCGAGCACGTCGGCCGCGAGGCGTGCGGCGTTGAGGGTGCGCTCGTGCTGCTTGGTCGGGATGAGCACCTTGCCGCCGAGGTGGCCGCACTTCTTCTCCGACGCGAGCTGGTCCTCCCAGTGCACGCCGGCGGCTCCCGCGGCGATCATGCCCTTCATCAGCTCGAACGCGTTGAGCGGACCACCGAAGCCCGCCTCGGCGTCGGCGACAATCGGGGCGAACCAGTCGATGTCGGTGTTGCCCTCGGCCCAGGTGATCTGGTCGGCGCGGCCCAGCGCGTTGTTGATGCGGCGAACGACGGCGGGCACCGAGTTGGCCGGGTACAGGCTCTGGTCGGGGTAGGTCTGGCCGGCCAG
This sequence comes from Prauserella endophytica, assembly GCF_005146945.1. Lineage (GTDB taxonomy): Bacteria > Actinomycetota > Actinomycetes > Mycobacteriales > Pseudonocardiaceae > Prauserella_A > Prauserella_A endophytica. The sequence goes on from NZ_SWMS01000011.1 coordinate 105,851, forward strand.
GTTGGCGTCGGCCGCCACCTGCCAGCCGGAGAGGTAGATCGCCTTGAGGCCTGCGCGGACCTGCTGCACCGCCTGGTTACCGGTGAGCGCACCCAGCGAGTGCACGTAGTCCTCGGTGTGCAGGAGCTTCCACAGCTTCTCGGCGCCGCGCCGGGCCAGCGTGTGCTCCTCGACGACGCTGCCGCGCAGCTTCACCACGTCCTGGGCGGTGTAGGACCGCTTCACGCCCTTCCAGCGCGGGTCGGTCTCCCACTTCTTCGCCAGCTCCGCGGCTGCCTGCTCGAGGTTCTGAACCATTGGACGTCTCCACCTTTGCAAACTTTGCGATTGCCTCGCTGTCCGTCTGACCATGACATGTGCTGCGGAAACGACGCCACAGCTCCAATTTGCCAATTTCTGCGAAATCTCCGTAGCATGTTGCGAAGGTTGCGAAGCGCCGCTTCACACGTCACAGAAAAGTTGGGGACTGAACCGGTTCCTTGATCGGTACGGGCCGGAAGATCTCCGAGGAGAAGGCCGATGGTGGACAAGACTTTCGCCGGCGCGAAGCTGCGGCATCTGCGCGAGAGCCGCTCGATGAGCCAGGCGGACCTGGCGAGGCTGCTGGAAATCAGCCCCAGCTACCTCAACCAGATCGAGCACAACACCCGCCCCTTGACCGTTCCAGTGCTGCTGCGGATCACCGAGGCGTTCGGCGTCGACACCGAGTTCTTCGCCAACAACGACACCGCGCGGCTCGTCGCCGACGCGCGCGAGGCCCTGCTCGACGAGGCGATCGGGCTGGAGGCGAGCACGAGCGAGCTCAACGAGCTCGCCACCAACCTGCCCGCCATCGCGCAGGCGCTCGTGAAGCTGCACCGCTCCTACCGCAACGCCGTGGAGACCACGGCCGCGCTGGTCACCGAGAACGGCACCGGCCTGCACGGCAGCGCCGCCGCGGCGCTGCCGCACGAGGAGGTCCGTGACTTCTTCTACGAGCGGGAGAACTACGTCGCCGAGCTCGACGAGCGGGCGGAGGCCATGTCCACCGAGATGGGACTGCGGCGCGGCGACGTGCACCGCGCGCTGCTCGACCGGCTGACCGACCACTACGGCGTGACCGTGACCAGCGAGGGCATCGACGAGGCGGCGGGCCAGCAGCACCGGTACGAGCCGGACGCGCGGATCCTGCGGCTCGCGCCGAGCCTGCGCATCGGGCAGCGGGCGTTCCGCATGGCCTCGCAGATCGCGCTGCTGGAGTACGACGACCTGATCACCGAGCTCGCCGACTCGTGGGCGTTCTCCGGCCCAGCGGCCCGCTCACTGGCGAGGGTCGGGCTGGCGAACTACTTCGCGGGCGCGCTGATCCTGCCCTACGGCCCGTTCCTGTCGACGGCGGAGAAGTACCGCTACGACATCGAGCGGCTGTGCGACCACTTCGGCGTGGGCTTCGAGACCGTGTGCCACCGGCTCTCCACGCTGCAGCGGCCGAAGGCGCGCGGCGTGCCGTTCTCGTTCGTGCGCGTCGACCGCGCAGGCAACATGTCGAAGCGGCAGTCGGCGGCGGGCTTCCACTTCTCCCGCGTCGGCGGCGCGTGCCCGCTGTGGTGCATCTACGAGGCGTTCACCTCACCCGGCAAGATCATCACGCAGATCGCGACGCTGCCCGACGGCAAGAGCTACTTCTGGATCGCGCGCACGATCGCGCGCAACATCGGCGGCTACGGCAGCCCCGGCAAGATGTTCAGCGTCGGCCTCGGCTGCGAGCTCCGGCACGCGCGGCGGCTCATCTACTCCACCGGTCTCGACCTCGACGACCGGGCGGCCGCCACACCCATCGGCATGGGTTGCAAGGTGTGCGACCGCCCGGCCTGCCCGCAGCGGGCGTTCCCGACCATCGGCAAGCAGCTCACCGTGGACGAGAACACGAGCACGTTCGTGCCCTACCCCGCTGTCCCGAAGGCAGCCGACTAGGAGGGCTCACCTGACCGCAGTGAAGGCCACCTTGCCTGCGTTGAACGCAGTGAAGGTGGCCTTCACTGCAGAAGGGGCTAGGGCTCCAGGACCTGGAGGCTCCGGCGCTCGGCATCGGCGACGCTGGGGCCGCGCGGCGGGATGGTGTCGTAGACGGCCGGGTCGAGGTTCTCCACCTGGCCGCTCGCGATCGACGACAGCATGCCGTCGAGTCCGACGTAGACGGTCTGGGTCAGCTGCGTCCGGTACTTCTGGCCCAGCGTCTGCGTCTGCCCGCGCACCTCGAACAGCACCGCGCCGCTGCCGTTGAGGGCGAACGAGCCGAGCCCCGTGCCGGGCAGGTTCGTGTCCTGCGGGTACAGCGTGATGTTGCCGAAGAGCGGGTTGTTGTTGGCCCGGCCCTGCAGCGCGTTGTAGACGGCGACGTTGAGCTGCTTCGAGTACTCCAGGTCGTAGGTGTCGGCGTACTGCTCGAAGCCCGGCGTGGTGGCCGGATCGTCCACGAACCTGCCGGAGATCGACATGGTGACGAAGCGGCTCGGGTCGTCCGGCATCACGTAGCAGGCGCCCTGGTGGTGCAGGTCGACGTAGGTGTCCACCTCGCCGAACTCCGCGACGAGGCCCTTGTAGACGTCACGGACGATGCGCGACTCCGGCGTGATGTACCAGCCGGTGTCTGCCGACGTGCCGGGGAAGTCCTCCGGCTTCGGCTCGTAGGACAGGTCGGGGTTGTAGTCGCGGTTGACGTCGAAGCCGGGCCGCTGCGAGTAGTCGTCGCCCTGACGCGGGGTGGTGTAGTAGTTCCACGCGGGCTCGCTGCCGCGCAGCTGCGGGAACCGGGCGGTGACCTCGTCCCACGTCATGTCGTTGCCGCGGCGGTCGAGCTCGGCGCCGTCGGGGTTCATCTTCGGGATCGCCACGACCGTCAGTTCGGAGCGCCAGCGCTTGGCCTTGGGCGAGTCGCTGGTGCCGAGGTAGTCGAGCAGTCGCAGGATCGCGTCGGTGCCGGTCTTCTCGTTGCCGTGGATCTCGCTGGTGATCAGCACGGCCTTGGGCCCGGTGCCGACCCGCGCGGCCCAGACCTCCCTGCCCCGGTTGCTCCGGCCGACCTCGGTCACGTCGACCGCGCCACCGCTGACCCGCTCGATGCGGGCGAGCTCGATGCCCAGCTCGCTGTGGTCGGTGAACTCGTGAACGGGCAGATCGCGCGGCTCGTCGCTGCACTGCGCCGCCGCCGGGGCGCCCGGAGAGGCGGCGGGCTGCGCCATGGCCGGCGTCGTCGCGGTGACGAGCGCGAGCACGGTGGCGCCGGTGACGGCGGCCACCAGGGAACGTCTGGGCACGGCAACTCCTCAGGCTCTGCAAGGAACCCGCGCCGGAGCGCGGGTTGTCGGCTGTGGTGTTGCGGTGACGCCACCGTGACAGTTAGTTATAGCGGCTAACTACTTCAGTGGAAAGCCCCCGATGCCGGACCCCGTGCGATCCTCACCCCTCGCCGAGGGTCTTCTGCAGCGCCTTGTTCGCCTTGCGGGCCATGTCCTTGACCGCCTCGCGCCGTTCGGCGTCGGCCTCGTAGTCGGCCTTGCGGTCGCGCACCACCCGCGCCGGCGAGCCCACCGCGATGGCGTAGTCGGGGATGTCGCCGCGCACCACCGCGTGCGCGCCGAGCACGCAGCCCCGGCCGACGCGCGTGCCCTTGAGCACGGAGACCTTCGTGCCGATCCACGTGTCCGGGCCGATCCGCACCGGCGACTTGACGATCCCCTGGTCCTTGATCGGCAGGTTGATGTCCGCCGTGACGTGGTCGAAGTCGCAGATGTAGACCCAGTCGGCCACGAGGGTCGCGGCGCCGAGCTCGATGTCGAGGTAGCCGTTGACGACGTTCTGCCTGCCGAACACGGTCTTGTCGCCGATGCGCAGGGAGCCCTCGTGGCAACGGATGGCGTTGCCGTCGCCGATGTGCACCCAGCGGCCGATCTCCATCCGCCCGTAGCCGGGACGGCAGTGGATCTCGACGTTCTTGCCGAGGAAGACCATGCCGCGCAACACGATGTGCGGGTTGGCGATCCGGAACTTCAGCAGGCGCCAGTAGCGCACGAGGTACCAGGGCGTGAAGGCGCGGTTGCGCACGATCCAGCGCAGCGAGTCGGCGGTCAGGAACTTCGCCTGCTCGGGGTCCCTGCGCCCCCGCCGCCAGGCCTGAACTCGCGAGAGCACCGGCGATCCCCACATGGACGTCATGCGGTGACCGTAACCTGTCGGGGGTAGGCCGAGTTCGAGGAGTGACCTTGAGGACGAAGCTGATCATCGACACCGACCCGGGCGTCGACGACGCGTTCGCGATCGCGCTCGCGGCGCTGTCCGACGACGTGGACCTCCTCGGCGTCACCACCGTGTTCGGCAACGTCCCGCTCACGGCCACCACCCGGAACGCGCAGCGGGTGCTCGCGCTGTGCAAGCGGGACGACGTGCCGGTCGCCGCGGGCGCGGAGCGTCCCCTGGTGCATCGGCAGCCGAGGGAGGCTCGCCCGGTGCACGGCAGCGACGGGCTCTCCGGCCGCTCCGCCGCACTGCCCGAGCCCTCCCGTGAGCTGGAGTCGACCGACGCGGTCACTCTGCTCGCCTCGCTGCTCGAGGCCGCCGACGAGCCCGTGACCATCGCCCCGATCGGCCCGCTGACGAACATCGCCGCGCTGCTCGCGGCACACCCCGGCCTGGCGAGCAGGATCGGCAGGCTCGTGATCATGGGCGGCGGGCTCGCCGGGGGCAACACCACGGCGGCGGCGGAGTTCAACATCTGGAGCGACCCCGAGGCGGCGCACCGCGTGCTCGCGGGCGGCGAGGTGCCGTGCACGCTCGTGCCGCTGGACCTGACCCACCGCTGCGCGGTCGACGCCGCCTGGCTCGGCAGGCTGGCGGCCTCCGGCCCGATCGGCGCCGCGCTCGACGCACTCACCCCCGACTACCTCGCCCACTACCGCAAGGCGCTCGGCTTCGAGGGCATCGTCGTGCACGACGCGGTGGCCGTCGCCGAGGCGATCCGCCCGGGCATCCTGCGCACGGCGCCGGCCCCGGTACGGGTGGAGTGTTCGGTGGGTCCCGCCCGGGGCGCCACCATCGTCGACCGGCGCCCGCAGGGGCAGAAGGCCGACACCGACGGGCTCACCGGAGGACCGTTCACCGAGGTCGCGGTGGACACCGACCTCGAAGGGCTGCGCGAGTTCCTGCTCGACCGGCTCGCCGGACGCCGGGCGTGAGGGCCGTGCTCACCGGGACGCAACCTCGGCTCCCTATTCTGGGCTCATGACGTTGGGGGACGAACCCACCACGCACCCCGAGGACGAGGCACCGAAGTCACGTCCCCGGCGGCGAACGCTCATCGTGGCGCTCGTCGCGGCCGTGGTGGCGGCGGGCACGCTGGTGGTCACGTTGCGGCTGTCGCCGGGCGACGGCGACGTGACGGCGGCGGCCTCGGCGGGCCGGGCGGGAACGGCGGGCACCACGAGCACCACCGCCCCGCTCTCGACCACCACGGCACCGCCGACGCCGAGCCAGACCGCGGTGCCCGAGGAGACGGGCCCGCGCTTCGAGGCGTGGGTCGACGACGTGGCCGACTGGCTCGGCATCCCGAGGCGCGCGATGTACGCTTACGCGTCGGCGACCGTGCGGCTCGGTGAGGAGCAGCCCGGGTGCGACCTGTCGTGGGTGACGCTCGCGGGCATCGGCAGCACCACCACGGACCACGGCAGGGCCGGAGGCGGCGAGATCGGCCCCGACGGCACCATGGCCCGGCCGATCGGCACGATCGAGCTGCGGGACTTCTCCGGCGAGGTCATCTCCGTCGACGGCGCCGCGGGCCCGCTGCAGCTCTCCCCCGCGCTGTGGGACCGCTACCGGGTCAGCGCCTCGGACGAGGAACCCGACGTCCAGGACTTCGACGACGCCGCGCTGGCGGCGGCCCGCGCGCTGTGCGACGGCGGGCGCAACCTCGGCAACGGCCAGCAGTGGCTCGAGGGCGTGTCGGCCATCCACGACGCCCCGCTGTTCCTGCACCGCGTGCTCGCGACCGCGAACGTCTACGGCACCGTGGGCATGGCGGGCACCCCGCCCAACCGGGCCGCGCTCACGGCGGTGACCTTCGCGATCGACAAGATCGGCCTGCCGTACGAGTGGGGCGGCAACGGCCAGGAGAAGGGCGACATCGGCTTCGACTGCTCCGGCCTCACCACGGCGGCCTACGCCTCGGCAGGGGTGACGCTGCAGCGCACGGCGCACTGGCAGTACAACAGTGTCCCGCTCGTGCCCGCCGATGAGGAGCCGCGGCTCGGCGACCTGATCTTCTACGGCGACCCGGCGACGAAGATCCACCACGTCGGCATCTACATCGGCAACCAGCAGATGATCGACGCCCCGACCTTCGGCCAGGCCGTGCAGGTGCACAACTACCGCGAGCCCGGCGACAGCTTCGCGGGCGCGGGCAGGCCCACCGCGTGAGCGGACGGCTCGGGTCCGTCGGCGAGTTCTGCTGGCTGGACCTGAAGACCCGCGACGTCGAGGCCACGTCGGCGTTTCTGTCCCGGACCCTCGGCTGGGAGTTCACCGCAGGCCGGCTCGGTGAGCGGCCCATGACCCTGATCTCCACGGGCGGACACCGGATCGGCGGCGTCAGCGATCTCGCGAACCCGGTCTACCCGCCCGGCATCCCGCCGCACGTGGCCTACTACCTCGCCGTGGACGATGTCGGCGCGTGCGCGAAGGAGGCGATCGCGTACGGCGCCACGATGGTGGTGGAGCCCTGCGACGTCGGAGAGCAGGGCCGGCTGGCCACACTCGTCGACCCGGTCGGCGCGGCGTTCTCCCTGTGGCGGCCGAAGGAGTTCCGAGGGTGGACGTTCCCGCCGGGCACCCCGGCGGCGCCGGCCCGGATGGTGGTCGCGTGCGCGGAGCCCGGCCGCGCCGGGGAGTTCTACGAGCGGATGCTCGGCGCGCCCTTCACCTCGGCGGTCTTCACCGAGGCGGACGAGCCGGAACCACGGTGGGAGGCCGCGGTGGCCGTCGCGGGCGCGCACGGCCCCGCGGCCCGCGTCGTCACACCCGAGGGAATGGGCTTCCCGGTCGCCGTTCAGCAGCGGCGGGGCGACGATCGCCGGATGCCTGCCGCGCCGCGATCGCCGTCTCGCCACGAGCGTGCCTGAGGTGACTCAGCTCCCCTTGCGGAAGTACTCGACCAGCCGCGCGTAGCTGTCGTCACCGTGCCCGTTGGCGACGGCGCGGCGGACGAGTGCGAGCGTTCGTGCGGGCAGGTCGTCGTCGACACCGGCCGCCCGGCTCTCCCGCACCAGGTCGTCCACCGAGGGCAGGTGATGACGCAGGCCGCCGAACTCGAGCGCGTACTCGCCGCGGTCCACCTCGCTCGCGATCGAGGGCAGCAGCGACAGCAGCGCCGACATCGACGGATCCGCGGCCTCGAGGAAACGGGTCAGCTCGATTCCCTCGCCCGTGAGCAACGCCGCCGCGTGCAGGAAACCGTTGAGCGCACCCCACATCGTGCCGTGCACGGCCATGCCGTACAGCGTCGGCACGCCCGCGTCATCCGAGACGAGAACTCCCTTGCCGCCCAAGAGATCCAGCGCGGCGCGGAACCGGTCGTGGACCCCGCGCGAGCCGCCGTAGAACACCGTGGCGTCCGGGCGCCCGACGCCGGGGGCGATCGTCATGAGCTGCCCGTGCAGGTACTCCGCGCCGCGCTCGGCCGCCCACCGCGCGACCGAGCGGGCCTCGGCCGACGTCCCGTCGGTCAGGTTCAGCACGGCGCGGCCGGCTAGCGCGTCGCCAGCCTGTTCCAGCACCTCGCGGGCGGCGGTGTTGCCCTGAACGCTCACGACCACAAGTTGGCTCGCCGTCACCGCCTCACGCACGGTCTCCGCGACGACGGCTCCGTTCGCGGCGAGCGCGTCGGCCCGTTCGCGGGTGCGGTTCCACCCGGTCACCGGATGACCCCCGGAGAGGAACGCGCGGGCGAGCGCGGCGCCCATCTCGCCCAGGCCGAGCACGGTGACCGATTCCTTTGCCGTGGTAGTCATTCCACGACGGTAGGAGCTCGACCTTACTGGAGATCAAGGGCGACGGGCAGCTCGGTGAGACGCCACGTGCCCGGATCCGGCATGCGCGTCGCCTCGCCCGCCGCCGCCAGCCCCGGGAACCGGCGCAGCAGCGCCGCCAGCGCCACCTCGGTCTGCACCCGCGCGAGCGCGGCACCGAGGCAGAAGTGGGGTCCGTGCGCGTAACCGAGGTGCCCTGGCGCGCTCACCGCACGCGTGACGTCGAGCGTGTCGGGATCGGCGAACACGCGCGGGTCCCGGTTCACCGACGCGAGCACCACCGTCACCGAGTCACCCTTGCGCACCGGCGTTCCGGCGAGCTCGGCGTCCTCCCGCGCGAAGCGTGGCATCGTCAGCAGCTGCGGGCCGCACCAGCGCGTCAGCTCCTCGACGGCGCCGGGCAGCAGCGCCGGGTTCTCCCGCAACAGCTCCAGCTGGCCGGGGTGGGCGAGCAGCGTGGCGATGCAGTTGGCGATCAGGTTGGTGGGCGTCTGCCCGCCGAGCACGACGCTCCAGACGAGGGTGACCAGCTCGACGTCGCTGAGGCGGTCGCCGTCCTCGGCCTGCGCGCGGATCAGGTCACCGATCAGGTCGTCGGCGGGTTCGGCACGCCGGGCCGCGACGGCCTTGCGCGCTCCCTCGATGATCCCCGGGATGGCCCTGCCGAACTCCTCGCCGATCCCGGCGGCGACGGCGGTGCCGTACCCGCGCCAGCGGAGACGGTCGGCGCGGGGAATGCCGACCAGCTCGCAGATCACGTCCATCGGCAGCGGGCGCGCGAAGTACCGCAGCAGGTCCACGACACCGCCGTCGGCGCGGCCGGTCAGCTCGTCGAGCAACCCGTCGACGATCCGCTCGATGCGGGGCCGGAAGCTCTGGGCGCGGCGGGCGGTGAACGCGGGCGCGACGAGCCTGCGCAGCCGCGTGTGCTCGCCGCCCTCCATCTCCTGCATCGTCCGCATGTACGGCTTGCAGTCGTCGGGCACGTCGGGCCGCAGAGCGAAGGTCTCCTCGCTCAGCTCGAACCGGGGGTCGCTGAGCATCGCCCTCGCCTCCGCGTGCCGGAGCACGCCCCACATCGGAGCGAGCCCTGGCACGGTCAATCGGGCGACCGCCGAGCGCTCCCTGACGGGCGCGTAGGCGGTGAAGGGATCGGTGATCACCGCGGGGTCGGCCAGGGTGATCTCGGGAACGGCACTGGTCATCGATGTGCACCTCATTTGGATGTTCATATCATCTGGATGCCGAGGGTATCGCACTTACCTTTGTCGTGCGGGCGATGGCTTTCCGGCGGTTACGTAGTACTCTGAGTCGAGTAATCGGCTACGAGCACTTGATCTGGAGCGGGAATGGCAGGCCGGACGAGAGCGAACCCGCTGGCACTGGCCGTGCTGTGCCTGCTGTACGAGCGCCCGATGCACCCGTACGAGATGTCCAGCACCCTGCGCGAGCGGCACAAGGAAGACAGCATCAAGCTCAACTACGGATCGCTGTACTCGGTGGTGGAGTCACTGCGGAAGCGCGGGCTGATCACCGCTCGGGAGACCGTCCGCGAGGGCCGGAGACCCGAGCGCACCGTCTACGCCATCACCGAAGCCGGCAGCACCGAGATGACCGACTGGCTCAGCGACCTGCTCTCCCGGCCCGCCAAGGAGTTCACGCAGTTCGAGGCGGCGCTCTCGCTCATGCCGATCTTCGGGCCCGACGAGGTGATCAACCTGCTGGAGACCCGCCTGCGGTCGCTGCGGCAGCAGCAACGGGCCCACGACCAGAGCAACGCGTGGGCACCACCGAACTTCCCCCGGCTCTTCCTGATCGAGATGGAGTTCAAGTACGCGCTGCTGCGCACGGAGATCGAGTTCGTGAGCGCCCTGCTCGACGAACTGCGGTCGGGCACCTTCGAGGGCATCGCGCTGTGGCGGCGGATGCACGAGTTGCGCGAGGAGGGCCGCACGCCCGAGGCCGTCGACGAAGTCCTCGCCGAGGAGTTCAAGGAGGAGCTGAGCTGGCTGAGCGAACTGAGTGACACACAGCGGCCCGAACAGGGCTGAGGGGCTCCGGCCACGGTGCGGCAACACCACGGCCGGAACCCCTCCGACACACCGGAGTCCGGCGCTCTCGCGAAAGACCGCCGTTCCCAGCGTGCCCGCACTCGTCAGGGTAACGCGGCCGAGCGAGGCCCGGCTCCTTCCATCCACATCGGAGAAGGAGCACCACTGTGCCCACCACCAGATCAGGCACGGCCATCGAGGCCGTGAATCTCGGCAAGACCTACGGCCGGGGCGAGAAAGCCGTCCGCGCCCTGAACGGCGTGAGCTTCGCCGTGCCCACCGGCGTCGTCTTCGGACTGCTCGGCCCGAACGGAGCGGGGAAGTCCACGGCGGTCCGGATCCTCAGCACCCTGTCGAAGCCGGATTCCGGCACGGCGACCGTCGCCGGGTTCGACGTGCGACGCGATCCCGCGCGGGCGCGCCGCGCGATCGGTTACGTCTCGCAGAAGCCGGCGTTCGACCCGATGGCGACCGGCAGGGAGAACCTCGTGCTGTCCGGGCGTGTGTACGGCCTCTCCCGGCGGGACGCGCGCGAACGGGCCCGTGAACTGCTGACCCGCTTCGGACTCGGCGACGCCGCCGACCGCCTGGCCGGCAAGTGGTCCGGCGGGATGCAGCGCAAGCTCGACGTCGCGATGGGGCTCGTCCACCGGCCGCGCGTGCTGTTCCTCGACGAGCCGACCACCGGCCTCGACCCCGAGGCACGCGCCGGCCTGTGGGCCGAGATCGACCGCCTCGCGGCGGACGACGGGCTCACGGTCCTGCTCACCACCCACTACCTCGAGGAAGCCGACCGGCTGGCGGCCCGGCTCGTGATCGTCGACGCCGGCAGGGTGGTCGCCGAGGGCAGCCCCGAGCAGCTCAAGAACGAGCTGCACGGTGACAGCGTCCAGGTGGAGTTGGCCGCCGGGGACGCCGGCGATGCCCGACACCGTGCCCGGCACGCAGTTGGCGCGGTGCCGGGCGTCGCGGACGTGACCGTCGACGGCGGCGTGCTGCGCGCCCGCGTCGGCAACGGAGCCGCGGCACTGCCCGGCGTCCTCGCGGCACTCGACGCGGCCGGAGTGGTGCCGACGGCGATCACGATGGCGAGGCCGTCGCTCGACGACGTCTACCTCCGCCACGCGGGCCGCGCGTTCCGCGAGGCCGACCGGACCGAGGGGGTGCTGGTGTGACCACGTTCGCAACCCACACCGGGCTGCTGACGCTGCGCTCGCTGCGAACGCTGTCCCGCCAGCCCGCGTACCTGCTGTTCACCCTGGTGCAGCCGATGGTCTGGCTGCTGCTGTTCGGGCAGCTGTTCTCGAAGGTCGCCGAGCTGCCGGGCTTCGGCGTGGACTCGTACCTGGAGTACCTGACGCCGGGCGTGATCGTGATGACGGCGATGATGTCGGCGGGCTGGAGCGGCACGACGTTCGTCGACGACGCGGAACGCGGCGTGCTGGACCGCAACGTCACGTCGCCGCTGAGCCGGGGCTCGCTCGTCACCGGCTCGCTCGTGCACCAGGGCATCGTGACGGTGATCCAGTCGCTGATCGTCTTCGGCGTCGGGCTCCTGGCCGGGGCGCGGTACGCGGGCGGTGTGACCGGCGTGCTCGCCGTGCTGGTGTGCACGGTGCTGCTCGCCGTGGTCTTCGCGGCGCTGTCGGACGCGCTGGCGCTGCTCACCCGGCAGCGGGAGGCGCTGATCGGGGTGTCGCAGTTCCTGACGCTGCCGCTGGCGTTCCTGTCGTCGGTGATGATGGCGCCCGCGCTGCTGCCCGGCTGGGTGGCTGACGTCGCACGGTTCAACCCCGTCGACTGGGCCGCCGTCGCCAGCCGGGAGGCGCTGACGGCCGACCCGGACTGGGGCGTCGTGGCGTGGCGGGCGGGCCTGCTGCTCGCCCTCGCCGCGCTGCTCGGCTGGCTGGCCACCCGAGCGTTCCGCAGCTACCAGCGCTCCATCTGACCGCTCCCCAAGGCCACCTTTGTTGCGTTGAACGCAACAAAGGTGGCCTTGGGGGCAGGATGGGGGTGTGCGACGAGAACTCGTGATCCTCAGGCACGCCAAGTCGGACTGGCCCTACGGCGTCGCCGACGACGAACGCCCGCTCGCCGAGCGCGGTCGCCGCGACGCCCCCGCCGCGGGCCGCTGGCTGCGCGCACACGTGCCCGCGTTCGACCTCGTGCTGTGCTCCACCGCCAAGCGCGCCCGCCAGACCTGGCACCTCGTGCGGCGGGAGCTGGGCGGCTCACCCGAGGTCAACCACGACGGGCGGCTCTACGGCGCCTCGGCGGACACGCTCACCCGCATCGCCCGCGAACTGCCCGGCGACGCCCACACCGTGCTGTTCATCGGCCACAACCCCGGGCTGGAGGACTTCGTCTCCACGCTCGCGGACCGCGGCTGCACCCTCAAGACGTCCTCGATCGCGGTGCTCTCCGGCACCGGCGACTGGGCCGACGTCCGGCCGGGCTGGGCGAGCCTCGACGACGTCGCCAAACCCCGCGGCTAAACGGCCGGCTCGAAGACGCCCAGCGCGTCGTAGGCGTGCCAGGAGCCCGCGTGCTTGCCGAGCGTGAGCACGTTCTCCCCGGCCCGGAGCACGGCCACCGGGAGCGGAAGCTCTACAACGGACGGACGGAGCGGGTTGCCGGGCACCGTCGCGTCACCCTGCAGGGAGCCCTTCGTCGCGCCCTTCTCCAGTTCCACCTCGGCCACCGCGGCATCGTTGCAGGACACCGCGAGCGAACCGGGGATGCTGGCGTGGGTGTCGATGAGCCACACCGCGAGCACCAGGTCCCGCGAGGGCACGCGCTCCAGCCGGAACCGCCACCGGAACGAGTGCGCCTTGCTGCCCGCCCAGCGGTCGGCAGGGCCGGGGTGCAGGTAGGGCCAGTCGGCGGAGGGACTGCTGACGCCGTCGACGTAGTCGGCGCCGTCCGGGAACCGGCTCGAGTACTGCTGGTAACCGGCGGGCGCGAGTGCCAACTCCAGGCTCCTGCGGTCGAAGGAACCGATCACGGCGACCGGCTTGCCGCGCACGGTCACCGACTCCGCCGAGGTCGCCCGCAGGAGCGCCGACGGCCTGCTGCGGTCGCCCGCCGCGTCGACGGTCGCCACGCGGTAGTGCCACGTCCGCCCGGCGGGACCGAGCTCGGCGTGCCGGAACCGGCCGTACACCGTCTTGCCGAGCAGCGTCCCCGGCCCCGGCTCGAACGCCGGGTCCGGCGAGCCGTAGACGGCGAAGTGGTCGACCAGCGGCCGGTACGACCGCGCCGCCCACGCCAGCTCGATCCAGCCGATGCCGGTGGTGGCCGTGAGCCGCTGCACGGATTTCACCAGTGTGTTCATCACGCCTCCCGTAGGCCGGGCCTGCCGGCCTCGGTGACGAAGCGCGCGACGGTGGAGACGGCCGCCGCGTCGTCACGCTCGATGTAGTCCACGACCCTGAACTCCGACGTCAGCCTCTCGGCGTCGAGCCGGCAGTGCACGTAACCCCTGCGACCGTCGTAGAACCGCACGTGGGGGTTCGACAGCCAGAGGTCGGTGTAGCCGTCGGTGGGTGCCCCGTCGCCGTCGGACCCGATCGACCCGGTCACCAGCTCGGTGCCGATCGTCCGCGAGGACGGGTCGGTGAAGTCGGCCTTCAGCTCCGCGGCGACGTGCCGGTGGATGTCACCGGTGAACACCACGAGGTTGTCCACGCCCTCGCGCTGGACGGCGCCGAGCACGCGGTCCCGGCTCGCGGTGAAGCCGTCCCACTGGTCCATGCTGAACGTCCGGCCCGGCCCGGTGTCGCGGTCGATCTGCGCCATGACCACCTGCTGCGCGAGCACGTTCCACGTCGCGCGCGAGCGGCCGAGCCCGGCGAGCAGCCAGCGTTCCTGCTCCGCGCCGAGGATCGAGCGCCGCGGATCGGTGTGCTCGCCGCCCGCCGTGGTGTCCGAGGGGAAGTTGTCGCGGTACTGCCGGGTGTCGAGCACGTGGAAGTCGGCGAGCCCGCCCCACGTCGTCCTGCGGTACAGCCGCATGTCAGGGCCGCTCGGTAGCGATGTCCTGCGCAGCGGCAGGTTCTCGTAGTACGCGCGGTAGGCCACCGCCCGCCTGCGCTCGAAGTCCTCGGGCGAGATGCCGTACTGGGAGTGGGCGTCGGCGTAGTTGTTCTGCACCTCGTGGTCGTCCCACGTGACGATCCACGGCGCGCGGGCGTGGGCCGCGCGCAGGTGCGGATCGCTCTTGAACAGTGCGTAGCGCAGCCGGTACTGCTCGAGCGTCTGCGTCTCGGCGTCGTGTGCCGGGCCGACGGAAACGCCTTGCCGCCACAGGTTTCCCGCGTTGATCGCATATTCGTAGATGTAGTCGCCGAGGAAGAACACCAGGTCCGGGTCATCGGCCGCGAGGTGCCGGTAGGCCGTGAAGTGCCCGTGGTACCACGCCTGGCACGAAGCGAGCGCGAGCGACAGCGCGCCGCCGCGCTCGTGCGGTGCGGGCGCGGTGCGGGTGCGGCCGACAGGGCTGACGTACCCGCCCGCGCGGAAGCGGTAGAAGTACTCGTGACCCGGCCGGAGCCCGCGCACCTCCGGGTGCACCGAATGGGCCAGTTCCGCCGACGCGAGCGCCCTGCCCCTGCGGACCACGCGGCGGAACCGCTCGTCCTCGGCCACCTCGTACTCGACGGTGACCGACCGCCGCGACATGCCGCCGTGCCCGTCCTCGGCGAGGGGTTCCGGGGCGAGCCGGGTCCACAGCACGACGCCGTCGGGTTCGGGATCCCCCGACGCGACGCCGAGTCCGAACGGGTCGGCGGTCACCCGCCCCTCCCCGCCGGGAGCGGCCGAGGCGGACGTTCCGGTGCCCAGCGCCAAGGCCGCCGCGCTGACCCCGGTCAGGCCCAGGAAGGACCGCCGGTCGATACCCACTCTGTCGTCGTCGGACATGGCGTCAGCGTTGCCGACGATCATGAGCAGGAGGTGAAGGACAAGCGAACCCCTGTGGGCCGCGAGCCGTGCACTCCAGACCGCGAGTCCCCCACTCCGGCGCGCGAGTCCCCCACTCCGGCGCGCGAGTCCCCCGCTCAGAACGCCGAGTTCTGCGTTCAAGACCGCGAGTTCTGCCTTCAGGACAGTGAGTGGCGGCGGTCGCGGGGGGCGAGGTGAATCACGCCGCGTGCCAGAACGGGGGACTCGCGGGCAGGAACGGGGGACTCGCGGGCAGGAACGGGGGACTCGCGGGCCGGAACGGGGGACTCGCGCGCGGCGTCAGGCGGGGATCCGTTCCGCTCGGCAGAGGAAGGCCATGGGTGTGCGGCCGATGCGGGTGAGCACGACGCTCGCCTCCTCGGTCCCCTTGGGCTTGAGCCTGCGGCGCAGCGCGTTGGGATCGATGTCCAGGCCGCGCACGAGGATCTCGACGCGCCCGATGTCGTGCCTGCGCAGTGTCGCCCGCAGGCCCTTCTCGCTGTAGTTGTCGAACTCCAGCACGCGGAACGCCCGCACGCCCGGCGGCGGCGTGTCACCCGTGAGGTAGGCGATCCGCTCGTCGAGCTGCCACAAGCCGTGCCGCGCCCCGTAGTGCCGCACGAGCCCCGCTCGCACCACGGCGCCGTCCGGGTCGACGATCCACTCGCCCGGCTCCCCCACCCCGGCGTCGTCGGGGTCCGCGTCCGTGACCGTCCACTGTGTCCCGTCGGAGCGCAGCACGGTGGCCCGGCGCGCCACCGTGGCGAGCCCGTCGCTCCACAGGCACGCCTCGCGCACCTGGCCGTCGAGCGAGATCAGCTCCACCTCGCGCGCCCACGGCACGGCGGCCGGGTCGATACCCGGGGCGCATTTGACCACCAGATCACGGCCCGCGTAGGCGCCCGCGAGGTCGTCGAGAGCGGGAACGAAGTCCTCCGGCCGCCACGTCCTGCGCCCCGAGGAGTCCCTGCGCGCCGGATCGGCCACCACCACACAGTCCCTCGTCACCGGCCGCAGGACGTCGGCCCGCGCCAGAAGCGGCGACACCCCCGCCCGTTCGCAGTTGTGCGCGGCCATCGCGAGCCTGACCTCGTCCACATCGGACCCGACACACCGTGCCGCGCTGCCCGCCAGTTCCACCAGGTCGGCGCCGACCGAGCAGGTCACGTCGTGCACGTCGCGGCCGGAGAGCCTGCGCGCCCGGTACGCGGCGACCGGCGCGGCGCTCGCCTGCTGCAGGGCGTCACCGGTGAACAGCCACCCGCCCGCGTCCGCCAGCTTGGTGACGGCCTTGCGCCGCAGCACCACGGTCTCCAGCGCGGCGGCGTAGCGGTCGCCCACGAGCCGCCGGGCCGTGCCGACGTCGGCGATCCGGCTCGCGTCGGTCAGCGGCAGTTCTGCACACGCCGCGAGCGCCTTCTCGCCCTGCGCCGATCGCAGAAAGGCGACGTCGTCGAGCGAGAAGGCGTACGGCAACTACGGTTCCATCGGGGCGGGCGGCTTGGTGCCGGTGATCATCACGTTGTAGAACAGCTCGCGCGGCAACACCTTCGAGAGCAGCTTCTTGTCCACAGCGGACAGTCGAAGCCACATGTGGTAGGCGAAGAGACGCCAGCGCACGGTGAGCTTCTCCTGCGGGACGGCCGCCTCGAACGTGCGCACCGGCCAGCCCACGAGCGCCGCGCTGAACTCGTCGGTCACGGCCTTGACGTCCACCGCGCCCGCGCCGAGCGCCGTGCGCTCCAGCTCCGAGGGGTCGAACGTGTGCAGGTCGACCACGGCTTCGAGCGCCGCCGCACGGGAGGACTCGTCGAGCTCCTCCTGCGGCCGCCGCCACTCCCGCAGCGCGGGCAGCTTCGTGACGTTGGTGGTGAGCCACCAGGTCAGCTGCCCGAGCTTGCGCGCGTAGAAGTCACCGATCTTGGTCGGCTCCCCCGCGAAGACGAACCGTCCTCCCGGCTTGAGCACGCGCAGCACCTCGCGGAACGCGGCCTGCACGTCCGGAATGTGGTGCAGCACGGCGTGGCCGACGACGAGGTCGAAACTGTTGTCGTCGTAGGGGATCCGCTCGGCGTCGGCGACCCGGCCGTCCACGTCGAGGCCCAGCTTCTCGGCGTTGCGCAGCGCCACCTGGACCATGCCGGGCGAGAGGTCGGTGACCGAGCCCTTCTTGATCACGCCGCCCTGCATGAGGTTCAGCAGGAAGAAACCGGTGCCGCTGCCCAGCTCCATCGCCGTCGGGTAGGGCTGGTCCTGCTCACCGGCGACCGCGTTGAACACGTCCGTCGCGTAGGCGATGCAGCGCTCGTCGTAGGAGATCGACCACTTCTCGTCGTAGGTGCCCGCCTCCCAGTCGTGGTAGAGCACGTTGGCGAGCTTCGGGTCGCCGTAGGCGGCGCGCACCTCCTCGGCGCTCGCGTGCGGGTTCGGCGCGGGGTCGATGACGTCCGTCACGTCACTTCCCCTCGAAGGTGGCCTTGCCCGGACCGTTCTCGATGAACGACTGCATGCCGGCGGTCTGGTCCTCGGTGGCCCACAGCGCCGTGAACAGCTGGGTCTCCAGCTTGAGCCCGTTGCGCAGGTCCTGGTCGAGCCCGCCGTCGATGGCGGCCTTGGCGGCCCTGAGCGCCACGGCCGGGCCGTTCACGAACTGCGCGGCCCACTTGTGCGCCGCCGAGTAGACGTCGTCGGGGGCCACGACCTCGTCGACGAGCCCGATCGCCAGCGCCTCCTCTGCCTTCACGAACCGGCCGGTGTAGACGAGATCCTTGGTCTTGCTCGGGCCGATCAGCCGGGCCAGCCGCTGCGTGCCGCCCCCACCGGGGATGATGCCGAGCTGGATCTCGGGCTGGCCCACCTTCACGTTGTCGCCGATCACCCGACGGTCGGCGGTGAGCGCCAGTTCCAGCCCGCCGCCGAGCGCGTAGCCGGTGACGGCGGCGACCGTGGGCTTCGGCAGCTCGGCGATCACGGTCAGCGAGGCCGTCAGCTCGGCGCCGAACTTCGAGATCTCCACGTAGGACTTGGTGGCCATCTCCTTGATGTCCGCGCCGCCCGCGAAGGTCTTCTCGCCGCCGTAGAGGATCACGGCGCGGACGTCGCCGCGGTCGGCGGCCTCCTCGGCGGCCTCCCTGAGCTCCGCCTGCACCTGGTAGTTCAGTGCGTTGACCGGCGGGCGGTCGAGCCGGATCGTGCCGACCCCCGCTTCGACCTCGAGACGTACGAACTCGCCCACGCCATCCTCCTTGACTGCTAGATGTTCACCGCACGTTACCGGCGCCGGGCGAAGAATCGATCACCCGAACGTTCCAGAAGCAGGTCCTGCCCGAAGGTCGCGGACAGGTTCTCACTGGTCAGCACGTCGTCGAGCAGGCCGGCCGCCACCGCGCGGCCCTCGCCGAGCAGCAGGGCGTGCGTGAAGCCGGGCGGGATCTCCTCGACGTGGTGGGTCACCAGAACCATCGCGGGGGCGTCCGGGTCGAGCGCGAGTGACGAAAGCCGCGCCACCAGGTCCTCGCGGCCACCGAGGTCGAGGCCCGCGGCGGGCTCGTCGAGCAGGAGCAGCTCCGGGTCGGTCATCAGCGACCGGGCGATCAGCGTGCGTTTGCGCTCGCCCTCCGACAGGGTGCCGTACATGCGGCCTGCGAGGTGGCCGATGCCGAGCGCGCCGAGCAGGTCGTCGGCGCGATCGGTGTCGAGCGAGTCGTAGACCTCGCGCCAGCGGCCGAGCACGGCGTAGCCCGCGCTGACCACGACGTCGCGGACCTTTTCCTCCGGCGGCACGCGCCCGTTGATCGCGGCGGAGGTGAACCCGATGCGGGGCCGCAGCTCGAAGACGTCCACGCGGCCGAGCCGCTCGCCCAGCACATGGACCGTGCCGCTCGTCGGGTGCAGCTCCGCGGCGGCCAGCTTCAGCAGCGTCGTCTTGCCCGCGCCGTTGGGCCCGAGCACCACCCAGCGTTCGTCGAGCTCCACCGACCAGTCGAGGTCGGCGAGCAGCTTGTTGCCGCCGCGCCGCACCTCGACGCCCGACAGGTGGACGACGAGATCGTCGAGGTTCTCCTGCACCGAGTTCACGTGGGCCATTGTCACCGACTCACCACGCACCGCTCGCACGACCCCGTGTCACGCGAGGACGACCTTTCCCAGCTCGGCGGGGCTGGCGAGCAGGCGATGTTTCGGCAGCACACGCACCGTGTAGCCCAGCGCGCCCGCGTGCGGCAACCGCAACGTGGCGTCGAACACACCGCGGCCGGCAGGCCGCATCGGCACGGTCACCACGTCCTCGAGGTCGTCGGTGTCCCCGACCCGGCCCACCACCGCCTGGACGTCCACTTCGGACTCGTCGAGCCCCGCGAGGTCGACCCCGGCCCGTACCCGCACGTCCCCGCCGACCACGAGCGCGTCGGCGCCCTCGACCACCAGCTCCGTGTCGAGCACGCGCACCCGGTTCCACGCGAGGTCCAGCCGCGTGCGGTACCCGGCGAACGCGCGGGAGCCGGCGTAGCCGTCCCGGCTCGCCTCGGCCACCATCGTCGCCGCGGGCAGGTAGTACGACTCGACGTACTCGCGCACCATCCGCGAGGCCTGCACGCGCGGGCCGAGCGTGCGGAGCGTGTGCCAGATCATGGACATCCAGCCCTTGGGCACGCCGGTGGCGTCGCGGTCGTAGAACAGCGGCGCGATCTGCTGGCCGAGGAGGTCGTACAGCGCGTCGGCCTCCAGGTCGTCGCGCAGCAGCGGGTCGGTGACGCCGTCCGCGGTGGGGATGGCCCAGCCGTTGCTGCCGTCGTAGTACTCGTCCCACCAGCCGTCCCTGATGGAGAGGTTGAGACAGCCGTTGAGAGCGGCCTTCATGCCCGACGTTCCACACGCCTCCAGCGGCCGCGTCGGGTTGTTCAACCACACGTCGCAGCCCCGGTAGAGGTAGCGCGCCATCGACATGCCGTAGTCGGGCAGGAAGACGATCCGCTGGCGCACCGCGGGGTCGTCGACGAAGCGCACGATCTGCTGGATGAGCGCCTTGCCGCCCTCGTCGGCCGGGTGGGACTTGCCCGCGACCACGATCTGGATGGGCCGCTCTTCGTCCAGCAGCAGGGCCCGCAGCCGCTCGGGGTCGCGCAGCATCAGCGTGAGCCGCTTGTAGGTCGGCACGCGGCGGGCGAAGCCGACCGTCAGCACGTCAGGGTCGAAGATGCGCTCGGTCCAGCCCAGCTCCAGCGCGGACGCACCCCGCTGCAGCCACGCGTCGCGCGCGCGGCGGCGCACCTCGGCGACGAGGTTGCCGCGCAGCTCGCGGCGCAGCTCCCACAGCTGCTCGTCGGTCACCGACTCGTCGATGCCGGCCTCGTGCCCGTCGTGACCCCACTCCTCGTCGCTGCCGCCGAGCAGCGCGCTCATCTCCCTGGCCACCCACGTCGGCCCGTGCACGCCGTTGGTCACCGAGCTGATCGGGACCTCGGCGACGTCGAAGCCCGGCCACAGGTTGGCGAACATCCGCCGCGACACCCGGCCGTGCAGCGCGGAGACGCCGTTGGCGCGCTGGGCCAGCCGCAGCCCCATGTGCGCCATGTTGAACATGCCGGGGTTGTCCTCGGCGCCCAGCGCCAGCACCCGCCGAGGGTCGACGTTCGGCAGCAGCCGCCCGTCGCCGAAGTAGTGCTGCACCAGGTCGACGGGGAACCGGTCGATCCCGGCCGACACCGGGGTGTGCGTGGTGAACACCGTCCCCGCGCGCACCGCCGAGAGCGCCTCGTCGAAGGTCAGCTGCCCGTCAGCGAGGATCTCGCGAGCCCGTTCCAGGCCGAGGAACCCGGCGTGGCCCTCATTGGTGTGGAACACCTCGGGCTGAGGGTGCCCGGTCAGCTCGCAGTAGCGCCGCACCGCGCGCATCCCGCCGATGCCGGCGAGGATCTCCTGCCGGATGCGGTGGTTGGCGTCGCCGCCGTAGAGGCGGTCGGTGACACCGCGCAGGTCCTCGTCGTTGCTCTCGACGTCGGTGTCGAGCAGCAGCAGCGATACGCGGCCGACGCTCGCCTTCCAGATCTGCGCGTGCAGCTCGCGGCCGCCGGGCATCGCGACGTGCACCACCACGGGCTCGCCCGACGGCTCGGTGAGCAGCTCCAGTGGCAGCCCGCTCGGGTCGATCACCGGGTAGTGCTCGATCTGCCAGCCGTCGAGCGAGAGCGACTGGCGGAAGTAGCCCGCCCGGTAGAGCGGTCCGACGCCGATCATCGGCACGCCGAGGTCGGAGGCGGCCTTGAGGTGGTCGCCCGCGAGCACGCCGAGGCCACCCGAGTAGTTCGGCAGTGCCTCGTGCACGCCGAACTCCATCGAGAAGTAGGCGATGGCGTCCGGCGCCCGGTGCCCGTTCTCGTCCCCGGCTGCCCTGCGCTGGTACCAGCGCGGCTCGGTGAGGTAGCGCTCGAGATCCTCGATCGCGTCCCTCGTCCTGGCGAGGAAGTCCTCGTCGGCGGCGAGCTCCTCCAGGCGCGCCGCCGGGATCTCGGTGAGCATCCGCAGCGGGTCCCGGATGCGCCGGAACAGGGCGTCGTCCATGGAGGCGAACAGGTCGCGGGTCGGCGGATGCCATGTCCAGCGCAGGTTGGTCGCCAGCGCCGTCAGGCCCGTCAGCTGATCAGGCACGCGTGCGTGCACCGTGAACCGGCGGACTGCTCTCATGAAGAGCGACCATACTGACTTCTCCTGATCGGTGATTCCGCGCGTACGCACGAAGGTCACTCAGTAAGGTGCGGTTCATGAACAACACTGGGGGGCGCGGCGCCCGTCGCAGAGCGCTGATCACCGGGCTCACCGCCGTCGCCGCGCTGCTGGCGACCGCGTGCGGCGAGGAGACCAGGGGGCAGCTGCAGACCGCGGGCGACATCGCCGGTCTGCCCGTCACGCACTTCGAGAGCGGCCTCAAGCCAGACGCCCCCAAGCCGGAGCTGCGGGTACGCAACGCGAGCGACAGCCAGGAGGACCAGCTGGCGATCGCCGCGATCGCCGACGTCAGTGACTACTGGGCGCAGGAGATGCCAGTCCACTGGGGCGAGGAGTTCCAGCCAGTCGCGCAGCTGTTGTCGTACGACCCGAACGAGGCCGAGATCGAGGTCTGCGGCGCCACCACGGCCGACGCGGCGATGAACGCCTTCTACTGCCCGCCGGAGGACCTGGTCGCGTGGGACCGGGGCCTGCTGCTGCCCCTGCTGCGGGAGCGGTTCGGGCCGATGGCGATCGTCACCGTGCTCGGCCACGAGTTCGGTCACGCCATCCAGTTCCGGCTCGGCGACAAGGCCGGTGTGGACGAGTCGACCTCGACGATCGTGAAGGAGCAGCAGGCCGACTGCTTCACCGGCTCCTACTTCCGCTGGATCGCCGAGGACAAGAGCAAGTACTTCACGGTGTCCACTTCGGAGGGCCTGAACCAGGTGCTCGCGTCGATGTTCTTCATCCGCGACGAGGCGGGCCAGTCGGCCTCCGAGCAGGGCGCGCACGGCACGGCGTTCGACCGCACCTACGCCTTCCAGCTGGGCTTCGAGCAGGGCGCCAAGGAGTGCGCCGGCATCAACCAGGAGAACGTCGACGCCCGCATCACGGAGCAGCCGTTCCACTCCGGTGACGACGGGTCGGGCGACATCACGATCGACGAGCGGAGCGTCGGGCTGCTGCAGCAGAGCCTCGACGAGGCGTTCGCGGGCGCAGGCGTGGAGCCGCCACAGATCGTGGACGACGGCGGCGAGTGCGACAGCGGCAACAGCACACCGCCCGCGTCGTACTGCGCCGACACCAACACGGTGAGCATCGACATGGATGAGCTCGCCGCGATCGGCCAGCCCGTGGACCGGGCGGCCGAGTTCCAGGGCACCGAGTCGGCAGGCGGGCTCGGCGACTTCGCCGCCTTCAGCGAGATCGCCTCGCGCTACACGCAGGGGATCCAGAAGGGCGTGGGGGCGTCGCTGGACAGCGCCAACGCGGGCCTGCGCACGTCCTGCCTCGTCGGCGCGTGGGCCGGGGTGATCAAGGACCCGGGCAGCGGCAACACGCTCGTCCTCTCCTCCGGTGACCTCGACGAGGCCATCGCCGAGCTGCTCCAGCCGCGCAGCCTGCTCGCCGCCGACGTGAACGGCCACCCGGTCGCCAACGGATTCGCCCGCGTCGAGTCGCTGCGGCTCGGCTACTTCGAGGGCTCCTCGGCCTGCACGCAGAACTACGGCTGACCGCGCTCAGCGAAACGGCCCCTCCCCTGCGCGGGTGAGGGGCCGTCGCCGTGTTCGGCTCAGAACAGGGCGCTGGCGAGGTCGCGGCGCGCCTTGATGACCCGCTCGTCGGCGGGGTCGAACAGGTCGAACAACCCCACGAGGTGCTCCCGGACCCGGTTGCGGTCGTCGCCGCTGGTGCGCCGGATGGCCGCGATGAGGCGGGCGAATCCGTCCTCGACCTGGCTCTGTGCGACCTCGAAGTCGGCGGCGGCGAGCTGGGCGTCCAGGTTGCCGGGGTCGGCCTCGGCCTTGGCCACCGCCGAGGGGTCGGTCTGGGTCGCCCGCGCGGCGAAGCGGACCTGCACGAGCGCGGCCTTGGCCAGCTCGTTGCCGGGCTCGGTGTCCAGGATGCGCTGGTAGGCGGCTTCGGCGGCGGCGAAGTCACCGCGCTCGAAAGCCTCCTCCGCCTCGGTGAAGCGCGGGTCCTCGGGCTCCTCGACGGGCTCGCCACCACCCTGCTCGGCCGCCCTGATGCCGGGCAGCTTGTCGCGCAGCGCGTCGCGCAGCTGCTGCAGCCACTGCCGGATCTGCGGCTCCGGCAGCGCCCCCGAGAAGGCGTCGACGGGCTGCCCGCCCGCGATGGCGACCACCGTGGGGATCGACTGCACCCCGAACAGCTGCGAGATGCGCGGGTTGGCGTCCACGTCGATCTTGGCGAGCACCCACGCGCCGTTGCCCTCGGCGGCCAGCTTCTCCAGCACCGGGCTCAGCTGCTTGCACGGCCCGCACCAGTCGGCCCAGAGGTCCACGACCACCAGGTTCTGCAGCGACCGTTCCACGACCTCGGCCTGGAACGTCGCCTCTGAGACGTCGATGACGTGCGGGCCGCCGCCTCCGGCAGGCGGCCCCGCCGGCTGCGCACCGTCCTGCGGCGGCTGCTGGCGGGCCGCGTCGGCCCGCGCCTTGAGCCCGGAGAGGTCGACCGCGCCGGAGAGCGCCGCGGACACCGCGGGCGAGTTTCCTGCTGATCCACGTGGCTGTGTCACGGTTCCATCCTGGCACGGACGCGCGGCGACTTCACCGCTGGTCGGGAGGTCGGTCAGGCGCCGCCCTTCAGGTGCTGCTCGACGCGCTCCACCTTCGCGTCGAGCTGGCCCTCGTAGCCGGGCCGGATATCGGCCTTGAGCACCAGGCTGACGCGGGGCGCGCCCTCACCCGCCGCCTCGACAGCGCGCTTGACCACGTCCATCACCTCGTCCCACTCGCCCTCGATGTTGGTGAACATGGGCCCGGTCGAGTTCGGCAGACCGGACTCGCGGACGACGCGGACCGCGCGGGCCACGGCCTCGCTCACCCCGCCATCGGAATCCCCGCTCGCGGGGCTGACGCTGAACGCGACGATCATGTGTTCCTCCAAGTAGTGAGCGACACCGGTCCCCAGCTTGCCGACAGTCGCTGCTAACTTCGAGGCCCATGAACCGTCCGTTGCCGTTCGACCCGATCGCGCGCGCGGCGCAGCTGTGGGAGGACCGCATCGGGCCCTCCGGAACCATGGCCGCCGTGACCGGCCTGATGCGGGTGCAGCAGATCGTCCAGTCCGCCGTCGACGGCGCGCTCAAGCCGCACGGCCTGACGTTCGCGCGCTACGAGGCGCTGGTGCTGCTGACGTTCGCCCGCAGCACGAGCCTGCCTATGCGCGTGATGGGGGAACGACTGCAGCTGCATCCCACGAGCGTCACGAACATCGTGGACCGGCTGGAGAAGGACGGCCTGGTCAAGCGGCTGCCACACCCGACGGACCGGCGCACCACGCTCGTCGAGATCACCGACGAGGGGCGCGTGCGGCGCGAGCAGGCGACCAAGGCGGTCACGGCGATCGACTTCGGGCTGGTCGGCCTCACCTCACGGCAGACCGACCAGCTCACCGAGCTGCTGACGAAGGTCCGCAAGGCAGCGGGCGACTTCGCCGAGTGAGCCCTGGCGCCGGGCGCCTCAGGCGTTGGCGGGCTCCGGCTCCTTCGCCACGAACAGGCCCGTGCCGCCGTTGCGCAGGCGCTCGGGGCCGTCGAGACGGCCGCGGCGCAGCGCCCACTTCTCGAAGATCCACGTGAACAGCGGCGGGATGCTCGCGAGCAGTGCGACGACCAGGACCCTCCAGGACCAGCCCAGCGGGCGGAACACCGCGAGCGTCACCGCGAGGTAGAGGACGAACATGACGCCGTGCACCATGCCCAGCACGGGCACGCCGCCCTCGCCGAGCTCCACGACGTACTTCAGGAACATGCCGATCAGCAGGCCGGCCCAGGAGAAGGCTTCGGCAACGGCGACCACGCGGAACAAGACGCCAGCCTTGTTCGACAAGGGTTCCTCCTTGATCACGAAAAACCGCCCGAACAGCGGCCGCGAATACAGTTTCTGTCCACGTCAACCACGCTGTCGGACGTCTCGATACCAGTGTGATGCGTGATGGCCATCACCGGGCCACCGGGGGCTCGTGATCATCACCACCGCGGCGCGTCACGCTTCCCAGCGGAACACCTTCGCCGCTATGAGGCCGACGACCGCCGTGAACCCGAGCAGCACCATGGCGGGCAGCAGGAGCGCGCCGATGCCCTGGTCACGCACCATCACGTCGAGCATCCCCTCGTTGAGGTGGCGCATCGGGAAGATCAGCGACACGTTCTGCAGCCACTGCGGGATGGCGTCGAGCGGCAGCAGCGCGCCCGAGAGGAACGCCATCGGCAGCGTGATGAGGTTGGCCACACCGCTGGCGGCTTCCTCGGTCTTGCAGAAGGCGCCGACGAGCATGCCGATCGCGAAGAACGAGAGCGTGCCGAGCAACAGCAAGGGGATCGCCAGCCACCACTGCCCCGACAGCCGCAGCCCGAACACGGGCAGCATCGCCACGCCCACGAACACCACGAACTGCAGCACGGCCACGCCGAGCGCCACGAGCAGCCGCGAGCCCAGGACGGTCACCGGCCGCACCGGAGCCAGCCGCAGCCTGCGCAGCACCTGCTTCTTGCGCCAGTTCACGAACGTCAGCGCGGCACCGAACACGGCGGAGATCGAGATCGCCCACGACATGATTCCCGGCGTCAGGTACTGGATGGGCTTGAGCGACTCGTCCTCCACCTGCGCGGAGTCGAGCGTGAACCGCGGAGCCTGCCCGGTGGCGGCGATGTTGGCCTGGTTCACCACGCCGGCGACGAGGCCGTTGACCACCCCGGCCTGCGTCCGGTCGCTCGCGGCGAAGCGCAACGTGATCGTGTCGCCGTTCTGCTCGACGTAGGCGGGCAGGTCGCCGTCTCGCACCTGCTCGCGCGCGGCCTCGGCCGAGTCGAGCCGCGTCAGCTCCACGGCGTCGGACCGTTCGAGCGCGGAGATCACCGGGCCGTCGCCGACGACGCCGATCGAGGTCCGGGAGACGCCCTCGTTGCCGAAGAGCAGCCCGAAGAGCACCAGGAACATCATCGGGAACAGGAAGGTGAAGAACAGCGTCGCCTTGTCCCGGATGAAGCCGAGGAAGCCCGCCTTCGACAGAGCCAGGAACGCCGAGGACGGCGCAGGGCGCGCCGCCGTGCGCTCGCGGAGGTTCGCGGTGAGGGTCATGCCCGGTACTCCCGTCCCGTCAGCTCGAGGAACACGTCCTCCAGCGTCGCCGTCCGAACCTGCAGCCCGTCGAGCGTGCCGCGCTCGGCCAGTGCCGACAGCAGCGGCGCGGGCGAGCGCGTGGAGATGGTGAGCGACAGGTCGTCCTCGGCGACCTGGTCGGCGCCGGGCAGGGCACGGGCCTGCTCGGCGGGCAGCGCGCCGCGCTCCAGGATCACGCGCGTGGCGGCGTCGAGGTCGCGGACGAGCCGGGCGGGCGGGTCAAGGGCGAGGATCCGGCCGTGGTCCATGATCGCCACGCGATCGCACAGCACTTCGGCCTCGTCGAGGTAATGGGTCGTGTAGACGATCGTCTTGCCGCGCGCCTGGACTTCGCGCAGGACGTCCCACAGGTTGCGCCGCGCCTGCGGGTCGAGTGCCGCGGTCGGCTCGTCCAGGAAGACGATGTCCGGGTCGTGGACCAGGGCGCACGCGATCGAGAGCCGCTGCCGCTGGCCGCCGGAGAGCTTCGCCTCGAGGGTGGCCGCCTTCTCGGTGAGCCCGACGAGCTCCAGCACCTCGTCCACGCGCGAGGCGCTGACGCCGTAGAGGGCGCCGAACGTCTCCAGCTGCTCGCGCGCGGTCAGCCTGTCGAAGAACGCCGACGCCTGCAGCTGCACGCCGATGCGGGGCAGGAGCGCGATGTTGCGCGGCCACGGTGACTCGCCGAGCAGGCGCACGGTTCCGGAGTCGGGCTCGCGCAGGCCCTCGGCGATCTCCAGCGTCGTGGTCTTGCCCGCACCGTTCGGGCCGAGGATGCCGAAGAACTCGCCTTCGGCCACGTCGAACGAGACGCCGTCGACCGCGCGGAGGTCGCCGTAGTTGAGATGGATGCCGGACACGCTGAGTGCCGAGGACGTGGCCATGGCACGGACATTAGCGACCGCGCCAGACATCCGGTTGACAGGCACCGGTGCGGCGGTGTTCGATCCACTCGCTATGACAACGTTGTCGTCAACCTCGGACAGCGCGCGCCGGGCCACCATGAACGACGTGGCCCGGCTGGCCGGTGTGAGCATCAAGACCGTGTCGCGGGTGGTCAACGACGAGCCCGCGGTGCACCCGGAGACGGCGGCCCGCGTGCTCGCCGCCATCGAGGAGCTGGGCTTCCGGCGCAACGCCGGTGCGCGCAACCTGCGCCGTGGCTCCACCACGGGCACACTCGGGCTGATCGTCGAGGACGTGGGCAACCCGTTCTATTCGGAGCTGACCAGAGCCGTCGAGCGGGTGGCGACCGCGTTCGGCAGGCAGGTGCTCACGGGCTCGTCGGAGGAGAACCCCGACCGGGAACGCGAGCTGGCGCTGGAGTTCTGCGGACGCAGGGTCGACGGGCTGCTGATCGTGCCCGCCGGTGACCGGCACGCCTACCTCGGTCCGGAGCTGCGCTCCGGCACGCCCGTGGTGTTCATCGACCGCCCGCCGGGCGGGCTCGCCGCCGACACGGTGCTCGTGGACAACGCGGCGGGGGCCGCCGAGGCCGCCGCCCACCTGGCAGCGCACGGCCACCGCCGTATCGCGTTCGCGGGCGACAGCCCGGAGATCCACACCGCGCGCGAGCGGCTGCGGGGCTTCCACGAGGGGTGTGCCCGCGCGGGCATCGGCCCGACGGAGCGCGTCGTGGTGATGCGCGAGCCGGGTGAGGACAGCGTCGCGGAGACGGTGCGCAGGATGCTCGCCGGGCCGGACACGCCCACCGCGGTCGTCGCGGGCAACAACCGCGTCACCGTGGAGCTGCTGCGGGCGCTGGGCAGGCGCGAACGCCGTCCCGCGCTCGTCGGCTTCGACGACTTCGAGCTGGCCGACCTGCTCGACCCACCTGTCTCGGTGGTCGCGCACGACGTCGGCCTGCTCGGGAGGACGGCGGCCGAGCTGTTGTTCGCCCGCCTGCAAGGAGATCAGTCACCACCGAGAAAGGTCGTTCTGCCCGTGCGTCTCACCGCCCGCGGTTCCGGAGAGGTCGCTCCCGCATGACCGGTACGCAAGCGTTCGAACCCATCCGGCTCCCGGCCAACCAGCCCGCGCAGTTCTACCGGGGCGGCGCCGCGATCGCCGCGCTGCGCGGCGCGGACTCGAGTCAGGACTTCGGCCCCGAGGACTGGGTCGCCTCCACCACCACGCTCTTCGGCAACGAGAGCGCGGGGCTCAGCAGGCTGCCGGACGGGCGGCTGCTGCGTGAGGCCGTGCAGGCCGACCCGCGGGGCTGGCTCGGCGCGGCCCACGTCGAGCGGTTCGGCGACTCGACGGCCCTGCTGGTGAAGCTGCTCGACGCGGGCCAGCGACTGCCCGTGCACTTCCACCCTTCGGACTCCTTCGCCCGCAAGCACTTCGACTCGCACTTCGGCAAGACCGAGGCGTGGATCGTGGCAGGCACGAGCGGGCCCGAGCCCACCGTGTACGCGGGGTTCGAGCGCTCGCAGGACCTGGCGACCATCGACCAGTGGGTGCGCGACCAGGACGCGCCCGCGATGCTCGGCGCGCTCAACCGCATCCGCGTTCGGCCCGGCGACACGGTCTACATTCCCGCGGGGCTTCCGCACGCGATCGGCGAGGGCGTCTTCGTGGTGGAGCTACAGCAGCCGACGGACTTCTCGCTGACCATCGAATGGCGCGACTTCCTCGCCTCCCCCGACAAGGGCCACCTCGGCATCGGCTTCGACACGGCGCTGCGGGCGCTCGACACGTCGGGCTGGGACGGGGACAGACTCGAGACGATCGTGCGGCACACCGGATCCGACACGTCGTCCACCGTGGACCTGCTCGCCGAGGGCGCGCGCCCGTTCTTCCGCGCGGACACGCTGCGTCCCGGCGGCGCCGCGCTCGCGCTGGACCCGTCGTTCGCGGTGCTCGTGGTGCTCGACGGCGACGGAGCCCTGCGCAGCACGTCCGGCGCCGAGTACCCGGTCGGCAAGGGCGACACCCTCGTGGTGCCGCACGCGGCGGGCGAGCTGGAGCTGACCGGCCAGACGACCATGGTCCGCTGCCGCCCACCCGCCCCGTAGGGACCGCGGTCGACGGCGGTGGGTGGCCTGGCTGCCCGCAGTGAAGGCCACCTTCACTGCGTGGAATCAGCCACAGCGGCGCGGAGCGTCTCCGTTTGGGTGGTGGTGGGAGGCGGGTGGGCGCAGGCAAGGTGGCCTTCACTGCGGCCGGGTCAGTACGGGAGCTTGCCGTCCGCGAGGGCGGTGAGGGTGCCGTGCAGCCACGTGCGCGTGGCCTTCCAGAGGCCGCCGCCGAGCGAGATCCGGGCGACGCCGAGCCCGGCGAGGCCCGTGAGGTCCGGCCCGCCGGGCAGGTACGTCGCGTTGACGGCCGCCGGGCGCACCCCCTCGGTGAACGCCCGCAACACGTCGGGCGCGCGCACGTGGATCGGGTACACGCAGTCCGCGCCCGCCGCCAGGTAGCGGCGGGCGCGGTCGAGCGCGTCCGGCAGCACGGCCTGCTCGTCGGCGTCTTCCCCGGCGCCGAGGAAGACGTCGACGCGGGCGTTGAGCACGAGGTCCTCGCCCGCCGCCTCCCGGACCGCCGCCAGGCGGTCGGCCTGTTCGGCCGCGTCTCGCGGTTGACCGCGCGCGTGGTCGGTGTCCTCCAGGTTGCAGCCGACCGCGCCCGTGGCGAGCAGCCGCTCGGCGAGCTCCGAAGGCGCGAGGCCGTAGCCCGCCTCGGCATCGACCGTCACCGGCACGCTCACGGCACGGGCGATCCGGGTGGCCGCGGCGAGCATCTCGGCCGCAGGCGCCTGCTCGCCGTCGCGGTAGCCGAGCGTCCGCGCCACCGCCACCGAACTCGTGGCCACGACCGGGAACCCGGCCTCCTCCACCAGGCGCGCGCTGTCGGCGTCCCACACGTTGGGCAGCACCAGCGGGCTGCCCGGCACGTGCAGCTCCCGGAGCCGGCCTGCGGTCACCGTGGATCCGGTGGCAGCGGCTTGCGGCTGGTGACGCCGAGGCGGTTGAAAGCGTTGATCACCGTGGCCGCCCACGCGACGGCCACGTACTGCTCCTCCGTGAACACCGCCTTGGCCTGCTCGTAGACGTCGTCGGGCACGTCCTGGTGCTGCGGGAGACGGGTCATGGCCTCGGTGAGCGCGAGCGCGGCCCGCTCCTGCTCGGTGTAGAGCTCGGTCTCCCACCACGTGCTGAGCAGGAAGAGCCGCCGCTCGGTCTCGCCCGCCTTGCGCGCGTCGCGCGAGTGCATGTCCACGCAGAACGCGCAGCCGTTGATCTGCGACGCCCTGATCTTCACCAGCTCGATGAGGCGCTGGTCGAGCCCGGCGTCGGCCGCGGCCTTCTCCACGGTGGTGTGCAGGGCGACCAGGGTCTTGTACGCCTCGGGCAGCGCGGGGCTGAGTTGGGTTCGCTTCGTCACTCCGCCAACGTAACCGGAACTGGCCCACGAGTATGGTCCAGTTTCATGACGGGATCATGGACCAGTTCGGCGCGGGACGTGCACCTCGACTGGGATCCGTCGACCGGGCGGCGCGGCCTCGCCGACGCGATCCGCAACGCCATCCGCACGGGCAGGCTCGCTCACGGCGACGCCCTGCCCTCCACGCGCGCGCTCGCGGGCGACCTCGGCGTCGCGCGCGGGACGGTCACCCGCGTCTACGCCGACCTCGCCGCCGAAGGCTACGTGCACACGAGCCAGGGCGCCCCGACCGTCGTGGTGGCCGACGGCGTCCAGCAGGCGTCGGCGCCGCGCGGGCGGCTCCGCTCCCCCGAGGCCCGCTGGAGCCTCATGCCCGGCAACCCGGACCTGTCCGCCTTCCCCCGCGCGGCCTGGCTGTCGGCGACCCGGCGGGTGCTCCAGCACGCGCCCGCCTCCGCGTTCGGCTACGTCGACGAGCGCGGGGTCGCGCCGTTGCGCGAGGTGCTCGCGGGCTACCTCGCCCGCAGCCGTGGCGTGGTGGCCGACCCGGAACGGATCGTCGTCTGCGCGGGCTACGCGCACGCGATCTCGCTGCTGGCGATCGCGTTGCGCGGACGGGGCGAGCTGGCATTCGAAGACCCGTCGCTGTGGGTCTTCCGCGACTACGCCCACGCGGCGGGCGCCCGGATCACCGGGGTGCCCGTCGACGAGTCGGGGATCCGGGTGTCCGAACTGGACAGTCCGGCCGTGGTGGTGACGCCCGCGCACCAGTACCCGCTTGGCATGACCCTCGCGCCGCGCAGGCGGGCCGAGCTGGCTCGCTGGGCGGGTGAGCAGGGCGGGTACGTGATCGAGGACGACTACGACGGCGAGTTCCGCTACGACCGCAAGCCCGTCGGCGCGTTGCAGGCGCTCGCGCCGGAGCGCGTGGCCTACGCGGGCACGGCGAGCAAGACGCTCGCGCCCGGGCTGCGGCTCGGCTGGCTCGTGCTGCCGCGCGCGCTCGTGGAACCGGTGCGTGCGGCGATGGCTACCCACGGCTGGCGCACCCCCGTGCTGGAGCAGCTCGTGCTCGCCGACCTGATCGGCTCCGGCGACTACGACCGGCACGTGCGCCGCTGCCGCGCCGCCTACCGAGCCCGCCGCGACCGGCTGCTCGCCACGCTGCCGGGCTACCTGACGCCGCACGGCATCTCAGCGGGCGTGCAGCTGCTGCTCACGCTTCCAGAGGGAGGTCCTGGCGAGGCCGAGGTGCTGGCGTCCGCGAAGCGGCAATCCCTTGCGCTGCAGGGGCTCGGTCCACACTGGATCACGCCGGGCGACCATCCGCAGGGGCTCGTGCTCGGCTACGCCACCCCGGCCGAGCACGCGTTCTCGGCGACGCTGGAGGCGCTGGGCCGGACGCTGGCCGGCGTTTCGCCCTGAGCGGATTCGCGTGCCCGCCCTGCGGCTGCCGAATACGTTGCGATGCATGGACATCGTCGAGCTGACCGACCGGCTGCACCTGCTCCGCTTCGACGTCGGGCAGGCGTACCTGTGGCGCGACGCGGACGGGCTGACGCTCGTCGACGCGGGCCCGCGCGGGCAGGGCATGGAGATCCGGCGGGCGGTCGAGGACCTCGGCGGGCAGCTGCGCCGGATCGTGATCACGCACGCCCACGGCGACCACACCGGCTCGCTGGCCGAAGTCCGCGCGTGGAGCGACGCGACCGTGTCCGCGCACCGGCTCGACGCGCCGTACGTCCGCAGCGGGGAACCGGTTTCGCCGCCGGTGCTCGAGGACTGGGAGCGCCCGTTGTTCGAAGCCGTGAGCGGGCACCTGGCGGGCCCGCCGGCCGAGCTCGACGTGGAGGTGGACGACGGCGACGACCTGGGCTTCGGCGACGGCGCCGTGGCGCTCTGGGTTCCCGGCCACACAGAGGGCAGCATCGCCGTGCACCTGCCGGCGCACGGCGTGCTCTTCACCGGGGACACGGTCGCCGAGCACGGCGGCGACGTGCTGCTCGGCGTGTTCAACCAGGATCGCGAGCGCACGGTCGCGGCGCTGAAGCGGCTGGCCGTCCTCGATCCGCGCGTGGTGTGCTTCGGCCACGGCGAGCCGCTCACCAGCGACGCCGGTGCGACGCTGCGGGCGGTCGCCGGGGGCTACTGACCGCGCAGGTCGGCCACCAGGGCATCCGCTGCCGTGAACGGGTCGAGCTCGCGGGCCGCCACACGGCGCGCGAGCCCGGCGAGCCGGTCGCCGCCCCGCAGCTCGCCCAGCTCGGCGCGCAGCCGCCGCAGCGCGATGGCCTCGACCTCGGCGCTCGCCCGCACGGTCCGCCTGCGCTCCAGCTCGCCGTGCGCGGCGAGCCAGTCGTGGTGGTCCCGCAGGGCTTGCAGCACGTCGGCGGCGCCCTTGCCCTCGGCCGCGACGGTGGGCACGATCGGCTGCCGCCACGCCGGGCCGGTGACGCCCCTGCGGCTCATGGCGATCAGCTGCCGCAGGTCGTGCACGGTCGCGTCGGCGCCGTCGCGGTCGGCCTTGTTGACCACGAAGACGTCGGCGATCTCCAGCACTCCGGCCTTGGCGGCCTGGATGCCGTCGCCCATGCCGGGGGCCAGCAGCACCACGGTGGTGTCCGCGAGCCGTACGACATCCACTTCGGACTGTCCAACGCCGACGGTCTCGATGAGCACCACATCGAAGCCCGCCGCGTCGAGCACCCGCACCGCCTGCGGTGTGGCCCAGGCGAGCCCGCCCAGGTGACCGCGGGTGGCCATGGAACGGATGAACACGCCGGGGTCGGTGGCGTGCTCGGTCATCCTGATGCGGTCACCGAGCAGCGCACCGCCGGAGAACGGCGACGACGGGTCGATCGCGAGTACACCGACCCGCTTGCCCTGCTCACGCAGCGCGCTGAGCAGCATCGACGTGGAGGTCGACTTGCCGACACCCGGCGGCCCGGTGAGTCCCACGACCCGCGCGTTGCCGGTGTGGGGCGTCAGCGCGGCCGCGATCTCCGGCAGCTGCGGGTGCGCGTCCTCGACGAGGGAGAGCAGCCGGGCGACGGCACGGGGCGAGCCGCCCCGCGCCTGCTCGACGAGCCCGGTGACGTCAGTAGGGCGCGCCCTAGGGGACACTGATCAGCAGCGCGTCACCCTGACCGCCACCACCGCACAGCGCGGCCGCACCGAGCCCGCCACCGCGGCGGCGCAGCTCGTGCACGAGGTGCACGGCGAGCCGCGCGCCGGAGGCGCCGATCGGGTGGCCCAGCGCGATGGCGCCGCCGTTGACGTTCACGATGTCGGGGTCCACGCCGAGCTTCTCCGTGGAGACGAGCCCGACGGCGGCGAACGCCTCGTTGATCTCCACGAGGTCGAGCGCGCCCACGTCGAGCTTCGCCTTGGCGAGCGCGGCCTTGATCGCGTTCGACGGCTGCTCGTGCAGGCTCGCGTCCGGGCCGGAGACCACGCCGTGCGCGCCGATCTCGGCGAGCGGCGTGAGCCCCAGCTCCTCGGCCTTGGCTTTGCTCGCCACCACCACGGCGGCGGCGCCGTCGGAGATCTGCGAGGCCGAGCCGGCGGTGATCGTGCCGTCGGAGGCGAAGGCGGGCCGCAGCTTGGCGAGGCCGTCGGCGGTGGTGTCGCCGCGCACGCCCTCGTCGGCGCTGAAGACGATCGGGTCGCCCTTGCGCTGGGGGATCGAGACCTCGGCGATCTCGTCCGCGAAGGTCCCGTTCGCGATGGCCTTGGCGGCGAGCTGGTGCGAACGCGCCGCGAAGGCGTCCTGCTGCTCCCGGGTCAGGCCGTAGCGGGCGTTGTACTTCTCGGTGGAGCTGCCCATCGCGACCTGGTCGAACGCGCAGAACAGCCCGTCGTAGGCCATGTGGTCCACGAGCGTCGTGTCGCCGTACTTGAAGCCGGAGCGCGACTTGGGCAGCAGGTGCGGCGCCTGCGTCATGGACTCCTGCCCGCCGGCGACGACGAGGTCGAACTCACCGGCACGGATGAGCTGGTCGGCCAGCGCGATGGCGTCGAGCCCGGAGAGGCACACCTTGTTGATGCTCAGCGCGGGCACGTTCATGGGGATGCCCGCGGCGACGGCGGCCTGCCGCGCCGGGATCTGGCCAGCGCCCGCGGTGAGGACCTGACCCATGATCGTGTACTGCACGGCCTCGGGGGCCACACCGGCGCGCTCCAGCGCGGCCTTGATGGCGATACCGCCGAGCTGTGCTCCGGAGAAGTCCTTCAACGAGCCGAGCAGCCGGCCGATCGGCGTACGGGCGGCACCCAGGATCACGGAACCGGACACAACAGCCTCCTGAAATCTCGATCGACACGCTGCCTCGCTGCACGAGCCGCTTCGTCGACGATACCGGCACCGGCGCCTTCTGAATCGAACGCGAAGGGCCGCGCGGGGTGTGAACATCCGCACGTCCGGCGCCTGTGTCGTCCCCCTATTCTGCCTCCATGCAGGAGGCACTGAAGCCGTTCATCACGACGATCGACCACGTCGGCGTCGCCGTCCCCGACCTCGACGAGGCCATCGCGTTCTACGCGGAGAACTTCGGCCTCGAAGCCACGCACACCGAGGTCAACGAGGAGCAGGGCGTGCGGGAGGCGATGCTGCACGCGCCCGGCGACGAGCGCGGCCCCGCGGTACAGCTGCTCGCGCCCCTGCGGCCGGACTCCACGATCGGCAAGTTCCTCGACACCAGGGGCCCCGGCCTGCAGCAGCTGGCCTACCGGGTCACCGACATCGAGGCGGCCGCCGAGGCGCTGCGGGCGAAGGGGCTGCGCCTGCTCTACCCGGAGCCCAGGCGCGGCACGGCGGGCAGCAGGGTCAACTTCGTCCACCCGAAGGACGCCGGTGGTGTGCTGGTGGAGCTAGTCGAGCCCGCCGCCGGGCACTGAGTCGTTCGCCCGCGAGGTGAGCGCGCCCGCGATGAACATCAACTCGCGCTCCATCTCGTCGGCGGAGCCCTCACCGGTGTGCCGGGCCATCGAGTGCCGGTAGCTCACCGCGAGCGCGAGCAGCGCCGAGGCGCTGTCGACGTCGGCGAGCGCGAGCGTGCCCGCGCCCGCCGCCGCGAGGATCACCGTGCGCACCTGCTTGACCAGCACCTCGTACCGGGTCTGCAGCGCGTCGCGCACGGCCCGGTGCGTGTCGGCCTCCCGCCAGAGCAGGTGCGACAGCACCCGCGACGCGGACAGCCTGCGGTCGAGCTCGGCGACGAGCCTGCGCAGGCTCTCGGCGATGTCTCCGGGCACCACCACGTGCGCGGGCTCGATGTGCTCGTCGGGCAGCCGCTCGACCAGCGCGGTCAGCAGGTCGCGCTTGCGGCGGAAGTAGTAGTGCACGAGCCCCTTGGGCACCCCGGCCACCTCGGCGATCCGCGACGTCGGGGTCGCGTCGAAGCCGGTCTCGGCGAACAGGTGCTCCGCGGCGAGGAGGATGCGCTCCCTGGCCGATGGATCATCGGCCTGCTGGCGAGCCATCTCTCCCCCTTTCGACGCCTCACCGCCCGCGGTCACGATAGCGCGCCGCGCACGGCCGCGGGACCCGCGACGACGCCGTACCGGCGTGGTCGCGGGTCCGCGAAGGGGACTGGGCTTGTCTCTCTGCTCCCTGCCCCGCCCAGCGGGCAACGGGGGCTGGGAGGCGCGCCCTGGCTGTCAGTGTCCGCGCACCGTGCGGTGGACGGAGTTGGCGACGGGCAGCGCCGCCGCTCCCGCAAGCACCGTCAGGGCGCCGACGATCCAGGACGTCCAGGCCGCGCCGTCGAACTCCGTGTAGGTCATCACCCACGGTGAGATGAACGCCAGCGCACCGAGGACCACCTGCAGACCCTCGCCGTAGATCAGGCCGGGCATCGCGAGTGACACGAGCCCGTCCAGTGCGATGAGCGCGCCGAGCACGATCATCGTCCACATCGCGGCGTTGTCGGTGCCCATCCAGAGCGGGGACAAGGCCAGCACCGCACCCAGCACGACCTCGGCCCAGTCGTGCGGACGCGTCCAGGGACGTGCCGAGACATCTGCCATCGTGATCACCTCCAGTAGCAGCAACGACGCGGCGAACACGCCGGTGCGTCCACCGCGGGAAGACCGTGAGCACGCGGTTCCACCTCCATCGTGCGCCTTGGTTGGCCGGCCGGTCAAACACGGATCGGTCACGGTCGGAGCAACTCGGCGCCATGCTGGGTGACCTGTGCGGTCGTACAGTTGTGCCTGCGGTTACCTACGGGTAACTTCAGCCGCCCAGCCCCACTCACCCGACCTCACGGAGGCCCCCCGATGGCGAACGAGCTGAGTGAGATCCTGCAGGCCGTGCTCGCCGGCGAGTCCGAGGCCGTCGGCTCACTGCCGATGCCGGAGTCCTACCGGGGCGTCACGGTGCACGCCGAGGACGTCGAAATGTTCGCGGACCTGCCGAGCCGCGACAAGGACCCGCGCAAGTCGCTGCACCTCGACGACGTGCCGGTGCCGGAGCTGGGGCCGGGTGAGGCGCTCGTGGCCGTGATGGCCAGCGCGATCAACTACAACACCGTGTGGACCTCGATCTTCGAGCCGCTGCCGACGTTCAAGTTCCTGCAGCGCTACGGCAGGCTCTCCGAACTGGCCAAGCGCCACGACCAGCCCTACCACGTCGTCGGGTCCGACCTCTCCGGCGTGGTGCTGCGTACCGGTCCCGGCGTGCACCGGTGGAAGCCGGGCCAGGAGGTGGTGGCGCACTGCCTCGACGTGGAGCTCGAGGGGCCCGACGGGCACAACGACACGATGCTCGACACCGAGCAGCGCATCTGGGGCTTCGAGACCAACTTCGGCGGTCTCGCCGAGATCGCACTGGTCAAGGCCAACCAGCTCATGCCGAAACCGGCCCACCTCACGTGGGAGGAGGCCGCCTGCCCCGGACTGGTCAACTCCACCGCCTACCGCCAGCTCGTCTCACGCAACGGCGCGGACATGAAACAGGGCGACGTGGTGCTCATCTGGGGCGCCTCGGGCGGGCTCGGCTCGTACGCGACGCAGTACGCGCTCAACGGAGGCGCGATCCCGGTGTGCGTGGTGTCCAGCCCGGAGAAGGCCGAACTGTGCCGCAGGCTCGGAGCCGAGCACGTCATCGACCGCACCGCCGAGGGCTACCGGTTCTGGAAGGACGAGACCACCCAGGACCCGAAGGAGTGGCAGCGGTTCGGCGCCCGGATCCGTGAGCTGACGGGCGGCGAGGACCCGGACATCGTGTTCGAGCACCCCGGCAGGGAGACGTTCGGCGCCTCGGTCTACGCGGCCCGCAAGGGCGGCACGATCGTCACGTGCGCGTCGACGTCGGGATACCTGCACCAGTTCGACAACCGCTATCTCTGGATGAACCTCAAGCGGATCATCGGCTCGCACTTCGCGAACTACCGTGAGTCGTGGGAGGCCAACCGGTTGATCGCCAAGGGGCACATCCACCCGACTCTGTCCAAAACGTACTCACTGGCCGACACCGGCCAGGCCGCCTACGACGTGCACCGGAATCTCCACCAGGGCAAGGTCGGCGTGCTCTGCCTGGCGCCCGAGGAAGGCCTCGGCGTGCGCGACGAGGAAACGCGCGCGAAACACCTCCCCGCTATCGAGACGTTCCGCGGCGTGTAGTTCTCGGCGCCCGTTAGGGTGGGGTACATGAGCCTTGGCGAAGAACGGGAGCTCGTGCCGCTGGGAGCCGGCTTCGACTTCGAGAAGCGTGGATACAGCCGTGCGCAGGTCGACGAACACCTCGAGCGGCTGGACGCCGACCTGAAGATGCTCACGTCCGACCGGGACGCGGCCATCTCGCAGGCGGGCGACCTGGCGAGGCAGCTCGAGGCGGCCCGCATCGAGATCGACGACCTGCGCGGGCAGGTCGAGCGGCTCGCGCAGCCACCCACCACGATCGAGGGTCTTTCCGAGCGCCTGCAGCGCATGCTGAGGCTCGCGCAGGAGGAGGCCAACGACACCAAGGCGAGGGCGGAGGCCGAGGCCGGGCACATCCGCGCGAAGGCGGAGTCCGACGCCAGCGCGATGCGCGCCCGGTACGAGCAGCTGCTCACCGAGCTCGCCGAGCGCCGCAGGGAGATGGAGGCGGAGCACCGCAAGGTGCTCGCCGACGCCCGGGCCGAGGCTGAGTCGATCACCTCGACGGCCAAGGCGGAGCGTGACCGGCTCGACCGCGAGTCCGAGCAACGCCGCACGCAGGTCGAAGAGGACTTCGAGATCGCGATGGCGACGCGGCGCACGGAGTCGATGCGCCTGCTCGCCGAGCAGGAGGCCGCCAGCAAGGCCGAGGCCGAGCGGCGTGTCCGCGAAGCCACCGAGGAGGCGGCGGCCATCCGCAAGGAGGTCGCCGAGGAGCAGACCAAGGCGCGCACGGAGATCGACCGCAGGCAGCGCGAGTCGGTGGAGGACGCCAACCGGCGCAAGCAGAACTCGATCAACGAGGCCAACGCGCGCGTCGCCGAGGCGACCGACGAGGCCAACCGCCGCGTGCGCGAGGCCACCGAGGAGGCCAACCGCAGGCTGGCCGAGGCCACGGCCAAGGTCGAGTCGCTGCGCACGCTGCGCGGCAAGATCGCCGAACAGGTACGCGCGGCCCGCGCCATGCTCGCGGAGGCCAACGAGGCACTCGAGGACGGCGCCTCACAGACCGCCGACACCCCGGCCACGAGCGACACCGCCGCCGCCGAGGACGCCGACGGGTCCGAAGCACCCACCCGCCGCGACCTCAGGACCACCGCCACCGTCGGCTCCAAACCAACCCACGAATAGGCCGACCCCAGGGCGCCGCGCGGCCACAAACGACCCGCCGCGCACCGCCCACACCCCGCCCGCCAAAGCCCACAAGACACCCAACAACGGGCACACCACCAACCGCCGACACCCCGGCCACGACCGACACCGCCGCCGCCGAGGACGCCGACGGGTCCGAAGCACCCACCCGCCGCGACCTCAGGACCACCGCCACCGTCGGCTCAGAACCTAACTCGCGAGTAGGTTACTGCTGCGCGGTGCCGCGCGGCACGCTACTGTCCTCGTGCAGACTTGCCCGTGCACCCTGCAGGAGGACCTGATGGCCGCCTATCAGACCGTGGTCGTCGGCACCGACGGCTCGGACTCGTCGTTCGCCGCCGTCGACCGTGCGGCAGCCGTCGCCGCCGACGCCGCTGCCACGCTGGTGATCGCCTGTGCGTACTACCCGGCGAGCAAGCAGGAGGTCGAGCGAGCCCAGGACGAGCTGCGTGACGAGGCATACCAGGTCGTCGGGTCGGCCCCGGCCGAGGACACGCTGCAGTCGGCGCGCGACCGGGCCGCGCGAGCGGGCGCGGTGAAGATCGAGACGGTCGCCGTGCGCGGCGAGCCCGTCGACGCGCTGCGCTCGGTGGTCAAGGACCGCTCCGCCGACCTGCTCGTGGTCGGCAACCGAGGACTCAACACGCTCGCAGGCCGCATCCTGGGCTCCGTGCCGTCGGAGGTGGCGCGCAAGTCTGGCGTCGACGTGCTCATCGTGCACACGACGTAGGCGCGATGGCCGACGAGGCTTTGCAGCGCAGGCTGGAGCGCATCCTGCTGGGTGGCAAGCGCAAGTACACCCGGCTCCAGGTCGCCGAGCGCTCCGGGGTGCCCGAGGAGCGGACCCGGCAGCTCTGGCGAGCGCTGGGCTTCGCCGCCGTGCCCGACGACCAGGTGGTGTTCACAGACGCCGACGTCGAGGCCGTCCGCATCGCGGACCGCATGATCGACGCGGGCGTCTTCGACCAGGAGCTGGAGACCGCGGTGACGCGGGCGCTCGGCCTGCACATGTCCCGGCTCGCGGAGTGGCAGGCGGACCTGCTGTGGTCGCTCATCCGGGAACGCCCTGAGCTGGCCGCTGACGAGCGCAAGCTCATCAAGCTCGTGGAGCAGCTGGTGCCGCAGCTCGAGCAGGTGCAGAGCTTTGTGTGGCGGCGGCACCTCGGGGCGTACGCGGGCCGGGCGCTCGCGGCGCCCGACGAGGATTTGGAGTCCAGGACCGAGGTCGTGGGCTTCGTGGACATGGTCGGCTACACGCGCATGACGCGCCGGATCGACGAGTCCGCGCTGGGCGACGTGCTGGAGCGCTTCGAGGGGCTCGCCACCGAGGTGATCGCCGAGGGCAGGGGGCGCGTGGTCAAGATGATCGGCGACGAGGTGCTGTTCGTGGCCGACGCGCCGGTGGCCGCCGCCGAGATCGCGCTGACGCTCTCGGAGCGCACGAGCGCCGACGAAGAGCTGCCGCCGGTGCGGGCCGGGCTCGCGGCAGGGCGGGTGCTGAGCCGCTTCGGCGACGTGTACGGCGAGACCGTGAACCTGGCGAGCAGGCTCACCTCCCTCGCCCGGCCGGGCACGATCCTGGTGGACCGGGAACTGGCGAAGCAACTCGCGGGCGAACCGGCGTACGAGGTCCGCTCACGGCGCCCGGTGTCCGTGCGCGGCTACAGCCGCGTCCGCCCGTCGGCGCTGCGCAGGGCGAGGGACACGGGCGGCCCGTTCGAGAGCGGCCAGCAGCTGGCCGCCGAGCTGCTCGGCCTGACCGGCCGCCGCGACCCCCGCCACTGATCCGCCTCAGCGCGACTGGAACCGCTCGCGGCGGATCGTGGCCTTGCGGCCCTTGATCGTGGTGCCCTTCAACGCGGCGATCACGTCGTCGGCTGCGCCCTCGGGAACGTCGACCAGCGAGAACCGGTCGGCGATGTCGATGGCCCCGATGTCGCGTCCACGCAGCCGCGACTCCCCCGCGATGGCGCCGACGAGATCCTGCGGGCGGACCCCGGCCGTGCGCCCGACGCCGACGAACAGGCGGGTCATACCCCGGCCCACGGCCCGCCCGCGGCGCGGCTCGCGCCCACCGGGCCCGTCCTTGCGGCCGCGCCTGCCGTCGGCGGGCGGCCACGAGGTGACCTCGGGGATCTCCTCCTCGTCGGTGATCGTGCCGTCCGCCTCGTGCACGAGCTTGACCGCGGCGAGCGCCACCTCCATCACGTCGAACTCATCGGCCAGTGGCTCCACCACCGCGCGGAAGCGGTCGAGGCCGTCGGAATCCTGCAGGCTCTCCCACAGTGCGGCCCTGGTCTGCTCGAGGCGCTGGGCCTTCACGTCGGCGATCGTCGGCAGCTTCCGGACGGCGATCTTCATGCCGGTGACGCGCTCGATGGTCTTGAGCATCCGGTGCTCGCGGGGTTCGGCGAGCGTGATTGCGGTGCCCTCGCGCCCGGCCCTGCCCACGCGACCGATGCGGTGCACATACGACTCGGGCGCGCTCGGCACGTTGTAGTTGACGACGTGCGTGAGCTGCTCGATGTCGAGCCCGCGCGCGGCGACGTCGGTGGCCACCACGAGATCGGCGGTGGCCGACCGCAGCCGCTCCACCACCCGGTCGCGCTGCTGCTGGTTCATGCCGCCGTGCAGCGGCTCGGCCCGGTAGCCCCTGCCGTTGAGCGTCTCGGTGAGCTGGTCGACCTCCTCGCGGGTGCGGCAGAAGACGATCGCGGCCGTGGGCGACTCGGCGTCGAGCATTCGCCCGAGCGCCGCCGGCTTGTGGCCCCTCGGCACCACGTACGCGCTCTGCCGCACCTTCGACGGCTCGTCCTTCGCCGAGGCTGCCCGGCCGAGCTCGATGCGCGCCGGGTCGGTGAGGTAGTGGTCCACCATGCCGCTGATGCGCGGCGGCATCGTCGCCGAGAAGAGCATCGTCTGCCGCTCCTCGGGGATGTTCTGGAAGATCGCCTCGATGTCCTCGGCAAAGCCCATGTCGAGCATCTCGTCGGCCTCGTCGAGCACCACCATGGTCAGCTCACCGAGCGAAAGCGTGCCGCGGGAGATGTGGTCGAGCGCGCGGCCCGGCGTGGCGATGACGACGTCGACGCCCCGCTCCAGCGCCTTCAGCTGCCGCCCGATCGGCTGGCCGCCGTAGATCGGCAGCACGCGCGTACCCAGCTCGTGGCCGTAGCGGTGCATCGCCTCGGAGACCTGGACGGCGAGCTCACGCGTGGGTGCGAGCACGAGCGCCTTGGGTTTGACGCCCGCGCCGTGCCCGGTGATCCGCTGCAGGATCGGCAGCGCGAACGCGGCGGTCTTGCCGGTGCCGGTGGCGGCCTGCCCGACGAGGTCACGGCCCTGCAGCAGCGGCGGGATGGCCGCCCGCTGGATGGGCGTCGGCTCCTCGTAGCCGAGACCGGTGAGCGCGTCGAGCAGCTCCTGGCGCAGCTGGAGGTCGGCGAAGCTCGCCACGGTGTCCGATTCGTTTTCAGTCATGGTGGTGGACCTCCTGATCCAGGGAACGGGTTTCGGCGACGCCACGCCCGTTGACTTCCCCAGGCAGGGACAACCATC
The DNA here is from genome assembly GCF_005146945.1 of Prauserella endophytica. Classification (GTDB taxonomy): domain Bacteria; phylum Actinomycetota; class Actinomycetes; order Mycobacteriales; family Pseudonocardiaceae; genus Prauserella_A; species Prauserella_A endophytica. The sequence continues at coordinate 149,465 of NZ_SWMS01000011.1, forward strand.
GACGGTACTGGTCGAACCGGCGTCGATGCGTTCAGCGCCCTGCGGGCAGTACCGCGTACTGGCGGACGTACAGGTCGGTGTAGGTGACGGGACCACGCGGTCCCGGCACCCTGTCCAGGTTGATGCCGGTCTCGGGCACGCCGAGCAGCTTGAAGCCGTCCAGCAGCCGGGTCGGCGCGTTCCAGAACACGCCGGTGCCCTGGTAGCCGTCGAAGAACGCCTCGGCGGCCGCCGCGTCCTCGGTCGCGATGCCCGCGGCCAGACCGGAGGTCTGCTCGTTGGCGATCGCCACCGCTTCCGCCAGGTCGGCGACCCGCGCGACGGTGACCGTGGCCTCCCGGTCGGAGTCCAGCGCCCACTCGTAACCGATGGCGTGCTCGTACGGCGGCAGCGACGGGCTCACGTCCCGCCCGGCGAGCGCCTCCGACACCAGTGGCCACAGCTCGTCGTAGACCGCGTCGTTGATCAGCAGCAGGTTCAGCCGGTTGCAGACGCCGAGCCGGTCGAGGCTCGCGCCGACGAGCGAGCGCACCTTCTCCGCGTCGGCGGCCGCGTCCACGTACAGCACGCCACCGCCATCGGCGTGGGCGAGCGTCCGCACACCGTGCGTGGCCGCTTCGGTGGCCAGCGCGCGGGTGCTGTCGCCGCTGCCGCGCAGGATGACCAACGGCACCAGACCCGGCAGGCTCACCAGCGCCGCGGCGGCCTCCCGCTCGACGCGCGGCACGAGCTGGATCACGTCGGCGTCGATGCCTGCTGCGGCCAGCGCGGGCGCGATCACCACCTCGACCAGCCGCTGTGCCGAGCCCAGCGCGGCCGAGCCCGTGCGCAGCACACCGGCGTTGCGCGATTTCACCAGCTGCGACGCCACGTCGACGGTCACGTTCGGCCTGGCCTCGTAGTTGGCGCCGATGACGCCGACCGGCCGCCGCCGCTCCACCAGGCGCAGGCCACCGTCGAGTGTGGACACCTCGACGGAGCGCTCCTGGTGCGGGGCACCGGCCAGCAGGCGCAGCTGCTCGGCCATCCCGGTGAGCCGCTCGTCGGTGATCGTGAGCCGGTCGAGCAGGCCGGCGCTCATGCCGTCGGCCGTGGACCGCTCGACGTCGGCGACGTTGGCCTCGAGCACCTCGTCGCGGTGGTCGAGCAAACGCTGCGCCATGCCCCGCAGGGCCGTGTCGATCGCCTCGTCCGACGCCGCGGCGAGGGACGGAGCGGCCCCCTTCGCCGCACGCGCGCACTCCTCGACAGCCTTGGCGACCTCGTCCGTCACAGCACAGCCCTCTCAACCACTCGTCGCGACGCGCGACGCACAACAGCCTCTCGACCCAACCGGTGTCAGCACCCCAGTGTGCCGCACGGCGTGGCGAGACTGCCGGGCTGGTCCTGCTTGAGCGCGCACGAGACCGGGTTCACAGCGGCGCCGGCACGGCGGGCTCCACCAGCAGCATTCCGCCGACGACGAGACAGGTGAGTGTCAGGACCCCGAGGACGAGCAGCCAGATCGCGGCGGGCAGCCCGGTGAGGCGCGCGAGCTGGTCGGCGTCCGAGTCCCGCGCGGCACCCCGGCGGCGTTTGGCCTGCAGTTCGAACACCGGCCGCACCGACCCGATCAGCAGGAACCATGTCATCACGTAGACGAACGCCGCCTGCACACCCGGCCCGGCGAACCACGCGATCGCGGCGAGCACGGCCGCGGACACGAGCACGGCGAAGACCCCGTAGGCGTTGCGCACCATCACCAGCACGCCCAGCAGCAGCACCGCCGCGATGCCGAGCACCGCGCTCAGGTTCTCGCCCGACACCAGCCCCGCGAAGGCCAGCCCCAGCAGCGCGGGCGCCGGATAGCCCGCGAGCGTGGTGAGCACCATGCCGGGCCCCTCCGGCTTGCCCCGCGACACCGTGACGCCCGAGGTGTCCGAGTGCAACCGGATGCCCTGCAGGCGTCTGCCGGCCAGCACCGCCACGGCGGCGTGTCCCGCCTCGTGCACGATCGTCATGACGTTGCGCGCGAGCCGCCACGGTGTCCGCAGCAGCACGACGAGCAGCGCCACCACACCCGTGGCGAGGGCGATGGTGCCGGTCGTGGCCGCGTCCAGGTCGAACGCACGCCAGATCTCGCTGTCTTGGACGGCCAACTGCACGCCGGCTAGCTCATCACAACGCCGGTCTGCTCTCCGTTACCCCCTTCCCCGGTGCGTTGCTCCACACCGCGCTATCGTTCCTCGCCCCCGTGCCGGCTCCAGGTGATCGCCGAGGTGCCGACCGACCTGAGCAGGAACGCACCCCAGCTCCGGAACGGCTGCCATCGCTGGGCGATGTCCTCCAGCTCCTCGACCACCCCGGTGCCGTAGACGGCGGCCATCACCGTGTGCAGCCGCAGCTCGTGCCTCGGGAAGACATCGGGATGACCGACTCCGCGCACCACGATCAGCTCCGCCGAGAACGGCCCGACCCCCGCCAGGCCGCGCACCCGCTCCAACGCGTCCTCCACCGGCATCGCCCGCAGACTCCAGGCGTCGAGCAGTCCCTCCCGCGCGGCTCCGGCGATCGCGACGAGCCGCTGCCGTTTCTGCGCCGACAACCCTGGCTGCTCGTCGAGAGCGCACAACTGCTCAGGCGAGGGGAACGACGCTACGGTCCGCCCGCCGACGGCGACGGCGCACCCGAGCCGGGCGGCCAGCCGCTGTTTCAGCAGCGCCGCCTGGGCCACCCGGAGCCGGGCACAGATCACCGCCCAGCACGCCGCCTCGTACGGCGAATGGAAGAGCACCGGCCGCAGGCCCGGATGTCGTTCCCGGAGAGTTCGCATGACCGGATCGGCCGCGACCGCATCGGCGAACCCGGTGCCGTCGACATCGAGCGACAGCATCCGGCGGACCTGCTCGGCGACGGCGGGCACGGCCTCACGGGTGGCCGTGACCTCGACGCTCACGACATCGTGCGCTCGTTGCCGCACGAGGGCGCCCACGTGTTCGCCCGTGCCGTCCAGAGGAAACGCCAGGCGAAGCGTTCCCGGATCGTCCTCTGCGGCACGCCCGGCCGGGGAGCGGTCCGCGGGAAAGGCCGCGCACCGGGTGAGGTCGAAGTCGCCGCATATCTCGAACTCGACGGTGGTCGGGCGGATGGTTCTCCTGGCGGTGGTCAGCATCGTGCACCTCTCGGCAGATCGTCCGAACGTGATGTGCCGACCGTAGAACGACATCGTGACAGCACGGGAGTACCAAGTGCGCCAAAGGATCCGTTCGCACCCGGATCACGGTGAGAACGCCACGAACGGAGACCTCACCACGCCGCGGCGAATAATTCGGTTGCACTACCTTGCTACGTTTCTCGCATGGGAACCTTGTGCAACCGCTGCATGGCGTTCGTCCGGCTTCGGCCGCGCCACGCCTGATCGCAGCGGCTGCGAGTCCACTTCAGGTACCTCCGCGTTCGCCCGGCTGAGCTGACGGGCGAACGCGTCGTGCCCATCTCCTGAGCCCTTTCCGGCCGGCTTCGGTCGCTGCGCCATGACGTCCGCGCGCGCCTCCCTCGGCGCGTTTCCCTCTGTCATGACGGAGTCGCACCATGCCGCAATCCGGCCACTCTCCTGCCCGGAAACCAGTCCCCAACCCGTCCGGTGTCCATTTCCTCGCCTCGCACAGCATCGCCGAAAGCCTGATCAGCTTCTGCTCACCGGGCCCCGCCGATCTGGTGGTGGACTTCGGCGCGGGCTTCGGCGCGATCACCGCACCGCTGGCGAGAACCGGCGCAAGGGTGATCGCCGTCGAACGCGATCCCGCCTTCGTCCGAAAGCTCAGCAAGCGGGTCTCCCAGCACCCCAACGTACGAGTCGTCACGGCCGATGCCCGCAGTTTTCCCTTGCCCCGCAAGGATTTCCTCGTCGTGGCGAACATTCCGTACTCCATCTCGACGGCACTGCTGCGCAGGCTGTTGACACCGAAGGTGACGGCCCTGCGCCGCGCGGCGTTGATCGTGGAATGGGGCTTCGCCAAACGGCTCACCACCTCCGTGCCGAGGACCAAGGAGCTGGCGTGGTGGGCGGGGCGCTTCGACCTCTCACTCGAACGCCGCGTCCCGGCCCGCTGTTTCCGCCCCGCGCCCACTGTGGACTCCGCCCAGCTGAACATCCGGCGCAGGGCAGGACTGGGCCGGAGTGCGGAGCGGGCGCTGTGGGCGCTGCTCGAGACCGCCTACCGCGCGCCGGCGCGCAGCGTCAGGGCGACCGTCGCCGAACTGACGGGCAGGAAACCACACCGTGCGCTCAAATCCTGCGGCATCGACCCGGCGGCACCGGCCGGATCGGTGTCACCCCGCCAATGGGCGACGCTGGCGATCGCACTGGACGGCAACTCTCAGCCAAGTGAGCGCTGACCCTCAGCCTGCTCTCACGAACCGGGACCACGCTTGAAACATGACCGAGAACCCGCAGGCTCCGCGGCAACACACCAATCCGCTGTTCACCCACCAAACGGGCCCGCCGCCACAACAGCACGCCCATCCGCCGTTCCGGGAACCGCCGAGAAAACGGACGATCTCCGGCCGCGTCGGCGTGCTCGTGACGTCCGCGGCCGTGGTCGCCGCGCTGGTCGGCGGCGCAGGGGGTGCCGCGTTCGTCACGGCGGCGCACGACGGCGCGGGCAGTTCGCCGTCGACGAGCTCGGCCGGGTCGGCCACCGGCCAGCAGGTCTCCACCGGCTCGGCGGACGTGAGCGGCGTCGCCGAGAGGGTGCTGCCGAGCGTCGTGCAGATCGAGGCGTCGGTCCCCGGCGGCCAGTCCCTCGGCTCCGGCGTGATCCTCAGCGAGGACGGCCGGATCCTCACCAACGCGCACGTGGTGAGCGACGCGGTCGGAGACGTCACCGTCACGCTGTCGGACGGCACCACCTACCGGGCAAGCGTGCTCGGCGCCGACGAGAAGGCGGACATCGCCGTGCTGCAGGCCAGGGACGCGAGCGGCCTCACCCCGGCCGTCCTTGGCGACTCCGACTCCCTGAAGGTCGGCCAGGAGGTCGTGGCGATCGGCTCCCCCGCCGGCCTGCAGAACACCGTCACGTCGGGCATCGTGAGCGCCGTCGACCGCATGCTCTCCGACCTCTCCGGACAGGAGCCGCAGTCGCCCTTCGGACGGCAGGCGTTCGACCAGACGTCCGACTCGCCGAGCTACACCGCGATCCAGACCGACGCCTCGATCAACCAAGGCAACTCGGGTGGCCCGCTGGTCAACTCGGCGGGAGAGGTCATCGGCATCAACTCCGCGATGTACTCGCCGTCCGGCTCGGGCAGCGTCGGCATCGGCTTCGCCATCCCCATCAACGACGCGAAAACGATCATCGACAACATCGAGAACGGAGCGTGACAAGCGGTCGGAAGCACGTCACGTTAGTGTGGCCGGGTGACCGACCGTCTTGTCTGGATCGATTGTGAAATGACGGGGCTCGACCTGGCGAAGGACGCCCTCATCGAGATCGCCGTACTCGTGACCGACGCCGAGCTTCGAGTACTCGGCGAGGGCCTCGACCTGGTCATCCACGCCGATGACGAGGCGCTAGCGAACATGCCGGACGTGGTGCGCGACATGCACGCCCGCTCCGGGCTCACCGAGGAGGTGCGCCGCTCGACGGTCACGCTCGAGGAAGCCGAGCGCAAGGTGCTCGACTACGTCCGCGCCCACGTGCCCGACGCCCAGACGGCGCCGCTGGCGGGCAACTCGATCGGCACCGACCGCGGTTTCATCGCCAGGGACATGCCCGAGCTCGACGCCTACCTCCACTACCGCATGGTGGACGTGTCGTCCGTCAAGGAGCTCGTGCGCCGCTGGTACCCGCGGATCTACTACGCCAAGCCGGAGAAGGGCCTCGCCCACCGCGCGCTCGCCGACATCAAGGAGTCCATCGGCGAGCTGGAGTACTACCGCAGGACCGCCTTCGTCGCCCAGCCGGGCCCGAGCACCGAACAGGCCAGGGCCGCCGCCGACGAGGTGCTGCGCGCACGGTCTTGAGCAACCCGGTTCATGGTCGCTGAGGCGACACGCTACGATATTCCAGCCGAGGTGCTCAGCAGGCTCCTCGCATGGTGGGTATAGCTCAGTCGGTAGAGCACCTGGTTGTGGTCCAGGGGGTCGCGGGTTCAAGTCCCGTTACTCACCCCAGAACGACCTGTGGCGGCCGCCCTTCGTGGGGCGGCCGCCACAGTCGTATCCAGGCCCTATCCCTCCGGGCCGGCGATCCACTGCTCCCACGACAGCTGCCAGACGCTCCAGCCGTCGGTCGGCTCGAGGATCTGCTCGCCCGCGTTCTGCACGGTCACGACGTCGCCGGGCTTCGAGGTCTCCATCAGCCACGCGGCGTTCTCCGTGGAGAGGTTGATGCAGCCGTGGCTGGTGTTGGTGTTGCCCTGGTAGCCCACCGACCAGGGCGCCGAGTGGTAGAAGATCCCGCTGTAGGACAGGCGCACCGCGTACTCGACCCACAGCCGGTAGCCCTGGCTGCTGTCGACCGCGACACCGTAGGTGCTGGAGTCCATGGTGTAGCCGTTGTGCTCGCTCATGACGGTGTAGGTGCCGTTCGGCGTCGGGCTCGACGGCTTGCCCATGGAGATCGGCATCGTCCTGACCTCCTGGTCGTTGACGTACACCTTCATGTGGTGGGTCGCACCGTCGGCGATCGCGACCAGTTTGTCCCCGATCGTGAGGTTCGCGGCCTTGTCCTCGGCACCGTAGGTGCCATCACCCAGGTTCCTGCCGTAGATGCCGGCGTCGACAGACACGGTGGTGCCCGGCTGCCAGTACTCCTTCGGCCGCCAGGTGGCCTGGTCGTCGCTGAACCAGTGGAAGGCCCCCTCCGTCTGCGGCTGCGTAGTGATCCGCAACGCCTTCTCGGCCGCCGCCTTGTCGGTGATGTCGTCAGAGAACGTGAAGATCAGCGGCATGCCCACCCCGACCGTCTGGCCGTCCTGGACGTTCATCGAGACGCTGACCGTCTGCGCGGGAGTGACCGTCGTGAACGTCGAGGTGGCGGTGGCGGGCTTGCCGTCCTGGCCCGTCGCCTTGGCCGTGAGCGTGTAGGTCTTGCCGTAACCGAGCGGCTCCGCCGACTGCCACGACGTGCCGTCCGGCGTGAGGCCGCCTTTCACGACCGTGCCGTGGGCGCCGACCAGCGACGCCTCCGTGATCTTGCCGTTGGTGGCGTTCGCGGTGATCGGTTGTCCCGGCTCCACGTTCTGCGCACCCTCGGCGATCGACAGGCTGAGCGAGACGGGCTCGGGAGGTGCGGTGGTCTGCGAGGTGTCCGAGCCCTGATCTGTGGAGCGCTCGTCGCTCGCGGCAGACGTGCAGCCCGCGAGCAGCGCACCCGCCAGCGCCACGATCGATACCAGCCGAACCCCCGGAAACGGGCCGCGCACACCCCGACGTTTCATCGGCGACCATCACTTTCGTGTCCTGATTACCCCAGTTGTGGGCCCCAGTCTGCCCCATTCGTCGCATAGCGTGTGCGGCTGTTGCCAAGTCGTGCTCAGTCGTGTTGGCAGGGGTGCTCGACAGGGGCAAGGAGGCGCCGTGCTACTGTTTCTCTCGTCGCTGAGGGGGACCCACGAACGCGGGTTCCAGACCGCACGACGCGCGCCATTAGCTCAATTGGCAGAGCAGCTGACTCTTAATCAGCGGGTTCGGGGTTCGAGTCCCTGATGGCGCACTTCCACCCCAGGTCAGAGCACCTGGGGTTGTTTCTTTTTGATCATGGTGCCCCTTTACTGCCCCTTTCTGTCGCCGGGGGCATCGACCACCGACACGACATGACGCCGAGACCGGCTTGCGGCGACGTAGGTGCCTGTGGTTTGCGACACGCGTGGGTGGCCCAGCAGGTCGCTCGCTTCTCGTGCGGCAACGCGTCCGTGAGCGGAGTCGCGACAGTCCGCCTGAACGTGCGAGGCGTGAACCAGTCCCCGATGCCGTGCCGCTCGCGGAAGGCTCGCCAGTCGCGACGTAGGTTGCGGGTCTCCCGAGAGCCTCCGAGCGTATTCGGGAAGACCCAGCCGGTCAGCTTCTCCGGGGCGACGCCAGCCATGGCCGCGAGACGCTCACGCCGATCCAGGCGCAAGTCCACGAGCCAGTCGGCAAGCGGAAAGCCACGCTGGGCGTTCTCACCCTTGCCCTCGTTGATCGCCTTGCCCGTGCTTGCTGCGGATCGTGTTGCCATCGACCCACGCGGTCTTGTCTTCGAAGGCCGCATGGGATCTCGACGGTACTCCGACCTACTACGATGAAATCGGTTCCGCGGGCGCCCCGCCGGCGCGAACGCATCGCGCCGGACCTTCCCGGCCGTGCGCGCACCTACCCGCTCCGTGGCGAGGTCACGACCACCATTGATCGGCACGCCGAATTCGTCCTCCTGTTGACGCAGCAGCTGTTCGGCGACGCCAAGGTCGTCGTCACCGGAACCTCGAGCTGCCAACTTCCCGGACGACTTCAGCGCGGCCATCGCTTTCGAGGGCGCCGCTTGCACCCCGACGTTTCCCGACCCTGGCGAGTACATGCAGCCGAGCTGGAAGCCGGGCCGGCAGGACACGATGAAACGCATCTCCGGCGCCGCGTTTGAACAAAGCTCGTCGCGGCCGGGGACGAGGACTTCTGGCCTCCGATTGCCCTCGTCGACGAGATAGCGGCCGGTCTCCCTGACGGTAAGAAGCTCACGATCGACGGATCGGTCACTATCCGATGTTCGAGGACCCCGAACGGATCTGCGTGATCATCGTCGACTTCCTGAGGCACGTCGGAGAGCGTTCCGGATAGCCCGTGCGGTGGTCCTACTGGCCCTCCACTCTCGACCAAGCCGCGGAGACGCCATGCTCAGCCCAGTCGTCGACGACAAGCCGGGCGTTGGCGCCGATCTCCAGCTCGTCGAGTTCTCCGACCCAGCGGCCCGCGATCCGGATGCCCGGCTCGACATCGACCAGCGCTGTCGCGGCCGGCAGGTGGTCGACGTAGCTCGGGTGGAAGGCGCGGTAGGCGATCGAGAAGCTCGCGATCGTCCCCGCTCCCGGTGCCTGGATCCAGCTGAAGTCCTCCGACTGGCAGTGGCGGCAGAACGGCCGGGGAGGCCACTGCTTGGTCCTGCAGCTCATGCACTGCCGGACGAGGAGCTCGCCGTGCGCCAGGGCCCGCAGATGGGGCGCGAAGAGCGGATCCTCGCCGTTCAGCGGCAACGGGAGGCCAGCGGCCTCCTGTTCGAGCGTGGAGGCCGGAATCCGGTTCATACTTCTACCTCTCAGTTGTGCAGCACGAGTGCCGAACCGTCACCGAAATCGCCGTAGCCGGTGACGAGGCCGAGTTCCGCACCGGCGACCTGCCGCTCACCGGCCTCCCCACGCAGCTGCCACACCGCCTCGACAACGTGGTTGATGCCCAGGACGTGCGCCTCCGACATCAGCCCACCGTGGGTGTTCACCGGGAGTTCGCCTCCCAGGGCGATGCGACCGTCCTTCACGAAGTCGGGGGACTCGCCTCGACCACAAAAACCCATCTCCTCGAGCTGACGGAGCACGATGAAGCTGAAGCAGTCATAGAGTTCGGCGAAGTCGAAGTCCTCAGGCCGGACACCGGCCATCTCGAACGCACGGGGGGCCGCGCGACCGATTCCCATGTCCAGCAGGTCGGGTCGGTTGAGCAGGTCGTCGGGTGAGTCCGCGTGGCCCTCGGCACCACCGGCGATGTAGATCGGGCTGCGGCTGGACTCCGCCGAAACCGCCGACGAGACGAGCACGGCAGCGGCGCCATCGGTCTCCAGCGATACGTCGAGCTTCCGGAACGGCTCGACGAGCATCTGACTGGCGTAGTAGTCGTCTCGCGTCATCGGGCGGTCCCGCATGTACGCCTTCGGGTTGAGGTGCGCGTGGGCCCGCGCGGTGAGGGCCACGGTCGCCATCGCATCCCGGTCGATGTGGTAGTCGTGGATCCATCGGTTGGCGTGGAAGCTGTACCACTGCATGGGCGCCAGCAGACCGAGCGGTGCTTCCAGGTTCTCTCGTAACGCCTTGCCCGGGACGTTCACGACCGTCGGCCGGTCGGAGAGCTGGCTGAGTCGGCTCGGACCGCTGAACGCGTTCCATCCCGCCACGACGATGACCCGGCTCGCGACGCCGGTCGCCACTGCCATCGCGGCGTTGAAGACAGCGGCAGTTGGCGAGGCGCCACCGATGTGGACGTGCGCGTGGTACTTCAGGTCTCTGATGCCGAGAGCGTTGATGAAGTCCTCGTTGCTGGGTTGGTCTCGCCAGCCCATGACGACACCGTCGACGCCGGCGGGGTCGATCTCGGCGTCCCGGCACGCGGCGATCGCCGCGCCGAGGCACTGCTCGGTCTCGGTGCGGTCTGTGCCGCGCGTGTACGCGGTGTTGCCCACGCCGATGATCGCGGCTTTGCCACTGATGTTGATCGTGTCCATCCCTGCTCTTCTCCGAACGTGCGCATGCTCCCGGGGCCGGTGTGTGGGGGCAGCGCTCACTCGAGGAGGATGTCCGCGCTGAGGCGGGCTGCCGGCGTGATGGCATACCGGTCGAAGTCGGTGATGCCTTCTTGGCGCAGGAAGTCCTCGTCGATGAGCGTGTGCCCGCTGAACTCGCCGCTCGGCTTGGCGAGTATGCGCGCCGCAGCCTCGGCCATGATGTCCGGGTGCCGGCCCGTAGCGAAGTCCTCGGGGTAGTGGACCCGGACCGCATCGGTCGAGATCATCGTGCGCGGCCACAACGTGTTCGAGGCCAAGCCTTGGTCATTGAACTCGGCCGCCACGCCCAGCGCGCACTGGGTCATGCCGTACTTCGACAGCGCGTAGGCGAGATAGCGGCCCAGCCACACGCCGGTCGTCGGCAGCGGGGGCGACAATGTCAGGACGTGCGGGTTGTCCCCCTGCAGCAGATGCGGCAGTGCGTGGAAAAGCACGCTGTAGGTCCCCCGGGTGTTGACGTCCATCAGGAGGTCGTAGCGCCGCAGCGGCGTGTCGAGCAGTCCCGTGGGGCTGATCGCACTGGCGTTGTTGATGACGATGTCCAGGCGTCCGAACTCGGCGACCGCGGCGGCGACAGCTTTTCTCACCCCCTCGTCGTCGCGGATGTCCAGCCGCAGCGGCAAGGCTTCGCCGCCTGCCGCGCGAATCTCCCGGGCAACCGTGTAGATCGTCCCCGGCAAGGCGTCCGAGTCCTCGACCGTCTTGGCGGCCACCACGATGTTGGCGCCCTCCGAGGCCAGGCGAACGGCCATGGCGCGGCCGATTCCCCGACTGCCGCCGGTCAGGAAGACCGTCTTGTTCGCAAAAGCTCCCACTTCTCCGCCTTTCATCGCCCCACGAACACCGGTGTGCGCTTGTCCATGAAGGCGGCAACACCTTCACGGAAGTCCATCGTCTCGGCGCTCCTCACGAAGCTCGACGTCTCGGCCCGCAACTGGGCTGCGAAGGTGCTGGACACCGCGCCGTGGACGAGATTCCTCACCTCTCGCACCACGAGCGGCGACGTCACCACCAAGGACGAGACGAGGGAGGACAGCTCCGCGTCGAAGTCCGCGGCCGGGACGTGCCGGTTGATCAGTCCTATCGCGACCGCTTCCTCCGCGCCGATCCCGTCGCTGCGAAGCATCAGGTCCAGCGCTCGACGAGGTCCGACCAGGTGGGTGAGGGAGTGGGTGATTCCACCATCGGCGGTGGCGCCGAGCTTGCGGTAGGCGGTGGCGAAGCGGGCGCCCGACTCGGCCACGACGAAGTCGCACGCCAACGCGAGAGAAAGGCCTCCACCGGCGGCGACCCCGTGGACTGCGGCCACCGTGGACGCGGACAGGCCGCGCAGCGTGAGGAGGAACTCGTGGAAGTCGGGGATCACGTCCAGCATATAGGTGGCGATGTCATCCATATGGTCGCTGAACATCGTGACATCTCCGCCCGCGCTGAAGCAGGAGCCGCGGCCCCTGATCACGACGGCCCGGAGGTCCCGCTTGGCGGCCAGCCGGTAGCCGGTGGCGCGGAGGTCCTTGGCCACGGCCTTGTTGATCGTGTTCAAGGCATCCGGGCGGGCCAGCCAGACGGTGGCCACGCCTTCGTGCTCCTCGACTTCGATCGTGCTCTCGGACATCGGACAACACTCCTTGTCGGTCATCACTGTTCCGCATCCTCACCGGGCGAACCGCGGTGGACGCTTCTCGGCCGTGATGGCACGGAACGAGTTGCGCCGTTCCGGGCGATCAACGGTGATGATCGCGGTCGCATCCGCCACCTCGTACCCGATGTCCTCGAAGACAAGCATGTACTTACCTTTCGTTGCTGTCGGGGTACCGCGCTGCCGCACCGATCTGAAGATCGCACCGCGCTGATGCGGCGAGGCGATCGCCGCTCCTCACGACGATCTCCAGACCGACGACTACATCTGAGGACCCTCCGGCCTCGACCTCGACGACACGGCCCGACGCATGCAGCTCCGCGCCCGCGAACGCGGGACTGTGGAACCGCACCTCCCGGCGGACGACCCGGCTCAGTGGACCCGCCCAATCGGTGCCCGCCCGATCGATGAAGCCGTGGATGAACATGGTGTTGATGAACGGCTGTGGCGCACCGCTGGCTCGCGCGTAGTCGGCGTCGTAGTGAGCCGGCAGGAAGTCGCGCGTCGCGGCGACGCACTGCACACAGGTCTCCAAAGTCACGTCCAGCTTGATGCCCGGGATCAGCCCACCGACGCGCGGGCGCCGGGGGTCGGCGACCACCGCGGGCGTGTCCTCCGGCGCCGGAGCGGGCGTCCGGTGGGCAGACCCCTCTCCTGTCGAGTCCACGGTGTAGCGGAGCATCGTGTTGACGTGGGTGGCCACGGGGGTGCCGTCGGGGAGGCGATACGTCGCCTCGGTGGTGATGAAATGCCCCGGACCGAGGGCCGTGCGGCGCTCGGGACTCACCGCCTTCACGGTCTCCTCGACCGTCAACCGGTCGCCCACCCGGATCAGCGGCCCGAAGCACGTTCGCGACGATGCGTTGACGACGCGATCGCCGGGTAGGGGAACCAGAGGCGCCAGCATCGGCGGGTAGGTGGCGACGTGATCGGGTACCCAAGCGAGGGGCCAGGACCAGACCATCAACATCCCCGGTGGGCTCAGGACGTCCCCCCAGGTGTCCGACGCCCATTGTTCGTCCCAGTACGAGGGGTTTCCGTCGCGCACCAGGGCGGCGTAGGCCTTCACCTGCGCGTGATTGACCGGATCTGAGCACGGGCGGACAGGCGTGGAGCGCCCCACCCACCGGAGGCCCTCCGCGTACGTCCCGAACGCCAGGTGAGAGCGCGAGTCCCCGTGGTTCACCGCGCGGCACCCTTCGCCAGCGCCATCTCGCGGAGACGGAACTTCTGTACCTTCCCCGAAGCCGTCCGCGGCAGCTCCTCGACCACCCTGAGGTGCTTCGGGGTCTTGTACGACGCGAGCCGGTCCCTGCTGAACGCCTGCAGCTCGCCGAGAGAGAGGTCACGGCCCGGCTCAAGGACGACGACGGCACACACCGCTTCGGTGTACTGGGCATCAGGGACGCCGATCACCGCGATCTCGCGGACCGCCTCGTGGCCGGCGAGGACATCCTCGAGTTCGGCCGGATAGATGTTCTCGCCCCCGCTGCGGATCATGTCCTTCACCCGCCCGACGACCTCCAGCAGTCCGTGCTCGTCGAACGCCCCGAGATCGCCCGTCCTGCACCAGCCGTCCACGAAGGTGTCCGCGCTCTCCTTCGGCTTCCGCCAGTAGCCCGAGGCGCGTGCCGGGCTGCGGGTCCAGATCTCGCCCGGTCCGGTGGTCTGAGGGACCCCATCGGCGTCCCGGAGGGAGACCTCGGCCATGGGGAGGGGGCGCCCCACCGCCCGCGGGTTGAGCGCCAGTTCGTCCGGCGCCGCGGCCGTCACGATCGGCGTCCCCTCGGTCAGGCCGTAGATCTGCCAGAGCTCGAGCTGAGGCACCCGACGTCGCAGTTCCTCAACGGCCCAGCCCTGAAGCGGCTCCCCTCCGGTGAACAGGCGCCCCACACCCTCCAACCCCGTCAAGGCGTCCGGGCGGGCGAGCAGCTCGTAGATCATGAAGGGGAACATGAGCACGTCGGTGGCGCCAACGGAAACCACCCTCTCGACCGCACGGTCGACGGTGAAGCCACCGCTCTCCAGTGCGACCGCGTGTCCACCCATGAGGACGGCCGGAAGGCAGAGGTCCTCGAGCGCGCCGACGTGGTACATGGGTCCGGTCACCAGCGACACGGTCTCCGCACCGAAGCCCCAGCGGGCCGCCTGCATGAGCGCGAAGGCCATCGTGCCCCCATGTGTCCACACGGCGCCCTTCGGACGGCCCGTCGTCCCGGAGGTGTACATGATCATCGCCGCTTCGTCGGCAGCACGCTGCACCGGCGGCTCGGCCGGGTCGGCATCGCTCAGCAGGGACCAGGGCACGGTGGGACCGCTGACCGTCGCTGATGTCCCCCGGACGACCAGCTTGACGTCGCCGGCCGCTGCTCGCGCCCGGGGAGCGAGCTCTGCGTCGGCGAGCACGATCGCACAACCGGAGTCGATCAGCGCGTACCGGATCTCGTCGACCGTGAGCCGAAAGTTGAGCCTGACGGCGATCGCTCCCATCGAGGTGATCGCAAGGTAGCTGGTCCAGTAGTCCACGCTGTTCTTCATCAGGATTCCGACGCGGTCCCCGGAGCGCGCCCCCAGTTCACGCAGCCCCGTGGACACCCGTCGCGCTGCCATGGCGAGCGCGTGGTGGGTCGCGGTGTCGGGCCCCACCGACACCGCCGGCCGATCGCGCCGAGCAGGATCGAGCTCTCCCACCCGGACGAGATGTCCGAGGTCCATATGGTCTCCTTGTCAACTAGCGCTAGATGTGCCGCGCGGCGCTCACGCCGAGCGGAGCGACTCGCGGGCGATGATGATCTTCATGATCTCCGTGGTGCCGCCACCGATCTCGTGAAGCTTGGCGTCGTGCAGGAACCGGGTCGCCGGATGGTCGTCGACGTACGCCGCGCCGCCCAGGATCTGGATGGTGTCGAGAGCCGACTGCACGGCGAGCTCCGTGGCGTGCAGCTTGGCGACCGCCGCCTGGTGCGTGACCTTCTCGCCGCGGTCGATGCGATCCAGCAGGGAGTACACCAGCGTGCGGCCGAGCTCGATTCCCGCCGACATGGTGGCGATCTTGTCCTGGATGAGCTGGTAGCCCGCGATCGCCTGACCGAACACCACTCGCTCTCGCGCGTACCGGACCGAGAGTTCGAGGCAGGCCTGGGCGAGCCCGAGCGCCGAAGCCCCGATGAGAACGCGCTCGTTGTCGAGCGAGTCGACGAGATACCGGAACCCCTCTTCCGGCTCACCGAGGACGTGCGTGTCGTCGAGGGTGACCGAGCTGGCCGTGACCTCCCCCGTCGGCGAACTTTTCCACCCCGCCTTTCGGAACGCGGGACCCTGCACCAGACCGGGCATGCCCCGTTCGAGGATGAACCACGTGCCTCCGTGCAGCTGCCGGTTCTCGCCGCTGGTGCGGGCTATGAGGACGATGAAGTCCGCGATCGGCGCATTGGTGATGAATGTCTTCGCCGCGTCCAGGACCCACCCGCTGCCGGTCCGCCGGGCCCGGCTCCTTGGCGACAAGGCGTCCGATCCGCCAGTCGGCTCCGTGATCGCCATCGCGCCGATCTTGTCGCCCCGAAGCACGGGTTCCAGGTACGTGCGCTTTTGCTCATCAGTGCCGAGACGGTCGATGCACCGTGCGAAGAGGGCCACGTCGGCGAACATCGAGATGTCCAGCCCGGCATTGACCCTGGCCGCCTCCTCGCTCACGATGGCGCGGGTCCTCAGCCGGCCGCCGCCTCCACCGTGCGCCTCGGGGAAGTTGGGCCCCAGCAGGTCAAGCTGGCCCATCTCCGCGAACAACGGCCGGATCAGTTCCGAAGGGTCCCGCTCGAGCTGGGGTACCAGGGGCGCCACCTTGTCGGCGAAGAAGTCCCTGGCGAGGTCGCGCAGGGCGCTCTCCTCCACCGTCAGGCCGCGGCTGTCGATCTTCCGGGTCACGTCGCGCTCGATTCACGTGAGGTCTTGATCTGCTCGACGATGAGGTGCCGCTGCACCTTCCCCGTGGTCGTCTGGGGCAGCTGCTCGACTGTGACGATCTCCACCTGTTTGGGAACCTTGAAACGCGCCAGCTTCTCGCGGCACGCCTCGATGACCGCCGGGACGTCCACGGTCGCTCCGGGCTCCGGGACGATCCAGGCCCAGCCGATCTCGCCCCACCGTTCGTCCGGGACCCCGACGACGAACGCCTGGCTGACGCCGGGTTGCTGGGTGAGCAGCTGCTCGACCTCGCTCGGCATGACCAGCTCACCTCCGGACTTGTAGACCTCCTTCGAACGTCCCACCAGCTCGACGTATCCGTCGTCCCGGATCCTGCCGAGGTCACCCGATGCCAGCCACTCCTCCGTGGGTGCCGCGTCATCGCCGCGGCTCCAGCGTCCGGGCGTGACCGTGGGGCCCCTCCAGCGAAGCTCGCCCACCGCCCCTTCCGGGAGGTCCTCGCCGGTGAGCGGGTCGGTGACCTTGAGGCGCGCCAGCGGCCCGCCGTCGAGGCCGGCGACGCCGCCGTGCTTGATCCGGCCGACGGTGTGGACCACGCGCTCGATCGGGTCCTCCGGCTGGGTCAGCGTCACCGAGCCGGCCAGCTCGGTGGAGCCGTAGGCGGTGACCAGCTCGGTCAACGAGAAGGTCGCGCGTGCCTTGTCCCACAACCATCGGGGAGCAGGCGCAGCGGCGCACATCATGCTCCTCAGGGACGACGAGTCCGTTTCGGCGGCCGCCGGATCGTCGAGGACGGCGACGGCCATGGTGGGCACGCAGATCCAGTCGGACGCACGATGCGTGGAGATCGCCGCCAGCGTGGATTCGACGGTGAACGTCCGTTGCGTGATGAGGGTTCCGCCGACGAACATCGACGCGACCAACCCCTCCGTCCACGCGAAGATGTGGTACAGCGGCAAGGCCGAGGTCATTCGCCGGCCGTCCTCGAACGCCCGGCAATAGGCGGACGCGTAGGCGGCCCGGAGGATGTTGTCGTGCGTGAGCTTGATGCCCTTGGGCTTTCCCGTGGTGCCGGAGGTGTAAAGGATGTCGCTGACGGAGTCCGCCGGAACCTTCCGAGCGGCCACCGCGGGATCAGGCGGGGTCTCGCGACCGAGGGCGGCCACGTCGTCGAGGTTCGGCACTCCCGTCCGTTCCGGATGGTCGACGCCGTGCTGCACCACCTGACGCAGATCCGGCAACGATCTGGGGTTGCCCCCGGTCCAACCGGGAGCGACCTCGTCGAGCATCGCCAGGTGATCGAGGTCCCGAAAACCCGAAGCCGTCACCAGCAGCCGGCAGCCGGAGTCGCGGAGCACGAACGCCAGCTCCTGGGCGCGGTACAGGTAGTTCAGGCTGACGGTCGTCGCACCAACCCTCGAGAGCGCGACCCGCACCGCGACGTGCTGCCGGTCGTTCGGCAGCAGAACGCCTACGTGGTCCCCGGCTCGCACACCGAGAGCCAGGAAACCGGCGGCAAGCTCGCGCGACCGGGCCCGCATCTGGGAGTACGTCAGCGCATCGTCGTCGTCGATGACCACCGCGCGATCGGGATGAGCCTCGGCAGCGTGGTCCACCAGGTCGTGAAGGGACCACGCCGGCCAGGTTCCGAACCGCGACTCCAGCGCCTCGCGGCGCTGTCGGATGAGTGAAGCCATGATGTCCTCCATCGGATGTAGCACGAGATGACGGCTGCCCTCAGTGGCTCGGAGATGTGCTGTCAGCCATCGGTCGCCGGCCCGGTCGCGAGCACCTGGGCCTGTTCGAGCGGAGCAGCCGGTGATCCATCGTGTGAAGGAACCCGCGTGCTTTCCGCCGGGGACCGTGCTGCACACCGTCCTCATCGGACCGGGCGGGATCGACTGTGCAGCCTGCATCGGAAGGCTCGTCCACGGCGTGGTGCGCGGCCGTTCCCGTGGGGACGGCGAGGGGCGGCCGTAGGTAGCGGGTCATCGCCGGTACGGTGACGCTCCAGGTGAAGTCGAGGATCCGGGCTCCCGCGAGGAGCTGCCGCGCGTTCACGGTCATGCTCCTTCCGGCGCGGCGCCGGCGGCCGGTTCACCGGTTTCGCTCTGCTCGAGGCGGTCGATCAGGCCTGTCCTCTTCGACACGTACGCGTAGAGAAGGCTTGCCGCGACCGCGCTGAACGGCCAGAACACGTAGACCAGGAGGCCGCTGGCGGGCGGCAGCCCCCAGAAGGTCGCCTCGTGGACCTGCAGTGTCACGAGGATCCCGATCCACACGGCGGCGTGAGCGAGGTTGAACACGTGGATGGCCGCGGCGGCAGCGGTTCTGTCCGGACCGGCCGGCACCTCAGCGACGGACAGGTACAGGAGTACCGCGACGATCACCGGAGCGGCCAGGAACATGATGGCTGAACTGTCGAGGAACATGCCGATCAGGCTGATGATGACCAGCACGGTCAGAATGGCGACGAGGACTTCGATCCTCCGCTGGATGTCGTTCACGCCCGGGCCTCCGTGTCTGGGGTGATCTGGACGGGCTGTTGCCGCGCCTCCGGTTCCGCGATCGCATCGAAGCGCGTTTGATCCGCGCGGTTCTGAGTGAGGTAGGAGACGGCGACGTAGACGACCATTCCGACCGCGATCACCGCGTGGCCGCTGAAGAAACCGGTCGGCGGGGTCCACCATCCCTCCTTGGTCACAATGGTGAGGCCGACGTTCAGCAACAGGCTGGTGATGATCGCGGTGAGCGCGCCGGTCCCGGTGCCGCGCCGCCAGTACAGACCGACGACGATCGGACCGAGGATGGCTGCGGCGAACGCGGACCAGCCGATCGCCCCGAGCAGGTAGATGATCTGGTCGAGGAACAGCGCGACGAAAACGCTGAGGCCGACGATGACCACGCTGGCGATGCGGTTCCACCTCAGTTCTCGGTTGAGCGTGATACCGAACGATCCGAGCAGATCGCGGGTCATGGCCGAAGCGCCGATGGTGATGAAGCTGCTCGCGCTGGACATGATGGCGGCGAGCAGCGCCGTGAGGGCGAGCGCGGTGACCACCGGGTGCATGTACTGGCTGAGGAAACTGTTCACGATGTCGTCCGGATTCGATGGCTCGGTCATGTTGCCCTGGACGATCTCCGCACGGGCCGCGAGGCCGAGGCCGAGCGAGAACAACGTCGTCGCGCCGTAACCGACCGACGCGATCAGTGCTCCCCAGCGCAGTTCCCTGGTGGAGCGCAGCATCAAGAACTTGTGGATGAGCTGCGGCTGTCCGATCATGCCGAGGATGATCATCATCGTGTTGGCGACGATCCAGGCGCCAGATCGGACACCGTCGAGCTGAAGCACCTCGGGCGCCGCCGAGTTGAGTGTTTCGAGGGTCGCCGTCCAGCCGCCGCCGATGCCGAGGGTGAGGAAGAATACGCCTACCGACATAGCGATCATGAGCAGGCCCTGCACGAGGTCGGTCCATACCGCCGCGAGCATGCCGCCGGCAACCGTGTACAAGCCAACGATGACTGCGCCGATGACGAGCGCGGTCGCGAAGTCGATGCCGAGCAGGAGCGCGGTGATGAAGCCCGCGGCGACGACCTGCGCGGTCATGTAACCGACCGTGCCGACCACCAGTGCGATCGACATCCACAGGGTCACCGATCTGTTCTGGTACCGCACCCGGATCAGGTCCGGAATGCTGAACGCCTGATGCCTACGGGCTATCGCGCGAAGCTTCCCGCCGAGCATGAACCACGTGAGGGCGAAGGCCAGCGGGCCGGCTATCGCGAACATCAGGGCGCCGAGGCCCCAGCTAGCGGTCGTGCCGGTCACGCCAACCATGCCCCAGCCGCTTTGGATGGACGAGAACGACGCGATGGCCATCACGAAGAAGCCGAGCGATTGTCCCGCTACCAAGAATTCCTTCGATGATTTCATGCGGGTGTTCGCCCACAGGCCGATGCCGAGCATCAGACCGAGATAGACAAGAGTGATGAGCAGGATGAGGGTATGTGAATTCATCAGAGGTTCACCTTCGACTGGATTTCGCTGTTCCCCCGGCAGCTTTCGACATGGGCACTTGGTGTCGGAAGTCGTACCCCGACCTTCCCCTGGCCCACTGATGGAAGATCCGAGCGAGCGGAGCGAAGCCAGCTGATGGCTAGAGTCTCCGCTCCAGCTTCTTGTTCGCGAACTCGTCGAGGCCGAACCTGCCGAGCTCGCGGCCGATGCCTGAGTTCTTCACTCCACCGAACGGGAGGTCAGGAGCACTCTTGACCGTGGTGTTGATGCCGACCATGCCGACGTCGAGCTGGTCGGCGAGGTCGGCGGCTCGGCTCTCGTCCGCGCCGTACACGGCCGCGCCGAGCCCGTAGGGCGAATCGTTCGCGATCCGGACCGCTTCCTCGGCTGAGCCCGCCCGGTGAAGAACCGCGACAGGGCCGAAGACCTCCTCGTGGTAGGCCCGCATCGAGGGGTCGACGCCGGAAAGGACAGTGGCCGGGAAGTAGGCGCCGGGACCGTCGGGCAGCTCACCCCCGAGGTGCACGGTGGCGCCCTTGGACACCGCGTCCTCGACCTGGGCGACGAGGTCGGCCCGTGCCGATGCCGACGACATCGGCCCCAGTCTGGTTGTCTCCTCACGAGGGTCGCCCATCGTCCATTCACGGGCTCGGGCGAGGAACGCCGCGAGGAACCTGTCCCAGATCGGGCCCTCGACGATGATGCGCTTGGACGATGTGCAGGCCTGTCCCGCGTTGGCGAAGCGGCCGGTCGCGGCGTCCTGAGCAGCCCGCTCGATGTCCGCGTCAGCCAGCACGATGAAGGCGTCGGAACCACCGAGCTCGAGCACGCTCTTCTTGAGGTTGCGCCCGGCGGCTCCGCCCACGGCTTCACCGGCACGCTCCGAGCCGGTCAGCGACACACCCCGCAGGTGCGGGTGCGCGATCATGCCGGCAACCTGGTCGCTGGACGCGAAGACGTTCTGGTAGATGCCGTCGGGACCGCCTGCCCCGGTGACGATGCCGGCGATCCGCAGCGCCTGCTGGGGGCAGTTGCCTGCGTGCTTGAGCAGAATGGTGTTGCCGAGGAGGAGGTTCGGGGCCACGAACCGGGCGACCTGGTAACAGGGATAGTTCCACGGCATGATCCCGAGGAGGGCACCGATGGGCCGGGTGTGCACGACCGCCGTTCCGCTGCCTGCGATGTCGAGCTGCTCGTCGGCCAGGAGTCCAGGCCCCTTGGTGGCGTAGTACTCGTAGATCGAGGCCGACAGCTCGACCTCTCCCCTGGCCTGGGCCACCGGTTTGCCCATCTCGAGCGTCATCAATGCGGCGAGCTCCTCGGCCTGGTCGCGGTGAGCATCGGCGATGGCCTGGACGACCGCAGCCCGAGTGTGAACGTCCACCCGCCGCCAGTTCGAGAAGGCCGCGTGCGCGGCCTCCACGGCTCGCTCCGCCTCGGTGTCCGTCATGGTGTCGAACTCCTTGACCACCTCACCGGTGGCCGGATCGACGGTTGCGTACCTGCTCATCTCACGACCCTTTCAACACGATGCGGCCAGGGACCCCGCCGGCGGCGAGCCGGTCGAGCGCGCCCCGGACGCCATCGAGGTCCAACCTGCCGTCGATGACCGGGATCTGTGGGACCCGGCCTTGTTTGGCCAGCTCGACCACCTCGGTGAGCTCGGCCAGGGTGCCGACGAAGCTCCCCTGGATGGTGATCATCTTCAGTGCCAGCAACGCGGTCGGGACCGTGAGCTCGCCGCCGAAGAGGCCGACCTGCACCATGTGGCCCCCCTTCACAAGCAGGTCGAAGGCCGCGGTGGCGGTCTCGTTGTCGTTGACGAAGTCGATCACCGCCGCTGCCGGTCCTCCGGTTGCGGCGAGGACGTCCCGATTCGTGTTCCCGGTCGTCGAAACCACGGAGCTGGAGGCACCCAGCTCCCGGGCGAGGGACAGGTTGGCCTCCGCCCTGTCCACCGCGCAGATCTCGCGATGTCCCAGTGCCTTGAGTGTGGCGACCGCGGTGAGCCCCACGCCGCCCACGCCGATCACCACCACCGGCGCGTCGGGCGGGAGGGGCAGCACCTTGGTGGTGGCGGCGTAGGCGGTGAGCCCCGAGCAGGCCAGGGTCGCCGCCCAGCTCGGGTTCAGGCCGCCGATGTCGAGCAGGTAGCGGGGATGAGGCACGAGGATCTTCTGCGCATAGCCTCCGGGACGAGCGACGCCCAGGTTGCGTCCCTGCGGGCAGGCGTTCTCTCTCCCGTCGAAGCAGGCAGGACACTTTCCGCAACCGATCCAGGGATAGACGAGCCGGGTGCTGCCCACTTCGGCGTCGGCGTCCGGCCCCACAGCCTCGACGACGCCGACGACCTCGTGCCCCATGACCAACGGGTAGGGAATGCCGCGGTCGACCATGCTGAGCTTGCCGCGACTGCCCAGGTCGTAGTAGCCCTGGCGGAGGTGGGTGTCGGTGTGACACACCCCTGAGTGTGTGACCCGGAGCAGAACCTCGGTGTCCTGGGGATCCGGTGTGGGAAGCTCCAAATCGGACAATCTCGTGCTGCCCTCGGAGACGGCGAATGCGCGCATCGAGAACCTTTCGCGTGGCGGGGACGGGCGGGGCATGGCACGACGTGGACGCTCAGGCCAGGGCGCCTTCGCGCTCCTCGTTCGGGATCAAGCCCCGGAACCCGGCGTCGCGTACGTCGGCGAGCTGTGTGCGGTAGTTGGCGAGCCCGCCCATGTAGAACATGACCGCATGCTTCTTGCCGGGGATGTTGGCGCCGAAGATCCACGACTCGACCTTGGGGAAGAGCGTCATGTCGGCGATCTCCTTGCAGGTGGCCGTCCACTGGTCCTCGGCCTCCTGGGTCGGTTCCACCGTCCGGACACCGTTGCGCTCGGCATGGCCTACGAGCTCGCTGATCCAGTCCACCTGTACCTCGATGCTCGGCACGAGGTTGGTGAACGGGCCGTTCGGCCCGAGGATCATGAACATGTTGGGGAATCCGGCTTTCGAGACGCCCAGGTAGCTGGTGGGGCCGTCGGTCCAGTGCTCGTTGATGTGCCGTCCGCCGCGGCCTCGGAGGTCCATGTTGCGGTAGTTGCCGTCGACGGCGTCGAAGCCGGTGGCGAGTACGAGGACGTCGAGTTCGTGCACGACGCCGTCCGCGGTGCGTACGCCGGTGGGGGTGATCTCCTCGATGGGGTTCTCCTTGATGGAGACCAGCTCGACGTTGTCACGGTTGAACGTCTCGTAGTAGCCCTCGTTGCACAGTGGGCGCTTGGCGTAGAGCCCGGTGGGCGTGAGCTTGCGGGCGGTGTCGGGGTCCTGGACGATCTCCGCGATCTTGGACCGGATGAAGGCAGCCGCCGCGGCATTGGCCTCGGGGCTGGTGACGATGTCGCTGAAAGTGCCGAACATGAAGCGGAAGCCGTTGCCCTTGTCCCAGTTCTCCTGGAACACCCGTTGCCGTTCCTCCTCCGACACGGACGTGGCCTCCACGGTGCTCTCCTCGAACCCGAAGGCGGTCACCGAGTTGCGCACCTGTTCCCACACCGCATCGAAGTTCTGTTTCGTCGCGGCGACCTCGGCCGGGTCGACCGGCCCGTTCCCGGACGGGACGCAGTACTGCGGCGAACGCTGGAAGACCGTCAGGTGGTCGACCATCTTGGCGGCCGCGACGATGAACTGGGTTCCGGTGGATCCGGTACCGATGACGCCGACCCGCTTGCCGGTGATGTCGAGGTCGTCGGGCCAGGCGTTGGTGTGCACGGTACGGCCGGCGAAGCTCTCCATCCCGGGGATGGCGGGGATGTTGGTCTTGGCGAGCAGGCCGAGCGCGTTGACGAGGTACCGGCTGGTGAACTCACTGCCGTCCGCGGTGCTCACCCGCCACAGCAGGGCCTCCTCGTCGAACACCGCCCCGGTCACCTCGGTGTTCAGCTGGATGTCACGGGCGAGGTCGTAGCGCTCGACGACGTGCTGCAGGTAGGCGAGGATGTCCGGCTGGTCGAGGTAGCGGGTGTTCCAGTCCCACTCCTGGAGCAGGTCCCGGTCGAAGGAGTACCGGTAGACGAACCCCTCGGTGTCGGACTTGGCACCCGGGTACCGGTTGAAGTACCAGGTGCCACCGACCCCGCCGCCCTTCTCGAAGGCCCGGACCGAAAGGCCGAGTTCGTTGCGCAGCTTGTGCAGCATGTAGATCCCGCCGAAACCGGCGCCGATGACGATCGCGTCGTGGTCCGCGGTGTGCTGAGTGCTCATGGTGTTCCTCCGGTCTTGATCAGCTGCTCGGTCGGTTCAGGCGCGGTACCACTTGGCGAGGCGGGCGATCTCGTCGTCCGCGGCCGCGGTGCGCCCGGCGTTGAAGGGGAAGACGTGCTGCTGCCCGGCGACCACGGAGAGGGTGACGTCGACGCCCGCTTCATCGGCGATCCGGGCGAGCCGGGTTGCGTTGTCGAGCAGCGCCTCGTCGCCACCGGCGTTGATGTAGAGCCGGGGGAAACCCGAGAAGTCGCCGTACAGCGGGTTCGCCAGCGGAGCCGTGGGGCTGGTCTGGTCGCCCAGGACGCCGGCGATCATTCCCTCGAGGAGCGGAACGCTGATCAGAGCATCGGTGGCGTCGTTGCTGGCCAGGGTTTCTCCGGCGTTTTCCATGTCCAGCCACGGCGAGAAGGCGACGACACTGCCGGGCAGAGGATGGTTGCGCTCCTTCAGCGCCAGGGCGGCGGCGACGGCGAGATTGCCACCGGCGGAGTCTCCGATGGTGGTGATGTCGCCGGGACGGATGCCCTGCTCGACCAAGGCCAAGAAAGCCGAGACGGTGTCCTCGAGGCCGGCCGGGTGCGGGTGTTCGGGCGCCCTCCGGTAGTCGAGCACGAAGGCGGTGGCGCCCACAGCCTTGGCGACGTGGGCGGCGAGCTTGCGGTGACTCTGCGCGGAGCCGACGGCGAATCCTCCGCCGTGGGTGTAGAGGAGGACCTTGGCGGCTTCGGCTCCGGCGGGGTGGCACCAGATTCCGAGAACACCGCCGACGGTGCCCTCGGCGTAGGTCACGTCCTCCGGTTCCTTGGTCGGCTGATGCCACTCGTCGAAGATGCTGCGGAACAACCGCGTGGTCAGGTTGGGAGTGGCGGCGAGAATCTCGCTCCAGTCGGTGTACAGATCCTTGAGCGGGTCCTGCGAGTTGGCCGAGGGGATCGTCATCTCGATCACTCCTAGTCGGAGTCCGGGCGCTCACGGTCGCGCCTCTGCTGGCTGTGACCAGGGACGTTAGATTCGCCGTCACGGCTGCAGGTGTTCCGTTTTGGAACACTCGCGGCAGAGGGCGCAGAAGAGGCCGCGGTCGACCGGCTGACCGTGACGACCCATTCACTGATACGCGGAACGTATCAATAGGGAGGCAATTGGTCTCGCTGTCGTCGGGACGAGAGCCCGGCCCTGTGGTATGGGTTACAGGACGGAGTCGTCCGAGGAGCCGAGGAGCCCGATGAGTGCTACGCATCGCGAGGCACGCCGGACAGACGCCATTCGGTCTGCCAAGGAGTCCCTGCTCTCACGCGGCCTGCTGCATACCGACACCCGGCCGGAATGGTTGCCCGCCGAGATCGACCGGAGCTGGCGCCGCTCCTTGGGCGCGGGCGCGGTGTGGGAGTCCAGCGCGTTCCGATACGTCAACGAGTTCGACCTCGACAGCGAGCTGAACCGGGCCGCGCGTCCGGTCCTTGACCGCCTCATGGCCATGTTGCAGGACATGGGAACCGCGATCTTCCTGGCCGACAAGACCGGCCAGATCGTGGCCCGGCGTGTGGCCGACCACAGTGAACGGACGAGGTTCGACAACGCGTGTGCGGCCGAGGGATTCGACTTCTCCGAGGAGAAGATCGGGACCAACGGACTCGGCACACCCATGCAGGAGGGCGACGCGGTCTTCGTGCGCGGACCCGAGCACTTCAACGCGGCCCTCGAGGACCTGGCGTGCGCGGGCACGGCGATCAGGCACCCGGCCACCGGTCGCCTGATGGGGTCGCTGTCGTTGGCCGCCCCCGCGGACACGGCCGAGACGATGATGCTGGCGATGGCCCGCGAAGGCGCCCGGCAGATCACCGACAACCTGACCGCCACAGTGGGGCGGCGAGAGATGGCCCTCGGTCGCAGCTACCAGAAGTACCGTTCGAGGGGGCCGGTCATCGTGCTGAACCGCGACACGGTGATGACCAACGTTTCGGGGCTGTCGTTCCTCAACGTCGAGAACCACGCTCTGCTGTGGGAGGCGCTGATCGGTCAGGACTGGTCGCGGGGCTCGTGCGAACTGGAACTGGACCTGCAGGTTCTGCAGGCGCAGGTGGTCGGGCACCGACTCGACGAGCTCGACGGCGAGCCGGCCTTCGCCGTGGAGATCGTGGATCGCAGGCACCAGACGGTCTCCCGCGCGCGTTCTCAGGCACGGTCGGTCGAAGACAGGTACGTTGCCGGGCTGCACCGTGCGGCCGCCCGGAGCAACGCACCTCTGTCGGTCACCGGGCCGAGCGGAGCCGGCAAGCTCCACGTCGCCCTGACCTGGCTGCGCTCAACCGGACATCCGGATCCCCTGGTGTTGGACGCCGGGGACCTGGGGCACGACCCTTCCTGGCGGCGCCGCGCCAAGGACGCCCTCGCCTCAGGTGGCGCGGTCGTGCTCCGCAGGCTGGAGGACCTCGCGGAGAGCCAGGTCAATGCGGTGAAGGCACTCGCCGAGGTCAGCACCCGGGCGGTAGAGCCGCGTGACCACACGGAAACCGCCCAGGACGGTGCCGAGCCGCGGCTGATCGTCACCGCCGACCCCACCAGGTGCTCGGGGCCGGTCCTCGGCGTCCTGGCGTGCGCGACACCCGGAGCCGAACTGCCCGCACTGGCGCACCGAGAGGCAGAGTTACCGGTGATCATCGATGCGCTTGTGGGCGAGCTTCCCCCGCATCGGCGTCCTCTCCTTTCCGCGCCCTCCATGCAGGTGTTGCGCAGATGGCACTGGCCCGGCAACGTCGCGGAGCTGCGGTCGGTGGTCGAGACGCTCGCTCGTGAAAGACCCGGTCGGTACGTGAGTCCCGCTGACCTGCCGCCCCGCATGCAGGCGGCGGTCAACCGCCGCAACCTGTCGCGCATGGCGGCCGCCGAACGAGCCGAGATCATCGCGGCACTGCGTCAGGCCGAGGGCAACAAATCCAGGGCGGCCGAGGCGCTCGGAATCGGCCGGAACACCCTGTACCGCAAGCTCCACACACTCGGCATCGACGACGCATTGCTGTCCGAACCCGACGTCCCCGCACTCCGGTAACCGGGCCTGATCACAGCAGGCGTGCATTCTCCTGTCGTACGGCATGCAGCGCCGAGTCAGTTGGTCACCACCCGGCGAAGGCGATCCGCGGACCCGGCTCTCACCCGGAATTGGTCGCCACCGGCATGCGCGAGATCTACACCGCACCCACCCCGGAAACCGCCGAAATCGCGTCGGGTACACCACCGACCTCATCGAGAACATCGACTTCCAACTCCGCGAACTCCATGCGGCCTGCCCAGTATGGGAGTTCGACGCGTGTTGCCAACGGTCCGTCACCCTTCGACTTGCGATGGTCGGTGTCGCTGCGCCCGCCGACGTCGCATCCCGGGCTGCTGGCTTTGAATGCGCACCGGCCCGGGCCCCTGTGGTTGGAGGGTGTCGTCAGGGTTGAGGAGAAGGCAGGCTTTCATGGAGAGGCATCCGCAGCCGATGCATCCAGTGAGTTCCCGCTCGAGCGATTCGAGTTGTCGGCGTCGTTCCTCCAGTTGACGCTTCCAAGCGCGGGAGACGCGCTGCCAATCCTCGTGCGTGGGCGCATGATCGGTGGGTAGACGACGGAAAACGCTGGCGACGTCGGCGAGCGGTATGCCGAGTCGTTTGGCGACCAGGACCAGCGAGATGCGGCGTAGCATGTGCCGTTCGTAGAGGCGTTGGTTCGACGAGGTTCGCAGGCTGGTGATCAAGCCCTTGCGTTCGTAGAAGTGCAACGCGGAAGCGGATACCCCCGTTCGTCGCATCACCTCGCCGATGGTCAGCGGTTCGGATGGGTCGATGTGACGGGCCGGCAGCGCGGCCAGCTCATCGGGGTTCTCGGGCATGACGGCCACCTTCCGCGGTGATGGGGCCGCGAGAGGGCACAAGAAGCAGGGCAGCGACCGCCACTGACAGCAGGAGGCACGCGGTGCCGACGCCGATCTGCGTGAAGTGCCAGGAGACCGTGAACGCGTCGATCTCGGTGCTGTAGTCCCGGCCGGTGGGAGAGCTGAGATGGCCGGCAGCGACATCGGATGCATGGCCGGAGTCACCGAGCCGGACGGTGAGGAACCCGAGGAGCATCGCGCTGAACGCGGCAATCACGAGAGCTTCTGCCGCTCCGCGGAGTGTGTTGAGGAAACCGGCGGCTGTACCGACGAGGCGTGCCGGGACCAGGGACATCGCCTGACCATCAGTGATACCGAACGAGATCCCCATGCCGATCCCGATGAGCAGCAGCGGGACGGCGACCAGTGCCGTCGTGTTCTCGGGCCCCAGGAGTAGCAAACCGAAGTTGCCGGTGATGACGAACACCAGCGCGGTCAGGATCAGTAGCCGCGCAGAGACGCCGCGATTGACCAAGGTGACGGCGAAGAGCGGGGTGACCAGCACCGGCGCTGTCAGCAACAGCATCGTCAGCCCCGCGGTCGCGGGCGTGTTCCCGGCAGCAGCCTGCAGGTAGGTGGGCAAGAACACCAGCGCGCCGAGGAAGCCGATCGAGGTGGTCAACGTCGCCAGACACCACCCCATGAACCCGCGTTCAGAGACGAGTTCGGGCGCCAGCACAGGAGCATCGCTGCGACGCTGCGTGACCACGAACACGATGAACGCTGCCCCGCCGAGGGCAGCCGCACTCAAGATCGTCGGGTGCGCCCAGCCGACTTCCGGCCCTTCGAGAAGCGCGAACATGAACGCGCTGAGAGCGGCGACGAACAACACGCTCCCGATCCAATCGGTGCGGCCGTGGTCTGCGCGTGATTCCTGGAGGCGCCCTGCACCGCATGCGATGAGCGTGCCGACGATCGCGAACGCCACGAAGCTGCCGCGCCACCCGGTCAGGGCGATCAGTCCGCCAACCATTGTCGGGCCTACGGCGATGCCGACTCCGGCCATCGTTCCCATGAGCGCGAAGGCCCGATTTCGTGCGGCCCCTTCGTAGCTCGACGCCAACAGCGCTCCGCCCGCGGCCATCACTCCGGCACCGCCGATACCGGAAACGATTCGAGCGATATCCAGAACCAGGATCGTCGGTACCAAAGCCGTGACCAGGAATCCGGCTGAGAACACGGCGGCTGCGACGATGAAGACACGACGCCGACCCGCGCGATCTGCCGCTGCGCCCGCAACGAGCGTCATCGCGGCGAAGGCGAGGTTGTATCCGGCGACCACCCAGTTCAATGCCGAACCCGAGGCAGTGAGATCTCGGCCGATGTTCGGCAATGCGATCGCCGTTCCGGAGATCGACATCGCCACCAAGGCGACGCCGACCAAGACGACTGGCAGCGTCAATCGCGACGGCAGACGCGACACGGCACCGAGTGAGGCACCTGCGGAACTGCTGGTGGCCGGAGAGTCCATCGGAGAGTCCTTTCGGTCGAGGCCACACGCACTCGACACAGCCACTCCAGCACCTCAACCGTGGTTGAGGTCAAGCTCGAACGGGCCGGAGGCCGAGACCATGGCGCGCCACATGCGAAAAGTCCTGCCAGGGGGCGGCTCTGCTCGGGACAGTCCGAGTGGCAGATCAATGTGCCAGGCTCGACCCGGGTGGCCGTGCCGGTCACGGTCCCGCATCGCGATCCGGACGGGTGGGCATCGACGAGCACCTCGTCGCCACCCGTGCACGTCCGGCGCCGGTCAGCGCCCTCTGCGGGCGAGGGCGCGCTGCAGTAGCGGCAGCGTGCCGAAGACGACGGTCGGCACCAGCAGGAGCGTGAGCAGCAGCGTGCGCACGAGGCCGGGCCAGGCGTCGAGGTGCGGCATCAGCACGGCGTTGACGAGCGCCGCGGGAGGGAACAGCGCCGCCCAGATCAGCACCGCCGAGCGCAGGCGCGACGGCGCCGGCCGGCCGCTTGCCGCGGCCACGAGGCCGAACTCCGCGAGGGGCAGGGCGACGGGCTCGCCACGGGTGAGTTCGTCGCCCTCCGCGAGCCGCCGGGCTCGCGTGCCGCTGCGCTCCCAGCGCAGCAGCGCCTCCGCACCCGCGAACGATACTCCGATGTGGACGGTGACGGTGCCGTCCACGACCCGCGTGCCGACGTGCGCGCCGAGGTGGCCGGGGAAACCGGCCGCGTCGCGGCACAGGTCGTGTGCCCACCGCGTCAGCGCGGCGCCGCCGGGACCGCGCGCCGTGCGCGAAACGAACACGGTGACCGGCAGCGCCCTGCTCATCAGCGCGCCCGTGGCGGGGTGAGCCCGTAGGGCAGCCCCTCCATCCGGTCCTGGATGATGTCGACGATGCAGGGGCCCGGCGTGGCGAGCGCCTCCTCGACGGCGGGCCGCAGCGCCGCGTCGGACGTGACGCGGATGCCGTGCCCGCCGAGGAGCCGCGCGTACTCGGCGAAGTCGGGATTGCCTAGGAACACTCCCTGGTAGCGCTCATCGTGGGCGAACCGCTGCCGGTCGCGGGTGTTGCCGTACGAGAAGTTGTTGACCACGACCGTGAGGACGTCGATGCCCTCGCGCACGCACGTCTCGAAGTCCTGCGCCACCATCCAGAAGCTGCCGTCGCCGCTGAGCGTGACGATCCGCTCGCCCGGCCTGGCCAGCGCCATCCCCATCGCGGCGGGGAAGCCCCACGCCATCGCGCCACCCGCCGAGCCGTAGTAGCTGCGGGGCCGGTCGACGTGCACGTGCCGCGCCACCCAGGGCCCGAACGTGTGCACGTCCTGCACCAGCACGATTCCCTCGCGCTCGGCGAGGCCCTGCACGGCCCGGACCAGCGCGGCGGAGCTGACCGTGCCCTTGTCCGGTGTCGCCTCCGGCGGAGGCGCCGACACCTCGTCGAACTCCTTGCGCAGCTCGACCCTGCGTGCGGTACGCCGCTCCGCCCGTCCGGGATCGTCCGCGACGAGCGGGCCCAGCGCCTCGGCTAGCGAGCGGGCGGCGGCTCCGGCGTCGGAGACCAGCCCGACCGAGGGCGGGTACACCCGGCCCAGCTCCCCAGGATCGACGTCGGCGTGCACGAGCCGCGCCGACGGCGGCACCAGCGACCAGCGCTTGGTGGTGAACTCGGAGAACCGGCAGCCGAGCGCGACGACGACGTCGGCCTCCCGCACGATCCGGTCGGTCACGTCGTGCGCGCCGTAGCCGAGCGCGCCAAGGAACGCGGGATGGCTGTTGGGCACCGCGTTCTTGCGCAGCCACGTGCTGACCACGGGTGCCCCCGCCGTCTCGGCCAGCGCCAGCACGGCGTCCGGGGCTCCCGTGCCTCCGCCGCCCACGATGATCACCGGCCGCTCCGCGGCGGCGAGCAGCCCGGCGGCCTCGGCGATGCCCCGCGGGTCCGGGGCGGGTGGGTACACGCGGACGCGGGGACCGGGGCCTGCCTGCGCCGGTGCCTGCAACACGTCCAGCGGAAGCGACACGACGACCGGCCCCGGCCTGCCGCTGACGACGGCACGGACGGCCCGCTGCAGCAACTCCGGGATCCGGTCCGGCTCGGTGATCTCCACGGCCCACTTGCACATCGGGGCGAACGCCGAGACCACGTTCATGTCCTCGAACGAGCCGCGGTGGCTGATCGACTGCGGCACCTGCCCGACCAAGGCGAGCAGCGGGACGGACTCGTCGTGGGCGTTCTGCACCGCGATCGCCAGGTTCGCCGCGCCGGGGCCGCGCGAGGCCAGGCAGACGCCGAGCGGCCCGCCCGCGCGGGAGAACCCGTCGGCCATGAACCCGGCGACCTGCTCGTGGCGGGTGGAAAGGTAGCGCACGGCGGCGTGCCTGCCGAGCGCGTCGATGAGCTCCATGATCGTGGTGCCGGGCAGGCCGAAGACGTGGGTGACGCCTTCGGCGGCCAGTGTCTCGACGACGAGGTCGGCGCCGTGAAAGGACTCAGACGACAACGTTCACCGCCTTCAGTTCGGTGTAGCTCAGCAGCTCCTCGACGCTCTCCTCGCGCCCGATCCCGGAGGACTTGGTGCCGCCGAAGGGAACTCCCCAGAAGTGCCGCGACGAGCCGTTGACCCAGACGTAACCCGCCTCGACGCGGTCGGCGAGGTCGAGCGCGGTGGAGACGTCGCGGGTCCAGATGCTCGCGGTGAGCCCGTAGTCCACGCCGTTGGCGATTCGGATCGCGTCGTCGAGGTCGGTGAAGGTGAGCACGGACATGACGGGCCCGAAGACCTCCTCCCGCGCGATCCGCATGCGGGGGTCGACGCCGGTGAAGATCGTCGGCTCGAGGTAGTAGCCGCGGTCGAGACCGTCCGGCCTGCCGCCGCCGTGGAACAGCGTGGCGCCCTCGGTCGTGGCGATGTCGATGTAGCGGCAGGACTTGTCGTACTGCGCGCGTGAGGCGAGCGGGCCCATCTGCGTGGCGGGGTCGACGGGGGAGCCGATCGTGATCCGCCCGATCCGCTCGCGCACGAGCGCCAGTACCTCGTCCGCGACGTCGGTGTGCAGCAGCACCCGCGAGGTGGAGCCGCACGACTGGCCCGCGGACCAGGCGAAGTTCATGCCGCCGACGATGCCGTCCGCCGCGGCCCGGAGGTCGGCGTCGGGGCACACGATGAGCGCGTTCTTGCCGCCCAGTTCGAGGCTGACCTCCTTGACCCCGGACTCGGCGGCGTCGCGCTGGATGATCCGGCCGACGCGCTCGCTGCCGATGAAGCCGATCCTGCGGACGAGCGGGTGTCGCACGAGTGCCTGGCTCGCGGCGGGCCCGTCGCCGGTGATCACCGAGAGGGTGCCCTCGGGCAGGATCCCGGTGGCGATCTCGGCGAGGCGCAGCGCCGACAGCGGGGTGATCTCCGAGGGCTTGAGCACCACCGTGTTGCCAGCCAGCAGCGGAGCCGCGATCTTGGCGGCGGCGAACATGACGGGGTGGTTGAACGGGACGATCCGCGCGACCACCCCGAACGGCGCCCTGCGGGTGAAATGCAGGTTCTCGGCGCTGGCGGGGATCGTATCCCCGCCGAGGTGCGTGGCGTAGTCGGCGAACAGCTCCAGGACGTCGGCGCCCCACCCCACGTCGGTGCGCATGGCCGTGACCGGGTTGCCGGAGTCGAGCGCGTCGAGCAGCGCCAGCTCGTCCGCGTGGGCCCTGATCGCGGCGGCCAGCTCACGCAGCCTGCCGGCGCGCTCGCGGGGCTGCACGTTTCGCCAGCCGGTGGCGGCGTCGGCGGCGGAGCGCACGGCCTCGTCGGCGTCCTCCGGTGTCGCGTTCGGCGCCTCGGCCAGCGGCTCCTCCGTCGCGGGACACTCCACTGTGTACGTCGCGCCAGTGCCGGCCGCGCGCGCGTGCCCGCCCACGGTGAGCCGCCACTCTCGATCGGCGACGCCCGCGGCGGTCGCGATCAGGTCGTCCACCACTGACATACGGGCAACCTCCATTCTGAGGAAAACTCCTCTGTACGGAAGAAGGTAGCCCGCGATCGCGGCGGTTGACAACAGCCGGGGCCACCCGGCATCCTCTTCTCTGCTAAAAAGATTGACGCTCTGTAGAGCAGAAACGAGGCGCGTGATGGACGATCAGTCGCATCTCCTCGAGGAAGTGCGGCGGGGCATGATTCCGGCCCACATCTACAACGACGAGGAGGTGTTCCGGCTCGAGAGGGAGCGTCTGTTCAGCCGCGCGTGGGTGTTCGTGGGACATGAGTCGGAGATCCCGCAGCCCGGCGACTACGTGGTGCGCAGGGTGCTGGAGGACTCGTTCATCGTGGCCAGGGGCGAGGACCACCAGGTGCGAGCGCTGTTCAACATGTGCCTGCACCGTGGCATGCAGGTCTGCCGCGCGGAGATGGGCCACGCCTCCCACTTCCGCTGCCCGTACCACGGGTGGTCGTACCGCAACGACGGCAGGCTGGTCGGGCTCCCGTTCCACAAGGAGGCCTACGGCGGGGAGGCCGGTTTCCGGCGGAAATCCCAGACCCTGCTGCCCGCCCCGGCGCTGGACACCTACAACGGGCTGATCTTCGTCAGCATGGACCCGGACGCGCCGCCCCTGCGCGACTACCTCGGCGACTTCGCGTTCTACCTCGACTACTACACGAGACAGTCGCCGTCCGGCATCGAACTGCGCGGGCCGCAGCGCTGGCGGGTCAAGGCGAACTGGAAGATCGGCGCCGAGAACTTCGCCGGCGACATGTACCACACGCCGCAGACCCACACGAGCGTCGTGGAGATCGGCCTGTTCCGCGAACCCAAGGCGGAGAAGCGCAAGGACGGCTGCACCTACTGGGCCGGCAACGGCGGCGGCACGACGTACAAGCTCCCGCCCGGCACGCTGGAGGAACGGCTGCGCTACGTCGGCTACCCGGACGTGATGATCGAGCGGATGAAACAGGTCTGGTCGCCGGAACAGCTCGACCTCGTCGGCCACGACGGTTTCATGGTCTCGGCGGCCTCGGTCTTCCCGAACCTGAGCTTCGTCCACAACTGGCCGAGGGTCGAGGACTCCGACGACGTGCTGCCGTTCATCTCGATCCGCACCTGGCAGCCCGTGGGGCCCGACGAGACCGAGGTGCTGTCGTGGTTCGCCGTCGACGCCGAGGCGCCCGAGGAGTACAAGGCGCTGTCCTACAAGGCGTACCTGATGTGCTTCGGCAGCACCGGGATGTTCGAGCAGGACGACGTGGAGAACTGGGTGTCGCTGACGAGCACGGCCGGAGGCTCGATGGCGAGGCGGCTGCTGCTCAACAGCAGGATGGGCCTGCTGGAGGACGACGCCACCGTCGTGCCGCCCCTGCCGCCCGAGCGGTTCTCCGGCCCAGGGGAGGCCTACGTCGGCTACGGCGAGTACAACCAGCGGCACCTGCTGCGGCGCTGGGCCGACTACCTGGAACGGCCCGCGGAGTCCGCGGAGCGAATCCACGTGGGCCGCGGCGGGAAGGCGGTGACGGCATGACCTCCGCCCGCGCCCGGCAGCGTCCGACCGGCAACGGCGGACCGTACTCGGCGGAGTCGGCGCTCGGCGGGCACGCGCCGGCGCTCCAGCGCACCGGCCGCTCGCTGCCGTTCTCCGACGAGCGGCACCTGCAGGCCCACCACTGGCTCGTCGAGGAGGCCTACCTGCTCGACGCCCAGCACTACGACGAGTGGCTCGACCTGCTCACCGACGACATCCACTACCTGATGCCGGTGCGGGTCAGCACCGCGCTCGGGGCCGGCTACGACTCCGCGCCCGGCATGGCGCACTTCGACGAGAACAAGTACTCGCTGTCGCGGCGGGTCGCGCGCTTCGCCACCGAGCACGCGTGGACAGAGGACCCGCCATCGCGGTTGCGGCACTACGTCACCAACGTGCGCACGTTCGCCACCGAGGACCCCGGGCACGTCGTCGTGGACTCGGCGGTGCTGCTGTACCGCAGCCGGGGCGACGTGCGGGAGGCCGCCGTCGTCTCGGCAGGGAGGGAGGACCTGCTGCGGCGGGCTTCCGACGGGGAGGGCTGGCTCCTCGCGCGCCGCACGATCCTCGTCGACGACGCGGTGCTGCGCACCCAGAACCTGGCGATCTTCCTATGACTGCGCGCTGGCCGGGAGAGCAGGACGACGCCGAGGCTGCCGCGCTCGCCGCCGCCGAGCTGCGGAAGCTGCGGGAGAACCGGCAAGGAGAGGAGATCGTGCTGGGCAACGAGTTCGCCGAGATCCGGGTGTGCCGCGTGGAGACGCGCAACGGCTCCCGGCTGCTGGTCGAGGCGCCCAAGTCGGGGCAATGGGTAGCGCTGTGCCCGCTGGAGCTGGAGGCTCTGACGTGGCAGAACGCCGCGACGTTCTCGGCGATGATCGGCACGCCCTTCGGTCCGCTGTTCGGTCACGCCGAGGAGGACGCGTGACGGGCTGGCTGGAGGATCGCAGGGCGCTCGTCGTCGGGGCGGGGTCGGGCATCGGCAGGGCCGTGGTCGACGCGTTCCGGCACGAGGGCGCGCGGGTCGCCGTGCTGGAACGCGACGAGGCCAAGTGCGAGGCGCTTGCCACCGAGATCCCGGACCTGCCGGTCGTCGCGGGCGACGCGACGACGAGGGCGGCCAACGAGGAGGCGGTGGCGAGGACGGTCGCGGAGTTCGGCGGGCTCGACGTGCTGGTCAACTGCGTCGGCGTGTTCGACTTCTACCGGGGCCTCGGCGAGCTCGACGCCCCCGCGATCGACGACGCCTTCGCCGAGATGTTCTCCGTGAACGTCAAGAGCCAGCTGCACTCGGTCAAGGCGGCGCTGCCCGCGTTGCGCGCCGGCGGGGGCAGCGTTGTGCTCACCGAGTCGACCTCGGCGTACTACCCGGGACGCGGCGGCGTGCTGTACGTGTCCTCGAAGTTCGCCGTGCGCGGACTCGTGACCGCGCTCGCGCACGAGCTCGCTCCCGAGATCAGGGTGAACGGCGTGGCACCGGGCGGCACGCTCGGCACCGACCTGCGCGGACTCGACAGCCTCGGGCTCGGCGAGCGCAGCCTCGGCGCCACCGCGGGCAGGGAGGCCGAGCTGGTCGGCCGCGTGCCGCTGCGCGTCGCGCTCTCCGGCGCCGACCACGCGTGGAGCTACGTCTTCCTGGCCTCGGAGCGCTCCCGCGGCATCACTGGAGACGTGATCCATCCCGACGGCGGCATCGCCGTGAAAGCGTGACTAGGAGGAACCGACATGGCACTCGTGAAGGCCGATCTGGACCTGTGCCAGGGCTACGCGAACTGTGTCGTCGCGGCGGACGATGTGTTCGACCTCGACGACGACGGCCTGGTGGTGGTGCTGAGAAAAGAGGTCTCGGGGTCCGAAATGGACCGGATCAGCGACGCCGCCCGCAGCTGCCCCGTCGCCGCGCTGAGGGTCGAGACGCCGTGAGCCCGGTGACGGTCATCGTCGGCTCCTCGGTCGGCGGGGTGCGCACGGCACAGGCGCTGCGGAGCAGGGGCTACGCCGGCGACGTGGTGCTCGTCGGCGAGGAAACCGTGGCGCCGTACGACAAGCCGCCGCTGTCCAAGGGCGTGCTCGCGGGCACGTCGACCGGCGACGACATCACGCTGCTGACGGAGAGCGCGGCCCGTGACGCTGGGATCCGGCTGCTGCTCGGCCGCGCCGCGACACGGCTCGACGTCGCGGGCCACCGGGTCGAGCTGGCGGACGGCGAGCAGCTGCGCTACGACGACGTGGTCCTCGCGACGGGCGCGCAGGCCAGGCCGTCGCCGTGGGGCGCTCCGCCCGGCCTGCACGTCCTGCGCACGCTCGCCGACGCCACGACGCTGGCGCGCGACCTGCGCCGCGGTGGGCCGCTGGTGGTGATCGGCGCGGGCTTCGTCGGCGCCGAGGTCGCCGCGACGGCCCGCGGTCTCGGGGTGCGCGACGTGACGCTCGTTGACCCCGCTCCGGCGCCGATGAGCAGGGTGCTCGATCCCGCGGTGGCCGGCTGGTTCGCGCGGCTACACGCCGAGCACGGCGTGACCACGCGGTTCGGGGTGGGCGTCGACGGCGTCGAGCAGGTCGAGGACGGGCTCGTGGTGCGTCTCGGCGACGGGACCCCGTTGCCCGCCGCGACCGTGGTCGTCGGCATCGGCGCAGTGCCCAACGACGATTGGCTGCGTACCTCCGGCCTGCGCCTCGACGACGGCGTGGTGTGCGACCGGTTCAGCCGCGCGGCGGACCACGTGCACGCCGTCGGCGACGTGGCCCGCGTGCCGCATCCCCGGCGGGGCGGGCTCGGCCGCGCCGAGCACTGGACCAACGCCGTGGAGCAGGCGGCGTGCGTGGCCCACAACATCGTCCGGCCGGACGCGCCGCGCGTCCATGAGCCGGTCGAGTACGTGTGGAGCGACCAGTACGACCGCACGCTCCAGCTCACCGGCCACACCGGAGGGGCGCTGGGCCACGTTCTCGTGCCGGGCCCCGACCCGGAGCGCTCGTTCGCCGCGCTCTACGCCGAGCCGGACGGCACGTTCGCGGGTGCCGTGACCGTCAGCTGGCCGCGTGCGCTCGTCGTCTGCCGCAAGGCGGCGGGCACGATGTCCCTGGAGGAGGTCCGGCAACTGGTGTCCGCACGGCGGCCCAGCGCGAGGACGGGGGCGGTGACATGAGCGAGGAACTGGCGCCCCTGCGCACCCACATCGCGCAGGCCTGCCGGGTGCTCGCCGCGCGCGGCCTCGCCGACGGGATCCTGGGGCACATCAGCCTGCGGGTGGACGCGCGGCGACTGCTCGTGCGCTGCCGTGGCCCCGAGGAACGCGGACTCGCGTTCACCACCAGCGCCGACATCCGGCTCGTGGACCTCGACGGGGAGCCGGGGACGGCGGGCGAGCTAGACGGCGGCTACGCTCCGCCGAACGAGCTTCCCTTGCACACCGAGGTCCTGCGCGGCAGACCCGACGTGGAGGCGGTCGTGCACGCGCACCCGCCGTCGGTCGTCGCGGCCGACCTCGCGGGACTGGCGATCCGGCCGATCGTCGGAGCCTTCGACATCCCCGGCACGCGGCTGGCCGCCGGGGGCGTGCCGGTCTACCCGCGGGGCTTGCTGGTGCGCAACCGGCGGCTGGCGGCGGAGATGGTGGCGGCGATGGGAAAGCGGCCGGTCGTGCTCCTGCGCGGTCACGGGCTCACCAGTGCCGGGGGCAGCGTCGAGCAGGCCGTGCTGCAGTCCATCAGCGTGGACCGGCTCGCGGCGCTCTCCCTACGCGTGGTGAGCGCGGGCGGGACGCTCGCCGATCTGCCCGAGGAGGACCTGGCCGAGCTGCCCGATCTCGGAGCGACGTTCAACACGGCGACGGCGTGGCGGCATGAGCTTGCGCGGCTGCGGCGGGACGTGTCCGTTCCGGTGTGATCGTCCTTTGTGTTCGCTCGGCACTGTTGACACGAACGAGTGAATGAAAGAAAGTGATTCTGCATCGCAGAGACCGGTCCTCGTGTTGTCCCGATGCCCCACTCGGTGGTCGCGCCCAATGAAGCGCGCGGAGAGGAATTGCTGTGTCCATCCACGTCATCGGAGTCGTGGCGCTCGTGCTGGTGTTCATCGTCGGCACGCTCAGGCCTGTCAGCATCGGCGCGCTCTCGCTCGTCGCGACGTTCCTCATCGGAACGCTCGTCGCGAGCGAAAGCGTCGACGACCTGCTGGCCGGCTTCCCCGCGGATCTCTTCGTCCTGCTCGTCGGCGTGACCTACCTGTTCGGCCTCGCCTCGGTGAACGGCACGATCGAATGGATCATCGACAGGGC
Organism: Prauserella endophytica; assembly: GCF_005146945.1. Classification (GTDB taxonomy): domain Bacteria; phylum Actinomycetota; class Actinomycetes; order Mycobacteriales; family Pseudonocardiaceae; genus Prauserella_A; species Prauserella_A endophytica. Next base: position 188,950 of record NZ_SWMS01000011.1, read on the forward strand.
CGTGTGGCTGTTTGGCGACCGGCCCGCGCTCGTGCCGTGGCTCGTCTTCGTGTTCTCCGCGGTGCCCACCACGGCGGGCGCGCTGGGGCCCGCCGGCGTTGCCATGCTCGCTCCGCTGTGCCTGCGGCTCGGCGATCGCTACGCGATCGACCGGCGCATGTCGGCGCTGATGGTCATGCACGGGTCGTGCCTGGGAAACTTCTCTCCGTTGAACGGGCTCGCGATCATCGTGCAGAAGGCGGCGGGAGCGGGCGGCGTTCAGGTCTCCTCGGCCGCGCTGTTCTTCGGCAACGCCGCCTACAACATCGTGCTGGCCGTGGTCATCTACCTCTGCTTCGGCGGCCGGACGCTGCTACGCGAACGGCACATGCGCGTCGCGACGGCCAGTGCCACGATCGCCGCGGGCGTCGGCGCCCGTGCCGAGGGCGGCGCGGCCGCCACGGCCACGGGCGGCTCCGGGGACGTGCCTGGGTCCACGGCAGGCGCGCAGACCAGCAACGAGCGCAGCGGTTCGGCACGCCCCGCCGCGCTGCGGACCGACCAGGCGATCACGTTGCTGGTGATGCTCGGGGTCGGCGTCGGCGCGCTCGTCTTCGACATCGAGATCGGTTTCCTCGCGCTCGTCGCGGCCGTGGCGCTGCACGCGGTGTTCCCGAAGCGCTTCGACAGGGCCGACAAGAAGATCGTGTGGTCGGTGGTACTGCTCATCTGCGGTGTCACCACGCTCGTCGCCGCCATGGAGCGCTACGGCACGATCGGCGCCGTCGGCGACGGAATCGCGGGCATCGGCGTGCCCCTGCTCACCGCGTTCCTGCTGTGTCTCGTCGGTGCGGTCACCTCCGCCTTCGGCTCCAGCGCGGGCCTGCTCGGCGTGCTCATCCCGCTCGCGGTGCCGTTCCTCGTGCAGGGGCAGGTCGGCGCGACCGCGATGATCGTCGCGCTGGCGATCTCGGCCACGGTGGTGGACTCGACGCCGTTCTCGTCCGTCGGGGCCCTCACGCTGGCCAACGCGCCGGAGCCGGAACGGCCGTCCCTGTTCCGCACGATGCTCGGCTGGGGCATCGCGATGGCGGTGACCGCCCCCGTGCTGACCTGGCTCGTCTTCGTCCTGCCGAGCGTGCCCTGACCCATGACTGTCCACTGAGAATCGGAGAACGAACCACATGTGCGCTGATGTCCGTGAGATCGTGGCCACTTCGTCACGTGTCCTTGCCGCCGCGGGTCACGGGGACCTCATCTGGGGTCACGTGTCCGCCCGTGACCCCGGCGGCGAGGGCGTGTGGCTGAAGTCGGCGGAGTGGGGCCTCGACGAGGTGACGCCGGAGCGGGTGCACCTCGTCGACGAGGACGGCGCCGTGCGAGGCGGCGAGGGCACTCGGCACAGCGAGTACCCCATCCACACCGAGATCATGGCCGCCAGGCCCGACGTCGGTGCCGTCGTACACACGCACCCGCCACACGCGGTCGCGCTGGCCGCCACCGGCCAGCCGCTGCGCCCGGTCAGCCACGCCGCGAACTACTTCGTGCCGCCCCAGGTTCCCCGCTTCACCGACACCGCCGACCTCGTGCTCACGCGTGAACTGGGGAAGGCGCTCGCGGCCACGCTCGGCGACGCCCGCGCCGTGTTCCTCGTCAACCACGGGATCGTCGCGATCGGCGAGGACGTCGAGGAGGCGACCGTTGCCGCGATCCTGCTGGAGCGCGCGTGCGCCCAGCAACTGCTCACGCACTCCGGCGGCGGCTGGCCCACCTGGTCGCCGCCAGCGGAGTCACTGGCCAAGCGCGAGCACATCTACCACGAGCGCGCCGTTTCCTCGGTGTGGGACTACCTCGTGCGGCGACTGCCCACAGTGGGCTGAAGGAGGCGGCGTTCGTGTCCCCGGTGTTCACCATGGCCTGCCAGGGCTACGACCGGATGTGGCCCCTGCGCACGGGTGAGGTCCGCGTCGCGGGCGCCGAACTGAACTTCCTCGCCCTCCCGGTGGAGGAGACGTTCTTCCGGATGCTCAGGTTCGGCGAGTTCGACATCGCCGAGCTGTCGCTGTCGACCTACGTGCTGACCCTCTCGCAGGGAGCGCCGTTCGTTGCCGTGCCCGTGTTCCCCTCGCGCGCGTTCCGGCACAGCGCCGTGTACGTACGGCAGGACTCGCCGTTCACCGACCCGGCCGCACTCGCCGGCGGCACGGTGGGCGTGCCGGAGTACCAGATCACCGCCGCGGTGTGGGTGCGCGGAATCCTCGCGGAGCACCACGGCCTGCCCGTGGAGTCGGTCCGCTACCGCACCGGTGGGCTCGACGCGCCGGGCAGGGAGGAGAAGCTGGCGCTGGACCTGCCACCCGGCGTCGAGGTGCGACCCATCCGCGAGGGCGAGACGCTGTCGCGGATGCTGCTCGACGGCGAGCTGGACGCCGTCTACAGCGCCCGCAACCCCGGGCCGTTCAACGATGAGGGGCACGGCGGCCTGCGACGGTTGTTCCCCGACCCGGAACAGATGGAACGCGACTACCACCACCGCACCGGCATCTTCCCGGTCATGCACACGCTCGTGCTGCGGCGCGAGATCTACGAGCGGAACCGGTGGCTGGCCCGGGAGCTCGTCAAGGCCTGCGTGCGTGCCAAGGCCATCGCGCTGTCCGGGCTCGGCGAGACGGCGGCCCTGCCCTACGCACTGCCGTGGCTGTGGGCGGAGGTGGAGCGCACGCGCGCCGCGATGGGTGAGGATTGGTGGCCATACGGAGTCGAGCCGAACCGCGCGGCGCTGGAGACATTCCTGCGCTACTCCCACGAGCAGGGCCTGGCGCCGCGGCGGTACGAGCCCGACGAACTGTTCGCCCCCGAGACGCTCGCCGAGGTGGTGGTGTGAGCGGAGAAACGACGCGGGGCGTGGTCGGCTAGGATTTCTGCTGTGAAGAACGTTTCTGCGCTCGATGCGGGCGGGGTGGGCCCTCGCCCGCAGTACCCGATCGAATCCGTCGACAACGCGCTGCGGATTCTGCTGCTGCTGGGCGAGCGCAGCGAGCTGCGGCTCACCGAGGTCGCTGACTATCTGGGCGTGGCGTCGTCGACGGCCCACCGGCTGCTGGCGATGCTGCACTACCGCGGCTTCATCCGGCAGGACCGGCGGTCGAAGGCGTACGTGCCGGGCACGGCGCTGACCGGCGTCGCCTTCTCGATCCTGCAACAGTTCGACGTGCGGCAGACACTGCGGCCGTTTCTCGAGGAGCTCAACGGCGAGACCGGCGAGACCGTCCACATCGCCACCCTCGACGGCACCACGGTGCGGTTCATCGACGCCATCGAGAGCCCGCGCGCGGTGCGCGTCGCGTCCCGGCTGGGCCGCTCGCTGCCCGCCAACTGCACGTCGACGGGCAAGGCCATGCTCGCGTCCCTGTCCACCGAGCGGCTGCACCAGCTCTATCCCGACGAGGAGCTGCCGGGGCTGACCGAGCACTCGATCCGCAGCAGGTCCGCGCTGGAGCGGGAGCTCGCCGGCATCCGGCGGCGCGGCTACGCGACCTCGTCCGAGGAGAGCGAGGAGGGCGTTTCCTCCGTCTCGGTCGCCTTCCCCGCCGAGCACTCGGCACTGCGCCTGTCGTTCAACACGGCGATGCCGGTGGGCCGTGTCAAGCGCCCCGAGATCAAGCGGATCGCCGAGCTGATGCGTGCCACGGTCGACAGGGCGGCGGCGCTGCTGCACTGATTCCGACGTCCCACGGAGGACCCGTCGTCCACGCCTCGCCCTGTCGAGGTCTCGGCCCACTCGCCGCCAGCCCGCCGGTCATGGACCCTCGGCACGAACACGTGGCCGCGGCACCGGCTCCACCGCGTCGCACCGCACCGGGCACCCGAGCACCTGGTCGGCCGCGACCCCTCTCGAGTAGCCCGCGATGGTCACGGTGACCGGCGCGGCGATGGCATCCTCGATCCAGTCACCGCGCCGGCCCGCGTCGCCGCGTCCCGAGCTGTGCCCTACGCCGGGTGGTGTGCGAGGACGTGGTCGCGCGCGCCTTCGACGTGGGCGGTGACGACGCGCCGCAGCAGCGAGGCGTCGCGGGTGCGCAGCGCCTCGACCATGGCGGTGTGCTCGGCGTCGATGCGGTCCAGTTCGTGGCCTGAGTGGACCCAGCGGCGGCTGTAGGGTTCCACGAGGTGTAGCAGCTGGTCGATGAAGCGCAGGGAGAGTTTGCGCTCGGCGAGTTCGTAGATGCGCCGGTGGAAGCGATAGTTGAGCACGGCGCGCCCCGCCGCGTCGGCGCCGAGTGCGCGCATCTCGTCGGCGAGTGCCTGCAGCTCGTCGAGGTCGCGGTCGCGGCAGCCGCGCACGATCTCGTCGGCGAGGGGTGGTTCCAGCTGCAGGCGCAGCTCGAAGAGGTCGACGATGTCGGCGCGGCTCAGCTCGGCGACGTGCATGCCGCGCTGGGGCAGCACCTCGATGAGGCCCTCGGCGGCCAGCGTGTGCAGCGCCTCACGCAGGGGGATGCGGCTGACGTCCAGCTCGGCGGCCAGTTTCTCCTGGACGAGGCGGGTGCCGGGGAGCAGCTCGCCGTGCCGGATCGACGCGCGCAGGCGCTCGGCGATCACGTTCGCGCTGTTGTTCGTCCTGGCCGCTGGGTTCACCGGCGGAGTCTAACCCCTTGTGTACGGACGCTGCGACTGTATACAGTCGCAGCGGTTCGCCACTGCAGTGAAGGCCACCTTCACTGCGTGGGATCAACACAGCGGCGCGCGGCGTCTCCGTTCGGGTGGAGTGGGAGACGGGTGGGCGCAGGCATGGTGGCCTTCACTGCGGTGGGCTGCGAGCGAGGAGGGTCCGCGAGATGTCCCGTGCTGTCGATGTCGTCGTCGTCGGAGGAGGGGTGCTGGGCCTCGCCACGGCGCGGGCGATCCTGCTCGCCGACCCGCGCCGCTCCGTGACCGTCCTGGAGAAGGAGTCCCGCTGGGGAGCGCACCAGTCCGGGCACAACAGCAATGTCATCCACAGCGGCCTGTACTACCGGCCGGGCAGCCTCAAAGCACGGCTGGCGCGGGCGGGTGGCGAGGCGATGATCCGCTATTGCGAGCGGCAGGACGTTCCCGTGCGGCGCACCGGCAAGATCGTGGTGGCCACCGCCGAGAAGCAGCTGCCCCGCCTGGAACTGCTCGCCGAGCGCGGGCAGGCCAACGGGGTCACCGTGCGGCGGCTGGACCGGCGCGAGATCGCCGAGCGGGAGCCGAACGTCGCCGGGATCGCGGCGCTCGCGATCGCCGAGACCGCCATGACCGACTTCGGTGCCGTTTGCCGCGCCCTGGCCGGCGAGCTGACCGGGCTCGGCGCGACCCTGCGCACGAACGCGCCCGCGTTGTCGTTCGCCGGCGAGGGCGACCGGACCGTGGTCCGCACCGAGGACGAGGAGGTCCGCGCGCGCGTGCTCGTGAACTGCGCGGGCCTGCACAGCGACGTGGTGGCCCGCGCGGCCGGCGACCACCCCACCGTGCGGATCATGCCGTTCCGTGGCGAGTACACGGAGGTCCGGCCCGGCCGCAGGGACGTCGTGAGCAACCCCGTGTACCCGGTGCCCGATCCGGACCTTCCTTTCCTCGGCGTGCACGTGACCCCGATGCTCGACGGCTCCGTCCACGTGGGACCCAACGCGGTGCCCGCGTTCGCGCGCGAGGGCTACCGCTGGCGCGACGTCGACCGGCGCCTGCTGGCACAGCTGGCCCGCGACCCCGCATTGCGTGGCCTCGCCCGGCGGTACTGGCGTTACGGACTCACCGAGATGGCCCACTCGCTCGTGTGGCGGCTCTACGTGCGCGAGGTCCGCAAGCTCGTGCCCACGCTGAACGGCGAGGACCTGCGCCGTCACGGCAGCGGGGTGCGCGCGCAGGCGGTGCGCGACGACGGCGAGCTGGTGGACGACTTCGTCATCGACCGCACCGCGCGGGCGATCCACGTGCTCAACGCCCCGTCGCCAGCGGCGACGTCGAGCCTCCACATCGGAGCCCACATCGCTGCCGACGTTTTCGAGCACCTCGGCGAGAACGATCTCGCCCGTGCCGTCCGCGCGGACACCGCCGCGGCCTGACAAGTCAAGGAGTACCCATGCGAGTTCCCGCCGAGCGGGTGCGCAGACTGATCACGGACGTCCTCACGGCGTGGGGCATGGACACCGATCTGGCCGAGACCACCGCCGGCGTCATGGTCGGCACCGACCTCGCCGGCACCGACTCCCACGGCGTGTCCATGCTGATGACGTACGAGAAGCTCCGGAACGAGGGCCGGATCGACCTGCGCGCGCGACCGGTGGTCGTGCGGGAGAACGCCGCGTCGGCGCTCGTCGACGCCTGCGGCGGCATCGGCCACCCCGCGAGCGAGTTCGCGATGCGCAAGGCGATAGAGAAGGCCCGCCAGAGCGCGGTCGGCGTGGTGTCGGTGGTCAACTCCCACCACTTCGGCGCCGCCGGGCACTACGCCGAGATGGCGGCGGCCGAAGGACTGGTCGGACTGGTCACCAGCTCGGCGAACCTCGCGTGCGCCGCACCCACCGGATCAGCCGTGCCCCGGCTCGCGACCAACCCGCTCGCCTTCGCCGCCCCGGCCCGTCGCAACCCGAACTTCCTGCTCGACATCGCCACCACAACCGCCGCGGTCAACAAGGTGAAGGTCTACGACTACCACCGCAAACCGCTGCCCCCGGGCTGGGTGCTGGACAAGCAGGGACAACCGGTCGAGGACGCGGCGGTCGCGCTCCGGATCATCAGGGAGGACGACATCGGAGGGCTGACCCCGCTCGGCGGCACGCCGGAGATGTCGAGCCACAAGGGCTACGGCCTCAGCATGATGGCCCACATCCTCGGCGCCACCCTCTGCGGCGGCACGTTCCCCGCGATCCGCGAGCGCGACGAACCGGACGCGCCACACAACATCGGGCACTTCTTCCTCGCGCTGGACCCCACGTTCTTCCGCGCGGCAGGCGTGTTCGAGGACGACCTCGACGACGCCATCGATCTCCTGCACGAGACCCCGCCGCTCGACCCGGACTGCCCGGTGCTCGTCCCAGGGGACCCAGAGGCAACCGCCCGCGAGGAGCGCGCCCATTCCGGCATCCCGATGCCAGGACCACTGGCCGCCCAGCTGCGCGGCGTCGCCGAACGCGCCGGTGTCGAGTTCGCCATCGCGAGTCGTGACTGAGTAACGGACTCTCCACAAGCGACGGTCGGGCGGCCGGTCGCGGTCAGCGCCCTGAGCGGAATCCATCGAAGCGCGCGTGAGTTCCCGCCTCGAAGACCGGCCCCCGGAACGCTGGACCGGCTCGGAAGCCCTGCCGGCGCAACCGAAACCGAAGTTGCGGGCGTTGAGGCGCGAGGTGCCCGCGATCGAGGTGACCTTCCGGCGGCCGACCGCGCGACGAGCGAACTCCCGAACCGGCGACACCACCGTGTCGTGGCTGCGGTGAGCGACGGCCCACGCCGGTCCGCGATGACACGCCATCGGGGGACGCCGGACGTCCTTTACATTTGCCCGATTTGTCCCATAATTGGTGGGGAGGGGAGTACTTCCCGAAAGGCCCGGCCGGTCAGTACGGACATCCAGGGATGTCCCCGGCGGGTCGCCCGTTGCCGGGTGAAGGAGACCTCGAACCGTGACCCGTGTTCGAGGAGGACCTGATGCACCTGGTTTCCGCCCCCGCCCCGGCGCTCGAGTCGATTGGATCACCGCTGCTGTGGGCGATCAGCATCGCGGTGCTGCTGGCGCTGCTGGTGGCCGACTTCCTGGTCACCCGCCGCCCGCACGAGGTGTCCATGCGCGAGGCCGCGGGCTGGTCGGTGTTCTACCTGGCGTTGCCGCTGCTGTTCGCAGGCGGGCTGTGGCTGGCCTTCGGCGGCGGACAGGCCCTGGAGTTCACCACCGGATTCGTGGTGGAGAAGTCACTGTCGGTGGACAACCTGTTCGTGTTCATGCTCCTGCTGGCCGCGTTCGCGGTGCCCGCCGAGATCCAGCAAAGGGTGCTGCTCTACGGCATTGTCGGCGCCCTCGTCCTGCGCGGCATCTTCATCGCCGCCGGCGCCGCCCTTCTGCAAGCGGGCACCTGGGCCTTCCTGGTCTTCGGCGCGATCCTGTTCGCCTCCGCGATCAAGATCCTGCACGAGGCGCTCACCGGCGACGGCCTCGAACGCGACGTCTCGCGGATGCGCTCCGTGCGCCTGCTGCGCAAGCTGATGCCCGTCACCGACGACTACCAGGGCACCCGGATGATCGTCACCGAGCGCGGCCGGCGCGCCCTGACCCCGCTCACCGTCGTGGTCGTCGCGGTCTTCGCCACCGATGTGGTGTTCGCCGTCGACTCCGTCCCGGCCGTGTACGGCATCACCGAAGACCCCTACCTCGTCTTCACCACCAACGCCTTCGCGCTGCTGGGCCTGCGCGCGCTGTACTTCGTGCTCCAAGCGGTGCTGGCCAAGCTGACGCACCTCAACCACGGCCTGGCACTCATCCTCGCGTTCATCGGCGTCAAGCTCGTCCTGCAGTGGGCACACGGCATCTGGCCCGCCGTGCCCGAGATCCCCACCCTCCTGTCGCTGGCGGTGATCGTGCTCATCCTCACCACGGTCACCCTGACCAGCCTGCGCTCCCGCGCCCGTGCCACACAGCGAGAGATCCGGAGTTGACCATGTTCACCGATTTCCTCATCGAACTCGGCCTGACCGTCCTGCTGCTGTCCGCGATGACCATCACCGGCGCGGTGCTGCTCACCGTCCGCCCACCCCGCCGACCGCACCGCTAGCAGCCGTCAACCGTCGACGTGACCGACGGGGCGACGTTCACCGTCGCCCCGTCGAGGCCAGCCGAGCGTCCGGTCTGTCCAACCCGGACATCACACGCAACGCCGATGTCAGCGCTGCTACTTGCCCGGGCGGTGGTTCGCCTCGCACAGCGCCGGACGAGCAACGGAAGGCCAAGGCGCCTCACGTGGACTCCCGCGCCACCTCCTGTTCGGTGGGCACCTGGCGGTCGAGCACCACGGCGCGGCTGGCCAGTAGATCGTCGACCCACCGCGCCCGAGGATCGACGTCCACGAGCAACGCCTTCGCCAGCAACGTGAGCGGCACGGCCAAGATCGCACCGACCGGTCCGATGATCCATCCCCAGAACACAAGGGAGACGAAAGTCGCGATCGTCGACAATCCGACCGCGTTGCCCACGAACCTCGGCTGGATCAACGATTGCACCACGAAGTTCAACGCGCTGTACACCACGATGACGGCCAGCATCAACTGCCAGTCCCCCTCGAGCAGCGCCAGCACCGCGGGTGGCGCGAGGCCCAGCAGGAAGCCGACGTTCGGGATGTAGTTCGTGATGAACGCGAGTACACCCCACAGCACCGGCAACGGTATGCCCATGATCGCCAGAGCGACGACGTCCAGCACAGCGACGATCAGGCCGAACACGGTTGTGACGAGCATGTAGCGGCGGGTGCCGCGGATGAACTCCGTGATCGCCGCTCCGACACCGGGGCGGTCGGCGGTGACGGCGAGCCTGCGGGCGTTCGCCACCGCCACCTCGATGCTCAGGAACAGCAGCAGCGCCAACAGGAACAGGATTCCGGCACCGATGCTGGTCACCGAGCCCAGCACGGCCCCCACGTACCCGATGAGCCGGTCGAAGTCCAGGCCGGTCGTGGCAGGGCGGAGGTCGTCGGGCGTCACGCCCCACCGGTCGAGCAGGGACGTGAGTCGTGTGACGAGGTCGTGCGCGCGTGCCGCGTAGGTGGGCAGCAGGGCGGCGAGCTGCCCGACGGACACGATGACCACCAGCACGAGAGCGGCGATCACCGCGTACACGAGCAGAACGAGCAGGGCCGTCGAGATCCAGCCCGGAACACCGTGCCTGCGCAGCCATCCCGTCGCCGGGCTCAGCGTGATCACGATGACCCCGGCCAGGAAGACGGGTCCGAGAAGCCACGCGCCGATCTTGAGACCGGCGATGATCACGACCAGCGATGCGCCCCCGACGAGCAGCATCAGCGCTCGCGGCATACCGCGCGCGATCAGCTCCCGTCCAGCCGGCTTCATTCCGGCGACGCTAGGCGACGCGACACCTCGCGCACCTCGTCACTGCCAGGTGAGACACGGAAGGGACGGCCGTGGCCGGGTCCGGCAAGGAGCGACAGCCGGGTCCGGGTGGAGGAACTCGAATCACCACCGGAAGGTGAGGCGACGTCCGGTCCCGGTGCAGAGGGTTCTCCCACAGACGTAGTAGTCCGCGCGCAGTAGTGCGACCAGACCGACGATGACGTGGAACACCCCCGTGAGGGTCGGCAGGATGCTCGCGAACGTCAGCCACGCCGACGCGCGGGCCCACGCGGCCGGGTTACCCCAATGTGGATTCCTGAGCAACGCGCCGACCTCCGTCGCTCCCGGTGCATCGACAGGACGGCCAGGACGGTGGCGCGGATCCTCGCCCGCACGAGGTGAGGGTGACCGCCTCACCCGCCGCGGACGATGAAGCACGCCGCCGTGCCCGCGACGATGCGCGGGTGGGTATCGAGACGGGTGTGCAGCTCGGGCTGTCCGACGCCGACATCGACCGGATGGCGGAGAAGCTGTTCCTGGGCGTGCGGGCACAGCGGTCGGCGTTCTGGGTGTTGCTGGCGCTGTCCGCGGTCATCGCGGGCGCGGGCGTGGTCGCCGACTCCGTCGCCACGGTGATCGGAGCGATGATCGTCGCGCCGCTCATGACGCCGATCCTCGGCACCGCGTTCGCCGCGGTACTCGCCGTCCGGAAGCAGGTCGTGGCGAGCGTGGTCCTCGTCGTCGGCGGAGCCCTCGTGGTGATCGCGATCGGCTACGTCCTCGGCCTGCTGGTACCGGGCCCGATCACCGCCGACACCAACTCGCAGGTCGCGGGACGGGTGAGCCCCGGCCTCATCGATCTGGTCGCCGCGCTCGCGACGGGCGTCGTCGGCGCGTTCGCCCTCGTGCGTTCCGACGTGTCGGACACGCTGCCCGGTGTCGCGATCGCGATCTCGCTGGTCCCGCCGCTGTCGGTCGTGGGCCTGACCCTCGAGTCGGGCGCGTACGGCCAGGCCGGCGGAGCGTTGCTGCTGTTCGCCACGAACGTCGCCGCGATCATCGCGACCGGCACGGCGGTGCTGCTCGGATACCGTGTGCGCGCGGTCGCCCAAGCCTCGGGCAGGCCGGTGGGGCGACTCGGTGTCCGCACGCTCGCCGTGATCGCCGGCTTCGTCCTGCTGGTCAGCGTGCCGCTGGGCATCGGCACCTACCACGTCGTCCAGCAGGAGCGCACCGTCGCGGTGGCTCGGCCCGTCGTGGAGCGCTGGGCCGCCGAGAGGTCGTGGCAGGTCGTCGATCTCACCTTCGAACGAGGTGTTCTCACGGTGATCACGGCGGGCCTGCCGCCCGTCGAGCATGCCGCTTCGCTGCGACGCGCGCTCGACGAGGCGGGCCTTGTTGACGTTCCAGCCAGGCTGTCGCTCCTGTTCAAGGGCTCGCGGGAGCTGCCAGCTGACGGCTCGTGACCTCAGCGGCGCCGCGTCAGGAGATATCCGGTCAGCACGCCGAGCGCCGCGACGATGAGCAGCGCCGTCCACAGCGGGCCCGTGATGACGACGGTGAACAGGTGCATGTCGACGGTGTCGCGGTTCTGCACGACGAACACGACCACCACCACGGCGACGACGAGAGCGATGACGCGGCCCGGACTCAGCTGGAAGCGACGCTTTCCGGGCACGTCGGGTTTCGCGGTCACGGTCACCTCCTTCACACATCGCCAGCAGGCTGCGCCACCGACGGCGGCGGCGCCTCATCCGCCGGGGATGACTTGCGCCCCGGACGGATCGGGTCAGGCCAGGCCGCGGGCCCTGGCCGCGCTGACCGCCGCTCTCCTGCTGGTGACCCCGAGCTTGGCGTAGATGGCACGGACATGGGTCTTAACGGTGTTCACCGACACCGACAGGGTCGCGGCGACCTCGTCGAAGGACACCGGCGAGGCGAGGTGACTGAGCACGTCGTACTCGCGGGTCGTGAGCAGCCGGCCGCCGTTGCCCGGCGCTTCCGCGAACATCGCATGGCGCACTTTGGCGCTGAACGCCTCCAACCTGCCGAACCCGCCGGCATGGTCGTTGATCAGCTGGCCGACGCACGGGTCGGCCAGCACGAACGGCCGGATCAGCCGGACAGGCTCGGCGAGGTGCAGCGCGTCGTGGAGAGACTTGATCGCCACCGTCCTCCGGCCCGTGCGGGACGCGACGGCCGAGTTGAGGAGCCTGGCTTCGACGCCGGTGACGGGCGGCAACCGAGAATGCCCGTTGTGGGCCTGGGCCAGTGTCCGCTCGGCCTCGCCGAACTCCCCGTCTGCGACGGCGATCCACGCCCGGACCAGTGCGACTTGCGCTCGGCCCGACGCGCCGGTACAGCCAGGCGGCGATCTCCCGCGCCACGCCGCGCTGCCCCTTCGCCAAGGCAGATCGCGCTGCTGGAGAGCCTCGGGCTGGAGATCGTCTCGGTTCATCGGCTCCCGCCTCCGGAGGAGGCCGAAACCAAGGAGCAGGGCCCGAGGCGCAAGTAGTCGCAAGTAGTGCAGACCAGGGTGTTTCGCCGGGCATTCACGCAGACCGGTGGCCCGCCCCGCCGTCAGCGTTCCCGCGGCCGGGGCGTGACGATGGCGAACCCGGGATCAGCGGAGTCGAGCACACCGAGCATCCGGCCGAGGACGTCCGTGGCTCCCTCGATGGTCAGCGAACCGGACTCCCGCAACTCGTCTGGCCCGGCCTCGCCGGAGAACAACGCGAGCAGCCCCTGCCGGTCGGCGCGGACGAGGGCGTCGGCCTTCTCGCGGCCCGCACCGTCGCCGTGGGAAAGCACGCCGTTGGACAACCGGGACCAGTACTGGTGCTCGCCGTCCGGGCCGGTCACCGTCCAGTCGACACCGATCCGCAGGTCACCGGCGCGCGGCCCGTCCACCCTGATCGCGACGCTGTCGAACAGCTGCCCGAGGCTGAGCTGGGCGAGGATGTCCGGCGACGCCGTCACCGTGGGCGTTCCGCCTTTCTCGCCCCGCAGCTCGGCCGCCCCGACGAGATAGAAGTTGCGCCAGGTCGCGTTCTCGGCGCCGAAACCTAGCTGCTCGAACGCGGCCGCCTGCAGCTCCCGGGCCGCCGTGTTCCCCGGATCCGCGTAGACGAGGTGCCCGACCAGCTCGCCGACCCACCGATAGTCACCGTTGGTGAACGCTCGCCGCGCGACCTCCAGCAGGGCTTCCGGCCCACCGATCGCCTCGACGTAGCGGCGGCCCGCCTGCTCGGGCGGGTGCGGCCAGAGATGGGCCGGGTTGCCGTCGAACCAGCCCATGTACCGCTGGTAGACGGCCTTGGCGTTGTGGCTGGCCGACCCGTAGTAACCGTGGGCGTGCCAGGCCCTTTCCAAACCGGGTGGCAGCTCGAACATCTCGGCGATCTCCGCACCCACGTAGCCCTTGTTCAGCAGCCGAAGGGTCTGGTCGTGCAGGTAGGCATAGAGATCGCGCTGCTCGGTGAGCAGGGCGACGACCCGCTCGCGCCCCCACGTCGGCCAATGATGAGAGGCGAACTCGACGCTCGTGGCGTCGGCGAAGAGGTCGATGGCCTCGGTGAGGTAATGCGCCCACGCGTGCGGGTCACGAACCAGCGCTCCGCGCAGGGTCAGCAGGTTGTGCAGGGTGTGGGTGGCGTTCTCCGCCATACACAGTGCGCCCAGGTCGGGGAACAGGAAGTTCATCTCCGAGGGCGCTTCCGTGCCGGGCGTGACCTGGAAGACGACCCGGACCCCGTCCAGCACCTCCTCCTGCCCGGTCCTCGTCACGTCCAGTGTCGGCGGAATCAGCGTGACCGTGCCGGTGGACACCGTCATGCCAAGGCCAGCGCCCAGCTGCCCCGCAGGGCCCACCGGCAGAGCCGCCCCGTACATGTAGGCCGCCCGGCGGGCCATCGCGGGCCCCGCGTAGACGTTCTCGGCCACGGCATGCTCGACGAACCCCTCGGGAGCGAGCACCGGGATCCGGCCTGCCGCCACGTCCTCTCCGGAGACGACTCCTCGCACGCCGCCGAAGTGGTCGACGTGGCTGTGCGTGTAGATCACCGCGGTCACCGGGCGGTTCCCCCGGTGCTCGCGATAGAGGGCGAGCGCGGCCGCCGCGGTCTCGGTGGAGACCAAGGGGTCGATCACGATGACACCCGTATCTCCCTCGATCAGCGTCATGTTCGACAGGTCCATGCCGCGCACCTGGTAGACACCGTCAGTGACCTCGTAGAGCCCATGCAGAGCGACGAGCCGGGCCTGCCGCCACAGGCTCGGGTTCACCGTTTCCGGGCGCTCCAGCTCCAGAACGGACGCCCACGCGTCGGCGTCCCACACGACCCTGCCGTCGGCCGCAAACACCTGGCCAGGCCGCAGCGCGCCGATGAACCCGCGTTCGGCGTCCTCCAGGTCCGTGGTGTCGGCGAACGGGAGCCGCTCCTCCAAGGCGGAGGTGGCCGCGATGATCGCCGGTGTCGCACCCGTCTCGGTCATGAGTTCCTCGTTTCTCGCCCACAGCGGTCTCTCGGCGTGGGAGAAGCGTCCCGCCACCGGCATGGTCGTAGGGCCGGGGCGGTACGGGCGTCATCCGCTCAGGGTGAAACGAATGCTGGACCGTTTCACGCCACCATCTGTCAGCGACTGCCGCAGAGCCATCCACAGAGGACTCGATGGCCTCGGTGCGGCGCTCACCCCCGGAAGGCGCGGCACCCGCTCGTCGCCATCGTCCACTCCAAGCGCTCCTTCAGCGGGAGCCGGACGCGGACCAAATGCGGCCGGGCGAGCTCACGCGCACCGGGCCCAGGGATAGGCGGTGCAGTCGATGACGGCCCACACCGTCTTGCCGTAGGGCCGGGACGTGCAACCCCAGTCGCGCGCGACCTGGTCGACGAGGACAAGGCCCCGGCCACGGAGGGATTGTGGCGTCGGCGCGCGAAGTACCGGGGGCCGGTGTGAGGCGTCATCGACCTCCACCCGGACCCGGCACGGGTTCCGCTGGTGCCACAGCCGGACTCCCCGGGCCCCGCCTGCGTGATCGTGCCCGTTGGCGAGGAGTTCCGACACCACGAGCTGGACCGCGTGGAGGTGGTCCTCGGCGAGTGCGGTGAGGATGGAGGCCGCCCGGTGCCGGACGGCGGCGGTGGGAGGTGCCCGGCCCGGTGTGAGGTCCCAGGCCAGCACCGGTCCGTGGCCGTTTCCCGACTCGAACGCGTCGCCCCTCACGTTGCGCACATGCCCACCAGGCGGAGCCCTATTCGACCGATCCGAGTGGATCGACCGGCCAGTCGGGGGCGTCACGCAGCCGCTTGGCCCCGCGCCCCCTGGACACTGCGCCGGTCAAGGCGGGGAACACCGTTAGCACACCGTCAACATGGCACAGCTGCAGCGTTCGCGCGACCGGAAGACCTGCCACCACATGTAGCGGAGTGTCTCGCCTCGTGCACTGATAGTGGTAGTCGAGCAGGATGGAGGCCCCGCAGGCGGCGAAGAAGCCGACGGCGGCCAGATCGGCGACCAGGTGGTCAGGCGGCGTCGCCGCGTCGCGGGCCGCGCCGAGGCCGGACTCCAACTCGGCGACGGTGCTGAGGTCGACCTCGCCCTCGGCATGGACGACGACCGCGCGTTCGGCTCGTTGCCAGCTGATGCGCAGCAACGACTCTCGCGGCGCGTTCTGGAAGTCCTCCAACACTGCAATCGCCGCCTTCCGGCGCTGACTGACGGGGCGGGCCCGGGCTTACCCGGAAATGCCGGTAGACAAACGCGGATCAGGGCGCTCCCATGGAAGCATCGTCGACATGGTGGAGCTACGAGACGCGACGCAGGCCGACGCGCACGCCATCGCCCGCGTGCTGGTGCGGTCCTGGCGCGCCGCCTACCGTGGTCTGCTCGCCGACGATGTCCTGGCGGGCCTGTCCGTTCCCGACCGCGAAGAGTTCTGGTCCGACGTCCTCACCTCTCGCCCGCCGCACACCCGCGTGGTGGTCGCGACGACCGCAGGCGCCGTCGTCGGCTTCGCCGCGACCGGTCCTCCGCTCGTACCGGCCGACCGCGCCGACCCCACGCTCGGCGACCTCTACGCGCTCTACCTCTCCCCCGATGTCTGGCGCCGCGGCATCGGCACCCGGCTCCACGCCGCAGCACTCGACCGGCTCCGATCCTGCGGCTTCGCCCACGCCGGCCTGTGGGTTCTCAGCGGCAACGAACGCGCCCTGCGCTTCTACCACCGCCACGGCTGGATCGACACCGGACGCACCCAACTCGACCGCGGCCCCGGCGGCGCCGAACTGCACGAACGACGACTCCACCACGACCTCGGCGACTGAACCGGCCGGCCCGGCGCCCAACGAGACTCGGCATCCGAAGTGGACACTGCGACGTGGCGGCCGCGGCGAGCCGGGCGCCCGGAAACCTGTGTCATAGTGGAACTGTGCATGAACTCCTGCTGGACCAGCCGGTGGTCGCGAGTGTGAAGGACGAGGCCGGGCTCCGTGCCGTCACGGAGCTGGAGCCCCCGGTGGTCTTCCTGCTCTTCGGTTCGATCCTGACCCTGCCAGCGCTCGTCGATCGACTGCGCGCCGCAGGGAAAACCGTGCTGGTGAACGTCGATCTGGTCGAGGGCCTGGAGGGCCGGGACATCGCCGTCGACTTCGTGGCCGAACGCACGAAGGCGGACGGCGTGCTCAGCAGCAAGGCGGGCATCGTGAAGGCCGCCAAAGCCCGCGGCCTGCTCGCCGTGCACCGCTTCTTCCTGGTCGACTCGTTCTCGTACCACAACCTCGGCAGGCAGCTGGCGATCTCCCGGCCCGACTACATCGAGATCCTGCCCGGATGCGTGCCTCGGGTGATCAAGTGGTTACGCGCCGACACCGACGTGCCGATCATCGCGGGCGGGCTGGTGTGCGACAAGGACGACGTGCTGGCCGCGTTGGGCGCGGGCGCCACCGCCATCGCTTCATCCAATGTAGACGTCTGGTCGATGTGACGGCTCACTCCCCAGCCGAGGCCAGCCACGTGAACAGCGGATCGGTGTAGCCGGGCAGCTCCCGGTAGACCTCGGACAGCCGCCGGTAGCGTTCGTGGGTGGCCTGGTCGGGCCGGAACTCCGTGCCCGGCTTGACCATCGCCGCCACGGCCTCGTCGAAGTCGCCGAACAGGCCGAGCCCGACCCCGGCACAGATCGCCGAACCGAGCTCCGCCCCGCCCTGGGCGCGCCGCGCGGGCCGGTCGAAGGCGTCCGCCACGATCTGCATGAGCACGTCCGAACCGGCTCCGCCGCCGGACACCAGCACCTGCTCGAACTCCGTACCCAGCTCCCTGGCCATGGCGTTGCCGTTGCCGTGCAGGGTCAGCGCGATGGCCTCGAGCACGGCGCGGTACATGTGGAAAGGGCCCTGCCTGCCGTCGAACCCGAGGAAGGCGCCCCTGCGGAACGGCGCTTCGACCGGGGCCAGCCAGTCGAGCACCGCGACCAGCCCTTCGGACCCGGCCGGCACGCTCGCCGCGCCCGCGTTGAGCCATTCCTCGTCGCCGAGCAGGTCCCGCAGCCAGCTGACCGTCCACATGCCACGGCGGATTCCGTGGCTCTCGTACAGGTATTCACGCGGCCAGCACGCGAAGTTGGTCCAGAACGCCTTGGCGTCGTGGACGTTGTGTGAGCCGGTGGTCATGGCCGCGATGTAGGTGCCGAGTGACAGCAGCAACGTACGGTCGTCGCCGAGCCCCGCGCCGAGAGCTTCGACCGCCTTGTCGTTGGCGGTGGCGAACACCGGAAGCCCTTCCGGCAGTCCGGTGTGCGCGGCCGCCTCCGCCGTCACCGCGCCGAGCTTCTCGCCCGGGTACACCAGCTCGAACAGCATGTCTCGGGGTACGTCGGGATCGGCGACCCACGCCCAGGTGTCGGTGTCGATCGGCCACACACCCTGGTAGTTGGCCGCGGTGTCACGAAAACGGCCGGTCATCCGCGCGGTGATGTAACCCGACGAGGTGGTGACGTAGCGGACGTCGGGGTTCGTGTGCTCGTACGGCCGCGAGACGCGCTCGTCCATCCAGCTGAGCACCGGCTGGGCGAGTGTACCGTCGGCCCGCAGCATGGCCCGGCAGAAGCGAATCGTGCACAGCCCGACGCCGAGGAGCTCGCTCGGCTCGCCGTCGAACGCGTCCAGTGCCGCGCGCGTGGCCGCGCAGATCGAGTCCCAGAGGTCGTCGTCAGGGTGCTCGACAACGCCCGGCCGGGGCATGTCGTTGGGACGCAACGGAACACGAGCGCGGGCGTGCACGGTGCCGTGCTCGTCGAACACGGTGACCTTGGTGCTCTGCGAGCCGTTGTCGATGCCGAGCAGGTACCCCGCCATCACCGGTCTCCGACGGGGAAGATGGTGCCCGGGTTCATGATCCCGTTGGGATCGTAGACGTCCTTCAGCTTGCGCAGGATCGGGTATGCGCTACCGTGCTCCTGCTCGGTCCACGGCGCCCGGTACTTGCCGATGCCGTGGTGGTGCACCATCGAGCCACCGCGAGCCAGCGTCTCCTCGACGATGATCGCGTTGATCGGGATGTGGTACTTCGTGATCTCCTCTCGTGGTTCGCAGTTGATGCGGTAGTCGTACACGAAGTACATGTTCGTGCCCGTCTGGTAGCTGTGCGAGGAGTGCCCTCCGAGCATGGTGATGTCGTCGGCGTGCGGGTACTCCTTGGTGATCCGGGAGATCACGGCGTCGTAGATGTCGCCGATCACCGACCAGTTCGCGGAGACCTCCGTGGTGTAGCCGAGCCGCTGCTCGGCGAGCATGGCCTCCTGCTCGGCGCGGATCTTGTCCGGTCCCCAGTTCAGGTTGTCGAACCACTCGCGGATCAGCTCGGGATCGACCTTCTCGTGTTGGTACTTCCCGACGATCCGGTCGATCTCCGTGCTCGTCGCGTCGGCGAGTGGCGCCGGGCCCTCCGCCAGGAACACCGCGACGCACCTGCCGCCCGCGAAGTGCGAGAAGTGCTGTGCGGCGTCCTGCTCGGAGTAGACCCGCGCGACCGAGGGGCGGTAGCCGTTGGTCACCACCTCGCGCAGGATCTCGATGCCGGTGCGCACGTCGTCGAGCAGGTAGCCGTGGAAGCGGTTGTTCTCCGGCTGGTACCTGAACAGCTTCACCGTGACCTCGGTGACGAAGCACAGCGCGCCCTCGTTGCCGATCACGACGTGGCGGATGTCCGGGCCAGCGGCGCGGCGAGGCACGTTCTTGATCCGGCTGACGGTGCCGTCGGGGAACACCGCCTCAAGGCCCACCACCATGTCCTCGATCCCCCCGTAGAGCGTCGAGAACTGGCCGATGGACCGGGTCGCGACCAGCCCGCCCATTTGCGCGAGCGGCTTGGACTGCGGCGAGTGACCTGTGGTGAGCCCGAGTTCGCGCACGCGCTCCTCCAGCACCCGCAGCGGGACACCACACTGCGCGGTGGCCTGCATGTCGACCGGGTCGACGTCCACGATCTGGTCCATTTCGGACCCGTCCAGCACCACGGTGCGTTCGAAGCTGGTCTCCAGCCCTCCCTCGGTGCCCGTACGGCCGGTCCTGGGGACGATGTTCACGCCGTGGGCGTTCGCGAACGCCAGCACGGCCGCCACCTGCTCGGTACTGCCCGCTCGCACGATCGCGATCGGAAACGGGCCGTCGTAGATGCCGTGGACGGCGGTGTACTTCTTGAACCGGTCGACGCTGGCCTCGCGCAGCAGCCGCTCGTCGGTGTCGACCCGCTCGGGGCCCGCGATCTCGCGCAGCCGGTCGATGATGGCGGTCGTGTCCATGGTGTCGTGCGCTCCGTTCGAGTTCGGGTTCATCGGGTGAGGTAGCCGCCGTCGACGGTGAGGACGTGCCCGTTCACGTAGTCCGAGGCCCTGCTGGCCAGGAAGACCACCGCGCCCATCAGGTCGCCCAGCTCGCCCCACCGGCCCGCCGGGATGTGGTCGAGGACGCGCTGGTTGGTCACGGGGTTCGAGCGGGTCCGCTCGGTGATCGGCGTGGCGAAGTAGCCGGGGGCGATGGCGTTGCACTGGACGTTGTGGGCACCGAGCTCGTCGCAGTACGCCTTGGTGAATCCCACGATGCCGTGCTTGGTCGCCGCGTAGGCGGGCGAATGCTGCCCGCCGAGGAACGAGAACAGCGAGGCGATGTTGATGATCTTGCCGCGCTGCTGCTCCACCATGCGCCTGCCCGCGCGCCAGCCGAGCTCGAACGGCGCGGTCAGGTTCAGCGCCACCATCGGGTCCCACTGCTCGCGGCCGAACTCCGCCGCGGGAGCCAGGTTCGAGATGCCCGCGGAGTTGACGAGGATGTCGACCGAGCCCAGCGTGTCCACACAGGATGCCACGACGTGTTCGGGTGCGCCCGGCTCGGTGAGGTCGATCTTCACCGTCTCGAGCCGGGACCCAGCCTCCTCTACCATGCGCCGGGTCTCACCGCCGTCGTCGATGACGCTCGGCGCGAAGACGTTCGCACCCGCCTTGGCCAGCGCCACGGTGAACGCGCGACCGAGACCGGTGTTGCCGCCCGTGACGATGGCGTTGCGGCCGTGCAGTGAGAACAGCTCGAGGGAGAAGTCCTGGATGTCCAACGAGGAACCTTTCTTGGGCTACGGGGGTCAGGTCAGTGCGGTGGCGCTCGGCTGCGGTCCGGTGGCCCGTTCGCGGCGCTGCACCCACAGGGTCAGCGAGGTCAGCACGATGCCCAGCACGCCAGCGGCGGTGAGGAAGCCGAACAACATGCCGTAGCCGCCGTGCGGGGCGGTGCCCGCGGCCGGGTCCCCGATCCACCAGGCGACGAGTCCGGGAAGGAACGCGTCCGGCAGGTAGGCGAGTCCCGAGGCGAGACCGATCACGCCGCCACGCTGCTCGGCGGGGATGCGTGCTTCGGTGACGCTCGCCCAGTAAACCCCACGGCTGGCGAACACCGCGAACGACAGCACGAACATCAGCGTGATCGCGACCCACTGCAGCGCGGGTGTCGCCGGGAGTACGAGCAGCAGTGCGACGCACACCGTCGCGCCGGCGAACGCCAGGCGGAGGAACCGCGGCGTCGACCGGGTGAGCTTGTCGACGGCGACCCCGCCGATCGGGCCTGCCACGAACTGGAAGACGTAGGTCCGCACCACGCCGAGGACACCGACCAGCGCGGCCGTGACGCCGAAGTCGTGCTGCAGCAACGGGGAGAAGTAGCCGAGCGTGGTGTAGAAGCAGTACATCAGCATGATCGAGCCGCCGAGCAGCCACGTGTACTTGTTCCGTGCGGCCGCTGCCAGCTGCCGCAGCGAGAGGGCCGAACGCTCGCCATCGGGGGCGCGGTCGGCCTGGCCCCGCAGCGCGAACCAGATCAGCACCGCCAGCACCAGACACAGGACACCGTAGATCGCGATGAGGGCGAGCACGCCGACCGTGGGAGCGAGCAGGGTGCCGACCAGCAGGACGCCGACCGCGCTGATCACCGTCGAGGTGACCCCGCGGATCGCCTCCAGGAAACCGAAAAGCCTGCCCTGTTGTTCGGTGGAGCCGAACGAACCCACCGCCTTCACCAGCGCGGGCCAGTAGAGCGCCATTCCCGCGAACGCCATCGCGATGTGCGCGAGCAGTGTCGTGAGGTAGCCGGGCGAGACGGTCAGCGCCAGGTCGGCGATACCGGTGATCACCAGCGCCGCCACGATCAGCGCGCGTGGGGAGAACCGGTCGGCGAACCAGCCGCCGACGAAATACATCACGGCGGCGACCGCGCCGAACACGGACATGATCCCGCCGTATTCCTGCGCGGTGAGTCCGAGCGCCTGATAGGTCGGCTCCAGGAAGACGAACCTGATGTAGGCGACCTGGAAGATGATCCCACCGGACACACACAGCAAGAGGTAGCTCATCCACCTCCGCACACCGCTCAACGCAACCACCTCACCGTGGAATTCCGGGCACAAAAAAAGAGAACAGTATTCCCCGCGGGCGAAAGGGGTTACTGTTCTCTGAGTCTCTAGTAACGCGATATTCGGTTGTGATCGACCGCAACGTAACCAAGCCCGTCCCGCCGTGTCAAGTCCGCTGTGTGCCCGCCGAGGCGTGGTGTACGGTTCCGTGCGCCCGAGCCGGTGCCACCCAGGCTCCGCCATCGAGACGCGACCAGGAGGAACGGAACTGATGCGCGAGCGACTCCTTGGCATCTGCTCCGCTGGCGTGCTGTTGCTCACCACCGCCTGCGACGGCAGCGAGGAGGGCGCGGCGCCCGCCGAGCGCCCGAGCCGGCCCTCGGCGACGCAGACCAGCGCCGGTGCGACCGGGGCCACGCAGGACCACAACCGGAGCGATCTGGAGTTCGCCAGGGAGATGGTGGCGCATCACGCGCAGGCCGAGGTGGTCGCCGAACTCGCGCTCGAGCGTGCCTCCGATCCGGAGGTGAAGGATCTCGCGGAGCGGATCAAAGCGGCCCAGAGCCCCGAGAAGAAGCAGATCATGGATCTGCTTCTGATGTGGGGCGAGGACGTGGAAGTGACCGGCAGCGGTGGCGGGCACGACCATTCGCACCTGATGAGCGAGGAAGCGTTCCAGCAACTGCACCAGGCGAGGAGCGCGGAGTTCGACGAGCTGTGGCTGCGGTCGATGATCGAGCACCACGAGAACGCCGTCGAGCTGGCCGAGGCACAGCTCAGGGATGGCAGCGACTCGCTGGCGAAGCTCTTCGCCCAGACCATCGTCGACCGGCAACGCGCCGAGGTCACGGAGATGACGGCCCTGCTGCAGCGGTGACGCCTCAGCCCGCGGCGGCCAGCACCTCGCCGATCTCGCGACCGGCCTGCCTCAGCGCGCTCAGGGCCTCCACCGAGCCGTTGCGCGCCAGCGTCGCGCGACGTCCACTCCCGACTCGACGGCGAAGCCGCGAGGCCTGGGGCCGCCTCACTGGGGGAGCCGCGAGCACGTCGTCACCGCCGAAACGCGCCTCGGTGGTCCCTTTCGACTGCGAGGGCGACCATTTCGGGCCGTCGCGACGAACCCGCGTGAATGGGAACGAGTCGCCACCGCGCCTCACCTGCCTCACGACGTCGGCAGCACGAACGCCAGGCAGGTCACGACCGGGGCGATCACGATGAGCGAGAAGCCCCAGCGCAGCAGCTGCCGGAAGACGCGGTCGCGTTGGGGCGCGGGCGTGTTGGCCACGACGAGCGCCCCGGTGGACGACAGCGGACTCGCGTCCACGACCAGCGACGAGATCGCGAGCGCGGTGATCAACGCCGTGGCGCTGAGCGTGCTGTCGGCCAGCAACGGCACCGCCAGCGGGATGAGGGCGCCCAGCATGCCGATCGTCGAGGCGAAGGCCGAGCCGAGCGCGCCGATGCCGCAGATGATCAGCGCGCCCAGTATCGGCGCACCGACGGCGGCGACCCCGCGGCCGAGGTAGTCGAGCGTGCCGAGTGACTGCAGCAGGTTGACGTAGGTCAGTGTGCCGCACACGAGCAACACGGTCGGCCACGCGACCTGGTGCACGGCCTGCCTGCCCACCGACGGCCGCGCGACCGACAGTGCCACGGCGACCGTCATCGCCAGCACGCCGATGTTCACCTCGAACGCTAGCGCGCCGACGGCGAGCACGACCAGGCCGACGAGGGTGGCCACGCGGTGCCGGTCCAGGTCGGCTTCGGCTTCGGGTTCGTCCGGGGACTCGGCCACCGCCACGCCACCACCGACGCGTTCCGGCACCGCGGTCCTCACCCCGACGAGCCGCAGCCCGCCGAAGAGGACGAACCCGGCCACCCCGAGCGCCAGATTGAAGGCCAGCGATCCCGCGAAAAGCAGGACCGGATCGATCGCGAGGCCGTTGCGCTCGACGACGGCGTTGCTGAGGCTGCCGAGCACACTGCTCGGTGCGAGGCCACCGGCCGCGCCTCCGTTGACGACCATCAGCCCCATCAGCAACGGCTTGATGTCGTAGCGGCGCGCGAACTCCAGCGCCACGGGCGCGAGCACGGCGATCACGGCGACCAGCGGCGCCCCCGCCATGGCCAGCAGCCCGGTCACCACGAACATCACCCACGGCACGAGCACGAGCCGTCCCCGGACCATCCGCACTCCCGCGGAGGTGAGCCACGTGATCGTGCCGTTGTCGCGGGCGATGGCGAACAGGTACGTGACACCGACCAGGGTGAGGAACAGCTCGCTGGGAAATCCCTCGGTGATCACCTCGTCCACCGGGACACCGGCGACGAGGGTGCCGACCGCGAACGCGGCGACGAACGCCACCGACCCCATGTTGACGTCGAGCGCGGTGGTGATCGCGAAGACCACCAGCAGACCGATCAGCGCGACGAGTTCGATGGGCATCGCTCAAACCTCCCTTGGCTGGGCGCCCGACAGCACGGACCGGGCCTGCTGGACGTCGAAGTCGCGCTCCCACCGGGAGACCACGATGGTCGCCGCGAGGTTGCCGACCAGGTTGGTCAGGGCACGCGCCTCGTTCATGAAGCGGTCGATGCCGATGATCAGTGCGATGCCGGCCACCGGGATGGTGTGCACCGCGGAGAGCGTCGCCGCGAGCACCGCGAGCGCGGCGCCCGTCACCCCCGCGCCGCCCTTCGCCGAGATCACCAGCACGCCGAGCAGCAGGATCTGGTCGCCCAGCGAGAGGTCGATGTCCAGGGCCTGCGCGATGAACAGCGAGGTCATGGTCAGGTAGATCGCGGCGCCGTCGAGGTTGAACGAGTACCCGGACGGGATGGTCAGGTTGACCACCGACCGCCCGCAACCCATGCGCCGCAGCTTCTCCATCGACTGCGGCAGCACGGTTTCCGTGGACGTCGTCGCGAGCACCACGAGCAGCTCCTGCCGGAAGTAGCGCAGCAGCCGCCACAGCGACACCCCGCAGAGCCGCAGCACCAGGGCGAGCACGCCGAACACGAACAGCACGCAGGTCACGTAGAAGCAGGCCATGAGCGCGCCGAGCCTGCCCAGCGTCTCGGCCCCGTACTTGCCGGTGGTGAACGCGACCGCGCCGAACGCGCCGACGGGCGCGAAGTACATCACCACGCGCAGGATCGTGAAGAAGACGTGCTGCAGGGACTCCAGCCCGGTGCGCAGCGTCGCGCCGCGCTCGCCGAGCAGGGTGAGCGCGACGCCGAACAGGATCGCGAACACCAGTACCTGCAGGATGTTGCCGTCGGCGAAGGCGCCGACGACGCTGTCCGGCACAACGCTCTCCAGCAGGCCGCCCATCCCACTCGGCGTCTCGTCGGTCGCGGGGATCTCCTGCCCGCTCAGCGTCGCCGGGTCGATGTTCAGGCCGGCGCCCGGCTGGAAGACGTCGGCCACCACCAGCCCGAGCGTCAGCGCGAGCAGTGTCATGCACTGGAAGTAGACGAGCGCCTTGACCCCGACCCTGCCCACCTTGCGCAGGCTGGTCGCCGAGGAGATGCCCAGCACCACCGTGACGAACACGATGGGCGTGATGATCATCTTGATCAGGCTGATGAAGATGTCGCCAGCCGGTTTGAACGCCTCGCCGACGCCCGGCGCCACCAGCCCGAGCAGCGCGCCGGCGAGCACCGCGACGAGAACCCAGAAGTACAGCTGGCGGGACACGGTTCGCCAGCGCGAGCGAAGCCCCGAGCTTGCGGAACCCCGTTGTACCGCGGTCATCCGATCCTCCCTCGTGGTAAGAGGTCGTACCACTGAGGGTTGTACCCTGCCGAGCTCGGCGGTGACAAGCCTCACTCAGCCGGGTCGGTCGCCCGCGCGCTGCCTGAAGTGCGAAAACGAGGAACTAATTCTCGCGAACAGTCCTTTGTGGATCCATCTTCTCGTCGTGCAGCCTGGACATGGCCGCCTTGCGCGCGCCGTTGATGTGCGCCTTCACCGCACGCCGTGCCGCGGCCTGATCACCAGCCAGCAGCGCGTCGAGGATGCGGCGGTGGTCGACCCTGGACTTCTCCAGCCGGCCAGGTACTCGCAGCGTCGTCTCCATACCGCGGGCCAGGATCTCCTGCAGCACCGTGAGCGTCCGCATCATGAACCGGTTGCCCGCCGCCTCGACGATGCGCATGTGGAACGCGGCGTCGAGCTCCTGCAGCTTGCCCCAGTCGACCGGGTCCTCGCGGGTCGCGGCGTCGAGTCGCTCGTAGGTCTCCCTGACCGCGGCGAGCTTCTCGGCGTCGCCGTTGCTCGCCGCCCACGCGGCCGCGGGAAGTTCCAGCACCTCCCGCATGTCGAACAGCTCGGCGAGGCTCATCTCCTCGGTGAGCATCGCCTGGCGCAGCGTCCGCGTGGTCGCGGGGTCGGCCACGAAGACGCCTGCCCCGTGCCGGACCTCCACGTGCCCCTGCGCCTTGAGCGAGCGCAGGGCCTCGCGCAGCGACGGCCTGCTGACGCCGAGCAACGCGGCCAGCTCCCGCTCCGGCGGCAGCCGGTCACCCGGACGCAGCCGCTCATCGGCGATGACCTCGAGAATCTGCCCGGAGATCCGGTCCGACACCATGCCCCGGTCCAACGGCGTCCACATCTTCGCGTCAGTGCCCACGACCAGCTCCCCACAAGTGACCTCTTTGGTAAGACCACTTTACCTCTGTTGCGATCCAGGCGCGAAGACCCCCTTGTCCGGCACGCTTCGCCGGGTTACCGTCGTCCGGGAAAATGGTAAGACCTCTAGCCAAGGGAGAGACATGGCGCAGGCAACCGGCTTGCCGGGCTATCTCGCCCACCACGACGGAGACCTGGTGGCGGTCGCGGTACGCGACCTGGAGCCGGGTCCGGTCGAGGGCGGATACCTTCGCGGTCCGGAGAACGTGACGATCGAACTGCTCGAACCGGTGCCGCTGGGGCACAAACTGGCGCTCACGGACATCGCCGAGGGCCAGGACGTGATCGAGTACGGACAGCGGGTCGGCATCGCGACCGCCGACATCCCCAAGGGCGGATACGTCCATGTGCACAACGTGAGGAGCGCGCGGTGGCAGAACAGCGTGGCCTGACCGGGTTCCGCCGGGAGAACGGCGCGGTCGGCATCCGTAACCACACCATCATCCTGCCCGTCGACGACCTGTCGAACGCCGCCGCCGAGGCGGTCGCCGCCGTCGTGCCCGGCACGCTCGCGCTGCCGCACGCCTACGGCAGGCTGCAGTTCGGCCCCGACCTCGACCTGACCTTCCGCACGCTCATCGGCACCGGGTGCAACCCCAACGTCGCCTCTGTCGTGGTGATCGGGATCGAGCCGAACTGGACGGACAAGGTCGCCGACGGCATCGCCAAGACCGGCAAGAAGGTGCGGGCGTTCTCCATCGAACGCCACGGGGACCTCCGCACGATCGAGAGCGCCGCGCGCGCGGCGGCGGAGTTCCTGCGCGACGACTCCGAGAAGCGGCGCGAAGCCGTGCAGCGGCACGAGGTGATGCTGTCGATCAAGTGCGGCGAGTCCGACACCACCAGCGGCCTCGGCTCGTGCCCGACGACGTCCGAGGCCGTGGACCGCTGGGTGGATGCGGGCGGCACGGTGCTGTTCGGCGAGACCAGCGAGCTCACCGGGGGCGAGCACCTGATCGCGCAGCGCTGCGTCAACGACTCGGTGCGTGCCCGCTTCCAGGAGATCTACGACAACTACATCGAGATGATCGAGCGCACCGGGGCGAACCTGCTCGGCTCGCAGCCGACACAGGGCAACATCCGCGGTGGCCTGTCGACCATCGAGGAGAAGGCGATGGGCAACATCGCCAAGACCGGCAGCAAGCCGGTGGTCGGCGCGCTCGACTCGGCCGAGGCTCCGGCCTCCGGGCCCGGTCTGTACTTCATGGACACCTCGTCGGCCGCCGCCGAGTGCGTGACGCTCATGGCCGCCGCGGGCGCGGTGATCCACCTGTTCCCGACCGGACAGGGCAACGTGATCGGCAACCCGATCGAGCCGGTGGTCAAGCTCAGCGCCAACCCGCTCACCACCGAGACGATGTCGGAGCACATCGATCTGGACTGCTCGGGACTGCTGCGCCAGGAGTACGACCTCACCTCGGCGGGTGACCAGCTGATGGAGGTCATCGACCGCACGATCAACGGCAGGCTCACGTGCGCAGAGTCGCTCGGCCACCGCGAGTTCGTGCTCACCAGGCTCTACCCCAGCGCCTGAGCGAAACCACCGCGGTCGCCGGGCCCGCCCGGCCCGGCGACCCGGTTTCCCCAACCGTCTCGAGAGGACAGACGATGCCACAGGTGGCCTCGACACTCATCGCCGGCGAATGGCACACGGCGGGAACGCCACGGGAGATCCGCAATCCCGTGGACGGCTCCGTGGTCGGCACGGTCGACTACGCCGGACCCGAGCAGGCACGCGCCGCGGCGGACGCGGCGGCCACGGCGTTCGGCGCGTGGTCGCACACCCCCGCCCGCGCCCGCGCCGACCTGCTGCTGCGCGCCGCCGAGCTGATCACCCGCCGCGCCGAGGAGATCGGCACCCTGCTCGCCGCGGAGGCGGGCAAGAGAGCCCCGGAGGCGATCGGCGAACTGCGCTTCTCCGCCGAGTACTTCCGCTGGTTCGCCGAGCAGTGCCGCCGCCCCAGCGGCGAGGTGCGCCCGCACGAGGCCCCCGACCGCAGGCACCTGACCATCCGCAGGCCCGCGGGCGTGGTCGCGAGCCTGACGCCGTGGAACTTCCCGTGCTCGATCCAGGCGCGCAAGCTGGCGCCCGCGCTGGCCGCCGGCTGCACCGTGGTGGCCAGGGTCTCGGAGAAGGCGCCCCTCGCCGCCACGGAGCTGGTGCGCTGCCTGACCGAGGCGGGCCTTCCCGACGGCGTGGTCAACCTCGTGCACGGCCCTTCGGCCGCGATCACCGATGCCTACCTCGGCCACCCCGAGGTGCGGGTCGTGTCGTTCACCGGTTCCACCGGCGTGGGCCGGTCGATCATGGCGAAGGCATCCGAGCGCGTCGTCCGTCCCCTGCTGGAACTCGGGGGCAACGCACCGTTCATCGTGTTCCCCGACGCCGACCTCGACGCCGCCGTGGAGGGCGCGCTGCTCGCCAAGTTCCGCAACACCGGCCAGTCGTGCATCGGGGCCAACCGCTTCTACGTGCACACGGACGTGCACCAGGAGTTCACCACCCGCTTCGCCGAGGCAGTCGACGCGATGTCGATCGGCGACGGCCTCGCCAACCCCGTCCCGGACCTGGGCCCGTGCATCGACGACGCCCGCGTGGCCGCCGTGACCGGCATGGTCGACCAGGCACTCGCCGCGGGCGCCAAGCTGGTCACCAGGGAACGGCGGCCGCCGTCGGGCTCGTTCGCCGCGCCCGCCCTGCTCGTGGACGTGCCGAGGGACACCGCGCTCGCGCGCGAGGAGGTCTTCGGCCCCGCCGCGGGGATCTTCTCCTTCCGCGACGAGGACGAGGTGGTGGCCGAGGCCAACGGCACCGAGATGGGGCTGGCCGCCTACGTCTACACCCGCGACTCCTCCCGCACGTGGAGGATGGCCGAGCAGCTCGACGCCGGGATCCTCGGCATCAACAACGCACTGCCCAGTGTCGCCTTCGCCCCGATGGGCGGCAGCAAGCAGTCCGGGCTCGGCCGCGAGGGAGCCGAGCTTGGACTGGAGGAGTTCGAGGAGACCAGGTACCTGTCTCTGGGCATCTGACCCACCGTCCACCACCTCCGGTGCCGACGCCGCCACACGAGAGGACCGCCGTCATGGCAGAGCTGCCGGGCACCCGGCCCGTCATCCGCTCACAACAAGACGTCAACGATCTGATCAACTCAGGCCGCGCGAAGGGAGGGAAGTCCGGCGCGATCACGTTCATCGCGCTCGGCGGCATCTTCATCGACGCCTACGACTTCTCCTCCATCGCGTTCGGACTCAAGGACATCACCGAAAGCTTCCAGCTCACCGCCTTCGAGGAGGGCGCGGTCGCCGCCTCCATCATGATCGGCGCGCTGCTGGGAGCGCTGGTCGGCGGCTACCTCGTCGACCGGCTCGGCCGCTACAAGCTGTTCATGGCCGACATGCTCTTCTTCGTGGTCGCCGCGATCGCGTGCGCGATCGCGCCGAACTTCGAGACGCTCACCGGCGCCAGACTGCTGATGGGCATCGGCATCGGCATCGACTTCCCGGTGGCGCTCGCGTTCATCGCGGAGTTCAACGCCTTGCGCGGCAAGGGAAGCAAGGTATCGCTGTGGCAGCCGATGTGGTACCTCGCCACCGGATCGGCCTTCCTGGTGCTGTTGCCGCTGTACTTCCTCATCCCCGAGGACGCCCACGACAACCTGTGGCGCTGGGCCGTCGGGTTCGGCGCGGTGCCGGCGCTGGCCGTGATGCTGGTGCGGCACAAGTACATGGACGAGTCCCCGAGCTGGGCCGCCAGTCAGGGAGACCTGCACCGCGCCGCCGGAATCCTGCGCCGGTCCTATGGGATCGAGGTCGACGTCGAGCAACCACCGGAGCAGGCCGCGAAGGAACGCCGGGGGCTTGGCGACGTCCTTGGCGAGTTCGGCAGGTTGTTCACTCCCCGCTACCGGGCCCGCACGATACTGGCCGCCACGGTCAGCTTCTGCCAGTCGATCCAGTACTACGCGGTCGGCTTCGCGCTGCCCGTGATCATCTCCGGATTCCTGCAGCAGGACCGGCTCACCTCGATCATCGGTCCGCTGGTGTTCAACCTCGTGTTCGGCGTGCTCGGCGGCCTGCTGGGCGTGCGGCTGGCGAACCGGCTCGGCTCGTGGAAGCTCTCGGCCAGCGGTTTCGCGATCTGCCTGGTGGCACTCGTCTGCCTCGGCCTGCTCGGCACACCCGAGGGCACCTGGCCGCTCGCGCTGTCCGGCCTGTTGCTCGGCGTGTTCGTGTTCTTCCACTCCTACGGGCCGGGCGCACAGGGCATGACGATGGCCACCCTGAGCTATCCGACGTCGTTGCGCGGGGTGGGCGGCGGTTTCGGCCAGGCCGTCCTGCGGGTCGGCTCGATGCTGTCGCTGCTGTGGTTTCCCACGCTCAGCGCCTCGCTTGGCACCGGGGTGTACTTCGCCGTCGCGGCGGCCCCCGTACTCGGCCTCATCGTGCTGGCCCTCATCCGGTGGGAGCCCGTCGGCGTCGACGTCGACGCCGAGGACGCCGCTGAATCCGGCCACCCTCCCGCACCCAACCATCTGATCGGCAAGGAGAAGTGATGTTCGGAAAGCTCGGTTTCATCGGCGCGGGCAAGATGGGAGGGGCCGTCGCCCGCAGGCTCGCCACGGGCGGATACGAGGTGCATGTCCACGACCTCGACCCGGCCGCCGTGCGGCGCTGCGTGGATGCCGGGGCGGTGGCCGCCGGGTCGGCCTCGGCGGCCGTGAAGGACGCCGAGGTGGTGTTCACCAGCCTGCCGATGCCCGAGCACGTGCTCACCACGTGGTCCCGGCTCGCCCCCGAGCTCGCCGAAGGCGCGATCGCCGTGGACGTCTCCACCATCGACCCGGGAACCGTCGATCGGGCGGCCGCGGCGGTGGGCGAGTACGGCCACCCGTTCGTCACCTGCGCGCTCGGCAAGACGCCCGCCGCTGCGGAGAACGGCGCGATCCCGCTGTTCGTCGGCGGGCCGGGCGAGGCCGTGTCCGCGCTGCGCCCGCTGTTCGGGCGCATCGGCGAAACGACCCACGAGTTCGAGAGCGCGGGCGCCGCCGCGATGTTCAAGCTCATCTCGAACCTCATCGGGATGACCAACGTCGCCGTGCTCGCCGAGGGCTACGTGCTCGCCAGGGCAGCCGGGATCACGCCGGAGCAGTTCAGCGCCGCGCTCGCCGACACGGGCGCCAGCTCGTTCCAGTCGCAGGTGCGGCTGCCGTGGCTGGTCGCGGGTGACTACGAGGCACGGTTCGGCGTGGAGCTGGCCGCGAAGGACGTGCGGCTCGCCCTCGATGCCGGCGCGCGGCAGGGCATCGCCTCCCCCGTGGCCGCACAGGGCCTCGCGCAGCTCCTCTCCGCGATCGCGCACGGGCACGGCGGGGAGGACGCGGTGGCGGTGGCGAAGGTGCTCGACCCTCGCGGCAGGCTGCTGGGCTCGGGGGAGACGGCCGATGAGTGAGCCGATCGACGTACTGGTGAGCGAGGACGTCTGGGGAGCCGCCTTCGAGGAGCTGGCCACGCGCTACCGGGTGGTGCGGGAGGCGGGGTACTGGAACGACCCCGCGCTGCTGACGGACGCGGTGCGGCGCAGCAGGGCGCTCGTGGTCCGCAACCGGACCCGGGTGGACCGGGCGCTGCTCACCGCGGGAGAGCGGCTGACCGTCGTCGCGCGCGCCGGGGTGGGCCTCGACAACATCGACCTGCCCGCCGCCGACGCGGCGGGCGTGGTGGTGACGGCACCGCTCGGCGCGAACGCGGTCAGCGTCGCCGAGCACACGATCGGCCTGGCGTTGAGCCTCGCTCGGGGCACCGTGCGGCTCGACGCCGAGTGCCGGGCGGGCGGGTGGAACCGTGCGCCCGGACGCGAGCTGCGCGGCGGCACGTGGGGTCTGCTCGGCTGCGGTGCCACGGCGAGGGCCTGCGGTGAGCTGGCCGGTGCGCTGGGCATGCGCGTGCTCGCCCACGACCCGTTCATCGACCCCGCTCATCCGGAACTGGCCCGCGCCGGGATCGAGCTGGCCCCGCTGGAGGAGGTCGTGGCCGGGGCCGACGTGCTCTCCTGCCACCTGCCCGCCACCCCGGACACCACCGGGCTGGTGAACGCCGGGCTGCTGGCCCTGATGCGGCCGTCGGCCCTGTTCGTCAACGTCGGGCGCGGTGAGGTGGTGGACGAGGACGCGCTCGCCGACGCGCTGGAGTCCGGCGCGCTCGGCGGGGCGGCGCTCGACGTGCGCGCGGGCGAACCGCCGGAGCCGGGGAGGCTGGAGAAGCTGGACAACGTGGTGCTCACGCCGCACATCGCGGGCATCACCGCCGAGAGCCAGGCGCGCATCGCGCGCAATCTCGCACAGGACATCGACGCGGTGCTCAGCGGGGGGCGGGCGAGATCCGCGGTGGGGGCGGCGAAGGAGGCACGGTCGTGACCGGGACGGTGGAGTCGGCCGAGGCACTGGCGAGCGCCTTGCTCACGGCGGCGGGCATGGATCCCGGGAAGGCGCGGACGTCCGCGCGCTGCATCGTGATGGCCGACGTGTGGGGCATCGGCTCGCACGGCCTCATGCGGCTGCCGTACTACCTGCAGCGCATGGCGGCGGGCGGGTATCCCCCTGACGCCGGGCTGCGGGTCGTGGACGACACCGGGCCGGTCGTGTCGGCCACCGGTGGCGGCGGGCTCGGGCACTGGCAGCTCTGGGAGGCGGCCGAGCTCGCCGTGTCCCGGTGCGGGCGGTACGGCATCGGCGCGGTCGCCGTCGCCGACTCCGGGCACTGCGGCGCACTGGGGCTATACACGGTTCCCGGGCTCCGCGAGGGCATGCTGACCCTCGCGTTCTCCAACGGGCCCGCCGTGATGCCGCCGTGGGGCGGGGCCAAGCCGTTGCTGTCCACGTCGCCGCTGGCCGCGGGGATCCCTGCCCGGCCCCGGCCCGCGATCATCGACATGGCCACGAGCGCGGTTGCCCGCGGCAAGATCGCGGCACACGCGCGCAGCGGCACGCAGCTGCCCGACGGGTGGGCGCTCGCGGCGGACGGCACGCCGACGACCGACCCGAGGGAGGCGTTGCACGGCATGCTCTCCCCGCTGGGCGGGGCGAAGGGCTTCGCGCTGGCGCTGCTGGTGGAGTCGCTGGCGGGCGGGCTGGCAGGCCCCAACCTGTCCGCGGACGTGCCCGACATGTTCACCGAGTCCGACGCCCCGAACCCACAGCGCATCGGACACGTCCTGCTCACGCTCGACCCGGCCCGCTTCGCCGGCGACACCACCGCGGCGGCGAAGCGGCTCGACCGGCTGGCGGCGTCGGTCGAGGACGCGGGCGGCAGGCTTCCCGGCCGCGACCGGGTACTGCCCGAGGACGTCGACCCGCGCACCCCGCTGAAGGTCGACGAGGGGACCGTGCGGGAACTGCGGGGATGGGCGGAGCGGCTCGGCGTGCCGCCGGAGTGATCGGGGGCCGCCGGGCGGCCATATCCTGGCCTCCGGCACAAACCGGAGGTGAGAGACATGGCGCGGCGCCCGACGGTCACGAGCGTCCAGATCGCTCGTGAGGCGGGTGTCGCCCAGTCGACGGTGTCCCGCGTGCTCAACGGCGGGAGCGTCGCCCCCGGCACCCGGCGCCGCGTGCTGGAGGTGCTGGCGAAGTACGACTTCCAGCCGAGCCAGGCGGCACGCAGCCTCGTGGGCGCTCGCTCCGGTCTCATCGGCGTGGTGATCCGCGACCTGACGAACCCCTTCTACCCCGTGATGATCAAGGCGATGGAGCGCGTGCTGCACGGGCAGGGCCTGCGGCTCACGCTCGTCACCGACGTACTGACCGCGGAGGAGGGACTGGCCTTGCTGCGGCGCGAGGGCGTGGACGGTGTCGTCTTCACCTCGGCCGTGGCCGACGACCCGCTGGCCCACCGCATCGTCGACCACGGCATCCCCCTGGTGCTGTGCCATCGCACGCTGGAAGGGTTCCCCGCCGACCAGGTGGAGGCCGACAACGTCACCGCGGGGCGGCTGGCCGCCGACCACGTGCTGGCGCTCGGTCACCGCCGCATCGCGATGGTGCGCGGCCCGGCCGGAGCGAGCACGGCCGAGCAACGGGGCCACGGCTTCCGCCAGCGTGCCGAGGACACCAGGGGCACGGTGCTCACCGAGGTCGACGGCTCCTACGATTACGCGGTCGCGTACGCCGCGGTTCGCGCGCTGCTGTCCGAGCCCTCACCGCCCACGGCGCTGTTCTGCCAGAACGACGTCATGGCCTACGCCGCGCTCAACGCGGCGGCGGCGTGCGGCGTGGCGGTGCCCCGCGAGCTGAGCGTGGTGGGCTGCGACGACGTTCCGCTGTCGGCGTGGGAGCGGATAGACCTGACCACGGTGCGTCAGCCGCTCGCACGCATCGCCGAGGTGGGCGTGGAGCTGCTGCTCGGCAGGCTCGCCGAACCGGACGCGCCGTACCGGCACGAGCTGCTCCCGGTCGAGTTCGTCGAGCGCTCGACCACCGCGCCCGCCTGAGGCACCGGTCACACTCCTTGACCGGGGCCGCACCTGTGGCCCATCGTTGGATACGTATCCATTGGATACGTATCCAAAGCAGTGACGAGCAAAGGAGCCGAGCGTGCCCCGCACCATCAAAGCCGCCACCACCGCGTCCTCCGCACCGTCCGGGAACGACGCCGTGGCGCAGACAGTCCGGGACCTCATCTCGGACATCCGCACGCGTGGCGACGAGGCGGTGCGCGAGCTCTCGGCACGCTTCGACCGCTGGGAACCCGAGTCGTTCCGCCTGAGCGAGCAGCAGCTCGACGAGATCGTCGGCACGCTCGACCCGCAGGTGATCGCCGACATCGAGACCGTGCAGGCCAACGTCCGCCGCTTCGCCGAGGCGCAGCTGGCATCGATGTCCGAGATCGAGGTGGAGACCGCGCCCGGCGTGTTCCTCGGCCACCGGCACGTGCCCATCCAGTCTGTCGGCGCCTACATCCCCGGCGGCCGCTACCCCCTCACCGCATCGGCACACATGACGATCGTGACCGCCAAGGCCGCGGGCGTGCCGCGCGTGGTCGCGTGCACGCCGCCGATCCGCGGCGAGATCCCGGCCGCGACCGTCGCCGCGATGCGGCTCGCCGGCGCCGACGAGATCTACCTCCTCGGCGGCGTGCAGGCCATCGCCGCGATGAGCGTCGGCACCCAGACCATCGGTAAGGTCGACATGCTGGCAGGCCCCGGCAACGCCTACGTGGCCGAGGCCAAGCGCCAGCTCTTCGGCGAGGTCGGCATCGACCTCTTCGCCGGGCCCACCGAGATCCTGATCGTCGCCGACGAGCACGCCGACCCGTTCGTCGTCGCCGTCGACCTGCTCTCGCAGGCCGAGCACGGACCCGACTCCCCCGCCGTGCTCGTCACCACCAGCGACGCGCTCGCCACCGAGGTGCAGCGGCACATCGAGGAGATCCTTCCCGGAATGTCCACTGCGGACATCGCGGGCCCGGCCTGGCGCGACCACGGCCAGATCATCCTGGTCGACGACCTCGACGAGGCCTACCGCGTGGCCGACGAGTTCGCCTACGAGCACGTGCAGATCCTCACCGAGAACCCGAGGGAGGCGCTGGACAAGATGCGTGCCTACGGCGCGCTGTTCCTCGGCGAGGGCACCTGCGTGTCCTATGGCGACAAGGTGATCGGCACCAACCACGTGCTGCCGACCCGCGGCGCCGCCCGCTACACGGGCGGGCTGTGGGTGGGCATGTACCTGCGCACGGTCACCTACCAGGAGGTGCGCGACCGGCAGGCCTCGGCCGACCTCGGCGTGCTGTGCGGCCGCGCTGCCAGGGTCGAGCTGTTCGAGGGACATGCCCGCTCCGGCGACGTCAGGGCCGCCAAGTACGCGGGCGCCGAGCTGCCCTGGACCGACCACTACCGGTCCGTCACGGTCTGACGCCCCCGCCGTCCCGTCCCCACCAGTCCGATCAACGGAGATCCCGCCATGTCCACCGCCGCCACCCTGACCCCGGAGCAGGTTCGCCGTCGTTCGCTGCAGTCCGGCACCATCGGCGCGATCGTCGAGTGGTACGAGTACACGATCTACGGGGTCGCCGCCGCCCTCGTTTTCGGGCACCTGTTCTTCCCGAACCTCTCCCCCGGCATCGGGCAGATCGTCTCGCTCGCGTCGTTCGGCGTGGGCTTCCTCGCCCGGCCACTCGGCGCCTTCGTCGCCGGGCACCTCGGCGACCGGATCGGCCGCAAGTCCACTTTGATCCTCACGTTCTCGATCATGACGGTCGCGACGGCGGCGATCGGGCTGATGCCGACCTACCACCAGATCGGGGTCGCCGCGCCGCTGCTGCTGTGCGTGCTGCGGCTGGCGCAGGGCTTCGCGGTCGGTGGCGAGTGGGGCGGGGCGGCGATCGTGGCCGTGGAGAACGCTCCCCGGGCGCGGCGCGGCTACTTCGGTTCCTGGCCCCAGATCGGGGTCTCCGCCGGGCTGCTGCTGGGGACGGCGGCGGTGTCCTTCTCGTCGTGGATCTCCGGTGACGCGTTCGACCAGTGGGGCTGGCGGGTGCCGTTCCTGCTCAGCATCCTGCTCGCGTCCGTCGGGTTCTTCATCCGTCTGCGGGCCACCGAGAGCCCGGCCTTCCTCGCCGAGAAGGAGAAGATGGACGCCGAGCTCGAACGCCGCAAGGCACCGGCCGCCATCCTGTTCCGCCACCACCGCAAGCCGTTGCTGATCGCGATCTTCGGCAGGTTCGCCGAGGCCGGGAACTACTACCTGTTCACCACGTTCGTGCTGTCCTACGTCACGGGCACGCTCGGCGTGCCCGAGTCCCACGGCCTGACCGCGTCGATGGTCGGCGCCGCGGTGAACATCGCCATGATCCCGGTGTTCGGCGCGCTGTCGGACCGCATCGGTCGCGTTCGGACGTTCCTGCTCGGCGGTGCGCTCATCGTCGTCACCACGTGGCCCGTGTTCGCGTTGATCGAGACCGGTGAGCTGTGGGGCATCGTGCTCGGTGTGGTGCTGTTCCTGGCGCTGGGGCACGCCCTCGTCTACGCGCCCCTTCCGGCACTGTACTGCGAGATGTTCCCGACCTCGGTGCGGTACTCGGGCATCTCGATCGGCTACCAGATGGCGTCGATCATCCTCGCGAGCTTCACCCCCGCGCTGGCGAGCGCGATGGTGCTGTGGGCGGGCGGTAGCCTCTGGATGGTGATCGCCTTCGCCATCGCGACCACGCTGATCGCGATGGTCGCGATCGCCTTCGCCCCCGACCGTCGCCACCTCGAACTCGACGAGATCGGCGACGCCGCGCCCGAAACCGTTGCGGAGAGCCGATGAGCTTCGACCTGACCGGAAAGAACGCCCTCGTCACCGGAGCCACTCGCGGGCTCGGCAGGGCCATCGCCGACCGCCTCGCGGAACTGGGCGCCACGGTGTACGGCACCAGCCGCGAAGCCGGGGGCGCCCAGGAGATCGGCAGCCGCTACGGCACCGAGCCGCTGCGGCTGGAGCTGACCGACGTGGAGAGCTTCGAGGGCTTCGCCGCGGAGGTCACGGCGGCCAGCGGTGGCATCCACCTGCTGGTCAACAACGCCGGCGTGAACATCCCCAAGCCCGCCGTCGAGGTCACGCCCGAGGACTGGAACACGGTGCTCGGGGCAAATCTCACCGGCGCGTTCTTCCTCTCGACGGCGTTCGCGAAACACT
The DNA here is from genome assembly GCF_005146945.1 of Prauserella endophytica. Classification (GTDB taxonomy): domain Bacteria; phylum Actinomycetota; class Actinomycetes; order Mycobacteriales; family Pseudonocardiaceae; genus Prauserella_A; species Prauserella_A endophytica. Next base: position 227,263 of record NZ_SWMS01000011.1, read on the forward strand.
GGCTGCGCACCGGAACGCCCGCCGCGATCGTGAACGTCGCCTCCCAGGCGGGCCTGGTCGCGATCGAGGAGCGGGCCGCCTACGGCGCGAGCAAGGCGGGCCTGGTCCACGTCACGAAGCTCCTCGCGCTCGAATGGGCGAAGGCGGGCATCCGCGTCAACGCCGTGGCGCCCACGTTCGTGCGCACGGAGCTGACCGAGTCCACGCTCAGCCGCCCGGAGTGGGCGGCCGAGCTGCTCTCGCGCATTCCCGTCGGCCGCTTCGGCGAGCCGAGGGAGATCGCGGACGCGGTGGCCTACCTGCTGAGCGACGCGGCCTCGCTCGTCACCGGGCACACCCTCGCGGTCGACGGCGGCTACACCATTCGCTGAGGTTTCGCCGGTGGCGAAAGCGCTGTCGCGACAACCGTTGTGCCGCATACGGTTCCGGTGCGGAACCGAGGAGGCGACATGGAGACGATCAACGGAACGGCGGCGGGAGTACCGTTCACGGCGCTCCCACCGGAGGGAGCCACCGACGGGCCCGCGCCGTTGCTCGTGACGTGGCACATGCTGGACGCGCCGCGCACGGACGCGGCGTTCGCGGCCGCGCTGCCGATGTCCGGGGTGCCCGCCTGGCGGGTCCACCTGGGCATGCCGATGTGCGGTGCGCGGATGGTCGACGGTCGCGTCGACGCCGTGCTCGAGCTGGCCCGCGAGGACGCGTTGCTGTCCTTCCTGGCGCCGTTCACCCGGCAGGCCGCCGACGAGTTCCCGGCCGCGCTGGCCGCGCTGCGCGAGCAGCTTCCGGTGGACGACGGGCCGGTGGGCGTGCTCGGCGCCTCGCTCGGCGGTGCCGTAGCCCTGCGGGTGCTGACCACCCAGCGGATCCCGGTCCGGGCGGCCGCGCTGGTCAACCCCGCTGTGCGGGTGCGGTCCGCCGTCGGGCTCGTCGACGGCATCGCCGGGCACGCGTACCGGTGGACCGAGGAAGCCCACCGAACCGCCGACGAGCTCGACTTCGTGGCCCGCGCCGGAGATCTCGAGGGACAACCGCCGCTGCTGCTCGTCTCCGGGGAGCTGGACCACCCCGACCTGCGCGCGGACGCCTCCGACCTGGTCGGCGCCCTGCGCGAGCGGTACGCGCGGCCGGAGGAGGTCGAGCTGGTCTCGGTGCCGGACCTGGCGCACCCGCTGGCCGAGGAGCCGGGCCTGGAACCGGCTCCCCAGCTGCCCACCGCCAAAGCGGTGGACGACATCCTCACGCGGTGGTTCGCCCGGCAGCTGGTGTGCTGACGACGTGCCGCTCGGCACGGGCCAGCGTCTCGGGAATCCGCCACACGCCGACGATCCCCAGCAGGGCGACGGCGGCGAGATAGAAACCGGGCGCCGTGACCATTCCGGTGGCGCTGACGAGCGTCGCGGCCAGCAGTGGCGCGGTGCCGCCGAGCACGGCGTAGCCGAGGTTGTAGCCGAGCGAGGCACCGGAGAGCCGGGTGCGGGTCGGGAACACCTCGAGCAGTGCCGTGTAGCTGCCCCCGCCGAACACGCCGAGCGACAGCGCGACGAGGACCTGCCCGGCGATGGCGCCGCCGATCGACCCGGACGAGGCGAGCAGGAAGGCGGGCACGGCCGCCAGAGCCAGGAGTGCGGCACCGATTCTGATCATCGTTCGCCGTCCGATCCGGTCGCCCACGGTTCCCGCGGCGCAGATCGCGACGATGAACACGACGAGCGCGAGACCGTTGGCGGTGAGCGCGTCGACCCGGCTGAGCCCCGCGGTGAGCTGAAGGAACGTCGGGAAGTAGCCCACCAGGTAGTAGAAGGCGAGCGCGCTGGTGGCCGAAAGGACGAACGAGTACCAGACCGCGGCGCGATGGTCGCGAACCGCGTCGCGCAGCGGGGTGTCACTCAGCTCGCGGTCGCGCGCCACCCGCTCGAACTCGGGGCTCTCCTCGGTCCGCATCCGGATGTACAGCCCGACCAGGCTCAGGGGCAGGGCGATGAGGAACGGGATCCGCCAGCCCCACGATTCGAACTGGGCATCGGTCGTCATCGCGTTGATCCCGAGGACCACCAGCAGACCGATCACCGAGGAGACCGCGGACATGGCGATGACGACGGTGATCCAGAAGGCACGTCTGCCGGGCGGGGCGTGTTCGAGCGCGAAGGACGTGGCGCCGGTGACCTCTCCTCCCGCGGACAGCCCCTGCAGCAGCCGGAGCAGGACGAGCAGCAGCGGAGCGAGCAGGCCGACCTGGTCGAAGGTCGGTAGCACGCCGATCGCGGCGGTGCTGAGGCCGATGAGGGTGAGGACGATGGCCAGCACCCGCCGTCGGCCGACCCGGTCACCGAGGCGGCCGAAGACGATGCCGCCGAGCGGGCGGACGACGAAGGCGACGCCGTAGGTCGCCAGGCTGGCCAGCAGAGCGGCACTCGCGTCGCCAGGAGGAAAGAACGCGGTCGCGATCACGGGCACCACCAGCGCGTAGATCGCGAAGTCGTAGAACTCGACCAGCGTGCCGACCGCGGCGCCCGCGAGGGGCCGTCGGGTGCCGCGCGCCGCGGCCGGCGGACGGTTGCGGATCACGGCGTGACCTCCAGCATCCGGCGTGGGTTGTCGACGGTCAGTGCCGTGACGTCGTCCTTGTCGAACCCCCGGCGCAGCATCAGCGGGACGACGTTGCGCAGCAGGTGTGCGTAGCCCTCCCCGCCGTAGCGCTGGAGGTGGGAACGGAAGCAGATGTCCTGGGAGAGCAGGATGCGGTCGCGGTGGCCGCGGTCGCACAGCGCGCGGATGTGGTGGAGCCGCATGGCGTCGTTCGGCATGTCGATGTCGGCGTAGGGGTAGTAGCTCGACTCCTGGCCGAACAGGTCGAACTCGAGGTAGCAGCCGGTGTCGGCGAGCGTGAGCATGTCGTCGAGGGAGAACAGGGTCCGGTCGATGTGGCTCATGACGACCCGGTCCGTCGACGACGTCTCCTCGCGCACCCGTGCCATGGCGTCGGCTGGCGCCTCTGGAGCCCGTCCAGGGTGGATCATCAGCGCGGCCCCGGTGTCCAGGTGCGCGTCGACGGCGGCGCGCAGCACCCGGTCCTCCACGGGGTCGACCGGCCAGGACAGACCGATCTCGCCGATCAGCCCGGCGCGGACGCCCGTGTCGCCGACGCCTGTGGTGACCTCGTCGCGGATCTGGGTGGCGAGCTGGTCGCGGGATCGGTGGCGAAGGTCTTCGGGGTGGTAGTCGCGGTGGTACCACCCGCTTCCCATGATCACGTGCAGACCGGTGCGCTCGGCGACCTCGACCAGGCCGCGGGGGTTGCGGCCGAGTCCGATGCTGGTGGCGTCGACGATCACCGAGCCGCCCGCCTCGCGGTAGCGCTCCAGCTCCTGGACGGCGTCCTCGATGTCGTCGACGCGCATGTCGAAGGCGCTGTGGTGGCGGCGCACCTCGTAGTAGTTGTCGAGACGAATCGGCTCTTCCGAGGCCAGCGCGGTCCCCTGCTGCCTGGTCGTTCCTCCGATGTGGGACAGCACGTGTTCGTGTGGCTGGATGTGTCCGAGGCCGTCGCTGTCGACGTCGCCCCGGACCGTTCGCAGTATGGCCATGCGGTACTCCTCGGTGGTTGGTCCCGTCACGACGGGTCGCGCAGCGCCGCGCCGTAACGGTCGGCGAATTCCTCGAAGGCCGCGACGACGCCGTCGCAGTCGGTGTCGCTGATCGCGAGGCTCAGCGCCACCATGGCCCGCCGGGCCATCCAGTAGCCCTGCTCCAGCAGGTGGAAGAAGAGCAGTTCCCTGGCGGCGTGGTCGGCTCCGGTCAGGTCGGCTGGGGAACCGACCGGCCCAGGGACCGGGTGGAACGTCATGAGCGATCCGCGGCCGGTGACCGTGAACGGGATGTCCGCGTCGGTGAACACGGACCGCAGGCGCCCCCGGAGCCGTTCGCCGCGGGCGTTGAGCTCGTCCAGCGCGGTGTCGGTGAGCACGTGTTCGAGTCCCGCCAGCCCGGCGGCCATCGTCAGGGTGTTGTTGTTGAACGTGCCGGCGTGCGCCCACACCGGTCCCGGCGCCGACGGGTCGAACCCGCGCATGATCCCGGCCCGCCCGCCGAAGGCACCGAACGACATCCCGCCGCCGAGGTACTTGCCCAGCGTGGTGAGGTCCGGGGTGATCCCCAGTACCTGCTGGAGCCCGCCCGGCGCGAGCCGGGAGGTCATGATCTCGTCGAAGATCAGCAGCGCACCGGCCCGTGCGGTCTCCTCCCGCAGCGTCCGCAGGAACTCCGGGCTGCCCGGGATGGTGCCTCCGCTGCCCAGCATCGGCTCCACGAGCACGGCCGCGAGTTCGTCGCCGGCCTCGGCGATGATCTCGCGTGCCCCGTCGACGTCGTTGTAGTCGCCGACCAGGAACCGGTGCGGCACGTTGAGCGGCGCCCCGCCCTGCCCGAAGGCGAGGACACCGCCGTGGTAGCCACCGCGGAACACGAGGACGGTGGAGCGGCCGGTGTGGGCGCGTGCCGCGGCCAGTGCGAACAGGTTCGCCTCGGTTCCGGAGTTGGTGAACCGGACCAGTTCCAGTGCGGGGAACCGGCGCCGGAGTTCGGCGGCGAACCGCGCCTCACGCTCGGTGTGCCCGCCGAAGGAGACCCCCTCGTCGAGTGCGGCGTGCAGGGCCTTCACCAGTACGGGGTGCGAGTGCCCGTAGAGCCCGGCGGTGTAGTCGCCGAGGAGGTCGAGGTACCGGCGCCCATCCAGGGAGTACAGGTGCGCTCCCTCGGCGCGCTCGAAGACGAGGGGGAACGGTTCGTAGTACAGGGTGGTCCGGGTGTTGCCTCCCGGCATGGAGCGCCGCGCGAGCTCGTGCCGCTCGGCGCTGCGGGGGTTGGCGTCCACATAGGAGGAACGCAATGCCTGTACGGCGTCGCGCAGCGTGTGTGCGCGTGGTGGTCCGGTCCGCTGCATCGCTCGATTGTTGCCGCGCCCATTCGTAACGACAAGCAAAGAGTGTTGGCCTAAACTGTTCAGTATTTCTGAAGAGTAGGCGGGAGGCCGGGTGGCACTGGACGTACGGCGGCTCCGGATGCTGAGCCAGCTCAAGGCGAGCGGCACCATGGCGGCCGCGGCACGGGCGATGAACTACTCGCCGGCGTCGATCTCCCAGCAGCTCGCGCAGCTGGAACGGGACGTCGGCAGCACGCTGTTCGTGACGGCGGGCCGTAGCGTGCGGCTGACTCCGGCGGGCACGGCGCTGGCCACGCGGGCGGACGAGATCATCGAGGCTCTGGACGCGGCCGAACGCGAGGTGCGGCGGCTGGGCTCGGCGCCGGTGGGCCGGCTCAGGCTGGCGATCTTCCAGTCGGCCGCACTGGCCGTGCTGCGGCAGGTGTACGGGAGGCTACGACGGGACTTCGGCGGCATCCGGCTCGACGTGGCACACCTGGAGCCCCGCGTCGCGCTCGAGGAACTGTCCCGCCACGCGGTCGACATCGCGGTGCTGGAGGAGTATCCGGGTTCACCGTTGCCGAAGCCCCGTTCGGTGACCACCCGGCTGCTCACGCTGGACCCCCTCTACCTGGCGTCACCGGCCGCGGAGCACGGGTCGGCGCAGCCCGATCCTCGCGCGCGGTGGGCACTCGAACCTGAAGGGACCGCGGCGCGGCGGTGGGCCGAGGCGACGTGCCGGACCGCGGGATTCGAGCCGGACGTGCAGTTCGAGTCCCACGATCTGATGCTGCACCGGGCGGCCGTGCGGGCCGGTCTCGCACACAGCTTCCTGCCGGGGCTGGCCGTTGGCGGCAGCGGGGACGACGCCGGAATCCGGTTGGACCGCCTGCCCGGCGACCCGGCCCGGTCGATCATCGTCGCGTACTCGAACTCGGCCGTCGACGACCCCGTGGTGTCCACCGTGGCCGAGGTGTTGCAGGACTCCTTCGCCGACAACAGCCGGTCGCCCGGCGCGCTCGGCTCAGTGGGACCGTGACTTCTAGTCTACTGTGGACTTTCCTGAGCGGCGGGGCTCGTGATCGCACTGTCCCGATCATGGCCCGGCGTGCCCAGTGCGAGCAGTCACGGATCGCCATGACCCCTTTCCCCTGAAAGGGGAGTGAGGGCAGCGATTGGTCAGCACTGAACGTGACGAAGGCCACCGACCATTTCGGTCGGTATACCTACCAAACTGGTCGGTCGCGTCGGTACCGTCGAGAACATGGCACGCACGTTCCGGGAGGACGTGGACGAACGGATCCTCGACCGCGCGGCAGCGTTGTTCGCGCAGCGGGGCTACGCGCACACGTCCCTGCAGTCCCTCGCGGACGCCGTCGGGCTGTCCAAAGCCGGGCTGCTGCACCACTTCCCGAGCAAGGACGCGCTGTACCAGGCCGCGATGAACATGTGGCAGGTGCAGGGCCGGACGCTCTTCGACCCCGTGATCGAGCTGCCTGTGGGCCCCGAGCGCGACCGGCGGGCGGTGGAGCTCCTGATCGACTTCGCGCTGGAGCGCCCCGGCCTGGTGGCCTTGGCATCGCGGTCGATCACCACGCTCGGCAGCGAGGAGCCCGATCCAGGCGAGGAGGCGGGCGAGTTCGCCTTCGCCGTCTTCGGCATCGACCCGGAAACGGACGAGCCCGAACGAGTGACCAGGGTGCTCGGGATGCTCGGCGCCCTGGTCGTGCTCATCCTCGCCGCCAACCACCTGGGGGACAAGACCACGTGGCGGCGGCACATCCTCGCGACCTGTCTCGACACGCTCGGCCACCGCAGTCCGGGCCTCTCGTCAACCGACCACGTTCAAGTGGAGGCCTGATTCGCATGGCAAGACTGTTGTACCGACTCGGCACGGGCGCCCACCGCCGCAGGCTGGTCGTGGTCCTGGTGTGGCTCGCGGTGCTGGCCGGTTCGGCACTGGGCGCCACGACGCTCGCCGGGGATACGTCCGACCAGTTCTCCATCCCGGGCCAGGAGTCCACCACGGCCCTGGAGAAGATCGGGCAGGAGTTCGGCTCCGGCGGTGGCGCCACGGCCCGCGTCGTGGTGCAGGCGCCCGAGGGGCAGACGCTGACCGCTCCCCCCAACGCGGCCCAGATCGGTGACCTGGTGGCCGAGCTCAACTCGTTGCCGGGGGTGGCCTCGGCGACCAACCCGCTCGACCCGAACGCCCCGGCCGTCAACGCAGGCCAGGACACCGCCTACAGCACCGTCACCTACGACGTGAGCCCCGGCGAGCTCACCGAGGAGCAGCGCGATGCGCTGACGACCACAGTGGCCGACGCCAGGACCGGCGGCCTGACGGTGGAGGTCGGCGGAGACATCTCCCAGCAGGCCCCCGAGATCGGTGGCACCTCGGAGATCATCGGCGTGGTCGTCGCGCTGCTGGTGCTGGCTCTGACCTACGGCACGCTCGTCACGGCCGGGATGAACCTGCTGACCGCGTCCGTCGGCGTCGGCATCGGCGTACTGGGCATCACGATCGTGACCGGCTTCGTGGAGCTGAACTCGACGACCCCGATCCTCGCGACCATGCTGGGGCTCGCCGTCGGAATCGACTACGCCCTGTTCATCATCAACCGCTACCGCCAGGAACTGCGCCGGGGCGCGGACGTCGGCACCGCCATCGGCGTCGCGGTGGGCACCGCGGGCTCGGCCGTCGTCACAGCGGGCATCACGGTGGTCATCGCGCTGGCAGGCCTCGCCGTCGCGGGCATCCCGTTCCTGACGCAGATGGGCATCGCCGCCGCCGCGACCATCGTCGTCGCCGTGCTCGTCGCGATCACCCTCGTCCCCGCGGTGCTCAGCTACCTCGGCCACCGTGCACTGCCCCGCAAGCAGCGCTCGGCCGCGGCCGAGCGGGCGGAGGCGCCGGAGCGCGGCTTCTACCGCGGCTGGGTCGGCGGGATCACCCGGGGCCGCGTGGTGTCGCTGCTGGTGTCGGTGCTCGCGCTGGGCGCCGTCGCGATCCCGGTGGCCTCGATGCAGACCACCCTGGTGCCGACCCCCGCCGACGGCACCACCCAGGCCCGTGCGGAGCAGCTGCTCGCCGACGGCTTCGGCGAAGGCTTCAACGGGCCGCTCATCGTGCTGTTCGAGGGTGACAACGCCTCGCAGGCCGCCACCCGGCTCTCCGGCGAGATCGCCGACCTTGACGACGTCGCGCTCGTCGCTCCGGCGACACCCAACGCCGACAACACCGCGGCCCTGCTCAACGTGATACCGAAATCAGGGCCGACGAGCCCGGAGACCCAGCAGCTCGTCACCGACCTGCGGGCACAGCTGTCCGATGTGGACGGCGTGACGACCTACGTCACCGGCTCCACCGCGGTGAGCGTGGACGTGTCGCGCACCGTCGACGAGGCACTGCCGGTGTACCTGGTGGTGGTCGTGGGCCTGGCCCTCGTGCTGCTGGTGCTGGTGTTCCGGTCGCTGCTCGTGCCGCTGATCGGTGTGCTGGGCTTCCTGCTGACGATCGGCGCCTCGCTCGGCGCCACCGTCGCGGTGTTCCAGTGGGGCTGGCTGGCCGACGCGGTGAACCTCGACTCGGCCGGGCCGCTGATCAGCCTGACGCCGATCGTCGTGATCGGCATCCTGTTCGGCCTGGCGATGGACTACCAGGTGTTCCTGGTCTCCCGCATGCACGAGGCGTACCACCACGGCAGGTCGCCCATGGAGGCCATCACCAGCGGCTTCCGCCAGGCCGCCCCGGTGGTCGTCGCCGCGGCGCTGATCATGTTCTCGGTGTTCGCGGGCTTCGTCCCCGCCGGCGACGCGACGATCAAATCCATCGCCTTCGCGCTGGCCATGGGGATCCTGGTGGACGCGTTCGTGGTCAGGATGGTGATCGTGCCCGCGGCGCTCGCCCTGCTGGGCGACCGCGCGTGGTGGCTGCCGAGCTGGCTGCGCTGGCTTCCGGTCCTCGACGTGGAGGGCTCGGCCCTCACCGCCGAGAAGGCCGGGGACGAGCGCGACGAGAAGGCCCTCGCCGGGAGCCGATAGCCGGAGCGACCGCGCCGGCACCCTCTCCCGGCCGGGCGAGGGTGCCGGCGCGGTCGCGTCAGCGCCCGGAAACGGAGCCGTCGTCGGTGGTCGCCATCCCGCCGACTCAGCCGGTGAAGGACTCCGGACCGAAGCGGCCCCACGCGATGAACGCCGCGAGCGCGAGATAGGCCAGGTTCAGCAGCACGAGCTCGGACTCGCCGAGGCGGCGGTGGGTGATCATCGCGCCCACCATCAGCGCGATCCAGCAGACGGCGGTCACCGGCACCAGAATCGGCGCGATGCCGACCACCGCTGGCAGGATCAGGCCCACCGCGGCCAGAAGTTCGAGCACGCCGAGGGTCTTGATGAACCCGGCGCTGGCGGCCTTGGTCCATGCCGCGCCGCGGAGGGTGGACAGTTTTTCCTTGGGCACGAAGGTCTTGCTGATGCCACCGGCCAGGGCTACGGCGCCCAGCAGTCCAGCGGCGATCCACAGCGCGAGGTCCATCGGCTACTCCTTGATCGAGAATCACCTGCACCTCGTATGACGAGACAGTGGCCCGATCCTGTGACATCGCGGGCCGCCCGGGCACGCTCGCGCACCGGTACGCGCCAGCCCGGACACCGCGTGACCGTGAACAGGTGTAACGCCGGGGTGCCGGCTGCGACTTTCCTGGCACGAGGTCTGACACCGGGCCTCGGCGGGCCGAGGGGTGGGGTCTCCAGCGAACGGTCCGGAAGTCGCGGCGCGCTCCCGCTCCCTGCGTCGCGGCCTGCCGGTGCGTCACCGGCCGCACGGTTCCCCCGCAACCGGAGGCGCCGGTGACGCACCCACACCGCCGACACCGTCCACACCGGACGCGGTCAGCGGGTACCTCAGTCCCGAGCGCCGCCGGGCATCCACCGATCGGTTGAGCGGCGGGCCCACCGCACTCCGTGCCGGACCGGCCGCGCGGTCGATCCCACGCGGCCGGCCCGGATGGCATCCTGCTCATATGGCGAACAGCATCGAGGCCGAGCTGCGGGAGGAGTTCGACCGCTGGGAGCGCGGGGAGGCCGCGGTCTTCCAGGTGCTGCCGTACTTCCTCCTCGCGGTCAGCACCCTCGTCACGTTGTTGCAGCCGACGTGGGGCGTGCCGGTGCACGTCCCGACGATCGTCGGCCTCACGGTCGCGACCACACTCTGGCTGCTCTGGTTCCACACGCTCCACCCGGAATGGCACGACAACGGCCCGCTGATGGGCGTGTACTACGCGGGGCTGACGGCGCTGGCCGCCGTGCTCGTGTGGAACACGCCGTGGTTCGCGTTCTTCGCGTTCGCCGGCTACCCCCAGGCGTTCGTCTACCTGAAGGGGCGCTGGCGTTACGTCGGCGTCGCCGCGACGGCCATGGTCTCGGCGGTGGCGTACATGGGCGGAGTGGACACCGTCACCGTCGACGCGACCCTGGAGTGGCTGGCGATCAGCCTGGTCAGCGTCCTGATCGCCGGGACGTTGTTCTACTTCGCCGAGCTGACCGACCAGCGCAACCACCGGCAGAAGCGGGCACTCGTCGAGCTGCACGAGGCCAACGTCAAGCTCGAAGCCGCGCTGGAGGAGAACGCCGGCCTGCACGCCCAGCTGCTGGCCCAGGCCCGCGAGGCCGGGATGCTGGACGAGCGGCAGCGGATGGCCCGCGAGATCCACGACACGCTCGCCCAGGGGTTGGCCGGCATCCTGGCGCAGCTCCAAGCCGCCGAGCAGGGCCTGAACGAGGCGCCGACGCCGCGCAGGCACGTCACGAACGCGATGGACCTGGCCCGCGAGAGCCTCACCGAGGCCAGGCGAACGGTGCACGCGGTGGAGCCCGCGATGCTCGCCGAGGCGAGACTCCCGGACGCGATCGGCGACGTGGCGAAGCGCTGGGCGGAGGTGAACCACATCGACGCGGTGCTGACCACCACGGGCGACGCCCGGCCGCTGCACGCCGATGTCGAGGTGACGCTGCTGCGGACCGCGCAGGAGGCGCTCACCAACGTGGCCAAGCACGCGAGGGCGAACCGCGTGGGCCTGACGCTGTCGTACATGGCGGACGTGGTGACCCTCGACGTGCGGGACGACGGGGTGGGCTTCGAGCCGAACACCAAGCGCGTCAACGGTGCCACGAACGGGGGCTTCGGGCTCGCCGGAATGCGGCAACGGGTGCGCCGCCTCGCGGGGAGGCTGGTGATCGAGTCGGAACCGGGTGCCGGCACCGCCATCTCGGCGACCGTGCCGGCCATCCCCGCAGGCGAGGTGGACTGACCCACCTGCCCCCAAGGCCACCTTTGTTGCGTTGAACGCAACAAAGGTGGCCTTGGGGGACGGTCGCACCGTCTCGGATCCGAGACTCAATCTGGGTGCGCGTGCTGGAGGCGGTCCGGGGCCGTGCGGCCTACTGGGTCACATGGCTTCCAACCCTGGCCCACGCCCCGTGCGCGCATCTCGCGGCAGTGCCCTCTCCTGCAAGGGCTGGCCGCAGGAGGCGGCGCTGCGGATGCTGATGAACAACCTCGATCCCGAGGTCGCCGAGCATCCCGACGACCTCGTCGTCTACGGCGGCACCGGCCGCGCCGCCCGCAGCTGGGCCGCCTTCGACGCGATCGTGCGCACCCTGCGCACGCTCGAGGCCGACGAGACGCTGCTGGTGCAGAGCGGCAAGCCCGTCGGCGTGCTGCGCACCCACGAGTGGGCACCTCGCGTGCTGCTCGCGAACTCCAACCTCGTCGGCGACTGGGCGACGTGGGAGGAGTTCCGCCGCCTCGACGCGGCCGGGTTGATGATGTACGGCCAGATGACGGCGGGCTCGTGGATCTACATCGGAACGCAGGGCATCCTCCAGGGCACGTTCGAGACATTCGGTGCCGTGGCCCGCAAGCGGTTCGGCGGCACATTGGCCGGCACGATCACGCTCACCGCCGGGCTGGGCGGTATGGGAGGCGCCCAGCCGCTGGCGATCACGATGAACGAGGGTGTCGCGATCTGCGTCGAATGCGACCCGAGCCGCATCGAACGGCGCATCGCCCACCGCTACCTGGACACCCGAGCGGCCGACCTCGACGAGGCGCTACGGCTGGCGATCGAGGCCCGCGACGCGCGGCGACCGCTGTCGATCGGCGTGCTCGGCAACGCCGCCGACGTGTTCCCCGAGCTGCTCGCCCGCGACGCGCCGATCGACGTGGTGACCGACCAGACCTCCGCGCACGACCCGCTCGCGTATCTGCCGCGCGGCATGGCGTTCGAGGACCTGCACCGCGCCTCGGAGAAGGATCCCGCGCACTTCACCGAGGAGGCGCGGGCGTCGATGGCCGCGCACGTCGAGGCGATGGTGGGCTTCCTCGATCGCGGCGCCGAGGTTTTCGACTACGGCAACTCGATCCGCGACGAGGCGCGCAAGGGCGGCTGCGCGCGGGCGTTCGACTTCCCCGGCTTCGTCCCCGCCTACATCCGGCCGCAGTTCGAGGAGGGCCTCGGCCCGTTCCGCTGGGTGGCGCTCTCCGGCGATCCCGCCGACATCGCCGCCACCGACCGCGCGGTGCTGGAGCTGTTCCCTGACAACACACACCTGCGACGCTGGCTCACGATGGCCGGGGAGAAGGTCGCCTTCCAGGGACTGCCCGCCCGCATCTGCTGGCTCGGCTACGGCGAACGGCACCTCGCCGGGCTCCGGTTCAACGAGATGGTCGCCTCCGGCGAGCTCTCGGCGCCGATCGTGATCGGCCGCGACCACCTCGACTCCGGCTCCGTCGCCTCGCCGTACCGCGAGACCGAGGCGATGCTCGACGGCTCCGACGCGGTCGCCGACTGGCCGCTGCTCAACGCGCTGGTCAACACCGCGTCCGGGGCGTCGTGGGTGTCGATCCACCACGGCGGCGGCGTAGGCATGGGGCGTTCGATCCACGCCGGCCAGGTGTGCGTCGCCGACGGGACTCCCGAGGCCGCCCGCAAGCTCGAACGCGTGCTGACCAACGACCCCGGCCTCGGGGTGCTGCGGCACGCCGACGCCGGGTACGAGCACGCCGCCGCCGTCGCCGCCGAGCGCGGCGTGCGCATCCCCATGCGGGAGGAAGGGTGAGCCCCTTCGCCGCGCTGTGGCCGACGCTGCTCGACGTCGGCAGGCATCCGAGGACCGGAGGCTACCGCCGCTACGCGTGGACCGACGTGGACCTGACGCTGCGCGAGTGGTTCACCGACTGCGCGCGGCGGCGCGGGATGGACACCGAGGAGGACCGCAACGGCAACCTGTGGGCGTGGTGGCTGCCGCCGGGCTGGTCGGGCGATCCGCGCGGCGCGTTCGTCACCGGGTCGCATCTGGACTCGGTGCCCGACGGGGGCGCGTTCGACGGCCCGCTCGGCGTGGTGTCGGGCTTCGCGGCCGTCGACCTCGCGAGAGAGCGCGGCGTGGTGCCGTCCGTGCCCGTCGCCGTCGTCGCGTTCTCCGACGAGGAGGGCGCCCGCTTCGGGGTGGCGTGCGCGGGCTCGCGGCTCTCCGCCGGAACGCTCGCGCCGGAGCGGGCCCTCGCGCTGCGCGACAACGACGGCCACACCCTCGCCGAGGCGCTGACCCGCGCCGGAAGGGACCCCGCCGCGCTCGGTCCCGACCCGCGGCTACGCGAGCGTGTCGGCGTGTTCGTGGAACTGCACGTCGAGCAGGGCCGCGCGCTCGGGCCACTGGGGCAGCCGCTCGCGATCGGCTCGGCGATCTGGCCGCACGGGCGCTGGCGGTTCTCCTTCACCGGCGAGGCCAACCACGCGGGCACCACCCGCATGGCCGACCGGAGGGATCCGATGCTCGCGTTCGCGTCGTCGGTGCTCGTCGCACGAGCCGGTGCCGAACGGCACGGCGCGGTCGCGACGTTCGGCAGGGTGCGCGTGGAACCCAATGGCACCAACGCGATCGCCTCCGACGTGTACGCCTGGCTCGACGCGCGGGCTCCTAGCGAGGAGGTGCTGGCCTCGCTCCTCGAGGACATCACGACCGAGGCCAAGGTACACGCCGGATACGACGGCACCTTTGTGGACATCGCCGCCGAGTCACGCAGCCCCGTCGTCGAGTTCCCGCCCGGACCGCGACAGCGGCTGCGCCGGGTGCTCGGCGACGTGCCGGAGCTGCCGACCGCCGCCGGGCACGACGCGGGCGTGCTCTCGGCGCTCGTGCCCACGGCGATGCTGTTCGTGCGCAACCCCACCGGGGTGTCGCACTCCCCCGCCGAACACGCCGAGGAGGCCGACTGCGAACGCGGCGCGCGGGCCCTCGCCGACGTGCTCGCCGACTGGGTCACGGCATGAGCGCCGCGGACTGGTGGTGCGAGCACGCCTGGCTCGGCGGGGACCGCGTCGAGGCCGGGGTGCACTTCTCCGTGGCAAACGGGCGGATCGGGAGCGTCCGCGTCGGAGTGACCTCACCGCCATCGGCACGGCGCCTGCCCGGACTCGTTCTGCCGGGCCTGGCCAACGCGCACTCGCACGCCTTCCACCGCGCGCTGCGCTCGCGCACGCAGCGCGAACGCGGCTCGTTCTGGACGTGGCGGGAGCTCATGTACCGGGCGGCCGACCGGCTCGATCCCGAGCTGTACCACCGGCTCGCGAGGGCCGTATACGCCGAGATGGCGCTCGCCGGGATCACGGCGGTCGGCGAGTTCCACTACCTGCATCACGACCGCGGCGGGCGGCCCTACGCGGAGCCGAACGCGATGGGCCTCGCACTCGCCGAGGCCGCCGCCGAGGCGGGTGTACGGCTGACCCTGCTCGACACGTGCTACCTCAGCGCGTCGGTGGACGGGACGCCGCTGGCAACGGGGACGCAGCAGAGATTCGGCGACGGCGACGGGCAACGGTGGGCCGAGCGGGCCGAGGACCTGCACCGGAAGGCCAAGGAGCGCGCCGGGGTGCTGATCGGGGCGGCCGTGCACTCGGTGCGCGCCGTGCCGTTCGAGCACCTTGGCACGGTCGCGGAGTGGGCGGAGTTGCGTCGCGCGCCGCTGCACGTCCACTGTTCCGAGCAGATCACCGAGGTGCAGCAGTGCCTCGCGGTGCACGACCGGACGCCCACCGCGCTGCTGCGCGACGCCGGCGTGCTGGGACCGAGGACCACCGCGGTGCACGCCACCCATCTGACCGGCGCCGACGTACTCGACCTGACCCGCACGGCGACCGGGGTGTGCTTCTGCCCCACCACTGAACGCGATCTCGGTGACGGCATCGGCCCGGCGCCCGCACTGCTGGACGGGAACGGGCCGTTCGCCCTCGGCTCCGACAGCCACGCCGTGATCGACCTGTTCGAGGAGGCCAGGGCCGTCGAGCTGAACGAGCGGCTCGCCGGTCATCGGCGCGGCACCATCACCGCCGCACGGCTGCTCCGCTCGGCCACAGTGGACGGTCACCGCTGCCTGGGCTGGACCGACGCCGGGCAGCTGCGGGCCGGGCAGCGGGCCGACTTCGTCGCCGTGGACCTGGGCTCGGTGCGCACGGCGGGCGGCGGAGCCACCGTCGAGAACGCCGTCTTCGCCGCGTCGGCGTGCGACGTCACCCACGTGGTGGTGGACGGGCGGGTCGTGGTGGCCGGACGCCGGCACGTGACGATCGAGGACACCGCCGCCGAGCTGGACGCGGTGATCCGGGAGATGCTGCGATGACGACCGTGCTCTACGACGGCATCGGCGAGCTGGTGACGAACGACCCCGCACAGGGCGACGGCAGCGCGCTCGGCGTCGTCAGCGACGCGGCGCTCGTGGTGGACGACGGCATGGTCGCGTGGGTTGGTGAGCGGCGCGGCGCGCCCGCCGCCGACGAGCACCGGAACCTCGACGGCTCCGCCGTGATCCCCGGTTTCGTCGACAGCCACGCGCATCTCGTGTTCGCCGGCGACCGCGCGGAGGAGTTCGCCGCGCGCATGAGCGGGAAGCCCTACGCGGCCGGCGGGATCGCCACCACGGTGGTGGCGACCCGGGAAGCCGACGACGCGACGCTGGCCCACGGGCTCGCGCGGCTCGCCGGGGAGATGCGGCGGGGTGGCATCACCACATTCGAGTGCAAGAGCGGCTACGGGCTCTCTGTGGAGCACGAGGCGCGCTCGCTCGCCGTGGCCGCGAAGCTGACGCCCGAGACGACGTTCCTCGGCGCACACGTGGTGCCGCCGGAGTACCGGGACCGCCGCGAGGAGTACGTCGAGCTTGTCGCGGGCCCGATGCTGCGGGCGTGCGCACCGCTCGCGCGGTGGGTGGACGTGTTCTGCGACCGGGGCGCGTTCGACGTCGACGAGGCGCGGACCGTGCTCGAGGCGGGCATCGCCGCCGGGCTGGTCCCCCGCCTGCACGCGGGGCAGCTCGGGCCGGGGCCCGGCATCCGGCTCGCGGTGGAGCTGGGCGCGGCGTCGGTGGACCACTGCACGTACACCACCGACGCCGACGTCGACGCGCTCGCGGCGGGCACCACAGTGGCCACGCTGCTGCCTGGTGTGGAGTTCTCCACGCGCTCACCGTGGCCGGACGCGCGGCGCCTGCTCGACGCCGGGGTCACCGTCGCGCTCGCCACGGACTGCAACCCTGGCACCTCGTACACCTCCAGCATGCCGTTCTGCATCGCGCTCGCCGTGCGGGACATGGGGTTCACGCCCGCGGAGGCACTGTGGTCGGCGACGGCGGGCGGGGCCGCCGCGCTGCGGCGCACCGACGTCGGGGTGCTCGCGCCGGGGCACAGGGCCGACCTCGCGGTACTCGACGCGCCCTCCTACCTGCACCTCGCGTACCGCCCCGGCGTACCGCTGGTCCGTGACGTCGTGTCGGCGGTGTGATCGACTGAGCACATGCGTGCGGTACGGACGGTTACAGGACCACGGTGGACGGTCGTGCGGATGCCAAGGCCCGTCCCAGCTCCGGAAGAGGTTCTCGTGCGGGTCCGCGCCGCCGGGCTGAACCGAGCCGATGTGCTGATGCGCGACGACACCTACGTTCCCGACGATGCCGGGTGGTCGGTGGCGACCGACCGCGTGGGTTTCGAGTTCTCCGGTGAGGTCGTGGAATCCACCGGGGAATGGTCGGCAGGTGACGCTGTACTGGGGCAGGCCGGGGGCACCTGCGCGGAGTTCGTCACCGTGGATCACCGCCTGCTGCTGCGACGCCCCGCAGGTTGGTCCTGGACCGAGGCCGCTGCCGCGCCGAGTGCTCTGCTCACCGAGTACGACGCACTCATGCACGTAGGCGGGTTCCGCCCGGGTGAGACCGTGCTCGTCACGGGCGCGACCAGCGCCGTCGGGCTCGTCGCGGTGGGGTTGGCCTCGTACCTTGGCGCGGGCAGAGTGGTCGGCACGACCAGGCGCAGGGAACGTGCCGCGTCGGTTCTGGCGGCTGGCGCGGACGACGTCCTCGTAGGGCCGCCGCTTCGTGCGGAGTACACCGGCACCGGGTTCGACGTGGTGCTCGACCACGTGGGCGGTGCCACGCTGACCGCGGTGATTCCGCTCGTGCGACCCGGTGGGCGCGTTGTGCAGATCGGCAGGCTCGGCGGCGGCACCGCCCTGCTCGATCTGGAAATCCTCGCACGCCATCGGCTCAGCCTGATCGGAACGACCTTCCGCGGCAGACGGCTCCCGGAGCTTGCGAACCTGATCGACGCGCTCCGCCCGCACCTCTCGGAGTTCCCACGGCGCCCCCTGATCGACTCCGTGTTCTCCCTCGAGGAGATCGAGGACGCGTACGAGCGGCTGGCCTCACCGGAGCTGTTCGGCAAGGTGGTCATCACCGTCGACCACTAGCGCACCCGGCAGAGGTCGAACCGGGTCCCGGCCGGGAACGGCTGGCGGCCGGGGGCGCGCACGCCGCCACGGTGCCCACGAGCACTGCGGCGACAACGCGGCGGACGCACCTGCTCACACGCTCACGCCAACGCCCCCTGCCGACCGGCCCCCAAGGCCACCGGCTGGCTCGCCGTCTCCAGGTGCTCCACCAGCCTGCCCACCGCGCGACAGATGCCGCGCTTGACCAGTATCCCTGGCGATCGTGACACCGTCGTTGGTGACCACGGGCGAGCCGGTGATCCTCTCGATGATCATGTTGCGCCCCTGGACCCGGCGGCGACCTCACCGTGTCGGCCAGCTTGTCCACACCGGACAGCCGTACCTCACGCACTTCCGGACCGTGGCGCAGGTCCTTGACCATCGTGGGTCTCTCGCGGAGATCGTCAGGGGGTGAGGATCGCGCGGCCCCGGACGCGGCCCGCGTCGAGATCGGCCAGCGCGTCGAGTGCGTCGTCGAGCGGATACTTCTTGGTGTGCAGGGTGACCTTCCCCGCCTGGGCGAGCACCATCAGCTCCACGAGGTCGTTGTAGGTCCCCACGAGGTTGCCCACCACGTTGCGCTCGGTGGAGATGATGTCGATGGTGGGGATGTCGATGTTGCTGCCGTAGCCGATCACGAAGTGCGAGCCAGCCCTGCGGGTCATGGCGAACGCGTCCTGCTGCGCGCCCTGCTCGGCGACAAAGTCGAGCACCACCTCGGCGCCGTTGCCCCCGGTGAGGTCGAGCACCGCCGCCACCTGCTTGCCGTCGGCCAGCACGGTGTGGTCCGCGCCGAGCGTGGTCGCCAGCTCCAGTGCCTCGGCGTTGCGATCGACCACCACCACGGTCGCCGCGGTCATCGCCTTCAGCGACTGGATGCCGATGTGGCCGAGCCCGCCCGCTCCGTTGACCACGCAGACCGTCCCCGGGTAGAGCAGCGGCACGGCCTTGCGCACCGCGTGGTAGGCGGTGATGCCCGCGTCGGCGAGCGCGGCGACGTCCTCCGGTTTCGTCGCCGGGTCGAGCTTGATGCACGCACGGGCGGAGGTGAGCAGGTACTCGGCCATGCCGCCGTCGGTGTCGATGCCGGGGAACGTGCTGTCGACGCAGTGCATGTCGTCGCCGGCCCGGCAGGCGTGGCACAGTCCGCACGTCGGTGTCGGATGCAGGATCACAGTGTCACCGACGGCCACATTGGACACCGCAGAGCCCACCTCGTGCACCCAGCCCGCGTTCTCGTGCCCGATCGTGTAGGGCAGGGTCACGCCGGACTTGTCGGCCCACTGCTCCTCGATGATGTGCAGATCGGTGCGGCACACCCCGGCCCCGCCGATCCTCACCACGACGTCGAACGGCCCCGAGACGCCTGGCTCCGGCACCTCCTCGACGACGGGCTGCTCGTGGTACGCGTGCAACCGGACGGCCTTCATCCCGTGCCCTCCTGTTTGTCGATATGGGGATAGCGCGAGTGCAACATGCCCCGGCAGACGCCGGAGTTGGCCTCCTGGCTGGTGCGGGTGAGCCGGGCCAGTCCCAGGTGGCGCGACAGCTGCTCCGGCCGCACCGCCGCGCCGGTGACCGGGTCGACGAGCAACGGGTCGCCGTCACCAGACGGCAGGCCCAGCTCCCGTCTCCGCGCCCGCAGCCGCTCGCGGTCGGTGCCCTCGGGGGCGTCGCCGAGGCTGAGCTCGGTCAGCCGCTCTCGTTCGACGCCGTTCGCGAGCAGCGCCCGGCAGACCCGGTCGGTGCCAGCGAGCACGGCTTTGCGTACGAAGTCGGTGCGCAGGCCGTCGAGCTCGTCCACCGCCTCGCCCTCGAAGGAGGCGACGAACCCCGCTCGCGCAGCGACGCCGCGGTTGATGGCGGCCGCGGCGAAGTGGTCGTCGAGCGCGACGTCGGTCTCGGTCACCCCGGCGACGGCCGACACCGCGTCGTAGGCGTCGGCCACCATGAGGAAGGCGAAGTTCGGCGCGCAGAAGTACGTGGGCAGCCGTAGCCGCACCACGGCTCTGCCCGCCGGGCTCACGTCGGCGCGGGAGACGAAGCCGAGGTCGGTGAGCGGCTCGTCCAGTTCGGGATCGCGCACGGTACCGAGCGCCGACCAGACCGCCGAGGTGACGGTGGCGGTCCGGCCGGCACTGGCCCCCGCGCATTCGACAGCGGTCATGGTCCCGGCACGCCGACCGGCTCCACCGCCGGCGCCTCATCGACCCGCAGGTCGGCGGGCACCTCGATGTCGTAGAGCCGTGCCGCGTTCAGGCCGAGGATCTTCTTCTTCTGCGTCACGGTGAGTGGCGCGAAGTCCGACAGCTCCTCGTCCTTCGGCAGCTGCCAGTCGACGAAGCCCTCGACCTGCCACCTGGGCTCCCAGATGGCGTAGTCGGCGCCGAAGATCAGTTTGTCCTCGCCGAGCCAGAACATCAGCTCGCCCATGACCTTCGCGAAGAACTTCGGGCGCGCGTGCATGAGCCCTCCGACGACGACCGCGAGGCCGGCGTAGACGTTGCGCTCCTGGGTGGCCATGAAGCAGAAGTCCTCGATCCTCGGCAGGCCGACGTGCTCGACGATGAAGTTGAGCCCCTGGAAGTTGGTCGCCACGTAGTCGATGTCGGAGACGTCGAAGGCGTCCTTGTCCAGCGGCCAGATGGTCGGCCCCTTGTGAACGTGGATGTTCTTCACGCCCAGCTCTTCGCACTTCTCGAGGTACTTCGCGGCCTCCGGGTCCTTGAGGCTCCAGCCCCGCGAGTCACCGCGCCACTCGGCGGTGTAGAGCTTGACGCCCTTGCAGTCGTAGCGCTTGACGCGTTCTTCGAAGGCCTTCATCCCCGCGTCGCCCTCGCGCGGGTCGAAGTAGGTGTTGACGAGGAACTTGCCGGGATGCTTCTCGGCGATGGCGCCGTCGGCCTCGGTGGTGTTGAAGCCGTTGATGTACCACTGCCGCAGGTTCGTCGGCTGGAAGATCGCGACGTCCACGTGCCCGACCTCGAAGAGGTCGTGCATCATCAGTTCCTCCGAGTACTTCCGGAACCGGTCGATCGGCCAGTGCGTGTCGGCCGGCCCGAGTCCCTGGTAGGCGTGGAAGCACTCGATCCAGCCCTTCGCGTACTCCTCCTGGCCGGGCACCCAGTTCTCCGGGCTCGCGTCCCAGAAGTGCGTGTGCCCGTCGACGACGAAGTACTTCTCACCGTCCTTTGTGTACTTTTCACACTCCTAGCTGAGCGGTTTGAGGTCGAGTCGAGGTACCCGGCGGTGTCCCTCGCGATTGGCGAACATGGTCGTGCGGCCGTGGTGGGTGGACCTGCCCCTGCCGGACTCGGCCGGGTTCGGCGGCCGGCTGGAACACGACGTTCATCAGCGTCCACGGGTTGTACGGCTCGCTCGACGGCGCGGGCTCCGTCATGGCGCAACACCTCCGTGCGGGTGCCTGACCTCTCATGGAAACCCCATTCCGGGGCGGTGGCGTGTCTCAATTTGAGACACCGGTTCAAGGGCCGCTCCCCTACGCTGGAACGCGCGGCACAACGGTGTGGCGGAGGAGGTCACCGTGGTGAACATCGCGCCCTCGCCCCGTGTCCCGGTCCGGCCCGACGACGAGCGGCTGGCCCGCACGCGGGTCAAGTTCCTCACCTCGGAGGCCTTCGAGGCCGATCAGGTGCGGGAGGCGATCCTCGCGTCGTGGTGGCGCTCGAAGGAGTTCCGGGTGCCCGCCGACCACATCGATGTGCCCTACGTCGCCGCCCAGGACCTCGACACGCCGCTGATCCGGGCGGCCGCCCCGGTGCTGGAGCGGCTCGGCGACCAGCTGGAGGGGCAGCCGATCAGCCTGATCCTCACCGACCAGACCGGCGTCGTGCTGACGCAGCGCACCGGCGACAGCGACCTGCGCCGGCACCTGGAGAGCGTTGAGCTCGTCCCCGGGTTCAGCTACGGCGAGCGGTTCGTCGGGACCAACGGGATCGGCACGGCACTGGAGGACGGCAGGCCCACGCACGTGTTCGGCCATGAGCACTACGCCGAGAACCTGGAGAACCTGGCGTGCGCGGGCGTGCCGATCCAGCACCCGATCTCCGGCAGGACGATCGGCGCCGTGGACCTCACGTGCTGGCGCAAGGACGCCGGCGGGCTGCTGGTGGCGCTCGCGCGCACGACGGCCGAGCAGATCCGGCAGGCGCTGCTGACCCACAGCAACCTGCGGGAGCTGGTGCTGTTCCAGGCGTACCTGCAGACGTGCAGGCGGACCACGGGCGTCGTGCTGGCGTTCAACGACGACGTGGTGATGATGAACGACAGCGCCCGGCAGCTGCTCGGCCCGGCCGACCAGTCGGTACTGCTGGGGCGCGCGGCGCAGGAACTCGCGCAGGCGCGCAGGGCCACGGCGACGGTGTCGCTGTCCAGTGGTGGCAAGGTGAAGCTGTACTGCCGGCGGGTGCAGGGGCATCGCGAGGACGACACCGCGGGCGGCGTGCTGTCGGCGAAGCTGCTCGACGCCGACGACGAGCGCGCGGGCGTGCAGTTGCCGATGCCGCCGATGTTCCTGCCCGGCGTGGTCGGCTCGGCGCCGCTGTGGCTGCGCTGCGCCAACGACATCGACGCCGGATGCGGGCGGGGCGACTGGCTCGCGCTCGCCGGCGAGCCGGGCACCGGCAGGACGACGCTCGCGCGGGGAGTACACCTGCGGCGCAACCCCACCGGCAGGCTGCACACGCTCGACGCGACCCACGCCGGGCCGGGGTGGGAGGAGGACGTGCGCAGGGAGCTGCTGGACGACCCCGTGGACACGCTGGTGATCCGCCACGCCGACCGGCTCGCCGCGGCCGACCTGGACACGCTCGCGACCGTGCTCGGCGAGGTCCGCACACGCGACGGCGCAGGAGCCCCGTGGGTGACGATCACCCTGGATCCCGAGTCGGAGTCGAGGCCGGAGCTGGCCGGGCTGCTGCGGCTGTTCCCGAGGACCGTCACCGTCCCGCCGCTGCGCCGCCACGCCGAGGACCTCAGCGAGCTGGTGCCGCTGCTGCTGAGCAGGCTCGCCCACGGCGGGCACCTGACGTGCTCGCCCGCCGCGCTGCACCTGCTGATGCGCGCGGACTGGCCGGGCAACACCGCGCAGCTGTACCGCGTGCTCAAGCAGGTGGCGAAGCGCCGCCGCACGGGGTCCATCCAGCCGAGCGACCTGCCCGCCGAGTACCACACGATCACGCGACGGCCGCTGAACCGGTTCGAGACGGTGGAACGTGACGCGATCGTGCGCGGCCTGGAGGACGCCGACGGCAACAAGGCGCGTGCCGCGAAGCTGCTCGGCATCTCGCGCGCCACGATCTACCGCAAGATCCACGAGTACGGCATCGTCATTCCTGACCGCTGATACTACAGCCGTAGTTTTCTCACTACATCCGTAGTACCCTTGCGGGCATGCGAGTGCTGCTGGTGTCCGCGCCCCTGCTCGGTCACGCCTTCCCCCTGGTACCGCTGGCGCGTGCGCTGCGCGCGGCCGGGCACGACGTGCTGGTGGCAACCGGCGGTCCGGCACTGGCGGTGCGTGACGCCGGCATCGACGTCGCCGAGGTGGGCTCGTCCGTCCGGTTCGGGCGCTCGGCGCTGCGGATTGCCCTCACGCGCCCCCGGCTGGCCATGGCCGAGACGGCGGGCGAGGGCGGGCTGGAGTTCGTCTCGCGCCTCTTCGCCGCCGTCGGCGAGCACATGGCGGGCGAGGTCCTGTCGCTGGCGGGGAACTGGAAACCGGACCTCGTGGTGCACGAGCCGCTCGCCGCCGCCGGCGCGCTTGCGGCCGCCCGGCAGGGGGTGCCCTCGGTCGTGCACGATACGTCCCTCTATGACGGCGCCGACCTGACGGCGGCGACGGTGTCGCGAATGGGCCACTCGCCGCCCCCGCCCATGGCCGTCCTGCGCACCGCCCCACCAAGCCTCGCCGTCTTCGGGGAGCAAGGGAGCTTTGCTCCCGTTTTCGCGGAGCCGGAACAGGGGCCCGCCGACCGCCCCCAAGGCCACCTTTGTTGCGCTGAACGCACCGAAGGTGGCCTTGGGGGAACGTCGGCCGCGGAGCTGCCGCTGCGCCCGGTGCCCTTCAGCGGAGAGGGTCCGGTGCCAGAGGAGCTTCGGCGCCGCCCGGACGCGCCGAGGATCCTGGTCAGCCGCAGCACGGTCGCCGGTCCGGGAGGGGCGAGGACGATGGCGGCCGTCGCCAGGGTGGCCGCACACGTCGACGCCGAGTTCGTCCTGGTGCGCCCGCCGGAGCGGCTCGCCCGCAGACCGTTGCCGCCCAACGTGCGCGTCACCGGCTGGGTGCCGATCCCCGAGATCCTGCCGACGTGCTCCGCGATCTTGCACCACGGCGGCGCGGGCACCCTGCTCGCGGCACTCGCCGCAGGCGTGCCGCAGCTCATCGAGCCCGGTGCCGGCGACCGGGCGCGGCACGCACGGCTCGTCGCCGAGCGGGGAGCGGGCCTCGCCGCGTCGGCGAAGGACGTCACCTCGGCGCTGCTCACGACGCTCGTCACCGATCCCGCCCTCGCGAAAGCCGCTGCCGAGGTACAGCGGGAGATCGCGGCGATGCCGTCGCCACAGACGGTGGCGCAACAGCTCACGGACATGCAGTGAAGGCCACCCTCACTGCGTTCAACGCAGGCAGGGTGGCCTTCACTGCAGCCGTGGCAACCGGCGCGATCAGTCCGCTAGCCAGCGGCTGATGCACGCCAGCAGTTCGTCGGGGTCGACGGGCTTGGTCACGTAGTCGCTCGCCCCCGACGCGAGGCTCTTCTCCCGGTCGCCCGCCATCGCCTTGGCGGTGACCATGATGATCGGCAGGGTCGCGAAGCTCGACATCTTGCGGATCGCCGCCGTGGTGGCGTAGCCGTCCATCTCCGGCATCATCACGTCCATCAGGATGAGGTCGACGTCGGGGCTCTGCCGCAGCGCCTCGATTCCCTTGCGCCCGTTCGGCGCGTGACTCACCGAAATCCCGTACAGCTTCAGCATCTCCGCGATCGCGAGCACGTTGCGGGCGTCGTCGTCGATGAGCAGCACCTTGCGTCCGCGCAGGCTCCGAAGGCCGCCGTTGGCGACGGGCTCCGCCTCCGCCTCTGCCTCTGCCACCGTCGCCGTCGCGGCCGCCTCCGCGGTGGCGCCCGGTGAGAGGAGCATGGTGAACCGTTCACGCAGATCGTCCATCGAGGACAGCAGCTCCACTTGCTGGTGGCGTGCCCTGGCCTCGAGCAGCCGGGTCTGCGCTGGGCTGAGCTTGCGCGTCGGATGCGCCAGCACGGGCACGGTCGCCGGCTCGGCGCCCTCGCCGAGCCGCTGCAGGAACGTCAGCGCCGCCGCGCCGGGCAGGCTCGCGTCGAGCACCACGAACTGGTACGACCGGTTTGCCAGCGCCTCGACGGCCTCGTCGGGCGTCGTCACCGAGTCGATGCGCAGGTCGTCGCCGTAGCCGGGCAGGTCGGCCGCGAACCCACGCACGAGCAGCGTCAGCAGCCGGTCCTCGTCGGCCTCCAGCACGAGCACACCGGAGGCCGGCTCGACATCCAGTCGCGTCCTCGGCTCGGCCGCGAACTCGAACCTCGGCGTGACGGGCAGGTGCAACGTGAACGTGCTGCCCTTGCCCAGCTGGCTTTCCGCTCTCAGCTCTCCGCCGAGCAGATTCGCGACCTGACGGCTGATGGAAAGGCCGAGCCCCGTGCCGCCGTAGCGCCTGCTGGTCGTGCCGTCGGCCTGCTGGAACGCGCTGAAGATCGTGCTCAGGTTCTCCTGTGCGATGCCGATGCCGGTGTCGATCACCGAGAAGGCGACGGTCGGCTCGTGCCCGTTCGACTCGGCGTTCTCCAACCGCACTCGCAGCTCGACGCGACCCCGCTCGGTGAACTTGACCGCGTTGGACAGCAGGTTGCGCAGAACCTGGCGCAGGCGCTGCTCGTCGGTGTAGAGCTGTTCCGGCACGCCGGGGTCGACGATGACGTCGAACGCCAGCCCCTTGTCGGCGGTGAGCGGACGGAAGGTCGTCTGCACGTAGGTCAGCAGCTGCGGCAGCGGCACGAGCTCGGGATGGATGTCCATCTTTCCGGCCTCGACCTTCGAGAGGTCGAGGATGTCGTTGATCAGCTGGAGCAGGTCGGTGCCCGCGGACTCGATCACCTTCGCGAACTCGACCTGCTTCGGCGTGAGGTTCTGCGTCGAGTTCTGTGCGAGCACCCCGGCGAGGATGAGCAGGCTGGTGAGCGGCGTGCGCAGCTCGTGCGACATGTTGGCGAGGAACTCGGACTTGTACTTCGAGGCGAGCGCGAGTTGTTGCGCGCGTTCCTCGATCTCCTGCCGCGCCTGCTCGATCTCGAAGTTCTTGACCTCGATGTCGCGGTTCTGCTGGGCGAGCAGCTCGGCCTTCTCCTCCAGCTCGGCGTTGGACTGGCGCAGCTTCACCTGCTGTGCCTGCAGTTCCTCCGAGCGGGCCCGCAGCTCGCCTGCCAGCCGCTGCGACTCTTCCAGCAGGGCGTCGGTGCGGCCGTTGGCGATGATCGTGTTGACGTTGACGCCGATGGACTCCATCAGCTGTTCGAGGAAGTCGCGCTGTACCGGGGTGAAGCGGTTGAAGGACGCGAGCTCGATGACGCCGAGCACCTGGTCCTCGAAGACGATCGGCAGCACGATGAGGTTCACCGGAGGCGCTTCGCCGAGGCTGGAGGAGATGCGCACGTAGCCGGGCGGGGTCTGGTCGACCAGGAGCGGTCTTCGCGTGTTCGCCACCTGGCCGATGAGCGACTGACCGAGGTCGAACTCCAGGGGCGTCGAACCGTCGCCGGCGCGGCCGTAGCTCGCGATGAGCCGCAGCTTCGAGCCGCTGTCGCCTGGGTCCATCAGGAAGAACGTGCCGTACTGCGCGCCGACGAGCGGCGTCAGCTCGTTCATGATCAGCTGCGTGACGGTCCGCATGTCGCGGTGCCCCTGGAGCAACCCGGAGATCCGCGCGAGGTTGGTGTTGAGCCAGTCCTGCTCCTGGTTGGCCCGGGTGGTCTCACGCAGCGACTGCACCATCGCGTTGATGTTGTCCTTGAGCTCCGACACCTCGCCCTTGGCCTCGACGGAGATCGAGCGCGTGAGGTCTCCGGTCGCGACGGCGCTGGTGACCTCGGCGATGGCCCGCACCTGGCGAGTCAGGTTCCCGGCGAGCTCATTGACGTTCTCGGTCAGCCGCTTCCACGTGCCCGAGAGGCCGTGTCATGACAACTGTGTAAGCCGCGGATGGACCAAGATCGGATTGCCCGACGCGATCCAGAAAGG
>NZ_SWMS01000012.1 GCF_005146945.1 Prauserella endophytica
ACACCAAGCCCGCCTCAGCCACTACAAACGCCGCGGCTACCCACTTCCTTAACTGCCGTTGCAGTACTAGTACCAGGCACCGCGCTTGCCTCCGGCCACACGGCCGGACCACCCCACCCGCACGGCACCGCCCGCGTCCGCGCGGGCCGTGATGACGGCAGCCCGCCGTCCGAGGAGATCATCATGAACAGCACCGGCAACACCGATTTGTCGTCGCGCTCTACGTCGATCCGGCCAGCCGGCAGGTCCGAGTTTCGATCGATCTCGACGATACCGAGTCGTGGCTGCTGCGCAACGACAGGGACAGCACGGTTCCACTGCGCATCTGCGTCCAGGGCGACGTCACGTTCGGGGGCTGACAAACCGATCGCGCGAGCGTCGGCCCGCGCTCGCGCCATTCGCGCATCGTCGAACGATTCCACTGCTCGTCCAATCAGGACACTCATCGCGTCACGTTGATGAAGAGGTTATTCATGAACTCGTAAACCACCGAAATGCCGGACCTTACTGGTAATCACCGGAATCACGACTTGCCGAATGCCTGAGCTGAAGTAGATGGCCAGCAGGCCTAATCGCCCGCCTCTGCCGCAACTTTCCCCCGTCCTGGACGTCCGGTTCGGCGCGTGCAATGCGCTCCGAGGTGGCGCGCCACGTAGGCCGACACGTGCAGAAGTTGCGCGACCCATGGCCACCCCTGCTGGTGAGTGAGGCGCAATGTTCTCAGTTGCCAGCCGTCGGAAGCATCGTGGACGCTTGCGCGTCCGTGCGGCGGTGGCGGTGCATGAGGATGCCCTTGGCCGTGGCGATCACGTCGCGGGTCCCGAGCGCGGTGCGTAGCTGGGCCTGTTCCTGGGAGCCGATCAGGGCGACGGCGGCGTGAGCGGCGAACAGTTCACCGATGTGCTCGGCATCGGCATCGAACGCGTCGCGCTGTGAGGAGTACAGGTTCAGCGCGCCCAGGGTGGTGCTGGTGGCGAACAATCGGAACCCCAGCACGGACGCCACACCGAGGCTGGCCGCGGTGTCGGCGAACTTGGGCCAGCGGGAGTCGTCGGCGAGGTTGCCGGTGCGGTAGGTGTGGTGCTCGGCGATGGCATCCACGCATGGGCCTTCGCCCAGCTCATGCTGCAACTCGTCCAAGCGGGCCACGAGATCGTCAGACGGCGCGACGGTGCGCAGCTGCCCGGCCTCCAGCAGCGACACCCCGGCGTACTCCGCGCCAGGGATCGTTGCCACCGCGGCAGTCACGATCCCTTTCATGGTCTGGTGCAGATCCGGTTCCGCGGTCAGTGACCGGGCCACCTCGCTGAGAGCGTGCGCTACCTGCCCCAGCGCCTCACTGTTGGCAGCCTGCCGGGATGATCGTTCATCGCCCACCTGCCCCATTCTGTCCGGATATAGACGTCACGGCCAGATGCGGCGCGGTCGGGAGTCGGGGCCGTGGTAGTTAACCGCCACGCTCCCAAGCTCGTGTCCACCGGCGTATCAGGGGTTCAGGCGAGGGCGAGGAACAACTTCTCGAGTTCGGCCTCGGTCAGGGGTTCCTGGTTGTTGTCATCGTTGCCGGTGAGGCATTGGCGCATGCCGGTGGCTACGATCTTGAATCCGGCACGGTCGAGGGCGCGTGAGACGGCGGCGAGCTGAGTGACGACGTCTTTGCAGCCTCGGCCAGCTTCGATCATGGTAATTACACCCGCGAGTTGCCCTTGCGCACGGCGGAGCCGATTGAGTACCTGCGTGATGGTTTCTTCGTCCCCAGTCATACGAACCCTCCTAAAGTAATCCCGACCTGGCACCAGTATACCCCGTGAGGTATCGCCAGTGGGGGGAGTTCGCTTCGCTTCCTGACGGCGCCGGTGGAGTCTCGGGCTGAGGCGACAGGCGGCGGCTGCCTGGTGGACGAAATTCGGCGATTCGTACTGTCGATCGTGTGCGTGGACCAGTGTGGCCGAGGCTGGCCCGCAACGAGACCTGTGAGACGTGCGTACCGCACCACCGGGCCAACTCGTACGAAAATCCAGCAACCTGCACTTGTTGGTCAACAGTTTCGGCTATGGGCAGCAGGCCGAACTCGTGATCGACAGGTTGGGCGTCGATCATTCGATGACGCGCCCGAAAGCGTGCACAGTCCGAGGTGAAGAAGGCTGGTGGGCGTAGGGCCCGCGTGAGAGCGGTGCCTTGACTTGTCGCGCTCTGCCTAGCGGCTGTAGGTGTCCTCGCGGGGCGGTGGTCCGACGTCGGAGTGGCGGCCGGGCAGGATCGCGGCGTGTCGTTGCCCGGGGCCCGGCCGGTGCGACTCGACCTGCTGCATCCTTGGGCGCCAGCGGCCGCGGCGGTCTCTGCCGGTGTGCGCTGTTGGGTGTGGCGGTGATGGCCGCGCTCGATGAGATCGTCTTTCACCAGATCCTGGCCTGGCACCACTTCTACGACCGCTCCACGCGTGCCGTCGGGTTGCTCTCGGACGGTCTGTTGCATACCGCCGAACTGCTTGGGCTGGTCGCCGGCTTCGTGTTGTATGCGGATTTGCGGCGCCACCACACTCTGGCCCCGCCGCAGGCCTGGGCCGGGCTGTTCCTCGGGTTAGGCGCGTTCCAGCTCTTCGACGGCATCGTCGACCACAAGCTGCTGCGCATCCATCAGGTCCGCTACGGCGTCGACATCCTGCCCTACGACCTCGCCTGGAACGGCGCCGGACTCGTCCTGCTGACCGTCGGCGCGGCCCTGGCCGTTCGCGCAGACGCACAGCGTCCGCGGTGCTGTTCCCGCTGTCCGGCGGGCCGTTCACCGCCCACATGGCCCAGCACCTCGTCGTCGCCATGATCGCCCCGTTGCTGCTGGTCCTCGCCCGTCCCCTCACTCTGGCCCAGCGCGCCCTGCCTCCTCAGAGTGCGCGGCGAGTGTTGCTGGCCCTGGCGCACTCCCGGCCCGTCACGTGGCTTGTCTTCCCGCCCCTGGCCGCACTGCTGGACATCGGCGGCCTGTGGCTGCTCTACCGCACCCCATTGCTGGCCGCGACACATCACCAGCCGCTGATACACGCCGCAGTCCAGGTCCACGTCGTGCTGGCCGGATTGCTGTTCACCTTCGCCATCTGCCAGCTCGACCCGCTACGCCACCGCTGGAACCTCGCCTGGCGGGGCCTCACCCTGCTGGCCGCCGGTGCCGGCCACGCCATCCTTGCCAAGACCCTGTACGTCGCCCGCCCGCCCGCCACCACCTACAGTGCGGTCGACCTGCACACGGGTGCGCAGCTGATGTACTACGGCGGCGACCTGGTGGAGATCGCTCTCGCGGCCGTCCTCGCTGTCCAGTGGTACCTCGCCACCGGTCGCGCCCACGCCCGACTCCAGCGCCGCCAGCGGCGACCACCGCTGACAGCTGACTCGCCCCCACACACCTCGCGCGACTTCTGAACCTTCCTTGGCACCCGTCGGCGGGCGGGATAACGAGCGACAGTGGCCGGGGGAGAGACGATGACGGCCCCATTTTTGATTGGCTGATACCCCCTGGGGTATTATAGTAAACCTGGTCGCCATAGGAGGTTCAACGATGTGTCAACGTGCTGTGTGTTCGACCTGCGGGAAGGCCACCTACACCGGGTGTGGGCGCCATGTCGAGCAGGTGCTCGCCGGTGTGCCCGCGTCACGGCGGTGTCAGTGTCAACCAGAGCAGGGCGGATCCGAGCGGAAGTGGTGGAAAATGTTCGGCCGCCGTTGATCACTGCGGCCACAGGGAGCCGGGCGCCACACCGAGGTGCTCGGCTCGCTGTCGAACAGGACCCTCGAACGGTACGAGTTGCACGTTCGTCACCGATGTTTAAGGACCCGCGACACCCTGTCAGGATCTGCGTCGACGCTGATCCTGCCCTTCACTCGCCCTGACTCCAATGGACCGGAAAGCGTGAGAGGGGCGCATTCCTTGAGCCTATGTGTGTCCGTGATGGTTGAAACGGAATAGTCATTGCCGCAACACGGTAAAGTGAATGTCCCCCGGCCCATGGGTCAAAGAACGGCTGTCATGGAGCCCTGAGCGCGGGGGTACTGGAGGAGTCGGCTGTCCGCGTAGAGCGCGGGCGGTGTCATGTCGTGTCTTTGCGAATCGTGGCTTTCTGGTCTATGTCGTGTGTCGGCTCTATGTCGTGTTTCGGCGGTTTCGTGTCGAAGTTGCCGAGGTGCCAGGTCAGCAGTGCGAGGGCGAAGACGAGGATGAACAGTCCAACAAGTGCGAATCCGACGTAGTTGAGGTCGAATTCGGCGATGGTGGTGATGGGGCCGGAATCGGGGTGGAGTGTGTCGGTGAGTAGTGATGCCAGTTGCACCGTGCCGATGAGGAACGCGCTGCCGACGGACAGTGTCGTGACGATGATGTTGTAGAACATTCGGCGAAGGGGTTTGGTGAGGGCCCAGTTGTAGGCGACGTTCATGAGGACACCCTCGGCTGTGTCGAACATGGTCATGCCTGCTGTAAAGAGGGCGGGTAGTACCAGGATGGCGTACCAGGGCAGGGACAGTGCGGCTCCGCCGGCGAGTATGAGTAGACCGATTTCAGTAGCGGTGTCGAATCCGAGGCCGAAGAGCACTCCGACTGGGTAGATGTGCCAGGGTTTGCGGACTGCCTTGGTGGTGCTTTTGAGGAGTCGGTTGAGGAACCCGCGGTTGTTGAGTTGGTTGTCCAGATCTGCTTCTGTGGCCGCCCGGTGGCGCATCTGCCGATACACCTTGATGATCCCGGCCAGCGCGACAAGGTTCATGATCGCGATGGCGTAGAGGAAGGTGCCTGATACCGCCGAGCCGAGGGCACTAGCCGTGTGACGCAGTGCCGATTCCTCGTCCCGGACTGCACCGGCCAGTGCCCGCACGCCCATCGCTAACGCTATGGAGAGCGCGAACACAACTGTGGAGTGGCCGAGGGAGAACCAGAATCCCACGGAGAGTGGGCGTTGTCCCTGAGCGAGCAGGTTGCGCGTGGTGTTGTCGATGGCGGCGATGTGGTCGGCGTCGAAGGCGTGACGGACGCCGAGTGTAAACGCGGTGATACCCAGCCCGATGCCGAACACCTGTGAGCTGTTGAGGGTGTGGTGCTGTGGTATGACAACGAAAAGGAGCATTCCCCAGCCGAGCGCGTTGAGGGCCAGGATGAAACCGGCCATCCCGGCGATCGAGCGTCGTGCCTGTGACGTCGGGATTGCGGCTGCCCGGGCTGGCGGGGGTGTGGTCATGGCTTGATCTTCTCCTCTCGTCGTCGACGATGCGGCCTGTGACCCACACCAGCGCCACACGCGCGGAGCCATCTCACCGAGTCCCACGGGTGATGTGTTTCGGGTCCGAGGGGTGGTCGCGACAGCAGTGGTCACGACCACCCCTCGGGACGTGTCAGTGGGAGAACGTGATGGTCGGCAGTGCTTTACGGAGCCAGCGCGGTGACCACCAGGCGGAGTGGCCGGTGATGCGAAGCAGGACCGGCAGGAGCACGAGCCGGATGAGGGCGGCGTCGAGCAGGACCGCGACGCCGAGGATGATGCCCATTTCCTTCGGGGGTAGCGGGTCGGCGAGGGCGAAGGTGAAGAACACGGCGACCATCACGGCGGCGGCGGCGAAGATCACGCGTCCGGAGTGGGCCAGGCCATCGATCAGGGCGCGCCGCGGGCTGCCGGTGAGTTCGTAGTGTTCTTTGGCGCTGGCGAGCAGGAACACGGTGTAGTCCATGGCGATGGCGAAGATCATCGCGAAGAAGAACACCGGCCCCCAGCCGTCGAGGAACCCCTGTGGAGTGAAGCCGAGGAGCCCGGCGAGGTGACCGTCCTGGAAGATCAGCTTCGCCACGCCGAACGCGGCGCCGGTGGAGAGCAGGCTGACGACGGTACCCAGCAGCGCGATGACCGGGGCTTGCAGGGCGACCAGGAGTAGGACGAACCCGAGGGCCAGGATCACCCCGACGACCAACGGCAGGTAGTCGTTCAGTGCGGTCTGCAGGTCCAGGTTCTCCGCCGGCGCGCCACCGACGAGTGCGCCGTCGGGCAGGGTGTCGCGCAGCCGGTCGAGTGTGTCGCCCAGTTGGGGCGAGGACGGATCGACGGTCGGCATGGCTTGGACCAGGGCGTAGTCGGAGCCGTCGGAGGCGGGTTGCGGCGGGGTGACCAGCGCGATGCCGTCGGTGTCCTCGGCCTGGGCGGCGGTGGCCTGGGCGTCGGCGGCGGGGGTGATGATCTGCAGCATGCCGGGGGCGCCGTCGCCGAAGCTGTCTTGAACGGCTTCGTAGCCCTGCCGGACCGGGGCATCGTTCGGGACGACCTGGATGGAGGGCATCGCGACCTTGAGCCCGAACACCGGCAGGGACAGGGCGATCAACACCAGCAGCGCGCCGAGGGCGAAGGGCCAGGGTTTACGGCTCAGCAACTGCCCCCAGCGGGAGAACCGTGGCGAGTGGGCCTCGGTGCGCTTGGCCCAGGGCAGGGCGAGGGAGTTGACCCGGCCGCCGAGCTTGCCCAGCACGGCCGGGAGCAGGGTGAGGGTGGCGGCGAGGACGAAGACGACGGCGAGCATGATGCCCACGGCCATGGTCCGCACCGCCGGTGCGGGGACGAGCAGCACGGCGGAGAGGCTGACCAGCACGGTGATGCCGGACAACAGGACGGCCTTGCCGGCGGTGTCCATGGTTTCGGCCACCGCGGCCCGCGCGTCCGCCAGCTTGCGCAGAGCGTCGCGGAAGCGAACGACGAGGAAGAGCGCGTAGTCGATGCCCAGGGCGAGGGCGAACATCATGGCGAAGTTCATCGCCCACACCGAGATCGGGGTGATCTCGTTGAGCAGCACCAGCGCACCGGCGGAGGCGCCGAGCCCGGCCAGGGTCAGCAGCAACGGCAGCCCTGCGGCCACGAGCGAGCCGAACGCGAGCACCATGATCGCCAGGGTGACCGGCCACGACACCATTTCGGCCTGAATCATCGCGTCGTGGTTGGCTTCGTTGAAGTCGCTCCACAGTGCCGAGGCCCCGGTCGGGTAGACGTGCACCGACGACGTGGACAGCCCAGTCAAGTCGGCCTTGAGATCATCGACCGCGCGGACCATGTCATCGGTGTTCGCGTTGGCTCCGGCGAGCAGAATGCCGGTGCGGCCGTCCGGGCTGATCGTCATCCCCGGTTTCGGCGGCACGAGCTGCCCAATGCGGTTGTCCTGGGCGAGCACATCCGCCGCCTGGCCGAGGATTTGTTGCACGGCTGGATCACTGATCGGCGCGTCGTCGGACTGCACGACGACCTGGATGGCCGAGGATGCGTTCCCGCCGAAGTGCTGCTGGGCGAGTTCACGGACCTGCACCGACTCGGATCCGTTGGCCTGCCACCCGGCGCCGGCCAGGGAGGTGAACACTGTCGGAGCGAGGGAACCCAGCGCGCCGACGACGAGCACCCACGCCGCGACCACCCACCACGCCCGGGCGGCCATCCGCGTGCCGAGTCTGCCCAACGGGCCGCTTCGCTGCAGGGACAACGCCGCGGTGTCCGGCGGGTGGCTGTCGGTACGGGTTGACGCGGTCATCCGGTTTCCTCCAGATATGGACTAGGGGTATGTCGTCGGGCATGTGCCACCGCGGCCCCGTGCCGGGGACGCTCGATCAGGTGGCGCCTGGAGTGCCAGGTTCTGCTGCGCCGTCGCAACAACGTCGGCGCCGTCGAGGAAGCGGATCCCCGAGCCGCCGGATCTTCCGCATGTGGGTATCTCCTCGAACGACACTACCAAAAAATACCCCATGGGGTATCGTCGTGCGGGCGTGGGTGAAGGGGAGGGCCTGCGCTTGCGTGTCAGACCGCTGCCCGAGCTGCGGTTCGCCAGTAGCGGCAGGGGCGCGTTGCAGCAGTAGGTGAGCGGTGTTTCGCCGGATACCCCCACGGGTAGTCGGGCAGGATGAAGGGAGGACGTGGATGCAGCCGCCCGTCGGAACAGCTGGAGCACGTGTTCCGGTCGCTGGTGGGCTCGGGTGATCCTCGCGGCGGGTTTCGGGCTTGTGATCGGCGTGACGCTGGGTCTGCTCGGCGCGGGTGGGTCCATTTTGGCGGTGCCCGCCCTGGTCTACGGGATGGGCGAGCCGGTGCGCCAGGCGATCCCGGCGTCGTTGGTGATGGTGGGGCTTTCGGCGATGGGTGGGGTCGTCCCCCGGTTACGTCAGGGCATTGTGCGGTGGCCGATTGCGGGGGTGTTCGGTGCGGCAGGCGCGGGAGCGGCCTTCGGTGGAGCAGCCGTGGGCCGGCTGGTGTCCGCGCAGGTGCTGCTGCTGGCGTTTGCCGTCGTGATGGTGGCCGCGGCGGTGCGGATGCTGCTCGGGCCGACCGAACCGCGCGGGGCGTGCACCGTCTCTGGTGGGAGGGTGAACTGGCGCTCGTGTCTGCCCCGGGCACTGGGTGTGGGTGCGGCCGTCGGATTCTTGACCGGCCTGTTCGGCGTCGGCGGCGGCTTCCTCGTAGTGCCCGCCCTGGTCCTGATGCTCGGGCTGGACATGCCGGCCGCGGTTGCCACCTCCCTGCTCATCGTGACGATCAACTCGATCGCCGGACTGGCGGCTCACTGGGACGCGGTGACCGAACTGGACTATCCCGTGGTCGCGGCCTTCACGATCGCCGCCCTCGCGGCGTCGGTGGCCTCGGGCAGGCTTGCCGGCCGCGTGGACGCCGACCGTTTGCGCCGCTGGTTCGCCTACCTGGTGATCGCGGTCGCGGTGTTCGTCGCGGTTCAGGCCCTGATCAACACCAGCGCGCTGACATGAGAAATCAGACGGAAAGAAAGGAGTGGATGATGCAGGTCGAGGAGCTCTACCGGCGACGAAACGAGGTACAGCTGGTGGACGTGCGCGAGCCCGAGGAATGGCAGGCCGGCCGCATCGAGAGCGCCCGGCACATTCCGATGGCCGAGGTGCCCACCCGGCTCACCGAGCTCGACACCACGCGGCCCGTGGTGACCGTGTGCCGCAGCGGTCACCGCAGTGGACAGGCAGCCGAATTCCTGCGGCAACAGGGTTATTCCGCGGAGAACACCGACGGTGGGATGCAGGCATGGCAGGAGGCCGCACTCCCCTTCACCACCCCTGACGGCAAGCCGGGAAGGGTGGCGTGAACCATGTGGTTCCAGCAGTTCTACCTCAACAGTCTCGGACACGCCTCCTACCTGATCGGGGACGAGAAGACCGGTCAGGCGCTGGTGTTCGACCCCCGCCGCGATGTGGAGGTCTATCGACAGACGGCTCGCGACCGGGGGTTTCGAATCACCTACGCGTGTGACTCCCACGGGCACAACGACTACCTGTCCGGGTTAGGCGAACTGGCCGGATCCGCGCACCCGCCGCAGGTATGGGGTTCAGCCGCCGGCGAGCTGAGTTACGCACACCGGCCGATCGCCGACGGCGAGCAGATCGAATTCGGCGACGTCGGCATCGAAGTGATGCACACGCCCGGGCACACCCCCGAGCACATCAGCCTGCTCGTCTACGATCGCTCCGCCAGCGCCGATACCCCGGCATTGTTGCTCTCCGGCGGGGCGCTGCTTGTCGGTGACCTCGCCCGCCCCGACCTGCTCGGTGGCCAGGAGCAGGCCCGCCGCCACGCCGAGGTCTACTGCGACACGATCCAGACCAAGCTGCTCACGCTGCCCGACCACGTCGAAGTGTTCCCCACACACGTGGCCGGATCACTGTGCGGCGGCAACATCGGGTCCCGCCTGTCGACCACACTCGGATACGAGAAACGCACGAACGCGACCCTGGCCGAGGTCGCCGAGAAAGACGAATTCGTGCGGCAATGCATCCGGCTGGACAACCTCCCCGCCGTGCCCCCGTACTGGCGGCGTATGCGCACCCAGAACATGGCCGGCGTCGACCCCCTCGGCGTACTCACCGAGCCGCCGCCGTTACCACCCGATGACGTCGCCGCTGCCCTCGACGGTGGCGCCGTCGTGCTCGACACCCGCTCGTCGGAAGCCTTCGGCGGTGGCCACATCCCCGGCGCCGTCAACGTGGGCCTCGGCTCGTCCTTCGCCACCTGGGCCGGCACCGTGCTCCCCGCCGACGCGGAGATCCTGCTCGTGCTCGACCGCCCTGGGGATCTGTGGGAGACGGTCTGGCAGCTACTTCGGATCGGCTACCGCATGCCCGTCGGGTGGCTGGCCGGGGGCATGAGCGCTTGGCGCACCTCGGCACGGTCGCTCGACCGCACCCCGCAGATCACGGTGGACGAGCTGAAACGCAGGCTTGACGAGGACGCGATCACCCTGCTCGACGTGCGTCAGCCCGCCGAGTGGGCCGCCGGCCACGTCACCGGCGCCACGTTCATCACCGGCGCCGAACTACCCGACCGGCTCGACGAGGTCCCCGCGGACAAACCTGTCGCCGTCACGTGCGGCAGCGGCTACCGCTCGTCGGTCGCCGCCAGCCTGCTCGCGCGAGAACGCGACATCCCGGTGATCAACGTCGCCGGCGGTATGACCGCGTGGCAGCGTGCGAGCTACCCGACCACAACCTGACACAAGCGCTCTCTCATGGAGGACTGCGATGGATTACGCCCGTACTATTACCCTTGACCTGCCGTATGAGCAGGCCGTGCCGACGGTGAAGGAAGCCTTTCAGGAGCAGGGGTTCGGCACGCTCACCGAGATCGACGTGCAGGCCACCCTGAAGAACAAGCTCGACGCGGACATGGAGCAGTACGTCATCCTCGGTGCGTGCAATCCCCAGCTCGCGCACCGCGCCCTCGACATCGACCGGCAAATCGGACTGCTGCTGCCCTGCAACGTCGTGGTCCGCGCCGCTGGCGACAACCAGACCCTGGTGCAGGCCCTCGACCCTCAGGTCATGGTCACCGTGCCCGAACTCGACGAGCTCCAGTCCATCGCCGACGACGCCGGACAACGCATCCACGCCGCCCTGCAGGCACTCGCTGCCTGACCGTAGCGCAGGGGCGCCGGGAAGGACGCGACAGTTGTCCACAAGAGAGGGAACACGATGACGAGTGCGGAGAGGCAGGCTCCCGTAGGCGCGGCGCCGGCAGGCCTCCAACTGCCGGGCATCGTGCTGGGCGTGGGGCTCGGCGGGTTCGTCGACGGCATCCTGTTGCACCAGCTGCTGCAATGGCATCATATGCTGACCAGCACGAACACCGACAATATCGGAGTAGAGTACTACGATCCCGAAACGGTGTCGGGCCTGGAGATGAACACCGTCTGGGATGGCGTCTTCCACACCGTGTGCTGGCTCGCCGTCCTGCTGGGCTTGGCTATCCTGTACTCCCGGGTCACCCACAACCGCCGCCAGGTGTGGACTTCCCGCGTGCTGTGGGGCTGGATCCTGGCGGGCTGGGGCATCTTCAATCTCGTCGAAGGTGTCCTGGACCACCACATCCTGGGGATCCATCACGTTCACGGCGGCCCTCATCAGCTGTGGTGGGACCTCGGCTTCCTCGTCATGGGCGCGTTCCTGCTCGTCGGCGGCTACCTGCTCCAGCGCAGTGGCCGACCCGTCGACCCCCACGCTGTCAGCGGTGGGCAGGCAGGACGACATGACTGATGGGCCACGACCCGCATCCACCTGATTATGGCGCAACCAGCAGTGCCATCCAGCTGCTGCTGGTCACGCTCACGCTCCTCGTCTGTGCCGGGGTCTATCTTTACCTGGCACGGCGTGCCCGCGTGAGCAACCCGGTGCAGGGCTGGAGCCGGTGGCGCACGGCCAGTTTCCTCACCGGGCTCTTCCTGCTGGCCGTGGCGCTGCTGCCGCCGGTCGCGGCATGGGCCCACACTGACTTCCGTGGCCACATGGCGCAGCACCTGCTCATTGGAATGTATGCCCCACTCGCCCTGGTGCTTGGTGCACCTGTCACCGTGCTGCTGCGGGCCCTGCCCACGCTCCGCGGACGCCAACTGACCGCCATCCTGCACAGCCGCCCGGCCCATCTCCTGGCCCACCCGGCAACCGCCCTGATGTTGTCCACCGGCAGCCTCGCGGTGCTGTACTTCACGCCGCTCTACACCGCGATGACGAGTCAGCCGACCGGTCACTGGCTGCTGCACGCCCACTTCCTCTTCGCTGGCTACCTGTTCGCCTACGCCATCGCCGGCCCCGACCCCGCGCCCGCGCGGCCCGGTGTCCGCACCCGGCTGGTCTACCTCGGCTGCGCCATCGCGCTGCACGCCGTGATCTCGCAGTTGATGTACGGGGGCTTCTGGATCAACATTCACGCCCCGATCGTCGAGGTCCGGGGAGGCGCCGAGATCATGTACTACGGCGGCGACATCGCCGAACTCCTCCTCGCCGCTGCCCTCGTCGCCACCTGGCGCCCCGAACGGCACCCCGCCCCACCGCGGACAGGCCCAGGCCGCTTGGTCACCAGCCTGAGTCGTGGCCTCAGTGGTCGTCCGCGCGAGCGCGCGGGGCCGGCCGGTGTGGGCGGAGCAGGCGGAGGTGTTCGGTGTCACCGAGCAGGTCCAGGCGCCGGTGCAGGAGTGGATTGTCGGTGGACTGGCTACGGTGGCAGGCGATGGCTTGATGGTGGCGTGTCCGGGAGACGGGCAGGGTGAGGTCGACCAAGTCAGGCGGTGAGCCAACCAGGGGGCTGCCGAACTCCGGGTTGAGCTGGTCGGCGACCTGGGCCGGTAACGTCCAGCCGAGGACGGGCAGACCCAGATGGTCGGCGGTGGCCAGGGCAGCTTCGGTGGCACGGACGTGGTCGGGGTGGGACGTCACGCCGGTGGTGTCGAACGCCAGCAGGTAGGTCGGTCTCACCTCGGCGGCCAGCGACTCGACGTGACCGGCGAGTTCGTCCACGGACACGTCGGTCAGGCCTCCGTCGGGGTAGTCCAGCAGGACGCTGCGCTTGACACCGAGTACTGTGGCCGCCGCGTCCAGCTCGTCGGCCCGTAATGCGCCCAGATCGGCGTGCTCTCCGCCCAGGGTGGAGGCCTCACCGTGGGTGAAACACAGCACCGTCACCGACGTTCCCGCAGTGGCCAAGTGGTCGAGCACCGCGCCAAGTCCGAACGATTCGTCGTCCGGGTGCGCGACCACCGCGAGCACGGTGTCTGCCGCGTCGAGCAGGTCACGGGCCTGCTCTTCCCTGCTTCTTGCTTGCGCATCCTGTCCCATACCACCGTTGTACGCCCGGGGGTATGTCGCCGCCAGCTGAACGACCGCGCGGTCGATACGTGGAATGCCAGCCACTGCGAGACTGTTATAATACCCAGGGGGGTATGAGAAGGAGGTGCATGATGGCAACAATCGAGCTGGCTAATGACACTTTTGACGAGGTCATCAGCGCGGATGGCATGGTGCTGGTGGATTTCTGGGCGGCGTGGTGCGGGCCGTGCCGACAGTTCGCGCCGGTGTTCGAGCGCGCATCCGAGCGTCACGAGGATGTCCGGTTCGGCAAAGTGGACACTGAGGCGCAGCCGGAACTGGCGGCGCGGTTCGGTATCTCCTCGATTCCCACCTTGATAGTCGCGCGTGATGGCGTGGTGCTGTATGCGCAGCCCGGTGCGCTGCCGGAGAGTGCGCTCGAGGACCTGATCGGGAAGGCCCGCGAGGTCGATATGGGCCAGGTTCGGCAAGAACTCGCCGAACAGTGACCGTGATGATCCGATCGCGATCGTCAGCGCGGACGCCGAGTACCCGAATCCCGTGGAGCGGGGCCTGCGACCAGACAACGTCTGAGCTGAAGATTGTGAGACGAGGAGAAGCAAGATGGTAGACATCATCGCACTCGACACGCCCACGCTGGGCGACCGTAGCTACCTAGTCACCGATGGCGACGTGGCGTTCGTGGTGGACCCGCAGCGCGACATCGACCGATTCCTCACGCTCGCCCAGCAGCGGGGTGTGTGTGTCACCGACGTGTTCGAAACGCACATTCACAACGACTACGTGACCGGAGGGTTGGCACTGGCGCAGGCCACCGGAGCGGCCTACCACGTCAACGCGGCTGACACCGTGTCCTTCGATCGCCAGCCGATCAGTGACGGCGACGAGGTACAGATCGGCCCGGCGATGCGGGTACGCGCCTTGACCACCCCAGGCCATACCTTCACGCATCTGTCCTATGTGCTGGAAACCCCCGGCCGCCCACCGGCGGTGTTCACCGGCGGCTCGCTGCTCTACGGCTCGACCGGGCGGCCGGATCTGCTGGGGACCGTGCACACCGAAGAACTCGCGCACGCGCAGTACGGCTCGGCACGGAGGTTGGCCACCGAACTCCCCGACGATGCGGAAATCTACCCCACCCACGGGTTCGGCAGCTTCTGCTCGGCCACTCAGGCACAGGGCGAGCAATCCACCATCGGCCAGGAAAAGCAGACCAACCCCGCCCTGACACAGGACGAGCAGGACTACGTCCACTCCCTGCTGCAGGGCCTGGACGACTACCCGGCCTACTACACCCACATGATGCCGCTCAACACTGCTGGGCCACAGGCGCCGGATCTGTCCCCGCCGGAGCAGGCCGACGCCCCCGAGTTGCGCCGACGCCTCGAGTCCGGTGAATGGGTGGTGGACCTGCGCACCCGGACCGCGTTCGCGGCCGGCCACGTTCCCGGCACCCTCAACTTCGGCGCCGACGGCAACTTCGTCACCTACCTCGGCTGGCTGATCCCCTGGGGCACCCCGTTGACACTGTTGGGCGACACCGCCGAGCAGGTCGCCGAGGCGCAGCGTGAACTGGTGCGCATCGGCCTCGACCGCATCGAAGCCGCGGCCACCGGCGACCCGCACGAGTGGTCCGGCGACACGCCCCTGGAGTCGTTGGCTGTCGCGGACTTCGCCGACCTGGCCACAGTGCTCCACCACCGTCCGGTCGTGGTCCTCGACGTGCGCCGCAACCAGGAATGGGCCACCGGTCACCTGGACGGCGCCGTCCACATCCCGCTGCACGACCTACTCGACCGGCTTACCGACGTCCCCCCCGGCGAGGTATGGGTGCACTGCCGCTCCGGCTACCGTGCCTCCATCGCCGCCTCCATCCTGGCCGCCGCCGGCCGCCATGTCGTCGTGATTGACGACGACATTGACCAGGCTGCCGCAACCGGCGCCCCTTTCCGTGCCGCTGCCCAGCACAGTGCGGTGACGCGCTAACGGCGTTAGCCACTGGCATTGGCCGTGACCAGCGCGACCGAGTACAGCATGACACCGTTAAAGCAACCCACACGTCAAGGAAGATCATCATGGATTACGCCCGGACGATCACGCTCGATCTACCGTATGAACAGGCCGTGCCGACGGTGAAGGAGGCGTTTCAGGAGCAGGGGTTCGGTATGCTCACCGAGATCGATGTGCAGGCCACGCTGAAGACCAAGCTCGACGCCGATATGGAGCCGTACGTCATCCTCGGCGCGTGCAATCCCCAACTCGCGCACCGCGCCCTCGACATCGACCGGCAAATCGGACTGCTGCTGCCCTGCAACGTCGTGGTCCGCGCCGACGGGGACAACCAGACCGTGGTCCAGGCCCTCGATCCCCAGGTCATGGTCACCGTGCCCGAACTCGACCAACTTCAGCCCATCGCCGACGAAGCCGGACAACGCATCAACACCGCCCTCGACGCTCTGACCCACCGCAGCGTTTAGCGGTGCCTCGGACCGTGAAACCCGCAGAGGCGACGCAAGCACGGGCGACTGGAGTGTGACGACCATGATGGACGGTTCCATGATGGGCTGGTTCTGGCTCTGGCCAGTACTCCTGCTGATCGGACTAGCCCTGCTGGCCTACCTGATCTA
Source organism: Prauserella endophytica (assembly GCF_005146945.1). Classification (GTDB taxonomy): domain Bacteria; phylum Actinomycetota; class Actinomycetes; order Mycobacteriales; family Pseudonocardiaceae; genus Prauserella_A; species Prauserella_A endophytica. Next base: position 15,738 of record NZ_SWMS01000012.1, read on the forward strand.
CCGGCTCATGCAGGACCGACACGGCGGTGCCCAAGAGGGCACCTCCTCCGCGCACCGGATCCTCGACGAGCGATATGCCCGCGGCGAGATCGACGAGCAGGAGTACCGCAGCCGACGAACCGACCTGAACTGAGCCAATCAATCAACCGACACCAGCCATTGTGCTGCCGTCAAGGACAGCCGGAACGTGGAGTATGACCATGAAACCTCCCAGATTTCCGTTGATGCCACTACTGCCCATGGGGATGATTGCTGCCCTCGTCGTCCCCAACGTGCTAGTACTTCGGAGGCTTCGCGCTCTCGAAATCCGCTTGCCCGATCTGGCGCAGTAGCGGTACCGAAACCCAGGCACCCTGTGCTTGTTAACCCGGCGTCACCGTAGCCAAAACCCCGGGCTGAATTACATTGGCTCGCACGCCGTGTCTTGCAGACGACGCTGATGTCCACGAATTACGGCGGCCGGTGTCTCGGACCGGGACCTCCCCCGTCAGCTCGCGCTACGATTGATGGTCGGAACGCCCCAGCAGTGAGGCGCCTACTCGTGCCATCCCTCGTTCGAGCAAGCCGAGTACGGCAATGGTTTGAGCAGGCCTGCGAAGGGAAACCCGGTGGACCAGCAATCAGTAGGCGATAGAGGAGACGTCATGATGCCCCGCACGCTGCGCTCAGCTGCTCTGTCGATCGGCGCCACCGCCCTCGCTGCCGCTCTCACCATAGGGAGTGTCTCCCCAGCAGCCGCTGCGTCGGAGAACCGTGGTGCAGGTGCTGACCGCTGCCCACCGGGATTGGCCCAGGCAATGCAGGAGATGATGGACAGCTCAGCCATGCAGCAGCTCATGCAGAATGCCAAGGACAACCCTGCCTTGGCGCAGGCGATGCGGCAAATGATGAACTCTCCCGGTATGGCGCAGCTCATGCGGGATTGCGGAATGCGCCCCATGTGACCCGCCTGCTGCTGTGCACCGAGACATCCAAGGAGAGGTTGGACCGCCTGCGGTGCGATCGCGATCGCCTTACCAGAAACCGGCTCTCCTGCTGTCGGGCCAGTTCCCCAGCATGGTCTTCGAACACTTGCGGGTCGGACCACGAAGTTCATGCCCGAATCCAGCATCAGATGCGCCACGTCCGGTAGCTCGACCTGTCGCGCGACAACTCCCGTTGCATCTCGAAGCCATCGGCGGGGCCGGGTCAACCGCAACAATTCATCTTCGATGCCGAGGTCGAGTTCGAGTTCGAGCAAGAACGCGATCGGGTAGCCGTCTTCGTGCCGACGCGCCGTAAGCATCGGGGCGGACCATGCCGCCGAAGAGCCGGCCGCAGCGCAGCTCGGACCACCACGCGGTCAGTCGTCCGCGGGCGGCGCCGGGCTGTCGGCTGAGTGCGACGAACCGCTGGAAGCGGTCGACGACGCGCCCCTTGAACAGGTCGAGCAGGCGGTGGTTGGCCGCACGCATGGTCGGGTGGCAGAGCTCGACGACCTGCTGCACGTTGACAAGTAGGAGGTGGACCAGCGCTCACCCCCGGTGCGGGCGAGCCGGCCACGCCGGAAATTCCGTTCGCGTTACGGACCCTGACGGGTTGTGCGGCGGGCTAGGTCGGCGGCGTAGGCGGCGCCAGACCTATTGGCCTGGTGGGCCCAGTATGTGGCGGTGTTGATGTGGATGCCGAGCAGCTTGCTGAGCACGACTGGTGGCAGCTGGCTGGCGAGGTCCATGAGGACAGTGCTGCGTGCGGAGCCGGGCCCCGGATACCCAGTGGGTGAAGTCTGGTCATGAGGCGGGCGGCGCTGATCGGCCGTCCCGGAGCGCCTCCGGGAAACAGCCAACGGATGGTTGGTCGGTGTGGCCGAGGACGGCGTGCCCGCGCCGGTCGTCGGCGAATTGGCACACGAGACCGTCCAGCGGACTGGGCAAGTCCACTGGCTCGGCGCCCAGCACGATCCGAGTTTCGCCATCCTCATGGACGATCTGGTCACGTCTCAGTCGGGCTAGTTTGGACAATGGCTGCCCGAACAGAAGCAGAAGCAGGCCAGGCCCGAAGCGATCTTGCACGGCGACGCTGTTCTCGTGCAAGAGGCGGCGGACCAGAGCCACTTCAGTAGCACCGACCCCATCGCGACGTCGAGCAGGAGGACGGCGAGCCGCCAGACTACGTCGCAACGGTGACCGACCGCACGCTGCATCCGATCGCCGTGCTGTGCCTGCTGGAATGCTACGAGTACCAGGCCAGCGGCACGATCGTCGGGCACCAAGCGAGGCGCACGATTGGACACGTCGCTTACGCGAGACGGTGCTGACCCGGCTGCCCGCCGAGGCCAAAGCGACCGTACGCCATGGCACCGACTATGTCCCGGCCTACCGGCTTCTAGCTGCCTACACCGAGACACCCTGGGGCATCGCGGAACTCGACCAGATCCCCGAAGTCGGCGACGGCGTCATCGAGGTCCCGGTGATCCAGAAAGGACTGCGCGCGGAGGTCCTGACCGGCCCGATCCACTGCCCCAACAAGGGCCTGTCCTACCGCGTCCGCCACGTCACCATCCTCGGTGTTGGGGAAGACCGGACGCTGCCAGCCTTCGCCCCGATCTCCGAACCCTCCGACGACGCGCCGAGCGTCTACCTGTTGTTCCAGTACGGCCGCTACGTCGTGCGCCCGGCAGACGCTCCGCCCGGCAAGTGGTTCATGGCCTCCGGCGCTCACCTCCACACGGGTGATGGGCGCTGGCGCGAGCTGATCGGGCACTGACTGCCCATCCCGCTGCACGACCGCACCGAGCCCTAGCCGGACCAGCGCCAACCGCAGCTGTGGAGTCCACCGACCCGAGCAAGCCCTGCCCATCGAGGAGTTGAACCATGCCTTCACACGACGAACTGCACGCCCGGCTGTTCCTTCTGCGCGCGGCCGAACCACCCGCGCCCGCCCTTCACCACTACGTCGCCGTCCACGGGCCGGTCGACGCCGTCGCGCAGATTCGGCGCGGCACCGCCCCCGCCGCCGTGCTCAGCGAGGTCACCCGGCCTGACGCTCGGATCGACGACGACCTGCGGGCACTCGACAACTGCACGGCCCGCCTGCTCAAGCCCGAAGACGGCGACTGGCCGCTCGGAAGGCGGATCGGCCTAGCCGGCCTCGGCGTTCCGCTCGCGCTTTGGGTGCGCGGCAGCGGTTCGTTGGCCGAGCTCACCAGCCTCGCCGTCACCATCACGGGCGCCCGCGCGTCGACGGAGTGCGGAAACACAGTCGCGGGGGACGTCAGTTACAAACTCGCCCGTGCCGGGGTGACCGTCCTCAGCGGCGGCAGCCTCGGCGTTGACGAAGCAGCGCACCGCGGCGCACTGGCCGCAGACGGCAGGACGGTCGTCGTGCTCGCCAACGGGGTTGACCGGACCCATCCGCACCAGCACGCCCGGCTCTACCAGGCGGTGATCGAGCAGGGCGGGTTGCTGGTCAGCGAGTACCCGATCGGCACACGACCGACCCGCATCCGGTTCCACGCGCGGTGCCGGCTGTTGGCTGCTCTCGCCGCGGCGACCGTCATCGTCGAGGCAGGACAGCGCAGCGGTGCCCTCGCCGTGGCCCGTGCCGCTGGAGAACTCGGCCGCCGGGTCTACGGCGTGCCGGGCTCGATCCACTTCGTGACGTCGAAGGGCGTGAACGAGTTGCTGCGCACCGGCGCCGCCACCGTGGCCAGTTCGGTCGAGCACATCAACTACCAGGAGGGAGTGCGATGACCGGCCCGGACGCCTTCCTGACCGCACTGACCGCCCTCGACCTGCCGCCCGAGTGGCAGGTCGAGGTGGCCATCCGTCCACGACGGCGCAAGACCGGCATTCAGGTCAATCCGGAGGCGGCGCCGTGCTGATCCCACCGACGGCCACCCCGGAGCAGGTTGCGCGGTTTGTCGGCAGCCATCGTCGATGGATCCGCCGAGAAGGTCGAGAGAGCCACGCGGTTGGCCCCGGATCACGCGGTAAAGGAGCTCGTCGACGGCGAGGAGTTCGACCTGCTCGGCCAGCGTTACCGGCTCCAGCTCGTCGACGCCTCGCCCGCGGGCACCGCACAGCTGCCTCTGACCACGTCCGACGGCGTCTTGTCCGCGCGGAGGCAGCGGCCAGAGCTGGTCCGCCGGGCAGTGATCGGGCTGTACCAGCAGGTCGGGCTCGCTTGGTTGCGCCGCGAAGGGCGCCACTACGAACTGGACGGCCACATCGCCGGCCTGAGCTACGCCGTGCGCGACCTCGGACGGCGCCCGTTAGGGCATCTACGAGGGGCCGCCGAAGCAAACGACGACGCTGCACTGGGCCGTGTTCGGCCTGCCGATGCGGCTCATCGAGTACGTGCTCGTCCACGAACAGGCGCACGCCACCCAGCCAAACGGACGCGCGCCCACGGCCGCGCATGACAACGGCGGATGTACCTCTGGATGCCGGACTGGCAGCAGCGCCGAACGGAACTCGCCGAGGTCGGCCGTCACGCTTGGCTCGGCGATTGAAACCGCAGGGCAAGAGGGGCGCATTGGCACAATCTGGTGGGTCCCGCGCCGGACGCAGTGCGAACAGCCAGGTCCGGCGCGAAACCCACCAGATGTCGAACTGGAGTGTTGTCCTCTACAGCGTGATACAACATGGAGTGCGGGTCGACACGATCTGCACCACGAGCGACCTGGAAGGAGGCAGGAAGTGGACAAGGAACAGCACTTCGAGCTGCTTCGGGAAAGTGCTGCCGAGGTCAAGGAACTCCAGGATCGGCTCCAGAGCGTCCGTGATCAAGAAGCAGCGCTTCAGGCCCAGCGGGTCACGACACTCGACGAGCTCAAGAAGGCCCGTGACGTGCGGTTCGATCGCATGACCGCGGCCATCGAGGACAAGGTCCCGAAAGCGCAGGTCGCCCGCGCCCTGGGCATGGACCGGACCAACCTGTACAAGCTGCTCGAAGGCAAGGAAACCGAACAAGACACCACGGCCGGCTGACGTCCGCGCTATCGCCGAACCGCTGGCGACCACGCTCAGGCGCCGGCCCCAACGCATGGAGGATGGGTGTATCTACAGCGGGTGGCTGTGCGCGGGTTCCGAGCTGCCGGCGACGAGGAGATCGTCTGCGAGTTTCCCGGACGCTTCTCGCTGTTGGTCGGAGCGAATAACGCTGGCAAGAGCACGGTGGCGGACGCGTTGTACCTGGCGCACCCGCACAGCTTCCCGCAGATCTCTCGACCCACTGTCGCCACCCTCGCCACCGCCCCGCCCCGCCAGATCGACATCTCGTACGCATTCAGCGCCGAGGCGGACGAGGGCCCGGTCGGGCAGATGTTGCAGAACCTCGCGATGCCGGCACCGACTTGGACCCGTCAGCTCGAACGGAACCTTGGCCGCGTCCGCGCGAAGACCGTTGGTTCGGAACCTGAAGAGTTCGACGCGCTGCGGCTCATCTACCTGCCGGCGTACCGCAACCCGCTCGACGAGTTGGCCCGCCGGGAGGCGCAGGTCCTGATCGAGTTGTTCCGCGCGGAGCAACAAGCCCGCAGCGGCCATCGAAACTTGGCTGACCTCCGCTCCCGCGCGAGGAGACTGCTCGATGCCCTCACTAAGACCGGCCTCATCGAGGCCGTCGAGCAGCGCGTCCGCGGTCACCTCACCGCGCTGTCGTCCGGAGTCAGCCACCAGTTCGCATTCGTCGGGGGGCAGGTTGTCGACGACGCGTACCTCGCCAGGGTGCTGGAGTTGCTCCTGGGCGCTATCGACGACCGAGCTTTCGCCCAGCGACTCGAAGTATCTGGCCTGGGATATGTCAACCTGCTGCACATCGCCGTCACCCTCGCCGCCATTCCGGACATGACCAAGTCCGCCGAGGCTCCAGAGGGAGGGGACGCGGGAGCTGACGAGGACGGAGCCGATGCGGGCGCTCAGGAAGGAGCAGATGAACTCACTGAAGCAGAACGGGACGCCCAACGCGAAGCTGAGGCGGAATCGCGAGAAGACGCGTTCTTCCCTGATCGGTTTCACGTCACGGTCGTTATCGAGGAGCCCGAGGCGCACCTGCACCCGCAACTGCAACACGGCCTGACCCGGTACCTGCGGCAAATCACCTCCGCACGGCCGGAGCTTCAGACGATCATCAGCAGTCACGCAGGCGACATCATCTCGGCGTGCAAGCCGGATGAACTGGTCGTGCTGCGGCGGCTGCAGGACGGACGACGCGCCTCGCGCGTCATGGCCACCATGCCCATTCACGACAAGAAGCGAACCTTGCGGATGGCACGGCTGCACCTTGACACGACCCGGTCGTCCGCGCTCTTCGCGGAGCGCATGATCATCACCGAAGGCGTCACCGAGGGGGCGGTACTACGGCAGTTCGGCCGCTTCTGGGCCGGACCCGACGACCTCAAGCGCCGGTTCATCGAGGCGCTCACGATCACCGTGATGGGCTGCAAGCCAGGCCGCTGGCCAGTCGACCTTCTGGCGGCACCTGGGCACGAGATTGCCAGCCGCATCGCCATATTCACCGACACCGATAAGCGGCCTCCCGAGACCTTCACCCAACCCCAATGGCTCAGCAAAAGCGATCCCCAGAACGTGCAGGGCTTCTACAACCAGCCGACGCTCGAACCAGCCTTCACCCCCGGCAACGAGGAAGCCGTGCGCGAAGCCCTGACACAGATCAGCGTCACGCCACCTGAACCCTTCACTCCCGACGCCATCGACACCCTTTTCGCCACCACAGGCAAGAAGCGCAAGGCCGAGTTCGCGCTCGCCTTCGCAGACGAACTCATGCGCCGCAGCGAAGACGGCGAACATGTCACGGTGCCTGAACACGTGGCAAAGATGTTCGATTTCCTCTACGCCGCCGCAAAGGACGACGATGCCGACCCGATCGCCGCTGACCTCTGAACAGCGCGCCGCCGCGACGACCACGGCGAACCGCGCGTTCATCGTGGCAGCACCAGGATCAGGGAAAACCACCGTTGCCGCAGAGCGATTTGGCGTGATCCGGTACGACACTCCCACCGATCTTCGCAGGATCCTGGCGCTCAGCTTCACCAGATCGGCGCGCGGTGAACTCGCTGCTCGAATCCGTCGCCGCTGGGGTAGCGGAGCGCTCTCCTGGCCCCACCAAGCCCTCACGCTCGACACACTGCACTGCGAAATCCTGGCGTTTCTCCTGCGACGGCAGGTCATCTCCTGGATGGGCGACCATACGGAACTAACCGTTCTGGACACGTGGAGAGGGCAGACCGGGGCCCGCTGGATGTCGAAAGAGATGGACTACCGGCGGATCGCCGTGCTGCACGGGACCACGGTCGGATCGCATGGCGTCAAGATCACGAGGCCCGACTACAACATCGGCGCCAAGAGACACTTCGAGGAGCACCTGGCGGCTGGACGATGTACGCACACCGAAGTGCGTCAGATCATCGCCGCTGTTCTTCGACGCGCCGAACTGCGCATGGAGGTAGCCAAGTACCTTACCGCTACCACGAAAGCGATCATCGTCGACGAGGTGTTCGATGCAAACGAGCTCGATCTCGAACTCGTTCGTCTCGCGGCGTCCGCCAGAATCAGTACCACTGTGATCGGTGATCCTTGGCAGGCGCTGTACGACTTCCGTGGTGCCCGTCCAGAGCTCGTTCCCCAACTTGTGGAACACGAGGGGTTCGAATCTTTCCCCGTCTCGGCGTCTTTCCGCTTCGAGACACCGGCGATGATCGGCATCGCCGAGTTGGCGCGAGCACACCGACCGATCGCTCTCGACGTGACCAACGACGCCACCGAATGCAACGTAGTTCTCGCGCACAGGTGGGACAACCTCTGGACAGGCCCCGACTGCATCCTGCCTTTGTCATTCGGCCGATTGGACAACCAAACTGATGCCGCGATCGCGCTTCTGCTGGACCGGCTCGTGCAGGGACACTTCGGACACGCTGCAATCTACGCCGACGAAGCAGCAGCGCTGCTCGGTCTTGAGCCAGACATAGTCCGCGCTGAAGGAGCCCTCCTTGGAGCAGTACTTGAAACACTCCGACCGGCAACCACGCAAGCGGCTACGGCAGCGATCACAGCACTCAGGGCGGTACTTCGCCTACTTGGAAGCCCTCGCCAACTCCGTCGCATGCCAGAAGCCGGGGAGGCTGTCCAACTAGACCGGCTACTCGCCTTGGCACGCCGCATGAACCAGCCACATGTGGTCGCCGGAATGACAGTGCACCAAGCAAAGGGACGTGAATGGCCAGTTGTCGGCCTGCGACTCGCTGATGTCGAGGTGGCCAGGCTGACGGCAGGGCTGAAACAGGAACGTTTTGACGATCGCGTCCTGTACGTTGCTCTAACCCGTGCTGCAAAGAAAGTCGTCCGCTGCTGACGAGCACCGATTCTTCTGCTACAAGCGCGAATCGACCGTGGGCCGCGAGGCCGCCAGATAGTCATCCCCGTTCCAGCGGTAGTTGCTGACCTGGACCGGCTCGCCGAACGTCGGGGCGTGCACCATCTTCCCTGCACCGATGTACAGGCCGACGTGGTGGACGTTGCCGGTTGTGCCGTAGAAGACCAGGTCGCCGGGAAGCAGCGGTTGGCCGGCGGGCACCAGTGGACCCGCGTTGTACTGAGTCTGCGCGGTACGAGGCAGGTTGATGCCGGCGGCGTTGTAGGCAGCTTTGGTGAGGCCAGAGCAGTCGAAGCCGGCATGGCCGCCGGCTGGTCCGTTGCCACCCCATACGTAGGGCAGGCCGAGTTGGCCGCAGGCGAAGTTGATTGCCATGATCGCGGCGGGGTTGGGTGCCTGGATCTTGTTGCAGTCGCCGGTTCCGACGGTGGCGGTGCCGTACCGTTTTGCCTGAGCCAGAACGCCGTTGACGTACTCCTCGTCATGGTTGTAGGCGAAGAGCGCCTTGCGGATGTCTTTCTGTGCGCCGGAATCGCACAGGTAAAACGCGGCGGCGTAGATGGCGTCGTGCGGGTTGTAGCGGGAGGGCGGATTCGAGCCACCGGGCGGGATCGTGTGGCGTGCAATCACACCGTCGAAGGTGGGCTTGAGGAACTGCATGGGGCCGCCGGCCCCCATGTAGTTCTCGCCTTCCGTGATGCCGTCGCCGGATCCGCGGCCGTGCTTGGATTCGGCGTCGCCGATCGCGGCGAGGATCGTCCAGTCCAGCCCTGGGCACACGGAGGCTGCGGCTCGGTAGAGCGACAGGTAGTCGTTGGGGATCTCGGCGACCGCGGCCTGGCTCGGCTCGGTGCCACCGGTACCGAACAGCGCACTGACGATGGCTTTGCCGACACCCCCGATGAGGATGGGGATAGCGATGATGGCCGCGACAGCGGCAACGGCGATCTTCATGGAGTCACCTTCCGGAAGTGGCTGGTGGGTAGGGGTGGTGGGTGCGGGTCCGGCGCGGCCAGGTCCGCGGGCGCCTGCTGCGCTTGAGCCGATGTCGAGGACTGGACAGCGGTGGGCGGTGCGACGTGGGGCCAGAACCGCGCGAGCTCGACGAGCCGCAGTCGACCCGGCCGTCGCGACGCCGGACCGGAGATCGGCAACCACCGCGCGACGGCGGGGTTGTCCTCGCCAGCCACGCCAGCGACATCTGCGGCGCTGGTGGCTACGGGCACGAGCGCTGGCCGGTCCAACTGGGACAGGGCGTCGGCGAGCGCCGTGAGCACGTTGGTCTCGCGGCGGTTGGTGGGCAGCCACACCAGGACGGGTGTGGTGATTCCTGTTGCGATGGCGAGCTTTTCGTAACCGTGGAGCTTGCGGGCGAGCTTGCCGAGGTCCTCGGTGCCGAAGTCGAATTCGAGGAAGAACTCGATCTGGTGGCCGTCTTCGCGCCAACGGCCGTAGGCGTCGGGGCGGACCATGTCGCCGAAGAGCCGGCCGCAGCGAAGCTCGGACCACCACGCGGTCAGGCGGCCGCGGGCACCTGGCCGTCGGCTGAGTGCAACGAGGCTGGTGAAAACGCCGTTGACGCCCACGGTGTGTGCGAGGCGCAGGGAGTGGGCGATGCCGATGGCGTCTTCGTGGCGGTAGCCCAGTTGCTTGGGGTCGAGACCATCCTCGTAGGCGAGGGCGACCGAGCCGGCGATGTCGAGCACGTAGTGCATCGGTGCGGTGCCGGAGCTGACGAACGGCTGAAAGCGGTCGACGACGCGCCACTTGAACAGGTTGAGCAGGCGGTGGTTGGCCGCGCGCATGGTCGGGTAGCAGAGTTCGACGATCTGCTGGGTGGTGAAGACCTTGTGCTCGTGCAGCATCCGAGCAAGCCAGCGGTCCCGGAGGGTGAGCCGTCCGGCGAGCTGGGCGTGGTGCTCCCCGGTGGTGGCCGCCCGTGGCGTGGGGCGTTGGGGCATGTGCCCGCGCAATGCCCTCTGAGGCGTGGGATTCGAAATCATGGGTCGGCACCTCCCAGTCGTTGGGCCGGAATGGGGGAAGGTGAAGGCAACGCATGCGGGATCACCGGAGCGGAACGGGCGCGATAGGTGAGCCCACATGCGTTGCGGGAGAACAAGGCCCGACAGGTCAGACCGCGCGGCGGGGGTCTACAGTGGGCTGACCGGGGCGGCCCGTTGCGTTGTCGGCGTTGGTGACGGGCGGGCGGGTATTGACCCTGGCTGCTTTGCGGATTGCCTTGGCGCGTCCGGGAATCGCGGGCGGGAGCTTCTCGGTAACCGCGGTGAACGGCGGCGCTTCCTCGCCGCCCAGGACTAGCCGAGCGGCGACGTGGTACACGCCGAGATTGGACAGGTCGTGATCGCTCAGCCGCGGCATGGTGTGCCGGGCCAGCCGCTTGGCGTCCTCGGGCGAGGCGTTGAAGAAGATCTTGCTGCGCGCGTTGGTGCTGACGCCCTCTTCGAGCTCCTTCGGTAGCTGTCCGAGGTACTGGTGTGCCAACGCCATGGAGAGTCGGTAGCCGCGGGCCTCGGCGAGCATGTCCTCCAATGGATAGGCCAGGTTCAGGAAGTTGTGGCACTCGTCCACGTACAGCCCGCAGTCGCGGCGTTGGCGCTGCGGGACGCGAGCTCGGCGAGTCGCGGCCTGCCAGGTGCGGGCCACGACGATGGAACCGACCAGCCGCGCGGTTTCCATCCCTAGCGCGTCGCGAGCGATGCGCACCAGGCAGATCCCACCGGTGTTGAGCACCTCATCCATGTCCATAGTGGACGTTCCACCGGCGATGGCGGCGCGGACGAACGGGCGCAGCAGGAAGCCGCGGATTTTGTTCATCAGCGGCGCGATCACTTGTGCGCGGCTGGCTTCGGACAGGTCGTCGTACCAGGACCAGAAGCCCTTGAGGACCTCGTCATCGATCTGGTCGCAGGCCCGTTGCCGGAACGCCGGCACGGTCAACAGCTTGGGCAGGTCGACCAGCGTCGGGGTACCGGGCATCGCGGTCAGGGTGAGCAGCCCGGCGCGCAGGATGTCGTCGGTGCGCGGCCCCCACGACGAGGCGTAGATCCGGGAGAAGATCGAGACCAGGTTGTCGACCGCGCGGGCCTTATCCGCTCCCTCCAACGGGTTGAGCACCGGCGGGCGGGCGCGGGAGTCGGCGTCGAACAGCACGACCTTCTCGCCGAGCTCCTCGGGCAGGCGCATCAGGATGTCCGACACGAGGTCGCCCTTCGGATCGACCACGACGACACCTCGGCCGGCCTCGGCGTCGGCCAGGATCATCCGGGCCATCAGCTCCGACTTGCCGCTACCGGTGGCGCCGAGGATGTGCAGGTGGTGGCGGGCGTCGGCGACGTGCAGGCCGACCGGGCGGGAGTGCCCGGAGTCCGACAGCCCCAGGGGCTTGATCTGCTCCCCGGCCGTGGCGATACCCGGCGGGGGCGGCACGGCCTTCGCGCCGGCCCGCTGCAGGCCGGGGGTGGACTCGTCGATCGGCAGGTGCGCGATTGCGGCCAGCTCGAGGATCGAGAGCAGGTCGCCCTTGCCCAGGCGGCGTTCGGCCAGCACGGCGACCGGATCTCGACGGATCCGAACCCGGCGGTAGTAGTTGTGCTCGGAGTAGGCGGCGAACGCCGAGGCGATCGCGTGCCCGCGACCCCGCAGCACCTCCCGCACCGCCTGAACCTCGCCCGACGTGGCGTCCTCGGGCACGGTGGTGGCCACGGCGTAGCAAATACGGGTCTCGAATTGGTTCGCCCGCAGCTTCTCGACCACAGCACGGTCCTGGGCGGCGTACTCCAGGCTGGTCTGCCGATCCAGGCCCGGCGTCCGCGTGCTGGTCGACGACTTCGGGGTCTTGCCCGGCGTGATGACGTCGAGCAGCCGGCCGACCAGATGAACCGACCCGCCCGCGTGCACCCGCCGGGCGGCGCGGCGGGCTTTGGTCACTCGGTGGCCGGCGACCGGGCGGGCGAGGATCTGCACGCATGCCCGCTCGTGCGGGCCGAGCCCGACCGGTGCGCCGAGCATCGCGCGAATCGGGTCGGCCGGGTGCTCGGTGCGGATCGGCAGTGCTTCCGAGCGCGCCAGCCGCAGCTCGCCACCGACCGCCTCGACCCGCCGACCCGCTGCCGTCGTGGTCGGGATCGGGGGCTTGGCGGGGGTGGTGCGGGTGTGCGCGCCGGGCCAGGCGGCCTCGATCGCGCGCTCGACCATGCCGGGCGGCACCAGGCCCGGCACCCACAGCCGGATCTGCACGCCGTCGTCGGTGAATGTCAGCTCGAAGCTCAGGTGCGGCTGCCCGCCGAAGCGACGCCGCCACCCCGGCCGCAGCAATCCGACGAGGTTGGACCACACCGTGATCGCCCCGGACGGGTCGACCGTCGGCGGCGCGAGCACGGTGATCAGGCGAGCATCGATCATCAGGCGCTGGTGGTAGCGGCGGCGCCACCGACGGCGCGCGACGACCGCGGCGGTGACAGCGACCGCGAGCACCGGCCCGACGATCGGGCCCCAGGTCAGGGCGAGGTCGCGCAGGTGCGCCAGCACGTTCTGGAACGCGCCGAGCGGGTCACGCAGGTAGTCGCCGACCGGTGAGGCGAGCACGTCCGCGGTCTGCTCAATATGCGGTGGGATGAGGGCGGACAGGGGTGTGGCGGTGATTGGCCAGGACATCGGGGACCTCCCCACGCAAAGCGGTCGACGGGACGGATGCGAGCTGCGGTCAAGCCGCCCACGGCTGGTCAGCCGGCTCGGCCGTGGGCTGCTGGCTGTGGTCGGGGCGGGTGTTGTCGACGACGAGCCGCAGGTGCCGGCGGCCTCGGCGGGCGGCGCGGTCGGCGTCGACCTCGGCTTGCCACGCGGAGAACCGGCGCCCGGCCAGCCGCTTGAGGTAGGCGGGAATGCGGTTGGCCGGCACCCCGACCAGCCGCGGGCCCAGGACCGCGAGCAGGTCGCTGGCTTCCTGCGAGGCCCAGCCCGCCTCGGCGATCGCAGGCTCGTCGGGAAACACATCTGCGATCCGGTCGACGGCGGGATTCAACGCGGCATCCTGTGTCCCGCCATACGAGTAGACCCACAGAAAATTCGGCGGCGGGCCAGGCTCGACGAGCGTCCGGAATCGGGACACCTCTTTGGTGTAGGCGTAGAAATTCGTGTCGGGTCGAGTCCGGCAAATATCCAGCCATGCCTGAAGGTAGGCGTCGGAGAAGAAATCGCCGCTGTCGTGAATTCTGATCCAGGCGCCCCGGAACTTGGCCGCGCCGAGTTCCGCGACCATGGCGGCCTGCCAGCCGGCCAGGTCGTCCAGGACGTACATCAGGTTCGCCTGGTGCTTGGCGCGGACGACCGGCCAGGTGTAGGTGCCGTGCCGGGCGTAGCACGCCTGCGCGCAGATTCCGGCCGACGGACAGGTGTTGTAAGTGCGACCGTCAGCCAAGCGGCCGGCCCAGGCCGGCAGCGACCAGTTCCACACGCCAATCTGGCGCATCTCGCTGTTTTGCGTGAGCAGCCGCGTGGGCCGGTTAACGGTGGCGGAAATGGGCAATGACGTAGACATGGGTATCCCCTGGGTGCGATTCGGTGTATACGGATTGATTCCTGCGATTAGGCGGCGTCGAGTTCGATCTGCGACGCGTTGCCATCGTCGAACGAGTCCGCGATTCCCGCGGTGTCGTCCGCGCCGAGTTCGACGAAGGAGTTCTCGATTCCCGACGAGGTGTCGGAATACCCGGCGATTTCGGCGGGGTCAGTCGTGACCAATTGATGCTCGACCGGTGAGGCGATGGACTGGAATGCCACGCGCTGCGTCCCGGTCGACAGGAGGCCCTGGCCACGGTCCGCGGAGAGCAGGAACTGGCGCTCACCCATAGACAGGTCGAAGGTGCGGGTGATCTCGTCGATCGCCTGGGAGGCTTGCCGCAGCAGGATCTGCGTCGCGGCGTTGGCCACCACTGCCTTACCCAGATCCGAGCCCAGGACGTCCGCGGTGTCCTGGGTGGCCACCGTGAGACCGGCCCACTGTTTCCGGGACGCCTTAGCCATCCGGAACAAGAACTCCGCGCCCGCGGGCTCCTTCATCAACAGCCACGCCTCGTCGACCACGACCAGCCTGGGCTTGCGGATGGCCGGGTTAGAGACCTGCCGCCACACCGCGTCGAGCGTCAGCAACGTGCCGATCGGCTTGAGCTCGTCGGCGAGATCCCGCAGCGAGAACACCACCAGGTGTCCCTCCGGACGGGTCGACGTCGGGCCGGAGAACAGCCCCGAGAACGCGCCGGTGACATACGGGTGCAGCCGCGCCGCGAGTTCCACCCCGGCGGGGTCACCGGTCCCGGCGAGGACCTCGGCGAGGTCGGCCAGCAGCGGCGCCGGGCGGGTCCAGGTCCGCGGATCCGAGGTGATCCCCACGCGCTGGTAGGTCGCGGTGATAGCCCGGTCCAGTGCCGCACGTTCGGTCGCTTCGAGCTCACTGCCCAGCAGCACCGAGATCACCGTGTGCAGGAACAACGACCGGCGGATCAGCGCGTTGCGCGGTGCAGTGCGGCGCCCGTCCGGGCGGGTGTGGATCGGCAAGTCCATCGGGTTCAACCGGACCTGCTCGGCACCGAGGTGCACATACGTTCCGCCGACCGCGGCGGCCAGCCGGGCGTACTCGTCCTCCGGGTCGATGACGTGGATCTCGATCCCGCGATACAACGACCGCAACAACTCCAGCTTCACCAGGTAGCTCTTGCCCGCGCCGGAGCGGCCGAGGATCACCGAGTTGTGGTTGTCCAGGGCGAACCGGTCATGGTGGACCAACCCCTGGCTTCCGACGTTGAAGCCGTAGAGCACGCCGCTCGGTGCGCCGACCGAGGTCGGGTCGGGCGGTGGCAGGTCCGGTGAGGTGAACGGGAACGCCGCAGACAGCGCGCTGGTGTCGAACGTGCGGCGCATGCCGACGAGGTCCAGACCCATGGGCAGGCTGGTGATCCAGCCCTGCATGCTGCGGTACGTGGTCGGTTTGCAGTCCAGCAGCAGCGACGCCGCCAACGACCGGATCGCGGCGACCTCGTCGCTGAGGGCCTCCTCGGTGGGAGCGTGCACGGTCAGGTACAGCCCGAGCCGGTAAAGCTTGCCCTCGCCACGGGCGACCCGTGCGGACAAGTCGTAGGCATCCTCGGTGGCGGCTTCGACGTGCGGGTCGACCAGCCGGCCCTTCTCACTGGTGTGCCGGCGACCGCTTTCGAGCTTCGACAGCTGCTTCTTGAGACGGTTGGCCGCGGTGACCGGGTCGATCGGCTCGATGTGCAGCGAGACGTCGACCCGTCCGGGGTAAGTCAGCAGCGGCTGAAGCCACCCGTTGTGCACTTCGCGCGGGTAGCCGACGACGGCGAAGCTCGCGACCCATTCGCCACCGACTTCCAGCGCACGAGGACGGACGGAGATGGCGTCCGGAGTGAACGCGCTGGCCCGCCCGAGCGGCGGCTGCACGCTCTGGGCCTTCCGGCCGCGGCGCTTGTCCTTGGTCTTCATCAGCGGTACCTCCCCGCGGAGTTGACGTAGTCGTCGGGGTCCTCGGCGGTGTCGTCGAAGCCGTCATCCCAGGCGTCCTCGGCCTCGCCGAACTCGTCGTCGGTGGGGAACGCGGCGCGGCCGAACGCGCCTGCGTCCCAGCCGTCGTCCGGGGCGGTGGTGATGACCTCGTCCGAGGCGGCGAGACCGGAGTTCGGCGGGATCACGCTGTCGGGGTTGCAGGCCGCGGCGAGCACCGCGGTGGCCTGTCCGGCGTCCAGCGGGGTGACCACGATCCCCGAGGGGGACAGCAGCTCGACCGCCTCGCTGAGCCGGCGGACCAGCCGGGCTTCGGCGGCCCGCCGGGTGGCGTCGTCGACCAGGGCGGCCTGCTTGGCGGCCCTGCGTTTCGCGGTCAACGCGGCCAGTGGCGAGGCGCTGCCGAGTCCGTCGGTCGGGCCCGTGGTGAGCAGCGGTTCGCGCAGGATCAGCAGCACTTGGCGGCGCAGCAGGTCGGTGGCGCGGCCGAGTTGGTCGAGGTACTCGGCGTGCTCGCGCGCCGCCTGTTCCAGCGCCGGGTGCGGCAGGCCGCCGGCCTGTTCGCGGAGCTCGGCGATCTGCCCGGACAGGTCCAGTCGTTCCGCGCGGATGAGCACCTGCACGGGTGCGGTCAGCGAGTGCAGATACCGCCCGAAGGAGGCGACGAGGGACTCCTGCTCGCCCGGGGTGCGCAGCCCGAAGTTGATCGTCGAGCAGACCGCGACGACGGCGACCCCGTCCTTGCAGAGGTCGATGACGCCGGTATCGGTGACCGCTTCGGCGGGCAGCCGCAGCGCGGCCGGCGAGACCGTCGACGCCGCGGCGTCCCCGCCGTCCTTCCCCTGGGCGCGGCTCTTGCTGCTGGTATTCGTGACCTGTCTGCCCAGCCACTCGGGGGCCGGGCGGATGCCTTCCGGCGCGGCCACTCGGTGCTGCGGGCTCATCCGCTGCCGCAGCGCCGCCAGCACCAACCGGTCGAGGGTGATGCCGTCGCGCTGGCCGAGCGCGAGGAACGCGGCGGTCACCCCGATCGGGATGGCGACGATGAGGAACGCCACCAGCGGCACGAACTCGCGGGTGATCGTGTACGTCCCGTACAGCACAATCCCAGTGATGGCGAGGATGAGCAGCTGCCGCGCCGTCAGCGGACCGATCACCCGGTCCTCGCGATCGACGTCGGCAGGAATCCGGACGGGCTGACTCATTTCCCTTCACCTCTTGGAGCGGGTTTCGGCGTGCGGAACAGCGCCGGCGGAACGGACTGGGTGCGCCGGTAGGCGTCGCCGATGCGCGGCTCGGGCTGTGCCTGCCGGAACACCGGCGCGGCAGGCGCGGACGCCGACGTGGGTGGCGACGACGGCTGCGGTGCCGGCGGCGTGGCGGGTCGGAACTGCAACTGCGGGGGCACAGACGCGGTGCGGATCGGGCGGGCCGGCGGCGGGGTGGCGCCGCGTCGACGCGGCCCACCGGCTGCTTGGAACTGGGGCGCCGATCCCGGCCGCTGCCCTCGCCGCGGCGGTGAGATCGGCGTGGCGGGCCTGGGTGCGGAACTGAACTCAGGAGGCATGGCTGGTCCCTGGTTTGCCGGGGTGACGGCGGGGTCGTGGGTGGTGTCTTGGGGTGAGGGCTGCAGGAACTGCGGCGTCTGCGAGGGCAGCCGCGACCGGCGGGCCGCGCGGACGCGCTCGGCGTCCTGGGCCGCCTTGAGCCGCTTGTTGACCATCTCCGGGGTGGGCGCAAGGCGCGCCTGAGCAGGCCACGGCGAATTTGCCGACCCGCCACCGCGACCCCCACCACCTCCGCCGCCGCTCTTCGCCCCGACCGCGCCGCCGACCTTGCCCAGTGCGCCGGTCTTCCCGGCGACCATGCCGAAGGTCTTCGCCGCGATGTAGGCCTTCGCCAGCCCTCCGAGGAACGACCGGCCAGAGCTGACTTTGGCGGCCGATAACAACCAGAACGGGATCTTGAACAGGATGAAGAACAAGGCGATCGCGGCGACCAGCGTGCCGAGCGCGGACAGCGTCGAGCCGAACAGATGCACGCCGCCGGACAGGAACGTGCGCACTGCGGTGATCAGCACCAGCGCTTGAGCGACCTGGATCGCCAGCGTCGCGGTGATCGCCTTCCACCACCAGCGGGCCAGCGGGTCGGTGTGCGGCAGGGCGTGGAACATCAGGAACAAGGGGCCCGAGATGATCAAGACGAGGGTGATGACGATCCGGACCACGTAGACGACCAGCAGGCCCAGGCCCACCACGACGAGCACCAGGCCGACCAGGATGATGAACAGTCCGCCGGTCTGGATGCCGGCGACGGCGTCCTTGAGGGTGTTGCCCAGCGAGGGCGCGTTGACCCCGTCGCCGAGGATGCCCAGGGTCAGGCCGTTGGCCAGTCGGATGAGCTTGTCGGCGAAAAACAAGCTCAATGCCGAGGCCATGAACGCGATCGGGATCCGGGGCCCGATCTCCTTGATCGAGTAGCGCGCCTGGACGCTCTCGTGGCCCATCACGACGATGCCGCCGAGGAGGATGAGCAGGCCGTAGGCAGCGACCACGAGCTCCCACGAGTTGTTCCAGAGTTCGCCGATGCCGGGTAGGTCGCTGATCGTCGGTGTGGACAGCGCGGTGTGCCCGATCAGTTCCAGGATCGGCGAGAGCGCAGCTTCGACGATGCTGCGGAACGCCGAGTTGATGGCCTCGGTGATGCAGGCACCGATGTCGGTGATCCCGCAGTCCGAGTCGCTGACACCGTTGCCGCTGCCGGGCTGCTGCGGGCCACTTGTCGGTGGCGGCGTGGTCGGCTGCGGGATGCAGTCCTCACCCGTGCACGGCGTGCTTGGCGGCGCCGTCGATGGGCTGGGCGCGCTCGGCATTGGGAGTGTGGGCTGTGTCGGTGTGGGAGGCGGGGCACAGGGGATCGGCCGCGGCTCAGGCCCCAAGCAAGGATCCGGGTTCGGTGTGGTCGGCTGCGCCGAGGCGCTGACCGCGAGGACCCCGACCAGGAGCACGACGACGCTCAGCGCCAGCATCCAGCCCGCGTACCAGCGCCAGTGCCGACCAGCCGGCGGCCGGTCGGCGCTGGCGTCGGAGACCGGGGAGAGCATCGCTCGGTCCCCGTCGATTCGTCCGGCGGCAGCGGTCGCGACCGGTCCGCCGGACCGGCGGTACGGGCGAACCGTGGGCGGGGTGCCGGCCATCGGTCAGGCCCCCACGATCCCTTTGAGGATCTCCACGACCAGCGGCGCGAGCGCTGCCAGGCCGTAGCCCCACCCGGCGGACTTGAAGGCGGTCTTGGCCTTCTCGACCTCGCCGGGGTCGCCACCGCCCATCACGTATCGGACACCGCCGATGGACAGGAACACCGTGGCCAAGCCGGCCAAGATGCCCATGATCCAGTTGCGGACGTTGTTCAGGACCGTGGTCACCGAATCTGCCAGAGCGACGACCATCGTGTCGGCGTGCGCCGCCGACGCCGACGCCAGCAGCGCGAGGACCGCCAGCTCGACAATCAACGCCACGTGCGACCAGCGGCGGGGACGGACCGGAACCCAGGCCTCCGGCCTAGTGACCGGAGCACTGGTCGGCTCGCTGCCGGTGATCTCGGCCGGCGTGCTCGACGCTGGGGCCTCGGCCGGCGGCTGCGGAGTGCCATCGAGGCGGGCGCTGCGCGGTCCGCTCGCGGCGGGGAAGAATCGATCGATCAGGCGCATTGGGGCACCTCCGAAGGTCGGGCTGAGCGCGGGGATGTCCCGCAGCCCTGAACTCCGGATTTCGCATCCGTTTTGGACACGCGACCCTGAACTTTCTGCCCCGACTCGACCTCACTAACCGACACGGACAGTGACGACCGCGGCAAGTCGCGGGCCGGTGCGACCGGTCGCGCCAGGGCCACTGCGGTGGCTACCTGGTCGGTCAACGGGTCGGTCGGATCGGTCTCGGCGACGCCCTCGCGCAGGTACGCGGCGAGCCGGAGCTCGGCGCGTTTGCGCGCCTTGTAGACCGCCCACTCGCCGGTCTGGTGCCGCGCAGCCCAGTCCGCGACGGGCACCTCTTCCAACCGAGTCGCACCAATCAGCGCGGCCTCGGTCTGAGTCAGGACTCCGTCCGCGACCGCGCGGGCAAGGACCAGATCCGGGTGACCCCACGGCGCGTGCGGCGGGGTGGATCGGAACCCTGGCGCGACCGGAGTCGGACCCGCCAGCGCCTCGGCGAGCGCGTAGTAGCCGGACCGGTAGGCGGCCCACCGCAGCCGCAGCATGATTCGCGGCGGACGCAGATCGATGGTCGACAACGCGGTCAGGAAGCCGCGCAGAACCTCGGCGTGCACGTCGGCCGGATCGTTGGCGAACCGGTTGGTCAAGGTCGCCGCGACAGAAGTCAGCGCGGGCAGTGCGACCCCGACCGCGGCGATCGTCCAGGTCGCTCCTTCAGTACGGGAGCGCAGCACCAGATGCGCCCACACCGCGTCCCGCGTCGCCTGCGGGCACCGGCGCGCCAGCAGTCGGTCGCGGACCTCGTCCAGCGCAATGTGCCGGTCCGGCAGACCGGGAAAGAGCCGGCCGTTCAGCGATATCGGGTGCGGCCCGGTCACTAGCCAGGTAAACGTGTCCCGCGCGATATCCAATGAGTTCGGGACGGCCTCGTCGCCAGCGCGACGGAAAACGGATTGTGCTGCCATGTCGTGACTCCCACGGCGTCGATGTGAACAACAACGACGTCAGGAAGCCACGACCGATACCACGGAAATACCACATCATTACTAGGCGCCAACTAGCGAACCGCGCCGAGGCTACTAGCGAACTACTATTTCATCCCACGAACACCATGAAGCAAGATCAACAAAGCGCCCTCGTGGCCCGCGTAACCCGATCGACGCTAGTAGCCGACGAACTGCAGTTATAGTTGGTCACTAGTACGACGCTAGTAGCCGAACTGCGCCCGGATACAGTCGGCACTCAAGCTCAACCTGGCACCGCCGAAAAATCTTGAAAAATCTGACCACAGAGTGGCCCAGAAGACGGTGGGCGCCGACCTGGGTCGACGGAACGAGCGGCTCAGCGTCGAGGCTTTGGCAGAACTGTTCGAATCACGCCAAGTCGCCATTAACATGCACCTTTGCCATCTCAAATAAGTTTGGCGAGGCGTGTCCAAAACGGGGTCGAAATACAGAGTTAAGGGGCGTCAGAACGCACAGCCCCACCTCGTCGGAGGAGACCCGCGATGACCCCGACACACGGCAACGGCTCCCCAGGAGACGGCTCCCAGGAGCACGGCCCGACCGACCCCCCGACCGTCCCGATCCCGCTACCGCAGAGGCGGCGAACACCACGCCTACGCACCCTGCGCCTCACGCTGCACCATCCTCGTCCCGCCCAGCCGAGCACCGTCTGGCCGTGCGCTCAAGACGAACTCCGTGAGGGCACCGGGCTGCTCGCCAACTGGTTGCTGACTGCGGTCATCAAGATCGTCACCACCTACACCCAGCCCGGCCAGCGAATGCTCCTGCTTGCCCCCGCGCCCTACCTCGCGCCGCCCGCATCGTGGTCACCAACGGCGGGCCGTAACCAGTCCCGGCCCGGCCCGTACGCCGGACTACACGAAGCGGGCTGGACCGTGGTACGACTCGGCCGCAGCATCCGGACTCAGACGGCCGTCGCGCACCCCAACCTGGCCGGCGAACACTCCGGCGACGCGTCGGCCGAGGCCGAGTCCGGACCCCGACCCCGCACCGCCAGTCCGACCACCGACCAGCCCGCCGAGCCGTGGGCACACCGTCGTCCCGGACCGCACTCGACCGCGACCGGCGTCGGTCCGGACCGCTACGACCTCGTCATCACCACGGCCGAACCGCGCACCCTCGACGGGGTCCGTCCGGCCGACTGGGCCGGTCTGCTCACCCCGACCGGCACCCTTGCCGTCATCACACACGGTGAGCGAGCCCGTGGTCGGCTCACCGACCCCGCAAGCTCGCTCGTGCGCGCCGCGCACCATGCCGGACTGCGCTATATCGATCGCATCGCCCTGCTGCGCGTGCCCGTCCGCGACGGCGCACTCGCCGTCGCGACCCCGGCCACGCACTCCCGTTCCCAGGCTCCGGCACGACCGCTCGCGACGCCCGCTCGGCACATCCAGGTGCACGACGACCTCTTCGTGTTCACCCGCCAGCCGGCCCCGACCGACACCGCCGACGGGGAGGAGACCTCCAATGGCTGACCGTCCCACGTCGCCCTGGCCACTCCCCCTGCCACCGGGGGAGGAGCCCTCAATGCCGTCCCTATCGGTCTGGCCGACCGGGCAGCGCGACACTCTCGCGCAGCTGCGCGACACCGGCTGTGTGCCCGGCACCGAGACCGACACCGAGCGGATTCCACCCGCCGTCGCCGCCCATGCGATCGCCACCTACACCCGTCCCGGCGACCTCGTTCTCGACCCGGATTGCGGGGCCGGCACCGTGCTGACCGAGGCGCTGCGCGCCGACCGTCGCGCGCTCGGACTGACCGCCCGCACCCAGTGGTGGACGCTCGCTCGCGCCAACGTCACCGCCGCCAAGACCACAGGCGCGTGGCGCGACGGCTCGGTCCTCGACGCCCGCCCCAAGGTGCTCGCGACCATCCGGGCCGCAGGGTTGATCGGACGAGTCGGACTCATCCTGACCAGCTTGCGCACCGCGCCTGACCGCGCGACCGGTCCGGGCCGCGACCCGGTCGAGTCCGCCCTCGCCGACCTTGCCACAACACTGCTCTACTGCGAGCCGCTGCTGCGATCCGGCGGACACGTCGCCGTCGTCGCGCGGCCCCTCCGGTGTCCGGACGGCTCGCTGGTCGACCTGGCCACACCGGTGCTCGCCGCCGGAACTTCGGCCGGGCTGGCACCGGTCGAGCGGTGCATCGCACTGACCGCCGGACTGCGCGGCAGCCGGCTGGTCACCCGCGCTTCGCTTGCCGAACGCCGCGCTGCCGCCCGAGCACTCGCTGCCGGCGCGCCGACCGCGCTCTCCGCGCACCACGAAGTGCTTGTCTTCCAGCTCGCCCACGACGCCGAACTCGCCGCCGCCGCGGCAGTCGGCATCCCGTGGCCGACCGAGGACGAGGTGATCCGGCCCGCCGTCAACCGCGTCACCTACCCCGGCTGGGGACGAGCAGCATGACGACGCGCCTGTACTGCCGTGAATGCGGCTGGCATCCCGAGTTCCGCGGCAAGCGCGCTGCACTTCGCGCCGCCGCCCGCCACCAGTGCACCGGCACACCTGTGCCCGAGACGCGTCCACCCTGGTGGTCCCACCTGTGGACAAACCTGTGGACAAGGCAGTCGGATACCTCCGCCGTCGACACCGAAGCAGGTGCGGACGACCCGACCAGTAACAGCGAATTGGTCGACGCCCGCGGCAACCACATCCAGTGGGCCGCGCCCGCCGCGCACCACGCCGAGACCACCCGACGCGCCCGCCAGGCGATGGTCGAACTCGTCCGCGCCGGCTACCAGATCGGGCCCCCGCCCTACGGCTACCGCGCCCTGCGCATCCGGGTCACCGACCCCAGCGGACACAGCAAACTGCGGGCGGTCCTCGTCCCAGACTGGCAGACCGCCGCCGCCGTCAAGCAGATCTTCATCTGGCGGGCCGACCACGGCCTGACGTTCGCCGTCATCGCCGCACGACTCAACAGCGACCCGAGCCAGTACGCAGCCCCGGTGCCCAACGGGCGGTGGACCCCCAAGGCCGTCCGGCGGATCGTCACCAACGTCAAGTACACCGGCCGCCAGGTCTGGGCCCGCACCATCGCCGGCCGCCCGGCACCCATCGAGCAGTGGGTCACCTCGGCGCCAAAGGTGCACGAGCCACTCGTCGACGAGCGCACCTTCCACCGCGCCCAGCCCGGCCCCACTGAACTCCCGCCCAGTGCGACAGACCCGGCCGACTCCCCGCCGAGCGCGGCATGAACATCCGCCGGTGGACCGTCGCCGCCGTGGTCCTGTTCGCCGGGTACGCGGCGACGATCGCCGGCGCGAACTGGGCCACCTCACTCTG
Organism: Prauserella endophytica; assembly: GCF_005146945.1. Classification (GTDB taxonomy): domain Bacteria; phylum Actinomycetota; class Actinomycetes; order Mycobacteriales; family Pseudonocardiaceae; genus Prauserella_A; species Prauserella_A endophytica. The sequence continues at coordinate 39,669 of NZ_SWMS01000012.1, forward strand.
GCCAGCGGTCGCTATCGCGGGCCTGCACGTTCCCGCAGGCGCGTTCTTCGCCGGGCTCGCATTCACCGTCCGGGACCTCTTGCAGGACGCTGTCGGCACCCGGACAACGCTGCTCGCGATCGCCCTCGGCGCGGCGTTGTCCGGACTGGTCGCCGAGCCGCGCATCGCGCTCGCCAGCGCGGCGGCCTTCGCCGTCTCCGAACTTGTCGACCTCGCCATCTACACCCCGCTGCGCGACTGGAGTCACCTCGCCGCCGTGAGTGCGTCGAACACGGTTGGACTGCTCGTCGACAGCCTGCTGTTCCTGCCGCTGGCCTTCGGCTCGCTGACCTACCTCACCGGCCAACTCGTCGGGAAGACCACCACCACGGCCCTGGCGGTCGCTGTGCTTGCTGGTGTCCGCGCTCGCCGGAGGGCGATGCCAGCGTGAGGTTCTACCTCGGCGTCCACCAACCCATCTGGCTGACCCGCGTGCCCGACATCCCGCTGCTGGTGTCGCACCGGCGGCTCGGCCACCGCCGCACCCTGCCCCGCGCCATCACGGAATGGGCGCTCGACTCCGGCGGCTTCACAGAGCTGCAGCTTCACGGACGCTGGCAGATCGACGAGAAGGATTACGTCCAGACGGTCCGGCGCTACGCCGACGAGATCGGCAACCTCGCCTGGGCGGCGCCGCAGGACTGGATGTGCGAACAGCGCATCCTGAAACGCACCGGCTTGACGATCCGCGAGCATCAACGGCGGACCGTGCGCAACCTCGTCCGCCTGCGGGAACTCGCGCCTGAGCTCCCTTGGGTGCCGACGCTGCAAGGCTGGACTCTGTCGGACTACGAACGCTGCGCCGACTTCTACGAGCAGGCCGGGATCGATCTGGCCGCCGAGCCGCTCGTCGGGATCGGCACGGTGTGCCGGCGCCAGAGCAGCGCCGACGTGGAGCGCATCATGCGCGCCTTCGCCACGCGCGAGTTGAACCTCCACGGTTTCGGCATCAAGATCACCGGCCTCAACCGGTACGCCGAAGCTCTCGCCAGTTCGGACTCGATGTCCTGGAGCATGCGCGGTCGATACGTATCCGGATGCGGTCCGAGCCATCGCACCGAGTCGAACTGTCTGCGCTTCGCGCTCAGCTGGTATCGGCAGATCCGAACCACGCTGGGTTCGGCAGGGCTGTCTGCGGACACCGTGTCCCCGCAGGTATTGGGGAGGGCCGCGTGATGGCCGTCGCCGCGTTCGCCGCCGCGGGCTCACTGCTCGCCGCGGGACTCCGTGGTGTCCGGTTCGACGAGCGAGACATCGCGTGGAGTGTCGATTCCGAACAGCTCGTTGGGCGTGCACCGCAGCGTCGTGCACAGCGCCTGCAAGGTCGCCACTTTCACCTGGACCGGCTGCTTCTTGATCAGCACGTCAACCGACTGGAGAGACAGTTCGAACCCGGCGCGCTGGATGAGGATTTCGCGCAACTGGGTCGCGGTCCAGACGTCGCGGGAGGCCATGACCTTCCGCAGCCGCCACTCGATCTGCACCCGCTGCCGTCCCGTGTTCGTCGCTCCGAGGCGCTTCGCGCCGTCGCCAACCGACTCTCAGTGTCCCCGACGGCGACCGAAGCTGGCCGCCGCACGTTCGGCGTGTTTAGCAGACACACACCCACGAACAGATAGAACTTGAGATACACAGGCTGTACTAGATCTATTCAGGTGTTACCTTAATTGAATGGCGCATCTGTCCCCGGTTCAACAGAGAGGAGGTGCTTCGGCACCCATCACGTTCATCGCCATGCCGACGCGCCGCGGTTCGCGGTCAGCGCCGGTAGCGCTCTTCTGGACTCGCGTCGACCGCCCACCCCGAGCTGACGAGGTGACCCAGCACCAGTTCGGCAAGGCACACAGTCCTACCGAACGGCAAGAGTCCAGCACGGCCACGAGCGCCGGCCCCACACGGACGCATGCGGGGAGCAGAGGCCCGTTGGTCGTGACAGCTTTGGCGGTCCCAGCTCATTTAACGCACGTCATGGTGCGTGCCCGCATCGCCGCGAAACCCGCTTCGCGCGGATCGGCGACCGCAGGTGTCGGCAGCTGGGAGTGCCCGCTGTGTCGACGGTTCCTGTCGCCGACCAGCAGCCCCGTGAACCTCCGCCAGCCGCGGGCCTCACGGGCACGAAGGGGGCGCTCATGTGCGCTCAACCTCGCAACCCCGATCAGGCCGACAACAACTGCGCCGACGTTCCTGCTCCGGCCGACCAAGAGCAGCAGGGAAGCCCCGTCAGCGCGCCGAGCAGGCAACCCCGACGGCGCGTTGGCGCGAGCAGAGCTGTGCGCAACGTGGTGGTGCGCGGCGTTCGCCGCGATCCCCCCGACATGCGCAAGCTCGCGCGGGTGGTCGCCAGCCTCGCGGCAGACCTGGCGCAGACCGAAGCCAGCGAGCAAACGCTGCCCGCCGAGCCAGGCACCGCGGACGCCAGCCACCCCGATCACTGCCGCGACGCGGCATGACGTCGCGCGTTCGCGCTTGCGCAACGAACCCAGCGGATCGAAGCCGCTCGCCAATGACTCGAAAGGAAGGTTCACCACAATGCCGCCTGCCACTTGCGATCCCCGCAGCCGCCGAGCCGCACACCCACGGGCTCGACGGCCGGTACGCGTCGGCCTCTACCAGCGGTGGCCCACCCTCCGCGAAAGCGACCACCTGCAGACCTACGTCGCGTCCCAACCCGGTTGGCACATCGCTCTCCGCAGCAGCGACTACGCATCAGGCGGCACGCTGAAGCGTCCTGGGCTGCAACGGGTATTGGCGGCAGCCCGATCCGGAGTCATCGACGTGCTCGTCGTCAACCACCTGTACAGCCTTTCCCGCAAGACACAGCACCTCGCCTTCGTGCTCGACGAGTTAACGTCCCGAGGCGTGCGGGTCGTCTCGGCCACTGATCCCGCCCTCGACACGGAGACCGCGCACGGCCTCTTCCACGTACGCGTGTTGAGTGCCGTCGCGGAGATCGAGCAGACCGGCGCACTCGCAGATCGTCGCGACCGGCGTCGCCACGACCAGCAATCCGCCGACGAATCGCCGCTCGCCGGCTAACTGCAAATCCCGCCGGAGCCCACTGCGCCGACCAAAACATCCCCATCCAGACCGACTCATAACGAGGTGTCATGACCACCGCCTACGCCAACTCGGACAACGAACTCCAGCCGTCGGATGCCCCTGCGCCCACCACCCGCGCGGTGATCTACACGCGCGTGGCCTCGCCCGGACGGGCCGAGACCGACCACAGCGTCACGGCCCAGCGTGAGGCATGTCTGCGCAAGGCGCGGGAACTGGGTTTCTCGCTCATCGACGAGTACGTCGACCCAAACGCTCGACTCTGGCGACGGCCGAAACGCCAGCTGTTCCGACGCATGCTCGCGCGGTTCCGCAGCCGTTGAGAAACAGCAACCCGGCCACGAATTCGCCGCTCGCCGGGAGCGCGCGATCCAGCCGCCCGGACCCACTCGCCGGCTGCACGGTCCTCCGTCCAGGCCGCCCTCAGAAGGAGGTGTCATGACCAGCGCTTATGCCGACTTCATCGATGAACTGCAGCAGGACGTCACCATCCCTATCCAGCCGCCAATGGACGACCTTGCCCACGGCACTCGCGCAGTGATCTATCTGCGCGTGTCCTCGACCGGGCAAGTCCGGACCGACTACAACCCGGAAGGCATCTCCATTCCGGCCCAACGGGAAGCGTGCTTGCGCAAGGCGCGGGACCTGGGCGTCACGGTCATCGACGAGTACGTCGAGCCCGGACGCTCAGCCATGGAGATGACCAAACGCGAAGCATTCCAACAGATGCTCGCGCGGGTGCGCAGCCAGGGCGACGTTGACGTCATCATCATCTACCAACTCTCGCGCATGGCGCGGAACCGCTACGACGACGCGATCGTCATGGCAGACCTGCGCAAGCGCGGCGTCACCCTGGTCTCGGCCACCGAGGCCATCGACGACACCCCGGTCGGCCAGCTGATGCACGGCATCCTGGCCACGTTCAACGAGTACCAATCCCGCCAGTCCGGTGCCGACATCGCCTACAAGATGGGCCAGAAAGCCCGCAACGGCGGCACGCTCGGACGCGCGAAGCTCGGCTACCTCAACCACATCGACCACTCCGACGGCCGCGTCATCCGCACGATCATCGTCGATCCCGAACGGGCGCCCTTTGTTCAGCTGGGTTTTGAGCTCTTCGCCAGCGGCGACTACACGCAAGAAGAGCTGGCTGACGAGCTCTACGACCGCGGCCTACGCACCAGGGCCACCCGGCGACACCCCGCCAAGAAGGTGTCCGAGAACAAGATTTCGCAAATGCTGCGTGATCGCTACTACCTCGGATACGTCGAGTACGACGGCGAAGAAATCCAAGGGCGGCACGAACCGCTCATCGACGAGGACCTCTTCGAGACAGTTCAGGAGATCCTTGAATCGCGAATGACGGCACAAGAACGCCGTCGCGTCCACCACCACTACCTCAAAGGATCGCTCTTCTGTGGACGCTGCCAATGCGACGGCATCAAGCGGCGGATGATCATCCAACGGACCATCAACTCGAAGGGCGCCGAGTACCTGTACTTCTTCTGCCGCGGCCGGCAAAAGGGGCTGTGCCAAGCACCCCACGTCAACGTCACGCTCGTCGAGGACGCTGTCGAGCGCCACTACTCCGCGATTCGCTTCAGCCAGCCGTTCATCACTGACATGCGCGACCAGATCGATGCCGTGCTCGGCGAGCAGGAAAAGTCCGCACGCCTGCTACGCAAGCAGATCACCGCACAACTCAAGGAACTCGACACCAAGGAGGAGAACTTGATCGACCTCGCAGCCGACAGCACGCTGCCGCAGACCAAAGTCAAGGAGAAGCTGCGCGACATCGCCCGCGAGCGCCGCCGGCTGGAGGATCGCCTGCACACAGCCAACGCCGACCTCACCGACAGCGCCCAGCTCGTCAACGCCGGCCTTGCTCTCCTCGAACAGCCCGACCAGCTGTACCGACGCTGCAACGACCAACAGCGCCGCCTACTCAACCAAGCTATCTTCCACACCCTCTACATCGAGGACGACAAGATCACAGAGGGTGAGCTCCGTGAGCCCTTCGCCGAGCTCCACGCCATCCAAGGTCAGCGGACCGCAGCAACCAGCGCGGAGGGCACAATCAAAAGGACCACCCGCAATGCGGGTGGTCCTTGCTCGCCTTCAGGCGTCGCGGTCCTACTTCGTGGCCTTCATTCAGGCACTTGTTCTAGTAAGACCCCTAGGGTGGAGCTGAGGGGAATCGAACCCCTGACCTTCTCGATGCGAACGAGACGCGCTACCAACTGCGCTACAGCCCCTTGAGGAAGCTCGATGAGCATAACAGTGGCACTATGCCCATCGAGCGAGGGGGTCCTATTCCCCGGCGGCCCTCCGATACGGCAGCTGACCGGGGTCGTCGAGCTCGTGGAAGGCGGGATCCTCGTCCTCCAGGTCCACGACCACGGCCTGCCTGCGGATCCGCGACGTCGGCACCGGCTTGCGTTCGAGGCCCACCAGTTCGCGGCGCGGGGGGTCGACGACCTCCACGTAAGCGGACTCCTCCAGCGGCTCCGGCCGCCTCGGGACACGCCTCGCGGCGTTGTTGTACCGCGCGAGCCTGCGCTGACGGATCTCGTCCTCGATCCGCACCTGCCTGCGCAGGTAGACGAGGTAGCCGACGAGCACCACGTCGGCGAGGCCGTTGAACCACCACACGACCGGCAGCACGAAGCCCGCAACCACCGCGGTCACCACGACCACGAAGATGAGGCCGAGCACGACCCGCTGGCGGAACGCGTACTTGGCGCGGGCAGCGATCTCCGCGGCCTCGGGATCGAAGCCGCCCCGGCCCGGCCGGTAACGGCGGCCCGACTCGTCCTCAGCGACGGGTCTGCGGACCGGTTGGGGTTCGGGCTCCGGCTCGTCGAAGTCCTCGTCCAGGTCTTCGTCGAGATCCTGGTCGAGGTCGTCGTACTCGGAGTCGACTAGGTCCTCGTCGTCGGCCCGCTTGGCTTCTCCGGACATGGCGAACCTCCTCCGCCATTGGTTGTGTGCACTCCCGCTCCGCACGACCCGCGCAGCCAACGCGGAATCGTTGGTCTGCGTGATCTCCTGGCGCTTGCGCGCGACCATGGGAACGAGAACGACAAGCCACGCCGCCGCGAGCGCGACAATGATCAACGAGCTTGGCATCTCCCGTCACCTCCCCCGACCGTTACCGCTGTCGTCGTGGATCGCGCGACCAGTCGGGTGGTCGCCCCACTCCCGTCACCACGCTGACCTTCGTCACGCTAGTCACAGGAGTAACAGAAAACCCGGCGACTCGCCGGTCGTATCACGCAAAGGTATAGCTAAACCGGGTGAAAATCTCACAAAGTGTTAACGCGGTTCAGGCGGCTGTGCCTTGCCGTCGGCAATGAGTCGCGCGACGAAACCCGCGCCCATCTCCTCGGCGGTGACGGCGAAAGAGATGTGGTCCCGCCAATCACCGGCCACATCGAGATAGCGCAGGAATAGCCCTTCCTGCCGGTAACCCGCCTTACCAAGTACCCGCAGGCTGGCCACGTTCTCCGGGCGCACGGTCGCCTCGAGCCGGTGCAGCCCGGCCGCCCGGAACGCGTGGTCGGTCGCCAGCGCGACCGCCGCCGTGGCCACCCCGCCGCCTGCCAGCTCGGACGACACCCAGTAGCCCACCCACGCCGACCGCAGCGAGGCCCTGATCACGTTGCCGAGCGTGATCTGCCCGGCGAAAGCGCCGTCCACGGTGATCGCGAAGGGCAGGCACTGGCCGCGTCTGGCGAGCGCCCGCAACGAGAGCCACTGCGGAGGCCAGGCCCCGAAACCGTTGCGGTCCGTCCACGATCCCGGCGAGGTGGGCTCCCATTTCTCCAGGTACTCGCGGTCGCGCAGGCGGATGCGGCTCCACTCCCGCCCGTCCCGCAGGTGCACCGGCCGCAGCGCGACGCTGCCGGCACGCACCACCAGTGGACCGAGCTTGGCAGGCCAGCCGGGGTGGCGGGGCTCGGTGCCGTAGGGACCTGCGTACACCTGCGACGTCATCGCCCGTGATCAGGCCCGCTGGGCGAGGAACGTGACCTTGACCTGCTCCCCTGCCGCGACCTCGGTGAGGTCCTCGTCGATGTTGATGAGGCAGTTCGCCTCCGCGAGCGACGCGAGCAGGTGCGCACCCGACGTGCCGAGCGGCTGCACCAGGTACTCGCCGTTGCTCTCGTCGCGCAGCAGCTGCCCGCGCAGGAAGCCCTTGCGGCCCTTCGTCGAGGTGACGGGCGAGAGCAGGCGGGCGTCGACGATCCTGCGGTGCGGGTTGCGCGTGCCACGAGCCACGCGGATGAGGGGCCGGATCATCACCTCGAACACCACGAGCGCGCTCATCGGGTTCGCGGGAATGAGGAACGTGGGCACGGAGTCGGGGCCGAGCCTGCCGAAGCCCTGCGCGGAACCGGGGTGCATGGCCACCCGGTGCAGGTCGATGTCGCCGAGGTCGGACAGCGCGGCGTGCACCTCCTCCCCGGTGCTGCCACCCGCTCCGCCCGCGACCACGACGACCTCGGACATCAGCAGCCTGCCCTCGACGGTCTCGCGGAGGCGCTTCGGGTCGAGCGGGACGATGCCGACGCGGCTCACCTCGGCGCCCGCGTCGCGCGCGGCTGCGGCCAGCGCGTAGGAGTTGACGTCGTAGACCTGGCCCACCGACGGGGTGCGATCCACGTCCACGAGCTCGTCGCCGACCGAGATGATCGAGACCCTCGGCCGCGGGTAGACCAGCACCTTCGACCTGCCGACGGCTGCCAGCAGGCCGACCTGCGCGGAGCCGATGGTGTCGCCGCTGCGCACGGCGACGTCGCCGATCTGCACGTCCTCACCGGTCCGCCGCACGTATCCGGCCGAGGGCACCGCACGCTGCACGGTGACCTTCGCCTGGTGGCCGTCGGTGAACGCCGTGGGCACCACCGCATCGGCGAGCGTCGGCAACGGAGCTCCCGTCGCCACCCGCACCGCCTGGCCCGGCTGAAGCCTGCGCGGCTGCCGGGACCCGGCCGGGATCTCGCCGACGACCGGCAGCTGCACCGGCTCCTGACCGGCAGTGCGCACGTCGACGCTGCGGACCGCGTAGCCGTCCACCGCGGCCTGGTCGAAGCCGGGCAGCGCGTGCTCGGCGACGACCTCCTCCGCGCAGAGCAGGCCCTGCGCCTCGGAGATCGCCACGCGCACAGGGCGCGGCCGCACGGCGGCGCCCAGGGTGAGCGTGAGCTGCTCGTCGACCGACCGGAAGCCCGCGGCCTCCGGCTCGTCAGCGGTGATCGGCTCGGGTTCGGTCATGACTCGGCGTTCTCGATTCGTTCTTTCAGCCAGGCACGCAGCGAGGGCCCGTACTCGGGGTCCTCCAGCGCGAAATCCACCGCGGCACGCAGGAAGCCACCCGGATTGCCGAGGTCGTGCCTGCCGCCGCGATGCACAACGATATGCACGGGATGGTCTTCGGCAATGAGCAACGCCACCGCGTCGGTGAGCTGAAGCTCACCACCGCTGCCGGGCTCGATGCGCTTGAGCGCGTCGAAGATGGCCCGGTCCAGCAGGTATCGGCCGGCCGCCGCGTACGTCGAGGGCGCGTCCTCCGGCTTCGGCTTCTCCACCATGCCGTGCACGCGCTTGACGTCGGCGTCGCCCGTGTCGGAGACGTCGAACACGCCGTAGGGCGAGATGTGCTCCTTGGGGATGTCGAAGGCACACAGCACACTGCCGCCGTGCACGGCCCGCACCTCGGCCATCTTGTCGAGCACCCCGATAGGCAGCACCAGGTCGTCGGGCAGCAGCACGGCCACCGCGGAGTCCTCGTCGGTCAGGTTCGGCTCGGCCTGCGCAACCGCGTGCCCGAGACCGAGTGCCTGCTCCTGGATCGCCACCTCGACGTCCAGCAGCCCCGGCCCCCTGCGGACCTTCCCGAGCAGCTCGGTCTTGCCCTTGCGCTCCAGCGTGTCCTCCAGTTCCGGCTGGCGCTGGAAGTAGTTGACGACCGACTCCTTGCCCGGCGATGTGACGATCACCATACGCTTCGCACCGGCCTGCGCCGCCTCGTTCGCGACGAGCTCGATGCCGGGGGTATCGACGACGGGCAGCAGTTCCTTGGGCACGGCCTTCGTGGTCGGCAGGAATCTCGTGCCCAGTCCTGCGGCCGGCACGATGGCGGTTCGGAACGTGGTGTGACTCGTGGCGCCCGTCATGGCCGCAAAGCCTAGCCTGATCTGCTGTGTCTGACTGAGAATGACAGTCCGGCGACGACGACTCGCTGACCTGGTGAGTCTCGGACCCACCGGGAAGGAGCCAGCGTGGACGTGCCCGACCGCGTGCTGCCGGAGGCTTCCAAGAGCGAGTGGCGGGCCTTGCTGGCGAAGGGCAGGGCCGCGGTCTCCACCCAGCAACGGGTCGCCGAGGCCACCGCGCTGGCCGACGCGGTCGCCGGGCTGTCCGCGACCACCGCGTGCTGCTACGTCCCGTTCGGCTCCGAACCCGGCTCGATCGCGCTGCTGGACGTGCTGCGCAAGGCCGGCACCCGCGTGCTCCTGCCCGTCGTCCCGCCCGCACCGGGGCCACTCGACTGGGCCGAGTACACCGGCACGTCCTCGCTGGTCGCCGGGCGTTTTCGCGGGGTGCTGGAGCCCGACGGACCCCGGTTGGGCCCGAGCGGCGTCGGCGAGGCCGACCTCGTGCTGCTGCCCGCGCTCGCGGTCGATCGCCGGGGCGTGCGCCTCGGCCGGGGCGCCGGCTACTACGACCGCTCTCTGGGCTTCGCCGCGCCCGGCGCGGACCTGGTGGCAGTGATTCGCGACACGGAGCTGGTCGAGCGCCTTCCTGCCGAACCGCACGACGTGCGGATGACTGCCGTGCTCACCCCTGGCCTTGGGCTGGTCGAGCTGCCCGCGAGTGATCGAGTGTGATCTGGGCCTCGATTGCGCTGGCGGAATGTCATCAAGCAAAATTGGGTTAGCACTCTTAGGAGTCGAGTGCCAACGCCGAAGGAGCCCCAGTGCCGACCTACCAGTACGCCTGCAAGGAGTGCGGCCACCAGTTCGAGGTGGTCCAGTCGTTCTCCGACGCCAGCCTCAGCGAGTGCCCGAAGTGCGACGGAGCGCTGCGCAAGCTGTTCGGTTCGGTCGGCGTGATCTTCAAGGGCAGCGGCTTCTACCGCAACGACTCGCGCTCCGAGTCCCGCTCGTCGAGCTCCGCGGGCAGCACGTCGAACGGCTCGGCCAAGAGCTCGGACGGCTCCGGCAAGTCCGAGTCGAGCACGTCCAGCTCGTCGAGCTCGGACTCGAGCACGAGCTCGGCATCCTCCTCCTCGGCCACGACAACGGCGAGCTCCGCGGCCTCCTGACAGGACTGGTTGTCCACATCACCCCTGTTGTCCACAGGCTGGTGAATCGCCGCTTCCCCGCGCTCGGCGGGCACTCCTAGCGTCGAACGGGTCGAGGGCGGAACGGGCCGCCCTCCGCCCTGACGATGGGGGACGGCGATGAAGGATTCGCCCACGGCACGCCGGTGGCACCACCGGCTTCCGGCGTTCGCCCGTGGCCATCCGGCCACGCTCATCCGGCGCGCGCTCGCCGCCGTGCTGTTTCTGCTTGCGGCCGCACTTGCGGCTCGACCAGCCACCGCGGATGGCGACGCGGGCGGCCCCGTTCTCGTCGCCGCCCGCGATCTGCCGCTGGGCACCACCCTGCGTCCCGCCGATGTGCGGGTGGTCCAGATGCCCGACTCCCTGCGCCCCGCCGGGGCGCTCGCCGACGCTGCCCGGATCGCCGGGAAACGACTCATGGGTGTCGCCCGGGCGGGTGAACCTCTGACGGACGCTCGGCTCGTCGGCGCGCACAGCACCCCGCCCGGCACGGCGACCGTGCCCGTCCGGCTCGCCGACGCGGGCGTCGCGCAGCTGCTCCGGCCGGGCACCCGGGTCGACGTGGTCACGCTTGGCGCCGCCGAGCAGCACGAGAAGGTCCTGGCCAGCGGCGCGACGGTGCTGACCGTGCTCACCGAGGCGAGCCGGCCGAGAGACGGCCCGCTCGGCGAGGACGAGGCTCCGCTGGTGCTCCTGGCGGCTCCCACGGCCGTCGCCGCACACCTGGCGGCGGTTTCACTTGGACAACCCGTGACGGTTACCCTCCGGTAGCTGGTGTCCTAAGTGGAAGGGAGTGCACGCGTGCTGAAGGGCTTCAAGGATTTCCTGATGCGCGGCAACGTCGTGGAGCTCGCCGTGGCGGTGGTCATCGGCACCGCGTTCACGGCGATCGTCACGGCGTTCACCACGGGCCTGATCAAGCCGCTGATCAACGCGATCGGGGGCAGCGACGCGGCCCAGGGGCTCGGCTTCAACGTGCTGAGCGGCAACGACTCGACGTTCCTCGACTTCGGATCGGTCATCAACGCGGCGATCAACTTCCTGATCATCGCGGCGGTGGTCTACTTCATCCTGGTGCTGCCGATGCAGAAGATCCAGCAGCGGCGCAAGCGCGGGCAGGAGCCGGGTCCGGCCGAACCGACCGATGTCGAGTTGCTCAGCGAGATCAGGGACCTGCTGCGGGAGCAGCGGGTCCGCGACTGACGACAGCCGCACCACGGCCGGGCTACCGGTCGTGGTGAGGTGGCCGGTTCTCGAGGTACCAGTCGTCGGGAGCCGAGCGATCGGGCTTCGGCTCCCGCTCGTCCGAGGTGGTCTCGGGAAGGACTTCGCCGAACACCTCGTCGATCCTGCGACGGCGGGATCGACGAGGTGTCTCGGGAGGCTGCCTGGCCTCGTCACCGGTCACGGCGGGTCCGGGTCAGTTCTCGTCGAGGCCGGACAGCTCGTCGATCACGTAGGGCACGAGTGCGGACAGGGTCGCCATGCCGTCGCGCACGGCCGCGCGGGAACCGGCGAGGTTCACCACGAGGGTGCTGCCCGAGACCCCGACCAGGCCACGGGAGATCCCGGCGTCGATGGCGCCGGCGGCGAGCCCCGAGGAGCGCAGCGCCTCCCCGATGCCCGGGATGGGCCGGTCGAGCACACCGGCGGTCGCGTCGGGGGTGACGTCGCGCGGGGACACACCTGTCGCGCCGACCGTGATCACGAGGTCGACGCCTCCGATCACCGCGGTGTTGAGCGCGTTGCGGATCTCCACGGGGTCCGCACGCACGACGACGGTGCCGTCGACGATGAACCCGGCCTCCTCGAGCAACTCGGTGACCAGTGGCCCGGCGGTCTCCTCGTTCTCACCCTGGGCAGCGCGGTCGTCCACGATCACCACGAGAGCGCGGCCGAGCCGCTGTGCACTGCGTTCCATGTGCACCACCGTAGTAGAGCGCGAACCCCACGCGCTGACGCACTCGCCCACGATCCCAACGCTCAGGAAGGTGGACCGACATGTGACCGAAGGCTTACGTCCTCGCCACGGATGCTGCGACCCCGCCGGGGCGCACCTAGCGTCGCCTGCGTGCGTGTTCTCGTCACCGGCGGAGCCGGCTTCATCGGCTCCCACGTAGCCGACCTGCTGTCCGAATCGGGCGCCGAGCCCGTGGTCCTCGACCGGCTGCTGCCCACCGCGCACGGCGGCGAGGAGCCGCCGGACTACACCGGCGCTCACCGGTTCGTGCGCGGCGACGTCGCGGACGGCGCACTGCTCGACGATCTGCTGGACGGTGTCGACGCGGTGTGCCACCAGGCGGCGGTGGTGGGGCACGGGGTCGACCCCTCGGACACGCCGTCCTATGCCCTGCACAACGACTACGGCACGGCGGTGCTGCTCGCCGCGATGTACCGGGCCGGACTGCGCAAGCTCGTGCTCGCGTCGTCGATGGTCGTCTACGGGGAGGGCAGGTACGCGTGCGCCGAGCACGGCGTGGTCGTGCCACCCGGACGCAGGCGGTCCGATGTGGACTCGGGACGGTTCGAGCCCCGGTGCCCGGTTTGTGGTGACGAGCTGGCGTCGTTGCTCGTGCCGGAAGGCGCACCGCTCGCACCGCGCAGCACCTATGCGGCCACCAAGCTCGCCCAGGAGCTGTTCGCGGCGGCGTGGGCGAGACAGACGGGCGCGACGGTGTGGGCGCTGCGCTACCACAACGTGTACGGCCCGAGGATGCCCCAGAACACGCCGTACGCGGGCGTGGCGTCACTGTTCCGCTCGGCGCTGCGGCGCGGGGAGGCCCCGACGGTGCTGGAGGACGGGCGGCAGCGCCGCGACTTCGTGCACGTCCGTGACGTGGCACGCGCCAACGTGCTCGCGCTGCGCGCGGACGGTGTACCCGGCGAGCTGACGGCCGTCAACGTCTGCTCGGGCGAGCCGCACACCGTCGGCGAGCTCGCGGCCGAGCTGGCGGCGGCGTGCGGAGGGCCCGCTCCGAGGACGGTCGGCGGAGCGCGGCCCGCCGATGTGCGGCACGTCGTCGCGGACCCAGCGCGGGCACGGGCGCTGCTGGGCTTCACGGCGCGAACCTCATTCGCCGAGGGGATCGCCGAGTTCGCCACCGCGGCGCTGCGCGAGCCGGTCAGGACCTGGCCAGGCACCACGGCGAGGCCGGTGTCGGGGGCCCAGCCAGGCGTCACCACGCAGCCAGGCACCACGGCGAGGCCGGTGTCGGGGGCCCAGCCAGGCGTCACCACGCAGCCAGGCACCACGGCGAGGCCAACGTCGGGAACCCAGCCAGGCGTCACGGCGAGGCCAGTGTCACGGCGCAGCCAGCGGTAGGCGCACCTCGAAGCGGCAGCCGCCGTCGCGGTTGTGCACGCCGATCCGCCCGCGGTGCGCCTCGACGAGGCCCTTCACGATGGCCAGGCCGAGGCCGCCGCCCGCCGTGGGCCCCGCGGGCTCGGGCGTGCGCGCCCGCGTGCCGCGGAAGGCGACGTCGAACACGCGGGCGAGCTCCTCCTCGGGGATGCCGCCGCACGCGTCGTCGACGGCGAGCAGTGCCTCCTGCCCGTCGACGCCTACGCGCACGGCCACCGTGCCGTCGGGCGGGGTGTGCCGGATCGCGTTGGCGACGAGGTTGCGCACGATCCGAGCCAGCTCGGGGTCGCTGCCGATCACCACCGGCCACGTCTGCGCGCTCGCGAGCACCCGCACGCGCTTGCGATCGGCCACGGGGGTCTGCGCGGCGAGCGCGTCGCTCACCACCTCGCGCAGGGGGACGGCGGTGAGCTCCAGCCGCAGCGCGCCCGCCGTGATCCTGGACAGCTCGAACAGGTCGTCGACCATCGCCGAGAGGCGAGCCGTCTCGCTGTTGATGCGCTGGGCGTACCCGGCGACCTCGCCCGGCTCGGCCACGACGCCGTCGGCGAGCGCCTCCGCCATGGCCCTGATCCCGGCTAGCGGGCTGCGCAGGTCGTGACTGATCCACGCCACCAGCTCCCGCCGCGACGCCTCGGCCGTGCGTTCCCGCTCGCGGGCCTCCCGCTCCCACACGCTGCGCCGCGCGATCACCCGGCCCAGCACGATGGCCGCCGGCACGGTCACCACCGCCACCAGCACGCACACGAGCAGCATCGTGGTCAGCGCGGTGCTGAACATGAACCCGCTGACCCCGAGCACGCCGGTCAGCGTCGCCGCGAGGGGAACGAGCACGAGCACGGTCATCGTGCTCGCCAGCGACCCCCGCCGGAGCCAGTAGAGCACCAGCCCGCCCAGCGCGGCGACCGGCAGGGCGAACAACAGCGCCACCGGCAGGATGTGCCAGGCGTGCAGGAGCATGTCGGCGAAGGATTCGCCGGACTCGATCATGATGCTCGCTCCGCCTGGTACCGGTAGCCGACGCCCCAGACCGTCACCACGCGGCTCGGGTTCGCCGGGTCACGCTCGATCTTCTCCCGCAGCCGCCGCACGTGGACGGTCACCGTGGACTGGTCCCCGAAGTCCCAGCCCCACACCTTCTCCAGCAGGTCGGTGCGAGAGAACGCCTCGCCGGGGTGGTGCAGGAAGAACGCCAGGAGGTCGAACTCGCGGGCCGTCAGCGACAGCTCCAGGCCGTCGAGCGTCGCCTGCCGCGCCGCGGGCACCAGCCGCAGGTCCCCGTCGACGAGATCCGGCGCGGGCGAGCTCGGCGCCGTCATCCGCGCTCTGCGCAGCACCGACGCAACCCGCAACGCCAGCTCCCTGGGGCTGAACGGCTTGGTGACGTAGTCGTCGGCGCCGAGCTGGAGACCGGCGATCCGGTTCTCCTCCTCGCCGAGGGCGGTGAGCATCACCACCGGCACCTCGCTGCTCTCCCGCAGGCGCCTGCACACCTCCAGCCCGCTGATCCCTGGCATCATCACGTCGAGCACGACCAGATCCGGCCGATGCCAGGCGAACAGCTCCAGCGCCCGCTCGCCGTCACCGGCCAGCTCCACGCGGAACCCCGCGATCTCCAGATAGCGGCGCACGACGTCGCGGACGTTCTCGTCGTCGTCGACCACGAGCACCAGCCCGTCCTGCTCACCCATCACGCCTCACCAGACCGTCAGCACCAGGTGGTTCACCGCGAGCGCCAGCGCGGCCTGTCCGGCGAGCCACCACCGGCGCGTCTCCTGCGGCAGCAGCGCCGTCGCAGGCAGCAACCATACGGCGAACGGTAACCAGATCCGCTCCACCTCGGCCTTGGAAAGACCCGACAGGTCCGCGGCGGTCACCGCGAGCAGCGCCGCCCCGGTCAGTACCACCACAGGCCCCCAGCCCCGGAGCCTCCGCACGCCCGCGACCACTGCCGGGCCGGTCGCTAGCACCAGACACGCGATGTTGGCCCACACCCAGTACTCGTACGGCCTGCGCGAGGCAATGCCCTGGTAGTAGCGCTCCACCACGAGGTGGTAGCCGTCGAGCCACCAGAACCCGGCGACCGCGAACACCGCCGCGACGCCCGCCGCACCTGCCGCCACGGCCAGTAGGGCCTTGCCGCTGCGCCCGCACAGCACCACTGCGAGCGCGACCAGGCCGAGCAGCAGCAGTCCGTAGGACAGGAAGATGCCGAAACCCAGGAGCATCCCCGCGCCGAGCGCCGCCCAGGGCGCGGAGGTCCGGCGCTCGCGGAACCAGCGCGTTGCCAGCGCCAGCAGCGCGATGCCGGTGGCGGTGACCCCGGCGAAGAGGCCGTCGGCGGACACGCCGAGCCAGACGGCGCCGGGGAAGAGCACCACGAACGGCAGCGATGCCCGCGCGGCTTCCGGCCTGCCGAGCGCGGCGATGGTGACCGGCACCGCCACCGCCACCAGCGCGCCGACGAGCACGCAAACGATCGCTGCCCACACCGGGCCGGAGAGACCGAGCCGGTCGAGCCACACGAACACCAGCGTCGCGCCGGGCGGGTGGCCCGCCACGTGCGTCGTCCAGTTGTCCGGCTGCCCGGCCAGTATCCGGTCGGAGAACCCGGCGAGCATCGCCGGGATGTCGGTGATCCCGGCAACCTCGTGGAGGTACTCGTGCGGTGTCGCGAGCCGCCGGGCGAAGCCCCGCGTCCACCCGTCCACCAGCGCGAGCGCGACGATCCAGGCGAGCGAGGCCACATAACCGAGCGGGAGGAGGCGTCGCCAGGGCAGCCGACCGGCCAGCGCGGGGCCCCACGCGAGCACGCACACCGCGACCAGAACGGCGAGCACCGTGCCCTTGCCGTAGTGGGGCAGCCAGCTCCCGTAGAGCGGCGCGGCCTCCGCCCAGATGACCACGCCGGAGCCGGGCCGGTTGAGGTACGCGCCGACGGCCACCGCGGCGCCCACGAGCAGTGCGGCGAGCCCGGCGGCGAGCAGATCACCTCGGATGCCGAGGGTCCTGCGGGCAGGCGAGCTCACCGTGGGGGACTCGACCACAGCCGCACGATAGACCCAGGCCCGGCCCTCGGCACCGCATCGAAGGTGATCGTCAGAACTCGGTAAGAACTTCATTGACGTCAGGATTTCGTAAGCACCACAGCGGTTCCCTACTGTCCAAGGTGGACCTACCGTGGCCGGCGTGAGGTCTGACACCGTCGACGTCGTACTCCCGTGCCTGAACGAGGCACCCGCCTTGCCCGGCGTGCTCGCCGGCCTTCCGCCCGGCTACCACGCGATCGTGGTCGACAACGGCTCCACCGACCGCTCAGCCGAGGTCGCCGCCGGCCTCGGCGCAACGGTGGTCGCCGAGCCGCGCCCCGGCTACGGCGCCGCCGTCCACACCGGCCTGCTGGCGGCGAGGACGGACATCGTGTGCTTCCTCGACGCGGACGGCTCGCTCGACGGGCGCCTGCTGCCGCAGCTCGTGGAGCCGGTCCTCGCCGACGAGGCGGAACTCGCGGCCGGCCGGCGCAGGCCCGAGTCCCCTGGCGTGTGGCCGTGGCACGCCCGCGCGGGCAACGTGCTGCTGGCCGCGGCGCTGCGCGCCAAGGGCCTCGGCGTGCACGACATCGCCCCGATGCGGGTGGCGCGCCGGCGCGCGCTGCTGGCGCTCCGTGTCGAGGACCGCGGCTTCGGTTACCCGCTGGAACTGCTGGTCAGGGCCGCCCGCGCGGGCTGGCGGGTCCGGGAGTTCGACGTGCCGTACGGCCCGAGGACCGGTGGCACGGTGTCCAAGGTCTCGGGTTCGCTGCGGGGCACCCTGCGAGCGGCGCGGGACATGGCGAAGGTGTGGCGAACATGAACGTGGACTGCGCCGTGCTCGTGGTCGCGAAGGCGCCCGTTCCGGGGCTGGCGAAAACGCGGCTGTGCCCGCCCGCGACCCCGGCGCAGGCCGCCGAGCTCGCCGCCGCGGCACTGCTCGACACGCTCGACGCCGTGCTGGCAACGCCGGGCACCGTCCCGGTCGTCGCGCTGACCGGCGACCTGCCAGCCGCCGCGCGGAGCACCGAGTTGCGGGTGGCGTTGCGGCGCTGCACGGTGATCCCCCAGCGCGGCGAGGACTTCGCGGAGCGCCTCGTGCACGCGCACACCGACACAGCCGTCGCGACGGACCGCCTCCCCGTGCTGCAGATCGGGATGGACACCCCGCAGGTGACGCCAGGGCTGCTGCGCTCGACCGCGGACCTTCTGCGCCGCGACGAGGCCGTGCTGGGTCCCGCCGAGGACGGCGGCTGGTGGGCGCTGGCGCTGCGCGATCCCGAACGGGCGCGGGCGCTCGGAGCCGTGCCGATGTCGCGTCCGGACACCGGCGCGCTCACGCGGAGGGCACTCGAGTCCGCCGGGCTGCGCACGGGAACCGCCACCCGCCTGTCCGATGTGGACAGGATGTCCGACGCCGGCCTGGTGGCCGGGATGGCCCCGGACGGGCGATTCGCGGCGGCGCTGCGCACCGTCCACTCGCGATGAGCGGCGAGTTCGACCGCGGCCTGCTCGGCGGCAGCTGCTGGCTGGAGCTGGCGAGCGGCGAACGGATCGCGCTGCCCGTCGAACGCTGGCGGCGCCCTCCGGAGACCGGGGACGGCCTGCTGCTCTCGCGCTGCGCGGGTCCCACCCTCGACGTGGGATGCGGCCCCGGCAGGCTCGCCGCCGCGCTCGGTGCGCGGGGCGTCGCCACGCTGGGAATAGACAGCTCGCCGGTCGCTGTGCGGCTCGCCCTGCGCAGGGGAGCGATCGCGCTGCGCAGGGACGTGTTCGCCAGGGTGCCCGGCGAAGGCCGGTGGCGGCACGTGCTGCTGGCCGACGGCAACATCGGCATCGGCGGCGACCCGGTGCGCCTGCTGCGGCGAGTCGCCCGGCTGCTGGGCCCGGGCGGCAGCGCGGTCGTCGAGGTGGAGCCACCCGGTCACGGCCTGCGCAGGGAACGAGTTCGTGTGGGCGGCCCCGCCGAGGCGGGCGGCTGGTTCGGCTGGGCCTGGCTGGGGATGGACGCCATCGGCACGTCCGCGGCGGAGGCTGGCCTGCGGCTGCGCTGGAGCGGGAAACACGAGCGCCGCTGGTTCGCCGAGCTGACGGCCCCCTGACGCAACCACGCGCAACCGGGCAAGGGGGTCCCGGTTGCGCGTGGGCTATGGATTCCGGCGACCGAGGCCGGAGCTGGTCTCGGCCGCCACCGCGGCCGAGCGTCGGTGGTTCAGTTGCCTTCGACCGGCTGGCCGCCGAGGGTCACCTCGAGCGTCTTGTTGTTCTGGAGCGTGAGGGTGACCTGCTCCCCCGGTGCCCTGGTCCGGACGGCGGCGACGAGTGCGTTGGCGTCCTCGATCACTCGGTCGTCGAACTTGGTGACCACGTCGCCTGCCTTGAGGCCTGCCTTCTCGGCGGGGCTGCCGGGCATCACCTCGCCGATGGCCGCGCCGCCGTTGGGGGCGTCGCCGACGGTCGCGCCGATGTAGGTCTGGGTGGCGTGGCCGTTCTCGATGATGTCGTCGGCCGTGCGCCGCGCCTGGTCGATCGGGATCGCGAAGCCGATGCCGACGTTGCCGCCCTCGCCGCCGGATGCGGACTGCGGGCTGTAGATCACCGAGTTGATGCCCACGACCTGCCCGGACATGTTGGCCAGCGGGCCGCCAGAGTTGCCGGGGTTGATCGCGGCGTCGGTCTGGATCGCGTCCATCACGGTCGCCTGGTCGCCCGAGCCACCGGCGGAGACGGGTCGGTGCAGCGAGCTGACGATGCCCGCCGTGACCGTTCCGGCGAGCTCGAACGGCGAGCCGATGGCCACCACCTGCTGACCGACCCGGAGGTCGCCGGAGCGGCCGAGCTCCACGACCGGCAGGTTGCTGACGCCCTCGGCGCGCACCACCGCGATGTCGGTTGTCGGGTCGCGCCCCACGATCGACGCCTCGGCGCGGTCGCCGTTCTGGAAGACCACCGTGACGGTGCCACCGTTCGCGGCGCCCTCGACCACATGGTTGTTGGTGAGGATGTAGCCGTCGTCGCTGATGATGAAACCGGAACCCTCGTTGGCGGCCCGCTGACCTTCCACCTGGAGCTGCACGACGCTCGGCATGAGTTTCTGCGCTGCCGCCTCGACGGTGCCCGCGGGGGCGTTGCCCGTCTGCTGGGCGGGTGGGGTCTGGTCGAGCGCGTTGACCGAGCTGCCGGCTGCCGGGCTGTTGTCCGCGGCGAGATACCCGCCCGCGACACCCGCGCCACCTCCGACCAGCAGCGCGAGCACCGCGACTCCGGCAACGAGTCTCGCCGTGCCCTTACGCTGCTGCCCCGGTCCGCTCGTGGGCTGGGTGTGCGCCGCGAACGTGGCCGCCGGGTAGGACGGGCCGGGCACAGTGTGCTGAGCGGCCGGGTACTGATGACCGGGCTGGGTGGGCTGCCCCTGGGGCACCTGGCCCTGCGCCGACCACGGGTTCGGCTCGTCCGGTCCCGGCCAACCACCGTGCTCCGGGCCTCCTGGTGCCGATGCGCCGGACTTGTCCGCAGCTGTGGGGTCGTTCTCGGTCATGCACCCATGATGGGCCAAGCTCCTGAGAGCTTGCTGAACTGAACCTGTGGGGAGCACGTGGAAGCGGCTCAGCCCGCGGCGCGCAGCCGCTCCGCGATCTGCTCCGGGGTGGAGTCGTTCACCCACACGGCCATGCCCGACTCCGAGCCGGCGAGGTACTTCAGCTTGTCCCTGGACCGCAGCACCGAGAACAGCTCGAGGTGCAGCCAGGAAAGCTCGCGGTCGCGGTGGCGGGGCGACTGGTACCAGCCCGCGACGTAGGGCAGCGGTCGGTCGTAAAGGCCGTCGCACCGGCGCAGCACCTGTAGGTACACCCGCGCGAAGTCGTCGCGCTCGGCGGCGTCGAGCTCGGTGAGGTCGGCGACCTGGCGGTGTGGCACCACCTGCACCTGCACCGGCCAGCGCGCCGCGGGCGGCACGAAGGCGGTCCAGAACCGGCCCTCGGCGACGACGCGCGTGCCCGCCTTGTGCTCATTGGCGAGCACGTCGCCCATGACGTGCCTGCCGTGCTCGGCGCGGTAGGCGGCGGCGGTGGCGAGCATCCGCTCGGTCCTCGGGGTGACGAACGGGTAGGCGTAGATCTGGCCGTGCGGATGGTGCAGGGTGACGCCGATCTCCTCGCCCCTGTTCTCGAAGGGGAAGACCTGCTCAACACCGTCCAGTTCGGACAGTGCAGCCGTGCGGTCGGCCCACACGTCGACGACCGTGCGGACCCGCTCGGCGCTCAGCTCGCCGAACGACCGCTCGTGGTCGCTGGTGAAGCAGACGACCTCGCAGCGCCCCCGGCCGGGCGCGAGCTGGACCAGCCCTGCGCCGTCCACCGTGGTGGCCTCGCCCGACACGTTCTTGGCGAACGAAGGGAACCGGTTCTCGAAAACCACGACGTCGTAGTCGGCCTCGGGCACCTCGCTCGGCTTGCCGGGGCGCGTCGGGCACAGCGGGCACAGGTCGGCCGGCGGCTTGTAGGTACGGGTCTGCCTGTGGGCAGCCATCGCGACCCACTCGCCGGTCAGCGGGTCGCAGCGGATCTCCGACGCGGCCGAGACGGCGGGCAGGTCGCGGGTGTCCACGGCCTCGCGGGGCTGTGCGAGCTCGTGCTCGTCGAAGTAGATGATCTCGCGGCCGTCGGCGAGGTGACGAACGGTCTTGTTCACTCGCCTGCTCCGGAGTGGCGTGTCGCCGGGGCGATCATGAGCTCTCCCACGTGTTCGGACAGGATTCGCCGCGCATCGTCGGGCAGCTCGTCGTCGCTCACCACAACGCTGGCCTCTGCCAGCTCGGCGATGGTCGAGATGCCGACCGTGCCCCACTTGGTGTGGTCGGCGAGCACCACCAACCTGCGGCCGGCCTCCACGAGCGCGCGGTCGGTCTCGCTCTCGGTGAGGTTCGGGGTGGTGAACCCGGGCCCGTCGGCCATGCCATGCACCCCAAGGAAGACCAGGTCGAGGTGCAGGCTGCGCAGGCTCTGCACGGCGATCGGGCCGACGAGCGCGTCGGAGGGCGTGCGGACGCCCCCAGTGAGCACCACGGTCCGGTCGGGCTGGCTCGAGTCGCGCAGGACGTCGGCGACGCGGATGGAGTTGGTGACGATCGTGAGGCCTGGGATGGCGTCGAGCGCGCGGGCGAAGGTCCACGTGGTGGTGCCCGCCGAGATACCGATCGCGGTGCCGGGGCGGACGAGCCCGGCGGCGACGGCGGCGATGGCCTGCTTGTGCTCGAGCTGGCGGACCGACTTCGCCTCGAAACCGGGCTCGTCGGTGCTGTGACTCGCCACGGACGTGGCGCCGCCGTAGACCTTCTCCACCAGCCCTCGGCTGGCGAGGACGTCGAGGTCGCGGCGTACGGTCATGTCGGAGACGCCGAGCCGCTCGACGAGATCGCTCACCCGGACCGCACCGGTCCGGCGCGCCTCCTCCAGGATGATCGCTTGCCGCTGCCGCGCCAGCACGTTGACTCCATCCCGCAACCGCAGCCGAACTACACAGAATTTCTCACAAAATTCTACACGATCAAACAGAAGTCAGCCCGGGACGCCCGGCAGGCGGATCGTCATCAGCGCTCCACCTGCCTCGCTGCGGCCGGCATAGACGGCACCGCCGTGCCGTTCGGTCGCCTGTTTGACGATCGCCAGCCCGAGCCCGGAGCCGGGCAGCGTGCGGGCCTCGGAGGAGCGGTAGAAGCGTTCGAACACCTTCGGCAGGTCCTCGTCCGCGATGCCGGGGCCCGCGTCGGAGACCTCGATCACGGCGGTCCCGTCGCCGAGCGCGCGGAGCCGGACCTGCACCGTGGAGCCCTCGGGCGAGAACTTGACCGCGTTGTCGAGCAGGTTCAGCACCGCCCGTTCCAGCACGGCCGGGTCACCCGCGAGCACCCACGGTTCGAGCGTGACGTCGAACTCGGTCTCGCCCGCCCGGCGCCGCGCACGGTCGAGGGCACGCTCGACCACCTCGGCGAGGTCGACGCGCTCGTTCTCGATCCTCGGCTCGCTCTCGCGGGCGAGTTCCACGAGGTCGCCGATCAGCTGCGTCAGCTCGTCGAGCTGGCCACGGATGTCGGCCTCCATCTCAACCCTGTCGCGCTCGGCCAGCGGCCGTGCGCCTTCCCGGCTCGTGGCGAGGAGCAGCTCCAGGTTGGTGCGCAACGACGTCAACGGCGTCCGTAGCTCATGCCCGGCGTCGGCGACGAGCTGACGTTGCCGCTCCTGCGAGTCGGCGACGGCCGCGAGCATGGTGTTGAAGCTGTGGGTCAGCCGCGACAGCTCGTCGTCGCCGGTCACCGGGATCGGCCGGAGGTCCATCGTGCGGGCGACGCGCTCGGTCGCGGAGGTGAGCCGCTCGACCGGACGCAGGCCGGCGCGGGCGACCGCGGTACCGGCCGCGGCGGCGACGACGATTCCCGCCCCGCCGAACAGGAAGAGCACGAGCGACAGCTCCGCAAGCGTTCGCTTCGTGGGCGCAAGCGATTGCGCGAGGACGAGCGCCTGCCCTGGCCCCGAGGGCAGGGCGACCACGCGCATGTCGGTCGCGGTGTCGGTGCGCAGCGACGACTCGGCGGTGCCGACCGCCACGGCGCGCTCGGCGTCACCGACGGGCGGCGGCTCGCCACGCTCAGGCCAGGTGAGGCCAGCGCCGGCCTGGAGCAGGCCGATGTCGATGTCGCTGCTCACCAGCAGCGCGGCCGGCACCTCCCGGAACTGGGCCTGGACGGGGACGCTGGTCACCGCGGCGTTGGCCCGCTCGATGAGGCTGTCGTCGAACTGCTGGTAGAGGTTGCCGCGCACGGTGAGGTAGGCGACGAGCGAGACGAGGGCGACCGCGCCGCCGACGCAGCTGGCCGCGAGCAGCATGACCCGCGTACGCAGCGAGAATCGGCGCGGACTTTCGGCTTTCTTCGGCGGGTGCGACTGGGGTGGTTCGACACCGGGAACGGCGGACATGGGTGGTGCCTGTGTCACGGTGGGGTCTCTCGCAGCACGTAGCCGACGCCGCGCACCGTGTGGATCAGCCGGGGCTCACCCTCGGCCTCGGTCTTGCGCCGCAGATAGCCGACGTAGACCTCCAGGGCGTTGCCCGAGGTGGGGAAGTCGTAGCCCCACACCTCCTCCAGGATGCGGCTGCGCGTGAGCACGTGCTTCGGATAGGACATGAACAGCTCGAGCAGGGCGAACTCGGTGCGGGTCAGGCTGATCGGCCGCTCGCCCCTGCGCACCTCGCGGGTGCCGGGGTCCAGGGTGAGGTCGGAGAACGACAGCACCTCGGAGTGCTGCGAGTTCTGCGACTCCGCACTGGCGCGACGCAGGAGTGCGCGCAGCCTGGCGAGCAGTTCCTCCAGTGCGAAGGGCTTGGGCAGGTAGTCGTCGGCGCCCGCGTCGAGCCCGGAGACGCGATCGGAAACGGTGTCCCGCGCCGTGAGCACCAGAATCGGCAGGTCGTCGCCGGTGCTACGCAGCCTGCGGGCGACCTCGAGGCCGTCGAGCCGGGGCATCATGACGTCGAGCACCATGGCGTCCGGCCGGTCACCGGTCACCTTCTCCAGCGCCTGCGCTCCGTCGCTGGCGACGTCGACCTGGTAGCCGTTGAACTCCAGTGACCGCCGCAGGGACTCGCGAACGGCCCGATCGTCGTCGACAACGAGAATGCGCATGGGAACAGTCTTACCGCTTGAGCTGAGACTGTCCTTAACGCGGCGTCACTCGACCAGGCCACCCCGGTAGGCCAGCAGGGCGGCCTGGACGCGGTTGGCCGCGCCGATCTTGGAGAGCACGGCCGAGACGTAGCCCTTCACGGTGGCCTCGGAGAGGTGCAGCGACCCGCCGATTTCGGCGTTGGACAGTCCCTGGCCGATGAGCCCAACCACCTCGCGCTCGCGCTCGGAGAGCGAGGCCAGCAGCTTGCGAGCGGGAGCGGCGGCACGCTGCTCGTCGCGGTGGGCGTTGACCATGCGAGCGGCGACGCTGGGGTCGAGCACGGCCCCGCCGCGGGCCAGGTCGCGCACGGCCCGCACCAGCACGGCGGGCTCGATGTCCTTCAGCAGGAACCCGTTGGCGCCGAAGCTCAGGGCGAGGCTGACGTAGGAGTCGACGTCGAAGGTGGTGAGCATCGCCACCCGCGGCGGCGCCGGCAACGCCTGGATCGCCCGCAACGCCCGGATACCGTCGTCGGGGGCGCGCATCTTGATGTCGAGGAGGGCGACGTCGGGCTGGTAGCGCCGGGCGGTCTCCACGGCCGATCTGCCGTCAACGGCCTCCCCGACGACCTCGATGTCCGGCGCGACGGACATCATCGCCCGCAACCCCGACCGGACCAGTTCCTCGTCGTCGGCGAACATGACCTTGATCAACCGATGCCTCCGCGCCGCGTCCAAGGGGCTAGTTACCCACTGGTAGTCTGGGTATTACAGTGAGCAACTCGCGCGTAGTCAAGGTCCGCCTCACCCACGCGCGGCCGGTACGGCTAAGCTAAGGCCCGAGCACGACCAGCCTCCGTAGCTCAGGGGATAGAGCACCGCTCTCCTAAAGCGGGTGTCGCAGGTTCGAATCCTGCCGGGGGCGCCCAGGTCAGAGGCCCTTTTTGCAGGCCAGAGCCGATTCGCGTGGTGCCGTACGTGGTGCGAGTACCGTATTCTCGCACCATGACGGGCACCAGGTCGGCGCGTCAGAAGCGCCAGCGAGGCGAGGTAGAGCGGCTACCGAGCGGGGCACTCCGCGTCAAGGTCTACGCGGGTGTTGACCCGTTGAGCGGCCGTCGTCACTACCTGCGCGAGACCGTTCCTGCCGGACCGAAGGCTGAGGACGAAGCGGAGAAGGTCCGCATCCGGCTCGTCAACGAGGTCAACGAGCGGCGCAACCCGCGCACGAGCGCGACCGTGAACCAGCTCATGGACCGCTACCTTGAGCTGCTCGACGTCGACACCACGACCCGCCAGCGGTACGAGGGCGTTATCCGCACCCACGTGCGTCCGCTGATCGGCAAGCTGCCGCTGTCACGACTCGACGCCGAGACGTTCGACTCCTTCTACAAGACGCTCCGGACCTGCCGCGCGCACTGCGGAGGCCGCAAGTTCGTTGAGCACCAAACTCAGGGCGAGCACAACTGCACCGAGAAGTGCCGACCCCACCAGTGCAAGCCCCTGTCCCTCGGGACCATTCGGAAGATCCACTGGTGCTTGAGCGGCGCATTCAAGGACGCGCTGCGCTGGAAGTGGATCACGATCAACCCGCTGGACCAGGCAGACGCGCCCAAAGGACCCACACCCGACCCCAAGCCGCCGACGCCAGCAGAGGCCGCCGCGATCATCAACGAGGCGTTCAAAGACCTTCGCTGGGGCATGTTCGTCTGGCTCGCGATGACGACCGGCGCCCGCCGAGGAGAGCTGTGTGCGCTCCTCTGGGATCGGATCGACCTAGACAACGCCGTTCTGTGGATTCGCGGCAGCATCGCACAAGATGGGCCGCGCACATGGGAGAAGGACACCAAGACGCACCAGCAACGGCGAATCGCCCTCGACGCGGAGACGGTCGGACTCTTGCGCGCCTACCGCCAGTGCTGTGACGCGGAAGCTGCGCTTGTCGGAACAACCCTCGCGAAGACCGGCCGCGTCTTCTCCCCCTCAGTAGATCATTCGACGTGGCTGAAGCCCTCGACCGTCTCGCAGCGGTACCGGCGAATGTGCGAGAAGCTCGGCTGGGACATGCACCTTCACCAACTCCGCCACTACTCGGCAACGGAACTCATCTCGTCCGGCGTCGACGTGCGCACAGTCGCCGGTCGTCTCGGTCACGGAGGCGGCGGCGCAACCACCCTCCGCGTCTACTCGGCATGGGTCGCAGAGGCCGACCAGCGTGCAGCGGGCAAGTTCACCGGCCGTATGCCGCAGGCGCCGATCGCGATTGACGCTTCAGGCAATCCCAACTCCACGCTCGAACCCGAAGCCACCAACCCTTATCAGAAGATCGCTGCGGACCTTCGCGGCGCGATCATGGCAGGCGTGCTACGCGTCGGCGACCCGCTGCCGCCGGTTGCTGAGCTCGCCAACCGGTACCACGTCAGCGTGGGTACGGCATACCGCGCCATCGCGGAACTTAAGGCCTCCGGACTTATCACAGTCCGCCGGGGCAAACGCGCCGTGGTAACTCAGACCCAAGACCTAGCCGATGCGGCAATTATCGAACTTCCACGCTGAACCCTGGCGTTGCGCAGCTCTCATTTACAGGATGCCGATCGGTCCTAATGGCCTCACCCAAGCCACCAGGGCCGAGAATCCTTGGTCGTAGACAAAGCTTGATGCGTATCGGCACATGACAGGTCGCGAACCCCCACTTAAAGGCCCGCCGCGACCGCTCCCCTCGACACACGCACGACAGGACGCACCCGTCTGGTAACAGAACACACACCTCGGACCGATAGCACATCAGCCAAGCGCTGGTATCCGCCAGCAAATTGCAAAGAAGCTGAAAAGAGTGTGAATGATTGCCGACGTCGACCAATTGCCTGAAGGATCAACTTGGTTCCGATGTGCGTTGCAGGTTAATCCCTTCACCTACGTCCAGAGGTACGGAAAGGCCAATACGCCTACTTTGGACGAAGAGACATACAATAATTCACTCGTAGACGCACTCCTAGAGAACTCAATCTCAGTGATAGGAATAACCGACCACTGGTGTATTGACTCTGGAAGCACTCTGCGATCTCTGGCGTCAGAAGCCGGAATAACGGTATTTCCCGGGTTTGAAGCGACAGCGAAAGACGGAGTACACCTCCTCGTATTGTTCGACCCCGCAGCAAACGCAGCTAATATAAATCGCATAATCGGCGAGTGCGGCATCCCCGCAGATTGCCGTGATGCGAGGCCTGGCAAGCTCGATACACAAGAGATGCTTGCAGCTGCCGAATCGTGGAATGCAGTGGTTATCGGCGCACACGTCACCAGCGGTGGCGGGTTACTAGTAAAGCTCACCGGCCAGTCAGCTATTCAAGCTTGGACCGATCCCCGACTTCATGCAGCTGCCCTGGGGGGCGGGACTCTCAAACAAGCTCATTCTGAAATAATCAACAATAGGTCTGCCGCTTACAAGCGAGACCATCCTATAGCGATACTCCGAGCAGCCGATATAAATAGCCCGGACGACCTCCGCAAATCCGGAAGCACCTGCTGGATCAAGCTGTCCAGTCCAACTGTCACCGGTTTGGACCTCGCGTTTCGAACTCCCAAGACTCGCGTTCGCACAGACGACCCACAAGTGACAGCGCATTCTCGCTTTATCGGAATGGATTGGACTGGAGGCTTCCTTGATGGTGTCAGAGTGCGGTTTAACGAATCATTGAACGTTCTAATCGGTGGACGCGGCTCGGGAAAGTCCACAATAATTGAGAGCCTGCGATATGTCTTAGGCATCCCCCCGCTTGCCAAGACCTCGAAAAATGAACATGACGCAATGATTAAGAACGTCCTTGGCTCTGGCACAAAAATCCAATTACATGTGCAGCTGCGAACACCTGCGGTTGATAACTTCCTAGTTGAACGAATTGTCGGAAGCCCCCCAGTTGTTCGGGACTCACTTGGCACCATACTTAGTTCCAAACCATCGGATCTCCTTGACCACGCGGACGTCTTCGGACAGCGAGAACTCGCGGAGCTAGCGAGAGATTCCGAACTACTCACGGAGCTACTTGCCCGGTACCTGCCTAAAGGCCTCGACGCTGACGGCGAAACCGCTCGCACACGTGCTGACCTTGAACGGTCGCGGACAGACATCCTTCGATGCAGGGAGGGTATGGCAATACTCGAGCGTGAGATCTCACAGATTCCGATTCTTGACGAGCGCCTCGCGCGTTTTGATGCCGCCGGTGTCGGGGACAAGCTAGAAGCGCAGGACAAGGCCCAGCATGAAGAACAGTTACTAAAGCGCGCAGTCGATTCGCTCGGTCCGATCGATTGGCAAGGCTGGCAAGTTGAAACAACCTATCTGGGCGACATGGAAGCAACCGATCTTCCACGACGTCCGCTCCTTCAGCAGGCGCAGCAAGTTCTCGACAGGTACAACAACGCCGTCGTGGCTGCCGCGCAGGCTGTCGAGTCAGCGCGGGTTCAGGCAAGAGCCGAACTTTCCGAGGTTCAGGAGAATTGGACCAGTGAAACCGAGCCCATCAGAAAAGAACTGAACAAGGTCTTACGCCAGCTTCAGCCCGACGGCGTCGACGGGAGCGAGTATCTAAAACTTCGACGTCAGCTCAGCAGACTAAAGCCGAAGAAAGGAAAGTACGATCAGGCGAAGGAAGAACTGACCGACCTCAAAGCGAAGCGGGAAGAGCTTCTCATACAAGCTGAGGAACACCGAGCTGCACGGCTACGTGCGCTAAAGAGCGAAGCCAAAAAAGTCGGCAAAAGATTACCTGGAACCGTGCGGGCGACCGTAAACGATGGAGGCGACCGATCTGCACTCACAACGCTGATTGACAACCGCGTTCGGGGGCGACTGGATCTCGTGCGCAATGCCATACACACAGATAGCCTCCTATCACCAAGAAGTCTAGCTACAACGATAAGAGGCGGAACGGCCGGCATACTCACGCGGTTTTTAGGCACAGTCACGCCCGCGCAGGCCAATACATTAGCAAAAGCTGACGAAGAAACACTGATGCTAATAGAGGAGGTGGAACTCCCGATTAGCACGGATATTGAGTTGAATGTTGGAACTAAGGAATCCCCAGCATGGAGGGGTTTAGATCATCTATCGACCGGGCAAAAAGCTACAGCACTGCTGCTACTTCTGATGCATCGAGGCGACGGGCCCCTTATTATTGATCAACCGGAGGACGACCTCGACAACAGATTCATCTACGATGATATAGTCCCTCGTATACGTGAGGCGAAAGACAACAGGCAGTTACTTTTCTCCACGCATAATGCGAATATTCCAGTACTTGGCGATGCTGACCAGATCATCTCACTAATAACGGAGGACGGCGACTCAGGAATAGCTGGTCGAGTAGTGGAAGACGGCCTAGGTTCAATTGACCATCCGTCCGTTCGGGCGATGGTGGAAGAGCTTTTAGAAGGCGGACGAGAGGCCTTCAATACACGACGTTATCTGTACGGGTTCTAATAATATCCGAGCTGGAACGTTGGGTTACTTGATTACGATTCAGACCGCGTATCAGGTAACCCAGCATCCAACGCCAACTGGGTACATTTCTCAGTTTCGCTGGTTTCCGCGATATCAGTTCACGAGGTCGGGGAAGATGGCCACCTGACGGTCATAACCGTGGAGTCCTCGATTGCTTCCCATGAATGGTCGACTCCTGGGCCCCACATTGCGTAGTCGCCTTGTTGTGTGAAGGTTGCCGCGCCCTCAGTCGACTCGACGCGGAAATGCCCGCCGATCAGCATCACAAGCGTCGTGCGTTGGTCGTCCGAGGTCCATTCCGGGCGCTTGTCGCCCTTGGGATGGTGCGCCCACTTGACTTCTACGTCCTTGGTCGACCGGACTCCCTGCGAGGGGTCAATGAAGTGCCCGACGATCCAGCCGCGCGTGTCCGCGCCGTCTTCGGCGGCGTTCCCGGTGTGCCAACCTGTGGTCACTTCAGCTCCCATTCGACGTGCGGTAACCTCACGCGGCGTCCGCCCAACTCCGCAAGGCGCCGGAACCCTTGGAGCACAGCGAACAGTCCTTCGTTGCTCCACGCTACATCGTCGAGCAACTCGGACAGCAGGCCGGTATCGAGTGTGGAGTATCGACGTAGGTTGGAAGACTCCCAGTTCGCCTCGATTTGGCCACCGAAACGCACCCAGAATTCTTCGTCTTCGATGACGATCAGACTTGGAAACTCATAGTTCCCGCTGACAAGGTTCAGGCCGAACCCAGTGCATTCCAGCCGGAAACGTTGCTCCACGGGATTTTCCAGCAACCATCGCATCGGCTGCGACAGCCGACTGGAATGCATCGGATCGGCACTGCGCTGTTCGCCCACGGTGTTGTCTACGTCGTCGCGCCCGAACAGTTCCTCTTCCATCTCCCGTAGGAGTGTGGCGCCAACCTGGGTGTCTCCACGGAGATCGGCTACTGGCTGGTGGAAGCCTTTTGGTATTACGGCCAGTTGGCGGTTCGCGTTGACGACGCTGCCGGAACGTTGCTGTACAAGGATCAGGTAGTCAGCGTCGCCGTGAAGACCACGCGGGCGTGCGATGGCGCAGAGCGCGAGGACACCGCCTGCACACAGCCGCCCGTCAAATCGAGCCACCGACGCGAGATCAGGCAGGTACTGATCACGTAACGGCAGCCGACCGGGCGTGAGGCTGCCGTCGGCCGAGATCGCGTCGAGCAACTCACCTTCGAGAAGGTCCATCGTGAGTGCGTACTGTACGAACGGCGCGAGGCCGAGAGTGCCGCTCAGTTGCGGACCTTCGATGTCGATAGTGCGCAGCCGGTACAGCGGCATGTTGACGAGTCTGGTGCCGAGTTCCAGCGTCTCAGCAAGCCGCCGGATAGCCGCTTCGACAGTCCGGCCGTCGAGGGGCGTTGCCGCCGGAGGCGACGCGTGGTCGAACCTCAGATCGTCCGAGCCGCCCAGTAACCGACACTCAAGATCAAGCCAGTCAGGGCGCGTCAAGATCGTGGTGTCAACCAAACGTTCGCGATGATACTTCGCGGCGTAGGTGCCGTATCCGCTCGGCTCGCTTCCGTAGTAGGCAAGCAGGGAGCGTGTGGCCTGTGCGTGGCTGATTTGTCCACGCCGGGCGCCTCGGTCACGAAGGGCGCGCACGTCGAGGTCGGCAAGCTGAGCCGCAACTTGGCGGCGGCTGGTGCCTGGGTTCCAACCGGCGTACGTATCGAGCCATTCGAGCGCTGCGCCAACGTGAGGGTCGTCGGCCAAGCGCAACTCGGCATCCGCTCTGGCCTTGTCGTCGGCCGCCGGTTCCGCCGACCGCTGCGACGGCGCGTCGCCGACGAGTTCCGCGAACCGTGTTAGGACAACGGGAGATGCCCTCTCGTAGGCGGTATCCAAGAGCTGTTGCATCTCGGATTTTGGCTTCAGCGTTGGCTTCTGGTGCCAAGAAGCAACCGTTCGAACACCGATCCCAAGATGCTCCGCGAACAGTTCATTGCTGAGTCTCAGCGCATTCTGGAGCGCACATGCGGTGCGACCCGTCCACGGTGCTGCCGCCATCTCTTACGGCTCCTGCGGGGAACGTGAGGGCTTGATGTGCTCTATCAAGGTCGCGAGCCCAGCCTGAACGTTGGACAACTGCTTCTCGATCGCATCCAGCCGCCGTTCCATCGCTTCCAGCCGGGTAGAGAGATCCCGTTCCGTAGAAACTTCCAAGCCCGGCGGCTGGCGACCATGAAGGACTGCCTCGAGGTGCTGAGGGTGCCAGCCGAGCGTGATCGACAAGGATTCGAGGGTTCGCGGGCTACGCTTCCGATTAACCGTGTTCCGCTGAATTTCGCGGACTATTGCTGACGAGACTTGCGACCGTTCCGCAAGTTCGCGTTGCCGCCATCCGAGCTCTTTCACACGCTCGTTAATGGCCTTCGCGACCGCAGCCCAGTCTTCTGACACGTACTCCTCCGCGCTCCGTTACAGCGCCGACGTTAGCGGATTGCCGTCAGGCACTCCCGCATTAGGAACAGGCAAGGCAAGTCGCCGGCTCGATATCGACTATTTCATCGATGTATCGATGAAATAGTCGATATCATCAACCGTCGAACGGGCTGGCCGAGCAGGGGTTGGCTAGCTCGCGCAACGCACCCGTTAGCCCTCACAGGATCTGCGAAAACAGCAAAGCGCATGGTTTCTGCATTGATCGTGCATTTGATGTGCACTGGATATGCATGGTTGGTGGACGCGATTCCTCGTTGAATCGAAGCCATGGAAAACAAAAGCGAGGAAAACCTCTGCGGAGGAGTTCCAGAAACCAAAGAAATTCGCAATAATCGTCCGGACTTTTATACCGTCAGGGAAGCGGCTGAAGTTCTTCGGATTGGAGCGTCAACCCTCTACCGGATCATCAGGGAAGGCGATTTTCCAGCAGTCCGATTGCGATCTCGCTACGTCGTCCCTGCGGAAGCTCTGGAGCAGTTGCTAGCGGAGGCCAAGGCGACGGGCAGCGTCGTCGACCCCAGCCGCATCGCTGCCGAGCGACGGATGGCGCGGGAGGTCGCTCGCATGACTGGAGGTGCGTCGTGGTAGAGCCTGAGGACTTCGACAACTTCGACGACTACTTGGTCGCGCTTGCCGTGGAACTCGATCGCTACGCCGATGTTCCGGATGACGTGCTGACAGACATCGTTCGGCGCGACGGCTCGTGCATGTGGGTCTACACCAATAGCGAGATTCCGGAATGGACAGGCAACGATCTGACGGATCGGGAACTGGCCGCGAGGATCTGTGCCAGCTGCACCGCTCGGTTGGCTTGCCTGGAACTGGAGTTGCGCACAGCTGGCCCGTTGACGGTTGGCGTGTGGGGTGCCCTGTCCGAACAGGACCGCCGAGCGCTGTACATGGTTTGGCTGGCTCGCCGCGAGAGCAGGCACGGAGGTGGGTTGTCATGAGCCTGCCACCTACGCACCTACTTGTTGCTGCGGGTATTCTGCTCGGCTGGGTCTTGCTGTGGAGGATCGCTGCGTGGAAGCGACGGCGGTCGCTCGACGCCACGAGGTCGAGCGACCGGCTGCTGTCGTTGTTTGGCCGAGTGGTGCTTACGGCCGGACTGATCGTTGGCGTCCAATGGGTCGTGATCGTCACGGCTGGTGGCAATCGCGCTCTAGTGGTCGCGGTTCTTGGCATCCCAGCTCTGTTCGCAGCGTACGCGCTGACGAAGGCTTTAACGGTCAAGACCGTCGTAGATACACCTCGTGTTCGGGGTGGTCGGCGATGACCCGGCAACGCTACTGGGAAGGGGTGGCCGCCTCTGGGCGGCCACCCGCCGGCCCCACGGACGAAGCGGCCTTCCGAGTGGAGCGTGTACGTGAGCAGGTGGACCGGCTGTGCTGGGCCGGGATCACGATGGGGCTGGCGTTCACGATGACGAACGTGCAGCATTTCGCGGCGGCTGGTGCACCTGCGTGGTCGTTGCCGTGGCTCGCCGCATGGCTGCTCGATCCCACGGTGTCTCTCGTACTGATCGCGATCCTGCGTGCCGAGCAAGTCACCGCGCGGTACGGCGTGCGGATGGGACCGTGGGTGAGGCGCGCGAAGTGGTTCACTCTGGGTGCGACGTACGTCATGAACACCTGGGCATCGTTCGTGGCCGGTTCATGGGCCGGGATCGTGTTGCACTCGGTCCCGCCTCTGCTCGTGTTCATGGCAGCCGAGGCCGTGACCGACCTTCGGGACAAGCTCACCGCAGCCGCCCTGGCTGCGCTACAGGAATCGAAGCCAGCCTCGACCGGAGGTGGGTCACATCGAACGGAGATCAGGACACACGCCGGTGGCCGCCGGAAACTCTTCGCGGACTACCTGACTGAGGCGCGCCACGCGTGGACGCCCGGCATCGAGATCACGCCCGCATGGGTGCGGCAGGTCACCGCGTGCTCGCGCGGCTTGTCGTCTCGCCTGGCGGCCACGCTGGCAGCCGAGATCGCGGAACGGGAGGCCAACCCGTGAACACCTACGACAGACAGCACGGTGCGGCTGTGAACGGCCGCCATGAACGCTCTGTGCTAGAGCCCAAGGTGTTCGATGCGGAGTTCGCGCCCGGCGAGCAACCGGCCGCCCCGAAGGGTCGTCGGCCCACCCTGGCGTGGCTTCGATCGTTCGTGCGGTACTGGTGGATGGCACCGCGCGTGGCACATACCCGTGCGGTGATCGCGTACCGACTCCGGAAGCTCCCCCGCGACCTCGCACGCCTCTTGTGGTTCGTGCTTCGCGGTCACGGCCGCTGGATCGCCAAGGCGTGGACTTGGGCAACGTACGGCGATCTTCGCGCCGATGCCCGTGCCGCGCGGCTCACAGGTGACGCCGAGGCCCGGCGAAAGGCGCAAGAGTTGATCCGTGCGGACTCGAAGGCCCGCTGGGGTCGCGCCGCGATCGTGCTGCACCGCTGCGTGGTCGCCGCTTCGGGAGTCGCGCCTGTGGCACTCATGCTCTGGTGTGTGGACTCGTGGATGGCGCGAACCGACATGTGGCCGTGGCTGGCCGAACTGCTCGGCCTGATCGATCGCGGGTGGGATGTACTCAAGGCCCTTGCGTCCGTGCTGCTGCTCGTCGCACCAGTTGGTTGGCTTGTCGCCGCTGCATGGGAGGGGCGTAGCCGGGAACCGGGTACCGGCTGGTTGACACAACCTGATCGCGAGGACGCGGATTCATGGATCGATGAGCGGATGGTGTCCAAGGCGCTCGCACACCTTGGCATCTCGCCGCTGAACACCTTCTTCAAGAACGGCGGAGACCTGCTGTACAGCGTCCCAGCCCGGCGAGACGGCAACGGCACCTACGTCCAGTTGCGGTTGCCATTGGGCACGACGGCGGACATGGTGGCCGACCGGCGCGACAAGCTGGCTGCCAACCTCGCACGGGCCAAGCTGGAAACCTGGCCCACTGAAGGCGACGAAGCCGGAGTGCTCGATCTGTGGGTCGCTGACAAGGGTGCGCTCGCGGGCGGCGCCGGAGAATGGCCGCTGCAGTACGACGGGCAGGCCGATGTCTTCGACGGCGTGCCGTTCGGCCTCACCCAACGTGGCGTGGTCGTCAACGCGCCACTGATCGAGGCGAACTGGCTGATCGGCGGCAGGCCCGGTCAGGGCAAGTCTGCGGCACTGCGAACCCTACTGCTGGGTGCCGCGCTCGATCCGAGCGCCGAGCTGTGGATCTTTGTCATGGGCGAGTCGCCCGACTTCGATCCGTTCCAGCCGCGCACGGCTCGCTATCGAATGGGCATGGACGACGCAGTCGCGGAAGCTGCCGTCGCTGCGCTGGAAGACCTGCTGACGGAGATGGAGCGGCGCGGCAAGGTACTCGGCGAGCAGCCAGGTAGGCCGCCGAAGGTGTCACGCAAGCTCGCTGACAAGCCCCGTCTGGTTCTGCATCCGCTGGTGTGCGCGATCGACGAGTGCCACGAGCTGTTCCAGCATCCCAAGTTCGGCAAACGTGCCGCTGAGCACGCGGTGCGGCTCATCAAGCGCGGACGGAAGTACGGGATCGTACTACTGCTGGCAACACAGTCCCCGACGAAGGACTCGATCCCTCGCGAGGTCACCCGCAACGTTTCTTGCGGAGTGGCGTTCTCGGTAGCCGACCAGGTCGCGAACGATGGGCTGCTCGGCTCGGGCAGGTACCGGGCAGGCATTCGCGCGACCGACCTACGCATGAAGACCGACCGGGGCACGTGCGTCGCGGTTGGCGTTACGGATGCAAGTTTCGATCTGATCCGGACGTTCTATGTACCGTTCGAAGACGAAGTCGACATGGTGACACCGGTTATCGAACGCGCTCTCTCGATCATGAGCGAGGACGGGCGGGCAATCGCGGGCAACGCACATCCGGAGATCGAGGCCGCGCCGGTCGATCACCTCGCAGACGTGGCGACGGTAATGCGGGACGAACGCCGAGTACCCACCAGGGTTGTGCTCGCCCGACTCGCTGAGCACAACGCTGCCGAGTACGAACGCTGGACCTTCTCCGATCTGAAGGCGATTCTCGGCGAGTCCGGCTTCGGTCCCAGAAAGTCGGGCGGTGTCCAAGTTGTGCGCGCAGAGGATGTACGAGAGGCACTCACTCGGCGCGCGGCGCCTCAGGAGGAATCGGGCTGACAGCGAGGGAAGCGTGAGGGGCGTGGGGAGATCTCCCCACGCCCCTCACGCTGCTTTGTCCCCACGATGACCAGGGAAAACGTCGTCCAGGGAACCAAGTTGGGCTTCGATTCCGGTTCGGCGATCGCTGCTGTTTCGCGGTTCGCAGTAGCAGCGCTGTCCCTCCCTCTCCGTGCGCCGTCAGGTATCAACCTCCGCGTCCAGTTCGCGCTGGCGAGCAAGGTCAAGCAACTCAACAGCGACTCGGAGCAGCGTGCGCCCGGTCGCTTCAAGATGCAGATAGTCGTACGGGTGATCAGCGTCGAGCTGCCGCTGCAACACATCGATGCCGAACCGACTCCGCTTCTCGACGCATCGGTCCTCGTACGCCTCGCGTGCTTCCCGCATAGTCGAGATCTGCTCGGGGCGGCGCGTGGCCATGTCCAGCTCCGGCTCAGGCTCGAGCCAGTCCGACAACACCAGCGAACCAAGCACATCCTGTGCTGCCTGTCGCTGGTCTTCGTTGCCGTCCAGTGCCTCCTTGAGCTTCAGCCACTGCGAAGTGTCCAACGCCGCGTAGTACCCACCAGGATCGAAGTTCAAGCTCATTACCCGTACCCCCCGAGCCGAGCAATGCAGGCCGTGCACTCCGCACCCGGAGGCGCCAAAGCCGACACCGTGATCACTTCGTGTCCGCAGACAGCCGCGTACTTTCCGTCTGTCCGGCCAGCCGCAAACTCCTCATCGGTAACCGCATGGTCCCGCCCATCCACTGCGCAGCGGTACCACGTCACGAACAACTGTCTGGTCGCATTCACCGATTCACCTCCCAATCGCCAGTGCTGATGTCACAAGCCCTGACACAACCCACTCAGGAGCTTCACGAACAGAGCAGCGATGTAGGAATCTCGTCGCGAGAATGTTGCAGTTGCCGCCTTCACCTGCAGAAATACCGAGTCAGTTGATAAGCTAAGGCAGGCTGGAGCAAGTAGGGAGGTGCGCGGCAGTGCCTACGAGACGAAGGGGCCTTGCAGCCGCGCGGAAGTCGGCAGGTCACACGCAAGAGAGCCTTGCCGCTGCCCTCAAGGTCGACCGGTCGACCGTCATCCGCTGGGAGGCGGGCGACTATGCGCCACTTCCCTACCTCCGGCCCAAGCTAGCGCGACTGCTGCAGCAGACACCAGAGCAGCTTCGCAACTTGATCGACGTCAACACTTTCGAAGCGCCAGCAAGCCTCAGCCCTGACGTCGATGCGGCTTGTGGCTGGCTCGACGAGCAGCTCGGCTGGACACCCGGAACGAGCGCATGGCGAGTCACCGCCCGTCTACCCAAGACACGACGCGAGCTACCGGCTCGACGTGCGCGCCGCGCCCGAGTGCCCCGCAGCCAAGTCACGAGCGCGCTCAAGGCGTACTACGGAGACGATCCCGACTACTTCGCTTACACAGCCAATGTGGCAGGCCGCGAGATCGAGACGAGCATCCTTACTCGCCCGGACTGGCTCGACGTCCAGATCCCGCTGACAGCCGAAACGGAGCACATCACGCTCGTCCAGTCGAAGAGCTACGACTCATCAATCGACATCGAACCCGAACCGGCCCTTGACCGGCTCGCCGAAGTGGAAGTCTCAGGAATCCGGCTCACCAACGAACCCATCTATCGCCTGCTGAGCGCCGCAATGATGCCCGACGGCATACACGCAACCGTTGGCCTTGCCGACTTCGCAGAGTACGCCCTGACCATGGACCTACTCGAAAACGAGCTGCTCGACGCTCTTGCGGAGAAGCGCACGGTCGAACGTGGTTCACTCCCCCTGCGAGACAGGTACCTTCCAACCATCACGTCCGTCATCGACCTGCCGTCCAGATTGTGCGCGGGCGGAATCGTTGCCTTGTCCGCGATCGCGCGTCCCGCTGGACCGCATCGCGACGCTGACTACGCTCTGCTGGTCCAGGAGCGCTCGGCCCTCGTCGTAAACGCCACGCAACAACTCACGGTGATTCCCAAAGGGTTTCATCAACCGCTGACGGATTATGAAGCCGATACCTCCTTGCGCACCACACTGCTGCGCGAGATCGAAGAGGAACTGTTCGGCCGAAGCGATCTCGATAGCACCATCGACTCAGCTCGGGCCATATCGCCGATGCACCCTCGCCGCATGTCTGAGCCAATGCAGTGGCTTACCTCCCAGGAGGCGGGGTACTTGCGGTTGGATTCCACAGGGTTGGGGCTGAACCTTGTCAGTGGCAACTTCGAATTCTCTTGCCTCGCAGCCATCGACGCTCCAACATTCTGGTCACGGTTCGCCGGGCACATCGAAGCCAACTGGGAAACCAAGGGGCTCAGGAGTTGCTCCAGTCGCGACGATCATGCACTGACGCATCTACTAACCGGAAAATCTTGGAACAATGAAGGACTCTTCGCCTTTTGCCAAGGCCTGGATCGCCTGCAAGTAGACCGTACCTAGCGCAGCAAGTCGCGGTGAGGGCAACCCCTACGCTTGGGCACCGTCGCCCGGATGCTCGTCAGTTGGGTCAACCTTGACCGGCTCTGTAGACAGTATTTTCGACGTCAATGCCTCTCGCTGTGCGCGAACCTCTGCCAGCTCGGCACGCCTGCGTTCGTCCTTGGCATGGCCATCACGAACCCAGACTGCCATGCCACGCTGACCAACGCCTTCTCGCCATTTCTCCACGGCGTCGCGGATCTTCTTCAATTCCTTTGCAACGTTATGAATATTGTATCGGACAACGTACTGCGTCGATTCGAGTGCTGCAATATCGAGCGAGTAAGTATACGCGTGCTCTTTCGTTCTGCGTTCACCCTTGCGGGCTAGCTTTACTGGGCCTTGACTAGTAAAGTTTACGGTGAGGTCGTAGTGATTTGGCAGTTTGGTCTTGGCGCGAGACGTCGAGAAATCGAGAAGACTTCGCCACTCCTGGCCGGGAACAAGAGTCTT
This sequence comes from Prauserella endophytica, assembly GCF_005146945.1. Classification (GTDB taxonomy): domain Bacteria; phylum Actinomycetota; class Actinomycetes; order Mycobacteriales; family Pseudonocardiaceae; genus Prauserella_A; species Prauserella_A endophytica. The sequence goes on from NZ_SWMS01000012.1 coordinate 79,231, forward strand.
GATGACGGCTGGCATCTTTACCTCTTCAACGTTTCCAGCGTCGTCCTTACTGCGCTCCAAGACTGGTTCACTCGATATACAAATATCGAAAGCAGCAGTGTTTCCAAAATTCTTGACAACAAGGTCGATACTCGAGGTCACGTAATCCAATTCCAGAAATACAGCAACGTACGGTTCGGCCTGTTCCTCGCGAAGTCTTCTTGCCTCATTCACCTGTCGCCAAGCAAATCCAGCTGCGATCAGCGCGACCAAGAGCGTACCGAGAGCCGCCATAGCCGACCACGTGGCAGCGGTCGCCTCTGCCCACGGAAAGGCGATCGGATGGACGGCATTAGTTGAGAACATGCCTGCACCGTCGTTTCCCGGGTGCCAGCCGTTACTGAGCGAGTGTCAGACACTACGCAGTCACTCACGGTGGCTGGGCAGGACCAAATCCGATCGGCCCGACGGCCGCCAAGCGTGGTGCGACTTGTGGTGCGAACTCTAGGGACGAGAGGCTCTTGCGGGTCGTGGTGCGGCGGCAGCGGGAACAAAAGTGCAGGTAGATACCACTGAACCAGCGGAGAAGTTCCCTCCTAAAGCGGGTGTCGCAGGTTCGAATCCTGCCGGGGGCGCACACCCCCTGGTCCAGAGCTGACCAGGGGATCTACGGCGAACCTCCCCACGTTCAACCCTTGTCTTTGGGATTCGTGATCGGTGGCCGCTCGGCCAGCGCCGGACCAGCGTCCTCGCCCACCACGCCACGTTCCATGTAGTCCTCCTGCGTCGTGCTGATGCGCTCATGTCCGAGATAGTCGGCGATCTCTCGAGCCGTCAGCCCTGCGTCATCGAGGACGCCCGCGACGTAGTGCCGGAAGTCATGCGGGTGCAGGCCCTCGAAGGAAGTACCAGCGACCACCTGGCGGATGCGCGCGCGGGTGTTGTCGGGGTCGCGCAGCGTGCCGGTTGACGAAGGGAACACCCACGGCGAGTCGGACTCGGCATGGCGTCGCTTCAAGATGTCCATCACCCAAGCTGGCGGGCGTATGGTCCGCATGCCCGCGACGCTCTTCGTGTGGTTCTGGACGAACAACCCTTGCCCGGTCACCCGGTCCACCAGGTCGACAAGGTCCCAGCGCTCAGCCTCAGGTGAAGCGTGGAAGACGCCCACGACAGCGCCGATGGCGCGGCCGTTGACCGTGCGCTCCTTGCGGTGCTTCATCTTGCCCAGGCTTTCGATCTCTCTGACGACCGGCCGACACCGACGTTCACACGGAATCGAGCCTGTTGATCAGGCTGGGCGCGGCGGGTCAGCTCGAGCGTGCCGCTGACCAGGAAGAACTGCGGGGTTCAGGGTGACCGTCAGGGTGTGCTTTCAGGGTTTCACCGGGTTGGCACGCCGGGTGAGCGCTGGCACTGTCACCGCATTCCCGTGACACGCAGGAACCAGCGACCGTCTACCAGTCGAAGGGCTGACATCGATGAGCGAGCGGCTTTCTCCCGACGCCCCAATCAAGCTAGCCATGAGCGTCGACGACATATTGCAGTTTCGCGGGTTGCCGTACCCGGACGGCTATTCCGCGCACCGTGTTGTCCGTTCGCTGTGCCGGTCGTTCGCAAGCCACGGCCTTCCGGCGGTGTACTCGTTTTCCAACACCTCGCCGGCTGAGGCGGACAGCGACCTGTTCCGGGCGTTCGACGCATGGTGCGAGGCCGGCAACCATGTCGGCAATCACGGGCACTACCACGCGAGCCTGAATTGGGTGGACCCCAAGCAGTACATCGAGGATATCCAGCGCAGCGAGGAGCTGATCGGTCGATGGCTCGGGCAAGCTCCCACCCGGTACTTCCGGTACTGCATGGACATGTGGGGAGACACGGAAGCCAAGACGAACGAGGTTCAGGCCTACCTGGCCAGCGCCGGGTATCTGCCGGCACCGGTGAGCTGCTGGTTCTACGACGCCCAGTTCATCGTTCCGTACTGGCGCACCCTGGTCGCGGGTGACGACGAAGCACGCCGCTGGGTACAGGACAAGGTCGTGGAATCCGCGGTCTCGCAGTTGAAGAGCCAGTGCGCGGCGGCGCGGAAGATCCACGGCCGAGACCCCATCCACATCGGACTGATGCACGGTACCGCGGTGATGGCCGATACCGCGGACCGGATCCTGGAGGCTTACCAGGACCTGGGCGTCGAGTTCGTCACACTCGAGGAGGCTATGGCGGATCCCGCCAACGCCATCCACCCGCCGGTGACGACAAAGATGTTCCGTAACTCGACGCAGAAATGGGCGGAGTACGCCGGTGTGGACGTGGAAGGCACACCGCCGCGGAAGCTGCTGGCGGAGGTACGCGCGGTCACTCCGGTGGACGGCATGAGCGAGGAAGAAGTACTCGGCACGATCATGTTGAACGCCGCGCAGGCGTTCGGCGCACAGCCGGCATTCGACGAGTTCGACTGGTAGCCGCGGTGCCAACGGAGGACAGCGCGGCCGGGTATTTCTCGGTCGGCGGTAAGACAGCGCTCGTGACCGGAGGCTCGCGCGGGATCGGGTACATGATCGCCAGTGGCCTGGTCGATGCCGGGGCGCGGGTACTGGTCTCGTCCCGCAAGCCGGATGCCGTCGAAGCGGCCGCGAACGAACTGGCCCGGCGCGGTGATTGCCGGGCGGTCGTGGCCGATGTCGCCACCGGCGAGGGGCGGCATGCCCTCAGCGACGCGGTACAGCAGTACGCCGGCGGTGCGCTGGATGTGCTGGTTAACAACGCGGGTGCTACCTGGGGTGCGCCCATCGACGAGTTCCCCGAACATGGTTGGGACAAGGTGCTCGACACCAATGTGAAGGGTGTCTTCCAGCTGACGGTGGCGCTGCTACCGGCGTTGCGTGCCGCCGCGACCAGTGCCGATCCCGCGCGGGTTATCAACATCGGCTCCACGGCTGGGCTGGTCGTACCCGAGCTGGACAACTACTCGTACAGCGCCAGCAAGGCCGCCGTGCACATGCTGACCCGCCACCTGGCCAGGCATCTGGCGGCGGAAGCGGTCACCGTCAACGCCGTCGCGCCGGGCTGGTTCGAGACGCCGATGTCGCGACACCTGCTGGACGACCCCGAGCACCGTGCGCGGCTGCTCGAACAGATCCCGCTCGCCAGGACCGGCGAGCCTGGTGACATCGCCGGCATCGTCCAGTTCCTGGCGTCCCGGGCCGGTTCCTACCTCACCGGCACCGTGATCCCACTCGACGGTGGTGTGAGCGGGTGTAGCTGAACGGCACCGCGAACCCTCCCCGATCAACGACGAAGAAGGGTGTATGCGATGGACAACGCGACTACCTCCACCAATGCCCCCGGGCTGCACGCCAGCACGTTGTGCGAGGCGTTTCAGCGCACCGTCGAGCGGTTGCCCGACCAGCCTGCGCTGCGCACGCCGGGCGATGAGGTGCGGCTGACTTGGCGGCAGTACGCCCGCCGGGTGCGGCGTATCGCCGAAGCGCTCGCGTCGCTCGGAGTGCGCCGGGGCGATTCGGTCGGCATCATGCTGGCCAACCGGCCGGAGTTCCATCTGATCGACACGGCCACGCTGCATCTGGGTGCCATCCCGTTCTCTATGTACGTGACCTCGGCGCCGGAACAGATCGCGTACGTGCTGGACAACGCGGCGTGCCGGGTGCTGTTCGTGGAAAGCCGCTTCCTGCCGCGGGTGCGCGGAGCAGCGACGCCGTGGCTGGAGCACATGGTGGTCATCGACGGCGATGAGGGTCTCACTCTCGAGCGGCTGGAGGCCGGCCATGCGCGGGGCTTCGACCTTGCCGCCGCAGCCCGACAGATCCGACCCAGTGACCTGGCTACGGTGATCTACACATCCGGGACAACCGGGCCGCCCAAGGGCGTGGAGCTGACCCACGCCAACATGATGTACGCGATCCGCGGCTGTGACAGCCAGGTGCGGTTACGGGTCGCTGGCAGCGCCGTTTCCTACCTGCCGCACGCGCACCTCGCCGACCGGCTGGTGGCGCACTATGTCCCCATGGCAACGGGGGCGGAGACCACGACGGTGGCCGACCCCGCCCAGGTCATGAGCGCCCTACCCGGGTGCCGGCCGTCGATGTTCATGGCGGTGCCCCGGGTGTGGGAGAAGCTGCGCGCCGCGCTGCTCACCGGTTTCGCGAAAGAGCCACACGAGCGAGCCGAAGCCATCGACCGCGCTGTCCGTACCGGACTCGAGAAGGTCCGCGCGGAGCAACGCGGCGAGGCCGTCCCCGCCGAGGTGCTGCGGGAATGGCAGCGGGCGGACGAGACCATCTTCGCCGGAATTCGGGAACGCATCGGGCTGGACAGGGCCGATTGGATCATCAGTGGTGCGGCGCCGATCCCGACGGACGTGGTGGAGTTCTTCTACGCGATCGGTGTCCGGGTCTGCGAGGGTTGGGGCATGACCGAGACGAGCGCGCTCGGAGCCATCAACCGGCCGGATTCGATCCGCATCGGCACCGTGGGCCCACCCATGCCGAACACCGAGCTGCGTTTGGACGTCGACGGCGAAGTGTTGGTGCGGGGGCCACACGTCATGCGGGGCTACCGGCATGACGCTGAGCGGACCGCAGAGGTGCTGAGTTCGGACGGGTGGCTGCGCACCGGCGACATCGGGCGGCTCGACGATGCCGGACACCTCGTGATCATCGATCGCAAGAAGGACCTCATTATCAACGCGGCCGGCAAGAACATGTCACCTGCCAACATCGAGGCAGCACTGATGAACTCCTCGCCGTTGATCGGGCAAGCGTGCTGTATCGGCGACGCCCGGCCGTTCAACGTTGCGCTGCTCGTGCCCGACCCGGACAGCGCCGCCACGGTGGCCCGCTCCCACGGCCTATGCGGCACGTCGCTTGCCGACCTGATCGGCGGTGGATTTCTCGACGAGGCAATCGCCGCCGCCGTGGAGCGTGCCAACGCCACACTGTCCAGAGTGGAACAGGTCAAGCGCTACCGCGTGCTGCCCGTCGAGTGGCTACCGGACGGGGACGAGCTCACCCCGACGTCGAAGCTGAAACGCAAATCTATCGCGGCGAAGTACGCCGACACCATCGAGGAGCTCTATGCCGACAGTTGAGCCGGGCCACTCGCTCGCTGTCGGCGTGGCTCAGTCCGCATCCTCGTACGCCATCCGCTCCATCATGCTGGCCACCGCGGCCCTCGAGGAAACGCCCAACTTGTCGAATACCTGCGCGATGTGTGACTCCACGGTTTTGAGACTCACGAACATTTCATCGGCGATCTCGCGGTTCTTCAGGCCGCGGGTGATGAGCTCGGCGACCTGACGCTGGCGGCAGCTGAGCACACCGAGACCGCGGCACGCGTAAGCGGACTGTCCATGGTGGATTACTCGCCGCCCCAGCGCGCGTAGTTGTTGCGCGGCCTCGTCCCGGTAGCGCGCCGCACCGCACCGGGCAAGGGCGAAGTACGCCTGCTCGAAGCGTTCCGTCGCATGCTGCTGCTCGGCCATCTCGAGCAGCGCGCGCCCCTCGCCGAGCCACGCTCGCGCGGCGTCCACCGTCCGGCCGACGCCGACGAAGTCCCGCGCTGCTGCCGCCGCATCGGCGGCTGCCTTGACCGGCTGTCCGCGCGCCAGCGCGACGTTGGAGGCAGCCAGGCGCGCGTCGGCAAGCTTGCCGGGCAAGCCCAACTGCTCGGCGGCGGATTGGGCGCGGCGTGCCCAATCCGCCGCGGCGCCCACATCGCCGAGTGACAGTTCGGCCGAGCACAGCATCGCGTAGCAGTACGGCCGCCACCCGAGCTCGATGGGCGAGAGCTCCGGGCCGCCGCAGTGAATCAGGATCCGCTCCCTGCCACGAGCGACCTCACCACTCTCGATCTGTGCCAACCCTGCCGACCACTGCAGGAACCAGCCAAATCCCTTGGCAGAAAGTGACTCCCCCATGGCCGTGCCGCGCTCGCCGTACCGGATCGCGTCGTCGAGATCGCCGAGCAGCAACGCCGCCCAGCTGCGGAACCCGAGTGCCCAGAATGTGCCAGTATTGCGCGCGAGGTGCGTGGCTTCGATGACGGCCTCGGCGAGTTTCGCGCCATCCCGCAGATTGCCGAGCCAGAGGTGTGCCATCGACAGCGCGGCCATCGCCGCGGGAAACGCCCTGCCGTGGTTGCTGGCGCGCGCGATGGCCAGGGCACGTTCGGCGTGCCGCACGCCGTCGTCGTAGCGCTCGACGCCGATTTCCGCGGCCGCGAGCAGGCCGATCGCCTCGGTGTGCGCGACCAGCTCGGCGTCGGTTAGGCGGTCGACGACACCACTGGCGCGATCCACCGACCGCACCGTCGCGGCCGTGTCGCCGAGGTAGTACCGGCCGCAGGCGAGAATGCTCGCCCCGGACGCTTCGAGTATCGGCTCATCCAGGGAGCGTGCCTGCGTGCAGGCCCGCTTGGCCAGCCGCACGGTTTCCGCCCAGTCCCCCAGATGTGCGTGGTCGCTGGCGAGTTCGAGGGTGACCGCGGTGACACCGACCGAGGCGGTATCCCCCAGCTGTGCCAATGCGTCACGCAGCCGCGAGCTCGCCTGCCGGCGCGCGTCGCCGCATAGGTGGTCCAGCCGCACGAGCGCGCCGAGCAACCGCGCCTTGCCGACCGCGTCGTGCTCCGGCACCAGCAATGTTGCTTCGCTGAGCGCCGCGCGGCTGTCCTCGAGCCGGCCGGCGGCACTGAGCGAGTTGGCAAGGGCGACCAGCAGCTCGATGCGCCGCTGTTCGCTGGTATCCGGCGGCAGCAGCCGAATCGCCGCCCGCAACCAGCCGGCCGCCACTGCCGGGGCACGCGACGCGCTGGCGGTGGCCGCCGCGCTGAGCAGGTCACTCGCTTGCCCATCACCGGGTGAGGCGGACCGCTCAACGTGGTGGGCCCGTGCTGCCAGCGGTGCCCCGGCCTCCGCGAGCAGCGTGGCCGCTCGGGCGTGCGCGGCGATCCGGGCACCATCACCGACCGATGTGTACACGGCGTGCCGCACGATCGGGTGGCGAAACATGTACAGCTGCGCGCTGTCGATGGCACGCACCAACCCGCTTGCCGTGAGTTCGTCCAGCGCGGACAACGCCGTCGCACGCGCGATGGCTGCTACCGCGGCGGCGAACTCGATGTCGAACGGCTCGCCTGCCACCGCCGCGGCCTGTGCCAGCGCCCGTGCGTCCGGGGAGACGCTGTCGAACTCGTGCGTGATCGCCTGCTGCACCGCGGGGGGCACCGCGGCCTCGCCCATTCGTCGCTGTGTCGCGTCGGGGTTGTCGGCGGGCAGGCTCCGTGCCAGCTCGGTCAGGAAGAACGGGTTGCCGCCACTTTGGTGGTAGCACTCCTCGAAATGGGCCCCACCGTCCACACCGAGCAGGCGCTGGGCATCGGCGCGGTCCAACGGGCCAACTTCCAGCAGCGTGGTCGTTCCCTCTCGCACCCCGCTGGCCAGCGCGTGCGAGAGCATCCGCGGCAGGTGGATCGGACGGTAGGCGACGGCGATGCATATCGGCCCGGCACAGCCGTGACTGAGCAGGTGCGCGAGTAGCTCGGCGGACGGCTCGTCAGCCCAGTGGACGTCGTCGAACACGACCAGCAGTCCCCGGTGCTGGCCCAGCTCTTCCAGAGCCGCACGGACCGCATGGTGCAGGCGGAACCTCTCGATGGCCAGGCCGCGAGCGTGGCTGCCCGCCGAGCTGAACGCGGGAAACACCGCGCGCAGCTCGGCGAGCCGTTCCTCGCCGAGCCGGCTCAGATCGTGTGCCGGATCGTCGAACAGCCGGCCCAGAACGTCAATTGCCAGTCCGAACGGCACGTCCTGTTCGAACTCGGTCGCCCGTCCACTGGCGATGCGCAAACCCGATTTCGTGGCCTGCTCGCGCAGTCGCCGAAGCAGCAAGCTTTTGCCGATCCCGGCCTCTCCGGACACGGCCAGGCGCCCGTCACCACGGCGGGTTGTGGACTCCAGGGCAGCGGCGAGCGCGTCGAGTTCTGCCGAACGCCCTACAATCACATCGCGTTCCTTGGGCGACCAGCGCGTGTCGCCAGTGGACTGATCGGCCGTCCCGCCGCGGCGGGCACTGTATAGCGACGAGACCACTCTGCCTCGGCCACCCATATCGGAACCTTAGCCGTTGCCGGGCGCATCCGAAAGGTGCGCGCGTAGTGCGTACGGTGCCCGCACGCGGGCATCATCCCCGATGCCCAGCGCTAGGCGTTCAACGCCCGGTCACCTGGTAGACGGTGAGGACCGCCGCGCCGCCAAGCCCGAGATTGTGCTGTAGCGCGGTGCGCGCCTTGGGTACCTGTCGGGCGCCCGCGGCGCCTCGTAGCTGCCAGCACAGCTCAGCGCACTGGGCGAGTCCGGTAGCACCGAGCGGATGGCCTTTGGAAATCAAGCCACCCGACGGGTTCACCACAGGTCCGTTCCCGCCGTAGGTGGTGGCTCGCGTCTCGACCAGCTTGTGCCCCTCGCCTTCCGGCGCGAGGCCGAGCGCCTCGTAGGTGATCAACTCGTTGGTCGAGAAGCAGTCGTGCAGCTCGATCACGTCGAGATCACTCGGCTCGATCCCGGCGGCGGCGTAGACGTTGCCGGCTGCCTCTAGCGACATGTCGTAGCCCACCACGGTGCGGCAGTTCGCCGTCGTATCGAACGTCGATGTGGTGTCGGTGACCATCGATTGCGCGGTGATCTCGACGGCATTGGCCCACAGGTCATTGGCATCGACGAAGCGTTCCGAGGCCAGGACCGCGCAAGCCGCGCCGTCCGAGGTTGGCGAGCACTGGAGTTTGGTCAGCGGGTCGTGAATGACCTTGGCCTGCTCGACTTCCTCCAGCGTGTACTCCTGCTGGAACTGCGCGTAGGGATTGTGCACCGAATGCTTGTGGTTCTTCCAGCCGATCCAGGCGAAGTGGTGCGGCGCCGAACCGTACTCTCGCATGTGTTCGCGTCCCGCGTTGCCGAACATCTGGGGAGCAAACGGGACATCCTCCGGAGTGACAAGGCGTTGCAGCGCCTCAATGTGCCGATCCATCGGGCTGGCGCGGTCCGGGAACTTGGCGCCCAGTGAGCCACGCTCCATCTTCTCGAACCCGGCGGCCAGCGTACACTCGGCAAGCCCGTACTGGACGGCTTCGCGCGCCAGGTACAGCGCGGTCGAACCGGTGGCGCAAGCGTTGTCGACGTTGATGATGGGGATACCCGTCAGCCCCAGCCCGTACAGCGCCCGCTGTCCGCTGGGCGAGTCGCCGTAGACATAGCCGACGAAGGCGCGTTCGATCTGCTCGTACCGGATCGTGGCCTCGGCCAGTGCGGCGGTGCCGGCCTCGGTGACCCAATCCGGGTAGTCACCCTCCTTGGTGCCCGGCTTGGCGAACGGGCTCATGCCCACGCCGATGACGAATACTCGATTACTCATGATGCGCTCCAGGAATCGCTGCGGTACGGATCTCGTGCACGGTGCGCGGGACACTCCTGCTCAGGCGGTCATCCCCAGCGGCAGGCCACCGCCGACATTGAGTACTTGCCCGGTGACGTGGTCGCTCCACGGCGAGCACAGGAACGCGATCCCGCCGGCGGCCTCCTCCGGGGTGGCGCTCCTGCCCAGTGGCACGAGTGAGCTCATCATCGAGCGCAGCTGCTCGGGCACGCCCACGTGTACCTCTTTGTCACCGATCGCGATGACCGAGTCCTTGGTTTTGGCTTGGGTAAGCCGGGTATCGACCAGTCCAAAGGCGACGGCGTTGACGTTGACCTTGAACGGTCCCCACTCCTTGGCCAGCGTCTTGGTCAGGCCGATGACGCCGGATTTGGCCGCGGAATAGTTGGCCTGGCCCGCATTGCCGTAGGCGGCCATCGAGGTCACGTTGACGACCTTCCGGAACACCTCGGTCCCTTCTGCCTTCTCCCGCTTCGCGGGTTCGCGCAGGTGTGGTGCGGCGGCGCGCAGGACCCGGAAGGGCACGACCGTATGAATGTCGATCATGTCCTGGAAGTCCTGGTCGCTCAGCTTGTGCAGGGGGCCGTCGGTGATGTACCCGGCGTTGTTCACGACGATGTCGAGCTTTCCCCACTCGTCGATCGCGGCCTGGATCAGCGCATCTGGTTCGCCCTCGTCGCACAGGTTGCCGGCATGAGTCGCGGTCTCGCCCGCGATCGCCTCGGAGGCAGCCTTCGCGGCGTCCGCGTCGAGGTCACTGATCAGTACCTTGGCGCCGCCCGCAGCGAGCGTCTCGACCGCCGCCCGACCGATGCCGCGTGCGCCTCCTGTCACGACGGCCACCTTGCCCTCAAACATCGATGCTCCGTTCTGTTGCCTGGCGGATGCCGGCACCGTAACATAAAAATCCATCCGGATGGATTTTTTTAGGAGGATCGATGGTCGACACTGGAATCGTCGGCCGGGAGTTGGGCACGGTCCGCTTCCCGGTCGAACGCAGCAAGCTCGCCGAGCTGGCGCGCTCCTTCGGTAGCACGGACCCGTTGTGGAGCGACCACGATGCCGCCGCCGAGGCGGGTTTCGACGATATTCCGGTGCCACCGACGGTCACGGTGCTCGCCGACCTTTGGCGGGAACACGGCGCGTTGGACGGTGCGGTACGGCTGGGCCTGGACCTCGCCCGGCTACTGCACGGTGAGGCCAGCTGGACAATGCTGCGACCGATTCGCTGCGGCGACGAGCTCACGGCACGCAGCTCGGTGCTCGATGTCGCCGAACGCGTGGGCAACCGCGGCGAGTCGATGACGCTGGTGACGATCGAGACCGGTTTTACCAACCAGCACGGCGACAGCGTGGCCACACGCCGCGACGTGGTGATCGAGACCGCAGGACCGACAGGGAAGGAGCAGTCGTGACCGTCGCAGGTAGCAAGATCCCAGTAGCACCGGTACCGATGGCCGAGGGCGACAGCATGGCCGAGCACGAGTTCGGTCCACTGACCAGGACGCATATCGTCCGGTACGCCGGAGCGAGTGGCGACTTCAACCCCGTCCACCACGACGAGGAGTTCGCCAAGGAAGCGGGACTACCGGGCGTATTCGGCATCGGCATGATGCACGCCGGGATACTCGGGCAGCGGCTGGCCGCCTGGGTGGGTCCGGAGAACGTGCGATCCTTCTCGCTGCGGTTCACCGGCCAGGTGTGGCCGGGCGACGTGCTGACCTTCCGCGGGGTGGTCACCGGGGTGGAATCCGCCGAGAGCGCGGACCCGGTCGCACGCATCGATCTCACCGTGACACGCCAGGGCGGTGGGTGTGTACTCACCGCGGCAGCGACCGCGCGAGTGGCGCCGGCGGGCGATGTACCCGCCGGCGACAGGTGAACCGTGGTCGGACAGGTGCGGCTAGGATCGGTGGTCCGATGTCCATCCAGTTAGGCTCGAACCAGGAGCCCCCTAAACAAGAGCGCAGCGCGGAAACTCGCAGGCAGCTGCTGGACGCTGCCGCGGACGAGTTGCTGGACGGTGGTTTCGCGCGGTTCACCACACACGGTGTGGCACGCCGGGCGGGCATCTCCCGAGGCGCGCAGCAGCATCACTTCCCGCACAAGCATCGCCTCGTCACCGCGGCGGTGCATCACCTGGCCGAGCGCAGCCTGCAGCAACTGGAAGGCATCACCAGCGACGGCAGCCTGAACTCAACTCGCCGGGTTCTCGACGCCCTGTTCGAGCAATACGCCGGCCCGCTGTTCGCGGCGATGCTGGATCTGTCGCTCGCGGCGCGTGCCGATGAACAGCTCCGCGACGCGGTGCAGCGCGAAGAGCACACGGTCAACCGCATGATCGACGAGTGGGCGCATCGCAGGCTGACAGGATGCGACGATGCGCCGGCGGACTTCGATGAGCTGTTCGCCATGGCGATCAGCACGGTGCGCGGGGTGGCGGTCCTGCGGCTGCTCGGACACTCGCAGGAAAGCGTCCAGCGGCAGTGGAAGTACACGCGTGATCAGCTGTTACGACTGCTGGTCGAGAACAGGAGTTGAGTGTGGTTGCGCCGCGAATCATCGTTCCAGCGCGAACGCGCCCGGTCGCGGATGCGGCGGGACGAGTGCGTGCCTGCCCAGTCGATCCGCGACCGAAAAAGCCGGAGCGACTCCGCTGAGGGCATGTCCTTGCCTGCCGGATTCCACGCCAAGAACGGCCGTCCGGCGACCCGGTGGCGCGTCATCGACCTCATCGAGAGACACCGACCACGCCTGGATGTCACGTTGCTGCGCAAGGAGAACGCATTGCCGAAGGTGCGGCTCCGCGTCGCCTAAAGCGGTGGCATCTATCTGTACCAACTCGCCTGGTTCACTTCAAGTTCTCTCCGAGTACGTCCTGCCGAAAGACGTGGAGACGTTCGTCATCGGCGGCACCCTTGGGAGCCCAAAGCAGGCGAAGGCTGCTCGCGCAGCTTTGCATGAGTGATGCGAACAGGTCGGAGACGGCCGCGACTCCGTGCTCTGCCGGTGGGAGAGCAAGGTCAACAGATGTGGGAATTTCTCACAAACTCCTCGGCCTTGGGCAAGGCCTTTCCATGCTCGCCTGATGACGACAACGCGGGTCAGTTCGCTGTTGCTCTCGCTCGCCGTTGTGCTCACTGTTGCGCGGGTGATGGGCGCGCTGGCAAGACGGCTTGGCAGCCGGGTGTGGTCGGAGAGCTCGTCGGTGGCGTGTTGCTCTGGCCCACCTTGTTCGGCGAGGCGCACTCCGGGTTCCTCTTTCCCGCCCACATCCTCCCCCCTGCTCAACGCGCTCGCCAACGTCGGTATCGCGTTGTTCATGTTCCTCATCGGGTTGGAGCTCGAACGGCGGCTCGTGCGGGAGCGCGGGCGGGGCGTCGTGAGCGTGTCGCTCGGATCCGTGCGCGTAGCCTTCGCGCTCGGTGTGCTGCTCGGCGCTCGGGTTGTACGACGACGGCGATCAGCCGTCTTCACGCTATTCCTCGGCGTCGCCATGTCCGCGACCTCCTTTCCCGTCCTGGCAAGGATTCTCGCCGATCGCTGGCTCAGCGACAGTAGGCTCGGCGGCCTTTCGATCGCCAACGCCGCCGTCTGCGACAGGACCGTCATCGTCGCCGGGGTGCTCGCCTCGTCGGCGCTCACCGAGTGGATGGGACTGCGCCTCGTCTTCGGGGCTTTCTGTTCGGCCTCGCGCCCCCCGCACGGCGGCCACGCCGGACCTCACCACCAGGATCAGTCACATCGACGGGCTCCTGCCCGTGTACTTCTTCGTCGCCAACATGAAGTCGGCTTGTCGACATTTGCTCTCGCAGCACTGCTCGGGCTGCTGTGCTTGTCGCGGTTGATGGCAAGTTCGCAGGCCTCTACGGCCCTGCGCGCCTGCATCGCATCGACCGCCGCGAGTCCGCGTCACCGAGTTGGTTTCAACTCAGCGTGCTCGACCAGCACTTCTACTCGCTCATGGTGGTCATGGCCATCCTGACCACGTTGATGACCGGCCCGCCGCTCAATCTCCTCGGCACGAGAACCTTGACAGTCGCTGACAGGGTTTCGGCGTAGCGTCCGCACCCATGGTCACCTGGAAAGAGTTCGCTGACGCCGCACCACGGACCGCCGGGGTGTTCGCCCGCCGCCACGCCGCCACCGGGAACCTCTGCCTGCTCGCGACGCTGCGTTCGGACGGGTTCCCCCGCATCAGCCCGCTGGAGCCGCGGTTCTTCGAGGGGCAACTCTGGCTCGTCGGCATGCCCGGCACCACCAAATTCCGCGACCTCGCCCGCGATCCCCGCTTCTGCCTGCACACCGCGACCGTCGACACCGAGGTCAAGGAGGGCGACGCGAAGCTATGGGGCGTGGTCGAGGACGTCCGTGACCGGGACCTGCACCAGCGCTGGGCCACCGCGCTGTACGAGGAGACCGGGTTCGACCTGCGTGGCCAGGAGTTCGACCACTTCTACGCGGCCGACATCGTCGGCGGCTCGGCGGTAGAGGTTCGCGGCGACCACCTCGAGATCACGGTATGGAAGCCCGGCGAGCAGGAACGGGTGGTCGAAAAGCGGTGAAACCGCGGTGAATCCAGCCCCCCATCCTCGTTCCCGTCGTGGCCGCCAGAGGCCACCGGACGAGACGAGGAGACCGTGACCACCGTTTCTACCCAGCGGCGATCGCGGTGAGCGCGCTGCGCAGGTCGTACGGCGAGCATCGCTTGCTCGACGGCATCGACCTGCACGTCCCGACGGGCACGACCTTCGCGCTGCTCGGCCCCAACCGACCCGGCAAGACCACCACGGTCCAGATCCGATCCACGCTGATCGGCGCCGACGATGGCAACGCACCCGGCGCAGGCAGCGGGCCGCGGCACTGCTGGAACGCTTCGAGCTCACCGACGCCGCGTGGAAGCCCGTCGCCACGTCCGCTTCGACCACCGCGCGCTGCCGAGTGCGTCGGCGGAGCCGCCCGGCATCACCATCGGCTAGGGCGGCGCTGGAGATCGGCAGCCTCGTGCGACTCGGGACAGGCTGACCGGCCCCCAAGGCCACCTTTGTTGCGTTCAACGCAACAAAGGTGGCCTTGGGGGCCTAACGAACCAGGTGGCGGTGGTGCAACGGCTGAACAAGTCCGAAACGTCCTTGAAGCTCTCTCAGCACAACCGCGCTCCACGATCCAGGCGCAAAGCGCCACGGGTGGGTCGACGAGCCCGTAGCCGATGGTCTGCGGCTTGATGGATATCTCCGCCGCGTAGCCGGACTTCTGCCGGCGGCGCGCTCCGGTGCGGGACGCGAGGCCGCCTACGGGCAGGTCGATTCCCGCGGAACGGCTTCGACCTCACCATGAAGGCGAGGCACCAGAGGAGGATCCCATGAAATACGTGCTGATGATCTACAGCTCCCCGGCGTCGTGGAATGCCCTTTCGCAGCAGGATCGGGACCGGGTCGGGCGGGAGCACGCCGCGCTCGGCGAGGAGCTGCGGGAATCCGGTGAGTGGGTGGGCGGCAACGCGCTGGCCGACCCCTCGCGTTCGGTGGCCGTCCGCGTGCGCGGCGACGTGGTGACGGCGACGGACGGGCCGTTCGCCGAGGTCAAGGAGCACATCGCCGGCTACTACGTCGTGGAGTGCGAGACCCTCGACCGCGCCGTGGAGATCGCGGCGAAGATGCCCGACTCGAAGCTGTGCCACGTGGAGGTGCGCCCCGTGATGCGCCCCGGCGGGCTGGAGATGTGACCGCTCAGCGGTGGTGCACGGGCTCGCCCGTGTGGAGGGCGGGCTCCGACCTCGCGATCCGGCGAGCTGCTGGGCAGCTGGGCACTAGGCCTTGTCCGAGTCGCCGTTGCCGGTAAAGCGGCCCCAGACCTTGCCCGCCGCACCGGACACGGCCTCGCCGACGTCGGCGAACACCTTCGCGAGCGGGTCGGCCGATGCGGTGAAGGTGTCCTTGTACGACCTCGCGGCCGACTTGACGTCGGAGGCCCAGGTCGCCTGCGGCTCGTCGCCGTCGCGCCTCGGGTAGTCGCCGCCCAGAACCGCGCGGTACTCCGGCGACGCCGCCCACTTCTGCAGCTCCGCAGCGCGGACAACGGCGAGCGGGTGGGACATCAGCTCGATGTTGCGCAGCTTGAGCAGGCTGTCGCGGATATCCTCCACGTTCTCGTACTCGGCCGCCTGCTGCAGGAACGACGGCACGTCGACCTGCGCGGGGTCCACACCACCGGCCAGCAGGACGTGCGCCCGCAGCGCGGCCTGCGGGTCCTGCCCGCACAACAGCCCCGCCCGGTCGCACGAGAGCTCCGCCTTGCGGAACCACTCGTTGAGCGCGGCGACCACCGCGCGCAGACCGAGTGCGCTCACCGGCGTCCACGACATGCTCAGCTGCAGCTTGATGAGGCGCAGCAGCATGGTCCGGTACACGGCGTGCCCGGAGAGGACGTGCCCCATCTCGTGGCCGATCGCGAACCGCAGGCCTTCGGCGTCGAGCAGCTCGACGAGCCCGGTGGACAGCACGACGAACGGCTCGTCCATGCCGATCGTCATGGCGTAGGCCTCCGCGCCCCGCGCGACGAACACCTGGGGCACCGGGCCGACGTCGAGGGCCTCCGCGCACTCGCGGCGCAGCCGGTCGATCTCGGGGTACTGCGCGGATCCCACTCGGATGGCCGAACCGAGCGCCATGAGCTGCTCGCCGCGCTCGTGGAAGAGCCCCGCCATCGCCTTGAGCACCTCGGCGAAGCCCGGCGCCATCCGCAGGGTCGCGAGCGCGCCGCGGTCCACCGGGTGCTCGTAGGCCCTGGGACTGATCCCCGGAAAGCGCACTCTGCCCGTCGAAGCGGAAACCTCCGCGCTTTCCTCCACCCCAGCCCCTTTCGTTGTGGCGTCAGCGTAACGGACATTCCTGACACACAGCCATCAGGCGCTGGCGGAAACGGTGCTCCCACGAATCGACTCCGGCTGCGACGTCCAGGACACCGCGCTGATCAGCGAGCCGTCGCGGCGAAAGGGCAGCGAGACGACGTGCGAGGCGGCGCAACGCCTCGTGGCTGGCGCTACCAGTGGCAGCGCCAGCCGTTCATGCAATCCGGATGGAAGCCGACCCTGCCAGGCGCGGCCGGTCACACCAGGCCCTGGCGGGCCGCCCACACCACGGCCTCGATGGGGGTGCGGAACCCGAGCTGGTCGCACATCGCCCGCAGCCTCCTGCGGATGGTGCGTTCCGAGAGCTGGAGTCTTCTTGCGATGGCCTCGATGGGCAGCCCACTGGCCAGCAGCCGGAGCAACGTCAGTTCATCTCTGCTCAGCGCAACGCCTTCGTTGGCAATCACCACGCCGCTCTCCCTGGCCGAGTCCGCTAAATCGTTTCAAACTCGCGCTGCAAGCCTGCGGTGTGCGCTCCCGGGTGTCAAGGGTTCCGGCTCGTGAACGTCCACTCGCCATGCCCGGCGGAGTACACCGCAAAGCCGGGTTCTGTCCGCGCGAACCGGGTCCTCGCGGCGCATGAACGTCGTCGCGGGCCGCCGGGGGCACGTGCGCCCCGGCCGTCACGCCCACCGGCAGGACCACGGTGAGCCGTAGCTCGCCGTCGAGGCGCGCCCATCCCGCGCTCACCTCACCGCGCACGGTCTCGAGGGACGTGCGCGTCCACGGCACGCGCGTGCGCCCGGCCGAACCATGAACCGCGCGTGACCCGCGTCGCCTGGCAGCAAGCCGCCCACGTTCTCGTGGAGTCACTGCGAGCTGAGTCGCGATGGCGTGCGCGACGTCAGCGTGGCCGTGCCCGCTGAGCACCCGCAGCAGCACACTCGTGCCGAGCACGCCGGTGTTGAGATGGTCGCCGCGGGCGCGGATGTCGACGGGGAGGCTCGCCACCACGGACGCCTCGGTGCCGGGCGGCACGAGCCCGAACACGAGCGGGCACCGCGTTGAGCGTCTGCCGGCAGTCCGGATCCTTCGCGGTGCGGTAGTGACCCTCCGGCGAGGAACGCGGTGTTGAGCGCGGCCTTCAGCCCGTCGGCGACGGCCGGCAGCGCGTCGCCACGTCGCGCTGCCCGAGCAGGTCGCCCAGCTCGGCCGTGCCGAGCAGCGCGTTACAGGTAGGCGGCGGTGAACCGCGTGTCCTCCGGCGGGTTGCCGCCGTAGCCGGGCGGCAGGAGTCACCGAGCGCGGTCACGGCGAGCCACCTCGATGGGCCAGTGGTCCTGCGCGCAGCACGCCCGTCGGCGCGGCCGACGCCTGCCAGTCGCCGTCGTCGAAACCGGGCTCGGTCCAGCCCCTCGGCGGGAGGCGGCGAAGCCGGGGTCGAGCACCTGGGCCTCGTAGCAGGCAAGCCCCACGAGAGGCGCGGCTCGGCGGGATCGGCGCCCGCCAGGGTGGGCGCGTACTCCACCGTGGTGCACTCGACCCGCGGCCCGCAGGGCGGCGCGGCTTCCGCCTGCGCGGCGGGGAGCGTGAACGCCGCCGACGGCCGAGCCCGTGGACGAATTCCTGCGGCTCAAGCCTTGAATCTGAATCGTTTCAAGTCTGTCACGTGCCGGAGGTTGGTCCGACTTCCCCACAGGACCGCCGAGACACGCACCGAGCCCGACAACAGAATCAGTCTTGACAATAAAAGTTGTCGGTGCGACAGTTCTCGTGTCCGACACGACAGGAGAGCTGACATGGGCCACCGATTCGAGAAGCACGACGAGGTCACGCTGGACGCGACGCCGGAGCAGGTCTGGGACGCGATCGCGACCGGCCCCGGCATCGACTCGTGGTTCATGGGCCGCAACGACGTCGAGCCCGGCGAGGGAGGCACCGTCCGCACGCTGTTCGGCGGGTACGCGCCCGAGTCGCCGATCACCTCGTGGGAGCCGGGCAAGCGGCTGGCCTACGGAGGCGAGCAGGCCGAGGACGGCCGGTTCGTCGCCTACGAGTTCCTCATCGAAGGCCGGGGCGGCGGCAGCACCGTCCTCCGCATGGTGACGAGTGGCTTCATCCCCGGCGACGACTGGGCCGACGAGTTCGAGGCCATGAGCAAGGGTGGCGCACTGTTCTTCAGCACCCTGGCCACCTACCTCACGCACTTCGCGGGCCGCGTCGCGACCCCGCTCACCGTCTTCGGCCCTCCGGTCGGCGACTGGGAGCGCACCTGGAGTGCCGTGCGCGCGGCACTCGTCCTCGGTGAGCACGTCTCCGAAGGCGACGCGGCGCGGTTCACTGTGGACGGAGACGTCGTCGAGGGCGTGGTCTACTCCGTGAACTCGCAGACGCTCGGCATCCGCACCCCCGACGCGCTGTACCGCTTCCTCCAGGGCTTCCACGGCTCGCTCGTGGCGGGCCACCACTATTTCTCCACTGTGGACATCACACGTACCGAAAACGTCTGGCAGGCCTGGCTGGCCGGCCTCTCCCAGGAAGGCAACGACAGATGAGCACCGTGACCTCCGCCGACGGCACCAGAATCGCCTACGACCGGATCGGCGGCGGCGAACCGCTGATCCTCGTCGACGGCGCCATGTGCTACCGGGGACAGGGACCCATGACGGCACTCGCCAAGGAGCTGGCGCCCTCGTTCACCGTCTACACCTACGACCGCAGGGGCCGGGGCGAGAGCGGCAACACCGAACCGTACGCCGTGGAGCGCGAGCTGGAGGACCTCGCGGCACTACTGAAGGAGGCGGGCGGATCCGCGCACCTCTTCGGCGCCTCGTCGGGCGCGATGGTGGCACTGGAGGCGGTGAACAGCGGCCTGCCGGTGCGCAGGCTGGCGATGTACGAGCCGCCGCTGATCGTCGACGGCAGCAGGCCACCGATCCCGGCCGACCTCGCCGCGCAGTACGAACGGGCGCTCGCGCAGGGCAAGCCCGGCGACGCCGTCGCGAACTTCATGCGCCAGGTCGAGGTTCCCGGTTTCATGATCGCGCTGATGCGGCTTATGCCGGTGTGGCGCAAGCTCAAGGGCGTGGCGCCGACGCTGCCCTACGACGCCGCGTTCGTGACGCCGTACCAGCAGGGCGAACCGCTGCCGGAGAACCGGTGGACCGGCGTCGGAGTGCCCACGCTCGTCGCCGACGGAGGCAAGAGCCCGGCGTGGATGCGAAACGGCGTCAAGGCGCTGGCCGACCTCCTGCCCGGCGCCGAGTACCGCACCCTCCCCGGTCAGACCCACATGATCAAGGCAAAGGTCCTGGCCCCGGTGCTCGCCGACTTCCTCTCGAAGCCCTGACCAACCGCAGTGAAGGCCACCTTCACTGCGTGGAATCAGACACAGCGGCGCGCAGCGCCTCCGCTTGGGCGGCGGTGGGAGACGGGCGGGCGCAGTGAAGGTGGCCTTCACTGCAGCCGCGGCACCGGGCGGCGTCGCCGCTTCCGTAGGATCGCGGGGGTGACTTCCCCCGAGGTGTCCGAGACGCTGCAGGTACTCAACCGGGTCTTCGGCTACGACTCGTTCCGGCAGGGTCAGCAGGAGATCGTCGACCACGTCACCTCCGGTGGCGACGCGCTCGTGCTCATGCCCACCGGCGGCGGCAAGTCACTGTGCTACCAGATCCCGGCACTCGTGCGGCAGGGCGTCGGCGTGGTCATCTCACCGCTCATCGCCCTCATGCAGGACCAGGTCGACGCGCTGCGGGCGCTCGGCGTGCGGGCGGGATTCCTCAACTCGACGCAGGATCCCGACGAGCGTCGCATGGTCGAGGCCGAGTTCCTCGCCGGTGAGCTGGACCTGCTGTACCTCGCGCCGGAACGGTTGCGGGTGGAGTCCACGCTGCAGTTGCTCGACCGCGGCAAGGTAGCGCTGTTCGCGATCGACGAGGCGCACTGCGTCTCCCAGTGGGGGCACGACTTCCGGCCCGACTACCTCGCGCTGTCCGACCTGCACGAGCGCTGGCCCGACGTGCCGCGCATCGCACTCACGGCCACGGCCACCAAGGCCACGCACGCGGAGATCGCGTCGCGGCTGAAGCTCGAGGACGCCCATCACTTCGTCGCGAGCTTCGACCGCCCCAACATCCAGTACCGCATCGTCCCCAAGAACGAGCCCAAGAAGCAGTTGCTGGACCTGCTGCGGAGCGAGCACTCCGGCGACGCGGGCATCGTCTACTGTCTCAGCCGCAAGTCGGTGGAGGAGACCGCGGACTTCCTGGTACGCAACGGGATCGAGGCGCTGCCCTACCACGCCGGACTCGACGCGCGAACCCGCTCCGAGCACCAGGCGCGGTTCCTGCGGGAGGACGGGCTCGTGGTGGTCGCCACGATCGCGTTCGGCATGGGCATCGACAAACCGGACGTCCGTTTCGTCGCCCACCTCGACCTGCCGAAGTCGGTGGAGGGCTACTACCAGGAGACCGGGCGCGCCGGGCGCGACGGCCTGCCCTCGACGGCGTGGCTGGCCTACGGCCTGCAGGACGTGGTGCAGCAGCGCAAGCTGATCGACGGCTCCGAGGGCGACGCGGCACACCGGCGCAAGCAGAGCGCCCACCTCGACGCGATGCTCGCGTTGTGCGAGACCGTCGAGTGCAGGCGGGTGCAGCTGCTCGCCTACTTCGGTCAGGACGGCGCCGCGTGCGGCAACTGCGACACCTGCCTGGCGCCGCCGGAGTCGTGGGACGGCACGGTGGCGGCGCAGAAGCTGCTGTCGACGGTCGTGCGGCTGCGCCGCGAGCGCAGGCAGAAGTTCGGCGCGGGCCAGATCATCGACATCCTGCTCGGCCGCAAGACCAGCAAGGTCGTCCAGCACGACCACGACTCGCTGAGCGTGTTCGGAGTCGGCACGGAACTCGCCGAGAGCGAGTGGCGCGGCGTGGTGCGGCAGCTGCTCGCCAAGGGCCTGCTCGCCGTGGAGGGCGACTACGGGACGCTGGTGACCACGCCGGGCAGCGACGAGGTGCTTTACCAGGGCCGTCAGGTACTCCTGCGCCGCGAGCCCAAGCGGGCGGCGAAGGCGTCCACGCGCACGCGCCGGGCCGAGACCGCCGAGTTGCCCGAGGAGGCGGCACCGGTGTTCGAGAAGCTGCGCGCGTGGCGGGCGGCGACGGCGAAGGAGCAGGGCGTCCCGGCGTACGTGATCTTCCACGACGCGACCTTGCGGCAGATCGCCACGGAACGGCCGAGCACGCTCGCCGAGCTGGGCGGCGTGAGCGGGGTCGGCGAGAACAAGCTGGCCAAGTACGGGGAGCAGCTGCTCGAGGCACTCAGCGCGTAGCGTCCCCCGCGTCCTTCGTCTCCCGGGTTCTGGCCCGCCTGCGCCGGACCACGATCACCACGGCGGCCACGGCCACGACGACGCCGAGCACGATCCAGCCGCTCGCGCCGACAGCCTTCTCGATCTGCCTGGCCGCCTCGCCGGCGGCGACCCCGATGCCGATGTGCAGCGCACACCAGGCCGCCGCGCCGACCACCACGGCAGGCAGGAACTTGCGCAAGGAAAGCCTGGCCGCGCCCGCGGCGGCGGGCATGAGCGTGCGCAGCACGGGCAGAAAGATCGCGATCAGCACGGCCCACGCACCACGCCTGCGCAGCACGTCGGTGGTGCGGTCCCAGCCGTCGGCTCCGTGCCTGCGCACGACCTTGGTCTGCCGCAGCTTCGGGCCGAGCTTCCAGCCGATCAGGTAGCCGACCGAATCGCCCGCGATCGCGCAGGACGTCGTCACCGACCACATCAGAAGGAACTCGGGCACGCTGCCGACGGTGGTGCCCAGGATGAACAGTCCGGTCTCGCCCGGTGCGACGAAGCCGAGCCCAAGGGTGCACTCCCCGAACACGAGCAGGCCCGCGGCGGCGACCAGCCCGGCGGGGGGAAGGCCCCGCAACCAGTCGAGGACGTCGGTCAGCAATGGCGATTCCCCTTCGAATCGGGACCCGGAAGTCGCATTTCTTCATCCTATCGGGCCATTTGGCGTGTCGCCCTTTATTACCCCTTGCTCACCCGCCACCACCAATGCAGGTGGCCACCCCATTCACGCGCTGGCAATGACCTACACCCAGAGTGAACGACTGAAAATGGCGTTGTCGCTCCTCGTCGGATTAGGCGGGCACTAAACATCGATCATATGTGATCTGAATCACAACCACGTCGGGTGAGAAGATCCGCAAATGCGCCGCTGTACACAGGCTCGCCAACGAGTAACTTCGTCGCCGGTTGCGGTGATCACGCGGCCGAAGCAAAACCGAAACCGAGTCGATTGGAATGGTTGAAGTGTTGAAGAAATCTGCATTTGTCGCCGCGGCGGCGGCCGGACTGATGATGATCGGCTCGCCCGCGTTCGCCGGCGGTGAGATCGACAAGGACAAGGAGCAGAACCACACTGGCCAGATCGGCCTCGTGAACGTCAACGATGTCCTCAACGACAACAACGTCGGCGTCTGCGACAACCACGTGAACGTCCTCGGCGTCCAGGTCGCCGACGCGCTCAACGGCCTCGGCGTGCCGCTTCTCTCCCCTGCGGCCGAGACCGAGGCGGCTGCCAACGACATCTGCGTCGCCGAGTCCGAGGACTGATTCGCCGGAACTTCAGCGCGAACACACACATACACACACTCGAGCGCGGGTGGGGCGGACGCCCCGCCCGCGCTCGATGCGCTTTCTTGATCCTTTTTGGATTCGACAATAGGGCGACTCGACGGCCGATCGTTGTCGAAAGCCGGACGGGGTCAATCCAGCAGCGCGGAATCCGTCGCGACGGAACGAAGCCGGACCAGTAACGCGGTCCGCACGCGGTCATACAGTTTTGAATCATCGTGCAGCAGCGCGTCCTGGCCGCCGCCCCTGGCCAATGCGTCGAGTTCGAACGCCAATTGCGCGGCATCGGTCTCCGGCGTGACCTCCCCGAGTTCCCGAGCCTCGTCGATGGTCCGTTCGTAAAGGCGCTGCCAGTCGCGGCGCGCCGCGGCCACGGCGTCACGAACCCGGCCCGGCCTGGCGTCGAACTCGGCCGCCACCGACAGGAAGAAGCAGCCACCGGGAAACACCGGTTCCGTGGCGTACGCGAGCCAGCACTCGCACAGCGCGCGCACCCGCCGGATCCCCGCCGGCGCCCTCCGCGCCGGCCGGACGACCTTGTCGACGTAGACCTCGACCGCGGCGCGCACCGTCGCGAGCTGCAGCTCCTCCTTGGATCCGAACTGCGCGAACACACCGCTTTTGCTGAGTTCCAGCTCGGCGGCGAGGCGCCGGACGGACAGGCTCTCGAGCCCTTCGACAGAGGCGATGTCCATGGCCCGGTCGAGGATCGCCCTGCGGGAGTGCTGCCCGCGCTCGACGCGCTTGTCGACCCGCGGCCCGGCCATCACGACACCTGCCCTTCGCTTCTCGCCCCAGCCTAAAGCATAGGACGACCGTCCAAGAAGTGAAGCTCCATTGGACGAGACATTGACTCTTCAACTGGGAAAGTTTTACTGTACGACCGTCCACCTACTTCGAGGTGATGAGATGAGCCTGAGCGAGCACACCGATCCGCACTGCCTGACCGACGAGGTCCTGTTCCCCCTGCTGTCCGGCGCGCCGTGGCGCCGGTTCGCGGTGCTGGGCGACAGCGTCGCCGAAGGCGTCGGCGACCTACTCGACGGCTACCCGCCGGTGCCGTGGGCCGACCGGGTCGCCGCCGCGCTGCGCGCGCACAACCCCGTGCTGGAGTACCTCAACCTCGGCAAACGCGGGCTGCTCGCCGAGGAGGTGAGCCGCTTCCAACTGTCCCCGGCACTCGCGTTCGAACCCGACCTTGCGGTGGTGGCGTGCGGCGGCAACGACATGCTGCGCCGCTCGTACGACCCCGGCGCGGTGGAGGTGGTGCTCACGGGCATCGTGCGCGCGCTGCGCGAGTCGGGCCGCGCGGTGGTGACGGTCGGCCTGTTCGACATCACCAGGTCACCGGTGCTGGCATCCGAGGTGTCCGGTGGGCTCGAGGCTCGGCTGCACGACCTTTCCGACCGCACGCGCGCGATCGCCGAGCGCGAGGGCGCGTGGCATGTGGACCTGACCTCACACCCAGCCTCGGCGGATGCGTCGATCTACAGCGCCGACGGCATCCACGTCAACGGCAGGGGCCACGCCATCGCGGCCACCGAGACCGTCCGCCTCCTTGCCGCCCACTTGCAGTGAAGGTGGGTGAGCTTGACTGCCCAAGGTTGACTGCAGCGGCAGTGAAGGCCACCTTCACTGCGTTGAACGCAGGCAGGGTGGCCTTCACTGCCGTCGGGCATCCAACCGGATCGCCTTCAGGAGCCGGTCGGCGAGTTCGGGCCTGCTGATCACCAGATCGGGCAGGTACGGGTGGGACTCGTTGTAGCGCAGGGGAGAACCGTCCACGCGGGACGCGTGCAGCCCGGCCGCTAGCACGACGCCGACGGGCGCGGCGGAGTCCCATTCCCACTGCCCGCCGGCGTGCACGTAGGCGTCGGCCTCGCCGCGCAGCACCGCCATCGCCTTCGCTCCCGCCGAGCCCATCGGCACGAGGTCGGCGTCGATCCGTTCGGCGACCGGCGCGGCGAACGCGGGGGGCCTGCTGTCGCTGACGAGCACCCGCGTGCGCCCGGCGTGCCCAGGTCCGGGCGAGGCTTCGTCGCTGGCATGGACCACTCCGAGCGCGGGTTGGGCGACGGCGGCCGCCGTGATGCCCCTGTCCCGTTCCCACAGCGCGACGTGCACCGCCCAGTCGGCGCGGCCCGGCTTGCTGAACTCGCGGGTGCCGTCGAGCGGGTCGATGATCCACACGCGGTCGGCGTCGAGGCGCGCCGGGTCGTCGGCCGACTCCTCGGAGAGCACGGCGTCGCCGGGTCGCTCGGCCGCGAGCCTGCGCAGCAGTAGCGCGTTGGACTCCGCGTCACCCCGCTTGCCGAGCGCTTTCGGGTCCAGGTCCGCCCCGTTCTCCCGCACGGAGAGCAGCAGGTGTCCGGCTTCGTCGGCGAGCTGGGCGGCGAGTCGTGCGTCGGTGGTCACCGGTCCAGCAAAGCAAGAACGTTGCCGGCGAGTGCGGCCGGGTCGCCGTCGCCGGGGTGGAGGACGAGGTCGGGGGCCTGCGGGGGCTCGTAGGGGGCGTCGATGCCGGTGAAACCGGTGAGTTCGCCGGCGCGGGCGCGGGCGTAGAGGCCCTTGGGGTCGCGGGCCTCGCAGACCTCGAGCGGGGTGTCGACGTAGACCTCGACGAAGGGCAGCCCCGCGGCCTCGTGTGCGGCGCGGACGCGGTCACGGCCCGCGCGGTAGGGACTGATCAGTGAGACGACGGCGACCACACCGGCGTCGGCGAACAGGCGGGCGACCTCGCCCGCGCGGCGGACGTTCTCGGTGCGGTCGTCGGCGGTGAAGCCGAGGTCGGCGTTGAGGCCGTGGCGGAGGTTGTCGCCGTCGAGCAGGTAGGCGGGGCGTCCGATCGCGACGAGCCTGCGTTCCAGCTCGACGGCGATGGTGGACTTGCCGGAGCCGGACAGGCCGGTGAGCCAGATGGTGGCGCCCTGGCTGGGCCGCTGCTCGCGGGTGACGGCGGCGGACTGCCACACCACGCCCGCGCCCGGCTGCCGCGGGCCGGTGATCATGCCTGCGGCGACGGTGTCGTGGGTGGCCGGGTCGATGAGCACGAAGCCGCCGGTGGCGCGGTTGCGGCGGTACGGGTCGAACAGCAGCGGTTGCCGGGTGCGCAGCCGGGCGCGGCCGATCTCGTTGAGGGCCAGCCCGGTCGCGGTCTCGTCGCGGTGCAGCGTGTTGACGTCGAGCCGGTAGTCCAGCTCGGTCACCGTGGCGGTGGTCTCGCGGGTGGTGTGGCGCAGCAGGTACCACCCGCCGGGGTCCAGCCCGGCGCGCTCGGAGAACCAGCACAGCATCGCGTCGAGGTCGCTGCCGGCGTGCGGGCGGTTGCCGGGGCGGCAGAGCAGGTCACCGCGGCCCACGTCGAGCTCGTCGGCGAGCTCGACGGTCACCGCCTGCGGAGGGAACGCCTCCGCCACCGGCGTCCCGCCGGGGCCCCACACCGCGCGAACTGTGGTGGAGAACCCCAAGGGCAGGACCAGCACCTCGTCGCCTGGCTTCAGCACGCCGCCCGCCATCGTGCCCGCGTAGCCGCGGAACTCGCCGTCGCGGATCACGTACTGCACCGGCAGCCGCACGTCGATGAGGTTGCGGTCGGAGGCCACGTGCACCTGCTCCAGGTGGTGCAGCAGCGACGGACCCTCGTACCACGGCATCGCCGCACCCCGGTGCACCACGTTGTCGCCGTGCAGCGCCGAGATCGGCACGAACGTCAGATCGTGCACGTCCAGCCGGGTCGCGAACCGGGCGAAGTCGTCCTTGATCTCCTCGAACCGCTCTCGCGACCAGCCCACCAGGTCCATCTTGTTGACGCACAGCACCAGATGGCCCACCCCGAGCAGGCTCGCCAGGAACGCGTGCCGCCTGCACTGCTCCACCACGCCCTTGCGCGCGTCAACCAGGATCAGCGCCAGGTCCGCGGTGGAGGCGCCGGTGACCATGTTGCGGGTGTACTGCACGTGCCCTGGCGTGTCGGCGAGGATGAACTTCCGCGCGGGCGTGGCGAAGTACCGGTACGCCACGTCGATCGTGATGCCCTGCTCGCGCTCCGCGCGCAGCCCGTCGGTCACCAGCGCCAGGTCCGGCCCGTCCCCACCACGTTCCCGGCTCGTGCGCTCCACCGCCGCCAGCTGATCGGTGAACAACGCCTTCGAATCGTGCAGCAACCGGCCGATCAGCGTGGACTTGCCGTCGTCCACACTGCCCGCCGTGGCCACGCGCAACAACGGAGGCACTAGAAGTACCCCTCCTTCTTGCGATCCTCCATGCCCGCCTCGGAGATCCGGTCGTCCGCCCGCGTCGCGCCCCGCTCGGTCACCCGGCTCGCCGCCACCTCGGCCACCACCTGCTCCGGCGTCGCCGCCGACGACTCCACACACCCCGTGCACGTCGCGTCCCCCACCGTGCGGAACCGCACCACCGCCTCGTACGGCTCCTCCCCCGGCCGCGGAGCCACGTGCGGCGAGCACGCCAGCAGCATCCCATCCCGCTGGAACACCCGCCTGCGATGCGCGAAGTACAGCGACGGCAACCCGATCCGCTCCGCCGCGATGTAGGACCACACGTCCAGCTCGGTCCAGTTCGACAACGGGAACACCCGGATGTGCTCGCCCCTGCGGTGCCGCCCGTTGTACAGGTTCCACAGCTCCGGTCGCTGTCGGCGCGGATCCCACTGCCCGAACTCGTCGCGGAAGCTGAACACCCGCTCCTTCGCCCGCGCCTTCTCCTCGTCCCGGCGCGCCCCGCCGAACACCGCGTCGAACGAGTGCTCCTGGATCATCCGCAGCAACGTCACCGTCTGCAGCCGGTTGCGGCTCGCTCCGGGTCCGGTCTCCTCCACCACCCGCCCGGCATCGAGGTCGTCCTGCACGCGCCCCACCAGCAGCCGCACGCCCAACTCCCGCACCAGCCGGTCCCGGAAGTCGATCACCTCGGCGAAGTTGTGCCCCGTGTCCACGTGCAACACCGGGAACGGCAACGGCGCGGGCCAGAACGCCCGCACCGCCACGTGCAGCATCACCACGGAGTCCTTGCCGCCCGAGAACAACAGCACCGGCCGCTCGAACGTCGCGGCCACCTCACGGAACACATGCACGGCCTCGGCCTCGAGCACACCCGACTGCGAGAGCTCGTAGCCCGTCATTCGAGAAAATTAGAACAAGTTCTTGAATCTGGTCAAGGGTGCGCGGAAGCTGAAGGCCATGGACATCGCCAGCCTGGAAGAGATCAAACGCGTCAAGTACCGCTACCTCCGCTGCGTGGACCTCAAGCGCTGGGACGAACTGGAGGACGCGCTCGCCCCCGACGCCACGGCCCAGTACGGCACGCCGTCGGGCGGCGGCCCGCTCCGCTTCACCGGCCGCGACGCGATCGTGGACTTTCTGCGCAACACGCTCGGCCACGGCATCATCACCGTGCACTCGGCCGGGCAACCGGAGATCGAGATCGACGGCGACACGGCCGAGGGCACGTGGTCCTTCGAGGACACGGTGCTGGCCACTGAGCACAACCACACGATGATCAAGGGCGCCGCGTTCTACGAGGACCGCTACACGCGTGGCGCCGACGGCGCGTGGCGGATCCAGCACACCGGCTACACGCGCACCTACGAGTACCTGGTGCCGCTCGGCGACCTGCCCGGCTTCAAGCTCACGGCCAACCGCTGGACGGGGGACGCTCCGTCGACGTCATTGACCGGAAGGTAGAACACGTTCTACTCTCGGTCGGTGCTCACCCAGCCGTTCGCCGACGCCGTCGTCGAAGCAGAGAAGGTCATCGCCGAGGCGCCGCACATCCAGACCGAACAGGATCTGATCGAGGGCTACGACTACCTCGCGGGCAGCATCAGGGCGTCACTGCAGCTCGCCTGGGCCTACGAACGGGACTTCCCGTACTTCGTCACGTCCACGGGACCCTACACGAAGATGGGCCTCGACAACCCCGACGCGCTGTACTTCCATTCGTACCTGCGCGACGACGCCGAGTACGTCGTCACCGGCACCCGTGGCACCACGCGGGATCTGAGCTTCCAGGTGCTGAACGGCGACTACTCGCCGGTGGAGGTGCCCGACAGCCTCGCGGCGTTCGACGACCGTGAGCTGGAGATCGGCGACGACGGGCGGTTCGAGCTGCGGTTCGGCCCCGACCGAGGCAAGGCCGGACCCGGGTACTTCGTGCTGGGCAAGGGATCGGCGATGCTCGTGGTGCGCGAGGTGTACAGCGACTGGGCCACCGAACGGCGCGGCACCCTGCGCATCCACCGGGCGGACCACCTCGGCGCCGCGCCGGAGCCGAAGGACCGCACGGCCCTGGAGAAGCGCTACGGGGTGGCGGGCAAGATCCTGCTCAGCAGACTGCGGACGTTCCTCGCGTTCCCGGAGTGGTTCTACCTGAAGCTGCCCGTCAACACGATGACCGAGCCGAGGCGCACCCCCGGCGGGCTCGCGACACAGTTCTCCTCGGCAGGCCACTACGACCTGGCCGACCACCAGGCGATGATCGTCACCGTCCCCGCGTCCGACGCTCCGTACCAGGGCATCCAGCTCGGCAGCAGGTGGTACGTCTCGCTCGACTACATCAACCACCAGACGAGCCTCACCGCCGATCAGGCGCGCGTGGACCCCGACGGCAGGCTGCGGTTCGTGATCAGCGAGCGCGACCCCGGCGTCGCCAACTGGCTGGAGCGGCTCGGGCACGCCCGCGGCTACGTGCAGATCCGCTGGCAGCGGCTGTCGCGCGACCTCACGCCGGAGGACGGTCCCGAGGTGGAGGTGGTGGACGTGAGCGAACTGCCCGCGAAGCTGCCCTTCTACGAGCACGCCAGGGTTTCGCCCGACGAGTGGACCGCGCGCATCGCGGCAAGGCAGAGCGCCGTCGCGACGAGGATGCTCGGCTGATGTTGTTGCGGGACAAGGTGGTGGTGGTGTCCGGCGTCGGGCCGGGCCTCGGCCGCTCGATCGCGATCCAGTGCGCGAAGGCGGGCGCCGACCTGGTGCTAGCGGCCAGGACGGAGAAGCGGCTCGACGAGGTGGCCAAGGAGGTCACCGAGCTGGGCAGGCGGGCCGTGACGGTGCCGACCGACATCACCGACGACGACTCGGCGCAGCGGCTCGCCGAGACCACAGTGGACGCCTACGGGCGCATGGACGCGCTCGTCAACAACGCCTTCGCCATTCCGCCCATGACCGACCTGCTCGACGTCGACCTCGACGCGGTGCGGACCGGCTTCGAGACCAACGTGCTGGCGGCACTGCGGCTCACCCGCCTGTGCACGCCCGCGCTCGCCGAGACCGGCGGCGCCGTCGTGATGATCAACTCTGCGGTGCTGCGGCACTCCCGGCGCACGTTCGGCGCGTACAAGATGGCCAAGTCGAGCCTGCTGTCCCTCGCGCGGAGTCTGGCCACCGAACTCGGCCCGCGCGGCATCCGCGTCAACTCGGTGGCGCCCGGCTACATCTGGGCGGGCTCGCTCAAGTGGTACTTCTCCCACCTCGCCAAGGAACGCGGGGTGGACCCGCAACAGGTCTACGACGAGACCGCGGCGACCATCGACCTGCGCAAGCTGCCCGAACCCGACGAGATCGCCGATGCCGTGGTGTTTCTGGCCTCCCCGCTCGCACGGGCGATCACCGGCCAGTGCCTCGACGTCAACGGCGGCGAGTACCACCACTGAGGGGAACCCGATGAGCGTTGGCACCGTCGCCGATCTGCACGCCTCGGCAACGAAGATCACCGGACTCGACGACTTCGGCACCGACGACTACACCGACGGACTCGCGGTGCTGCTTGAGTCCTACGAACGCGAGGCGGGCCTGACCCCGCTGGGCCGCAAGGTGAAGCGGGCGTTCCTGCGCAGCGCGCTCGTGGCGCGGCTGCTGAGCGAGGCCGCGTGGAAGGCCCGCCCCGAGCACGCCGCCGTCGCGATCGAGCGGCCGATCTTCGTGACCGGCCTGCCGCGCACCGGCACGACCGCACTGCACCGGCTGCTCACGGCCGACCCCGCCCACCAGGGGCTGGAGGTGTGGCTGACCGAGGTGCCGCAGCCGAGGCCGCCCCGGGAGACGTGGGCGGACGACCCGGTGTTCCAGCGCATCCAGGCAGGCTACGAGCGGTACCACATCGAGCACCCCGAGTTCCTCGGCGTGCACGCGATGTCGGCGGACGAGGTGGAGGAGTGCTGGCAACTGCTCCGGCAGTCGCTGCGCTCGATCTCGTACGAGTGCCTCGCGCATGTCCCGACGTACTCGGCGTGGCTGTCCGAACAGGACTGGACACCCGCCTACCGCAGACACCGGCGCAACCTGCAGCTGATCGGGCTGCCCGACGCGGGCAGGCGGTGGGTGCTCAAGAACCCCAGCCACCTCTTCGCGCTCGACGCGCTACTCGCCGTGTACCCGGACGCGCTCGTGGTGCAGACCCACCGCGCCCCCGAGGTCGCGATCGCCTCGGTGTGCAGCCTCAACGCGCAGGCGAGCGCGCAGTGGTCGGAGACCTTCCGCGGCGAGACGGTGGGCCGCGACCAGCTCGAGTTGTGGGCGCGCGGGCTGGAGACGTTCACCGCCGAGCGGGCCAGGCACGACCACTCGCGGTTCTTCGACGTCGACTACGACGACTTCGTCGCCGACCCGATCGGCACGGTCGAGTCGCTGTACGCCCACTTCGGGCTACCGTTCACCGATGGGGCTCGGGCGGCGATGCGCACGCTGCACGCCGAAAGCACCACGGGAGCCCGCAAACCGGCCCACCGCTACCGCCTCGCCGACTTCGGACTGTCCGAAGGGGACGTCGCCGAACGGTTCAGCGCGGTGGGCACGGCCCCCTGAGCCTCCCGCGAGCACCGCACCGGGCCCGCTGGCTGCGCCCAGCTTGCGCAGCGCCACGGCTCCGACCCGCCCGTTCCAGCCCGTGGGCAGGGACGTCGCACCACGGGCAGCACGAACAACCGCCCGGTCAGCGACACGAACGTCCCGCCGCCGAGCGCGGCACCGCACCGAGACCGCGGCCGACGAGCGCGGCCACGGCCGGAATCGGCGCCGACCGAGCTCGTACGGCACACCGTCGGCGAGGGAGGGCCACGGCGCGATGGGCGCGGCCGGTCGCCCGCGAGCACGCCGGGCTCGACGGCGTGACCGCGCGCGAGCGTGGGGTGCTCACCCTCGTCGCGACCGGGCCGTCCAACACCGAGCTGCCCGTCAGCCTGGCCACGGTGAAGACCACGTCGGCGGGTTGCTCACCACGCTCGCCGCGTGCGACCGGGCGCAACCGGTGATCGCGGTCCACGAGAGCGGCATCGTCTGCGAGGTAGCGCCTTGCAACTAAAATTGCCTCGTATATCATTGACGCAACCAAGGGAGGCAATCTCAGTGATCAGGCACTCGGCGACCCTGGCGATCAACGAGAAGCTGCAGGCGAAGCGGGCTGCGGGCGAGCAGGTGCTGCACCTCGGCTTCGGGGAGGCCGGGCTCCCCGTCCTGCCCGACGTCCGGGACGTGCTGGCCGGGGCAGCGCACCGCAACGAGTACGGCGCCGTCGTGGGTTCGGCCGAGGCCCGGCAGGCGGCGGCCGGCTACTTCAGCAGGCGCGGTCTGCCGACCGAGGCGGACGACATCGTGCTGGCCCCCGGCAGCAAGGCGCTGCTCTTCGGACTGCTGGCCGTCCTGCCCGGCGACGTCGTACTCCCGCGGCCGTCCTGGGTGAGCTACGCCGCGCAGGCTGCCCTGCTCGGCAGGCGGGTGCTCGGCGTGCCGGTGCCGGGCGGCGCGGGCGGCGTGCCCGAGCCCGAGCAGCTCGACCGGGCGTTGACCAGCGCGCGCAAGGACGGCGCCGAGCCGGGCGTGCTGATCTTGACCGTGCCCGACAACCCCACCGGCACCCTCGCCGGTGCCGAGCTGGTCAAGGAGGTCTGCGCTGTCGCCGGCGCGCACGGGCTGACCGTGCTCTCCGACGAGATCTACCGCGACCTCGTCCACGACTCGGCGGCCGTGCACAGCCCGGCGGCCGAACTGCCTGAGCACACCGTTGTCACCGCCGGGCTGAGCAAGAACATGGCGCTCGGCGGTTACCGCATCGGGTTCGCACGGGTGCCACTGCCCGAGCAGCGCGCCGCGCTCGTCGGCGCGGCGAGCGAGGTGTGGTCGAGCCTGCCCGCCCCCATGCAGGAGGTCGCCGCGTACGTGCTGGCGGAGCCGCCCGAGGTCCGCGCGCACATCGACGCGAGCAGGGCGCTGCACGCCGCCGTCGCGCGCGCCGTGCACGCCGAGTTCACCGCGGCAGGGGCGGCCTGCCGCGCACCGCGGGCGGGTTTCTACCTGTACCCGGACCTGGAACCGTTGCGCGCCAAGGGATTCGCCACCGGCGCCCAGCTGGCCGAACACCTGCTCGACCGGCACGGTGTCGGTGTGCTGGCTGGTGCCAAGTTCGGTGACGACCCCGCCGCGCTGCGGTTCCGCGTGGCCACGAGCCTGCTCTACGGCGACGACGCCGAGCAGCGCTGGACCGCGCTGCGCAGCCCCGATCCCGTCACGTTGCCGTGGATCGCGCGATCACTGGGGCACCTGCGTGACGCGCTGTCCGCCGTTTTCGACGGCGAGTAGCCGTAGGAGGGCCCCCGGCGGCACTTCGAGCACCTCCTCGAGGTACCTCAGTGCGGCCAGGGAACCGGGGCGCTCTGGGCGGCAACGGCCGGACTGCCAATGGCTCAGCGTCGCCAGACTCACCGGCACGCCGCGCCGGCGCAACCGGTATTGGATCCGCTCGAGCCCCAGGCCCCTGGCACGTATCGCCGCACGTAACGCCACGGCGAAAGGTCCGGTCGCCAGTAGCGACTCCACCTCGCGCGTAGCGCTCTGCCCCCGGTCCATCTGTTGTGTTCTCTGACCGGTCATCGCAGCTCCGCTCATCGAGGAACCGGTGCAGCGTATGGGCAAGGCGCGAGGCGCAGGAAGAGGCAAAGGTCCCTTGTCAGCGTTCGCCCGCGAGTCCCCCGCTCTCGACGCCGAGTTGCCCGCTCTCGGCCGCGAGTTCCCCGTTCCCGACGCCGAGTCGCCCCTTCCGGACAACGCTCCCCGCGCCGGGAACGCACAAACCGCTGTCCTGGACGCAAGACTCGGCAGCCGGAGCGGGCAACTCGCCGGCCGGAGCGGGCAACTCGCCGGCCGGAGCGGGCAACTCGCCGGCCGGAGCGGGCGACTCGCGCGCCGGAGCGGGCGACTCGCGCGCCGGAGCGGGGGACTCGCGCGCGGCGTCAGCGGACGGCTACCGACAGCGCCTGCGCGATCTCCGTGCCCAGTGCGTGGGTCTCCGCACGCGCCGGAGGGCCCACCTTGACCACCACCGGGCCACCGAAGGGCTGCCGCTCGACC
Source organism: Prauserella endophytica (assembly GCF_005146945.1). Taxonomy (GTDB): domain Bacteria; phylum Actinomycetota; class Actinomycetes; order Mycobacteriales; family Pseudonocardiaceae; genus Prauserella_A; species Prauserella_A endophytica. The sequence continues at coordinate 113,506 of NZ_SWMS01000012.1, forward strand.
ACCTCGATCCGGTCACCCAGGGTGATCGAACGCTCCGCCAGGTAGCGCAGCAGATCCGGATCGGTGTCCCACACGCGCACGATCTCGCCGACGGATCCGGCGGGCAGCTCGTCGAGCAGGCGGGTCGACAGCTCCTCGACGCTGCCGTCCGCCGCGGGAATGGGGTCGCCGTGCGGGTCGCGCACCGGGTTGCCGAGCTTCGCCGCGATCCGCTCCACGAGGAGGTCGGACACCACGTGCTCCAGCAGATCGGCCTCGCTGTGCACCTCGTCCCAGGTGTAGCCGAGCTCGGAGACCAGGTACGACTCGATCAGCCGGTGCCTGCGCAGCACCGACCTCGCCAGCTGCCTGCCCGCGGGCGTGAGCTCGATGCCGCGGTACGGCACGTGCGCCACCAGCCCCTGCTGCGACAGCTTGGTCACCATTCCGGACGCCGAGGACGGGCTCACCTCGAGCCGCGCCGCCAGCGACGTGTTGGTGACCGGCTCACCACGCTCGACCAGGCCATAGATAGCCCGCACGTAGTCCTCGATCGAGGACGAACGCCGGTTGGAGCCATCTGCCATGCCCTCCACGATACGGACCTCACTTCACGCACCATCAGGCCAGGTCAGGACGCCAACGATACCGAATCCACCCGGGCACGGGCTCCGCGCCGAGATCCGCGTAGAACGCCGCCGCCCGCTCGTTGCCCTCCTGCATGTCCCACTCGACGCGCCCGCTGGTGCGCTTGCGCAGCTCGTTCAGTAGCTCCCGGCCGAGGCCGTGCCGCCGGAACGCCGGCCGCACGAAGATGTCGTCGAGCCAGATGCCCGGCCGCGCCTCCCACGTCGAGAAGTTCCACGAGCAGAACGCCATCCCGGCCACCTCGCCGCCGGACTCGGCCATCAGCACCCACGCCTTCGGGTCGGGCCCGAACAGGTGCCGCGCCATGTCCGCGCGGTCGAGCACGAGTTCCTCGTTGCCCTCGTAGCGCGCGTGCTCCTCGATGAGCGCGCAGATCTCCTCGACGTCGGCGGCCTCCGCATCACGAACCGGCATGCAGGAAGACTATCGATCGATCGATCGGTTCGTCTAGGCTGTGGGCCATGGACACCGTGGAGCTGACCGTCGCCGAGGGAGTCGCTCTCGTCTGGTTGAACCGGCCCGACCGGCTGAACGCCGTGTCGCCGGAGCTGGTGGACGATCTGCTGGGTGCGCTCGACGCGATCGCCGCCGACGAGAACGCCCGCGCGGTGGTGCTGGCCGGACGCGGCCGGGCCTTCTGCGCGGGGCACGACCTCAAGGAGTCCGCGGGCGACGGCGACTCCCGGGTGCGACTGGAACGGCTGCAGGACGTCACGCGCAAACTGCGGGGCCTGCCGCAGCCGGTGATCGCCGCCGTCCACGGCTACGCCATCGGCGCGGGCGCGGAGTTCGCGCTCGGTTGCGATCTCGTGGTCGCCGCCGACGACGCCGTGTTCGCCTTCCCAGAGGCGACGCTGGGACTGAGCGTCACGGGCGCGGCGTCGCGCCTGCTCCCGCTGCTGGTCGGACCCGCGAAGGCCAAGGAGCTGGTGCTGCTCGGGGAGCGGGTCGACGCCGCGGTGGCGAAAGCTATGGGCCTGGTCAACAAACTCGTGGCCCGCGACGAGTTGCTGGAGTTCGCGTTTGCCTGGGCGAGGAGGCTGGCCGAGCAGCCGCCCTCCGCGGTGACGCTCGCCAAGCGCGCCATCGACCGGGGTGTCGACAGCGCGGTGGAGACGGCGCTGGAGCTGGAGATCAGCCACGCCCTGCTCACGGAGCACACCCCGGAGGTCGCCCGCACCACGGCGGAGTTCCGGACCCGTGGCTGATCTCGTCGCACTCGTCACCGAGGCCGCGCGGCGGCGGCCCGGCCGCACGGCGTGGGTGTTCGACGCCACCGGCGAGCGGCTGACTTTCGCCGACGTCGACCGCCGCAGCGACGAGCTCGCCTCCGCACTCGCCGCACTCGGCACGCGCCGGGGCGACCGGGTGGCGGTGATGTTGCGCAACCAGCCCGAGTTCCCGTTGCTGTGGCTGGCGCTCGCCAAGCTCGGGGCGGCGCTGGTGCCGGTCAACACCAACTACCGCGAGCTGGACGGGGAGCACGTGCTCGCCCACTCCGGCGCGCGGTTCGCGGTCACGACCGAGGAGTTCACCGGCCTGCTGACCACGATCGCCCCTCGCACGTCGGTGGAACGGGTGCTCACGGTCGGCGAGCTGCGCCCGGCAGGACCGCCACCCAAGCCGGAACGCGCACCGGAGCTACCCGTGAACATCCAGTACACCTCGGGCACCACCGGTGCGCCCAAGGGCTGCGTGCTGCCGCACCGGTACTGGACGACGCTCGCCGAGGGCCTCGTCACCGAGTTCCCGCACTTGAGTGACGACGACGTCCTGCTCACGGCGCAGCCGTTCCACTACGTCGATCCACAGTGGAACGTGGCTGCCGGGCTCGCGAGCGGCGCTACCCTCGTGGTGCTCGACAGGTTCCATCCTTCGACGTTCTGGGCGAAGGTGCGCGAGCACGGCGTCACGTGGTTCTACTGCCTCGGCCTGATGCCGACGCTGTTGCTGCGTCAGCCGGAGTCGCCGGAGGACCACATGCACCGGGTGCGGGCTGTCAGCGCGTCGGCCATTCCGCGGGAGCTGCACGCCGCGCTGGAGAAACGCTGGGGCGTGCCGTGGTTCGAGGCGTTCGGCATGACGGAGACCGGCGGCGACCTGCGGGTCGGCCCCGCCGACCACGACGAGCTGGTGGGCACCGGTTGCATCGGCACGCCGACGCCCTCGCGCGAGGCGATGATCGCGGACGAGGACGGGAAGCCGTTGCCCCGAGGGGAGACCGGCGAGCTGCTGGTCAGGGGCGTCGGCCTGATGCACGGCTACCACGACGACCCCGAGGCGACGGCGAGTGCGTTTCGCGGCGGCTGGTTCCGCACCGGCGACCTGGCCTGGATGGACGAGCACGGCCGGGTCTTCTACGCCGGTCGCACCAAGGACATGATCCGTCGCAGCGGCGAGAACGTTTCCGCCGACGAGGTGGAGCGGGCACTGCTGCTGCATCCCGCGGTGCGCTCGGCGGCCGTGCTCCCCGTGCCGGACGCGTTGCGGGGCGAGGAGATCCGCGCGTACGTCGTCGCTGACGGTGAGCCCGATCCCGAGGAACTGGCCGGGTTCTGCGGCGAACGGCTCGCCTACTTCAAGGTGCCCCGCTACTGGTCCTTTGTGGACTCGTTGCCCATGACGCCGTCGGAGCGGGTCGCCAAGGGCGAGCTGCGCAAGGCCGCCGAGAAGCTCACCAGATCCTACGACCGGGTGGAGCGCACATGGCTGTGAGCACCGGCGAACGCGTGCGCCGCGCGGCGGTGAAACTGTTCGCCACCAAAGGTTTCCACGGTACCGGCATCAGGGACCTGGCGCAGGCCGCCAAGCTCTCGTCGGCCAGCCTGTACCACTACATGGGCACCAAGGAGGAACTGCTCGCCGGGATCATGCGCGACTGCCTGCAACGCCTGCTCGACGACGCGACCAAGGCCGTCGACGGCGTCACCGATCCGGTCGAGCGCATCCGCAGGCTCGTCACCCTGCACGTCACCGCGCACGCCAAGCAGCCGAACGAGACCAGGGTGGTGGACGACCACGTCGAGGTGCTGTCACCCCGGCTGCGCAAGGACGTGGTCCAGCTGCGGGACGCCTACGAACAGCTGTGGTCCGACACGATCGAGGCGGGCCGGGAAGAGGGGGTTTTCGACACCGCTCAGCCCGCCGTCACGCGGATCGCGGTGCTTGACATGTGCAACGGAGTGGCCCGCTGGTACTCGCCTCGAGGTGCGTTGACCCTGCATCAGGTGGCCGACCACCACGTCGAACTCACCCTGCGTGCGCTGGGCGTTCCCACCCCCGGACGCTGTGGTCTGGCGAACTCCTGACACCCCCAAGCTTGCCCCGGAGCCGCCGCTGAGGGACGCTCGTGGGGTGAGTGAGGAAACAATCCAGCTGGAACTCGACGACGCGGGTCTCGCTCCGGGCCTTCCGACGCCCTCCGACCCACGGGATCAGGTACAGGACGTGCCCTACCGCCCGGTCGAATTCCGCGATGACGATCTCCCGGCCGCGCTGGAGCGCTGCGCCGGCTGGCTCCGGCAGGCCCAGCAGTGGCTCGGCGAGCCGGTGGACGTGCTCGCAGTCCACCTCGACTATGACGAACGGGACGGCTTTCCGTACTACGACCTGAAGATCCTCTGCAACGAGGAGGACCTCGCAGGCGTGCCGCTGGCACTACGGCAGAAGGGCGACACCGCCCGTTCCTGAGTAGAACCACCCCGCTGTGGTGGCAGGGCTTCGCGCCCTGCCACCACAGCGCGAGCTCGCGGGCCGGCCTCAGCCAAGGGCTCCTCCCAGCTTCACGTGGCCCCTCAGCAGGTTCCGGGCGATGGTCCTGCGCTGGATCTCGTCGGTGCCCTCGTAGATGCGCAGCAGCCGCAGCTCGCGGTACCACCGCTCGATCGGCAGCTCCCGCGTGTAGCCCATGCCGCCGTGGATCTGCAGCACGCGGTCGACGATCTCGTTGGCCTTCACGCCGCCGTACAGCTTGGCGATCGACTGCGCGTGCCGGGAGTCCATTCCGGAGTCCACCTGCCACGCGGCGTGCAGCACCAGCCAGCGCAGCGCCTCGAGCTCCACGCCGGAGTCGGCGATCATCCACTGGATCGCCTGCCGGTCGGCAATGGGCGCGCCGAACGTCTCCCTGGTGTTGGCGTGCTCGATGGCCATGGACAGCAGCCGCTCGCACGAGCCGATGGCGCGGGCCGGCAGCAGGTAGCGGCCGCGGCCGATCCACTGCATGGCGAGGTTGAACCCCTGGCCCAGCTCGCCGAGGATCTGACTCTCGGGCACCCGGACGTCCTCGAAGACCAGCGCCGCGGGACCCCATTCGCCCATCGTGTCGATGTACTCGGAACGCCAGCCCATCTCGCGGTCGACGAGGAAACACGTCACCCCGCCATTGGCGCCCTTCTCGGGGTCGGTGATGGCGAAGACCATCGTGAAGTCGGCCTCGTTGCCGCCCGTGATGAACGTCTTCTCGCCGTTGATGACCCAGTCGGCGCCGTCCTTGCGCGCGGTGGTCCTGATCGCCTTCGCGTCGGAGCCCGCGCCCGGCTCGGTGATGGCGAAGCAGGACTTGCGCTTGCCTTCGATGGTCGGCAGCAGGTATCGCTGCTTCTGTTCCTCGTTGGCGTAGAAGAGGATGTTGTCGGCCGCGCCGCCGAAGCGGAAGGGCACGAACGAGCGGCCGAGCTCGGCCTCCAGCAGCGCCGTCATCACCGCGGAGAGGCCCATGCCGCCGTACTCCTCGGGTGTCTGCACGCCCCAGAAGCCGGAGTCACGCGCCTTCAGCTGGAGCTCCTCCAGCTGGTCGGAGGGCAGTCCTGGCTGCCCGGCCCGCTCCCTGCGCAGCACCTCCTGCTCCAGCGGGACGAGTTCCCGCTGCACGAAGGTACGCACCCAGTCACGAATCTCGCGCTCCTCGACGCTGAGACTGAAATCCATCGCCGCCGACTCCCTCGTTACTAAGCGGTTGCTTAGGACAAAGGTAACGCACGAACGGCCTGGCGGCACCTGCCGGGCGCCCCGTAGATTCGCTACGTGATCGACTGCGCGGTGTGGTGGGCGACCCCGCTCGCCGAGAGCGGCGAGCACCTGTCGCTGCTCGGCCCGGCCGAGCGCGAGCGGCACGCCGCGTACCGCCGCGACGAGGACAAACGCCGGTTCCTGACGGGCAGGGTGCTCGCCAAGACCGTCGCCGCCGGGCACCTCGGCAGCACGCCCGCCGAGGTGGAGTTCGACGCGACGTGCGACGACTGCGGCAAGCAGCACGGCCCGCCGCGCGTTCCCGGAGCGAAACTGGCGTTGTCGATCTCCCATTCGGGCGAGCGGATCGGCGTCGCGCTCACCGGTGGCGCCGCGGTGGGCCTCGACGTCGAGAGCGCGACGAGGAAGGCCGACGACTCGCTGCTGGATTACGCGCTCAACGACGCCGAGCGCGCCGCGCTGGAGGACCTGTCCGAGCGGGAGCGCGCCGACGCGTTCTTCCGGTACTGGACGCGCAAGGAAGCCGTCATGAAGGCCACCGGGCGTGGCCTTCGGATCCCGCTGACGAGCCTCACGATGTCTCCTCCCGGCGAACCCGCGCGGCTTGCGGGTTCGGCCGACCCCGCGCTGTCGCCGGAGCGCACCCGCATGGCCGACCTCGACCCCGGCGACGGCTACCGCGCCGCGGTGGCGGTGCTGACGGCCTTGCCGGGCGAGGAGATGGAGGTCACGCAGCACTGGTGGTCTCCGGGCCGCTGAACAGGCGGACAATAGTGCGATATGGACGCCGCGCGACTGCTCGAGGACTACGCGCGAGGGGACTTCTTCCTCGCCACGGCGCACCGCACGATCCTCGGCTCCGGCGCGGACACCGAGCTGACGGGCACCGACGAGGCCCGGCTCGCCGAGCGCGTGCGCAGGGCGCTGACCGACGCGCGGACCCCGATCGCCGCGGGCGTGCTGCCGTTCGACAGCGCCGCCGGCGGCGGAACCCCGGCCCGCATCGTGATCCCCGAGGACGTGCGTTTCGCGGGCAGGCCACACCCCGCCGTCGACCGCCTCCCCCGCCGCCACGTCGGCCTCCCCGAGCGGGTCTCCCCGGTTCCCGAAGGGCGACGGCACGCCGAGGCCGTGGCCGACGCCGTGCGGAAGCTCGGCGAGCGGGGCCTGCGCAAAGTGGTGCTCGCGCGAGCGCTCGACCTGGAGTTCACCGAGCCGGTGCCGCCGGAGGCGATCCTGCACAACCTGGTCAAGGACAACGACCGGGGCTACACGTTCGCGGCCGGCCTGCCCGGCGGTCGGACGCTCGTGGGCGCGAGCCCCGAGCTGCTGCTCTCGCGTCAGGGCGACCGGGTGGTGTCGCATCCGCACGCGGGGTCGATGCCGAGATCGGCCGACCCGGTGACCGACCGGGACAACGGCGAGGCGCTGCTCGCCTCGCGCAAGGACCACATCGAGCACGCGGTGCTGGCCGAGGCCGTGGTGGAGGCGCTGCGGCCGTTCTGCCGCAAGCTGGACGCGCCGGAGGAGCCGGAGCTGGTCTCGACGCCGACGATGTGGCACCTGGGCACCACGATCACGGGAGAGCTGGCCGACCGGGACGTCACCGCGCTGCACCTCGCGGCGGCACTGCACCCGACGCCCGCCATCTGCGGAACGCCGACCAAGTCGGCACGCGAGCTGGTGACGGAGCTGGAGCCGTTCGAGCGCGGGTACTACGCGGGCGCGGTCGGCTGGGTGGACGCCGAGGGCGACGGGGAATGGGCGGTGACGATCCGCTGCGCCGAGGTGGCCGAGCGGTCGCTGCGGCTGTACGCGGGGGGCGGGATCGTGCCGGAGTCGGACCCGTGGGCAGAGCTGGACGAGACGTCCGCGAAGTTCGCCACCCTGGCCGAGGCCATGGGGCTACCGCGTGGGTGGCTGGCCGAGTTCTGACCCGGCCGGCCACCCACGTCGGGTGAGCAGCCCGGAGGAGCTACTTGAGCGCGTTGATGAGGGCTTCGCGCTGACGCTCGCCGAGGCCGGCGGCCCGGCGGTCCGGGTCGATGCCTGCCTGCTCGAGCAGCGCGGCCACCTTGACGGTGCCCAGGCCAGGCACAGCCTTCAGCAGCTGCGTGACCTTGGTCTTGCCGACCGTCTTGTCTTCCTTCGCCCGGTTCAGCACCTTGTCGATGCTCTCCTTGCCGGACTTGATCGACGCGAGCAGCTCCGAGCGCGCCTTGCGAGCCTCGGCCGCCTTGGCCAGGGCTTCCGCCCGCTGTTCCGGGGTCAACGTAGGCAAAGCCAACGTACTAATCCTTTCTTCTCGGGTGCCGCGTGAGAGCGGCGACAACCCGGGTCCCCAGGTGCTTGCCCGAGCAAGCGCTGGCCAGGCCGTCACTTACCACGGGCCCCAGTAAACGCCAAGAGGACCGAGACCGCGAAATCGACACGCAATGTCCCCTCAACCGGGTCATGCAGGTCAGGGGGCCACTACCGCGGTGAGGGGGCCCAGCGGGGGTGCGTAACGGTTGTGCACTCAGCACATGCCGATGCCACTTTTCCCGCACTAGGCTCGCGCGTAATCCAGTTCACAGTCGAGCGGACCCGCGGGAGAGAACACGATGTTGAGCACCATGCAGGACGACCAGCTTTCCCTCGCCGACCTGCTCCGGCACGGCTCCACGCTGCATTCCGAGAGCGAGGTCGTCACGTGGACCTCCTCGGGCCCTAGGCGGGCGACCTACGGCCAGGTCGGCAAGCGCGCCGCCCAGCTCGCGAACGCGCTGCGCGGCCTCGGTGTGACCGGTGACCAGCGCGTGGGCACGTTCATGTGGAACAACGCCGAGCACCTCGAGGCCTACCTCGCCATCCCCGCGATGGGCGCCGTGCTGCACACCCTGAACATCCGGCTGTTCCCCGAGCAGCTGGTGTTCGTGGCCAACCACGCCGAGGACCACGTGGTGATCGTGGACGGCACGCTCGTGCCGTTGTTCGCGAAGCAGCTGCCGCAGCTGAAGACCGTCCAGCACGTGATCGTCGCGAACGGCGACCCCGCGTCGCTGGAGGCCCCGGAGGGTGTGCAGGTGCACGCCTACGACGAGCTGCTCGCGGCCCAGCCGGAGACGTTCGACTGGCCCGTCGTGGACGAGCGCTCCGCGGCCGCGATGTGCTACACCTCCGGCACCACCGGCGACCCCAAGGGGGTCGTGTACTCGCACCGGTCGATCTGGCTGCACTCGATGCAGGTGTGCATGAGCGACAGCATGCGGCTCGACCAGTCGGACAAGGCGCTGGTGATCGTGCCGATGTTCCACGCGATGTCGTGGGGCATGCCGTACGCGGCGTTCATGGTGGGCGCCTCGATGATCATGCCGGACCGCTTCCTGCAGCCGGAGCCGATCGCGCAGATCCTCGCCGCCGAGCGGCCGACGTTCGCGGGCGCGGTTCCGACGATCTGGCAGGGCCTCCTCCAGCACCTCGACGCGAACCCGCAGGACATCTCCCACCTGCGCGAAGTCGTGGTGGGCGGCTCGGCGGCGCCGCCGGCGATGATGCACGCGTTCGAGGAGCGCTACGGCGTGCCGATCCTGCACGCGTGGGGCATGACGGAGACGTCGCCGCTCGGCAGCGTCGCCCGCCCGCCCGCGTCGGCGACCGGCGAGGAGGCGTGGCAGTACCGCTACACGCAGGGCCGCTTCCCCGCCTCGGTGCGGGCGCGGCTCATCGACGACGACGGCAACGAGGTCCCGTGGGACGGCGAGAGCGTCGGCGAGCTGGAGGTGCGCGGCCCGTGGATCGCGGGCGGGTACTACGGCGACGCGGACCCGGCGAAGTTCCACGACGGCTGGCTGCGCACCGGTGACGTCGGCAAGATCACCCCGAACGGCTACCTGACGCTGACCGACCGCGCCAAGGACGTCATCAAGTCCGGCGGCGAGTGGATCTCGTCGGTGGATCTGGAGAACACCGTGATGTCGCACCCCGCCGTCGCCGAGGCGGCGGTGATCGGGGTGCCCGACGAGAAGTGGGACGAGCGCCCGCTGGTGGCCGTCGTGCTGCGCGAGGGCGAGCAGGTGAGCGCCGACGAGCTGCGGACGTTCCTGCAGGACAAGGTGGCCAAATGGCAGCTGCCGGAGCACTGGACCTTCGTCGAGGAGGTGCCGAAGACCAGCGTCGGCAAGTTCGACAAGAAGCGCCTGCGCGCCGCCCACGCGGAGGGCAAGCTCGACGTCGCCCACTTCTGACGCCGACGCTCCCCAAGGCCACCTTTGTTGCGTTGGACGCAACAAAGGTGGCCTTGGGGAGCGTTACCCCCGAGGTAATCGACTCCGCGTTCCCGGTGCGAAAGGGTGGGTGGCATGGACGCTGAGGGCACCGAGTTGTTCCACAAGACCATGCCGTTCACCGAGCGGCTCGGGCTCGAGGTGCTCGCACAATCCAGGGAGCTCGTGCGCAGCCGCCTCGCGTGGGACCCGACGCTCTGCACGCTCGGGGACACCATGCACGGCGGCGTGCTCATGTCGATCGCCGACTCCACCGCCGCCGTCTGCGCGTTCCTCAACCTGCCCGAAGGCGCGCAGGGCACCACGACGATCGAGTCGCGCACGAGCTTCCTGCGCCCGATCCGCGGCGGCCACGCCACCGCGTCGGCGAGCCCGCTGCACGTGGGCCGCAGGGTGATCGTGGTGGAGACCGAGGTCCACGACGACGACGGCCGTCTCGCAGCCAAGGTCACCCAGACCCAAGCCGTGATCTGATCGGACGAAAGCGGTTTACACACAGTCCAGCCAAAGGCGAAAATCCTTTGCCATGCGTGGACGTCTCTGCACGGTCGTACTGGCGGTCATCGCGGCTTCCACGGTCGCTCAGCCGCCCGCGGTGGCCCAGGAGGACGAACGGATCGACTACCACTCCTGGGATGCCGACCGCGGCTTCGCGGGCGAGCTCACCGGCGTCGAGGCCGGTGAGAACGGCCTGCGGATCGGCACACCCGCCGGCGTCGACGACGGGTACGAGTACGGGCGCTGGACCTCGCCGGTGCGCTCACCCGGCTTCGACGCGAGCGAGCTGATCGCCTCCTGGACCGCCGACACCCCGCCGAGGACATGGCTGCGGGTCGAGGCCAGGGCGCGGACGGCGTCCGGCGCCGACACGGCCTGGTACGTCCTCGGCGACTGGGCGCACGACGACGCCGACCTCCGGCGCACATCGGTGCCCGGGCAGGACGACGCGCACGCGAGCGTCAACGTCGACACCCTCGTGGCCAAGCCGGGCGTGCGCCTGCGGTCCTACCAGCTGCGGGTCAGCCTCTACCGCGAGCGCGGCAGCTCGGCCACGCCCGTGCTGCGCACGGCGGGAGCGATGACGTCGCTCGTGCCCGACCGCTTCGAGGTGACCGTCTCGCGGCCGGGCCCGGCCCGCGGGATCGAGCTGCCGGTGCCGCGCTACGCCCAGAACGTGCACCGGGGCAGCTACCCCGAGTACGGCGGTGGCGGCGAGAACTGGTGCAGCCCCACGTCCACCGCGATGGTGCTGGAGTTCCTGGGCAGTGGTCCGGGCGAGCGGGAGCTGTCCTGGCTGCCGAAGGGCTATCCCGACCGCGCCGTGGCGCACGCCGCGCGCTTCACCTACGACTACGCCTACGAGGGCACCGGCAACTGGCCGTTCAACACCGCCTACGCCGGGAACTACGGGCTCGAGGGCCACGTCACGCGGCTGCACTCGCTGACCGAACTGGAGGACTACGTCGCCCGCGGCATCCCCGTGATCACGTCGCAGTCGTTCCTCGCGAGCGAGCTCGACGGCGCCGGGTACGGCACGGCGGGCCACATCATGGTGGTCGTCGGTTTCACCGAAGACGGCGACGTGATCGTCAACGACCCCGCGGCCGACAGCGCCGAGGGTGTCCGAAAGGTCTACGACCGCGCGCAGTTCGAGACGATCTGGCAACGCACCAAGCGCCACGACGCCGACGGCAACGTCGCGAGCGGGCCCGGCGGCGTCGTCTACCTCATCACACCCTGACCCATGCGCAAGTCGCGATGAGCGCATGATCCGTGGCAAGCTGCGGCCCTGGGCAACGCTGCGGAAGGACGAGGAGCCAATGCCGTACGAGGTGCAGGGCGTGGTGTCGCGCGCGCAGGGTGAGCCGGTGTCGCTGGAGACGGTGCTCGTGCCGGATCCGGGGCCGGGCGAGGCGGTGGTGTCGGTCAGGGCGTGCGGGGTGTGCCACACCGACCTGCACTACCGCGAGGGCGGCATCAACGACGAGTTCCCGTTCCTGCTCGGCCACGAGGCGGCCGGCTACGTCGAGCAGGTCGGCGAGGGCGTGACGGGCCTGGAGCCCGGCGACTTCGTGGTACTGAACTGGCGGGCGGTGTGCGGCACGTGCCGGGCGTGCGAGAAGGGCAAGCCGTGGTACTGCTTCTCGACGTTCAACGCGCGGCAGCCGATGACGCTCGCCGACGGCACGGCACTGAGCCCCGCGCTCGGCATCGGGGCGTTCCTCGAGAAGACGCTCGTCCACAGCGGACAGTGCACGAAGGTGAACCCGGCCGCGGAGCCCGCTGTGGCCGGTCTGCTCGGCTGCGGCGTGATGGCGGGTATCGGCGCGGCCGTGAACACCGGCGCCGTGACGCGCGGCGACTCCGTCGCCGTGATCGGCTGCGGCGGCGTCGGTGACGCCGCGATCGCGGGCGCGCGCCTGGCCGGGGCGACCACGATCGTCGCCGTCGACATGGACGACAAGAAGCTGGAGTGGGCCAAGGAGTTCGGCGCCACGGCGACCCTGAACGCGCGCGGCAGGAGCCAGGACGAGATCGTCGAGGCGATCCAGGAGCTGACCGGCTCGTTCGGCGCCGACGTGGTGATCGACGCGGTGGGCAGGCCCGAGACGTGGAAGCAGGCGTTCTACGCGCGCGACCTCGCGGGCACGGTGGTGCTCGTCGGCGTGCCGACTCCGGACATGCGGCTCGACGACATGCCGCTCATCGACTTCTTCTCGCGCGGCGGTTCGCTCAAGTCGTCGTGGTACGGCGACTGCCTGCCGTCGCGGGACTTCCCGATGCTCGTGGACCTCTACCTGCAGGGCAGGCTGCCGCTCGACAAGTTCGTCACCGAGCGCATCGCGGTGGACGGCGTCGAGGAGGCGTTCGCCCGCATGCACAAGGGCGAGGTGCTGCGCAGCGTGGTGGTGTTCGACTGATTCTGTTCACCGACGAGGAGTTCCCCGAGAACCCCTACCCCGGTGCGCGACCGGATCGTTCGTTCGTGCACCGGGACGGGGCGGGGTACGCGCTGGGCACCGCACCGGGCGGCTGGCGCACCGGGCGCGTTCCGGTGCTGGCCTACGGCTCCAACGCGTGCCCCTCGAAGATCACGTGGCTGCGCGAGAACCTGGGGCTCGGCGCGGAGCCGGTGGTGGTGGCGCGGGCGGAGTGCCACGGTGTCGCCGCGGTGTGGGCGGCCGGTCTGCGCGCGCGGGACGGCCAGCGCACCGCGACGCTCGCGGCCGCGCCGGGGGTGACGGAGTGGCATGCCGTGTGGTTCGCGACGCCCGAGCAGGTCGAGGTGCTCGACCGGTGCGAGGGCCGGGGCGTGCGCTACGACCTCGCGAGGCTGCGCACGGGCCGGGTGCGGCTGGAGGACGGCTCGGTGGTCGAGGACGTGCTCACCTACGTCGGCGCGGGGCCCGCGCGGATGCCGCTGCTGGTGGACGGCGCTCCGGTGCGCACGGCCGACGTCGCCCAGCACGAAGCCATCCGGCTGGAGGGCACCCCGGCCGGCACGCACGGCCTCGACGCGGAGCCGATCCCGCTCCTGCAGTGAAGGCCACCTTCACTGCGTTGAACGCAGTGAAGGTGGCCTTCACTGCAGGAGGGGTGGCCTTCACTGCGGCTGGGGTGGCAGGAGTTTGCCCGGGTTGAGGATGCCCGTGGGGTCCAGTGCGGACTTCGCCGCTCTGAGCACGTCCACGCCGAGTTCGCCGATCTCCGCCGCCAGGTAGGGGGCATGGTCGGTGCCGATGGCGTGGTGGTGGGTGATGGTGGCGGGCACATCGCCCGCGATCGCCTCCGACGCCGCGCGTTTCGCGCGTTCCCACTGGCCGATCGGGTCGGCCTCGTCGCGCGTGGCGAGCACCGTGAAGTACAGCGACGCGCCGGTCTCGTAGGCGTGCGAGACGTGGCACAGCACGTGTGGCCGGTCGAGCGCACCGTGCAGCGCGGCCCGCACCCGCTCGTACAGCGGCCCGAGGTCGCCCCAGTGCGCCGCCGTCTCCAGCGTTTCGACGCACACGCCGAGGTCGAGCAGCGCGTCCCGCTGCCTCGGGCCGGCGAACCGGTTCCTCAGCCACGCGTGTCCCGGTGCCGTGCCCAAGCCGACCGCGCCCGCCGCCCTGAGACTGCGCACGGCCTCCCTGCGCCGGTGCACGGCGTCGCCGTACCAGCCGAGGATCAGCAGGCACGGATCGGCGATTCCGCGCGCGCCCAGGTACCGGCGCAGCAGGGCCGTCTTCCAGCTGCCGGCCAGCGCGAGCGTCGACGCCGTCTCGTCCACATCGGATAGCCGCGTGACGTCGGCGAGCAGCCCGCGCTGGGCGAGGTGACGGACCGCGAGCGTGCCGCGCTCCCAGCCGTCGAGCGCGAACGCCTCGAACCGCTCGCGCTCGGGCAGCGGACGCACGCGCACGGCGACCTCGGTGATCACGCCGAGCGTGCCCTCGCTGCCGATGGCGAGCTGCCGCAGGTCCGGCCCCGCCGCCGACGCGGGCGCGACGCCGAGCCGCCACTCGCCCCGCGGTGTCGCCAGGCGCAGCCCGGTCACCATGTCCTCGAAACGGCCGTACCCAGACGACGCCTGGCCCGCGGAACGTGTCGCGGCGAACCCGCCGATGGTCGCCCGCTCGAACGACTGCGGCACGTGGCCGAGCGTGAGACCGTGCACCGACAGCAGGCGCTCGGCGTCGGGACCGCGGACCCCGGCCTGCAGCACGGCGACGCGCGAGACGGGGTCGACGGACACGAGCCGGTCGAGCCGCTCCAGGTCGAGCACGAGCACGCTGTCCTTGTCGCCGCGCAGCGCGGTGACCCCGCCGACGACGGAGGTCCCGCCACCGAACGGCACCACGCCGATGTCGTGCTCGACGCACACGTCGAGCACTCGCTGCACCTGCTCGGGATCGCCGGGCAGCACCACCGCGTCGGGCACGGCGGGCGGTGAGGACGGGTACCGGCGCCGCAGGAGGTCGAGGTAGGACAGGCCGCCGCTGCGCCCGAGCCGCTCGGCCGCCTCGTCGAGCACGTGCTCCTCGCCGACGATCGCGACGAGTTTGGCGTGCGCGGCCTCGGGTATCCGGGACGGCGCCACCGCCATGGCCGAATCGGGTGCGACAGGAGCGTTCGCGGTGCATTCGCCGATACGCTGCGCGAGCCAGCGCACGGCCTTGGGAGCGAGTTCGATCTCGCTCGCGCCCTCGGGTGTCCACGAACCCCGCAGCCGGTGGTCAACACTGTCGTTCACCACTAAAGTGTGACACATGAAGGCCGAACGTCACACTGCCGTGCGGGTCAGAAGCGCGCTCGCCGAGACCCGCGACCGGCCCGCCGCGAGCCGCGTGTCCGACGACGACCTGCTCGACGCCGCCAAGCAGTGCGTCCTCGCGAGCGGCGTCCGGCGCACGACACTCGCCGAGATCGCCCGCACCGCGCACGTCAGCCGCATGACGCTCTACCGAAGGTTCCCCGACGTCCGCAGCATCCTCGCGGCGCTGATGACGCGGGAGTTCGGCGCGCTGCTCCACGCGGTCGCCTCGGAGGTGCGTCCTGCGAGCTCCGCGCGCGAACGGCTGGTGGACAGCGCGGTCGGGGGCGTGCGCGCGCTCGTGGCCGACCCGCTCATGCGCACAGTGCTCGACCTCGACGCCGACCTGCTGCTGCCCTATGTCACGCAGCGGCTCGGCGCGACGCAGCGGCTGGCGGAGGACGTCGTGCGCGCGCTGGTGGAGACGGGGCAGCGCGAGGGCTCCGTTCGCCACGGTGACGTCACCGCGCAGGTTCGCGCGGTCCTGCTCGTCGTGCAGTCGTTCGTGCTGTCGCTGCGCCCGGCGACCGTCGACGTCGGTGAAGAGACCCTGCTCGCCGAGCTGCGGCACGTCCTCGACGCGGCGCTGGCGCCGTGATCAGGGCGTCGCTGTCCGCGCGCAGGCGGACGAGGGAGCTGGCCGAGCTGGCTACGGGCGAGCGCGTGGACGTGCTCGTGGTCGGCGGCGGCGTGACCGGGGCGGGCATCGCGCTCGACGCGGCGTCGCGCGGGCTCTCGGTCGCACTCGTCGAGGCACACGACCTCGCGTTCGGCACCTCGCGGTTCTCCAGCAAGCTCGTGCACGGCGGGCTGCGCTACCTCGCGCACGGCGACGTGGCGCTGGCCAGGGAGAGCGCGGTGGAGCGCGGCATCCTCATGACCCGCACAGCGCCCCACCTGACCCGGCCGCTGGCGCAGCTCTTCCCGCTCTACGCCACGACGCCGCGCTCGGCGAGGCTCCTCACCGCCGCCGGCCTGCACGCTGGCGACGCACTGCGCAGGACCGCGGGCACGCCGTCGTCGTTGCTGCCGAGGCCCCGTTCGATACCTGCCGCGGAGGCGCTGGCGCTCGCACCGGGACTGCGCCGCACGGGCCTGCGCGGCGGGCTGCTGTCCTTCGACGGCGCGCTGACCGACGACGCCCGCCTGGTCGTCGCACTGGCCAGGACGGCGGCCGCGCACGGCACCCGCATCCTCACCAGGGTGCGGGCGACGGACCTTCGTGCCGACCACGTGCTCGCCCGCGACGAGCTGAGCGGCGACGCCGTGGAGCTGCACGCCCGGCAGGTGATCAACGCGGCCGGGGTGTGGGCGGGCGCCCTCGTGCCGTCCGTGCGGCTGCGGCCGTCCCTCGGCTCGCACCTCGTGCTCGACGCTGGCCGCACCGGGCTGGGCGAGACATCGGTGATGGTGCCCGTTCCCGGTTCGCACAGCCGGTTCGTCTTCCTGCTTCCCCAGCAGGACGGGCGGATCTACCTCGGGATCACCGACGAGCCCCTCGCCGGTGACCCGCCCGACGTCGCGGAGGCCCCGCAGTCCGATGTGGACTTTCTGCTGACGGTCGCCTCCGCCGTGCTGGAGCGGGAGCTGCGGCCCGGCGACGTGCTCGGCTCTTTCGCCGGGCTCCGCCCGCTGCTGGCCGCGGACGGCACCACGGCCGACCTCTCCCGCAGGCACGCGGTGCTCACCGACCCGGCAACGGGCGTGCTCACGGTGGTCGGCGGCAAGCTCACGACGTACCGGAAGATGGCCGAGGACGCCGTGACCGCGGCCGTGCGGGCCGCGACGTTGCCCGCAGGCCCGGCGCGCACCGCGAACCTGCCACTGCTCGGCGCCGCCGACCGCGCCGCGCTGTCCACAGTGGAGGCGCCGCCCCGGCTGGTCGCCAAGTACGGCACGGAAGCGCCGCGCGTGGCCGCGCTGGCCGAGGTGGACGACGAGCTCGGCAGGCCGCTGTTCCCGGGCTGTGAGGTCACCGGGGCGGAGGTGGTCTGGGCCGTCCGGCACGAGGGCGCCCTCGACGCCGACGACGTGCTGCACCGGCGCACGCGGCTGGGCCTGGTCCCTGGCGAGGCCGCCGCCGCGCGCGAGCGGGTGGAGGACCTGGTCGCGCGCACCCTGCATGGGCTGGCCGAGACGGCCTGACGGCAACCGGCACACCGCGTACCCTCTCCCGTGAACGTGGGGAAAGAGGGGAAGCAGGCATGGGCGAGGGGACACTGGAGATCGACCGCGTGTCGAAGCGCTTCGGTGACGTCGTAGCCCTCGACGCGGTGACGTTCGACGTCCGTCCCGGGGAGCTGTTCGGCTTCGTCGGCAGCAACGGCGCAGGCAAGACCACCACCATGCGGATCGTGCTCGGCGTGCTCGCCGCCGACGCGGGTGAGGTGCGTTTCGACGGCGGCCCGGTGACCCACGAGACCCGCACCCGAATCGGCTACCTGCCCGAGGAGCGCGGCCTCTACCCGAAGATGAGGGTGCTCGACCAGCTCGTCTACCTCGCCCGGCTGCACGGCGTGCCCGCGATCGAGGCGCACCGAAGCGCGGAGCTGTGGATCGAGCGGCTCGGCCTCACCGAGCGACGACGGGACGAGGTGCAGAAGCTGTCGCTGGGCAACCAGCAGCGCGTGCAGCTGGCGGCCGCGCTCGTGCACGATCCCGACGTGCTGGTGCTCGACGAGCCGTTCTCCGGGCTCGACCCCATCGCCGTGGACGTGATGAGCGACGTGCTCCGCGAGAAGGCGGCCACCGGGGTGCCCGTGGTGTTCTCCAGCCACCAACTCGACCTGGTCGAGCGGCTGTGCGACCGCGTCGGCATCATCCGCAGTGGACGGATCGTCGCGTGCGGTTCGGTGGCGGAGCTGACCTCGGGCGCGGCGGTGCGGATCACCGTACGGGCACCCGCGGCCACCTACGGCTGGGCGGCGGCGCTGCCCGGCGTTCGTGTGGTCGCCGAGAACGGCGACGACACGGTGGTGGAGCTCGCGCCCGGCACCGACGACCAGGACGTGCTGGCCGCCGCGCTCGCCACCGGACCGGTCCGCGAGTTCACGCGGCACCACCCGTCGCTCACCGAGCTGTTCCGCAGTGCGGTCACCGAAGGAGCTGACACGTGAGCGGACTCCGCCGTCCCATCTCCCCCGCCGCGGCGGTGCGGCTCGTGGCACAGCGGGAGCTGGGCGCCCGGCTGCGCACGCGCGGATTCCTGATCGGCACGGCCGTGATCCTGGCCGTGCTGGCCGGGTACCTGCTCTTCCAGACCGCGCTGGTGAGCAACGCGGAACGCACGACGGTCGGACTCACCGGGCAGGCGGCCGCGATCGCGGAGCCGCTGCGGGCCGGCGCCGAGGGGCTCGGGCTCGACGTCGAGACGCGCCGGGTCGCCGACGTCACGGAGGGAATGGCCGACGTCGAGTCCGGTGACCTGGACGTGCTGGTGTCGGGCAGCCCGGCGAGCCTGCGGGTGCAGGTGAAGTCCGAACTGGACCAGCAGCTGGAGGCGGTGCTCACCGGGATCTCGCGGCAGGAGGTGCTGAGCGCCAAACTGGTGCAGGCGGGGCTGAACCCGGCCGAGGTGATGCGCGACGTCGACGCGGCGCGGATCCAGGTGACCTCGTTCGAGGAGCACGACCCGGCGCAGGGGCAGCGGATCGTGATCGCGCTGGTGATGATGTTCCTGCTGTACATGGGCATCACGGCCTACGGCTCGCTGGTGGCGCAGGGCATCGTGGAGGAGAAGTCGAGCAGGGTGGTGGAGATCCTGCTGTCCACCGTGCGGCCGTGGCACCTGCTGCTGGGCAAGGTGATCGGGCTCGGGCTGACGGGCCTGGTGCAGCTGGCGATCCTCGGCGTGGCCGGGCTCGCGATGGCGAGCGCGACCGGGGCGCTGACGATCACCGGGGTCGCGACGACGACCCTGCTGTGGGGCCTGGTGTGGTATGTGCTGGGCTTCTTCCTCTACGCGACCGTGTTCGCGGCGGCGGGCTCGCTCGTGTCGCGGCAGGAGGACGTGCAGACGGTGCTGACGCCGGTGTCCATGGTGCTGCTGGTGGGCTTCATCGCGGGCTTCACGGTGGTGCAGGAGCCGGAGGGAACGACGGCGACGGTGCTCTCGCTGCTGCCTCCGCTGTCGCCCATCCTGTTGCCGAGCCGGATCGCGACGGGCTCGGCGGGCGCATTGGAGATCGTGGCCGCGCTGGTGCTGACCCTGGCCGCTATCGCGGCGCTGACGTGGCTCGGCGGGCGGGTGTACCGGGCGGCGATCCTGCGCACGGGCAGCCGCATCCGCCTGAAGGACGCCCTCCGGGCGTGACGCCCCTCGCGAGTCCCCCGCTCCAGCCCGCGAGTCCCCCGCTCAGGACCGCGAGTTCTGCGTTTCCGGCAGCGCGGAAGGGAGCAAGGGAGCTTTACTACCGGAAAACGGGAGTAAAGCTCCCTTGCTCCCCTCGAAGCGCCGGGCCGGGGCGAGCCGGTCAGCTCACCGGAGCCATCCGGCCCGGCTCGGGAGCCGAGACCGGTGAGCGGGCCTCCAGGTACCGCCACAGCGCGTCGCCGCCGTTGAAGCTGCTGCGGTCCTGGTTGCGCGCGGTGAACAACGCCGTGAAGCCCGGCGTCGCGTTCTTGGCGAAGAAGTTGTTCGCCAGCGTCGCGATCCGGTAGTCGGCGTTCGGTCGCAGCGGCCTACCGTCGAGCCGGACGTCACCGGGGTCGACCCGCGACCCGACGGGTTTGGCGAGGTCGTACGTGTAGCGCACGTTGCCCGAGAAGGCCAGCGGCCGGAACGTCACCGACCCGTCGGCGGCACGCTGCCACTGGCTCTCGATCAGCTCGTCGAGCTGCCTGCCCTTCACCGAGCCACGCACGAGCCCGACGCCGATGCCGCTGTCGTAGACCGTCCCGACCGCCAGCTCCGAGAACAGCACCCGCCCGTCGGCGTCGGCCGGGCTGCCCGCCGCGGCGGCGTGGGTGACGTCCCTGCGCAGGATGTCCGGCATGGCAACGGCGAGGTCCGCGCGGCCGTCCCGCCTGGCCGCCCAGAGGAAGGCGTCGGCCGTGAGGTTGTAGAGGCTCGACTCGCCCGCGGCGTCGCGAGTGCGCGTCAGGTCCTCGGTCACCGTCGCGACCGGAGTGTTCGCGCGCTCGGCGAGCCGCTCCTTCCAGTACGCGGTCATGCCCAGGATCTCCGGGTCGGGCGGCACGTCCCGCGTGTTCGGGTGGTTCACCGACCGGGTCAGCTCCCGCACCACCTCACCGGTACGCGCATCCAGCCGCAGCTCGATCTCGTTGATCAGCTTGCCCGCATCGCCCGCCTCGACCACCGGCCTCGGGTTGCCCGCAGGGTCGGGCAGCAAGCAGTTGACCTGCGCGTGCCAGTGCCCGGTGACGATCGCGTCCACGGCCGGGTCGATCTGCTCGTTCAGCTCCACCACGGGACCGGACGGTGAGTCGCAGTCGTTGTAGCCCGCGCCGCCCCGCTGGCTGAAGCCCTCGTGCACCACCGCCACGATCGCCGAGACACCCTGCCTGCGCAGGATCTTCGCGTAGGCGTTGATCGGCCCGGCCTCGGGCAGGTACTCGATGCCGCGCGGGGTGTAGGACATCTGCTCGCTGGAGGTCAGGCTGGTCGTGGTGTGCACGAAGCCGACGGGCAGCTTCCGCCCGCCGCCCGCGTCGACGTACTCCACGTGGTACGGCCGCACCACCGGCGACGCGGTGTGCTCGCGGACCATGTTCGCCGAGTAGTACTCGTAGTCGGCGCCCCGGAACCGCCTGCCCGTGGAGTCGGTGAAGCACAGGTCGTCGTCTGGCCTGCCCTCACACGTGCCGTCCATCATGTGGCGGAGGAACTCGATGCCCCGGTCCATCTCGTGGTTGCCCACCGTGGAGAAGTCGAGCCCGATCCGGTTGAGGTACTCGACCGTCGGCTCGTTCCAGAACCACTCCGTCTCGTCCGGCCAGCCGGAGAAGTCGTCACCCGCGGAGAAGAGGATCGAGTTCCGTTCGCCCTCGCGCAGCCGGTCGAGGTGCGTGGCCAGGTACGCACCGCCGCCGACGGTCTCCGCGGGCGCGCCGGCCGTCGGGCGCACGGTGGCGGTGTACTCGCCGAAGTAGCCGTGCAAGTCGGTGATGGACAGCAGTTGCACCGGCACGGTCGAGGCCAGCGGCTCGGCGGTGGCGGCAGGCGTGAGCGTGCCGAGCAGTACGGCAGCGCTCAACGCGGCGGTGAGGCGGGGAAGGCGGGGCACGGACGCAGTCCTCTCGCGATGTGCGGCCAAGATCGACACATCGTTACCCGCTCAGGCGGCTCCCGCCGAACGCCCAGTTGAACACCAGGCGACTTCTCACCCACCCCCGGACGCAGTGAAGGCCACCTTCACTGCGTTGAACGCAGGCAAGGTGGCCTTCACTGCAGAGGGACCGGCCTGAGGGATCAGCGCTCCGTGACCGGCTTGTAGTCGCGCTGCTTCTCGCCGGTGTAGATCTGGCGCGGGCGGCCGATCTTGGTCTGCGGGTCCTGGATCATCTCCCGCCAGTGCGCGATCCAGCCGGGCAGGCGGCCCAGCGCGAAGAGCACCGTGAAGTACTTCGTCGGGAAGCCCAGCGCCCGGTAGATCAGACCGGTGTAGAAGTCGACGTTCGGGTAGAGCTTGCGCTCGACGAAGTAGTCGTCGGAGAGCGCGCGCTCCTCCAGCGCCTTCGCGATGTCGAGCAGCTCGTCACCGCCGCCGATCTTGGTGAGGATGTCGTCGGCGGTCTTCTTGATGATCTTCGCGCGCGGATCGTAGTTCTTGTAGACCCGGTGCCCGAAGCCCATGAGCCGGACGCCCTTTTCGCGGTTCTTGACGCGGTTGACGAAGTCGTTCACGTCGCCACCGTCGGCCTTGATGCCGTCGAGCATCTCGAGCACCGCGCTGTTGGCACCACCGTGCAGCGGGCCGAAGAGCGCCATGATGCCGGCCGAGATGCTGGCGAACAGGTTGGCCTCGGACGAGCCGACGAGCCGCACCGTCGACGTCGAGCAGTTCTGCTCGTGATCGGCGTGCAGGATGAAGAGCAGGTCCAGCGCCTTCGCGACGTCCGGGTCGATCTCGTACGGCTCCGCGGGCAGCCCGAAGGTCATCCGGAGGAAGTTCTCCACGAGCCCGAGCGAGTTGTCCGGGTAGAGGAACGGCTGGCCGATCGACTTCTTGTAGGCGTAGGCGGCCAGGGTCGGCACCTTCGCCAGTAGCCGGATGGTGGACAGCTCCACGTTCGGTTCGTCGAACGGGTTGAGCGAGTCCTGGTAGAAGGTGGACAGCGCCGAGACGGCACTGGAGAGCACCGGCATCGGGTGCGCGTCACGCGGGAAGCCGTCGAAGAACCGCTTGAGGTCCTCGTGCAGCAGCGTGTGCCGGTTGATGCGCGTCGTGAAGTCCTCCAGCTGGGCGGCGGTCGGCAGCTCGCCGTAGATCAGCAGGTAGGAGACCTCGAGGAAGTTCGAATGCTGAGCCAGCTGCTCGATCGGATAACCGCGGTAACGCAGCACACCCTGGTCGCCATCGATGTAGGTGATGGCCGAGGACGTCGACCCGGTGTTCACGAACCCGGGGTCGTAGGTGATGTAGCCGGTCTGGGCCAGCAGCTTCCCGAGCTCGATTCCGGGGGCGCCCTCGACGGCGCGGACGACCTTCAACTCGTGTTCGCCACTCGGCAGGCGGAGCACGACGTTCTCGCCCCCGGACTGCGCCGCAGTCGCGTCGGACATGCACATGCCTCTCACGGTCACACGGGCCGGTGGTGACAGCAGGTTTCGCTGGTCACCGTATTCGTACGCGAAGGGCCCTTGAGCCTCGTCGCACACCGCCCCGCTGGGGTATTTATTCCTCCTTACGCTAGTCCAGAGGACGCCTTCTTCGCAGCCGTGGTGTTACCCACAGCTAATCGTTTGCGATCAGGTTCACACGGTCATCGGGGTCTGCCGTGACGAATACCTCATGCGGTTACAGAAATTGCGCGAGCTCGTCCGCGGTGGGCGGCTCCGCGCCGCTCCGTGACACCGTGATGGCGGCCGCGCGCGCGGCGTAACCGAGCGCCTGGCCCCAGTCCGCGGGCTCCAGGTCCGAGGGCCGCTGAGTGTCCTGCTGGACGAGCCAGGCGAGCAGCGCGGCCTGCACGGTGTCGCCGGCACCGATCGTGTCGACGACATCGACCGGCACGGTCGGGGCGCTCGCCACCTCGCCGTCGGCGGTGACGACCGAGAGCCCGTCGCCGCCCTTGGTGAGCACGACGGCCTCCACCCCGGCGTCGAGCCAGCCCTTCGCGGCCTCCAGCACGCCGGCGCCCTCGGCCAGCCACTCGGCGTCGTCCATCGACAGCTTGAGCAGCCGCACGTACGGCAGCCACGACGCGAACCGTGCCCGGTAGGCGACGGCGTCGGTGATCATGTCCGCACGGATGTTCGGGTCCAGCGCGGTCAGCACGCCCCGTTCCGACTCACGCCGCAGCACCGCCTCGTACGCGCTCGCGCCGGGTTCGAGCACCATGCCGAGCGTGCCGAGCGACAACGCGGTCGTGTGCCCGGGCAGCGGGCCGGGGTCTGTCACGAGCCGGTCGGCCGTGCCCTCGGTGTAGAAGCTGTACCGGGCGCTGGAGTTCTCGTCGAGCGCCACCACGGCCAGCGTCGTCGGCTCGGGCCCGCGCTGCAGCAGCGAGGTGTCCACGTTGGACGCCTCCAGTCGCTCGACGAGCGCGTCGCCGAACCGGTCGGTGGAGATCCGGGAGAGGAACGCCGTCGGCACGCCGAGCCGTGCCGACGCGAGCGCGACGTTGTAGGGCCCGCCGCCGAGCCGGGGGGCGAGCAGGTCCACTGTGGACTCGGCAGGGACGAGGTCGACGAGGGCTTCACCGCCGGAGACAATCACGGCCGCGATGCTATCCCACCCGCCGCTGTATCCCTCCCAACAGGAGTTCTGCGAGCGCCGTGAACGCCTCCGCGTCCGAGACCCCGGTGCGGGCGCGCACCACACCGGTCTGGATGCCCTCCACGAGCAGGCTGGCCAGCTCGGCGACGAGCGTCGCGTGGACCTCCCGGAAGACGCC
The DNA here is from genome assembly GCF_005146945.1 of Prauserella endophytica. Lineage (GTDB taxonomy): Bacteria > Actinomycetota > Actinomycetes > Mycobacteriales > Pseudonocardiaceae > Prauserella_A > Prauserella_A endophytica. The sequence goes on from NZ_SWMS01000012.1 coordinate 137,743, forward strand.
GTCGGCGACACCCTTGGCGATGAACGACCGGATCCGGGCCGCCGCGGCCTGCGAGTTCATGCGGTACGTCGCCCGAGCCGGCTCGAACGCGGCAACGTCGGCCATGAACCGGTCGGACGCTCGCTTGAGCTCGTCGGCGACGCCGGCGAGGTAGACCTCGATGATCTTGCGTGCGTCGTCGATGCCATCGATGCGCTGCTCGATGCGGTCGGCGGCGCCCTTGAAGAAGTGGGCGACGACCTTGACCGCGAGCTGTTCCTTGCTGGCGGCGAGCGTGTAGAGGGTCGACTTTGAGCAGCGCAGGCGGGCGGCGAGGTCGTCGAGCGTGAACTCCACGAAGCCCTCCGCGAGGAACAGCTCCTCCAGCTCACCGAGCAGCGCGCGCTGACGCGCGGTGGGCTGCTTGCGGGCGCGGAGCTGTTTCGGGGGCATCCTGCTACCGTATATTAGTACTGCGAATGCCACCACAGTACTGATTTCAGTACGGAAGCCGGAGACGACGATGCCTGCGGAACGACTGCTGCCCACCACCGAGGCCGAGGACCTGATCTCGCTGACCAGGGAGATCGCCCGGGACGAGCTGGCTCCGCTCGCGGCGGAGTACGAGGAGGCGGAGCGCTTCCCGCGCGAGCAGTTCCGGCTGCTCGGCAAGTCGGGCCTGCTGGGCCTGCCGTACGCCGAACGCTGGGGCGGCGGCGAGGTGACCTACGAGGTCTACCTGCAGGTGCTGGAGGAGATCGCGAGCGCGTGGATGTCCGTGGGCGTCGGGCTCTCGGTGCACACGATGTCGTGCTTCGCCCTCGCCCACTACGGCACCGAGGCGCAGCGCGAGCGGTGGCTGCCCGCGATGCTCGGCGGTGACCTGCTGGGGGCGTACGCGCTGTCGGAGACCCACGCCGGCTCCGACGCCGCCGCGCTGTCGACGCGGGCGCGCCGCGAAGGCGACGCGTACGTCGTCAACGGCGCGAAGGCGTGGATCACGCACGCCGGACAGGCGGACTTCTACACGACGATGGTGCGTACGTCCGACGAGCCGGGCGGCGCCGGCATCAGCTGCCTGCTCGTCGACGGCGCGACGCCGGGCCTCGCGGCCGCCCCGCCCGAGCGCAAGATGGGCCTCACCGGGTCCACCACGGCGCAGTTGCTCTTCGATGACGCGCACGTGGAAACCGACCGGCTCATCGGCGCGGAGGGTGAAGGACTCAGGATCGCGCTCGCGTCGCTCAGCTCGGGCAGGCTCGGGATCGCGGCGTGCTCCGTGGGGCTCGCGCAGGCGGCGCTCGACGAGGCCGTCACCTACGCCAAGGGCCGCAACCAGTTCGGCAAGCCGATCATCGAGTTCCAAGGCGTCGAGTTCCTGCTCGCCGACATGGCGGCGGCGGTGGAGTCGGCGAGGGCGACCTACCTCGAGGCCGCGCGGCGGCGCGACCGCGGGCTGCCGTTCCAGCGTCAGGCGTCGATCGCGAAGCTCGTGGCGACGGATGCGGCGATGAAGGTGACCACCGACGCCGTCCAGGTACTCGGCGGCGCCGGCTACACCCGCGACTTCCCCGTCGAGCGGTACATGCGCGAGGCGAAGGTGCCCCAGATCTTCGAAGGCACCAACCAGATCCAACGCATGGTGATCGCCCGCGAACTCCGAAAGGGGTAGCCACCTTCCCCCAAGGCCACCTTTGTTGCGTTGAACGCACCGAAGGTGGCCTTGGGGGACGTTACGGCGGTTACTCGCGGTAGCGGCGGTCGGCGACCACGCCCTCGCCGGTGGCCTCGTCGAAGTGGTAGACCTCGCGGCCGCGGACGAACACCCGCATCGCCCGGTTCATCACGTCCAGCGGGTCGCCCGACCAGATCACCACGTCGGCGTCCAGGCCCGGCTTCAGCGCGCCGATCCGGTCGTCGAGGCCCAGGATCGACGCCGGGTTGACCGTCAGCGACCTTAGCGCCGTCTCCGGGTCGAGCCCCTCCTTCACCGCGATCGCGGCCTGGTAGACGAGGAAGTTGATCGGGATCACCGGGTGGTCGGTGGTGATCGCGATCTTGACGCCCGCCCGCGCCAGGATGCCCGCCGAGCGCAGCGTGCGGTGCCGCACCTCCACCTTCGAACGGGACGTGAACAGCGGACCGAGGATCACCGGCACGTCGCGCTCGGCGAGGAAGTCGGCGATCAGATGCCCCTCGGTGCCGTGGTTGACCACGAGCTTGTAGCCGAACTCCTCGGCCAGCCGCACGGCGGTGACGATGTCGTCGGCGCGGTGCGTGTGCTGGTCCCAGTACAGCTCGCCGTCGAGCACCTTCGCGAGCGTCTCCAGTGTGAGGTCGACGTCGTGTGGCTTGCCCTCGCTCAGGGCGTGGTCGCGCTGTGCGGCGTAGTTGCGGGCCTTGGTGAACGCTTCCCGCAGGATCGCCGCGACGCCGAGCCGGGTCGCCGGTGTCTTCTTCTGCTCACCCCAGATGCGCTTGGGGTTCTCGCCCAGCGCGCTCTTCACGCTGATGCCCTCGGCGAAGAGCATGTCGAGCACCGTGCGGCCCCACGTCTTCACGCCGACCGTCTGCCCGCCGATGGGGTTGCCGGAGCCCGGTTTGATCACCACGCTCGTGACGCCGCCCGCGAGCGCGTCGTCGAAGCCGACCTCGTACGGGTCGATGCCGTCGATCGCGCGGAAGCGGGCACCGTTCGGATCGGTCATCTCGTTGGTGTCGTTGCCCGACCAGCCCTCGCCCTCCTCGTGGACGCCGAGGTGCGCGTGAGCGTCGATGAAGCCGGGCAGGACCCACGAGCCGGACGCGTCGATCAGCGTCGCGCCGTCCGGTATGTCCACATCGGCCTCGGAGCCGACCGCGACGATCCTGCCACCGTCCATGAGCACCGTGCCGCCGTCGATCGGATCACCATCAACGGGCACCACGTAGCCACCGGTGATTGCCTCAGCCATGGTTCGTCAGCCCCTCCCGTCGCCCGGCCACCGCCCCCAACGAGGCGCTTCCCCCCGTTGTACTTGATTGTCCCGGACCTGAATGCCCCAGCTACCCTGCCATTTCTCACCCGGCTCCAGGATGATGAGGTCGGTGCCCGAGTTGAGCGCGTCGGCGGGACACGTCATGGGCTCGATCGCAATGGCCCGGCCCCGCCCGGTGAGATCGGTGGGCGTGAACACCTGCACCCAGCGGAAGTCCGCCTCCGTCCACACGTCCAGCGTCGTGGTGCCGTGGGTGAGCAGCACGTGGTGCCTGCCCTCCTCGTCCGCCGTGAGCCCACCGAACGCCGTGTCGAGGTCGAGCTCCCCGACGACGCGGCCGGAGCGCAGGTCGTACTCGGTGCCCTCGACGTCCCGTTCCTCGGCGTAGGGCAGCTGCTCCTCCTCGGCGTATGGCCGCACGCGCGTCGCCGGAAGCGTCAGCGTCAGCTCGTCGGTCGGCACGTCGCCGATGCGGAAGTAGGGGTGCGTGCCCACGCCGAAGCCGATCGCGCGATCCCCCTCGTTGCTCACCTCGTGCGTGACGGTCAGCTCGCGGGGCGCCAGCTCGTAGACGATGCCGGTACGCAGCGGCACGGGCCAGCCGGGCTCGTCGGCGATGTCGCAGGCGAGCGTGATCGAGCACTCGGCGTGCTCCAGGAGTTCCCACTCCTTGTGCCGCGTGAGCCCGTGGATGGCGTTGCCACGCTTGGCCTCGGTCACCTCCAGCTCCTGCGGCTCGCCGTCGAAGGTCCATCGAGCGGCCTTGGTGCGGTTGGGCCACGGCACGAGCACCTGACCGGCACCCTTCGGCGGCTCGTCCTCGGCGGCGAACGTCTCCAGGTACGGCACGCCGCCGATCTCGAACGCGCGCAGGCCGGCCCCGATCTCGGTGACGACGGCGCGCGCGTTGCCGCGGATGAGCTCGAACTGTTCCCCAGTCGGATTGACCATGGCCGCACTGTATCCCTCCCAAGCGGCGGGGCACAGCTCGCGGCCGAGCTGCTCGCCATCCCCGGCGGACGCCTGCACGACGTGCTGCGGCAGATCTGGAGGCGGCGGACGGGCCCGGTGCCGGCGATCGAGAACCCCGTCGGCCACCACACCGAAATCCCTGCCGTTTCGGATTTCCATCGCGGCCGTCCACTGTCGACGGTCCCACGGTTCAACGCAGTGAAGGCCACCTTCACTGCGTTGAACGCAGGCAAGGTGGCCTTCACTGCAGCCGGCCTCACGACCGAGCTGGCTCGCCTACTCTGCCAAGGCCTTCTCGTCCAGTTCCTTCTGCTCCGCGCCACGCATGAAGAACCAGTTGACGACCCACAGCACCAGTCCGACGGCGAGCAGGATCAGCGCCACGACGTAGTCCCTCGCGGGACGGCCGGACAGCGGGCTCGCCAGGTAGATGCAGAAGATCGCCGCCAGCACCGGAATCACCGTCGGCGCCCTGAAGTGCTTGTGCTCCACCTTCTCCTTGCGCAGCACCAGCACGGCGATGTTGACGACGGCGAACACGGCGAGCAGCAGCAGCGCCGTGGTGCCACCGAGCACGCTGATGTCCACGGTGGACACCAGGACGATCGCGATGGCGCTGGTGAACAGGATCGCCACCCACGGGCTGCGGCGGAACGGGTGCACGGTGCCGAGCTGCTTGGGGATGATGCGCTCGTTGGCCATGCCGTAGATGAGCCTGCTCGCCATGAGCATGTTGATCAGCGCGGAGTTGATCACCGCGAAGAGGCCGATCGCGGAGAAGATCTCCCTCGGCATGCCAGGGGCGCCGATGTCGATGACCTTGAGCAGGGCGCTGCTCTCGGCGGCCTCCAACTCGTTCGCCGGCACCAGCAACGACGACGTCACCGACACGAGAATGTAGATCGTGGCCGCGATGACCATGCCCCACAGCATCGCCTTCGGGAAGATCCGCACCGGGTCCTTGCACTCCTCGGCCATGTTGACCGAGTCCTCGAAGCCGACCATCGCGAAGAACGCGAGCGAGGTGGCCGACGTGATGGCCACGAGCCACGTCTGGTCCTGGGTGTTGAACTCGACCAGCCGTGAGGGCTCGCCGTCGCCGTTCAGCACGGCCCACACACCGACGCCGATGATGATCAGCAGGCCGGCCAGCTCGATACAGGTGAGCACCACGTTGGTGGTGACCGACTCCTTGACGCCGCGGAAGTTGATCGCGGCGAGCATGAGGATGAACAGGATCGCCACGAGCGGCATCGGCGAGGTGATGAACTCGGCGAGGTAGGTCTCGCCGAACGCGACGGCCGCCGACGACGCCGACGTGATACCGGAGCACATCACCGCGAACGCCACGAGGAATGTGAGGATTCGGATGCGGAAGGCTCGGTTGGCGTACAGCGCGGCCCCCGCCGCCTTCGGGTATTTGCCCACCAGCTCCAGATAGCTGAAGGCGGTCATGAACGCGACGATGAACGCCAGCAGGAACGGCAGCCACAGCGCGCCGCCGACGCGCCCGGCCACCTGGCCCGTGAGCGCGTACACCCCCGTGCCGATGATGTCACCGACCACGAAGAAAAGGAGAAGCTTCGAGCCCATGACCCTGCGCAGCGCAGGCTGCCCGCTGCCCGAAGTGTCGGGTGTCGTCGTTGTCGCATCCGCCATGCGGCGAGTGTGCCGCATCACGTCGGTGACGGAAACACCACCATGCCTAGCGTTGTGTTAAGACTTCTCCCCCTCGGCTCCAGCCGCCCGGTAGTACCAGAACGCGGGCAGCAGCAGGGTCGCCACGACGACGAGGACGATCACGAGCAGGCCCCCGCCCGTGGCGGCGACCGCGGTGCCCGTGCCCGCCGCGACCCAGCCGTGCGCGAGGTCGGCGATACGCGGCCCGCCCGCGACGACGACGGTGAACGCCCCCTGCGTGCGGCCGCGCATCTCGTCCGTCGCGGCGGACTGCAGGATCGCCATGCGGTAGATCGCACTCACCATGTCCGCGGCTCCCGCGATCGCGAGGAACACCACCGCGAGCCACAGCGACGGCGCCAGCCCGAACCCGGCCACCGCCGCGCCCCAGACGCAGATCGCCACCACGACCGCGACACCCTGCCTGCGCACGCGGCTCACCCAGCCCGACGTGAGCGTGATCAGCATGGCGCCCAACGGGATCGCGGCGTACAGCCAGCCCAGAGCGAGCCCGCCGCCCGGCGGGTCGCCGAACGTGCGCTCGGCCATCTCGGGGAACAACGCGCGCGGCATCCCGGCGACCATCGCGACGATGTCCACGACGAACGACGCCAGCAGCACCTTCTGCGCGCCCATGTAGCGGAAGCCGTCGACGATGTCGCGCAGCCCGGCCCTGCGCACCTGCCCGGACAGCGGGGGCAACGGCGGCAGCCGCCACACCGCCCAGAGCACCACCACGAGTGCGACCGTGTCCACCAGGTACAAAGTGGACAATCCGACCACTGGCATGAGCGCGCCGGCGGCGAGGGGGCCGAAAACGGCGCCGAAGGTGTTCATCGTGCCGGTGAGGGCCGCCGCCGATGGCAGCAGGTGCTCGGGCACGAGCCTGGCGACCACGGCGTTGCGGGTGGGCATGTTGACCGCGTAGAACGCCTGGTTCACCGCCAGCAGACCGAGCACCAGCCACACGGAGTTCAACTCGAGGAACGCCTGCGCCCACAACACAGCCGCGGTGACGGCGATGCCGGTGTTGGAGACGATCAGCAGCTTGCGGCGGTCGACGGTGTCGGCGATCGCGCCGCCCCACAGCCCGAAGACGAGCAGGGGCACGAGTCCGAAGGCGCCGGTCAGCCCGACGTAGGCCGACGAGCCCGTGATGTCGAAGACCTGCTTCGGCACGGCGACCGCCGTGAGCTGGCTGCCGATGGCGGTGACCATCGAGCTGCCCCACAGCCTGCGGAAGCCGGCGATCCGCAGCGGGCGGCCGTCGACGACGATCGAACCGAGGAGCCTGCGCCCTTTCGACGGGGCCTCCTCGGTTCGGTCGCTCACGACCATTTAGCTTAGGCGCGCTAACGAACTGCGCGCATGTGAGTTTCACCGTCGAGCCCCACCGAGCCCGACTGTGCCCCACCGAGCCCGACCGCAGTGAAGGCCACCTTCACTGCGTTGAATCAGGCACAGTGACGCGAAGCGTCTCCATTTGGGCGGTGGCGGGAGACGGGTGGGCGCAGGCATGGTGGCCTTCACTGCAGTTCTTCCCTGCAGTTCGTCACTGCGTTGGGGCGGAGACGACGCCTACGGCGCGACGCGGTCGATCCGCCAGCCGTCCTCGGTGCGCACGTAGCGGAGCCGGTCGTGCAGGCGGTCCTGCCTGCCCTGCCAGAACTCGACCGTGTCGGGGCGGATCCGCCAGCCGCCCCAGTGCGGCGGCACGGGCACCTCGTCGACGCCCTCGAACCGGCGTTCGATGGCGCTCAGCGCGTTGTCCAGCGCGCGGCGGCCGTCGACCACCCGCGACTGCGGGGAGGCCCACGCGCCGAGCTGCGAACCCCTCGGCCGGGAGGCCCAGTACTCGGCGACCTCGGCCAGGTCGACCTTCTCGACCTCGCCGCGCACGGTGACCTGCCGGTGCAGCGTGTACCACGGGAAGGTCACCGAGGCGTAGCGCGTGACCGTGAGGTCGTGGCTCTTGGCCGAGGTGTAGTTGGTGTAGAAGACGACGCCGCGCTCGTCGAGGCCCTTGCACAGGACCGTGCGCGAGGACGGCAGCCCCTGGGCGTCCGCCGTGGCGAGCACCATGGCGTTGGGCTCGGGCAGCCCGGCGGAAACGGCCTGGTCCAGCCACCTCTGCAGCTGCTCGGTCCAGGTCTCGGCGAGCGAGGACTCGTCGAACGCCTCGCCGTTGTAGGCGACCCTCATGCCGGGCAGCCGGACGGTGACGTCCGCGCTGCCCGCTACCTCGTTGTCCAGTTTGTCGAGTTCCGGCATGCCGCAACCTCCGCGCGCCCTTGTGGGGCCTCACCCCGCCTGATTCAGCCGACGTTAGGGGTTCCGTGAACGGGGCGAAACCGTCTGATCGGTGACGGCCGCCACTGGATCGTGACACCCGGGCACCCATCCTGTGTGGCGCCGCCTGGCGACCGCCAGTTCGGCCGCCGCGGCGACGGCGCCGGGCGCGGGCGTGGTCACCAGCCAGCAGCCCGGTGCGCTCCTGAGGGCTCAGCCGCGGGGACGGATGTGGATCACCGGGAACACGCGGGCCCGGCCACCGGAAACAAAGGATTTACGCGAGGGACGGCCGTCTCGCTGAATCGTTCTCGTAATCGTGACCGAAACCACCGCATCTTTCGATTGATACCGGCGGTTAACAGGAGGAAAGTTGCCCCAACACCGTGCGAGGAGGCACCCGTGCGTGGGCCTCGTACGGGTTGAGACCTGTCGGGGAACGCGCTTGGAAAGGTCCATTCCGGTGACATCGACGATCAGCAAGGCCCAGACCCCCTCCGAACAGCCCGACGACGGTTTCCGCCCCGGTCTGGAGGGCGTGGTCGCCTTCCGCACGGAGATCGCCGAGCCCGACCGCGACGGCGGCGCCCTGCGCTACCGCGGTGTCGACATCGAGGAGCTCGCCGGCAAGGTGAGCTTCGGCGACGTGTGGGGGCTGCTCGTGGACGGCCACTTCCGCAACGGGCTGGCGCCCGCGGAGCCGTTCCCGATCCCCGTACACACCGGTGACGTCCGCGTCGACGTGCAGGCCGCGCTCGCGATGCTCGCCCCGATCTGGGGGTACCAGCCGCTGCTGGACATCTCCGACGAGACCGCGCGCGAGCAGCTCGCCCGCGCCTCGGTGATGGCGCTGTCCTATGTCGCGCAGTCGGCGCGCGGCGTCGGCGTGCCCGCGGTGCCGGAGTCGAGGGTCGACGAGGCGAAGACCATCACCGAGCGGTTCATGGTCCGCTGGCGTGGCGAGCCGGACCCGGCGCACGTCAAGGCCGTGGACGCCTACTGGGTTTCGGCCGCCGAGCACGGGCTCAACGCCTCCACGTTCACCGCCCGCGTGATCGCCTCGACGGGCGCCGACGTGGCGGCGTCGCTCTCGGGGGCGGTCGGCGCGATGTCCGGCCCGCTGCACGGAGGCGCGCCCGCGCGGGTGCTGCCGATGATCGAGGAGGTCGAGCGGACCGGCGACGCGCGCGCGTACGTGAAGGGCCTGCTCGACCGCAAGGAGCGGCTCATGGGCTTCGGTCACCGCGTGTACCGCGCGGAGGACCCGCGCGCCCGCGTGCTGCGCCGCACCTGCCGCGAGCTGGGCGCGAGCCGGTACGACGCGGCGGCGGCGCTGGAGGAGGCCGCGCTCGCCGAGCTGCGCGAGCGGCGTCCCGACCGGGCGATCGAGACCAATGTGGAGTTCTGGGCAGCCGTGATCCTGGACTTCGCGCAGGTGCCGCCGCACATGATGCCCGCGATGTTCACCTCGGCCCGCACGGCGGGCTGGGCCGCGCACATCCTTGAGCAGAAGCGCACCGGCAGGCTCGTGCGACCATCGGCCAAGTACGTCGGCCCCGCCCCGCGCAAGCCCTCCGAGGTCGAGGGGTGGGACGCACTCGCGAGTCGTTCGTGAGTCATTGACGGGGGCAGGCCAGCCGTCCCGAGCCCGAGGCGCCGCATGTCGGCGCTCGAAACCGATTCTCGTTCGTGCCCGTGTGCGCGAACGGGCGCCCTGCGAAGCGCTGCGCTGAGAACTCACTCAGCCAAACTTGTCACTGCCTAAATCTGGCGCGCATACTTATCTAGTCACCGTAAAGATTGGAGCGCGCCATGGAACCCTTGATCGCACTTGTCGTCGTCACCTCGGGCGTCCTCGTTGTGGGCAGGCTGTGGGTACCCCGGCTGCGGCCGCTGCCCGTGGGCCTGCGCGGCGGCATCGCCGCGATGTTCCTGCTCACCGGCATCGCGCATTTCGTAGGCATGCGCGAGGAGCTGATCGCGATGGTCCCGGACGCCCTCCCGGCGCCAGGCCTGCTCGTGACGGTCACCGGCGTGCTGGAGCTCGCGGGCGCGCTCGCGATGCTCTACCGGCCACTCGCACACTGGGCGACAGCAGGGCTATCCACACTGCTGGTCGTGATGTTCCCCGCCAATGTCAACCTCGCGCTGAACGGCACGGACCTGCCATGGGACGACACGCTGTTGCCGCGCACGCTGATGCAGGTCGTGTTCCTCGCGGCGACGGTCACGGTCGCCGTGCACGGGTTCCGCGCGCGGGCCGGGCGCGCTACTACCGCCGATCCGGTTCCGGCCGGACGGTGATGGCGAACTTCCGGAAAGTCGCCCAGCACCGCGTCGAGCTGACTGTCCCTGCAGGTCAGGTCAGTCCGGGCGCCGGGCCCGGACGTGCACGGCGCCGCCCGCCTCGCCGAGCCTGCGCGCCGCGTCGCCAGCGATGGTCTCCAGCGTCGCGTCGTCGGTGCGGACCTGGCCCGCCTTCTCCGAGCAGGGCCGGCGACAATGTCGACAATGTCAAGGACGCCGTCGCGCCGGATGAAGAGCCGACGAAACAGCGGTGTCCGGATCGTGTCGTTCGGTGGCGCCGATCATGGCGACGAGCTGATCGACGAGCCAGCCGTCGAGTTTCCCTTGCTCGAGGCCGCCTTCTCGCAGCCACGTGAGCAGCGCTCCTTCGACCACCACGGTCCAGCAGCGCAGCGTGGTTAGCAGCATCGGTGACGGGTCGGTGATCCCCGCGTCGGCCAGGATCACCCGCACGGCGGCCTCCCTGACCTCGTCGACGATCGCGTTGGTCTCCGGTGTCGCGATCGCGGAGCCGCTGCGGACGAGCGCGACGTAGCCGGCCCGGTGTTCGGCGGCGACCTCGGCGAGCGCGCGCACGGCCGCTCGGAGCCGCTCGTGCGGCGTGCCCTCGGCGCGCGCGGCGAGACGGGCGAGCAGCCCGTCCACCACCGACCGCAACGCGGCGACCTGCAGCTCACGCACACTCGGGAAGTACCGGTAGAACAGCGCCCGCGACACGTCGGCCCGCGTGGTGACGTCCTCGACGGAGACGTCCTCGGGCGCGCGCGTGCTGAACAGCTCCAGCGCCGCGGCGATGAGGTCGTCCCTGCGCGCCTCGCGGGTCATCCGGCGCGGCTTGCGCTCGGTCACCGCGCGATCGCCCGCAGCAGGCCGGGAGTGAGGCGGGACAGCGCCAGCGTCACCGAAGCCTCCGGAGTGGACGGTGCGAGCGCGACGTCCCGCTCGACGGCGCGCAGGATGTCGGCGGCCACGCGCTCCGGCCCGAAACCGCGCCGGGCGAACAGCTTGGCGCCGTTACGCCTTCGCTGTGCTTGTTCCTGCTCGCTCGCCCCGGCGAACACGGTGCGCTCGGCGATCGGGGTGCGCACGATGCCGGGGCACACCGCGGTGACGCCGACGCGGTGGCTCGCGAGTTCGGCGCGCAGGCACTCGCTCAGCATCAGCACCGCGGCCTTCGTCGTGGAGTACGCGGGCAGCACCTTGTTCGGCACGTACGCCGCCATCGACGCGAGGTTGACGATGTGCCCGCCCTCGGCGCGCTCGGTGAGCATCGGCACGAACGCGCGGCAGCCGTGGATCACGCCCCACAGGTTCACGTCGATCACGCGCTCCCAGTCGGCGGCGCTGGTGTCGGCGAAGGTGCCCGCCACTCCGATCCCGGCGTTGTTCACGACGATGTCGGGCACCCCGTGCTCGGCCCGCACGGCGGCGGCGAACGCGTCGACGGCCGCGCCGTCACTGACGTCCACTGTGTACTCCGCGGCGGCCGAGCCCGTGGCCCTCACCAGCTCCGCCGTTCGGGCGGCGGCCTGACCGTCGATGTCGGCGACCACCACGTCCGCGCCCTCCTCCGCGAACGCGAGCGCCGTGGCCTGCCCGATGCCGCTGCCGCCACCGGTCACCACCACGAGACTGCCGGGGAACCGCTGGGGCGACGGCGGGTTCACGCGCGCGCGGCGCAGCCCCCTCGCCTCCGGCCCGCCCTCGACGTGGTCCACCAGCTCGGCGACGGCGTCGGCGACTACACCGGGCCGCTGCCTCGGCAGCCAGTGCCTGCCCGCGACGTGCCGGACGCGCAGGTCGGGCACCCAGTCGGCGAGCTCGGTCTGCAGCGGTGCCGTTACATAGGCGTCGCCCGTCGGTGCGAGCACCTGCACCGGCACGTCGGTGTGCGGGCGCGTCGGCGTGCCCAGGCGGGTGAGCATGTTGGCGCGGTACAGCTCGAGGCCGTACCGGCCGTCGGAGGCGTTCGGCCTGCCGACGCCCGGTTCGAGCTTGCGCAGGACCCGGGGCAGCAGGCCGGTGCGCCAGACCAGCTCGGGAATGCGGGGCAGCTGGAAGAACGCGATGTAGGTGGAGTGCAGGAGCTGACGCAGCGCGTTACGCAGGCGGCGCGGCGTGGGCTTGCACAGCTGTGCGCGCAGCCAGTGGGAGGCATGGTCGAGGCTGGGCCCGGAGATCGAGGTGTAGGACGCGACGCGTCCGTCCAGCCACCCGCCGGTGACGGCGTGCCAGGTCTGGATCGAGCCCCAGTCGTGGGCAAGCAGGTGGACCTTCCCTTCCGGCCGCACCGCGTCGACGACGGCCGTGAGGTCGGCGGCGAGCCGGTCGAGCCGGTAGGCGGCGCGGTCGGCCGGTTTGTCCGAGGCGCCCGCACCGCGCACGTCATAGGTGACCACGCGGAACCGCTCGCCGAGGCGCGCCGCGACGTCGTCCCAGAGCGCCGAGTCGTCGGGGTAACCATGCACGCAGACGAGCGTGGGCGCGTCCGCCCTGCCGCTGCTGCGCACGGAGAGGCGGACACCGTCACCGGCCGTCACCCACTGATGAGACATCTCGTCATGGTAGACAATTTGTCAATAGCGATGCCGCCTCCACAGCACGCTGCCCCAGGTCCACACCGTGTCGGCGAGGAAGACGTAGCACCAGATCCGGCTCACGTCGCGCAGCCAGTGCCCGGTGGAGTTCACGAACCAGTTGACGTCGTGCGGCCCGCCGAACACCGCCTCGACCGGCCAGCCGTAGCCGAGCAACGCGAACACCGTCTGCGCGAGCACGAACACACCCACGTGCACGCACCAGTTGCGCAGGCCGGAGCCCTTGGACTCCTTGGATTCCTCGGGCTCCGGTTCCGGCTCCGGCTCTGGCTCCGGTTCCGGCTCCGGCTCCGGTTCCGGCTCCGGCTCGGCCGGGTACTCCACCACCCCGAGCGCACGCACCGCGGGTCGCACCAGCGCCGCGCCCGCCAGCAGCAGCGCCCCCGCGCCGATGCAGGCGATCTGCCACCCGCTGCCCGCCGAGTACAGCAGCCCCGCCGTGAACGTGCCGACGGTCGCACCCAGCAGCGTCGCGCTCTCGTAGATGCCCATCCCGCGCCCGAGGCTCACCCCCGCCGCCTCGGCCACTATCGACTGCTGCACCGGGATCGCCGCCGCGAACGCCACGGCCGAAAGCACCCACATCCCCGCGAGCACGAACGGGTTCGGCGCGAACGACAACCCCGCCGCGAACGCAGCGCTGCACACGAGAGCCACCGACAGCACCCGTGTCCGGCCCATCCGGCGCACGATGCGGTGCAGGTAGTCGGGCAGCGTGCTGTAGACGATGAACCCCGGCAGGAACACCGCCGCGATCTCCCCCAGTTCCAGCTGATGCCCACGCTGCAGGTGCAGCAACAACAGCAACGCCACGCCCGCCTCGGCCAGCGCCGTCAGCGCCACGAGCCCGAGTACCGGCCGCATGCGCCTGCCGAGCTCGGTGAGCTTCGGCGCCCGCTCCCCGGCTGCCGGGCGCCGCCCCGACGGCACCAGCAGCACCGCGGCGGCCACAGCGCAAGCGGCCGCGCCGAGCCAGAACACACCCCGGTAGTCGATGCGCGACACGAGCGTCATCGCGACGACGAACGCGATCCACGTACCGGCGCCCTCCGCGGCGAACAGCTTGCTGAACACCCCGCTGTCGTCGGCGAGGCCCTCGCCGACCCGCGCTCGCAACGCGACCCAGAACAGCGCTCCGCCCGCGCCACCGAGCACGGCCGCCCCGAACGCCGGGCCGATTCCCGGCGTCACCGCGTACCCGGCGAACGACAGTCCATAGAGGACGGCACCGAGCGCGGCGAGCCTGCCGCGGTCGAACCGGTCGGCCAGCACCCCCGAGACCGGCCGCACCAGGAGCGACACGAGCGTCTCGAGCGCGGTCAGCGCACCGACCTGCGCCGGCGTCGCCCCGAGCGCGCTGCCGGCCCACAGCGGCAGGAAGAAGTCGAGCACCTCCACCGGCCCACGCGCGAGCGCCGCCGCGAGCTCGTTCTGTCCCCTGCGCCGCTTCGCGGCCTCGGTCGCCACCATCAGACCCCCCTTCCCGACAGCGAGCGTAGAAACGGACCCGACGCGTTGCGTCATCCTTTCGACGGACACCCGGTTCCACCGCCCGGTCGTCCCGCCGTCCCAGCGGAAGCGGCCATGATCGAGAACGTGAACGCGGTTGAGGTGCACGGGCTGCGCAAGGACTACGCCGGCGTGAGCGCCGTGGCGGGGATCGACCTCGACATCAGGCGGGGCGAGATCTTCGCCCTGCTCGGCCCCAACGGCGCGGGCAAGACCACCACGGTGGAGATCCTCGAGGGGCATCGAAGGAGGACCAGCGGGGAGGTCCGTGTGCTCGGCGAGGATCCCGGCCGCGCTGGAGGGGCGTGGCGGGCGCGGATCGGCATCGTGCTGCAGACAGCCTCCGACGCGGCCGAGCTGACCGTCGCGGAGAGCCTGCGGCACTTCGCCGGGTACTACCCGCACCCGCGCGACCCCGGCGAAGTCGTGCACCTCGTCGGACTGGAGGAGAAGGCGGGCTCGCGCATCCGCACGCTGTCCGGCGGTCAGCGCCGCAGGCTTGACGTGGCGCTCGGCATCATCGGCAGGCCGGAGTTGCTGTTCCTCGACGAACCGACCACCGGCTTCGACCCCGAGGTCCGGCGCCGGTTCTGGGCGCTGATCGAGCGGCTCGCCGCCGACGGCACCACGATCCTGCTCACCACGCACTACCTCGACGAGGCCGAGGCGCTCGCCGACCGCGTCGCGGTGCTCGCGGGCGGGCGCGTGGTAGCCGAGGGCACTCCGGCCACGCTCGGCGGGAGGGCCGAGGCGGAGGCCGTCGTCCGCTGGACCGACGCCGAGGGCGTGCACGAACGGCGCACGCAGCGGCCGACCACGCTCGTCAACGAGCTCTCCGCTGGGGGTGGGGAGCTCGCCGGGCTGACGATCACGCGGCCGAGCCTGGAGGACACCTACCTGGAGCTGATCGGGGAGCGCTCATGACCGCGGTGACCGCTCGCGGCGCCCTCGCCATCGGGCTCGCGCGAGGCGCCGTGGAGCTCAGGCAGTTCTTCCGGCAGAAGGAGACCGTGGTCTTCACGTTCTCGCTGCCCGTGCTGCTGCTGGTGCTGCTCGGGTCGGTGTTCGGGGACGTCTACCCCGAGACCGGTCTGCCAGCGAGCCAGCTCTTCGCCGCGGGCATGATCGGCGCGGGGATCATCTCCACGTCGTTCGTGAGCATGGGCATCGGTGTCGCGCTCGACCGCGAGGACGGCACGCTGAAACGCCTGCGCGGCACGCCGATGCCCGCGCTGTCGTACTTCCTCGGCAAGATGGTCCTGGTCGCGGTGTCGAGCCTCGCGCAGGCGGCCCTCATGCTGGCGATAGCCGTGTGGTTGTTCGACCTCACGCTGCCCACGGCGCCGGGGAAGTGGCTGACCTTCGCGTGGATCTTCGTGCTCGGGGTCACCGGCTGCGCCGCGCTGGGCGTGGCGGCCAGCTCGCTGGCTCGCTCGGTGAACGGCGCCGCCGCCGGGATGAACATCGTCTACCTCGCGCTGCAGTTCATCTCGGGCGTTTTCATCACGCCCGTGTCGGCCCTGCCCGCGGCTATGGTGAGCGTGTCGTCGTTCTTCCCGGTCAAGTGGATGTGCCAGGGCCTGCGCTCGGTGTTCCTGCCGGAGGAGGCGGCCCGATACGAGATGGCGGGGCAATGGGAACTCGGACTGACGGCGCTGGTGCTGGGCGCCTGGTGCGTGGCGGGGCTGCTGCTGTGCCGGCTGGTGTTCCGGTGGACCAACCGCCGCGAGTAGGCTTCGAGGCGCTGGTCACCCGCGGGATGCTGCGGTACTGGGAGCTGTTCTACCTCCTGGTCTACACCGGCGCGATCGTCACCGTGTGGGTGCAGCGCGACGACCCCACGTGGGCCAAGGGGGCTTCGACCGCGCTGCTCGTCGCGCTGGGTGCCTGGTACCTCGGGCACCGGCCGCACCACGACGGCCATCCCGAGCTGCCCGCCGGTGTCGCGCTGCGCTGGCTCGCCGGTGAGCTCGTGCTGTTCCTCGGGGCCATCGCGTTCGTCGGCGACGCGGCCTGGGTGACGCCAGCCGTGATCTCGCAGACGTTCTGGCTGCTGCCGCCGCGCTTCGCGGCGCCGGCCGTGGTGGCGTTCAGCTTCGCGCCCGTGGCGCGCGACGGGCTGCTCAGCGACGACTCCTTCGGCACGGTGGTGCGTGAGCTCGGCCCGTCGGCGGCGGTGTTCTGCGTGATGGGCCTGCTGCTCGGCTACATCATCACCAAGCTGGGAGAGCAGAACGAGCGGCAGGCGCAGCTGATCGCCTCGCTCGAGGCAAGCCGCGCCGAGGTGGCCCGGCTCTCGCACGAGGCGGGCACCTCGGCCGAACGCGACCGGCTGGCCAGGGAGATCCACGACACGCTCGCGCAGGGGTTCACCAGCATCGTCGCGCTCACCCAGGCCGCCGAGTCCGAACTGGACACCGACCCGCCCGCCGCGCGCAGGCACCTCGAACTGGCCACCACGACGGCGAGGGAGAACCTCGCCGAGGCCCGCGCGATGGTCACGGCGCTCACCCCGTCGGCCCTGCATGCCGGTTCGCTCACCGACGCCGTCCGCCGCCAGGTGGAGCGTTTCGGCGAGGAGACCGGCATGGGCACGGCATGTGAGATCGAACCGCTGCCTCGCCTGGTCACCGCCGTGGAGGTGGTGCTCCTGCGCGCGACACAGGAGGCGCTCGCGAACGTGCGCAAGCACGCGGACGCCACGGCGGTGACGGTTCGTTTGTCCACTACGGACTCTGGTGTCCGGCTGGCGGTCACCGACGACGGCGCGGGGTTCCGGCAGGGAGCGGCCGAGGGCTTCGGGCTGCGCGGCATGCGGGCGCGGGCAGAGGACGCGGGCGGCACCCTGAGCATCCACACCGGACGCGGGGAGGGGACCACGGTGGAGCTGGAGGTACCCGCGTGATCCGGATCGTGCTGGTGGACGACCACCCGGTGGTCCGTGAGGGCCTGCGCGGGATGCTGGAGGCGGAGGCCGATCTCACCGTGGTGGGCGAGGCGAGCTCCGGCGACGAGGCCGTCGCGCTCGACCGCGTCAAGGAACCCGACGTGATCCTCATGGACCTGCGCATGCCGGGGCTCGACGGGGTCGGCGCGATCAGGGCGATCCTCGCGACCACGCCGGGGCGACGGATCGTGGTGCTCACGACCTACGAGACCGACGCCGACATCCTGCGTGCCGTGGAGGCCGGGGCGGCGGGCTACCTGCTCAAGGACGCCTCGCGCACCGAGCTCGCGGAGGCGGTAAGGGCGGCGGCGCGAGGCGAGACCGTGCTGGCGCCGTCGGTGGCGGGACGGCTGATGAACCAGGTGCGCGCTCCCGCCGCCCAGCCCCTGTCCCCGCGTGAGCAGGAGGTGCTGCGACTGGTCGCGAAGGGCGGCACCAACGCCGACATCGGCAGGGCGCTGCACATCAGCGAGGCCACCGTGAAGACGCATCTGCTGCGGGTGTTCAACAAGCTCGACGTGTCCGACCGGACCGCCGCGGTGACCACCGCGATGGAACGGGGCCTGCTCACCTAGCCGCCCACCCAACCGCAGTGAAGGTGGCCTTCACTGCGGGCTGGCTAACATGGCCGCCATGCTCCCTACCACCGAACTCGTCCTCCTCCGCCGGATCGCGACCGAGCAGGTGAGCGGCCGCGCACCGTCGCTGGCCGCCGCGGTGGTCCGGGACGGCGAGATCGTGTGGTCGGGCGCGCGTGGCGCCGTCGACGGAACGCCGCCCGACAACGCGACGCAGTACCGCATCGGCTCGATCACCAAGTCGCTCGTCGCCACCGTGGTGCTCCGGCTGCGCGACGAGGGCAGGCTCGACCTCGCCGACCCGCTCGACAAGCACGTGCCCGGCACGAGCTTCGGCGGGTCGACCATCGCCCAGCTGCTCTCGCACACCAGCGGACTCACCTCCGAGTCGCCCGGCGCGTGGTGGGAGCGCTCGCCCGGCGGCACGTGGACCGACCTGAGCGCGAGCCTCACTGCGGAGGAGGTCAAACACCGGCCCGGCCGCCGATTCCACTACTCCAACGTCGGGTACGGCACGCTCGGCGAGCTGGTCGCCAGGCTGCGCGGCACGAGCTGGCTCGACGCGCTACGCGCCGAGGTGCTCGAACCGCTCGGCATGACCAACACGACGGCGGCCCCCAGCGGCAGGCACGCGGAGGGCTGCGCGGTGCACCCCTTCGCCGACGTCGTGCTGCCCGAGCCCGCGTACGACGCCGGGGCCATGGCGCCGGCGGGACAGCTGTGGTCGTGTCTCGACGACCTCGCGAGCTTCACGGCGTTCGTCGGCGGACGCACCGGCGACGTGCTGAGCCAGGACACCGTGGCCGAGATGCGCGAGGTGGCGACGGTCGACGACGGCGACGTGTGGAACGCGGGCTACGGACTCGGCCTCCAGCTCGTCCGCGTGAACGGCAAGCGGCTGGCCGGGCACACCGGGTCGATGCCCGGCTTCCTGGCGTGCACGCTGATCGACCCGGCCACCCAGACCGGCGCGGTCGCCTTCGCCAACACCACCGCGGGCGTCGGCATCCTCTCCCTCGTCACCGACCTCATCTCGATCGCCGACGACTACGAGCCGCCGTTGCCCGCCGAGTGGAAGCCCGCCGACATCGACCGCTCGCTGCTGCCGCTCACCGGGCTCTGGCACTGGGGCCCGGCGCCGTACCACTTGCGTGTGCTGGGCAACGGCTGGCTCGACCTGGTACCGGCGACCGGCGCGGGCCGCGCCTCGCGGTTCCGGCCGCTCGGCGAGGACCGCTGGCTCGGCCTCGACGGCTACTACGCGGGCGAGACCCTCACGGTCGGCAGGGCCTCCGACGGCACGCCGACCCACCTCGACCTGGCGACGTTCGTGTTCACGCGCACCCCATACGACCCATCGGCACCGGTGCCCGGCGGCGTGGACGAGGCCGGCTGGCGGGCGTGAAAGACTACGGGCATGACCGAAGCCGCTGAGTTGACCCTTCCCGCAGAGCTCAAGCCCTCCGACGGCCGGTTCGGGTGCGGACCGTCCAAGGTTCGCCAGGAGCAGCTCGCCAACCTCGCCAAAGAGGGTGCGAACGTCCTCGGCACCTCCCATCGGCAGAAGCCGGTCAAGTCCCTCGTCGGCAGAGTGCGCGCCGGCCTGACCGACCTGTTCGGCCTGCCCGAGGGCTACGAGGTGGTGCTCGGCAACGGTGGCACGACGGCGTTCTGGGACGCGGCCGCCTTCGGTCTGGTGCGCGAGCGGGCACAGCACTTCACCTACGGTGAGTTCTCCTCGAAGTTCGCGACCGTGACGAACAAGGCGCCGTTCCTCGGCGAGTCGATCGTCGTCAAGGGCGAGCCAGGCAGCGCGCCCGAGATCGCCTACCAGCAGGGCGCCGACCTCGTCGGCTGGGCGCACAACGAGACCTCGACGGGTGTGGCCGTTCCGGTGCGGCGGCCAGAGGGTAGCGAGGGCGCGCTCGTCGCGATCGACGCGACGTCGGGCGCGGGCGGCCTGCCGGTGAAGGCCGAGGACTTCGACGTCTACTACTTCGCGCCGCAGAAGTCGTTCGCCTCGGACGGCGGGCTGTGGATCGCGCTGATGTCCCCCGCCGCGATCGAGCGCGTCGGCGAGATCGGCTCCTCCGACCGCTGGGTGCCGGAGTTCCTTTCGCTGCCCACCGCGCTGGACAACTCGCGCAAGGACCAGACGTACAACACGCCCGCCGTGGCGACGCTGTTCCTGCTCGTCGACCAGATCGAGTGGATGCTGGCGAACGGCGGACTCGACTGGACCACCTCGCGCACAAGGGAATCCTCCGGCCGCCTGTACGAGTGGGCCGAGAAGACGAGCTACACGACGCCGTTCGTGAGCGACCCCTCGCTTCGCTCGCAGGTCGTCGGCACCGTCGACTTCTCCGACGACATCGACGCGGCCCTCGTGGCGAAGACGTTGCGCGCCAACGGGATCGTGGACGTTGAGCCGTACCGGAAGCTCGGCCGCAACCAGCTGCGCGTCGGCATGTTCCCCGCCATCGAGCCGGACGACATCACCGCGCTGACCAAGTGCGTCGACTGGGTCGTCGAGCAGCTCGCCAAGTAGGCGATCCCCTTGCAGTGAAGGCCACCATCCCTGCGGTCAACGCAGTGAAGGTGGCCTTCACTGCGTCTGTGGGCCTTTCGCCGGGCCGGAAATCACTGAGATGGATGTGCGCGGGACTCGGCGCGCCTCGCCGGTCAAGGCGACGCGCCGTTCTACCGTGGACACCTATCACGGTGAACGCGCTATGGGAGGCGGGAATGCGAACGCTACGGGTGGTGGGGCTACACGAGGACGGTAAGTCCATCGTGTGCGAAGACCCGGCACGCCGCGAGCGTTTCCTGCTGCCTGCGGACGAACGGCTGCGCGCGGCCGCCCGCGGCGACATCACCCGCCTCGGCCAGATCGAGATCGAGCTGGAGAGCCACATGCGACCACGCGAAATTCAGGCCCGGATCAGGGCGGGCGAGTCGGTGGAGCAGGTCGCCAGCACCGCCGGAGTGCCGCTCCAGCGCGTCGAGCGCTTCGCCTACCCGGTGCTGCTGGAGCGATCCCGCACCGCCGAACTCGCTCAGCAGGCACACCCCGTGCGCGAGGACGGCCCCGACGTGCAGACGCTCGGCGAGGTCGTCGCGTACTCCTTCGGCGTGCGCGGGCAGGACTACTCACAGGCGACGTGGGATTCGTGGCGCGGCGACGACGGCAGGTGGGTCGTCGGGCTGCAGTGGATGGCGGGCCGGTCGGAGAACCGGGCGCACTGGGCGTTCTCCCCCGGCGCGCACGGCGGCACGGTGACCGCGATCGACGAGCTCGCCGAGGCACTCCTGGACCCGAACTCCTACCGCGTGCCGAGGGCCGTGGACCGGCCGGACGACGACGAGCAGCCCACGCTCGACTACCGGGCGGACGCGGGGGCGAAGGTCATCGAGGCGCCGATCCCGGAGCCGAGCGACGACGACACCACGGAGATGCCGCGCGTCGCGGCCGAGGACCCGGACGCGCTGCTGCCGGAACCCGAGCCGCAGGCCCGCCCGGCGAAGCCGAAGCGGAAGAAGAACCACCCCGCGGTGCCTGCGTGGGAGGACGTCCTGCTCGGCGTCCGCAGCCAGCGGGGGTAACGACGCCAAAAGCACCCAAGGCCACCTTTGTCGCGCTGAACGCAACAAAGGTGGCCTTGGGGAGCTTCAGGCGATCAGCTGTTCTTCGGGCTGGCCCACTTGACCTTGGGCAGCATGTTCTCCATGTTCACCCGGTGCTTGTTCTCCTCGACGATGGGGAACAGCGACTCGATGAGCGTGTCGGAGAGCAGGTGCGGCTTGAGGCCGAGCTCGATCAGACCGGTGTGCTTGACGTTGTAGTAGTGCTCCGCCAGCTCCCAGCGGGGGTTCTCCAGGTAGTCGATCTGAACCGGACCGGGGAAGGTCTCGGCCACCAGCTCGGCGACCCCCTTGACCGAGAAGCTCTCGGTCATCTGGTTGAACACGCGGAACTCACCGCGGTCGGCCGGGTTCTCAACCGCGAGGCGCAGGCACTCGACGGTGTCGCGGATGTCCAGCATGCCGCGAGTCTGGCCGCCCTTGCCGTACACGGTGAGCGGCTGGCCGAGCACGGCCTGGATCACGAAGCGGTTCAGCACGGTGCCGAACACGGCGTCGTAGTCGAGGCGGGTCGCCAGGCGCGGGTCGCGGACCGTCTGCTCGGTCTGCTGCCCGTACACCACGCCCTGGTTGAGGTCGGTGGCGCGCATACCCCAGATCCGGCAGCCGAACTCGATGTTGTGCGAGTCGTGCACCTTGGACAGGTGGTAGAACGAGCCCGGCTTCTTCGGGTAGAGCATCCGGTCCTTGCGACCGTTGTGCTCGATCTCGATCCAACCCTCTTCGATGTCGATGTTCGGCGTGCCGTACTCACCCATCGTCCCGAGCTTCACCAGGTGGATCTCGGGGTTGATCTCGGCGATGGCGTACATGACGTTGAGGTTGCCGACAACGTTGTTGTACTGCGTGTAGACCGCGTGCTCACGGTCGATCATCGAGTACGGTGCCGCCCGCTGCTCGGCAAAGTGGACGATCGCGTCCGGCTGGAACTCGCGGACCATCTGGTACACGAAGTCCGCGTCGACAAGGTCACCCACGTACATGGGCATCTCCTTGCCGGAAACTTCCTTCCACGCCGCTACACGGACGCTCAGGTCCTCGATGGCTACCAGGCTCTGGGAGCCCAGCTCTTCATCATACTTCCTGCGGGCGAAGTTATCGGCCACAGCAACCTCATGGCCACGGTCCGAGAGGTGAAGCGCCGTCGGCCACCCCAGATATCCGTCACCACCGAGAACGAGGACTCGCACGACTCGACTTCCTCCAGATCGTTACCTGACCGTGTACCGGATTTGATCTCCGGCACCCCCGGTCTCTTGTCCGGTCCACCTTGTCTTAATAACGGGCTGACATCAACCCGCGGTAAGAATAAGGACGCTGTTGCCACCACCCGAAAGGCGGTTGGCACAATGGGGTGTGTGAGCACCGTAACCGCAACCGCGCCCAAGCCGCCGCAGCCGCACGCTGGCCAGCCGCGGTTCTTCGCTCGCCTGGTCAGGGCGGGTGCCAGCTCCGTGCTGGCCACCGCGGCCAGCCAAGTCACCCTGATCGGACTGCTGTGGTGGGGCGCGAGCCCGACGGCCGCGAGCGCGGTCGCCTTCGTGGCGGGCGCGATCCCCAACTGGTTCGTCGCACGGCGCTGGGCCTGGGGACGCAAGGGCAAGCCCGACTTCAAGCGGGAACTGCTGCCCTACCTGGTCGTGATCGGCCTCGGCGCGGTCGCCTCGGTCGGCCTCACCACGATCGCCGGCATGATCACCGAACCGCTCGAGATCTCCGGCTTCACCCGCATCGTCGTGCTCGACGTCGCCTACCTGAGCAGCTACGCGATCGTCTTCGCGTTCAAGTTCGCGCTGCTCGACCGGCTCGTCTACCACCGCGGCAATGTCCCAGCGACCGCGTCGCAGTAAAAAGCGCCTCAGTTCAACGAGAACGGCCCCAGGCTCCAATCCGGAGCCTGGGGCCGTTCTTCTTGTTACGTCTGCGAGCGGGACGCTCAGGCGGTTTCGCGTGCGTCCGTGGCCGTCCGCACCGGCCGGGGCGCCGCGGCTCGCCGCTTGCCGCCCCTCAGCACGTACTCGCGCAGCCACGTCCCGGTCATCACCCTGGCGTAGTTGGCGCCGTACTTGAGGCTGCGGCCCTTCTTGCTCTGGCCGTTGTTGCGCAGGTGCATCGTCATCGGCACCTCGAGCACGCGCGCGCCCCTGGCCATCACGCCGAGCAACAACTCGGACGACTGATACTGCGGTTCACGCAGTGTTACCGCAGTGGCCAATTCCGCGGTCATCGCACGGAACCCGAAGGAAGTGTCCGTTATCTTCCGCATTGTCAGAATTGAGGCGAGAACGGCGAAAACGCGAACGCCGAGCCAGCGGACCCTGCTGTCGTACTGTCCCGTGCCGAGCCTGCGGGAGCCCGTCACGAAGTCGGCGCTGCCGTCGAGCAGCGGCTTGACGAGCATCGGCATCTCGGCGTTGTCGTACTGACCGTCGGCGTCGGTGGTGACGATGTACTTGGCGCCGTACTCGGCGGCGAGGTGGTAGCCGAGCCGCAGCGCGCCACCCTGGCCGCGGTTGCGCGGGGCGACGCACACGTACGCGCCGTTGTCCTCGGCCACCTCGGCGGTGTTGTCGGTCGCGCCGTCCACCACGACCAGCGTGGAGACCGAGAGGTCGCCGCAGTGCGTCGGCATGTTCCGCAGCACCGGACCGATGCCCTTGGCCTCGTTGTAGGCGGCGATCACCACGACGAGCGGGGTCAGCGGCGCCTCGCCGTACCGGGCCCGGAAGTCGGCGACGGCGCCGTCGTCGACCTCGTCGGGGTAGTCGGCCATTTTCGGCCTGCGGCCCCCGGAACCCGGATCACGCTTGGCGAGCCCGAACATCGCGGCGAGGCCGAGCGCGCCGCCGAGGGGCAGCAGCACCAGTGCCGGCAGCTGGTAACGCCACGAGAACTCGAACGCGGCGGAGCCGAGCAGGACGATGAGCCCGCTGCCGGTGGCGAGGAACGCCGCGGCGCGCAGGCCCGACCTGCGGGCCTTGCCGACGCCGAGCGCGCCGAGCAGGCCCAGCACCCCGGCGAGGGCCAGTACGGGGCCCCACGTGTAGCCGCCGCCCAGCTGGTAGTCCCGGAGGAAGGCGGCGAGCTCGACGTTCACGCTCGGCAGCACGCCGTCGTAGGCAAGCGTCGTCGCGTTGTAGATTTGCACGCTTTCTGCCCCAATGTCGTGATACGGGTAGATTGTCTGGAATTGCCAGCGCTCGACTGGCACGTCGTTGGGGGCCGTCGTCTTGACCGGCGCGAAGTTCTTCGAGAAGTCATGAAGGATAGCCGTCACGAAATCGACAGGTTGATTCCGGATGACCGTCCACGCGAACTCGTCGGCCAGCTCCTCTTTGGTGCGGTCGTCGGGCAGCGGCACGTAGGGCCAGTTCGGGTCCCCGTACCGGAAATGCGTGTAGTAGTCGATGCTGAGCCGCTCGTCCAGCGGCTCGGGAGGACAGAAGATCAACAGACCCGCGTCACCGGTGGGCAGCTCACTGCAGTCGGCGATCGCCGCGGTGCGCCCGTAGAGGACGTTGCCCTGCGCCCCGGTCAGACCCCACCGGCCGGCCTGCGAATTGAAGTACGCGGCGTACGCGACCAGCGGGATCAGGAACCCGAGCGCGCCCGCGAGGGTCCGGACGCCGATGCGTTTCCAGCCCGCGCGGCTACGCCACGCGCCACCAGCCAGCACCAGGTACAGCGCCATCGGCAACACGACCGTGATGCCGATGGTCCGCGTGAGCACCGCGGCGGCGACCAGCACGCCGGCCAGCGCCACCCGCCACCACCTCGGCTCGCCGCGCGAGAGCAACACCCAGAGCGCGCCGACGAGGAGGGCCTGGAACCACACCTCCGACATGACGTTCTCTTCGATCTGGAGCTGGTAGGCGTCCAGGAGCACCGGCGCCGCCACGATCGCGGCGAGCCACGTGCGGGAGGTGTAGCGGCGGGTGAGCGAGTACAGCGCCAGCGCGATGAGCACACCCACGACGTGCTGCACGGCCGCGACGAACCCGAACCCGCCGAGCGACAGCAGCCCCTTGAGGACCACCGTGTAGCCGAGCGGGTTCAGATCGGTCGGCCGCAGCGCCTCGAGGTTGTCGAGGTAGCGGAACGTGTCGATGTAGAGCAGCGCGGGCTGGTACGCGAGCCACGTCAGCACACGGAGGGTGATGCCGCCCGCGAGCAGGAGGAGCAGAAGCCAGTGGCGGCGCAGGAACCCGGTCACTCAGCGCACTTTCTGCCTGTCGTGGTCGAGGAAGTACTGCCAGGTGGCAGCCAGGCCGGCCTTGAGGTCGTAGGCGGGCGTGTAGCCGATGGTGTCGGCGCTGCGCGAGATGTCGACGACCACGGCGGGCATCTCCCCGCCCGGCGCCGGCACGTGCTCGACCGGGATCGGGCAGCCGGTGACCTCCCGAACCGTCTCGATGAGGTCGAGCACGGACACGGACCGGCCCGCGCCGACGATCGCCCTGCCGACGTGACCGGAGTCGAAGGCGAGCAGGATGCCGCGCACGACGTCGTCGAGGAACACCAGGTCGCGCCGCTGCTCACCGGTGCCGTAGACCTTCACACCCGATTCGGTCAGCGCGGCCCGCATGAGGCGCGGCACGAAGCTGTCCTTGTGTGACATCCCGGGCCCGTAGACGTTGGTGAAGCGCAGCGCGCACGTGGTCATGCCGTAGGCGCCCGCGTAACCCGACATGAGCATCTCGCAGGCCGCCTTGGTGGCGCCGTACGGGGTGAGCGGGGCAAGCGCGAGGTCCTCGGTGATCGTGCTGGTGCCCACGTCGCCGACCACGGCGTTCGTGGAGGCCAGGATGAACTTCGGGACGCCGTGCATCCGCGCGAGCTCGAGCAGCTCGTGGGTGATCGCGACGTTCTCCGAGTACGTCTTGGCGGGCATCTCCCTGGACTTCAGCACCGAGGTGATGGCCGCGAGGTGGACGATGCCGTCCGTGCCTGGCAGGATGGCCCGCTCCCGGATGGCGGGGTCTGCGAGATCGCCCTGGATGTGCGTGACGCCCTCGTCCTCGACGGTCCCCGGTTGACGGTCGACGACCGTGACGCGGGCACCGCGCTGGCGAAACGCCGCCACCAGAGCGCGCCCGATGAAGCCGCTACCGCCCGTAACCACGACATTGCACACGTCTGGTGTGATCGACGAAGCCATGGCCGCCAAACTACCTGTCGCCCGAATGGAGCCTTTCAGGGTGTTCCATATTACGTTGCCGACCTGGAGAAACCCGCTATTGGTCCAACTGGGCCACTAACCCCTTCGGAGCAACTTCCCGGTAGGCGTCGGTGACGAGTTCGGCGATCTCCGCCCAGTCGACGGTCACGTCCAGCCACACCCCGAGCCACCCCCGGTGGCCGACGTAGGGCGGCCGGAAGAACCGGCCGGGATCCTGCGCGACGAGCGCCTCCTGCGTGCCCGGCTGCGCGGCGCACCAGAACGCCACGCGGTCGTCGTGGTGGTGGTCGGCGTAGGTGACGAACGTCTTGCGGTCCCGCACGAACCACGTCGGCTCGCCGTGGCTGAGCCGCTCCGTGGTCTCCGGCAGCGACAGGCAGATGGCCCGCAGCCGTTCCAACGGATCCGTCATGTCCGGATTGTGCCCCTCAGAACACGATGATCAGTACCCCGATCCAGGACAACGCGACGCCGGACGCGACGCCGAGCACCACCCAGCGCACGATCGGCAGCCTGCGCCCCAGCCACAGCGACGGCGCGAGGCCCGCGCTGACCACGAGCGCGGCCACCAGGCCGACCCACTCGGTCGTCTCCGTGGCGAGCGTGCTCACCAGCGCCAGCATCGCCACGATCACGAAGACACCGAGGAACACGGCCACGATGAGGCCCGTGCCCCACGGAGTCCGCTCGTCGACACCCGGCCGTGAGCCGATCAGCCGTGTGAGCCGGGAAGCCCGGGGGGCCACCGGCTCGCGCTCGGGAGCGGGCACCACGAGCGTCCGGTCGGTCACCGGGTCCCAGTAGCTCACCGAGACGCCCAGCGACTCCGCGACACGGCCGGCGAGCTGCCTGCCCCGGCGCGACACCACGTCACCGCCCTCGCCGCTGCCCGTCCTGCGCACGGCGGAGGCCACGCGTGCCCACTCGTGCAGCGCGTCGGCGAGGTCGGCGTCGAGCGCGAGCGAACGCGGGTCGACCTCGTGCGCGTTCACTCCACCCGCCAGCATCGCCCGGTCGCCCCGTACCCGGAGCTCCACCTCGGCGCCCCCCGCCACCTCAACCCCGCCCTGTCACCTCGTAGAACGCCACGGCCGCCGCGGTGGCGATGTTGAGCGAGTCCACCCCGCTCGCCATCGGGATCCGCACGGCCAGGTCGGCCGAGGCGAGCGCCTGTTCCGAGAGGCCGTGCCCCTCGGAGCCCAGCATGAGCGCCACCCGCTCGCCCGCGACCGACGGCAGTTTAGTGAGTTCGACCGCGTCGGGCCTCGGGGTCAGCGCCGCGACCCGGAAGCCGTGGTCGCGCACGATGTCGAGCGCGCCGGGCCAGTCGTCGAGACCGGTGAAGGGCACCCGCAGCACGTGCCCCATCGACACGCGCACGCTGCGCCGGTACAGCGGATCGGCGCAGCCGGGGCCGAGCAGCACGCCGTCGACGCCCAGCGCGGCGGCGTTGCGGAACAGCGAGCCGAGGTTCTCGTGGTCGCCGACGCCCTCCAGCACGGCGAGCACGCGCGCCCCGGCGAGGATCTCCTCGAGCGGCGGCCGCGGCACGCGGTCGGCGACGGCGAGCACGCCCCGGTTGAGGTGGAAGCCCACGACGTTCGCCATCGTGTCCGCCGACGTGACGTACGCGGGCGCGGTGACATCCGCGAGGTCCTCGGCAAGCTCGGCGAAGCGCCGTTCGACGCCGAGCAGCGCCCGCACCCGGTACCGGGACTCGATGAGCCTGCGGACGACGACGGTGCCCTCGGCGATCACGAGACCGCGGCCGCCGGGCCGGTCGGGCCTGCGGTCGGCGGTCGTGAGATCACGGAACTCGTCGAGCCGTCCGTCGGCGGGATCCTCGAGGTAGATCAACGGCGCCACCTGCCGAGTCTCCCATCCGCCGCACGCCGAGGCGTCGGTGCTCCGAATGCTGGGTACTTCTCTGGTGCGAACAGGTGTTGCTTGCGCTCCGTTAGCAGGAGGTGACGGACGGCACTAGTTTGGCCGCTAGCTCCGGCCCCCCTCATATGCCAACGTTTTCGCCTGGCAGGGACAACGCCGGGGCGTTTCGGGGAGCCGTGGCCGAGGTTGAAAAGGGATACGCCATGGGCAAGGACGTGTCACCGGACTCCTTCAACCCACGGGACAGGGGGCGATACCGCCGCAAGATGCAGCGCTGTCTCGACACCCTGGCGCGGATGCTCGCGGACGGCAGTTTCTCCTTTCCCCGCAAGCACATCGGGCTCGAGGTGGAGCTGAACCTCGTCGACGCGGCGATGCGGCCGTCGATGTCGAACGCCGCCCTGCTCGAAGCACTCGACGACCCGTCGTTCACCACGGAGCTCTCGCAGCACAACCTGGAGCTCAACGTGCCGCCGCGGCCGCTGGACGGCGACTCCGCGCTGCAGCTGGAGGACGACCTGCACGCCTACCTCGGCATGGCGAACGCCAAGGCGGAGGAGACGGGCGCGCACCTCGCCGTGATCGGCATCCTGCCGACGCTGAGCAACGAGCACTTCGACCAGAAATGGCTCACCAACAGCGCCCGCTACTCCTTGCTCAACGACCGGATCCTCGCCGCCCGCGGCGAGCACACGCTGCTCTCACTGGAGGGCACCGGGCTGCCGGGGCAGCAGCCGGAGCGGCTGCGCACCTACGCCGAGTCGATCCTGCCCGAGGCGGCGTGCACGTCGGTCCAGCTGCACCTGCAGGTGGCGCCCGAGGAGTTCGCCGCGCACTGGAACGCCGCGCAGTGCCTGGCCGGCGTGCAGGTGGCGCTCGGCGCGAACTCTCCGTTCCTACTCGGCAAGGCGCTGTGGCAGGAGACGCGCATCCCGCTGTTCCTCCAGGCCACCGACACGCGCCCGGAGGAGCTGAAGAACCAGGGCGTGCGGCCGAGGGTGTGGTTCGGCGAACGCTGGATCACGTCCATTTTCGACCTTTTCGAGGAGAACGTCCGCTACTTCCCAGGGCTGCTGCCGGAGACCGACGAGGAAGAGCCGATGGAGGCGCTGGAGTCGGGGCTCGCACCGAAGCTCTCCGAGCTGCGCCTGCACAACGGCACCGTGTGGCGGTGGAACCGGCCGGTGTACGACGTCGTGGACGGCAAGCCGCACCTGCGCGTCGAGAACCGGGTGCTGCCGGCGGGCCCGACGGTGCTCGACATGATGGCCAACGCGGCGTTCTTCTACGGCGCGCAGCGGGCTCTGGCGGAGCAGGAGCGGCCCGTGTGGACACAGATGTCGTTCCAGGCGGCGGAGGAGAACCTGTACGCGGGAGCCCGCAACGGCTTCGACGCGCAGCTCTACTGGCCCGGCAACGGCTGGCTGCCGCCCGACGAGCTGGCGCTGCGCGTCCTGCTCCCCCTCGCCCGCGAGGGGCTGCGCAACTCGGACGTCTCGGACGCCGCGGCCGACCGCTATCTCGGGGTGATCGAACGTCGCTGCGTCACCAAGCGGACGGGCGCGGCGTGGCAGCGGGAGACCGTCGCGAACGCGCAGGCCAGGGGGATGGACCGGGACACGGCGCTGGCCACCATGCTGGCGAGGTACCTCGAGCTGGCGAAAGCGGGCGAGCCCGTGCACGCCTGGCCGGTAACCTGACCCTTCACGGGAGGTGCGCGGATGCCCAAGATCATCGGTGGCTCGCTGCACGAGCATCGCGAGCAGGTCCGCACGAGGGTGTTCGACGCGCTGCGCAACCAGCTCTACGAGCGCGGGTTCGACGCGATCACGCTCGCGGGCGTGGCCGCGGAGGCCGGCGTCGGCCGCACGGCGATCTACAACCACTTCCCCGACAAGGAGCACCTGCTCGTCGCGTTCGTCGAGCAGGAGGCCGCTCAGTACGTGACGCGACTGAGCGAGGCGGTGGCCGCGGCGCCGGACCCGGTTGAGAAGCTCGCGACGTTCGTCCGGCTGCAGCTGCGTTCGCTCGCCGACCACCACCTGCCGCCGGGCAGCACGCTGGCGTCCGCGCTCGCGCCGTCGTCGTACCGCCGGATCGCCGCGCACGCCGACCCGATCACCGAAGAGCTGCGCGGGATCCTGGCGGAGGGCGTGGCGAGCGGGGTGTTCCCGGAGCAGGACCCCGCGATCGTCGTTCCCATGATCACCGCGGCGCTCGGCGCGCGGCAGGTGGTGGACGTTCCACCGGAGGAGCTCGAGGCCGCCATCGGCACCGCGTTGGCGTTCATCCTGCGCGCGGTCGGAGTAAAACCCGCCGGTAGCCCGAAATAAGGGTAGCCTAACTACGGAGTTTCGCCTACGCTCGTTCTGACAACGTGTCAGAACGAGGAGGGCGTGATGACGGTGACGGCGTTCTCGCAGACACTGCGCGAGTCCACGAAGCAGGTGCACGACCGCGCGCACGGCTCGGTCTACATGGGCGCCCTGCTCGACGGAGCGCTGAGCCTCGAGGGCTACACCCGGCTCGCCGCGCAGTACTACTTCATCTACTCGACTCTCGAAGCGGCGTCCGACGCGATGGCCGACGATCCGGTCGGCGCGCCGTTCGTGATCGACGAGCTGCGCCGCACCCCCGCACTGGTGGCCGACCTCGAGTTCCTCGCGGGCCCGAACTGGCGGGCCGAGATCGAGCCCGTGCCCGCGACCGAGGAGTACGTGCGCAGGCTGCGCTCGGTCGCGTTCGACTGGGCGGGCGGCTACGTCGCGCACCACTACACGCGCTACCTCGGCGACCTCGCGGGCGGCCAGGTGGTCGGCTCCCTGCTCAAGCGCACCTACGGCGTCACCGGCCCCGGCGCGCTGTTCTACGACTTCGCCACGCTCGGCAGCCCGTCGGTGTTCCGCAAGCGCTACCGCGCGCTGCTGGACGGGGCACCCTGGGACGAGGCCGAGCGCCAGCGCGTCGTGGACGAGACGCTGATGGCCTTCGAGCTCAACATCGCCGTGCTGGCCGACCTCGCCCGCACGATCGAGGACCACCGGGCCGCGTGAGCGTCGTAACACCCTCTTGACCTCCAGTTAGCTCGACATAGCAAGGTCAACTGGCAGCGGCCCGGTTAGCCAGCGAATCGGCTGGCTACTAGGTTTGCAACCTGAAGGACTTGTGTCGAAAGCACGGAAGAAGGAGGGCTAATGCCCACGTACGAGCTCCCCGATCTCGACTACGACTACGGCGCCCTCGAGCCGCACATCTCGGGTGAGATCAACGAACTGCACCACAGCAAGCACCACCAGACGTACGTGAACGGCGCGAACCAGACCCTCGAGAAGCTCGCCGCCGCGCGGGACGCCAACGACTTCGGCTCGATCGTCGGCCTCGAGACCACGCTCGCGTTCAACCTCGCCGGTCACGCCAACCACGTCGTGTGGTGGAAGATCCTGTCGCCGAACGGTGGCGACAAGCCGACCGGCGAGCTCGCCGCGGCGATCGACGACGCGTTCGGCTCCTTTGACAAGTTCAAGGCGCAGTTCACCGCCGTCTGCACCACGATCCAGGGCAACGGCTGGGGCGCGCTGTCGTGGGACCCGATCGGCAAGACGCTGATCACCCAGCAGCTGCGCGACCACCACAACAACCTGATCCTGCCGACCACGCCGATCCTGCTGGTCGACGTGTGGGAGCACGCGTTCTACCTGCAGTACAAGAACGTGAAGCCGGACTACGTCAACGCCCTGTGGAACGTCTTCGACTGGGCCGAGATCGGCAAGCGCTTCGAGGACGCCAAGGCCGGCCGCAACGGCCTGCTCCTCCCCTGACCCAGGGTTAGCACCACCTGCAGTGAAGGCCACCTTCACTGCGTTCAACGCAGTGAAGGTGGCCTTCACTGCGTGCGGGGTGGATACAGGTGCGGACAGGAACGGGGCCCCGGGTCGGTGTTACCGACCCGGGGCCCCGCCGTTCCCGAACTGACTGCCGCTCCCACCACGAAGCGGACATGTATGAGGTTAGCCTAACCTCATCCCGGTACGCAAGGGGGTCCGTCGCGCACGGTAGAGGACCACCGCGCACACCACCACCGCGAGCGCAGCGATCGCCCCGCCGAGGTAGAACGGCGAGCGCCCGCCGAACGTCTCGGCCATCCAGCCCGTCATCGGCCCGCCGACGGGGTTGCCCCCCATCAACACCAGCACGTACAGGCCCATCACGCGGCCCCGCATCTGCGGGCTGACCGACGTCTGCACAAGCGCGTTGGCCGTGTTGAGGAATGTGATCGTCGCGAACCCCAGCGGCACCAGCGCGAGACCGAACGTCAGGTACGTCGGCATGAACGCCGTCCCGAACTCGATCGCCCCGAGCGCGAACGCCGACAGCAGCAGCACCCGCACGCTCGGCTTGCGCCTGCTGCCCCTGCGCGCCGAGGCCAGCGCGCCCGTGAAGGTGCCGACCGCGAGCAGCGTGGAGAGCATGCCGTAACCGTCGGCCTCGGTCCCGAAGACGTTGCCCGCCACGATCGCCAGTGACGTGAAGAACGTGATGCCGAACGTGCTCACGAAGAACACGAGCACCATCACCGTCATGAGATCCGAACGTCCGCGCACGTAGCGAAGGCCCTCGCGAAGCTGCCCCTTCCCGCGCTCGACCGCCGGTCCCCGGAAGAGCTGGTCGGCCTTCATGAGCGCGAGCCCGGCGATCACGGCGAGGGTGCTCACCGCGTTGGCGACGAACAGCCAGCCGGTGCCGACAGCCACGATCGCGAACCCGGCGATGGCGGGCCCGACGATCCTGGCCATGTTGAAGATCGACGAGTTGAGCGCCACGGCGTTGGCGACCTGGTTCTTGCCGACCATCTCGGCGACGAACGACTGCCGCGTCGGCACCTCGAGCGCCGAGAGGATGCCGAGCACGAAGCACAGCAGGTACACGTGCCACAGCACGGCAACGTCGGTGAGCACCAGCACGCCGAGCACGGCGGCCTGCACGAGCGTGCCCGCCTGAATGGCGATGAGCAGCTTGCGCTTGTCGACACGGTCGGCGAGCACCCCGGCCCACAGCGACAGGAGCAGCGTGGGCGTGAACTGCAGTGCGACCGCGATGCCGAGCGCGACCGGGTCGTAGCCGCTCAGCGTGAACACGAGCCAGTCCTGCGCGATTCGCTGCATCCACGTGCCGACGTTGGAGATGATCTGGCCGGAGAAGAACAGCCGGTAGTTGCGCACTCGCAGGGACGCGAACATGCCGCTGCGCGGTTTGTCCGGTCGGGCGGCTACGGCTGATGGCGTAACGGGTTCGGGAACAGATGTCTGAGCTGCGCTACCCGTGATGCTCACGCCGTGTTGTCGCCTCCCGCGACGAGGGTGGGGGCGTCAGCCGTGGCCCGCCATCCTGTCGATGATCTCGGCGGCTCTGGAGAGCACTTCGCGCTCCTCGCCGCTCAGTTCCGCTAGTTTTCCGTCCAGCCAGGCCTCACGCGCGGAGATCGTCGCGTGCACGTACTCGAGCCCCTTGTCGGTGATCGCCACGATCGCCTGGCGGCCATCGGTGGGATGCGGCGTGCGCTCGACGTAGGCCAGTTCTTCGAGCGCCGCGATCACCCGCGTCATCGACGGAGGCTGCACGCCTTCCTTCGCGGCCAGCTGACCCGGGGTCATCGCGCCGCACTTGTGCAAAGTGGACAGCGCGGAGATCTGGGTCAGCGAGAGGTCCTCGCTGGTTCGCTGTGCCCGTAGCCTGCGGTTCAACCGCACGACCGAGAGCCGCAGGTGGCTCGCCAGCGACCGGTCGTGGGCAGGGTCGGACACATGCTTAGCATACCTTACGATCTGGCCGGACCTGCGTCGATGGTGAGCAAGGCAACGACTGTCACCCGATCAGCCGCTGGACGTCGGAGTACGAGGGCGCCGCGAGGGCCGGTTCGGAACCGTCGCGGATCGCCACGGCGGTGTCGACCGTGGCCCCCAGCGCCGTGCGGAACAGCAGCGAGCCGGTGCTGACGCGCCGCACCCCCAGCTGGCCCAGCTCCGCCACCGAAGGGCCGCCGGGCAGGTAGAGCACGTTGAGCGGCAGGTCGACGCCCTCGGCCACGGCCGCGATGTCCGGCAGCCTCCCCGGCACGAAGATCCCGTCGGCCCCGGCGTCGGCGTACCGCCGCGCGCGGTCGAGCGTGGGCGCGAGCGAACCGGTGTCGACACCGAGCCAGTAGGTGTCCACACGGGCGTTGACGAACAGCCCGGGCACCCGGTCCTTGATCGCCGTGATCAACCCGGCCTGCGCGCCCGGATCGGCGAGTGTGCCCTCACCCCGCCCGTCCTCGATGTTGACGCCCACGACGCCCGCTTCGGCCAGCTCCAGAGCCAGCTCGGCGACCTCGCCGGCGTCGTCGCTGAACCCGCCCTCGACGTCCACCGTGAGCAGGCACGGCAGCTGCGTCAGCCGCCGCGCCAGTACCACGGTCTGCTCGCGGGTGCGGCCCTCGCCGTCGGGTAGACCGTGCGCGGCGGCGACGCCGAGGCTCGTCGTGCCGATCGCGGGGCAACCCGCCGCGACCAGCGCGGCGGCGCCGGCGTGGTCCCAGGCGTTGGGCAGCAACAGCGGCTCAGCGCCGTGGTGCAGGTCGTAAAAGGCGGCGAAGTCGGCGGTGCTCATGGCATTCACGGTAGGAGCGGGACTCTTCGGTGTGGGCCGAACCGTCGGCGGCGGAGAATCGTGGCCATGGCCCGCTCGTCCGAACTCGCCGCGTTGGCCCGGCTGCTCGGCGACGACACGCGCGCCCGGTTCTGCCTCGCGCTGCTCGACGGGCGCGCGTGGACGGCCGGTGAGCTGGCCACGCTCGCGGGCGTCAGCGCGTCCACGGCGAGCGAGCACCTCGGCAAGCTGGTCGCGGGAGGGCTGCTCGTCGAGCGCAGGCAGGGCAGGCACCGCTACGTCCAGCTCGCTGGGCCGAGGGTCGCCGAGCTGCTCGAAGGGCTCGTCGCACACCTCGAACCTGCGCCGGAGCGCCCGGCGTCGCTGCGCACGTCGCGGGTTTCGGCCGCGCTCGCGCGGGGCCGAACGTGTTACGACCACCTCGCGGGCAGGCTGGGCGTGGCGATCACCGACGCGCTCGCCGCGCGTGGCCTGCTCGACACGACGGCCGGGTTCGCACTGACCAGCGACGGCGTGGACTGGCTGACCGGCCCGCTCGGCATCTCGCCCGAGGACCTGCGGAGCAGCCGCAGACCGCTCGCGAAGGCGTGCCTCGACTGGACCGAGCGCCGCTCGCACCTGGCCGGCCTCGCGGGCGCCCGGATCTGCGACCGCCTGCTGGCCACGGGCTGGATCAAGCGCATCGGCACCCACCGCGCGGTGACCGTCACCCCGGCCGGCACCGAAGCCCTGCGAACCCTGCTGGACCTGGACCTCACCCAACTGCAGTGAAGGCCACCTTCACTGCGTCGAACCAACACAGCGGCGCGCAGCGTCTCCGTTTGGGCGGCGGCGGGAGACGGGCGGGCGCAGGCATGGTGGCCTTCACTGCAGTTGGGCGCAGGCATGGTGGCCTTCACTGCGTTGGGCAACGGCCTCAGCTGAGCGCGGCCTGGATCGGGCCGATCGCGAAGTAGACGACGAACGCGACCGAGACGATCCACATCAGCGGGTGGACCGTGCGTGCCCGGCCCGTCGCGGCCTGGAGTACCACGTAGCTCACGAACCCGGCGCCGATGCCGTTGGCGATCGAGTACGTGAACGGCATGACCACGATCGTCAGGAAGGCGGGCAGCGCGACGGTGAAGTCCCGGAAGTCGATCTCGGTGATCTGCCTGATCATCAGCGCACCGACAACCACGAGCGCGGGCGCCGCCGCCTCGATGGGCACCACCTCGTAGAGCGGCGTGAAGAACATCGCGGCAATGAACAGCAGGCCGGTCACCACGTTCGCCAGGCCCGTGCGGGCCCCCTCTGCGATACCGGCGGCCGACTCGACGTAGACGGTGTTCGAGCTCGCCGAGGCCGCCCCACCGGCGACGGCGCCGAGCGAGTCGACGAACAGGCCCTTGCCGACGTTGGGCAGCTGGCCGTCCTTGTCGGCGAGCCCGGCCTCGCGGCCGAGCCCGGTCATGGTGCCGATCGTGTCGAAGAAGTCGGTGAGCACCAGG
Source organism: Prauserella endophytica (assembly GCF_005146945.1). GTDB lineage: Bacteria > Actinomycetota > Actinomycetes > Mycobacteriales > Pseudonocardiaceae > Prauserella_A > Prauserella_A endophytica. Next base: position 174,422 of record NZ_SWMS01000012.1, read on the forward strand.
CTGAACACCAGCAGCGCGGCGGTGATCGCCGGGACCTGCACCCAGGCGTCGAAGTTCACCTCGCCGAGCAGCGAGAGGTCAGGGATGCCGAAGACCTCGCCGGGCAGCGCCGGGTAGCCGAGGTTCCAGCCCGTGGCGACCTCACCGTTCGAGGGTCCCGCGTTCACGATCGCCTCGACGACGATCGCCAGCACCGTGCCGAACAGCACGCCCAGCAGGATCGCGCCCTTGATGTTGCGCGCCACCAGGATCGCCATGACCACGAGCGTCACCACGAAGACGGCCGTGGGCCACGACGCGATGGACCCGTTGATGCCGAGCTGCACCGGCGTGCCAGAGCCCGGCGTGACGAACCCGGCGTCCACGAGGCCGATCAGCGCGATGAACAGGCCGATTCCGACGGCGATGCCGACCTTGAGCTGCGGCGGCACCGCGTTGAACACCATCTTGCGCACGCCGGTGATCACGAGCAGCAGCACGACGAGTCCGTTGACGAGCACGAGCCCCATCGCGGCGGCCCAGGTCATCTGTGGCGCGATCGTGTACGCCACGAGCGCGTTGATGCCGAGCCCCGCCGCCAGCGCGAACGGGAAGTTCGCGACGACGCCCATCAGGATCGTCAGCACCCCTGCGACGAGCGCCGTGACGGCCGCGACCTGCGGGACACCGAGGATGGCCCCCGTCGAGTCCGTCTTCGCGCCCGGCCCCTCGGCGCTGAAGCTGCCGAGGATGAGCGGGTTGAGCACGATGATGTAGGCCATCGTCACGAACGTGACCAGTCCGCCGCGCACCTCTCTGCCGACCGTAGAGCCGCGCTCGCTGATCTTGAAGAAGCGGTCGAGCGGCTTCGTCGTCGGCTTCTCGGTGCTCGTCCGTGCCATCGTCACCTGCCTTCAGTCGTACCGGCAGCGGTAGCCTGTCCCACGTGGACGAAGCCAGCAACTCCCCGGGTGTTACAGGTCAGTTTCGCCCGCCGCCGGACCTGCCGAAGGTGCTGGTGGGTCTATGGGCGCCGGTGATCACAGGGACAGTGATCTGGCTCATCGCGTTCGCGGCGATGCTGATCGCCGGCGTCGACGGTGACTGGCTGTGGACCACGCTGGCGGGCGCTGGCCTCGGCTGCGTCGGTTTCGTCATCATCGCCTGGCAGTCGGCGGCCTCCCGCCGCGGCTCCCGTGGAGCCCAGCGCGTCCTCTGACCACCCGCAGTGAAGGCCACCTTCACTGCGTTGAACGCAGTGAAGGTGGCCTTCACTGCGGCTAGGTGAGCAGGGTGCGCGGGTCGGGGTCGTCCAGCAAGGCCTCGATCGTGAGCCGCTCGGCCCAGCGGTCCGCGGCCCAGGCGAACGCCCTCGCCAGTCCCTCCGAGGTGTCGGCCGCGTGCAGGGCGCCGTCGAACCACCACGGCACCGCGCCCGCGCCCACGGTCAGCTTCTCGTGCACGACGACACCGCCGTCCGGCAGCTCGACACCGAGCAGGTCGGCGACCTCGCCGATCGCGGGCAGGTCCCGCCACGCGGCGAGCTCGCCCTCGCTCGTCACCTCGGCCGTCGTGACGTCACCGGCGAGCGGCAGGTCGAACAGCTCGGCCAGCGCCGGGGCGTCGGCGTAACCGGGCAGCGCGACGAGCCGGTTCGCCTGCCACGCCGCCGTCAGCCACGGCGCGTCCAGCACCGCCGCGTCCGCCGCGTCGGCGACGGAGCCGTCGAGCGCGCGAACGCGCGCGGGCGGGTCGACCTCCTCGGCGTACTCCGGCGGCAGGCCGGCCAGCGCCGCGTGCGCCCTGAGCACGAGCCCCGGCGGCAGCACGCGGTCGGGGTCGGCCAGCCGCGCGCACAGGTCCTCCGCGTCCTCGGCTGCCCTCGGCGTCAGGTCGCGGCGCACGCCGAGCGCCTCCAGCAGGTGGGTCGGCAGTCCGACGTCGGGCACCGGCTCGTAGAGCCCCGCCAGGTGCTCGGCCTCCGGCAGCCGCCACTCGCCGGGCGCGCGGTCTTCGAGCAACGCCGCCCGCGCGAGCCACCAGCGCGTGTGCCCCTCGGGTTCGCTCAGCGCGCGCCACGTCTCCGGTCGCGCCGCGAGGAGCCGCACGGTGGCGGGCCAGGCGTCGTCGGCGACCAGGTCGAGGTCGCGCACGGCGAGCACGCGCGCGGGCGGCGTCTCGCGGGAGTCCCACCACTCGTCCTCGTCCGGCAGGTCGTGGTCGGGTCCCGAGGGCTCCTCGTCGTCGACGACCACGAACGTGTCGAGCACGCCCACGCCCGTCAGCACGTCGTCCGGCCAGCGCCGCGCGAACCCGGCGTCCAGCACGTCGAGCGGCGCCTCCTCGCCGAGCGCCTCGGGATCGAGCACGTCCAGCAACGGGGACTCCGGGAGGACGAGCTCGTCGGCCCGCCGCCAGCCATCGCGCGCAGGCAGCGCGAGCGCGCCGAGGTCCTCACCGGAGGTCCCGCCAGCCAGGCGCAGCACGGTCTCCACGAGCGGCAGAACGTCCACTCCGGACAGCGCGTCCTCGACGCTGCGCTCCACGGCCTCCCGCAGCGCGGGCGCGGCCAGCAGGTCTCCGGGCCCGGCGAGCGTGGCGCCGAGCCGCCGCAGCAGCGGGTGCACGGCGTCGGGATGGACGATGTGCAGCCCGACGATGTGGGCGTCACCAACCGGTTCGGGGTCGTCCACCAGCAGCGCGCCCCTCGGCCCCGGCACCGTGCGGCCGTCGGCGAGCGGCACGGGCAGCGCGCCCAGCTCGTGGGGTGCGATCGCGTGCCGCTCGACGGCGTCGAACAGCACGGCGTAGAGCGCGTGCCACCACGAAGGCTCGCGCGTGATGCCGGTGACCGCCTCGACCAGTTCGGCGACGCCCACGGTGCTCGCGCCCACGCTCGCGAGAACCTTCGCGATCTCGGGCCCGCACAACGGGGCGGCGACGAGGCCGGGCAGCACGTCGGCCAGCAGCTCGGTCAGTCGGGGCTCGTCGGCGCCGAGCACGCGCGCCCGCTCGCCGGGCAGCTCGGCGCCCGAGGCGGCGGGTAACCACGAGTCCTCTGCGAGCCGACGCGTCACCAGCTCGCGCAGCTCGGTGTCCACTTCGGACATCGGAAACCCGGCTCTGGGCACGAGGGCGAGCCGGTACCGGGGCGCCACGCTCCGGACGAGTCCCGGGTAAGCCCGTGCCGCCGCGGCGAGCGCGTCACGAGTGGCGGTACCGGCGAGCACCCGGCGGCGCGACGGCTCCACCGGCACCGAGGCCAGCAGGCGGGCGGGCAGCGAGAGCCGCTCGTCGGTGGGCGTCGGCGTGTGGAGCACGTCCTGCTCGACCGGCCGCGGCACCCCGTCGGCGTCCACCGGGACCGCCCACACGCAGGCCTCGCCGGAATGCGTGAGCCAGCGCGTGCCCTGCCCGTCCGGTGCGGTCAGCTCCACGACGTCGCCATCGGCCGAACGCCGCCAGACCTCGCCGTCGACGTCGATCTCCGCGAGCCACGGCAGCGCCAGCAGCAGATCCGGCACCTCGGTACGGATGCGGTCGAGCACCTCGGTGTGCCCCTGGGTGCCCGTGCGCAGCGGCAGGCGCACCTCGGTGTCGAAGCCCTCGGGCACGGGTGGTTCGCCGGCGGTCACCGGCCACGGCAGCCGCAGGATCGGCACGGCCCCGTCCCGTCCGGACTCCGCGCGCGTGCGGTCCTCGGAGAACGCGACCCCGCCGGTGCGGGACACCACGCGCGGCGCCGACGTCACCGCAAGCACCGCGGCGAACCCGACACCGAACCGGCCGACCGCGCCCTCGCGCTTGCCCGACGCCCGCAGCGAAGCGAGCGCGGCCACGCCCTCGGCGTCCAGCGGAGCCCCGGTGTTCGCGACGCGCAGCTCACCGTCCACAACGGAAACCCGAATCCGCCCGGGCTCGCCGGAAGCCGCTGCCGCGTCGGCGGCGTTCTGGGCCAGCTCGACGAAGAGGCGGTCGCGGTAGCCGCCCGCCCTCAGGTCACGCTCGGCGTTGGTGTCCTCGGTGAACCGGGTCGGCGAATCCCGCCAGGCCCGCAGGACCGACGAGCGGAGCGCACCCGTCGCGAAGGGGTCAGGACTCGGCGGGCTGCTCACCGGCCGCCGGTTCCATGTCGAGCAGCGAGTCGTCGTAGACGAGTTCGGCGACCGGCACCGACGACGTCACCTCCACCTCGACCTCGGAGTGCGCGCCGCAGCCGTACTCGGTGTGCACCACGTGCCCGTCGGCTGGCGAGATCTCGTTGCCGCACACTCCGAAGGCCGCGCGCAGCGAGCCGCCGAGCTGGAGGTAGAAGCCGCACGTGCCGCACACGTCGGGGGCGCTGCGCGCCATGTCCGAGCGGGGCCCGAACTCACTTCGGTGCCACCTGGTCGCGGCCTCCTCGCGGCCGTAGCGCGAGAGCACCCGCACCCGGCCGAGACCCAGCTCGTGGGCCGTCTCCTCCACCTCGGGGTCGTCGGAGTCGAGGTAGGCGGGCGCGAGCCGGAGGTCGTCGGCGTCGGTCGGGAAGATGTCGCCGACCCCGAGGTCACCGGGACGCACGCGGTGCTCCCACGGCACCCACCGGGGGGCCACCAGCGCGTCCGGCCCCGGCCGCAGCACGACCTCGCTGACCGTCACGGGCTCGTCGACCCCGGCCGTGGCCACGGTCACCGACCAGTGCCAGCCCCGGTATCCGGCGAGCTTGGAGTCGAACAGGTGGGTCGCCGACACGGCGTCCTCGTGCTCGACGGCGACGTGCTCGCCAACGTGCTCCGCTCCCGCGTCGAGCACGGCGGCCTCACGCGCCAGCTCGACCGCATCGACCAGCTTCTGGCGAATCGCGCCGTCGTCGAGGGTGAGCAGCAGGGTCATAAGCACCAATTGTGCAGCACGTAACCCAGCGCGTTCGTGTCAGGCTGGTGACGTGAAGCGCGTCATGATTGTCGTCGCCGTCGTGGGGGCCGTCGGAGCCTGCGGAGCCGCCGCTGAGGACCCCGCTCCCGGCCCTGGCTCCGCCGAACGGCTGCGGGTCGAGGTGGTCGAGGAACTGCCCCACGACCCCCAGGCGTTCACCCAGGGCCTCGAGTTCGCGGGCGACACCCTCTACGAGGGCACCGGCCTCGTCGGCCGCTCGTCGCTGCGCGCGGGCCCGGCAGGTGGAGAGCCGACGCGGCAGGTCGCGCTGCCCGAGCCGCTCTTCGGCGAGGGCATCACCGTGGTCGACACCACGATCTGGCAGCTGACCTGGCAGAACGGCGTCGCCATCGAGCGCGACGCGCAGACGCTCGCCGAGCGGCGCCGCGTCGAGTACTCCGGCGAGGGCTGGGGAATCTGCCACCAGCCGGACCGCGACCGGCTCGTCATGAGCGACGGCACGTCCACGCTGACGTTCCGCGACCCCCGGACCTTCGCCGAGACGGGCTCGGTGACGGTCGCCGACGCGGGCCGTCGGATCGAGGACCTCAACGAGCTGGAATGCGTCGGCGACGCCGTCTACGCCAACGTCTGGCAGACCGACGAGATCGTGCGGATCGACTCCAGCACCGGCGCCGTGACCGCCCGGATCGACGCCTCCGGGCTGCTCGAGCCCGGCGAGGAGGAGGGCGCCGACGTGCTCAACGGCATCGCCGCGTATCCGGGGACGGACCAGTTCCTGATCACTGGGAAGCTGTGGCCCAAGATGTTCAGGGTGAATCTCGTCCCGGTGTCCTGATCGCGCAGCGCGGGACGCCCTGAGTACGGCAGGATTGGGTACATGCGTTCGAGCAGGAGGGGCAAGCGGAAATGGACGCCCGAACCGGGGGCGAACCAGCCGCCTGCTGAGCGCACCCGCGTCAACCCGCCGCCGAGGCCGACCAGGGCCTACCGCCCCGAGCCCGCTCCGCAGCCGACCGCCGACGACGCCCCGACCGGGGCCGTGCCGGTGCAGACCCCGCCCGCTTCGTCGCAGTCGCAGCCGCCACCCCACCAGCCGCCGCCGGGACCACACCGGGGCGCCCGCCCGTACCCGCCGCCTCCGCCGAGGCCGTGGAACCAGCCGCCACCCCCGCCGCAGCCTCCTCGGAACTACGAGCGCTACGACACCGGCGGCTACGCGCCCGGCCAGCCGAGGGACAGCGACGACCCGGGCAGGCAGGCGGACGACGACAAGACCCGCGCCGAGCACCGCTTCGACGGCGCCGACAACAGCCTGCCGAAGCTGCCGAAGAAGCTCACCGTCACGCGCGTCGCCGCGTTGCGCAGCCGGCAGCTCTCGGGCCAGGCCGTCGACGCCTTCCGCAGGGCCACCAAGGCCGACGGCGCGGAGAAGTCAGGGCTCACGTCGCTGACCTACGCGGTGATGCTCAACTACGCCAGCGACGCCGCCATGGCCGTCGCGCTGGCGAACACGCTCTTCTTCGCGGCCAGCAGCGGCGAGAGCCGCGGCAAGGTCGCGCTGTACCTGCTGATCACCATCGCGCCGTTCGCGCTCGTCGCTCCCGTGATCGGCCCGGCGCTCGACAAGATCCAGCGGGGCCGCAGGCTCGCGATGTGCGTGGCGTCGGCCGGGCAGGCGCTCATGTGCGTGCTGATGGCGCTGAACTTCGACTCGTGGGTGCTCTACCCCGCCGCGCTCGGGAAGATGGTGCTCTCGAAGTCGTTCATGGTGCTCAAGGCTGCCGTGACGCCACGCGTGCTGCCGCCCGAGATCACACTGTCGAAGACCAATGCGCGGCTCGCCGTGTTCGGGCTCGCAGCCGGCGGCGCGTTCGGCGCCGTGGCCGCCGGCATCAACTCCGTCATCGGCTCGGCGGGCGCGCTCTGGTTCACGGCCGCCATCTGCGTGGCCGGTGCGGCGCAGGCGATGCGGATCCCGTCGTGGGTCGAGGTCACCGAGGGCGAGGTGCCCGCGTCCCTCAGCCAGCGCATGCCGGTGCAGAAGAAACGCCAGCCGATGGGCAGGCACATCGTGGTCGCGTTGTGGGGCAACGGGACCATCCGCGTGCTCACCGGCTTCCTGATGATGTTCGCCGCGTTCGCGGTGAAGGCGCAGACCGAGGAGGGCAACTACAGCCCCTTCATGCAGCTGCTGCTGCTCGGCATCATCGGCGCCGCGGCCGGTGCGGGCGGCTTCCTCGGCAACGCGCTGGGCTCGCGCATGCACTTCGGCAAGTCCGACCAGGTGGTGCTCGGCTGCGTCGCGGCGACGCTCGCGTCGACGATCCTCGCGGCACTGCTGGCCGGGCTCGCGACCGCGGCCGTGGTGGGTCTCGTCGGCGCCACCGCGAGCGCGCTCGCCAAGAACAGCCTCGACGCCGTGATCCAGGACGACCTGCCCGAGGAGTCCCGCGCGTCGGCGTTCGGCCGTTCCGAGACGGTGCTGCAGCTGGCGTGGGTGTTCGGCGGCGCGGTTGGTCTGCTGCTGCCGCCGACGTACTGGATCGGCTTCCTGGTGGTGTCGGTCCTGCTCGCGCTCGGGCTCACACAGACCTACCTCGTGCGCAAGGGTTCCTCGCTCGTCCCCGGCCTCGGCGGGGACCGGCCACTGCGCCCCGATCCCGCCGGTGCCAGGCGGGGACCGTAATCTTCGGGCCATGCGACGTGCGGTAGTGGCGGTCCTCGGTGCCGCGGCGGTGGTTCTGGCGGGCTGCTCCGGCACCCATTTCCCGGAGGTCACCTTCTACGCCGACGGCGAGTCGGTGGCAGCCGAGCCGATGGACCAGTACTGCGACGGCATGTTGAAGGAATGCGAGCCCGCGGGTGAGCGCGTGTCGCTGAAGGTGCGGCCAGGCAAGTCCGTCCAGGTGTCGCTGCCCTCGGAGGTCACGAGCACCGTGTGGACGCTGTACGCGGAGTACCGCGACGCGTCCGGCGCCGTGAAGTTGCTGCCCCCGCGCACGTTCACCGACCGCGACGATCCCCAGCAGGCCGTCACGGTCACGCCGGAGAAGCCGACCGACCAGCTGCTGACGGTGGAGATCCAGCAGCTCGGTGGCGTGTACGCCGCCGATCAGCAGGGCAACCCGATCCTCGACGAGAACGGCAATCCCCAGCTGCTCGCTCGCGGCGTGTGGTCGCTGAAGATCGACCCGGCCTGACCCCGTTGACCCGCTGAGCCCGAAGCCCGCGGTGAAGGCCACCATGCCTGCGCCCACCCGTCTCCCACCACCACCCAAACGGAGACGCTGCGCGCCACTGTGTTCGATCAACGCAGTGAAGGTGGCCTTCACTGCGGCTTTGGGGCAGCTGAGGGCTGAGCGGGTTAGGGGTCGAGGTCCCTGGCGACGGCGCGCATGACCTCGGCGATCCGCTTGATGTTCTTGCGGTCCGGGTAACGGCCACGGCGCAGGTCCGGCTGAACCCGCATCTCCAGGAGCTTGATCATGTCCTCGATCAGGCCGTGCAACTCCTCGGCGGGGCGCCTGCGCGCCTCGGCCACCGAGGGCGGCGGGTCGAGCAGCCGGACGGAGAGTGCCTGGGGCCCGCGCCTGCCGTCGGCGACGCCGAACTCCAGCCGCTGCCCGGCCTTGAGGGCCTCCACCCCCTGCGGTAGCGCGGACTTCCGAATGTAGACGTCCTCTCCGCCATCCTGCGTGACGAAGCCGAACCCCTTGTCCGCGTCGTACCACTTGACCTTGCCGGTCGGCACTGCCCTCACCCGTTCCTTCGCTACTCCTGCAACGCGCCCGGCCGCAGTGGCCGGCCCCGCACGACGAACGCGCCCCAGGTGCGTACCCAGGACGCGTATCCACCAAGCCTATCTCGCCACACACCGTACGGAGAAGGACATAACGCGCTCTAAGATGGCGACATGGAGACCGCCGTCCGCGACACCGCCCGTAAGTCCTGGTTGATGAGGCTCGGCATCGCGCTGTTCGCCCTCGGCATGCTGGCCGTGATCGTCGTGTTCGTACTCTTCGCCGCCGGGCTCGAGGACCTGCCCGTGTGGCTGTCGGCGGCCGCGGGCGTGATCACGCCGCTCGGTCTCGGCCTGGGCCTCATCGCGCTGGTCCGCGAACACCGCCAGCGTTAGTCGCTGTTCGCCGCCAGCCAGTCCGGGAACTCGGCGAGCGAGCCGAGCACCACGTCCGCGCCTGCCGCCAGCAGTTGCTCACGCGTGCACGGTCCCGTGACGACGCCGACGGCGAGCGCCCCCGCGGCCTTCGCGCCCTCCATGTCCCCGGTGTAGTCGCCGACGTAGGCCACCGCGCCGTGCTCGGTGAGCGCCACCGCCTTGCCGGTCGCCCACAGGTCGCCCACGAGCGCGTCGACATCGAACGCGAGCGCCTTCACGTGCAGTGCCGCGTTGGGCTCGTACTTGCCCGTCACGACCAGCGTCGTGCCGCCGAGCCGGTGCACGGCTCCCAGCGACTCGGCCGCGCCGGGCAGCGCGACCGTGCGCGGGACCACCACGTCCGGGTAGATCTCGCGGAACCGGGAGACGAGCTCTGGAATGCGCTCCTCCGGGGTCTCGAACCCGCGTAGCACGTGGTCGAGCGGCGGACCCAGGTTGGCCGCGAAGTACTCGCCGTCGAGCGGGTAACCGCTCTCCTCGGCGAGCTCGCCCATGGCCGCGATCATGCCCGACCGAGGGTCGATCAACGTCATGTCCAGGTCGAAACCGACACACCCCACACGTATCCCCACCAGCTCACCGTATCGGGTCGCCGCGTTTGACATTCGAACGGAGGATGTCGAGCTTCTTGACACCAGACGTGTCTGTGTCAAGCTGAATACGTGTCGCAGGTCACTTCATTCACCGAACGCACGAAGGCGTCGCTGCGGGAGCAGCTGCTCGACGCCGCCACCGACCTGCTGCCCGCACGCGGGTACGCGGGGCTGCGGATGGCCGACGTCGCGGCGAAGGTGGGGGTGAGCAGGCAGACCGTCTACAACGAGTTCGGCAGCAAGGCCGCGCTCGTGCAGGCGGTGGCACTGCGCACGATGGCCGAGTTCGCCGAGGGCATCCAGCAGCGGCTCGACGCCGCGGCCGACGTGCTCACCGGTGTCCACGACGCGACCGTGTTCACCATCGAGCACGCGCGGCGCAACCGGCTGGTCGCCGCCGCGCTCGGCACCGAGGCAGGCGAGGACCTGCTGCCCTACCTCACCACGCGCGGCGAGCCGATCCTGCGCGCCGCGGGTGAGGTGGCCGTGGCCTACCTGCGCGACCGGCTGCCCGGACTGTCCGATCCGGACTTCGTCGCCGAGACCCAGATCCGGCTCACGCTGAGCTACCTGGTGTTGCCGACTCACACGGCCGAGGAGGCGGCGGACGGAGTCTGCACCGTGCTGACGGCACTGATCCATTCGTCCACAACGGAGTGAAACGGAAGGGATGACCATGACCGGAACCATCGCACCGCACCGGGAAGGCTTTCAGTCACTGCGCCGCGGCGGGCTCAACTGGGAGTCGTTCCCGCTGCGCCTGTTCGTCAAGGGCAACAAGAAGTTCTGGAACCCCGCGGACATCGACTTCAGCGCCGACCGCGCCGACTGGGAGTCGCTGAACGACGAGGAACGCCGCTCGGCGACGTACCTGTGCGCGCAGTTCATCGCGGGCGAGGAGGCGGTGACCGAGGACATCCAGCCGTTCATGCAGGCGATGGCGGCCGAAGGCAGGCTCGCCGACGAGATGTACCTGACGCAGTTCTGCTTCGAGGAAGCCAAGCACACCGAGGTGTTCCGGCGCTGGATGGACGCCGTCGGGCTCACCGACGACCTCCATCCCTATGTCGCCGAGAACCCCCACTACCGCAAGCTCTTCTACGAGGAGCTGCCCGAGTCGTTGCACGTGCTGGCGAGCGATCCTAGCCCCGTCAACCAGATCCGCGCGAGCGTCACCTACAACCACGTCATCGAGGGCAGTCTGGCGCTCACCGGGTACTACGCGTGGCAGAAGGTCTGTACCGTGCGCGGCATCCTGCCCGGCATGCAGGAGCTGGTCCGCCGCATCGGCGACGACGAGCGCAGGCACATGGCGTGGGGCACCTTCACGTGCCGCAGGCACATCGCGGCCGACGACTCGCTGTGGGAGGTCGTCCAGCAACGCATGGGTGAGCTGCTGCCGCACGCGCTCGGCATGATCGAGTGGGTCAACGCCCAGTTCGAGGAACCGCCCTTCGGCATCGACAACCAGGAGTTCGTCCAGTACGCGGCCGACCGGGCACAGCGCAGGCTCGGCGCGATCGAGTCGGCGAGGGGCGCCGACGTCGCCGCCATCGACGTGGACTACTCACCGGAGCAACTGGAGGAGACCTTCGGTAGCGAGGACGCGAAGGCGTTCGCGGAGGTCGCTGGCTGATCATCGGCTAGGCTGCGCGGAAAAGGGGCGAGAACTCCGGGAGAAGCGTGCCGTTCCTGCTGTCGCGACTGCTTGCCAGGTTCAGCGTGCTCACGAGCTGGGCCACGCCCGTCGCGGTGATCCTGGTCGTCTTCGGGACGAGCTGGCCGCTCATGGCGCTGGCCGAGCCCGCGGGCAGCGAGCTGGTGCGGCCCGGCAACTACTGGTGGTACTTCGTGATCACCACGTCGACCGTCGGCTACGGCGACTTCTTCCCGGAAACGGTGCCCGGCCGCGTGGTGGGCGCCTACGTGGTCGTCGGCGGCATCACCGCGCTCACAACGGTGTTCACCAAGATCGCGTCCGTGCTCGAACGGCGAAGGGGACGGCGAATGCAGGGTTCCGGGACCGTCGACGCGGCAGGTCACGTCGTGCTCATCGGCTACACCCCCGGCCGCACCGAGCGCATCGCGGCCGAGCTGCTGGCCGATACCACGGCGAACAGGCTCGTGCTGTGCGCTTGGGACGACGTCGGCGCGCACCCGATGGCCGACCAGCCCGTCGACTACGTGCGGGGCGACCTCACCGACGACGACGTGCTGCGCCGGGCCGGCGTGCACCGCGCCGCCGGGGTGCTCGTGGACGCCCGCGACGACAACGAGGCGCTCGCGATCGCGCTCGCGGTCGACCACCTCACCCGCGAGGCGCACACCGTGGTGACGCTGCGGGACCTCGCGCGCACGTCGCTGCTCGGCTACATCGGCGAGCGGATCCGCTGCATCCAGTGGCACACGCCCCGGATGATCACCGAGGAGCTGCAGTCGCCCGGCATCGCGGAGGTGTACGCGGAGCTGATGACCCACGGCGGCGCCAACACCTACTCGGTCACGATGCCCGAGGCGGCGGGCGCGGTGCGGGCGGGGCACCTCCGCACCGCGCTGGGCCGCCGTCACGGCGCGACGCTGCTCGCCGCCCGCACCGGAGGCCGGCTCCTGGTCAACCCCGGCTGGGACGACGAGCTGACACCGGGCGCGGTGCTGTACTACGTCGGCTCGCGACGGCTGACATCCGAGGAGGTCGCGGGCGCGTTGCGTGCCTAGGAGCGCTGAACAACCGTTGCCCTGCGCGACGCCCAGACGGCGCCTCGCCGCGTTGCCGGAAATCCCGAGCACGACCCGATAGAGGGCTTCCCTCCGCCTTGCTGGGCTCGGGTGCCCGGTGTCCCGCAAGGACCTCGGGTGGCGAGTGTCCCGCAAGGACACCGCCGCCTGATCGCCGCTCGCTACGGGCGGGGCTGTTCAGCACACTCCTAGGCGTGCTTCAGCCGCGCGACGTCCTCGAGTCCCAGCAGTTCCACGGACTTTGCGCGCATCTCGACCTTGCGGACCTTGCCGGTGACCGTCATCGGGAACTCCTCGACGACGTGGACGTAGCGCGGGATCTTGTAGTGCGCGAGCTTGCCTGCGCAGAACTCGCGCAGGCTCTCGGCGGTCAGCGCCTCGGCGCCCTCCCGCATCCGGACCCACGCCATCAGCTCCTCGCCGTACTTGGCGTCGGGCACGCCGATCACCTGCGCGTCGATGATGTCCGGGTGCGTGTAGAGGAACTCCTCGATCTCCCTCGGGTAGATGTTCTCGCCACCGCGGATCACCATGTCCTTGATGCGACCGGTGATGTTCACGTAGCCCTCGTCGTCCATCACCGCGAGGTCGCCGGTGTGCATCCAGCGTGCCGCGTCGATCGCCTCGGCCGTCTTGTCCGGCTGCTCCCAGTACCCGAGCATCACCGAGTACCCGCGCGTGCACAGCTCGCCCGGCTCCCCGCGCGGCGCGGTGAGGCCCGTCTCCGGGTCGACGATCTTGACCTCGAGGTGCGGGCCGACCCGGCCGACCGTCGAGACGCGGCGCTCGATCGAGTCGTCCGCGCGCGTCTGCGTGGACACCGGCGAGGTCTCCGTCATGCCGTAGCAGATCGACACCTCCGCCATGCCCATCCGCTCGATGACCTGCTTCATCACCTCGACGGGGCACGGCGAGCCCGCCATGATGCCGGTGCGCAGCGACGAGAGGTCGAACGACTCGAACGACGGATCGGACAGCTCGGCGATGAACATCGTCGGCACGCCGTACAACGACGTGCAGCGCTCCGCCTGCACGGCCTCCAGCGTGGCCTTCGGCTCGAAGGACGGCGCCGGGATCACCATGCACGCGCCGTGGCTCGTGGCCGCGAGGTTGCCCATCACCATGCCGAAGCAGTGGTAGAAGGGCACCGGGATGCAGATGCGGTCGGCTTCGGTGTAGCCGCACAGCTCGCCGACGAAGAAGCCGTTGTTGAGGATGTTGTGGTGGCTGAGCGTCGCGCCCTTAGGGAAGCCCGTGGTGCCCGACGTGTACTGGATGTTGATGGGGTCGTCGGCGCTGAGCGTGGCCTGCACCTCAGCGAGCCGCGCGCGGTCGGCCTGCCGCCCGGTGTCCAGCAGCGCCGTCCAGTCGCCGCTGCCGAGCAGGATGACGTCGGTCAACGCCTCGCAGCGCGGTCGGACCTCGGCGATCATGCCGGCGTAGTCGGAGGTCTTGAACTTCTCCGCGGCCACCAGCATGCGGATGCCCGCCTGGTTGAGCACGTACTCCAGTTCGTGCGAGCGGTACGCGGGGTTGATGTTCACGAGAATCGCGCCGATCTTCGCCGTCGCGTACTGCGTGAAGGTCCACTCGGCACAGTTCGGCGCCCAGATGCCCACCCGGTCGCCCTTGCCGATCCCCTTCTCCAGCAGGCCGAGCGCGAGCGCGTCGACCTCGGCGGCCAGTTCGCGGTAGGTCCACCGCTGCCCCTTCGGCCGGTCGACGAGTGCGTCGCGGTCGCCGAAGCTCTGGACGGTGCGGTCGAGGTTGTCGCCGATCGTGTCGCCGAGCAAGGGGACGTCGGAGACACCGGATGAGTAACTGGGAACTGCGGGCGCGTGCGGCATGATGCCCCTCCTCCACGTCGGCTATGACGGCTCGGTCGAAGTCTAGGAACGCCAGGTGGAACCGGCCATCTGCAAATGGAGGGGATCGCGCCACCCGATCGACCTATTGTCGGCGTATGCGCCTGTACCTCGTCGATGCCTTCACCGACCGGCCCTTCTCGGGCAACCCCGCCGGCGTCGTGCTGCTGGACGAGCCCGCCGACGCGGGCTGGATGCAGCACGTCGCCGCCGAGTTGAAGCACTCGGAGACCGCGTTCGTGGTGACGGAGGAGGAGGAACCGAAGCCGCTGCGCTGGTTCACGCCCACCACGGAGGTCGACCTGTGCGGGCACGCGACGCTCGCCACGGCGCACGTCCTCGGCGGCGAGCAGGTGTTTCGCACCCGCTCCGGTGAGCTGCGCTGCACGGCGGCGGATGGCCGCGTTTCGATGGAGTTTCCCGCCGATCCGCCGAAACCGGCCGAGGTGGACGTGTCGGCGGGACTGCCAGGGCTCACGCCCGAGCACGTCGCCAGGGGTGTGTCGGATGTGCTCGTGGTGGTCGGAGACGCCGCACTGGTGCGCGGCGCCGAGCCCGACCTCGGCGCGCTCGCGGAGGTGGACGCGCGCTGCGTCATCCTCAGCGCGCCCGGCGACCGGCCAGGCATCGACTTCGTCAGCCGGGTGTTCGGCCCCGCGGTCGGCGTGCCGGAGGACCCGGTGACGGGCTCCGCGCACTGCACGCTCGCTCCCTACTGGACGGAGCGGCTGGGCCGCACGGAGCTGGTGGGCGAGCAGGCGTCGGCACGGGGCGGCACCGTGCACACGGCTCTGCTGGGTGAGCGGGTCCGGCTCTCGGGCTCCGCCGTCACCGTCGCCGAGGGCGAGCTGCTGGTCTGATGCGTCTCTACGTCGTCGACGCGTTCACCGACCGGGCCTTCGCGGGCAACCCGGCCGGGGTGGTGCTGCTGGACGAACCGGTCGACGCCGAGTGGATGCGGCACGTGGCCGCGGAACTGCGGCACGCCGACACGGCGTTTGTCGTGCTCGGCGAGGAGCCGGAACCGCTGCGCTGGTTCACCCCGCTCGCCGAGGTGAACCTCTGCGGGCACGCGACGCTCGCCACCACGCACGTGCTCGGAGGGTCGCACGTCTTCACCACCCGCGTGGGCGAGCTGCGGTGCGAGTCGCGCGACGGCTGGGTGCACCTCGACCTGCCCGCCGACGTGCCGGTGCCCGCGAGTGACGACGTCTCGGCACTGCTGCCGGGCGTCGGGATCGAGGACGTCACCCGCACCTCCGACGACATTCTCGTGCGGGCGGCCACGGCCGGGCAGGTGCGGGCCGTCGAGCCGGACCTCGCGGGGCTGGCCGTGCTCGAAGTGCCGTGTGGGGTGACGGTGACCGCGCCGGGCGACCGGCCTGGGCTCGACTTCGTGAGCCGGGTGTTCGCGCCCAAGGTCGGCATCCCCGAGGACCCGGTCACCGGTTCGGCACACTGCGCCCTGGCGCCGTACTGGGCGGAGCGACTGGGCCGCACCGAGCTGGTGGGCGAGCAGGCGTCCCCTCGCGGCGGCATGGTCCGCATGCGCCTGCGTGGTGACCGCGTACACCTGTCGGGGCAGGCGGTGACGGTCTTCGCGGGGTCACTGAACTGCTGAGCCGCCGCGACCGGCAAACCGGGCACAATGGGCTCATGAGCTTGTTGCTGAACGTGATCTGGCTGGTGCTCGCGGGTTTCTGGATGGCCGTCGGTTACGTCGTCGCCGGGATCATCTGCTGCATCCTGATCATCACGATCCCGTTCGGGCTCGCCTCGTTCCGCATCGCGAACTACGCGCTCTGGCCGTTCGGCCGCACGCTCACCGACCGCCGCGACGCGGGGGCGTTCTCCCTTCTCGGCAACATCATCTGGATCGTCTTCGCCGGCTGGTGGCTCGCGCTCGGCCACCTGGTCACCGGCATCCTGCTGTGCATCACGATCATCGGCATCCCGCTGGGCATCGGAAACCTCAAGATGATCCCGGTGTCACTGGTGCCGCTGGGCCGCGAGATCGTTCCCGTGCGCGACTGACGCCGGCTCCGCCCTGGCCGCGTCGTAGGCTGCCCTCGCGCCGAGCACCTCGGGCATGCTCGACTCCACGAGCATGATCAGGTCCACGAGCTTCTCGGCGGTCCGCCTGCCCAGTGGCGTGAGGCTGTACTCCACCCTCGGCGGGATGCTCGGCTGAGCGTCGCGGTGCACGAAGCCGTCGCGCTCGAGCGCCTGCAACGTCTGGGCCAGCATCTTCTCGCTCACGCCGTCGACACGGCGGCGCAGCGCGTTGAACCGGAACGACCCTTCATGCAGCGCGGCGAGCGCGAGGATTCCCCACCTGCCGGCCACGTGTTCGACGACACTGCGCGACTCGCACGCGCGCGCGAACACGTCCGGCAGCAGCCGATCCACGTCCTCCATGTCACAAAGATAGCACTAACTCCTGGGTTGCACTTTCCAGAAGTTAGTACACACTCGTAGGTGAGCATTCAACTACCCGCGAGGAGTGAACCCACGTGATCGTCGTGACCGGTGCGAACGGGCACCTTGGCCGCCTGGTGATCGAGGCACTGAAGCAGACCGTCCCCGCCGACCGGATCGTCGCCGCGGCGCGCCGTCCGGAGAAGGCGGCCGACCTCGGCGTCGAGGTGCGCGAGGCCGACTACGACCGGCCGGACACCCTCAAGACGGCGTTCGACGGCGCCGAGAAGGTGCTGCTGATCTCGGGCAGCGAGGTCGGCAAGCGCGTGCCGCAGCACACCGCCGTGGTCGAGGCCGCCGAGCAGGCGGGGGTCTCACTGCTGGCCTACACGAGCGCGCCCAAGGCCGACACGAGCCCGCTGATCCTCGCGCCGGAGCACAAGGCGACGGAGGAGGTCATCCGCGACTCGGGCCTGCCGTACGCGATCCTGCGCAACAACTGGTACATCGAGAACTACGAGCAGAGCATCCGCCAGGCCGCCGAGACCGGCGCCTACGTCGGCAGCGCCGGCGAGGGCAGGGTCGCGGGCGCGACGAGGGCCGACTACGCGGCGGGCGCCGCAGCCGTGCTCGCGGGCGAGGGCCACGAGAACAAGGTGTACGAGTTCTCCGGCGACACGGCGTTCAGCTACGCCGACATCGCGGCCGCGGTCGCCGAGGCGACCGGCAAGGACGTCACCTACCAGGACCTGAGCCCCGAGGACCACAGGGCGGCGCTGCTCGCCGCCGGCCTGCCCGAGGAGACGGCCGGGTTCCTCGTCGCGCTCGACGGCAACACCCGCGACGGCCTGCTCTCCGAGGCCACGGGCGAGCTCGCGCGCCTCATCGGCCGCCCCACCACACCCCTGCGTGACGCGGTGGCGAAGCTGCTCGCGTGACACGCCGCCGACCGCGGTGCCCAACTGCAGTGAAGGCCACCTTCACTGCGTTCAACGCAGGCATGGTGGCCTTCACTGCAGTCAGTCCTGCGGTTCCCAGGGGAGCTTCACGACCAGGCACGGCCCGCCCACGAAGAGGCCGCCGTCGATGCCGAGCGCCTTGCCGCCCGCGTAGAGGAACGGCGCCTCGATCTGGGCCGGATGGATGCCGAGCTGGTCGGCGATGACACTGTGGCCGTGCACGATCCGCTCGCCGCCGAGCTGGTCGAGCAGGGTCTCGGCCGCCTGCTGCCCGTGCGGGCCGCGGAAGGCGTACCGGGTGGTCATGCGGCGCCAGACGTCCCACCACTGCGCGAGATCGTCACCGGCGAGCACCTCGCGGACCGCGTCGTTGATCTCCTCGGTGGTGTCGCCCCACTCCAGGTACTCCAGCGTGTCGGAGTGCAGCAGCAGGTGGTCGGCCGTGTTCGCGGCGACAGGGCGCTCGCTCAGCCAGCTCACGAGCTCGGGGGTGAGGTCGTCCTGGTCGGCGAGCTGCCCGCCGTTGATCTCCCAGCTGCGGGCGAAGCTGCGCGGACCGAAGTCGGACGGCACGGCCGTGTCGCCGAAGTGGTACATGCCGAGCAGCAGGATCTCGTGGTTGCCGAGCAGCGTCTCCACGGAGCCACCCGCCTGCTCTGCCTGCTCCTGCAGCTTCTTCACCAGCTCGATCGCGGCGACCCCGTCAGGTCCCCGGTCCACGAAGTCGCCGAGGAACCACAGGTGGGCCTCACCGCCCGCCCAGTCGTCGGAGTCGTCGACCAGCTCGTGTTCCCGCAGGGCGTCCGCGAGCTCGTCGCGGTAGCCGTGGACATCGCCGACGACGAACGTGGGATGGTCCGTCACCTTTCCGACGATAAGGCCTGGCCGCCGGGCCGGAAGATCAGGCCGCCCCGAACGGGTCCTTCGTGCGTCCCACGAGGTCGGCGATCGAGTCCACCACGAGCGTCGGCCGGAACGGGTAACGCTCGGCCGTCTCCCGCGTGGAGATGCCGGACAGCACGAGAATCGTCTGCAGTCCCGCCTCGATCCCGGAGTGCACGTCGGTGTCCATGCGGTCGCCGATCATCAGGGTGTGCTCGGAATGCGCGCCGAGCGCACGCAGCGCCGAGCGCATCATGAGCGGGTTGGGCTTGCCGACGTAATAAGGAGACTTGCCGGTGGCCCGCTCGATCAGCGCCGCGATCGAGCCGGTCGCGGGCAGGATCCCCTCGCGGCTGGGTCCCGTCGGGTCCGGGTTCGTCGCGATGAACCGGGCGCCGCGCTCGATCAGGCGGATCGCCCTCGTGATCGCGGTGAAGCTGTACGTGCGCGTCTCGCCGAGCACGACGTAGTCAGGGTCGCTGTCGGTGAGCACGTAGCCCACCTCGTGCAGCGCCGTGGTGAGCCCGGCCTCGCCGATCACGTACGCCGAGCCGTTCGGGCGCTGGGCCTGCAGGAACTTCGCCGTGGCGAGCGCGGAGGTCCAGATCGCCTCCTCCGGCACGTCCAGTCCCGTGCGCAGCAGCCGCGCACGCAGGTCACGCGGCGTGTAGATGGAGTTGTTGGTCAGTACGAGAAACGCGGCGTCGCCCGCGCGCAGCTCGGCGAGGAACTCGTCGGCGCCCGGCACGAGGTGCTCCTCGTGCACCAGCACACCGTCCATGTCGGTCAGGTAGCTCCACCGCTGATCGCTCATGGCCCTAAGCCTATTTGCCGAACGCGGGATGGATCGCCACCGCGGTCGCCTTCACCGCGAGCCGGATCGGCGTGCCGGGTTCGAGCGCCAGCTCGGCGACCGCCGCCGGGGTCACGTCGGCGGACAGGCCCTCGGCCCAGCCGTCCCCGTCGACCGTGCGCAGCCGCACCACCGGACCGTGCGGCTCGAGCGTGCCCACCGCCGCGGCGACGGTGTTGCGCGGGCTGCCCGCCGGGGTGTCCTCGGCCGGGTACACCGCCACCGATCCGGGAGCGAACACGGCGACCGCGGGCTCCCCCGCCACCACGTCGGGCGAGGGGATGCCGCTGATCAGCCCGCCGTCGGCCGTGCGAACGCCCTGTCCCTCCGCCGTTCCTGCGACCAGGTTGAGCCCGGCGATCCGCGCGGTGAACGGCGTCCTCGGCGCGGACAGCACCTCCCGCGTCGCCCCGCGTTCCACGACGCGTCCACCGTCGAGCACCACGACGTGGTCGGCCAGCGCGAGCGCGTCGAGCGGATCGTGGGTCACCAGCACCGTCGACCTGCGGTTGCCCGGCGAGCGCAGCACCCTGCGCAGCAGGCCCCGGATGGCGGGCGCAGCGTCCACGTCCAGCGCGGCGAGCGGCTCGTCGAGCAGCAGCAGGTCCGGTTCCCCGGCCAGCGCGCGGGCGACGGCGACCCGCTGTGCCTGCCCACCGGACAGCTGAGCGGGCTTGCGGTCGGCCAGCTCGGCGGCATCCACTTCGGACAGCCAACGACGCGCGGCGGCCCGCGACTCCGCGCGGGAGGCGCCCCGCGAGCGGGGCGCGAAGGCCACGTTGTCCACGACGGACAGATGCGGGAACAGCAGCGCGTCCTGCGCGAGCAGGCCGACACCCCGGTCGTGCGGCTGTACCTGCAGGCGTGGGCTGCGCGTCAGCGTCCGCTCCCCCAGCGTCACCACGCCGTCGTCGGGCACGAGCAGTCCCGCGAGGCACCCGAGCAGCGTCGACTTTCCCGAACCGTTGGGCCCGAGCACCGCGAGCACCGTGCCCTCGGGGACGTCGACGGTCACGGACAGCGAGAAGGAACCCCTGCTCAGTTCGAGCTCGGCACGCAGCGTCATGGCCTGCCCTCCAGCGCACGCGGCCTCGCCACGGCGATCACCACCACCGCGACCACGACGAGCAGCAGCGCGAGCGCCACGGCACTGTCCACGTCGGCCTCGGCCTGGTTGTAGACCTCAAGCGGCAGCGTCCTGGTCACGCCCTCGAGGCTGCCCGCGAACGTGATGGTGGCCCCGAACTCGCCCAGCGCCCTCGCGAAGCTCAGCACCGCACCCGAACCGAGCGCGGGCAACAGTAACGGAACGGTCACCCTGCGAAACACCGTCCACGGCCTGGCGCCCAGGGTCGCGGCAACGCGCTCGTAGCGGTCGCCCGCACCGCGCAGCGCGCCCTCCAGGCTCACCACGAGGAACGGCATGGCCACGAACGTCTGCGCGATCACCACCGCCGTCGTCGTGAACGGGATGCGCACACCCGCCGTGACGTCGAGGAGGTAGCCCAGGAAACCGTTGCGCCCCAGCAGGAACAGCAGCGCCAGGCCGCCGACCACCGGGGGCAGCACGAGCGGCAGCAGGACCACCGCCCGCAGCACCCGCACGCCGCGGCTCCGCGAGCGCGCGAGCACCACGGCGAGCGGAACGCCGAGCAGCACACACAGCACAGTGGACAGCACGGCGGTGACCAACGAGAGCCGCAGCGCGTTCAGCGACGCGCTCGACGTCAGCAGCTCGGGCAGCCGGGCGTAGTCCGTGCGCGCGAGCAGGCCCACCACGGGCAGCACCACGAGCGCGAGCGCCAGCCCGGCCGGGATCCACAGCACCCACGGGACGGAGCGGCTACGGCGTGCCAAAGCCCACCCTGGCCAGTTCCTCCCGGCCGGCCTCGCCGAGCACGAGGTCCCGGAACTGCCTGGCCAGCTCCGGCTCCCCGGCCGCGGAGAGCGCCGCGATCGGGTAGTCGTTGACCGCCTGCTCCGATTCGGGGAACTCCACGGACTCCACCTTGTCTCCCGCCGACGTCACGTCGGTGACGTAGACCAGGCCGGCGTCGGCCTCGCCGAGCCGCACCTTGTTGAGCACTGCCTTGACGTCCTGTTCCTCGCTGGCCGGCGCGAGCGTCACGCCGGTGGCCTGCTCGACCTCCTCGGTCGCCGACCCGCACGGCACCTGCGCCGCGCACACCACCACGGTCAGGTCCTCGCGCGCGAGGTCGGCGAAACCCTCGATGCCCTTGGGGTTGCCCGGTGCGACGGCGATCGTCAGCTCGTTGGTCGCGAACGTCTCAGGCCGCCCGTCGACACCACCGGCGTCCACCACCTTGTCCATGTTCTTCTCGTTGGCCGAGGCGAACACGTCTGCCGGGGCGCCCTCGTTGATCTGGCTGGCGAGCTGCGACGAACCGGCGAGGTTCAGCCGCACGTCGACCCCTTCGTGCTGAGCCTCGAACCGCTTCTCCAGCGCGCCGAACGCCTCGGAGAGCGAGGCGGCGGCGAAGACGTTCAGCGTCCGGTTGCCGTCCCCCTCGCCGGAGGACGTGCCGCACGCGGAGGCGAGGAGCAGGCAGGCGAGTGCCGAGGGCAGGAGCTTCCTCACTGTTTGCCTCCGGGCGTCTCGACGATGACCTGAGTGGCCTTGACGACGGCGACCGCGAGCACGCCGGGCCGCAGCCCCAGTTCCTCCACGGCCTCCGAGCTCATGAGGGACACCACGCGGTGCGTCCCGCACTGGAGCTCCACCTGCGCCATCACCTTGTCCGTCACGACCTCGGTGACGAGTCCCACGAAGTGATTGCGGGCGGAGCGGCCCACCTCGGTGGGGTCCGGTGACTCGGCGGCCTGCGCCCTGGCGAACCCGGCCAGCTCGGAACCTTCGACGACCTTGCGGCCCGAGGAGTCCTCCCCGGCACGCAGCTGCCCGGCCTTGACCCAGCGGCGGACTGTGTCGTCGCTGACACCCAGCAGCCGGGCGGCTTCTGAGAACCGAAAATGCGGCATGAAGTAGAGATTATCTCCGCAGGTGCGCATTCGGCCATGCCGCTGCCGATTCGGTATGCAAGCAAGCTCACAACCGCCGCGCATCCCGCATTAGGCTGGGACCGATGACAGCGGTAGATCTCGGCACCCCCAGGGTGCCCGGCGCACGCACGACGTCCGGTGCACCGCGCCCGGACGATCCCGCCCTGATCGACACCTTCGGCCGGGTGGCGACCGACCTGCGGGTCTCGCTGACCGACAAGTGCAACCTCCGTTGCACCTACTGCATGCCGGCGGAGGGCCTCGACTGGATGCCCGGCGAGCAGCTGCTCACCGACGACGAGCTGGTGCGACTCATGCGCATCGCGGTGTCGCTGCTTGGCGTCACCGACATCCGGCTCACCGGCGGCGAACCGCTGTTGCGGCCCCGGCTGGAGCAACTGGTCGCGCGGATCAAGGCCCTCGACCCGGCTCCCCGGCTTTCCATGACCACCAACGGTATCGGCCTCGCCAAGCGCGCACAGGCGTTCGCCGACGCGGGCCTCGACCGGATCAACGTCTCGCTCGACTCGGTCGACCGCGCGACGTTCGAGCGGATCACCCGGCGCGACCGGTTGCGCCACGTGCTCGACGCGCTGGCGGCCGCGAGGGATGCCGGGCTGAACCCCGTGAAGATCAACGCGGTGCTGATGCGGGGCATCAACGAGCACGAGGCGACGGCACTGCTGCGCTTCGCGCTCGACAACGGCTACCACCTGCGGTTCATCGAGCAGATGCCGCTCGACGCCCAGCACGGCTGGAACCGCAAGGAGATGATCACGGCCGACGAGATCCTGGAGTTGCTCGGCGCCGAGTTCACGCTCACGCCGAGCCCGGCCGAACGTGGCGGCGCCCCCGCCGAACGCTGGTTGGTCGACGGAGGACCCGCCGAGGTGGGCGTGATCCCCTCGGTCAGCAGGCCGTTCTGCGCCGCGTGCGAGCGCACCAGGCTCACAGCCGACGGGGCGATCCGCTCGTGCCTGTTCAGCACCGAAGAGACCGACCTGCGGGCCCTGCTGCGCGGCGGGGCCGGTGACGACGACATCGCCGACACCTGGCGCGCCACCATGTGGGGCAAGCTCGCGGGCCACGAGATCAACGAGGCCGGCTTCGCCCAGCCGATCCGGCCGATGAGCGCCATCGGAGGCTGAGCAGTGGGATCGCCGTCGTCCGGGCAGGTCGCGGACACGCAGGGGGAACAGCACGCCACGACAGTGCTGGTGCGGTACTTCGCATCGGCCCGCGCGGCGAGCGGGGTCGAGGAGGAGGTGCTGCGGCTGCCCGCGGGCGCGTCGGTGAGCGAGGCCATCGACGAGCTCCGGAAGCTGCACCCGGCCGAGCTGCCGCGCATCCTGGACGCGGCGAGCTTCCTGCTCGATGGGATCGCCGTGCGCGACATCAGCAGGCAGCTGCCGGACGGCGCCGAACTGGATGTCCTGCCGCCGTTCGCGGGCGGCTGAGACCGGACTTCGCCTGCTCTTGACCGGCTGGTGCCGGTCCGTTCACCCGGTGGTCGGCCGGGCGGCAGAGGCTGGCCTCCATGCCGCTGTCGCGCCGCTCGTTCACGATCCTCACGGCTTCGACCGTCACCGCCGGCCTGCTCGGCGCCCCTTCGGTCGCACAGGCACGCCTTCAGGCGCCGGTGCGCCCGCTTGCCAGGGCGCACGCGCACAACGACTACGAGCACGAGCGCCCGCTGTTCGACGCACTCGCCGAGGGCTTCACGAGCGTCGAGGCCGACATCCACCTGGTGGAAGGCGAGTTGCTCGTCGGGCACGACCCAGAGGACCTCACCCCGTCTCGCACGCTGGAATCGCTGTACCTGGAGCCCCTGCGCGATCGCGTCCTCGCCAACCACGGGGGCGTCTACCGGCGCCGGGCGGACTTCCAGCTGCTGGTGGACATCAAGACCGACGCGGAGAGCACGTACGCGGCGCTGGAGCGGCGGCTGCGGCACCCTCGTTACGAGTTCCTCTTCTCCGCGTACGCGCGCGGGCGCGTACGCGGAGGCGCCGTGACGGTCGTGCTGTCCGGCAACCGCCCGAGAGCCGTGCTGAGCGCCCAGAGCCACCGGCTCGCGTTCTACGACGGCCGGATCGCCGATGCCACCGACCTCGGGCCGGGCTCCGACGCACGGCTGACGCCACTGGTGTCGGACAACTGGACGAAATTGTTCACCTGGGCCGGTGAAGGTCCCTTCCCGGCCGCCGAGCGAGCGCTGCTCGAGGAGGTCGTGAACAAGGCGCACGCAGCGGGCCAGCGCGTGCGGTTCTGGGCGACACCCGACACCCCCGGCAACGCCCGAACGGCGCTCTGGAAGGCTCTCGTGGAGGCCGGAGTGGACCACATCAACACGGATGATTTGCCCGGTTTGGCCGCCTTCCTCCGCTCCAAGTGGTAGTCACAAACGGAGCATTCGCGCCGAATCCACGTGACACAGACCTCACTTACCGTGAAATATCTCGAGAAGGAAACGGCTGGATAACGGCCTTCTGACCAGTGCAAACACCGGAATCGCTCGAGGTTGCGTGGTGTTACTGTGACCTAGGTCACAGGCTTGATAATTTCCGATCACGGGTGTCGTTACGTACCGTCGCTTCTCGGTTGGCCCCGACCGACCAGAGCAAGACCGGGACTCCCGTAGCGCCGAACCCAGTCCGGCGGGAGACCCGGACCAAACCCCGAGCGAGAGAGACTTCCGGACTGGGACGAGAGGAAACGGAGCCTGACGGCGATGTGAGCCGGCTTGGAGAGCCGGCCAGGTCCATGCGGCCTGCCTCGCTGCACGGAGGCGCGGAAGACGAGACCGAGTCAAAAATGGCTTATCGAGGCAAGCACCGTAAGACCTCCGCCGCTTCCCGCACCTTCGCCCGCGTCGCTGTCGCGGGTCTTGCTGTGGGTGCCCCGCTGGCGATCGCTGCGACCCCCGCGCAGGCCGACAGCGTCAACTGGGACGCCATCGCGCAGTGCGAGAGCGGCGGCAACTGGAGCATCAACACCGGCAACGGCTACTACGGCGGTCTGCAGTTCTCCCCGAGCACGTGGCAGGCGTACGGCGGCACGGGCTCGGCCCACGAGGCTTCCCGCGAGGAGCAGATCGCGGTCGCCGAGCGCGTTCTCCAGGGCCAGGGCATCGGCGCGTGGCCGGTGTGCGGCGCTCAGGCCGGCTCGAGCGCGAGCTACTCGGGCAGCAACACCGCGGGCGCCGCGGACACGAGCACCTCGTACGAGAGCGCCCCTGTCGAGCAGTCGGCTCCGGCCCCGCAGGCCCCGCCGCTCACCGGTGTCGCGAAGTCCAACCCGAAGGGCGACTACACGGTCGTCGAGGGTGACACCCTCACCAAGATCGCCGAGAAGAAGAACGTTCAGGGCGGCTACACCAAGCTGGCCGAGCTGAACAAGGACTTCATCTCGAACCCCGACTACATCGTGGTCGGCCAGAAGATCGCCACCAAGTGACCCGCTGACGCGGACTCACTCGCCCCTGACGGCGCGGATGCTGGGTCCGCGGGCCATCCCGAAGGCTTGCGGACCCAGCACACAGGGCCCCACCGTGTCCCCCGGACGGTGGGGCCCTTGTGCCGTTCGCGAGTCGCGCACTCAGGACCGCGAGTTCCGCGTTCCCGTTCGCGAGTCGCGCACCCAGAACCGCGAGTTGCCCGTTCCCGTTCGCGAGTCGCGCACCCAGAACCGCGAGTTGCCCATTCCCGTTCGCGAGTCGCGCACCCAGAACCGCGAGTTCCGCGTTCCCGTTCGCGAGTCGCGCACTACGGCGAGTTGACCCACTCGTCGGTGCCGTCCGTGAACTTCTGGTACTTCCACACCGGCAGGCGGGCCTTGACCTCATCCACCAGCTCCGCGCAGGCGGCGAACGCCTCGGCCCGGTGGTCGGCCGCGACCGCGCACGCGAGTGCCACGTCGCCGATCTCCAGCGCACCCAGCCGGTGGCTCACCGCGACGGCACGCAGCCCGGACCGGTGGGTCGCCACCTCGGAGACCACGCGCGCGAGCACGTCGCCCGCGCTCGGGTGGCCCTCGTAGTACAGAGAGGTCACCGACCGGCCGTCGTCGTGGTCGCGCACCACCCCGCCGAAGGTCACCACGGCGCCCGCGCCCGCGTCGCGCACCAGCTGGGCGTGCTCCTCGACGGACAGCTCGGTCTCGGTCACCTGCGCCAGTGCCACACGCGCGGGAGCACCGCCGTCGGCATCCTGGGCCGGCTTGGCGTGACCGGAGCCGTGCCGCGGATGGTCGCCGCCCGCGATCTGGTCCACGGCATGGTCGAGCACCGTGTCGAGCACGTCCAGGCCGTCGTTCACGCCGCCCCGCGAGCCGGGCAGGTTCACCACGAGCGTGCGGCCCGCGATCCCGGCGAGCCCGCGCGACAGGATCGCGGTGGGCACCTTGTCCTGCCCCGCTGCCCTGACGGCGTCCGCGAGGCCGGGCAGCTCGAAGTCCAGCAGCGGTGCCGTCGCCTCCGGCGTGCGGTCCGTCGGCGAGATGCCGGTGCCGCCGGTGGTGATCACCACGTCCACGCCGTCAGAGAGACAGCCGCGCAGCGCCTGCGCCACCGGCTCGCCGTCCTCGACGACGATCGGCTCGGGCACGTCGTAGGAACGCTCGGTCAGCCACTTGGCGATGATCGGACCGGTCTGGTCGGCGTAGACGCCGGTGGCGGCCCGGTTCGACGCCACAATCACCCTCGCCGTGCGTGTCATCGGTTCTCCTCCCGGCGCCAACTTCCCGTCTTGCCGCCGTCCTTGGTCTCGAGCCGGACGCCGTCGAGTGTGGCGGCCGGGTCGACCGCCTTGATCATGTCGTGCAGCGTCAGTCCGGCGACGGCGACCGCGGTGAGCGCCTCCATCTCGACGCCCGTGCGGTCGCTCGTGCGCGCCATCGCCTCGATGCGCACGCTGTCGGTGCCGAGCTCGAAGCTCACGTCCACCTTGGTCAGCGCGATCTGGTGGCACAGCGGGATCAGCTCGGAGGTGCGCTTGGCACCCATCACGCCCGCGATGCGCGCCGTGGCCAGCGCGTCGCCCTTGGGCAGGCCGCCCTCGGACAGCAGCCCGATCACCTCGGCCGTGGTGCGGACGTGGCCACTGGCGACCGCCGTGCGCGCGGAGACGGCCTTGCCGGAGACGTCGACCATGCGGGCCGCGCCCGCCTCGTCGACGTGGCTCAGTTCACTCACGACGTCGAGGCTACTTCTTCCTTCCTTGCGGCCGTCTTCACGGCCTCCGCAACGGCGGGCGCGACGGCCGCGTCGAACACGCTCGGCACGATGAACGAGGCGTTGAGCCGGTCGTCCACCACGTCGGCGATCGCGTTGGCCGCGGCCAGGAGCATCTCGTCGTCGATGTGGTGTGCCTGCGCGTCCAGCAGCCCGCGGAACACACCGGGGAAAGCGAGCACGTTGTTGATCTGGTTCGGGTAGTCGCTGCGGCCCGTGGCGACCACGGCGGCGTGCTTCTGCGCCTCCAGCGGGTCGATCTCCGGGTCCGGGTTGGCGAGCGCGAACACCACGGCGTCGTCGGCCATCGTGGCGACCTGCTCGGCGCCGAACAGATTGGGCGCGGACACGCCGATGAACACGTCGGCGCCGACGAGGGCGTCGTGCAGGGTGCCCGACACGCCGTCCTTGTTGGTGTGCTCGGCGACCCAGCGCAGGTTGTCGTCGAGATTGTCCCGGCCGCTGTGCACGATCCCGTCGATGTCGGCGGCGACGATGTCGGCGGGGCCCTTGCGCTGCAGCAGGCGGATGATCGCCGAGCCGGCCGCGCCGACCCCACTCACGACGATCTTGCACTTCTCGATGGGCTTGCCGACCACTCGCAGCGCGTTGCGCAGCGCGGCGACCACCACGATCGCGGTGCCGTGCTGGTCGTCGTGGAAGACGGGGATGTCGAGCTGCTCGCGCAGGCGCCGCTCGATCTCGAAGCAGCGCGGCGCGGCGATGTCCTCGAGGTTGATCCCGGCGTAGACGGGGGCGAGCGCGCGCACGATCCGGATGATCTCCTCGGTGTCCTGGGTGTCCAGGCACACCGGCCAGGCGTCGACGCCCGCGAACTTCTTGAACAGCGCCGCCTTGCCCTCCATCACCGGTAGCGCCGCCGACGGGCCGATGTTGCCAAGACCCAGCACGGCCGAACCGTCGGTGACCACGGCGACCGTGTTGCGCTTGATGGTCAGCCTGCGCGCGTCCTCCGGGTTGGCCGCGATCGCCTGGCAGACCCTGGCCACGCCGGGGGTGTAGGCGCGGGAGAGGTCGTCGCGATTGCGGAGCGCGACCTTGGGGCTGACCTCCAGCTTGCCGCCGAGGTGCATGAGGAACGTGCGGTCGGAAATCTTCCGCACGTGCACGCCGGGCAGCGTGTTGAGGGCCTTGGTGAGGTCCTCGGCGTGATCGGCCGAGGAGACGTTCGCCGTGATGTCGACGACGATGGCGTCGCTGTGCGATTCCACGACGTCGAACGCGGTGAGCACGCCCCCCACCTGCCCGACCGCGGTGGTCAGGTCACCGGCGGCGCTGGCCGAGGGCGGTGCCTCCAACCGCACGGTGATCGAGTACCCAGGACCGGGAACGGGCATCGGACTACCCCCGTATCGAAATTCGACCTATACGGGTGAGAACACTAGCCCCGTGACCGCCGCCACCAACGGTCAGGATCGGTGACCGGCGAGTAACAAATCCCGAGGTCCAGCGCCTCGTCAGCCGCGCTTGTTGATCTCGGTCTCGGGGTGCTCGTAGGGCACGGTCTCGAGTGGGAACGTCATTTCGCCGAACGGGGAGAGGGCACCCTGCCGGTCCGCTGCGAGCTCCGAGACGGGGTGCTCGCCCGCGGGCACCTCGGGCCACGTCGGATCGATCCGCTTGCTCTTCCGGCTGTCGGCCTTCGCCACGTCGTCCTCCACAACTCGACCAACGGTGCCCTCAGTGTGCCCGATGGCGAAAAGCACGGGATATCGTGGTCAGCGATGGCCGCCCTTTCACTCGCGGACTGGCTGCGCTCGCTGCCCGACGACGCTTTGAGCGGTCTGCTGCGCGCCCGGCGCGATCTCGCGACGCCCCCTCCGGCCGACTCCTCGGTGCTCGCCACTCGTGCCGGCACGGCGGGTTCGATCGCGCGTGCCTGCGAGAACCTCGACACCGCCACGCTCGCCGTGCTGGAGACGCTGGTGGTGGCCGGGGCCGACTCCGGGCCGGTGAGCCGCGAGGAGGTGACCGAGCTTCTCGGCACCGACGTGGGGACGGCGCTGGACCGGCTCCGCGGCCTGGCCTTGGTGTGGGGCGACGACGACGCGCTCGCCATCGCACCGGCCGCCCGGGAGGTGTTCGGCCCGTTCCCGGCCGGCCTGGGCGCGCCCGCGGGCTCGGTGCCCGACCTCGCGGCCGTACTCGCCGAGGTGGGCGAGGACGAACGCGCGCTGCTCACCAAGCTCTCGGCGGGCCCGCCGATCGGCCGGACCCGCGATGCCGCCGCGGACGTGGCCCTGGAGGAGGCGCAGACGCCGGTGCAGCGGCTGCTCGCCCGGGGGCTGCTGATCCGGCGTGACGACCAGACCGTGGAACTGCCACGCGAGGTCGGGCTGGCGCTGCGCGGCGGCGCGGTCTACCCGAAGGAGTCGTTGAGCGAGCCGGAGCTGCCCACCAACCCGCACCAGCCGTCCACTGTGGATCAGGTGGCGGCCGGCGAGGCGATGGAGCTCCTGCGGCACCTGGAATCCCTGCTGCACCTGTGGTCGGCGCAGCCGTCCCCGGTGCTCAAGTCGGGTGGACTCGGCGTCCGCGAGCTGCGCCGCATCGCCAAGGAGCTCGACGTCGACGACACCAGGGCCACGCTGCTCGCCGAGCTGGCGCTCGGCGCGGGTCTGGTGGCGGCGAGCGACGACACCGCGCCCGAATGGGTGCCGACCACGCTCACCGACTCGTGGCTGTCGTCGCCGCCCGCGCTGCGCTGGCTGGGAGTCGCGCAGGCATGGCTGGACCTGCCCCGGCTACCCGGCCTTGCCGGCCAGCGGGACGCGCGGGACAAGGCACTCGCCCCGCTGTCGGAGGACCTGCGCCGCCCGCTGGCGCCGAGTGCGCGGCGCCGAGTGCTGGGTGTGCTCGCCGAGCTGCCGGGTGGCACGGGTGTGAAGGGTGTCGACGAGCTAGTGGCGCTACTGGCCTGGCGGGCGCCCCGGCGCGGTGGGCGGCTGCGCGACGAGCTCGTCCGCTGGACGATGGCCGAGGCGTCGGCGATCGGCATGGTGGCACTCGGAGCGCTGACGTCGGCGGCGGGCGCGCTGCTCGAGGATGATCCGCACGGCGCCGCGAGCGCGATGGCCGACGCGCTGCCGCGGCCCGTCGACCACGTGCTCGTGCAGGCCGATCTGACGGTGGTCGCGCCGGGCCCGCTGGAGGCAGATCTCGCGGCCGCGATCACGGCGGTGGCCGACGTGGAGTCGGCGGGCCACGCGACGGTGTACCGGGTGACCGAGGCGTCGGTGCGGAGGGCGCTGGACAGCGGGCGCACCGCCGACGAGCTGCACGAGCTGTTCCGCACCCGCTCGGCGACGCCGGTGCCCCAGTCGCTGACGTACCTGATCGACGACGTCGCCCGCAGGCACGGGCGGCTGCGTGGCGGGGCGGCCTCGTCGTTCCTGCGCTGCGACGACGAGGTGCTGCTGGCGGAGGTGCTCGGCACCCCGGCGGCGCAGGAGTTCGAGCTGCGCAAGATCGCGCCGACCGTGTTGGTGAGCCCCTATCCGCTCGCGGACATGCTCGACGGGCTGCGCGCGGCGGGCTTCGCCCCGGCGGCGGAGGACGCGGCGGGCCGGATACTCGACCTGCGCCCGAGCGGACGCCGGATCGCCGCGCGGGGCCGCCCGGTGCGCAGGACGGCGCCCCAGCAGAGCCCGATCAGCCCCGAGCAGCTCAAGGCCGTGCTGGCGCACATCCGGGCGGGGGACCGCGCCGCGGCGACGAGGCGCGGCAAAACCGTGCGCCTGCCGGCGGGCGGTGGCTCGGACACGTCGGCCACGCTGGCACTGCTCGCCCAGGCGACCCGCGAGCAACGGGAGGTGTGGATCGGCTTCGTCGACTCCCACGGCACGGCGAGCCAGCGCGTGGTGACGCCGGTCCGGGTCGGCGGCGGCATCCTGGAAAGCTCGGACAACGAGCGCTACCCGCTGCACCGCATCACCTCGGCGGCCCTCGTCGAAGACTGACCTCCCGCCCGGCCCAGAAGGGAGCAAGGGAGCTTTACTCCCGTTTTCCGGGAGCAAAGGTCCCCTGCTCCCACTCAGAACCGCACGTGTGGGTGACGGGTCAGAGTGCACGGAGCCCGTCGAGGATGCGGGTCATGAAATCGCGCGACGAGCGGTCCGTCAGCAACATGCCCGGCTGCTGGATCTCCACCGCACCGGCCGCGGCGAGGTCGTCGACGATCACCTTCGCCACGTTCAACGGCAGGCGCGAGTACGCGGCGACCTCCGCCACCGAGCGGACCTCGACACACAGGTCGCAGATGAACCGCTGCACGGTGGTCGCGGCCCCCAGGTAGCGGCGGCCCCGTTCGCTCGTCGTCACAAGCGACTCCAGCTGGAGGTCCTGTCCCGGCCTGGTCCGGCCCCCGGTCCGCGCGTACGGCCGCACCAGCGAACGGTGTTCGAACCGGGCCGGTCCGCGCGCGGGCTCCCGGCGAGTGAGCTTCGGCAGGCTCGTCAGATCGAACCGCTCGGGCGAGTCGAAGCCCTCACGGCCGGTCCCCTGGTGCAAGGCGTCCCATGCGTCCACGCGTTATCCACGCACCCCGCCCTGCAGCTGCGCCCGCAGTTCGGGCGTGAGCTGCTGGCCGACCCGATCCACGAGCAGCGTCATCTCGTAGGCGACCGTGCCGATGTCGGACGTGGGCGCGGCGAGCACCGCGAGGCAGGAGCCGTCACTGATCGACATGAGGAACAGGTACCCGCGTTCCATCTCGACAACCGTCTGATTCACGTTGCCTGCCTCGAAGCATCGCGCGGCACCCAGCGTCAACGAGATCAGGCCGGAGGCGACGGCGGAGAGCTGGTCGGCCCGGTCCCTCGGCAGGCCGTCCGACGCGGCCAGCAGCAACCCGTCCGCGGAGACGACAACGGCGTGCGCGGCGCCCGGCACCCTGCGCACGAAGTCGGTGATGAGCCAGCCGAAGCTGCCCTGCTGGGCCGAAGCCGTCACTGTCCCCTCCTCGCCTGCGCACACTGTTCCAGCGGCCAGACTATTAGCCAGGTCAAACCGGTCGCGGACAAGTCCCCCGTACGCGCGTGCGGTTCACGCGGGCGGCGGCACGACCCTGTGACCTGGCCCGGGGACTAACCGGCTTGCAGCGCGCTGTCGTGCGCGATGGCGTGCTGGACGACCGAGATCAGCACCTGCTTCGCCGACTCCCTGTCCCTGGCGTCGCACGCCATGATCGGCACCGACGGCGAGATCGTGAGCGCGTGGCGCACGTCCTCGATCTGGTGGTGGAGCAATCGGTCGAAGCAGTTGATCGCCACGATGTACGGCAGCTTCCGGTTCTCGAAGAAATCGATGGACGGGAACGCGTCGGCCAGCCGCCGCGTGTCCACGAGCACCACCGCGCCGATCGCGCCGAGCGCGAGGTCGTCCCACATGAACCAGAACCGGTGCTGACCCGGCGTGCCGAAGACGTAGAGGACCAGGTCGGAGTCGAGCGAGATTCGCCCGAAGTCCATCGCGACCGTGGTGGTCATCTTGTGCGGCGTGGCGGAGAGGTCGTCGACCGACAGACTCGCCTCGGTCATCGACGCCTCCGTAGTCAGCGGGGCGATCTCCGAGACCGCGCCGACCAGCGTGGTCTTGCCGACGCCGAACCCACCGGCCACCACGATCTTGGCCGACGAGGTCGGGCCGCTAGCCGCAGACGTAGTCGCGTCGGAGTCAAATTCTCCGAAGGCCACTGAGCACCCTTTCCATGAACTCGATACTGGGCCGGTCCCCCACCATGGAGGTCGCGGAGTGCACGAGCACCAGCCCGAGACCGGCAACGTCACCAACCAGAACACGCACCACGCCCAGTGGAAGCTTCAGGTGCGCGGCCACCTCCGCGACCGACCGGGTGTCCAGGCACAGCCCGCAAATCGAACGGTGCTCCGGCACGCGGACCCGCTCGAGCCTGCGACCCTGGTCGCTGGTCGAAACCAGTGCCTCAAGCGCGAGGTCGTAGGCGGGCTTGGTCCTGCCCTTGGTGCGGAAGTACGGCCGGACCAGGCCGGACGTGGTCTCGACAGGCCGTTCCGGCTCCACACTCGCCTGCCTCGGCACCGGGGACGGCACGAGGTCCTGCGAAGGCGGGCCGCCGTCGAGCGAACGCTCGGCGAACGCCGAGAAGGCCGCTGACTCGTCCGGCTCGACGAGCCCGCCGCCGCCCATGCCGTAGAGCTCGGAGCCGGGACCGCTCATCAGCCGCTCCCGGTACTCGCTCACGTCGAAATCGGCAGGGCCCTGCGTGCCCGTGTCCAGTGGGCTGAGCCATTCCCCCGAATCCGTCGGCCGCCCGCTCGCCGGACCGTCGAACCGTGCGGGGCGCCAATCACGCTCACCCCGGTCGTCCCAATCGCGGTAGGCCACGTCGTTGTCCGACTCGTCCGGCCAGCGTCCGGCCGGTCGGCCTCTGTCTAGTCGGCGGTCACCCCGCGAGTGCCCGGAATCCACGGCGGTCTCCTCAGTGTTTTCTCACTGTGCCTGTCGGACGCGTCGTCGCCGTGCGATCTGGCTGCACCGGCTCACCGCCGCACCGCACCCTGAAGCTGAGCACGAAGCTCCGGTGTCATCTGCTGGCCGACCCGATCGACCAGCAACGTCATCTCGTACACGACCAGCCCGATGTCACTGTCCGGCGAGCCGAGCACGGCGAGGCAGGACCCATCGGACACCGACATCAGGAACAGGAAGCCGTTGGCCATCTCGACCACCGTCTGCGCGACCGCGCCACCCTCGAAGACCTGGGCCGCGCCCCGCGCGAGGCTGGTCAAGCCCGAGGCGACGGCGGCGAGCTGGTCCGCCCGGTCCTTCGGCAACCCGCGTGATGCCGCGAGCAACAGGCCGTCGGCGGAGACCACGACGGCGTGCGCCGCGCCCGGCACGCGGTGCACGAAGTCCGTGATGAGCCAAGCGAAGCTTCCCTTCTGACCGGAGCCGCCCTGCTTCGGCGCCCCCGGCTGCGCTGCACCAGCCCGTGTCAACTCTTACTCCTTCGCCCCGTTGTCGGTGGACCGGTCGCCCGACCCGCTCGACGTAACAGAATCGAACTGTGTCCCTTCGGCCGACGGCTCCTTCAGCGCGTGGCGGCCACTCTGGTACCCGCGCTGGAAGCTCATCATGCGGTTGCGTGCCGCATCGGCCGATCTGGCGATGGCACCCTGCCCGGGCTTTCCGACCGTGGTGTCCCTGAACGCGTCGCCCTCGGCCGGCCGGATCGAGCCCGGCACCAAGTATGCGTTGGGCACCCTCTTGGGCAGGCCGGCGGGCGTGATCTCCTCGTCCTTCGACTCCAGCAGGGCGTGTGCCGCCTGCCACCCGCTGTCGGAGACACTCCGCCACTCGTCCTCGGAAGTGGCGGGTGGCTCCTCGGCATAGCTTTCCGGCTCCACTTGCTGCTCCGGTTCGGGCTGCTCCTGCTCCGGCTCTTCCTCGCTGAACCAGCGCGAGAGTACGGACTGATAGATCGGCAACCTCCGGGTCGGGACGTCGTCCTCCAATGCACTGCCGTCACCCCCGGCGGGTTCCTGCTCGGCCGGTTGTTCCGGTGTGACCGGAACGTAGCGTGGTTCCCGCTTCGGCAGGGCGAGCGTGTAGTCACTGTCACCTGGCCCGTGCCCGCGGCCGTTGCTGGTCTCGGCTTCCGGCTGGTCGACCGGCCATTGAGGTTCCGGCTCCCGCTCCGGCGCGGGTGGCGGCTCCGGCGGCGCGGAGCTGACGAACGGGCCCGCCGCCCTGGTGGCGCCGCCGACCAGGTCGTCGAGGCTGATCGGCTGGTCCAGCGGCACCAGCCCGTTCGCGTCGCGCTGCGGCTCGCCCGAGGACGGCGAGGCGAGCGCCTGGGGGTTGGCAGGCGCGGGCGACGTCGAGGGCAGCTGGGTGGTCTCGGCCGGATCGGTGAGGCTCGTGATCGGCGGCAGCGACGGCGACGAGCTGTCCTCGTGGGAGCCGTTGCGCTGGGCGCTGATCCTCGGCGACGCGACCGGTTCCTCCGCCTGCGGCGGGCTGGTGAGCAGCTCGGTCGGCACCACGACGCGCGCGATCACACCGCCCTCGATGTCCTCGTTCTCCCGCAGGCGGACCTCGATGCCGTGCCGTTTGGCGAGGCGTGCGACCACGTACAGACCCATGCGCCTCGTCACCGACACGTCCAGGTCCGGCGGATCAGCCAGCCGCTCGTTCGCCTCGGTCAGCTGCTGCTCGGTCATGCCGACACCGCGGTCGGTGATCTGGATGGCGAGCGCGTGCCGCCTCGTCACGACCGCGCGAACGCTGATCCTGGTATCGGGCTCAGAGAAGTACGTCGCGTTGTCGAGCAGCTCCGCGAGCAGGTGCACGAGGTCGTGGATCGCGCGGCCCTGCACCGCGACGTCCGGGATGGTCCCGACCTCGACCCTGGCGTACTGCTCGATCTCGGACACGGCGGCGCCGACCACATCGGCGGCGGGCACCGGCCGGGAGACCGACTTCGCGAGACCGGCGCCGGAGAGCACCAGCAGGCTTTCGCCGTTGCGCCGCAAACGGGTGGCGAGGTGGTCGAGCTCGAAGAGACTCGCGAGCTGGTCCGGGTCCTGCTCGTCGGCCTCGAGCTGGTCGATGACGCCGAGTTGCCGTTCGACCAGGCGCTGGCTGCGCCGGGACAGGTTGACGAAGATGCCGTTGACGTTCTCGCGCAGGAGCGCCTGCTCGGCCGCCATCCGGATCGCCCGCTCGTGCACCACGTCGAACGAGCGCGCGACCTCGCCGATCTCCTCCCTGGTGTACACGGGCACCGGCGCGATGGCGTTGCGGGACGCCTCGATCGGGTTGGGGTCGGCGAGGATGCGCCGGACCGTCTCGGGCAGCCGCACGTAGGCGACCTCCAGCGCGCTGCTGCGCAGCACGCGCAGCGGCCCGAGCATGAGGCGGGCGATGGCGAGCATCAGCAGGAGCGCGGCGGCGAGCGCTGCGAGCACGATGCCCGAGTCGCGCCACGCGGCGGTGGTGGCCGAGTCGGCGAGGCTGCCCGCGTGGGCCCGCAGGTTGTCGAGCAGCTGCGACTCGACCGTGCGGAACTTGTCGAGCGTGACCGTCGTGTTGTTCGCCAGCTCGTTGCTGTTGATGAACAACGGCTCGTTCAGCTCGGCGCGGACGAAGGACTGTTCCCTGATCCGCTGCCGCCCGTCGACCTCCGGGCCGCTGACGGTGTCGGAGAACAGCTGGCGCTGCTCTGGTGAGGAGAAGGCGTTGAACGTCTCGACGGCCGCCTCACCACCGGCGAACGCGGAACGTGCCTGATCGAGCAGGTCGGCGGGGAACTCGTTGTGGAGAGCGGCGATCTGCAGCGCGGCGTCCTGCCGGGCGACGAACTCCTTCGCCTCGCTGACCGCCTGGATCGTCGTCCCCTCGCGGAGCAGGTCCTGGTCGGTGACCGCGGTGTTCACCTCGCGGCCGAGCCGGACCAGTTCGTCCAAAATCGACGAATAGGTGGACAGCGCGGAAACATCCGAGAACGGCGAGGAGTTGATGGCGTTGCGAAGGGGCGCCAGCGCGTCGAGCCGCTGGATGCCCCGGTCGTACCGGTCCCTGGCGGAGGGGTCCTCCGTTTCGATCTCGTCCGCGACGCCGCGCAGCTGCGACACGGCCCGATCGACCTGCAGGATCTGCGCGTCGAGGGCGCCGCGCCTCCTAGG
This sequence comes from Prauserella endophytica, assembly GCF_005146945.1. GTDB lineage: Bacteria > Actinomycetota > Actinomycetes > Mycobacteriales > Pseudonocardiaceae > Prauserella_A > Prauserella_A endophytica. The sequence goes on from NZ_SWMS01000012.1 coordinate 211,702, forward strand.
GTCGCCGTTGGAGGCGACCGTGGCCACGGCCAGCGTGCGCTCGGCCTGCAGCTCGTGCACGACGGAGGTGATGCTGATGGCGAGATCCACCTGCTCCGCCGTCTGCTGGAACTCGTCGGCCCTGTCCAGCGCGTCGAACGCACGCAGGCCGCCGAGCACGAGAGCGGTCGCCGTCGGAATGATCAGCACCAGCGCGAGCTTCGAGCGCACGCGCCAGTTGCGTAGTCCCCGGCGAGAGCGCTCCTGTTCCGCGGCGCCTTCCGGGGCCGGCTGGGGAGCATTCGGCGCGGCAGGTGCGCCGGCGCCTGCCGCGCCGAGTCCTTCCTCCGCGTTCTGGTCGAGCACTACGAGCACACTCCCAAGACTCGAGCCAGCAGGTCCTCGGACATCCGCGGCTCGAACGGACGCCATCCACCAGATAACAAGCCTGTTCTCGGCACGACCGCACCACAGGGACAGGGCGACGGGGTTCGCTTCAGCGCCAGCATCGTGTCGGGGCCTTGCCCTTGCTCAACTCGCCGGACTACCTAGCTGACCAGGTAGTAGCTCGTCGCCGCCGTCTCGCCGACGTCTCCGACCTGCGGGAAACGCCCCGTCCGCTCAGCCATCACAGGCACTCTCTCACTGAAGTGGTGGTCTGTACCGAGTTCGCAGAGGCAGAGAGTAGCGAAGACCTCGTGAACATGTAACCCTTACAGGCGAGGGCTGTGCATAAGCACCAACAGGCCTACTGCCAACCGGCGCAACTTTCTTCGCGTCGAGCAGGACGAACACGTTAAGTAGCGCAGCTCACCCATTAGTTCGAACAATCTAGTGACGTGCACCACTTGACCCGGGGTGGTGAACACCCATTGTGATGTGTTCACTCCGTTCTCTAGAGTGACCGCGTACTGCGATGGTCCGACTTTGAACCATCCTCCAATCCACTCAGTACACAACTACAGTGACCTCTTTGTTCCTCTAGGAGTTGGCCTTGCTTCGACAAACACTCCGCTTGGCACGAGGCTCCAGACGGCGCGCGAGGGTCGGTGTCTTCGCGACCGCCCTCGTCATGCTGGCCTCCACCAGTGGCTGCGGCATGCTGGGCGGATCCGACGACTCGTCGGAGGGCGGCAGCGGAAATCTGGAGAAGTCCAAGATCTCCGTGTCCGTCATGCCGACGATCGACCTCGCGCCGTTCCATCTCGCGATGAAGAACGGCTATTTCAAGGACGAGGGTCTCGACGTCGAGGTCGTCAACGCCCCCAGCGGCCAGGCGTCGCTGACGAAGCTCATCAACGGCGAAGTCGATGTCGCCTACAGCAGTTACACGCCCTTCTTCATCGCGCAGAGCAAGGGCGCGGCGGAGTTCAAGTTCGTCGCTGACGCCTCCTCCGCAGGACCGAAGAGCACCATGGTCGTCACGATGCCGAACTCCCCGGTGAAGAAGGTTCAGGACCTGCCCGGCAAGTCCGTCGCCATCACCAGCGAGAACACCATGTCCGACACGCTCACCAAGTCGGTCATGAAGACCAACGGTGTGGATTTCTCCGACGTGCAGTGGGTTTCGCTGCCGTTCCCGGAGATGGCGGGCGCCCTTCAGCGTGGTGACGTGGACGCGGCGTTCATGACCGAACCATTCATCACCTCCGCGGCCAAGACGATCGGCGCCGTGCCGGTGTTCGACACCGCGACCGGTCCCACCAAGGACTTTCCGACGGCGGGCTACGCGTCGCAGGCGCAGTTCGCCGACGAGAACCCGAACGTCGTCGCCGCATTCCAGCGTGCGCTGGACAAGGCCACCCGGGAAGCCGCCGACCGCAGCAAGATCGAGCCGCTGATGGTCGAGTTCGCGAAGGTGGACAAGGAGATCGCGTCGATGACGAATCTCCTGACTTTCCAGTCCAAGTTGGACGCTCAGCGCCTGCAGCGCGTTCCCGACCTGCTCCTGGAGTTCGGTGGTATCCCGGAGAAGATGGACGCCGCCTCGATGATCGCGCAGCCGGCGGCTGATAGTTAGTGCGCTCCCTGTACCGAAACCTGGCCGGCCTGATCGGCTTCTTCCTGATCTGGGAAGGAGCCGTGAGGGTCGGCCTGGTGCCAGAGCTGTTCGTACCGCCACCGTCCGAGGTGCTATCGACCACGGCCCAGCTACTCGGCCAGGAGCCGTTCATCCGGGACGTGATCGCCACGGTGCTGGCGTGGGCCATCGCGCTGGGGATCTCGATCGCCATCGCGGTGCCCGCCGGCCTGCTGCTCGGCAGCATCGCGTGGCTGCGCACGGCGACTCGGGCGATCGTGGAGTTCCTGCGACCGATCCCGTCGGTGGCACTGATTCCGTTGGTGCTCCTCGTGGTCGGCGGCGGGCCGGAAGCCAAGATCACGCTCGCCGTGTACGCCGCGGTATGGCCGATCCTGTTCAACACGATCTACGCCCTCGCCGAGATCGACCCGGTGCTGATGGACACCGCCCGCGCCTGCGGCACGAGCCGCGCGCGCATGCTCACATCCGTCGCGCTGCCCCACGCGGCGCCGTTCGTCTTCACCGGCATCCGCATGTCCGCGGCGATCGCGCTGATCCTCGTTGTGAGCACCGAATACGTCGCCGGTGCGTCGAGCGGCCTCGGCAACTTCATCCTCGAGGCCAGCTCCGGTGGGACCAACATGGACCAGGTGCTCGCCGGAACGGTGGTGGCAGGCGTGATCGGGTATCTCATCAATGACGGCCTCGAGCGCGTTGGCAGGCGCATGTTCCGCTGGAACGAAGCCGTGGGGGAGGCTGCGAAGTGACCCAGGTGACCGAACGCGCCACGCGGCTTCGCAGCCAGGCGGCCGCCGGGATCTCCGGCTTCGCCCGCAACTGGCTCGTCTTCATCGGAGCCGTCGCGGTGTGGGAACTGGCGACCCGCCTCGCGGCGAGCGTCTTCTTCCCGCCACCGAGCGAGATCGTGGCCACGGCCGGGCAGTTGTGGTTCTCGGGACCCGCCTCGCAGCTGTTCCTCTCCGAGACCGTCTTCGACCACATCCTGCCCAGCATCGGCAGATGTCTCGGTGGGTGGGCCATCGCCGTGGTGCTGGGTGTCGGCCTGGGCACGGCGCTCGGGCGCTCGCGAACGGGCATGGAGTACGTCGGTCCGCTGTTCGCGTTCTTCCGCGCCATTCCGCCACCGACCCTCGTGCCCGTGTTCATGGTGCTGTTCGGGCTCGGGCCAGGAATGCAGGTGGCCACGATCATCTTCGGTGCGATCTGGCCGATCCTGCTCAACACCGTCGACGGCGTGCGCTCGGTGGACTCGGTGAAGGTCGACACGGCACGGTCGTTCCGGACGCCCGCTCCGTACTGGATCGGCATGGTGGTACTGCCCGCGGCACTGCCGAAGATCTTCGCCGGGCTGCGCCTGAGCCTGTCGATCTCGTTGATCCTGATGGTCGTGTCGGAGCTGATCGGTTCGCTGAACGGAATCGGGCATCAGCTCATCTCGTCCCAGCAGCAGTTCGAGTTTCCGCTGATGTGGTCGTGGATCGTGCTGCTTGGCATTCTCGGCTACGGTCTGAACGCGGTGCTGCTCGCCGTCGAGCGTCGCGTACTCCGCTGGCAACCCACTCGGAACGACGATGCGTGACCGCCCGTTCCGTTTCCTCGCAACCCACAGGAGGCTGACGTGCCGACCATGCTCGAGGTGACCGGCCTCAACCACCGCTACGGCAAGGGCGACGGCGCTCATGTGGCCGTGCGAGAGCTGTCCTTCTCCGTCGACGCGGGCGAACTCGCCTGCATCGTCGGCCCTTCCGGCTGCGGGAAGTCCACGCTCCTGCGGTGCATCGCGGGGCTGATCCCGCCGACCGGCGGCTCGGTGCGGCTGCACGGCGACGAGGTGTCCGGTGTCCCGGACGACCTCGCCGTGGTGTTCCAGGACTACAGCCGGTCGCTCTTCCCGTGGCTCACCGTGGCACGCAACGTGGAGTTCCCGCTGCGCTGGCGGAAGCTGAGCAAGCAGGAACGGGCCGAGCGTGCCCAGGAGGCCCTCGACGCGGTGGGCCTCTCCGGTGTCGGCAAGAAGTTTCCCTGGCAACTCTCCGGCGGCATGCAACAGCGCGTCTCGATCGCCCGCGCTCTCGCCAGCAAGCCGGCTCTGCTGATCATGGACGAGCCGTTCGCGTCCGTGGACGCGCAGACACGGTTCGAACTGGAGGACCTGCTGCGGCGGGTCCAGCGGGAGCAGCAGAGCACGATCCTGCTGGTGACCCACGACATCGACGAAAGCGTCTACCTGGGCGACCGGGTGCTGGTGCTGTCGAAGTCGCCGGCGACGATCGTCGCGGACCTGGCCGTGGACCTCCCCGCAGAGCGGGACCAGATCGCCACGAGGGAGTCCGCGAAGTTCGTGACATTGCGGGGTGAGGTCGCGCGGCTGCTCCAGACTGGACCGGCGGCACCGGCCACGACGGAAGAGGCGTCCGACGAGGTCACCGCCGCCGCGGACGCCGCTGAATGGGCGGCGACCGAGGAGGAGGCTGCCGAGACCGGCGGCGCCACGAAGGAGGCCCGCCACTGACGGGAACGGCATCACGTCACCCCAGTGCTCCGGCGAGCGCCACGGGGTCGTGGTAATCGCGCGACCACACGATCCGGCCATCGCGCACCCTGACCACGAAGATGTTGTGAACGGAGAGCTCGCGACCGCTCGTCGTGACGGTCACGTCGTAGTCACACTCGGCGACCACCACCTCTGGATCTGTGGTCTCGTACACGACGAGGTCGCGAGCGCGCATCCGCAGCGGAAGACCGGCCGCGCCAGCGAAATGCCTTCTGATCGCCTCGCGCCCTACGAGCCGTACCTCTCGTGGTTTGGCGAAGGGCTGTTCCACCACCGCGTCCTCCGCGTAAAGCTCGGGCACCGTGTCCCATTCCCCGCACATGACACCGCACAGCTGCGCCTCGAAAACCTCGCGCGGGCTCCTGACTTCGGCCATCGGCCACCTCCCGGTAGTATCGGAGTCATGACTCCGCTTGAAGAATACGGAGCCGCGACTCCGGTTGTCAACGAGGTGCCGCGATGAGCCCGCGCGCGGACGCGCTTCGCAACAGGGCGAAGGTGCTCACCGCCGCCGACGAGGTGTTCCTCGAGCAGGGCACGACGGCCTCCACCGAGGAGGTCGCCAGGAGAGCAGGAGTCGGCGTGGGCACGGTGTTCCGGCACTTCCCGACCAAGGAGGCGCTTCTCGAAGCCGTCTACCTGGAACGGCTCCGGCAGGTCGGCGCGGACGCCGCCGAACTGGCCGCCGGCGACGACGCCGGAGCCGCCTTCCACGAGTTCTTCGAACGGCTCGTCGGGCAGTCAGGCCCGAAGCAGGCGCTGACGGAAGCGCTGGCCGCGGCGGGTGTGGACGTCGCAGCCACGGACTCCCCCGTGCGCCAGGAGGTCCGCGAGTCGCTGGCCACCCTGCTCGAACGGGCCCAGCAGGCGGGCAAGGTGCGCGAGGACGTCGGAGTCGACGAGGTGATCGCCCTGCTCATCGGCGCGAGCCAGGCTACGAGGTGGACCACCGACGTCTCCATGCGGGGCCGCACACTCAACGTCATCCTCGACGGGCTGCGCCCGCACTGAGCACGGTCACTCGGCGCGGGCGTGCCGTCCACGCCGAACGCCGTTCTGCAGGCTGGTCATCCTCGTGCGCACGTCCTCCGGCGAGCGACTCACCGTCGGGCTCTCGTCGTCCTCGGTCGGCCACTCGACGTGCTCGGCCACCTGTTCCTCGGAGGTCTCGAACCACTGCGTCAGGACCTCCTGGTACGCGGGCAGGCGGTCGGTCGGGGTGTCGATGGCGAGCGCTGGCTGCGGCTCGGTGATCTCCTCGGGCGACGGTTCGTCGGGCTCCACCGGCCACTCCGGTGGGGGCGCCCACTGCACCGCGGCCCGATGCGACACGGCCTGCCCGGGTTCCCGCCACACGTCGACCGGTTTCGCGGGTACGGGCAACGGCTCCTCCTCCGGCCAGCGCCGGGGCTCGACCCGGGGCCGCCGCTCCTCCGGCTCGGGTTCCGGCTCGGGTTCCGGAGTAGGCGCGGGGGCGGGCGGCTGCTCCGGCAGCGCCGGAGCAGCCGTCTCCACCGGCAACGGCGGCGGCACGGGGTCGCCGGGCTGGATCAGGGTGGCGGGCACGACCACCGTCGCGGTCAACCCCCGGATGTCGGCGGCCGAGAGCCGGACGCGGATCTGGTGCCTGCGGGCCAGGCGCGCCACGACGTAGAGCCCCATGCGCCGCGAGACCTCGACGTCGACCTCAGGAGGCTCGGCGAGACGCGCGTTGGCCCTCCGGATCTCGGTCTCCGGCATGCCCGCGCCCCTGTCGGTGATGTCGATGCGCCACTCACCATGCTCCGTCATGGAGCTGACCACCGACACCGGCGCGTCATCACCGGAGTAGTCGGTGGCGTTCTCGAAGAGCTCCGAGATCACGTGCACGAGGTCGCTGACGGCCTCCCCCAGCACGGCCAGTCGCGGGGTCGCGGCGACGTTGATGCGCTGGTAGTGCTCGACCTCGGACAGCGCCGCTCCGATGATCTCGTCAGCCGACACCGAGCCGGGCAGCGGGCGTCCCGCGTCCTGGCCCGCGAGCACGAGCAGGTTCTCGCTGTTGCGCCGCATGCGGGTGGCCAGGTGGTCCAGCTCGAACAGCCCGCCCAGGATGTCCGGGTCCTGCTCGTGCTCCTCCATGCGGTCGAGCACCGACAGCTGGCGTTCGACGAGGTCCTGGCTGCGCCGCGAGAGGTTGACGAACATCGAGTTGACGTTCTCCCGCAGCATCGCCTGCTCGCCCGCGAGCCGCACGGCCTCACCGTGCACCGCGTCGAAGGCCCTCGCCACCTGCCCCAGCTCCTCCCTGGTGAACACGGGCACGGGCTCGACTGCGCGGCGATGGGCGTCCTCGGGCCGCGGGTCCGGGTCGGCGAGGATGCCCTTGACGGCCTCGGGCAGCCGGTGCTGCGCCACCTCGAGCGCGCTGCTGCGCAGGACCCGCAGTGGCCGCAGCAGCGAGCGGGCGATGACCATGGTGAGCACCGCCGCCACGAGCAGCACACCAAGGATCACGGCGCCGTCGGTCATCGCGGACCTTCGCGCGTCGGCGGCGAGCGCGTCCGAACGCTGTTGGATCTGGCCGTACAGCCCGTCCTGGACCTGCTTGACGAGGTCCACGGTCTCGGTCGCGGCCGCGTCCCACTCGTCGGAGTCGATCTCGGGAAAGGCCTCGTTCGCCTCCGCACTGCTGAGCACCGACTCGACCATGCCGTTTCCGGCATCGACAGCGGGGCCGCGCACGATCTCGTCGTACCGCGCCCGCTGGGTCTCGGTCGCGAACTTCGCGAAGTCCTTGTACGCGGCCCCCAGCTCCGCCTCCGCGCCGAGGAGCGCCCGCATCCGGTCGGCCGGGAGGTCCTCGAGCACCAGGGACTCGGCGACGAGGGCGCGCCGAACCGAGAGCTGGTCCTTGACTCTCGCGAGCGCGTTCGCCGCGAGCCACGTGCGAGCCAGGTCCTGGTCGCTGAGGCCGGGAGCGGCCTGGTCACCGATGTCGAGCAGCCCGGAGACGAGCTCACTGTACGAGCGCAGCACGACATCGGCGGGCGATGTCGAGTTCTCGCCGTCGAACCGGAGGTCGGTGAGCACGCCGAGGCGCTCGTCCAGTTGCCGGAAGCCGTCGACGGCCTGCTGCGAAAGGTCCGGGGTCGCCGCGCTCAGGGTTCGGTCGAAGTCGCCGATCGCCGCGTCGACGCGCTCGCGCTGCGCGCGCAGTCCGGCGAGGTCGCCCTGCCGGTCCTCCGCGACGTACCGCACAGTGAGGGCACGTTCCCGTTGGAGCTCGTGCACCACGACGGCCACCGTGGTGTCGACGCGCACCCGTTGGGCGCCGTCGGCGAACTCGTCGGCGCGGTCGAGGTCGGACGCGATGCGGAGGCCCACCAGCACGACGACCGCGAGCACCGGGATGAGCAGCACCGCGAGCAGCCGGGTCCGCAGCTTCCAGTTGCCGAGCCGCCAACGGCCTCCCGCGAGCCCAGGTTCCGTCGCGCCATCCCGACGGGGACGTTTGCTGCGACGGGTCACCTGGCTTCCTTTGCACACCTGTGGGGCTGGTCCCCGGGAAACCACTGGAGGGTAGCGGCACGCGCGATGGCCGCCGACGACGCCCGCAGGTCCAGCAGGGGCTGCCCGGCGATGGTATTGCCTCCCCCACCCCCAGCTCCACAAGAACGGAAGATCTCTCCCGCCTGCTGGGACTCGAGGGCCGGGCCCTTTCCGGCCGAGGGGAACGTATAAAGGAGGGCGTGACTGATGGCCCCCTGATCGTCCAGTCGGACAAGACCGTGCTGCTCGAGGTCGATCACGAGCGCGCGGACGATGCCCGGATCGCGATCGCGCCTTTCGCCGAACTGGAACGCGCCCCCGAGCACGTCCACACCTACCGGGTCACCCCGCTGGCACTGTGGAACGCTCGCGCCGCCGGGCACGACGCGGAGCAGGTGGTGGACGCCCTCACGTCGTACTCCCGCTTCCCGGTGCCGCAGCCACTGCTGATCGACGTGGTCGACACGATGGGGCGCTTCGGCCGGCTGCAGATCCAGAACCACCCCGCGCACGGGCTCGTGATGGCGACCACCGACCGGGCCGTGCTCGAAGAGGTGCTGCGCAACAGGAAGATCAACCCGATGCTGGGTGCGCGCATCGACGAGGACACCGTGATCGTGCACCCGTCCGAGCGCGGCAGGCTCAAGCAGATGCTGTTGAAGATCGGCTGGCCTGCGGAGGACTTCGCGGGCTACGTCGACGGCGAGGCCCACCCGATCTCGCTGCATGAGGACGGCTGGGCGCTGCGGCACTATCAGCGTGAGGCGGCGGAGGCGTTCTGGGCAGGGGGTTCGGGTGTCGTGGTGCTGCCCTGCGGAGCGGGAAAGACGCTGGTCGGCGCGGCGGCGATGGCGAAGGCCGAGGCGACCACGCTGATCCTGGTGACCAACACGGTCGCGGGCAGGCAGTGGAAGCGCGAGCTCGTGGCCAGGACGTCGCTGACCGAGGACGAGATCGGCGAGTACTCGGGCGAGAAGAAGGAGATCCGCCCGGTCACAATCGCCACCTACCAGGTGATCACCCGCAAGAGCAAGGGCGAGTACCGGCACCTGGAACTGTTCGACTCTCGCGACTGGGGCCTCGTCGTCTACGACGAGGTGCACCTGCTGCCCGCGCCGGTGTTCCGGATGACGGCGGATCTCCAGTCGCGGCGCAGGCTCGGCTTGACCGCGACGCTCGTGCGCGAGGACGGCCGCGAGGGTGACGTCTTCTCCCTCATCGGCCCGAAGCGCTACGACGTCCCGTGGCGCGACATCGAGGCGCAGGGCTGGATCGCGCCCGCCGACTGCATCGAGGTGCGCGTGACGCTCACCGACGCGGAGCGGCTGTCCTACGCCACAGCCGAGAGCGACGAGCGCTACCGGCTCGCGTCGACGGCGCACACCAAGATCGGGGTCATCAAGTCCATTGTCGACAAGCACGCCGGCGAGCCCACGCTCGTGATCGGCGCCTACCTCGACCAGCTGGAGGAGCTCGGCGCCGAGCTCGACGCTCCCGTCATCCAAGGCTCCACCAAGAACAAGGAGCGCGAGGCGCTGTTCGACGCGTTCCGCAAGGGCGAGATCGACAAGCTCGTGGTGTCGAAGGTCGCGAACTTTTCGATCGACCTGCCCGAGGCGTCGGTCGCGATCCAGGTGTCGGGCACCTTCGGCTCCCGCCAGGAAGAGGCCCAGCGGCTCGGCAGGCTGCTGCGCCCCAAGGAAGACGGCAGGCAGGCGCATTTCTACTCCGTGGTCTCGCGCGACACCCTGGACACCGAGTACGCGGCGCACCGGCAGCGGTTCCTCGCCGAGCAGGGCTACGCCTACCGGATCATCGACGCCGACGACCTGCTGCGGCCGCTGTAGTCAGGTCGTGCCTGACCATGCCGTTGCCGGCTGCGCGGCGCCGCGTTGCCGGAAGTCCCGAGTACGGCCGGAGGGTCTCCCTTCGCCTTGCGAGACATCGCGCTGCTCCTCGCTCGCACCGCAGCTTGTCAGCCGCGACCTACCCGCCGAGCGCGGCCAGCACCTGCCGCGCCTGGTTCTCGGCGCCGAGCGCGTTGGGGTGCACCGGCGCCGCGGGGGACCCCGGCAGGATGCCCTCGACCCACCTGACGCCGGCGGGCGCGCACATGTCGTGCCCGATGCTGCTGGTGTAGGTGTCGACGAAGGTGGCGTCGTACGCCGCGGCCTGCTCGGCCAGCACCTCGTTGAGCAGCTTGGTGATGTCGCGCAGGTAGGGCGCGTCGCCGGCCGCGATCGGCACGAGCGGCCAGCAACTGGCTCCCGACTCCGGCAGCAGGCTGGGGTAGCCGACCAGCACGACGTGCGCCGCCGGCGAACGGTCCCTTATGCCCTGCAGGACCGCCCCGACCTGCGGGCCGACGGCGCGAACCTTCTCGACGAGCCGGTCGGCGCCTCGGGTGTTGTAGTACGCCTTACACGGCGCACCCTTCGGGGCGGTCGCGCTCAGCCCCGCGCATGTCGTCACCACCTCGACGAACGGGATGTCGTTGCCGCCGACGCCCACGCTGACCAACTCGGTGTCCTGGCGGAGTGCGTCGAACTGCGGCCGGTTGGCGATGCCCCACTGCGGTCGGGTCATGTCCTCCGTGGTCGCGCCGCCACAGCTCACGTCGGTGAACTCCACGGGAGCAAGCGCTTGCGCCACGAGTGACGGGTAGTTGCGGTCCGACCGCGTGCAGGCGAGGTGGACCTGGTTCGGAATCAACGAGCCCGAGGTGTAGGAGTCCCCGAGCGAAACGTAGGACGAGTAGGCCGGTTGAGCCGCGGTCGCGGCGGGCGCGGCGACCAGCAGCACGACGGTGAGCGCGGACAGTACGACAGCCAGGACCCGACGCATGGGGCCTCCTCAACACTGAGCGGCCGGCTACTTCTGAGTAGCCTACTGAAAAGTAACCAGACGCCCTCGGGTCTCGTCAGTCCCCCACCTGAGTGAACCGCAGCCCAACCTCCGCACTGGGGGCAAAACTGTCGCACCCTCGAACTAGTGTTCGAAGCATCAAAAGAACGCCTGTTCAGAGGGGTTGGCCATGACCGTCGTCCACTTCCGCTCGCGCCGCCTGATTCATCCGTCGTCCGACCTGGAGCTGCCCCCGGGCCGGATGCACAACGACCTCTGGCTCTCGGACGAACCGATCGCCGACGCGAGCTTGTACCTGGCGTGTGTGGCCGCCTACCCGCGAACGGGGCGCTGGCCGGTGCTGATCCCGCGCGACCCTCGCTTCGAGCTGACCGGGGAGGACTGGATCGACGACCGCGGCTGGCTACCACCGGCAGGCGCAGAAGTCGACCACGTCGACGCCGAGCAAGCCCTCGCGAGCTGGTGGGCAGAGCCGTGCTGCGAAGGCAGGTGCCTGCACCCCTTCGGCACCGCGTTCCCCGGCCTCGCCCGCAAGTCGCCCCGCCGGGCCGATCCACTCGCCGAGGCCGGCAACACCGGCTCCATCCTGGCCGCGCGCGGTGACTGCAGACTCGGCATCGTCGAGTCGCCGCGACCCGCCGACGTCCCGGCGGTGCTCGGCTGGCCGGGCATGCGGAAGCTGACCGAGCAGGTCGCCGCGACCTCGGCGGTGCTGCGCAGCTGGGAGGACCGGTTCGGTGCGGTGCTGATCTCGCTCGGCTTCGACACGCTGGACCTCTCGGTCGCGGCACCGCCGAAGAGCCGCGACCGAGCACTCGTGGTCGCCGCCGAGCACCGCGCCTTCTGCATCGGCAACTTCACCGAGCAGCCGGGAAGCCTGCGGGAGTTCGCCACCAACCTCACCGGCAAGCGCCTGTGGTCGTTCTGGTGGGACTGAGCGAGATGGGCCGGTTCGTGTCAGTCTGGAAGCGGAGTACGCGCGCGGGAAGAGGTGGCGATTCCGGTTCACGGCAAGGGAATCCACATCGGCACGTCGGGCTGGCTGTATCCGCCGTGGCGCGGCACTTTCTATCCGAAGGGCCTCGCCCACCGCCGGGAACTGGAGTACCTGTCCAGGCGCGTGAACTCGCTGGAGATCAACGGCTCGTTCTACTCGCTCCAACGGCCGGAGCGGTACCGCGGCTGGTTCGAGCAGACTCCGGACGAGTTCCTGTTCTCGGTCAAGGGCGGCCGCTTCATCACGCACATGAAGCAGCTGCGGGACGTGGAGGCGGCGCTCGGGAACTTCTTCGCCTCGGGAGTGCTCGCGCTGGACCACAAGCTCGGGCCGCTGCTGTGGCAGCTGCCGCCTCGGCTGAGGTTCGATCCCGAGCGACTCGTGGGCTTCTTCGACCTACTGCCCCGCACGACCGAGGAAGCGGCCGCGCTGGGAAAGCGGCACGACGAGAAGTTGAAGGCCGAGCCCTACCTGCGCATCGACGAGAACCGCCCGCTACGGCACGCGCTGGAGGTGCGGCATCCGAGCTTCGCGAACGCCGAGGCAGTGGAGCTATTGCGGGAACACGACATCGGCCTCGTCGTCGCGGACACCGCGGGTACCTGGCCGTATCTGGAGGACGTGACGTCTGACTTCGTCTACGTGCGACTGCACGGCGACGAGGAACTCTACGCCAGCGGCTACACCGACGCCGCACTCACCGGCTGGGCGCGGAAGGTCAAGGCGTGGCGCGCAGGCGGAAGCCCGCGCACGAGGCACACGGTCGCCGGGCCTGCCGAACGGAAACAGAGGGAGGTGTACGTCTACTTCGACAACGACATGAAGGTGAAAGCGCCCGGCGACGCCATCGCGCTGGCCGAGAAGGTCGGCCTGTGCGTGACATCACCGGACGCGAGCGGGGACGACGGCTGAGACCCGCGTGCCCAAGCGCTACTGGTACTAGGCGCTGCGGGCCTGGCCGGCGTGGGCGCCCTCGGCGATCTCCTCCACCAGCTTGTCGCAGAAGGCCGGCAGGTCGTCAGGCTTGCGGCTCGACACAAGCCCCTGGTCGACCACCACCTCCTCGTCGACCCATTCGGCACCGGCGTTGCGAAGGTCCGTCTGCAAGCTCGGCCACGACGTGATCCTGCGACCGCGTACGACATCGGCCTCGATGAGAGTCCACGGGCCGTGGCAGATCACCGCGACCGGCTTCTGCTTGGAGAAGAACTCGCGGACGAAGCGCACGGTGTCGGGATTGGTGCGGAGCAGGTCGGGGTTGGCGACGCCGCCGGGCAGGACGAGCCCGTCGTAGTCGTCCACCGAGGCATCGGTGACCACCTTGTCGACGGTGAAGGTGTCGGCCTTGTCCAGGTGGTTGAAGGCCTGGATGCTGCCGGACTCGAACGAGATCAGCTCCGGCTGTCCGCCCGCGTCCTGCACGGCCTGCCATGGCCGGGTCAGCTCCACCTGCTCGGTACCTTCCGGTGCCACCACGAAGGCGACCTTGCGGCCGGTGAGCGTGTCGGCCACGTGAATCACTCCTCTCACACTCAGGTCCATCCTGGGTCTACCCCCGGCACACCCGCACCGAAACACGACGAAGGGACGAGACAATGAACAGGTGACAGCCGAGCACGTCTACGCGATCCCGCTGCGCACCCGCTTCCGGGGCATCACCGTCCGTGAGGGGGTACTGCTGCGCGGTCCGGCGGGTTGGGGAGAGTTCTGCCCGTTCCTGGACTACTCGGATGCCGAGTGCGTGCCGTGGCTGGCGGCCGCCGTCGAGGCGAGCGAGCAGGGCTGGCCGGAGCCGGTACGCGACCATGTCGAGGTCAACACCACGGTGCCGGTGGTCGCGCCCGAGCGTGCGCACGAACTGGTCGCCGCGTCGGGGTGCCGGACCGCGAAGGTGAAGGTCGCCGATCCACGATCGTCGCTTGTGGACGATTGCGAGCGCGTCGCCGCCGTGCGCGACGCGCTGGGGCCATCGGGTGCGATCCGCGTGGACGCCAACGCCGCCTGGGACGTCGACACCGCCGTCACGGCCATCGGCGAGCTGGCTCGCGCCGCGGGCGAGCTGGAGTACGTCGAGCAACCGTGCCCGACCGTCGACGAACTGGCGATGGTCCGCCGCAAGGTGGATGTGCGCGTCGCGGCCGACGAGTCGATCCGCCGGGCCGAAGATCCGCTGCGGGTCGCGGTCGCCGGCGCCGCGGACGTGGCCGTGTTGAAGGTTGCGCCACTGGGCGGTGTGCGCAGGGCGCTGCGGGTCGCCGAGGCGTGCGGGTTGCCTTGCGTGGTGTCGTCGGCCGTCGAGACCAGCGTCGGCCTGGCGGCCGAACTGGCGCTGGCCGGCGCGCTGCCGTCGCTGGAGTTCGCCTGCGGGCTGGGCACGCTGTCGCTGCTGACGGGTGATGTCACGACGGATTCGCTGTCCGCTGTGGACGGTTACCTGCCCGTGCCAGGGCGGGCGCCCGAACCGGATCTCGTCGGCGACGTCGCGGCCGACGACGAGACCCGGCAGCGGTGGCTGAGCAGGCTCGCCCGCGTGCGGGCGCTGAGCGGCTAGCGCGGGGCGGTCAGACGGCGGCCTCGTCGGCGTGCGGGTTCGGCCCGTCCGCGCGCACCGGCAGGGTGTCGAACGCGGCAGGCGGTTCCCGCCACGGCGACGGCAGCCGCCCGGCGCGCGCCTGCTCGACAGCCCGCCAGACGCGCTGCGGCGTCAGCGGCATGTCGAGGTGGCGGACGCCGAGGTGCTTGAGCGCGTCGACGACGGCGTTCTGCACGGCGGGCGTCGAGCCGATGGTCGCGGACTCGCCGATGCCCTTGGCACCGAGCGGGTTGCGGGGTGTCTCGGTCTCGGTGTTGGCGACCTCCAGGTTGGGGATCTCCATCGCCGAGGGCACCAGGTAGTCGGCGAGGGTGCCGGTGACGGGGTTGCCGTCCTCGTCAAAGGTCACCTGCTCCCACAGCGCCTGCGAGATGCCCTGCGCCGCGCCGCCGTGCTGCTGGCCGCGCACGATGAGCGGGTTCAGGATCCGGCCGCAGTCGTCCACCGCGATGTGCCGGAGCGGGCGGACGTACCCGGTCTCGATGTCGACCTCCACCACCGACACGTGGGCGCCGAACGGGAACGTCGCTCCGTCGGGCTTGAAGTCGATGTTGGCGTCGAGGGTGCCACCGTCCTCCTCGGCGGCCCGGGCCAGGTCGGCCCAGCTCAGGCTCGCGCCGGGCACGCCGACCACACCGAGCTGGCCGTCCTCGGTGAGCTCGATGTCCTCGACGGCGGCCTCCAGGCGGGAGGCGGCCAGTTCCTTCGCGCGCCGCACCAGCAGCTCGCTCGCCTCGCGCACCGCGCTGCCGCCGATCTGCAGGGACCGGGAGCCGCCCGTGCCCCCTCCGCGGGGCACCACGGAGGTGTCCGACTGCACGAAGTCGATCGACTCCATGGGGATGCCGAGCGCGTCGGACGCGAGCATCGAGAACGACGTGGGGTGCCCCTGGCCGTGCCCGGACGTGCCGACCTTGATCGTCGCCCTGCCCTCGGGGCTCATCTCGACGGAGGCGTACTCGCCGCCGCCCCCGCCGCCGGTGATCTCGACGTAGGTGCTCACCCCGATGCCGAGCAGCGTGTGCTCCCCGGCCTCGACGCGGCGGGCCTGCTCGGCGCGCAGCTCCTCGTAGTCCGCGAGGCGCAGCGCCTCACGCAGCGGCAGGTCGTAGTCGCCCGAGTCGTAGCTCGTGCCGACCACGGTCGTGTAGGGAAACTCGTCGGGCCGCAGGAAGTTCCGCCGCCGAAGCTCCACCGGATCGAGATCGAGCTCCGCCGCCGCCATGTCGATCAGTCGCTCCAGCATGGCGGCGGCCTCCGGCCGTCCGGCTCCCCGGAACGCCCCGGTGGGCGTGGTGTTGGTGAGCACGGCGAGCGCACCGAAGCTGATCTTCGGGATCCGGTAGACGCCCTGCGCCATGGTCCGCGTCGGGCCGAGTGCGAAGCCTCCACCGAAGCCCGCGTAGGCACCCGAGTCGCCAATGATCCGGCAGTGCAGGCCGGTAATGGTGCCGTCCGACTTCAGCCCCAGCTCGGCGTACTGCACCTGCGCCCGGCTGTGCGGCATGGCCTGCAGGTTCTCCGAGCGCGTCTCGACCCACTTCACCGGCCGGGACAGGGCACGGGCTGCGCCGATCGCCACCTCGTGCTCGGCGATCAGGCCGAACTTGCCGCCGAACGCGCCGCCGACGTGCGGGGCGACGACCCGGACCCGCTGCTTCGGCAGGCCGAACGCCTTGGCGGCGAAGGACCACACGGCGTGCGGCGCCTGGGTGGAGACATGGATGGTGAGGTCGTAGTCCTCGTCGGGCCCGCCGGGAACCACGGCGATCGCGTTGCCCTCCAGCGGCACCACGGCCACCCGCTGGTTCTCGATCCGCGCGCGGACGACCACGTCGGCGTCGTCGAGGAGCTCCGAGCCGACGGCGTCGCGCTCACCGGCGGCGATGTTGGAGCCGAGGTCGGGGAACTGCAGCGGCGCGTCGTCGGCGAGCGCCTCCTCGGGGTCCACCACCGCGGGCAGCGGCTCGTAGTCCACGTCGACGAGCTCCACCGCGTCGGCGGCCGCGGCCGCGCTCTCGGCCACCACAGCCGCCACCGGGTCGCCGACGAAGCGCACGCGGTCGGTCGCCAGCGGGGGCCGCACACAGCCGGGGTTGATCTCGATGAACTGCCGCACCGGCGGCAGGTTCAGCTCCGCCGCGGTGTACACGGCGACCACGCCGTCCGCCTTCTCCGCCTCGGAGACGTCGATCGAAGTGACCTCGGCGTGGGCGAACGGGGATCGCACGAAGGCGAGGTGCAGGACGCCCTCGACCTCGAGGTTGTCGACGTAGGAACCCTGTCCGCGCAGCAGCTCGGGGTCCTCGACCCGCCGCACCTCGGTTCCGAGCACTGATCCGGGCATGCATCCGACCCTAACCGCGCCACGCGATCATGGACAGTTCGAGTAACTCCAGGACGGTCTCGGGGTCGAGGGTTCCGGGATCACTCCGGGTCGTACCCCGATGTCCCGGCGGTCGCGCCGGCGCAGCATGGAGTCATGACCGACAACGTGACGATCAAGAAGCTCCGCCGCAGCCGCGGCGACCGGATGCTGGCGGGCGTGTGCGGCGGCTGGGCACGCCTGCTGGGCGTCGACGCCGCGATCCTGCGGATCGGCCTCGTCGCCACCACGATCCTCGGCCTCGGAACCCCGATCCTGCTCTACGCCGCCTGCTGGCTGCTCATGCCGGAGGAAGACGCATAAAAAGATCCCCGAGGGCACGGATGCCCTCGGGGATCGAAAAGGGGTTGGACTCAGAAGTCCATGCCGCCCATGCCACCGGTCGGGTCACCGGCCGGGGCCTTCTCCTTCTCCGGCTTGTCCGCGACCACGGCTTCGGTGGTCAGGAACAGGCCGGCGATGGAAGCGGCGTTCTGCAGCGCCGAGCGCGTGACCTTCGTCGGGTCCGGCACGCCGGCCGCGAGCAGGTCCTCGTACTCGCCGGTCGCGGCGTTGAGGCCGTGGCCCTGCGGGAGGGACTTGACCTTCTCCACCACGACGCCGCCCTCGAGACCGCTGTTGATGGCGATCTGCTTGAGCGGAGCCTCGACGGCGATCTTCACGATGTTCGCGCCGGTCGCCTCGTCGCCCTTGAGCTTCAGGCCGGCGAAGGCCGCCTCGGCAGCCTGCAGCAGAGCCACGCCACCACCGGCGACGATGCCCTCCTCGACGGCGGCCTTGGCGTTGCGCACCGCGTCCTCGATGCGGTGCTTGCGCTCCTTGAGCTCCACCTCCGTGGCGGCGCCGGCCTTGATGACCGCGACACCACCGGCGAGCTTGGCGAGACGCTCCTGCAGCTTCTCCCGGTCGTAGTCCGAGTCGCTGTTCTCGATCTCGGCACGGATCTGGTTGACCCGGCCCTGGATCTGGTCCGCGTCGCCCGCGCCCTCGACGATGGTGGTCTCGTCCTTGGTCACGACGACCTTGCGGGCCTTGCCCAGCAGGGAGATGTCGGCGTTCTCGAGCTTGAGGCCGACGTCCTCGCTGATGACCTGGCCACCGGTGAGGATGGCCATGTCCTGCAGCATCGCCTTGCGGCGGTCACCGAAGCCGGGGGCCTTGACGGCGACCGACTTGAAGGTGCCGCGGATCTTGTTGACGACCAGCGTCGCGAGGGCCTCGCCCTCGACGTCCTCGGCGATGATCAGCAGCGGCTTGCCCGACTGCATGACCTTCTCGAGCACCGGCAGCATGTCCTTGACGTTCGAGATCTTCGAACCGAACAGCAGGACGTACGGGTCCTCGAGAACGGCTTCCTGACGCTCGGCGTCGGTCACGAAGTAGCCCGAGATGTAGCCCTTGTCGAAGCGCATACCCTCGGTGAGCTCGAGCTCGAGGCCGAAGGTGTTCGACTCCTCGACGGTGACGACGCCTTCCTTGCCGACCTTGTCCAGCGCCTCGGCGATGAGCTCGCCGATGGTGCGGTCGGCGGCCGAGATCGAGGCGGTAGCAGCGATCTGCTCCTTGGTCTCGACCTCCTTGGCGGCCTTGTGGAGCTGCTCGGTCACGGCTTCGACGGCCTGCTCGATGCCCCGCTTGAGGGCGATCGGGTCGGCGCCGGCCGCGACGTTGCGCAGGCCTTCCTTGACGAGGGCCTGGGCGAGCACGGTGGCGGTGGTGGTGCCGTCACCAGCGACGTCGTCGGTCTTCTTGGCGACTTCCTTGACGAGCTCGGCCCCGATCTTCTCCCACGGGTCCTCGAGCTCGATCTCCTTGGCGATGGAGACACCGTCGTTGGTGATGGTCGGCGCGCCCCACTTCTTCTCGAGCACGACGTTGCGGCCACGGGGGCCAAGCGTCACCTTGACGGCCTCGGCGAGGGTGTTCAGGCCGCGTTCGAGACCGCGGCGGGCGTCCTCGTCGAACGCAATCAGTTTGGCCATTGCGGTGTGGTCCTCCGGTAATCGGACACGTCCTCGGCCAGGCTCGGTGCCCGCGACGGACGACCAGTCCGGGATCCCCCGAACGTGGCCTCACCGTCCCGACCTTCAGGCGGCAGGCCCTCGGCCGGCCACCTAGCACTCGACGGTGCCGAGTGCCAATTCCGTGTTTAGCACTCTCCGGGGGAGAGTGCAAGAAACGACGCTCACCCGCCCGTGCCGGGAACCACGGGGATCGAGGTCGGCGGCGGGTTGTTTCCGCCGGTGTCGGCGCTGCCCGTGGCCGTGGGCTCGTTGCCCTGCGAACCAGGGCCGACGGGGATCTCGGGTGCCTGAGAGTTGCCCGTGGGGTCGGCGGGCGGGTTGGTGTTGCCCCCGCTCTCGTCGTCACCGCCCGTGAAGATGATGATCGCCGCGACGGCCGCGCCGATCACGACGACGGCGGCGGCGACCCAGCCGATCCACGCCTTTCCGCCCTTCTTCTGCGGCGGCGGGAACCCGCCTTGAGGAGGCGGGCCGTAACCGGGCGGCGGACCCTGCGGAGGCATGCCCATGGCCTGGGGAGGGTTGCCGTACTGCGGCGGCGGACCCTGCGGCCGGCCGTAGCCGGCCGGCGGGGGCTGCTGGCCGAATCCCTGCTGTGGTGGCGGCTGCTGCCCCGGCTGTCCAGGCTGGCCTGGCTGCTGTCCCGGCTGCTGACCGTAGGGATGCACCGGGCCCCCCTCTCCATGTTGGGCGACCGCGACAGGATGCCTGCCCGGTCGCGGCGCCGACATCGCCGGGTCCGGCTTGACCACGTCGCGCGCGGCCGTGATCAGCTCGACGCAGGTGGCATACCGGTCACCGGGGTTCTTGGCCATGCCCTTGCGGACGACCTCGTCAACGGCGGCGGGCAGCGACGGCACCAGGCGCGACAGCGGCGGCGGGTCCCCGTTGAGGTGGCCCTTGATCACCGTCTGCACGTCGCCCTGGAAGGGCGGCTTCCCGGCCAGGCACGCGTAGAGCATGCAGGCGAGGGCGTACTGGTCGGTGCGCCCGTCGAGCGGCTCCCCGCGCAGGTGTTCCGGCGCGGCATAGGTGGGCGAGCCAAGGAAGTCGCCACCGCGCGTCCGGTGCCCGGTCGCGCCACGCCTGGTCAGCCCGAAATCGGCGACGTACACGTGCTCGCGCGCCGACTCCCGGCTCGTCACGAGCACGTTCGCAGGCTTGACGTCGAGGTGCACCAGCCCGCGAGCGTGCAGAGTGTCGAGCGCGTCGGCCACCTGGTCGAGCAGCCCGATGGCGCGCTCCGGCTTCATCGGAGCGCCGCCGATGAGGCTGGCCAGGTCGGAGCCGTCGACGAGCCGCATGGCGATGTAGAGCATCCCGTCGAGCTCACCGAAGTCGTATAGCGGCACAATGTTCGCGTGATCGATCGCCGAGGTGTTGCGTGCCTCGTCGACGAAGCGCTCGCGGAACTCCGCGTCGGCACCGAGGTGTTCCCCGATCACCTTCAAGGCCACCTTGCGCCCCAGACGCACGTCCGTGGCCTTGTACATCACGCTCATGCCGCCACGACCCAGCACACCGTCGATGCGGTAGTTGCCCAGCCGCCGACCGGTGAGGTCCCCCGACACATCGCCTGTCACAGGGCGCAGCCTAACGCCCACGCCCCAGGTGTAGCGCGAAGTGTCGGTAGTTCAGGTACGCAGTGGTCCCGCCTACTAGACCTTTCGGACGTCAGCGGCCTGACTGCGACCGTCGCGGCCCGCCGTGATCTCGAACTCCACCCGGTCGCCCTCGTCGAGGGTCCGGAAGCCGTCCGCCTGAATGGCGGAGTAGTGTACGAAGACATCAGGCCCCTCAGGGGACTCGATGAACCCGTAGCCCTTTTCCGCGTTGAACCATTTGACCGTGCCGACAGCCACGGCGTCCTCCTTGTACCAAACCAAAACGGTGCAGTCCCGCCTGCCCCGTTCCAAGCCTGGATCACGCTACCGGATTAACAGCGCTCGGCAATGGTCAATTTGCGGTAACTACGACGACCGGCAGCGGTTACTTCCGCGCCTGGACGAGAACGGTTCCCGGACCGGCGAAGTCCAGTGCTAGACCTTCACCGGTTCGCACCGACTGCTGAGCCGCCGGGTCCACCGCCCGTAACCGCACCTGTATCGCGTCGGGGTAGGCGACGAGGAACGCCGGACGCACCGTGATCACCTCGCCGGCCTCCAGCGTCAGCGCGTCGACCGGCCCCCTGCACGCAAGCACGAGCTGGCCGGTTCCGCTGAAATGCTCCAGGAATCCGGTGTCCCCGCCGAAGAGCGCCTGCAGCGCGGGCCACGGCTGGTCGCGCTTGATCGTCGGGGGCCGGGCGAGCACCTTGCCCACCGCCACCGACCAGCCGCCACGGCCGCCGAACTCCAGCGGATAGATGTCGCCCGCGTGCTCCGGCGCGAGGTCGAGCCACCCTCCGCCCGCCGGAGCGGTGAAGATGGAGGGGCCCTTGCCCCGGCCCGGTCGCGTCTCGGTGATGCCGAAGCTGTTCGCGAGCAACGCATCGGCGTCGGCCTGGACGGCTTCTCCTTGCGACAGCACGATCCTGGCCACTCCGAAGGCCGGCGTGTGCCGCGTCTGCACCTGCACGACCGGCTACCGCGACGGCACCTGCGCGACGACCCACGCCGCGAGCGCCGAGGGATTGCGCGTCTGGGTGAGGATCTGCCCTGGGCCCGCGAAGTCGAACACGAAGCCCTCACCGCTCTTCAGCGTCTGGACCAGACCAGAGGAGACCTTCCGCAGCTGTGACTGCACGGTCTCGGCGTAGGCCACGACGTGCCCGGAGTCGATCGTGACCATCTCGCCCTGCTGGAGGTTCACCACGTCCATGGCGCCGTAGCAGGCGACGAGGAGCTGGCCCTGGCCGGTGGCGTGGGTGAGGAAGCCGCCCTCACCTCCGAAGAGCTTGCCGAAGCCGCCCCATTTGGTCTCGGTCTGCACGCCGTAGGACGAAGCGAGCCACGACCCCCTGGTCACACACCAGCCGGTGCGCCCGTCCAGGTTGATCACCTGGATGTCCCCGGGCAGGTGCGCCGCGACGTCGACCCAGCCCCCGTTCTGCGGTGCGGTGTAGGTGGAGATGAACAGCGACTCGCCGGCGAGGAACGCGCGGCCCAGCCCCTTCATGACCCCGCCCTGAGCCTGCGACTGGACGTGCACCCCGTAGCTCGTGGCGGCCATCGCACCGGACTCCACCTGCGCGGGCTCGCCGGGAGCCAGCACGAGCCTGGCGACGGCGAACGACGGCTGGTGCCGGAGCTGTACCTGCATGGACCCTCCCCTGTTGCGCATTTCGGCGGGGAAAGTCTTGCACGGGCGCCGAGCCGGGGGAGGATGGTCCGCGTGATCTCCGTCGACGAACACCGCGCCACCGTGACCGAGCTGCTCGGCACGCGGCCCGCCGTGGAACTGCCCCTCGCCGACTGCGCCGGCCTGGTGCTGGCCGAGGACGTGCGGGCGCAGGTCTCGCTGCCGCCCTTCGACAACTCCGCCATGGACGGTTACGCGGTCCGTTCGGTTGACGTCGCGGGCGCCACTGAGGACACGCCGGTCGAGCTGCCGGTCAGCGAGGACATCCCGGCCGGGCGCACCGACGTGCCCGCGCTGCTGCCGGGCACAGTGGACCGGATCATGACGGGCGCGCCGATGCCCACGGGCGCCGACAGCGTCGTGATAGTCGAGCGCACCGACGGCGGCACCGGCAAGGTCCGGATCTTCGCGAGCGCGGCGCCCGGCGCCCACATCCGGCGTACGGGCGAGGACGTCGCCGCGGGCACGGTCGCGCTAACGGCAGGCACCGTGCTGGGCCCCGCTCAGCTGGGGCTCGCCTCCGCGGTGGGCATGGACCGCCTGGCCGTGCACGCCCCGCCGAAGGTCCTCGTCGTCTCCACCGGCACCGAGCTGGTGCTGCCGCCGGAACCGCTGAGCCACGGCCAGATCTACGAGTCCAACAGCGTGATGCTCGTGGCCGCGCTCAAGGCGCTCGGAGCCAGGGTGGAGTCGGTGCGCAGCGTCGCCGACGACGTCGAGCGGTTCCGCGCGGCCATCGAGCCGAGGCTCGCGGACGTCGACCTCGTGGTGACCTCGGGCGGGGTAAGCGCGGGCGCGTACGAGGTGGTCAAGGACGCACTGACGGGTGCGGGAGTGCAGTTCTCGAAGGTCGCCATGCAGCCGGGCGGGCCGCAGGGCTGCGGGCGCTGGAACGGGGTCCCCGTGGTGACGCTGCCCGGAAACCCCGTGAGCGTGCTCGTGTCGTTCGAGGCCTTCCTGCGGCCCGCGCTGCTCGCCTCGCTGGGGCACACCGGCGTCGACCGGCAGCACGTGCGGGCCAACCTCACCGAGTCGCTGGAGTCGCCCAAGGGCAAGCGGCAGTTCCGCCGCGGCTACTACACCCACAGTGAGGGCCAGGTCACCGGCGTCGTGGGGCCGAGGGGTGGCCCCGGCTCACACCTGCTGGCCGCGTTCACACAGGCCAACTGCCTCATCGTGCTACCGGAGGACATCACGGGGGTGGCCGAGGGCGACGAGGTGGACGTCCTCCTGCTCTGAGCGGTCGGGAACCACCTCATCACCGCGACGGTTTGTAACGTTTACCGCACGCGGGGTTATCTTGGCTGGCCTCCAGGGCTTAGGATCGGCCATCCGTGGCCGGGTGGCGTACGGCGTCGGGGGGCGCACGCCACCCGGCCCGTCCAGTTCTCGATCTTGGCGTAGCGTGGTGCATGGCAGTCCCAACGGACGATATGGGAACTTCGACCGAATGAGCCGCTCCGGCCCGCAGCACGCACCCCAGCGGGCGCAGGCCGTCTGAGCAGCGGAAGAGAAGAGTTCGTGAGCACCTCACACGCATCGCCGGACCGCGAGGCGCAGGGCCACACCCTCGGCCACGCCCTGCAGCTCGCCCGCGAGACCCTGCCGCCCATGCACCCGGCGGGCAGGCCCTTCGTACTCGGTGGCGCCGTCGCCACGCTCGCCCTGCGCAAGGTCTCCAAGCGCCTGGGCCTGCTCGCCGGGCTCGGGACGCTCGCGACGGCCGCGTTCTTCCGCGAGCCGCGCCGGGTGCCCCCCGCTCGCGACGGCCTCGTGCTCGCGGCCGCCGACGGCCTCGTCTCCCTCATCGAGGAGGCCGTGCCGCCCGCCGAGCTTGGCCTGCCCGACGAGCCGAGGACGCGCGTGAGCGTGTTCCTCTCCGTCTTCGACGTGCACGTCCAGCGCGCGCCCGCGACCGGCAAGATCGAGCGGGTCGCCTACCGGCCCGGCAAGTTCCTTTCCGCCGACCTCGACAAGGCCAGCGACGAGAACGAGCGCAACTCGGTGCTGCTGCGCACCGACGACGGCCACGAACTCGTCGCGGTCCAGATCGCCGGCCTGGTGGCCAGGCGCATCGTCTGCCAGGTCGGCGAGGGCGACCAGGTCGCCGCCGGCTCGACGTACGGCCTCATCCGGTTCGGCTCACGGGTGGACATCTACCTGCCGCCGGGCAGCCGCGTCCTGGTCGGCAAGGGCCAGCGCACCATCGGCGGCGAGACGCCGATCGCCGAGCTGCCGTCCGGGAGGAGCTGAGCCATGGCCACGCCCGGCGTGCGGCTGCTACCCAACGCGATCACCGTTCTCGCGCTCTGCGCGGGGCTGTCGTCCGTGCAGTTCGCGCTGGTCGGCAACTACGTGCTGGCGATCGGGGCCATCGGGGTCGCCGCTGTGCTCGACAGCCTCGACGGCCGGATCGCCCGGCTGCTCGACGCGACCTCCAAGATGGGCGCCGAGCTCGACTCGCTCTCCGACGCGATCTCGTTCGGCGTCGCGCCCGCGCTCGTGCTCTACGTCTGGCTACCGGAGTCGAGCCGGTTCGGCTGGGTCGCCGCGCTGATCTTCGCGGTGTGCATGGTGTTGCGGCTCGCGCGGTTCAACACCTTGCTCGACGACACCGAGCAGCCGCCGTACGCGAGCGAGTTCTTCGTCGGCGTACCGGCCCCGGCGGGCGGGCTGCTCGCCCTGATGCCGGTGATCCTGACCCTGGAGTTCGGCGAGAGCTGGTGGTCATCGGAGGGCGTGGTCTGGCTGTGGACCGTCGCCGTCGCCGGACTGCTGATCAGCCGCATCCCGACGCTGTCGCTCAAGAAGCTGCGTGCCCCGGCCAAGGCGGTGGCGCCGCTGCTCGTCGGCGTCGGCCTGCTCGCCGCCGCGATCATCCAGTACCCACTGATCGCACTGGCCAGCGCGCTGCTGCTCTACCTGTCTCACATTCCCTACTCGGTGCGCCGCTACCACTGGCTGGCCAACCACCCCGAGGCGTGGGACGTCCCGCCGCGCGAGCGTCGCGCCATCCGCAGGGCCCGCAGCCAGCGGCGGCTCGGCGTGCGCAGGCCGCGGTTCCGCCGGGTCGCCGGTGCGGCGAGGCGGGCGGTCATGCGCCCGCGTACGCCCACGACGCCGCCACCCCACGTGCCGAGGGTCTACGCGCCCGACGCCGCGGGCCGGGCTCCCCGGCGGCGCAACTGGCGGCGGATCGGCCTGCGCCAGCGCGGCGACTGACCGTTCCGCCCTAAGGTTGAGGACGTGACGTCGCCCCAGATCGCATTGACCATCCGGCACACCCCGTCCGCGCTCGACTCGCGCCGAGGGGTCGTCCGCCTCCACCCCGAAGTGCTCGACGCACTGGGCCTGCACGCGTGGGACGCCGTCCGGCTCACCGGGGCGAGGGTCAGCGCCGCACTCGCTGCGCCGGCCACGGGCGAGACCGCACCGGGCGTGGTGCTCGTCGACGACGTCACGATGGCCAACCTCGGCGTCACCGAGGGCGCCGAGGTCGTGGTGGCGCCATGTGACGTCACGGTCGCCCGCACGGTCACGGTCTCCGGCTCACGCATGGCGAGCATGTCGCTCAACCCCGGCACGCTGCGGCTCGCGCTGATCGGCAAGGTGCTGACGGTCGGCGACGCGGTGTCGTTGCTGCCGCAGGACCTCGCCCCGGCGCCCGGCGCCGACATCTCCGCGGTGCGGGGGCAGCTCTCCCGCGCCATCGGGGCCTCCTGGACCAGCGAGCTGCTGACCGTGACGGCCACCGAGCCGTCCGGGCCCGTCGCCGTCGGGCAGTCCACAGTGGTCAGCTGGCGGGGAGCGCCCGCGGCCCCCGCTGCCTCGTCGGAGGCGCCCTCCGCCGTCACGCCCGCCCCGGTAGCCGCCGAGATCGTCGCCGAGGAGGCCGAGGAGACCGAGGAGGCGCCCCCGCCGATCGCGGACCTCGCGGGGCAGGGCGCCGTTGCGCGCAGGCTCGGCGAGTGGATCGACCTGGCGTTCCATCGGCCGGACCTGCTCGCCAAGCTCGGCACGTCCGGCAAGCTCGGTGTGCTGCTGTCCGGCCCCGAAGGCGTCGGCAAGGCCACGCTGGTGCGCTCGGTCGCGCACGCGGAGCGGGTCCGGGTCGTGTGCCTTGCCGCGCCCACGGTGGCAGTGCTGGAGCCGGACGCGGCGCTGAACCGCGTGGCGCAGGCCGTCGAGGCCACGGTGTCCGGTGACGGCGCCGGGGTGCTGCTGATCACCGACATCGACGCCCTGCTGCCCGCACACCAGCCGCCGCCCGTCGCGACAGTGATCCTCGACCGCCTGCGCGCGGCGCTCGGCCGGGAGGGGTTCGCACTCGTCGCCACCACCGCGCGTTCCGAGTCCGTCGACCCTCGGCTGCGCGGCGTCGACCTGCTCGACCGGGAGCTGATGCTCGGCCTGCCGGACGCGCGGGTGCGCACAGAGCTGCTGCGGATCCTGCTGCGGGACACGCCCGTGGAGTCCGGCGTCGACTTCGGCGTGATCGCCGAGCGCACGCCCGGGTTCGTGGCCGCCGACCTCGTCGCGCTGCGCCGGGACGCCGCATTGCGGGCGGCACTGCGGCATCGCGACGACGACGCAGAGCCGCGCATCGCCGAGCAGGACCTGCTGGACGCGCTGGAGTCCGTGCGTCCGATCTCGATGTCGACTTCGGACACGCTGGCGACGGGCGGGCTCACCCTCGACGACGTGGGCGACATGACCGAGGTGAAGCAGTCGCTGACCGAGGCGGTGCTGTGGCCGCTTCGGTACCCGGACTCGTTCTCCCGCCTCGGGGTCGCCCCGCCGCGCGGCGTGCTGCTCTACGGGCCGCCCGGCAACGGCAAGACGTTCCTCGTACGGGCGCTCGCGGGCACCGGCGCGCTGAACGTGTTCGCGGTCAAGGGTGCCGAGCTGATGGACAAGTGGGTCGGCGAGTCCGAGCGGGCCGTGC
The DNA here is from genome assembly GCF_005146945.1 of Prauserella endophytica. Taxonomy (GTDB): domain Bacteria; phylum Actinomycetota; class Actinomycetes; order Mycobacteriales; family Pseudonocardiaceae; genus Prauserella_A; species Prauserella_A endophytica. Next base: position 238,920 of record NZ_SWMS01000012.1, read on the forward strand.
GGGAACTGTTCCGGCGCGCCGCCGAGGCGGGGCCGTCGCTGATCTTCCTCGACGAGGTCGACGCGTTCGCGCCCCGGCGGGGGCAGTCGAGTGACTCCGGCGTGTCCGACCGGGTCGTCGCCGCGCTGCTGACCGAGCTCGACGGCGTGGAGCCACTGCGCGACGTCGTGGTGCTGGGGGCGACCAACCGGCCGGAGCTGGTGGACACCGCTCTGCTGCGGCCCGGACGGCTGGAGCGGCTCATCTACGTACCGCCGCCGGACGCCGAGGCGCGCGCGGCGATCCTGCGGTCGAGCGCGCGGAACACCCCGCTGGCGTCCGATGTGGATATCGACGAGCTGGCGGCGAGCCTGGACGGCTATTCCGCCGCCGACTGCGCCGCCCTGATCAGGGAGGCCGCGCTCACCGCCATGCGCGAGTCCATGGAGGCCGCCGAGGTCACGGCCACCCACCTGGCGAAGGCCCGCGACGCCGTACGCCCGTCCCTGGACCCGGCCCAGCTGGCCGCGCTGGAGGCCTACGCGAACCGCAACCGCTGACCCCGCGCGCGAGTCCCCCGCCCAAGCCCGCGAGTCCCCCGCTCAGGCCCGCGAGTCCCCCGCTCAGGCCCGCGAGTCCCCCGCTCGGGTCCCCGAGTTGCCCGCTCGGGCCCGCGAGTTGCCCGCTCGGGTCGGTCTGTTCCGTCCGCGTTCTACCGGAGCGGGGAACTCGCAGTCCGGAACGCAGAACTCGCAGTCCGGAGCGGGGGACTCGCGGGCGGGAGCGGGGGACTCGCGGTTACTTGCCCTTGCTGGCGCCCTGGTAGTCCATGGTCACGATCACGATCACGCCGGCGCTGGAGTCCTTGATGCCGTCGAAGCGGGGTTCCACGCGGAGCCCGAACGCCGCGGCCAGCGCACGCGCCGCCTCCTCCTCGCCGGTGCCGGGGCGGTAGTAGGCGGTGCTGGTGGGGATGATGCCCGAGGGGTAGTTCGCCACCTGCACGACGTTCCAGCCCTGCGAGCGGAAGTCGTCGGCCGCCTGGGAGGCCAGGCCCTTGATGTTGCTGTTGTTGTAGACGCGCACACCGACCGACTGCTGCGCGGCGATCTGCTGGTCGTCGCCGCTCTGACCGTTGCCGGTGCCGTCACCGTCACCGTCGGCGCCGTCGCCGTTGCCGCCGGGCGCGGGCGTGTCACCGCCGGGACGCGAGGTCGCCGACCCCGGTGCGGAGGGCTGACCGGTCGTGGTCGAGGGCGACGCCTGGCCCGACGTCGGCTCCGGCCCCGAGGTGCCGTTGCCATCCGTGGGCGACGGCTGTGCCTGCGAGGTGGTGGGCTCCGCGGTCTCGTCGGGCTCGCCGTTGCCGGTCAGCAGCGTGATGCCACCGACGAGGGCCGCGACCAGTGCGACCGCGAGCAGCCCGAGGCCTGCCGCGCGCATCGGCCTGGACAGCCCGTCGAAGATGCTCATGGCAGTTCAATCCCCAACCGCCGTGCCGCGCGGGTGCGCTGCCGTGCGGCGCGCATCTTCCGCAGTCGCTTGACCAGCATCGGGTCCGCGCGCATGGCTTCCTGCTTGTCGATGAGCCGGTTCAGAATCTGGTAGTAGCGGGTCGGCGACATGCCGAACAGCTCGCGGATCGCCTGTTCCTTCGCCCCGGCGTACTTCCACCACTGACGTTCGAACGCGAGCACTTCCTGCTCGCGTTGCGACAGTCCCTCTGCGGGTTCACCGGCTGGGGCGGGCGGGGACGGCTGGCCGTTCTTGGCCATCGACTCCGCGGCGTCCATCTGGCTCCTCGCAATCTCGGCGAAATCACACGGCTGTCGTTCCGCGACGCCATTAGATCACGGGCTCCCCGCTCGCGCCCGTACCATGCCCGGCGCGTCCTGGCCCACGATCGCCTAGCATTACGGCCCGTGACCATCCACGCCATCCGCATCGCCGGCGATCCCGTCCTGCACACGCCCACCCGCGAGGTCGAGAAGTTCGACGCCGAGCTGGCCACCCTCGCCGAGGACATGTTCGAGACGATGTACGCGGCGGAAGGCGTGGGGCTCGCCGCCAACCAGATCGGCATCGACCTGCGGATCTTCGTGTACGACTGCCCCGACGACGAGGGCGTCCGGCACAAGGGCCTCGTGGTCAACCCAAAGCTCGAGACCTCCGAGATCCCCGAGACCATGCCCGACCCGGACGACGACTGGGAGGGCTGTCTCTCCGCGCCCGGCGAGTCGTACCCGACGGGACGGGCGAAGTGGGCCAAGGTCACCGGCTTCGACCTGGAGGGCAACCCGATCGAGGTCGAGGGCACGGGCTACTTCGCGCGCTGCCTGCAGCACGAGACCGACCACCTCGACGGCTACATCTACCTCGACCGGCTGGTCGGCCGCCACGCGCGTGCGGCGAAGAAGATGCTCAAGGCGAACAAGTGGGGTGTTCCGGGCAACAGCTGGCTGCCCGAGCCCAGGCCGGTCCCCGAGGACTGACACCCCGGCTTCGCCCAGGGCGAACGCGGGGCACGCCGCCGCGAACCGAGCGCACAATCGAGTGTGTAACGGTGTAATCGAGGGCGGTGGACGCGGTGACCGATGCCGAAGCGTTCGACGCGTACTCCCGCACGGTGAGCGCCGTGGCGCGCACGGTGACCCCGCACGTCGCGAGCGTGCGGCTCGCGCGCGGCGGCGGGTCCGCGGTCGTGTTCGACGAGGGCTACCTGCTCACCAACGCGCACGTGGTCGGCCGCGACCAGCACGGAACGGCGACGTTCATCGACGGCGCCGAGGCTGACTTCCGGGTCGTGGGAGCGGACCCGCTCTCGGACCTCGCGGTGCTGCGGGTGCGTGGGCAGGCGCCCGAGCCCGCTGAGCTCGGTGACGCCGACCGGCTCGTCGTGGGCCAGCTCGTGGTCGCCATCGGCAGCCCGCTCGGCTTCTCGGGATCCGTCACGGCGGGCGTGGTCAGCGCGCTCGGCCGCGCGCTCCCGGTCCGGCAGGGCAGGACCGCGCGGGTGATCGAGGACGTGATCCAGACCGACGCCGCGCTCAACCCCGGCAACTCCGGCGGCGCGCTCGCCGACTCCGCCGGCCGGGTCGTCGGCGTCAACACGGCCGTCGCCGGGTTCGGGCTCGGCCTCGCCGTTCCCGTCAACGCCACCACGCGGCGCATCATCGACACCCTGCTCGTCGAGGGCCGCGTGCGCAGGGCCTACCTCGGCGTCGTCGGCGTGCCGTCGCCGTTGCCGGACGACGTCGCCGAGCGCACCGGGCAGACCGCCGGCGTGCGCGTGGTGGAGGTCGTCGCCGGAGGGCCCGCCGACCGCGCCGGACTGCATTCGGGTGATCTCGTGCTGACGGTCGCGCGCTCCCCCGTCTCCGACGCACAGGGCATCCAGCGTCAGCTCTTCGCCGAGGTCATCGGGACGCGACTGCCGGTGACGGTCCTGCGCAACGGCGCGATGGTCGACGTCTACGCCACACCGACCGAACTTGTGGGTTGAGGTCTGCGTCGCCGCATGGCATGGTCGGTGGGACAACCGAACATCGCGGGAGCTCGCGCCTTGGCGGGCTGAGAGGGCGGCTGGTGTCCGTTTCGTGGACCCGGCGCCGCCGACCGCAGGAACCTGACTGGGTAATGCCAGCGTAGGGAGTGACTTCTTTTGACGACCCTGGAGAACAACGCCGCCGTCCAGCCGACCGTCACCACGGGTCCCATCACCGGTTCCCGCAAGGCTTACGTCCACACCGAATCCGGCCTGCGTGTCCCCGTCCGCCGCATCGATCTCTCGAACGGCGAGCACTTCGACGTGTACGACACCTCCGGCCCCTACACCGACCCGGACGCCGTCATCGACGTCCACAATGGACTACACCCGATGCGCTCCGGCTGGATCGACGGCCGTGAGCACCGCACCCAGCTAGGCTGGGCGAAGGCCGGCGTGATCACGCGCGAGATGGAGTTCATCGCCGCGCGCGAGCGCGTCGACCCCGAGTTCGTCCGTTCCGAAGTGGCCAGCGGCCGGGCCGTGATTCCGGCGAATCGCAAACATCCCGAGTCGGAGCCGATGATCATCGGCAAGAACTTCCTCGTCAAGATCAACGCCAACATGGGCAACTCGGCCGTGTGGTCGTCGGTCGAGGAGGAGGTGGACAAGATGGTGTGGGCGACCCGATGGGGCGCCGACACGATCATGGACCTCTCCACCGGCAAGCGCATCCACGAGACCCGCGAGTGGATCCTGCGCAACTCGCCCGTGCCCGTCGGCACGGTGCCGATCTACCAGGCGCTGGAGAAGGTCAACGGCGAGCCGGAGAAGCTCACGTGGGAGATCTACCGCGACACCGTGATCGAGCAGTGTGAACAGGGTGTCGACTACATGACCGTGCACGCGGGCGTGCTGCTGCGGTACGTCCCGCTCACCGCCAACCGCGTCACCGGCATCGTGTCGCGCGGAGGGTCGATCATGGCCGCGTGGTGCCTCGCGCACCACCAGGAGTCGTTCCTCTACACGCATTTCTCGGAGCTGTGCGAGATCCTGCGGGACTACGACGTCACGTTCTCGCTCGGTGACGGCCTGCGTCCCGGCTCGATCGCCGACGCCAACGACCGCGCGCAGTTCGCGGAGCTGGAGACCCTTGGCGAGCTGACCCACATCGCCCGCGAGCACGACGTGCAGGTGATGATCGAGGGCCCCGGTCACGTGCCGATGCACAAGATCAAGGAGAACGTGGAGCTGGAGGAGAAGCTCTGCGGCGAGGCACCGTTCTACACCCTCGGTCCACTCGCGACGGACATCGCGCCCGCCTACGACCACATCACGTCCGCGATCGGCGCGGCGCAGATCGGCTGGTACGGCACCGCGATGCTGTGCTACGTCACGCCGAAGGAGCACCTGGGCCTGCCCAACCGCGACGACGTGAAGACCGGAGTGATCACTTACAAGATCGCCGCGCACGCCGCCGACCTCGCGAAGGGACACCCCTACGCGCAGGAGTGGGACGACGAGCTGTCCAAGGCCCGCTTCGAGTTCCGCTGGCACGACCAGTTCAACCTGTCGCTCGACCCGGACACCGCACGTTCGTTCCACGACGAGACGCTGCCCGCCGAGCCCGCGAAGACGGCGCACTTCTGCTCGATGTGCGGGCCGAAGTTCTGCTCGATGCGCATCACCCAGGACGTGCGCAAGTACGCCGAGGAGCACGGTCTGTCCTCTGTGGAGGCCATCGAGGCCGGAATGCGCGAGAAGTCGGAGGAGTTCGGCGAGCACGGTAACGAGGTGTACCTGCCGGTGGTCGACAGGTAATGAGCGCGACCCCGAAGACCGCCCTCACCATCGCCGGATCCGACTCCGGCGGTGGTGCCGGCATCCAGGCCGACCTGCGCACCTTCTTCGCCTGCGGGGTGCACGGGATGACCGCCATCACGGCGGTCACCGTGCAGAACTCGCTGGGAGTACAGGGATTCAGCGAGGTGCCCGTGGACGTCGTCACCGCGCAGATCAGGGCGGTCGCCGGCGACATGGGCGTGGACGCGGCCAAGACCGGCATGCTCGCAACGGCCGAGATCATCCACGCGGTCGCCGAGACGCTCGACGAGGTCCACATCGGACGGCATCACGAGACGCCGTTCGTGGTGGACCCCGTCGCCGCGTCGATGCACGGAGACCCGTTGCTGCGGGAGGAGGCGCTCGAGGCGATCCGCACCGAGCTGCTTCCCCGGGCGACGCTCGTGACGCCGAACCTGGACGAGGTGCGACTGCTCACCGGAGTTGCGGTGACCGACACCGGCAGCCAGCGCGAGGCGGCAGACGCGCTGCTGGAGTTCGGCTCGCAGTGGGTGCTGGTCAAGGGCGGGCACATGTACGACAACCCCGAGTGCGTCGACCTGCTCTCCGATGGTGTGCAGTACGTCGAGCTGAAGGGGCCCCGGCACGACGTCGAGCACACGCACGGCGGCGGGGACACGCTGGCCTCGGCCATCACGGCGTCGCTGGCAAAGGACCTCGGAGTGCCCGATGCGGTGTCGGCCGGCAAACGGTTCATCGAGCGATCCGTCGCCGAGGCGTACCCGCTCGGCCAGGGAATCGGCCCGGTTTCACCGTTCTGGCGACTGGACCACGGGGCGTGAGGTGCGGGCGGCGACGGTCGCCCACGCCACCACCAGCAGCCCGTAGAGCGCAACGGCGACCAGGCTGAACAGTCCGGAGTGGACCCTGGCGGCCAGCGCGCTCGTGCCCGTGACCACCGTGCCGAGCGGGAACGTGAAGCTCCACCACGTGAGCGCGAAGGGCAGCCCCGCACGGATCGTGCGCAGGGTCAGCGCGGCGGCCAGCACCAGCCACATCATCGCGAACCCCCACGTGGGCACCCCGTAGAGCAGGCCGAACGCGGCCGCCGCCGCACCGTAGGGCGCGGGCAGGGCGCTCTCCGCCACGGTGCCGAGCAGGTTCGCCGCGGTCACCGACTGGCCCAGCGGGCCGAGCACGATCCACACGGTGGGCACGGTCGCGGCGGCGCCGGTCTTGTGCTGCACGAGCCGCTGCCACACCTGCGGCAGGAGGCACAGCGTGGCGAACAGGCTGATGCCGAACATCGCGTAGCAGGCCAGCAGCATCGCGGTGCGCGCTCCGCCCGCCGGCAGGTGCGGGACGAGCAGCGCGCCGTTCGCGGCGGAGACCATCGGCGGCACCACCGGCATCAGCCAGCCGGCGAACGTGCTCTGCGGCGTGAGGTCGTGGGTGGTCATCATCCGGTACGGGATCCACACGGTGGTGACGAGCCCGAGCAGCGTGCCCGCGCTCCACAGCACCCAGTCGATCGTGAGCGCGGCGCCGAGGCCGAGGATGTCCTGGCCCAGCAGCAGGGTCCCGGCTCCGACGGTCACCAGCGCCATCGGCGGGGCGCCCCAGAACTGGGCGAGCACGGGGTCGTGGGCGAACCCGCGTGCGACGGCGCGGTGCCGCGTCCAGAGCACACCCCACGCCGCAGTGAGCCCGAGCAGCACGAGTGCCGCGAGCACCCAGACGACGGTGGCCACGGCGCGCAGCCCTGGGAACTGGGCGGGCAGGGTCACCGCGGCGTTCGCCACGATGCCGGTGCCCATCACCGAGGCGAACCAGTTGGGCCCGAAGCCCGTGACGCGTGAGGCCCTCGGGGCGGGCGGCGCGGCAGGCGGGGCGGGGAGGGTGCTCGTCACCCCTTCACGATGCGGTCACCCTGCCCAACCTGGTAGTCCCCGATCAGCGATGGATGCATAGGCTACGGTTATGCCTTTGCCATCGAGAGTGACCGACCTGACCAGCTTCGACCTGCTGCTGAGCGTCGCCGAGCTGGGCAGCATCGGCCGCGCGGCGAAGGCACACGGCATCTCCCAGCCCGCGGCGAGCGCCCGGCTGCGGCAGCTGGAGCGGCAGGTGGGCGTACCACTGCTCGAACGAGCCACTCGCGGAGCGCGGCTGACGACGGCGGGCGAGCTGGTGGCCGGCTGGGCGCAGCCGGTGGTGGAGCGGGCCGCCGACCTGGAGGCCGGGATCGCCGCGCTGCGCGCCGACCGGCACACGCACCTGCGGATCGCGGCGAGCCTCACCGTCGCCGAATACCTGCTGCCGCGCTGGCTGATCGCGCTGCGCGCGGCCGATCCGGACACAGTGACCGCGCTCAGCTCGGGCAACTCGCACGAGGTCGCCGAGCAGGTGCTCGCGGGCGATGTCGACCTCGGCTTCGTCGAGGGTCCCGAGCTACCGCCCGGGCTGCGGGCCGCCGACGTGGCGACCGACGAGCTGGTGCTCGTGGTCGCCCCGGGCCACCGCTGGGCGTCGCGACGACGCCGCCCGCGCGCCGCCGAGCTCGCGGGAACCCCGCTGGTGAGCAGGGAACCGGGTTCGGGCACGCGGCAGGCGTGGGAGTGGGCGCTGCTGGCGTGCGGGGAGACCGAGCTGGCGGCGCCGCTGCTGGAGGTGTCGTCCACCACCGCGATCAAGGCGGCGGCCATCGGCGGCATCGCCCCCGCGGTCCTCAGCGCGCACGCGGTGGTGCCCGAGCTGGACGCCGGAACGCTCGTGCGCGTGCCGGTACCCGACCTCGACCTGCGCAGGAGGCTGCGCGCGGTGTGGCCGTCAGGGCAGACGCTGCGCGGGCCCGCCGCCGACCTGCTCACCATCGCGCTGCGCAGCCGGACCGAGGGGTGAACGCCCGATGAACGAATGGGTCTTCCCGGCAACACCGGCATGATCCCCTCCTAGGCTTGTTGATCCACAGCGAGCCGAGGAGTGAGCGCCGGGAATGAGTCTCGGACAGAGGTTGGAGTCGATGGCCGAGCTGCTCCTCTCCAACCAGGGCAGCCTCGTACTCGGGATCGCGGCACTGCTCGCCGTCGTCGCACCGTTCGCCGACCGCTACGTCATCCGGCGCAAGCGCCTGTACTACCGCGTCCAGTACAACTCGAAGCTCGGTCTCAGCCCCGTCGACCTCAAGGACGCCGACAACACCGTCAAGCACGCCGACACCGAGCTCCAGCCCATCGCGGAGCTGCTGGACCGCATGAGCATCGTCGTGATCCGCGTGCGCAACACCGGCATCGACGACATCACAAAGGACGACTTCGACGGCACCCCGCTGGAGTTCACCTTCGGCGGCAGGGTCATCTGGAACGCGCGGATCTCCGAGCCCTCCGTGGAGACCCACCGCAAGCAGCTCACCGACGGCCTGGAGTTCTTCAGCACCACAGAGTCGAACGGCGCCAGGGAGCAGCACAACTCCCTCGACGCGGTGCGCACCACGCTCCGCCAGAAACTGCTGGCCTGGTGGCGCAAGCCGCCGGAGCAGCGGGAGCCTGCCCCGCCCGCGCAGGCCCCGCAGTGGGACGGCGTGCGGCTGCTGGACCTGAACCTGGTGCGCAAGGAGAAGTTCAAGCTCGTCGTGGTGCTGCGCGAGCCGGACCACAACCGCAAGGGCCCGCTCACCAAGGCCGTCGAGTGCTCGGGACACGTCTCGGGCGGGCGGATCCTCGATGAGCGCACGCAACGCAAGGCCACGTGGCCGCGCGTCACGGCGACGCTCGGCATGCTGCTCACCGGGGCGCTCATCGCAACCCTGATCGCCGGCGCGTCCCGCTCCGAGACCGAGCCCGGGCTCGCGTGCGCCGACGGAGCGCTGCGGATCGTCGGCTCCAGTGCGTTCTCCCCCATCGCCGCCAACATCGCGCAGGGCTACACCCACGCGTGCGGCGCGGCCGAGGTGAGCGCCGTGGCGACGGGCAGCATCAACGGGGTGCGGATGCTCGCGGCCGCCGACGAGGACGAGAGCGAGGAGCTCGCCGCGCTGTCGGACGGCGAGACCGGCGTGGCGACCGACGAACTCGTGCCACACGCGGTGGCGGTGATCGTCTACACAGTGGTGGTCAACGACTCCGTCGGCGTGGAAACGCTGACGCGGGAGCAGCTCGCCGGGATCTACTCCGGTCGCTACCGGGACTGGAACGAAGTCCGCGCTGGACCGTCGCTGCCGATCCGCATCGTGGGGCGTGGCCAGGAGTCCGGGTCTCGGCAGACGTTCGAGCGCACGGTGCTGGGCGCGTCGGAGGGCGGCCTGACATCGGACTCCTGCGAGCGGGCCGACCGGGGCGCGCCCGCGCCGACGATCCGGTGCGAGCGCGGCACCGAGGCCGAGGTGGTGGGCGAGATCGCGGCGACGGGAGGGGCGATCGGCTATGTCGACCTTCCCTCCGCCAACGACGCGCAGGCGGACGGGCATCCCATCGAGATCGTGGAGCTGGACGGCGACTACCCCGACGCGAGCACGGCCTCGCAAAGCTATCCTTTTTGGACGATCGAGTACCTCTACACCAAGGGCGTTCCCGCCGAAGGGACCGTCCTGCGGACGTTCCTCGACTACCTGCGCAGCGGCACCGCGCGGGCCGAGCTGCGCGACGCCGGCTACACGCCGTGCGTCGGCAAGGACGGTGACCTGCACGAGCTGTGCCGCTGAGCCCATTACCCCGGGGGTAATGGTCAGGACCCTTCTCCGTGGTCAAGATCGACCCCATGCCGACGACGACCACACACGACGTGGTGACCGAACTGCTGACCCGCATCGGCGAGGGCGACCCCGCGCGCATCGCCGAGCTGTACGCCGAGGACTGCGACTGGAAGCTCAGCTGGCCCGAGGCCGAGCACGGACGGGCCGCGACGCCGTGGATCCGCCACCGCTCCACCCGCGCCGACGCCGCCGCCCACTATCGCGAGCTGGCCACCCACCACGTGCCCGAGGCCATGGACACGCGGATCGAGCGCGTGCTCGTCGACGGCGACGACGCCGTGGTGCTCGGCGAGATCAGGCAGACCGCGCGGTCCACCGGTGTGGCCTACCGAGCCCGGTTCGCCCTGCACCTCACGGTCGGGCACGGCCTGGTGACCCGTCACCACGTCTACGAGGACAGCCTCGCCGTGGCCAAGGCCTTCGGGGGTGAGCGGGCGCTGTAGGCGACACTGGAGGCCATGAGCCAAGCCCGACCACCGGCCGCGCTGACCGTCGCCGGATCCGACTCCGGCGGTGCCGCGGGGCTGCAGGCCGACCTGCGGACGTTCCTGACCTGCGGCGTGCACGGCCTGGTCGCCGTCACAGCCGTGACCGTGCAGAACACGCTCGGCGTGCACGACCGCACCGACATCCCCGCGCGCATCGTCGCGGCCCAAATCGAGGCCGTCGCCGACGACATGGGGCTGCAGGCGGCCAAGACCGGGATGCTCGCCTCGGCCGAGATCATCCACGCGGTCGCGCGGGCGTGCGATAAGGCGGGCATCGGGCGCGACGCCGAGGTGCCGTTCGTGGTCGACCCGGTGGCGGCGTCCATGCACGGCCACCCGCTCTTCGACGACGCCGGCCTCGCCGCGCTGCGGGAGCAGCTGCTGCCGCGCGCGACAGTGGTGACGCCGAACCTCGACGAGGTGCGCCTGCTCACCGGCATCGAGGTGACCGACCGCGAGCGCATGCGTGAGGCGGCCGTCGCCCTGCACGGGCTCGGCCCCCGGTACGTGCTGGTCAAGAGCGGCCACCTGGTCGAGGACCCGGAATGCGTGGACGTGCTCTACGACGGCGAGACGTTCACTGAGCTGCCCGGCCCGCGCTTCGCGACGCCGCACACCCACGGAGCCGGTGACGCGATGGCGTCGGCGTTCACCGCCGGACTGGCGCGCGGCATGGAGGTGGCGGAGGCCGCGCGGTTCGGCAAGTGGTTCGTCAGCAACGCCGTGGAGCACTCGTATCCGATGGGCGCCAAGGTGGGCCCGGTTTCCGCGTTCTGGCGTCTGGCACCTGATCGTTTTGCCTAGGATCGCCCGCGTGAGTATGCGCGAGCGGGTGCGGCGGATCGTCGAGGACAAGAGGTTCCAGAACTTCATCATCGCGGTGATCATCTTCAATGCGGGCACGCTCGCACTGGAGACCTCGCGGAGCGTCCTGGCCGGCTACGGCACCCTGCTGCACACGCTCGACTACCTCGCGCTCGCGATCTTCGTGGTGGAGCTGCTCGCCAAGTTCTACGTGTATCGCAAGGACTTCTTCCGCGACGCGTGGAACATCTTCGACGTCGTGGTGGTCGGCATCGCGCTCGTCCCCGCCACAGGACCCTTCGCGGTGCTGCGGGCGCTGCGCATCCTGCGGGTGCTGCGGCTCGTTTCGCTGGTGCCGTCGATGCGCAAGGTCGTGGCGGGTCTGCTGGCCGCTGTCCCGGGCATGGCCTCGATCGCCGCGCTGCTCGGCCTGATCATCTTCGTGGCCGGCGTGATGGCCACCAAGCTCTTCGGCGCCATCGCGCCCGAGGACTTCAGCGATCTCGGCACGTCGCTGTTCACGCTGTTCCAGGTGATGACCGGCGAGGCGTGGCCGGACATCGCCGAGCGCGTCATGGAACAGGCGCCGATGGCGTGGATCTTCTTCGTCGTCTACATCCTCGTGTCCAGCTTCGCGGTGCTGAACCTGTTCATCGCCGTGGTGGTGAGCGCCATGGAGGACCAGCTGCGCGACGAGATCCGCGAGGAGGAGGGCAAGCACGCCGCCGAGCAGGCCGCCGTGAGCGCGGAGATCCTCGCCGAGCTACGAGCCCTTCGCGCCGAGGTCGCCCACCTCCGCGAACGCCAACCCGACCCGAGCTAGCGAGCCGCCCAACTGCCGGGCCGCCCAACTGCAGTGAAGGCCACCTTCACTGCGTTGAACCTGGATCCGCTGAAGGTGGGGTGGTTGTTGGCCGTGTTGT
>NZ_SWMS01000013.1 GCF_005146945.1 Prauserella endophytica
AACCGCATACCACTCCACTAAGATAAGAAACACATCATCCGTGGCTTACACGGAAATCATGACAGTGCCCGCGTTCATGCCATGCTGTGAGCTCATCGTGAATCGCGTTACGAACTACCACCTCAACGATCGCGAGAGCTTCGTACACTGCACCAGACGCAGCCACGTTCCACTCATACAGTTGCAACGCCCGTTTCCGGTCGTTCTGAGCAGCGTGAAGATAGGAGGCCATCCGGGGTGGCGACAGCCGTTGCGCCCGGAGCTCGAAGGTGGCAAAGACGTCCGAGTTTGGCACGTCGGCTACTCTAAGCTACACTCTTCATCGAAGACCGGTGCGGCCTCTGCTTGTGCAAGTCTCCCGGTTATGAGCTACGGCGAAGCCCGACAGTCCTTTGCGGATGTCGGGCTTCGCTTATGTCACTCGTCCGACCCCTCCGAGTGGGCCGCCTTTGTTCCATGCCGTCGACCTGGCGCAGCCCAATCACGCTGGGTCCAGGGGCCAACCTGTATCGGAAGTTGTGCAGGCCTTCCCAAAGCTTGCCCCTGGACGCGGCGTGATAGCCCTCCGGGAGGTCACGGGCCTGCCGAGTGGCTTCGGCCTGCGCGACCTGCGGCACTACTTCGCGACCGTGCTGATCTTCGGCGGCGCAAACGTGAAGACGGTCCAGCTCGCGATGGGGCACACGACCCCGACCGTCACGCTCAACACCTACGTCGGCTACTGGCCCGACCCCGTCGACCAGACCCGCTCGCTCGTGGACTCCGCACTCGGTTGTACCGGGGTTGTACCCGAGACCGACTCGGAGTGAGTTTTCGCAGGTCAGCGCTGCCGCGTCAGCGGTAGTTGGTGAACTGCAGGGCGATCTCGAAGTCCTTGTTCTTCAACAGCGAGATCACCTCCTGCAGGTGATCCTTCTTCTTGCCGGAGACGCGGAGCTGGTCGCCCTGGATCTGCGCCTGAACACCCTTGGGGCCCTCGTCGCGGATGAACTTGGCGATCTGCTTGGCCTTGTCGGAGGCGATGCCCTCGATGATCTTGCCCTGGACCTTGTAGACCTTGCCGGAGACAGCGGGCTCACCCGCGTCGAACGCCTTGAGCGAGATGCCCCGCTTGATCAGCTTCTCCTTGAACACCTCGACCGCGGCGAGCACCCGCTCCTCGGTCTCGGCCTCGAGCACCACGCCGTCGGAGCCGGACCACTCGATCTTGGCGCCGGTGCCGCGGAAGTCGAACCGGGTGGACAGCTCCTTGCCCGCCTGGTTCAGCGCGTTGTCCACCTCCTGGTGATCGACCTTGCTCACCACGTCGAACGATGGATCGGCCACGTCATACACCTCGTAGTCTGCTGGTTGGAATGGGTCCACCTTAGTGACCGCGAACCCCCGGCGTGGGCAGGCCAGTGGCATTGGGTACTCTGTTTCTCGGCCGGGCGAGCCCGGCCCCGGCGGGTTGCCCGAGCGGCCAAAGGGATCTGACTGTAAATCAGACGGCACTGCCTTCGGGGGTTCGAATCCCTCACCCGCCACACCAGCCAGATCGGCCCCGTGACCAGCAAGAACAGGTCGCGGGGCCGATCTTGTGTTGTCCGGCTGAGTCCGGCCCAGACCGTGCCGATCCGGCTGGTCGTCCCAAATGCGTCCCAACGGCCGTGGGCTATCTGTGGGCCAGCTACCAGCCCCGTAGGGCTCGCTCGACGCGGTCGCGGGCGGTGGCTTCTCCGCCGTCGAGGCACTTCGCGTAGACCTTGAGCAGCACGGAGAGGCTGTGCCCGGCCCACTTCGCCACACGGGTCGGTTCGACTCCGCCGTTGAGCCAAGTCGACACACAGGCGTGCCGGAGATCGTAGGGACGCCGCCCGAGCGGTCCGGCGAGCACGTCGGCCGTGAACACTCGCTCGCGGGCAGTTGCCCATACTCGGCCGTAGACACTGCTGCCAACGCGTCCGCCGTCGCGAGCACCACGGAAGAGGCGGCCGTCAGATGCGGTGCCGAATCGGGTGAGGTGGTTGTGCAGCAGCTCGGTCAGCGCCGGTGGGCAGGGGACTGGACGCCCGACGCCGTCCTCTCGATGCTTGAGCGGCCCCTCGTCGCTGGATTCACCGGAATCTGTCCATTCTCCGCCGATCTCCGGGCGCGCTCCGTCAAGATTCAGTTCGCCCCAGCCCTTATCAGGCAGTGAAAGGTTCTGCTTCTTGAGGCTGGCGGCTTCTTCGGGTCGGAGACCCGAGTAGTACATCACTGCGAAGAACGCGACGAGCGGAGGCCCTTGTTTGCCGACGGTTCCGACAGCATCCAGCAGCATCCGTGCCTGCATCGGGTTAACTGCGCATTCCGGGTCTATCTCCTTCAAGGTATAGCTCCGCTTTCTCGTCTTGATCTCCGATAGCGGGTTGGACTCCAGCAACTTTTTCTCAATCGCGTAGTCGATCGCGTTTCCTAATGCGACGCGCTTGATCCGAACGGTGTTGGCGGCGGATCGTGAACCGTCGATGTTGTGGTCAAGTGAATGCAGGACAGAGCGAAGTACGTCAGGGTTTGCGAGTTCGGACACGTCACGACTGGCGCGCGACACGGTTTGTATAGCGGTCTTCGCGTCAGTGTGAAGGTCCGTTGCCCGTTGCTTCGGATTGAACGCAGTCATGAGCGCTTTCCGCAGTGTCTTACCTTCCGGCAGTGGTGAGTGCTCGTCGAGCATGGCGATGGTTATGCGGGTCAGCGACTCCGCCAGTGACTTGCGGTACTTCGGCGATGAGTCGGGCCATTTCATGTCCATGTAGGCGCAGGCGAAATCAAACCACGGCATCCGCTCCTTCTCTCGCGTCATCGAGGTTGGCAACCCCGTGGCGGTATCAAAAGCCTCCCCGTTCCGGGCAGCCGTAATGAGCTGGGATCGGAAGCTGTCCGCGAGTGCGTCGGTCGTGAACTGCTGACCAAATCTTTGCTTCTTCACTCGCCAGCGGACACGATAGGTGTTCTTCTTCTTTCCTCGGAAAGTCTCGATCTTGAATATCCTGACGTTGTGGCTGGTTTCCATTAGGCAGCCACCTCGCGTGATTCGAGCCAACTTTCAAGGTCGGTGCGGCGGATGCGGATCTCTCCGTTCGGAAGCTTGAAGTGTCGCGGTGCGCGTCCCTTGGCGCACCAGTCGTAGAAGGTGGACTTGGCTACCGCGAGTTCTTCGCAGAAGGCCTTGAGCGTGAGGTACTGGCGCTGGGTGCCCATGTGGCGGTGTCTCCCCGGTTGAAGCTGTCGTGGTGGCCGGTGACGAACATGTGCGGCTCCTTTCGTTCGGCAGGGGTAGCGCTTGCGGGGTGGCTGGGTGTATCCGCTACCTGCGCTACCTGCGCTACGTGCCTGGTCAGAGGGGTAGCGGATACGGAGGGGGTAGCGCTTGTATCCGCTACCTACTGTCTGTGATCGGCGGTGACGCTCCGGAGGTAGCGCTTGTGTCCGCTACCTCCCCCGTATCCGCTACCGGGCTGACCTGCGAGGTAGCGGAGGTAGCGGAGGTAGCGCTAGTGGGCAGGTAGCGCTGCCAGGCGTCGGCGAGCCCGCCTTCTCCGGTGGCGCGGTAGCCCTTGCGCACTCCGCCACCGGGGAGCTTGATGTCCTTGGCGCGGGCGCCGTAGGGCTTGAGGAGCGCGGCGAGCCGCCGCGAGTCGAGCGGCTTGCCGTCGAGGTCGCCCCACGGAGACTCATCGAGCGCGTGCAGGGCGGCGAGGATGTCGTCGGTGGTCAGCTTGTCGGTGTCGCGGGTGGTGTACAGGTCGCGGAGGTCGGCCAGGAGTTGCAGGCGCTGGCCGCCGCCGTTGCGGTCGGTGTTGGCGATCTCCACGAAGTGGGTGCAGGCGGCGCGGGCGGTGTCGGGCCAGTGGCCGCCGGCGGCGTCGGCGATGGCGATGAGGGGGCGCCAGATCTCGGCGGAGCGGTCCCGCACGCCTGGGGGCATGGTGGGCCTGCCGCGGCTGATCTTGTCGGTGACCGATTCGACCCACGCGGCGAGCATGTCGCGCAGGGGGGCGGCTTCGGTCTCGACTTCCTCTTCCCAGAACTCGGCGACCTCCTCGTCCTCGCGGCGTCGCTTCATGTGCACGGTGATGGCGCGGGTGGTGATGGTGTCGGGCATGTTCCCGGCGATCCCGGCCAGGGCGGCGGGGGCGAACACGGGGAAGCGCTGCACCTTCATGGCCTTGGCGTCGCCGACGCAGCGCGCGACGGTGGCGCCACGCTTGTATCCGGCGTTGAGCAGGCCGCGTAGGTCTTCGTTGTTGCCGCCGGTTTTGGCTCCGAAGATCGTGTCGACCTCATCGAACAGGATGGTGATCGGCCCGTCGTTGACCATGCGGAACAGTGCCGCGGTGGTCGCCGAGAACGTCATCTCGGGGGCCTTCACCAGGAACTGCGCGACCTCCAAGACGCGTGTCTTGCCTGAGCCCGGTTCGACGCTGGAGAGGATCAGGCGGGGTGTGACGTAGAAGTGGTCGGCGGCGTGGGTGTGGGCGTACCAGAGCGCGAGCATCGGTGCGCAGTGCTCGGAGGGGAAGACGTTGTAGCGGGCCACGAATTCCCGCACCCGGTCGAGCACCTCGTAGCCGGGCACGATAGTGGCGTGGTGGGTGCGCCAGACCTGCTGGCAGTTCTCCGAGCAGAAGTCCTGCGAGGGCGACTCCCCGAGCGGTCGGCCGCACTGGGCGCACGTGCCGCGTTCGGTGTCGGCGGCGCCGATCACGTCGTCGATCGCGGCCACCGCATCCACGGCTTCGGGTTGGGTGGGTGTGCTCATCAGGCGGCGTCCTTCCTGCGGACGGGGTTGCTGGCGCCTTTGGTGAGTCCGGCGTCCACGACGCGGGCGACCTCGGTGAGGGTGGGTGGCCAGTGGTCGGTGCCGATCAGGGTGCGTCCGGCGGCGATCAGCTCGGCGCGGGCGGTGTAGTGGTCGATCAGTCCGGCGCCGACCTTGCGGCCGATGGTGTAGGCGGCGGAGGAGAGGACTTCGTTGTGCCGCCCTGGTTGCGCCGTGCGGACGCGTTCGGTCTCGCCCCGGAGTGCGGCCGACCCGTAGGCGGTCGGGTCGGTGGAGCGGATCTGAACGGGCGCTGAGTTGGCCGCTGCGGGCCGAACGGCACAGGCCTGGACCAACCAGGCCGGGAGCTCGGCGGGCTCGCGTTCGTCGGCGAGTTCGTAGCCGCCCTCGTCGGTGACCGAGCCGGGCGCCACCACGTATCCGCCCCCGGCGCGGGTGTCCACATTGGCGCACAGCACGCGCTGGGTGTTGCGTAGCCGTACTCCGGGTGGGCAGCGGTAGTACAGGTGCCGCCCACCCGAGGGGGTGGTGACGGTGAACGTGTCCGGGAGCGGCCCGCCGCGTTCGGCGGCCAGGGCGGCGAGCGCGTTCGCCCCGTCCGGGCCGGGCTCGTCGTCCTTGGGCATGTCGCAGTCGATGACCACCAACCGTGCGGGGCCGGTAGCTACGGCGATGTTGAACCGGTCGGCGGCCCAGCAGCGGCGGATACGGGCGGCATCGGTGGTGGCCCGGTTCTCCCAGTCCTTCACCGCAGGCTGCCGTTTGGTGCGCGGCCGTAGGGGGAAGACGGGCCAGCCCATCCCGGCCAGGTACAGCGCCCACTCCAGCATCGGATTCGCGGTCACGGTGGTGGTGGCGGTGGTCATCGAACACCCTTCAACGGAGGCTGACGCGGTTGGTTGGTGGCTGCCGGGCCGGTGAGGTTCGCGGCCGGTCACCGGCCCGGCAGCGGCCTAGAGGGAAAGGCGGCCTTTGGTGATCAGCCGTGGGGCGGCGGCCACGATCGCGGTGTAGTGCCGGTTGACGTACTTGCGGGCTAGGGATCGGGCCTTGGACTCGGACAGGCGGTCTTTGCCCAGGGCGCGGTTGACGTGGCGGAAGTTGCTGATGTCGTGGCTGGAGTTGCCGCGGCTGGCGCGGCGGCCGTGGGCGCGCATCCACTTGTCCTCGGCTTCGAACCCGCCCCAGCAGCCGACGACGTAGCCGGTGAGGTTGTCGGGGTCCCATTCGACGTCGACGTAGCCGCTGTTGCCCTCGTGGACGATTTGCTTGACGGTGAATCCGGCGGTTTTCCAGGCGTAGGCGTGGCCCAGTTCGTGCACGGCGATCTGGAGCTGGCGCGGGTCTTCCGGGTTCCGGCGCGGTCCGAACAGTCCCATCACCGACCACCCCCGCAGTGCGCGAGCACGCCCCGGATCGCGGCGGCCTCGGCCGGGTCGGCGGTCAGGCCGTAGCGGTGCTTGACCTCAACCCAGCGGGCGACGTAGCCGCACCGGTCCCGGTCGGGCAGCCACGTGGCGGGGTCCTGGTCGCCTTTGGCGCGGTTGCTGGTCGCGGTGACCGCGACCAGCCCGGCGGGGTCGTTGGCGTAGCGCTCGCGCTCGCGCTCGGTCCAGTGGCGGGCGCCGGAGCGGGCGGCCTCGGCCAGCGGCACGATGTGGTCGATGTCCAGTTCGGACGGATCGGTGACGGTTGTGCCGTCGTAGGCGGAGATCCACTGGCCGGCGGTGATCGCGCAGTCGTCGCCGACGCGCACGCCGTGGCCCTGCTCGCGCAAGATCAGGTCGCGGGTGTCGCAGCCGTCGCCGTGGTAGGTCCAGTGCGGCCAGGCGTCGCGGTCGTAGTGCGTGCCGGTGTCTTCCGGCGTGACCTGCAGTGCGGGCAGTTCGCCCGCGAGCGTGGCGGGTGTGGTGGTGTGGGCGGGTGCGGTCGGGAGTTGGCAGGCGGTGACCGCGAGCCCGGCGAGAACGGTGGCGGCCAGGGTGCGGAGGGTGGTGTGGGTGTTCAAGGCGAATGCCCTTTCGTGGCTACGTTGGGTGATCGTTTTTGGCATTGGGGTGCCGTGGCGGTGACTCGGGGAGGGAGCCCCGCCTAGGGCGGTTGGGGTGTGGTTGTTATGTGTTTCGGCTGGTCGGCGAGGGTGGCTCCCTTGCCTCCCTCAGCGGTTGTCGTGGCTGGTCAGGGTGAGGGAGTCGGGGTCAGGGAGGCGGTGAGGGAAAACTCCCTCGGATTCGGTGCCTCCCTCACTCGTCCCCGTCGTCGTGGTCGGTGTCGTCGTCGTGGTCTTCGTTACGGGCTGTGATGGCTTCGGTGATGCGGGCGGCGGAGACCTGCATGGCGCCTTCGGTCTTGTAGGGGGCGGCGTCGTGCTCGGTCAGGTACTCGCGCAGTCGCTGGTAGGTCCACTCGCCGTAGGTGGCGCGGTCGTGCTCGGCGAGGCGTTGCAGGACCTCGCGGGTCTTCATCCGCTCCGCACCACCGAGCACGTGGGCGATGTCGGTGAGGGGGTCGGCTTCGGCTCGCTCGATCACCTGCGGGGCCGGGTCGGTGGTGATGCCGTGCTTGTCGCGCAGGGCCAGGGCGCGTTGCACGACGGGGGTGATCTCGTCTACGCCCTTCTCTTTGCGGACGTAGTGCGAGCGGATCAGGCCGGGGACCTTGGCGAACCCGGCGGCCATCGCGGTCCCCACGTCCTCACCCGCGACCAGCGTCGTGGCTGAGTAGCCGCGCTTGTGCATGCCGGTGCCGAGGATGGCGTCGTTGCCCTGGTGATCGTTGATCGCGAACGCCACCCGGTGGGAGGCGGTCTTGGAGATCCCCCGGGGCAGGCTGGCGGCGTCGGCGTCGGGGGTGATCCACAGCAGCGTGATCCCGGTCTTGCGGGCCTTCTTGGTCACCTTGAGGGCGAGTTCTTTGGCCTCCGGGCCGTGCTTTTTGTGCGTGAACAGCTCGTGCACCTCATCGAACACGACCACGCGGGGCCGCATGCGCGGGTCGCGCTGCGCGATCTCGCGGGTCAGCTTGGCCTCCTCCCCGCCGAGTTCCTCGAGGATCCGGCCCCGCTCGGAGACTTCGCCGACGAGGGCGCGCAGGGTGTTCATGGCGGCCTCGACGTGCTCTTCGTCGTCGCCCTTGATCAGGGTGTTCAGCCGGGGGCGCATGGGGTCGTAGTCGACGTTGTAGGCCAGCACGTGCACGTCGATCTGCACCAGCGGGTCCAACATGGCCCCGAGGAGCAGGCAGATCACCAGGGAGGATTTGCCGGAGCCCATGATCCCGGCGATGAGGTAGTTCGCGGCCATCAACCGGCCCACGATCTGATCCCCGCGGGCGTCCACCGCGACCGGGACGCCTTTGAAGTAGTCGCACTCCCCGTCATGCAGCAGCGGCCACGCCGCGACCGGCTCAGTCAAGATGCCCTGGTCGGCGACCCAGAGATCGAGCACGCCGGGCTGGTCCTTGGGTTCGGTGGGCCACACCTCGATCGGCTTACGGAGCAGGTTGTGGGCCAGCACGTTCTTGCGTTTGGCGATCTCCTCCACCGGCACTTGCCGGGGCAGCAGGAGTTGGGTGTGGTAGCCGCGGCCGACGCGGGTGGTGGGCGAGACCCACCGGGGCTGCCAGCCTTCCTTGAACGCGGTGTTCAGGGGCCCGTAGCCGAGGGTGCGCAGCGCGGCCACGATCGCGCCCTCGTCCGGGACGACGTCGCGGTCCGGGTCGACCGGGACGTTGGTGGGGGTGGCCCAGGTCGGGACGGTGCCGTGGGTCTTGCCCAGCCACCGCAGTGCCGCCACCGCGGCCACGGAGCCGCCGATGAGGAACAGGAATCCCCAGGTCACGGCGAACCAGTAGGTCCAGGTGATCGCCTCGATCACCCCGGAGATCGGGGCGAGGATCATCCCGGCGTCCTTCTGCGCCACGGCCAGGACCATGCCCAGGGCCAGGAGCATCCCGGCGACCCCGGCGGTGCCGATCACGGCGGCCTTGACCAGCGCGATCGGGCCGGTGGTGATCAGGTCCATGCGGCGGCGGTGCCGGTGCTCGCGGGCCTGCTCGGCGCGGGCCTCGATCTCCAGATACAACTCCGTGTTCCCCGCGGCGCGGGCCTCCCGCAGGTCCCGCTGGTAGCCGGAGTCGGTCTTGGCCTGCCACAGCCGGTGCACCGCGACCACGGTGCCCTTGCCCAGGTAGTACGCCTCCCGCGCCAGCGCCTTGCTCCCACGCTTGACCTGCGGGGCCGTGCGGTGCGAGAGCACCACCGCGCTGTGGGCCATCTTCTGCCGGGTCTCCTCCGAGGGACCGTGCAGCAGCCGGGTCCCCCACGTCTGCCGGGGCTCGGTGGTCACCAGCTCGCCCTCGATCACCTCAACCTCGCCGGGCTCGGTGCTGTGCGGTAGGTAGTGCACGGTGCCCCACTCCTCTCCGGTGGTGCCGGACTGGCCGGTGTGGTCGGTGGTCACCGGTGGTCCCCCTTGTGCTCGTCGCGGAGCTGGCGGGCGGTCTTGGCCGCGCAGCGCAGCGTCTTGCGGATCGACTCCGCCGAGGACGGATCGAGGCGACCGGCCTCAACCGCGGCCCGGAACTCGGCGCGCAACTGCTCGATCGAACGGGTCGACGGCCCCGGAATCCGGCTCCGCCGCGTCGGCTGGTCGGGGGTCGACTCCCGCAGCTCAGACGGCCGGTCGAGGGTGTCGACCCCACCCCCGTCGACGTCTGTGGAGTCGGCCCCGTCGAGTCCGGTCGACTCGACGGCAGGCGGCGTGGTGTTGGCGAGCAGGGCGGCCAGACCGGCGTCCCAGTCGGTCACCTCGACCGGGGTCGCCTCGACGGGCAGGCCGGGCACGACGGCGGCCACGAGCGAGCGGCGCCGGCCACGCAGCACCCCGCCCGCGGTGCGCGGGGTGAGCACGTAGCGGCCCGGCGCGAACACCAACCGCGCGGTCCCGTTGGTGTCGATCTCGGCGACGGCCTGGCGGATCGCGGCCCGCCGTATCCGCGTGGTCTTGCGGGCCGCCACCCGCGCCAACCGAGTCTCGGCGCGCTCGTGGCGGGTACGGCGGGCACCGGCCACGGTGAGCTGGTGCGCCACCACCCCCGCGACCGACACCAGCCCCATCGCCACCCCAGCTGAGAGCCCGGAGGCGAGACCGTGCAGCAGGTTCAGGGTGAAGTTCACCCCGGCGAACAGCCACACCCCGGCCTGCAGCGCCCACACCGGCCGCTCCGGGGTCCGCACACGGGACACCTGCACCGCCAGGGCGAAGGCCCACATGCCCAGCTCGGAGAGCACCGGCAGCACCAGCCCGGTCACCCCGCCGTAGAGCGCGTGGCCGTAGGCGGCCATCGCCGGAACCGCCATCACCGCGCTAACCAGGGCCAGCGGGTAGATCAGCAGATCCACCACATGCGCACCAGCCCACGCCCGCAGCCCAGCCAGCCGGGCGGCCCGCGCCTGGCGGCGCTCGGCCTGGGCCTGCCGCTTGGCCTCGGCCCGCTGCTGCTCGTGGGCGTGGGCCTGCTCGATGGCCGCCCGGCGGGCCTGCGCCAGCGACGCGGCGCGCACGGCCTCGACTTCGGCCGCGGCCAGCGCGTCGGCGCGCTTCTGCTCCGCCTCCGCGGCCCGGTCCTTACGACGTTCCTCGCGGTAGCTACTCACGCGCTGGCCTCCTCACTCTCGTCGGCGGACTCGCCGCCCGGCGCGGCGGTCTCGGCCCGCTGCACGGGCGCGCTGGCCTGGCGGCGGCGGGCACGGCGGGCCTGCACGGCGTGCCCGGCCCACAGGCCCGCGGCGAGCACCGAGAGCGGCAGCAGCCACACGGTGATCGTGACCGCGAGCAGCAGCGGCAATCCCACGGCGAGCAGTTCGATCAGGTGGTAGCCCACCCACGACACCGCGTCATCGGTGCGGGTGTACTCGTTCGCCACCGCGCGCCGCTCCAACTCCAGGCGCTGCAACTCAGTCATGGCCGGACACCTCCTCACGGGAGAACAGACGGGCCAACAGCAGGCCGAGCAGATCGGCCACCGCGTACAGGGCTTCGGTGGCCACGGCGCCGAGCAGCAGCAGGGACCAGACCACCCAGCCGCCGGAGACGGCCTCGGTGACCCACCACAGGCCCAGCGCGGCCGCACCGGCGCCGACCAGCGCTTGCGTGCTCTCCCACACGATCAGCCGCCGCTCATCCGCTATACGGGCCTGCTCATCGGCGGTCAGCAGTTCAGGCGTGGACACGTGCACCCTCCCTTGTGGACGCAGAATCAGCGAAGAAGTCGTTCACGGGCTTGCGTGGTGGGGTGCTGGCCTGCCGCGTGGCGAACCCGTCCACCCGGCGCATCGCCACCTCCAGCACCCGCGCGGTGAGCACCAGCGGGATACGGACCAGATGCAGCAGCAGAAACAGCACCACCGCCCCGGCGAAACGCAGCAGCGCCGCGGTGCCGTACTGGCGCAGAACATCGAACGTGGACATCACCGCTCGCCTCCCTCGGCGTGCACGGCGGCGGCGAGGAACGCGGCCCCGACCTCGCGGGCCAGCGACGGGGCGAGGAACACCACCGCCTCGGTGCGCGGGGCGAGGCCGTGGCGCACCGACAGGGTGATCTCCCGGTCCGCGCGCGGGGCGTCCAGCGTCACCAGGTCGCCCAGTGAGGCGAACCGCCAGCGCGCCACCTGCCCGGTCTGCTCGTGCGGCCTGGGCAGTGTCACCCGGACCGTGTGGGCTCGGTGCGCGTTCATGCCGCCACCTCCCAGGTGCCGGACTCGCACTGCCAGCACACCCGAGTGGAGGTCGGTACGTAGTAGCCCACGTCCTGGCGGCACTCGGCGCAGATTCGGCGGGCGCGCAGCGCGTTGCGTACCTTGGCCCGGCGCTGTGCGGTGGTGCCGCGCACCGGGGCGGCCCGCTCCACCGAGAACAGCTCCGTGGTCTCCTCCCGCCGATACGGGCGGTGGTGACGGAACACCAGCAGCGCCACCGGGTCCTGCCCATTGCGCCGCAACCCCACCGCCCGCAGCTGCGAGACCGTCAGCAGCGTCGACGGGGCCTCGCCCCACCCGAACACCGGCAGCCCATCCCGCCAGCCCCGGCACAACGCCACCTGATGCGTGCGCCCGTCGAACACCGTCACCGGCCGCTGCCTGCGATTACGCGGATTCATGCGACCTCACCCGCCCCAGTGCGCAGCTCAGCCAGCTCCGCGCGCAGCGGGGCCGTGGCCTGATCGATCAGCGCGTTCAGCTCCGGCGGGGTGTAGACCACCGCGTCGGACCCGGCCATCGCGGCGTCCAGCTCGGCCACCACGACGCCCAGCCACTCCGGGTGCCGCTCCCCGCGCAGGTGACCATGCACCGCCGCAGCCAGGAAGCCGTACGCGCGGGCCGGGTCCGAACCGTGCCGACGAACCCACTCCCGCAGATAGACCGGGCATCGGGCGGTTGTGCCTAACATGTTGTTTCCCTTCGAGTCGTCACGCGGCTGGCTTGGGAGCCCCGGTGCGGCGTGCGCGTTCTTGGCGGTTCGGGCCGCCGCGCCGGGGTCAGTGATCAGGAGTCGGGTCATTACGCGGCCTCGCCCTCGACGTCGGACAGCTCGGCGATGTCCAGCCGCGTCGGTAGGGACCGCAGCACCACCCGATTGGCTCGGCGGCGCGACCGGCCTGCTCGACGCGGGTCGGTAAAGCGCGGTGCCCTCACCAGTGCTGCATGGCTGGCCGCTGCCAGTTCCCGATCCAGCCGGTCCAACAGCTCGTACGCGTCGGCCAGCTCGTCCGCGTCAGCAAGCCGAGCTACATCGGCCTGAACAGCGAAAACGTCGTCAAGATCAGCGTCCATGCCGTCGAAACTCGCCTCTGCCTGGCGGCGGCTGATGTGTGCGGACCTCATCGTTCTCCTTCGCGTTTGGGATCTGATACAGAGCAATCTATATCAGTGTGTATCAGTTGGAACTCGTGCATTCGGGTGATCTATATCGGGGTGTATCGGTTGGCTAGACTGAGCGGATGGACGTCAACACGGCGGGCATGGCCGCCTATGAGCGAGTCGCAGAGCTGATCCGAGCCGACATCCGCCGTGGCGTTCTTCAGCCTGGCGACAAACTCCCTGGCAACCGTGCGCTCGCCGAGAGGTACGACGTCGCGCTCGGGACTGCTCAGAAAGCCTTGCGGGTCCTACAGGACGGGGGCTGGCTGACGGCCACTCCCGCCGTTGGGGTGTTCGTCAAAGGAACGCCCGACGAACCCGTAACTGTGGAAGCACTCGCCCGGCAGGTGGAGGAGCTTCGGGCCGCTCTCGCTGAGCTGAGTGACCGCGTCGACGAGATCGAGAACGTGAAGGACTAGCCAGCGAGCTGGCGGAAGAACGCTGCGACGCCGTCAACGATGCCCGTGATGACGCCGCCCATGCCCTTGGCCCACGCGGCTGCGTCGCCGGGGTGCCTGACGATCACCACGACTAGCGCGAGCACGGCAACCGTGCCGATGAGCTTCGTGAGGACTCCGCTGCCCGTCTTGGGCATCAGTGGCAACTGTTGCTTGGCCATTCCGACCATCTCCTTCGTGGGTTGTTTCCGTGATGAGTCCAGGAAACAACTCACGAAGGCGGTCGGGTAGTGGATCTCTAGTCGCTGTGGGGGTATTCCGAACCGGACTATTCCGGGACGGCATATCAGCAGTTCAGAGCGTCCCAGGCATCGCGAAGGATCTGCGGAAGCTCAGACTTTTTTGGTTGCCAGCCGAGTTCTTGGCGTGCGCGCGTCGAGTCGGCGACCAACGTGGGCGGTTCGTTGGCTGGCGGGCGGTGCAAGAGGGGAGCCGGCCTGCCCGTGACCTTCTCGGCTTCCTGGATCACCTCAGCGACGCTCGCGCGCGTCGCACCCAGGTTGTAGGCCCGCCACTGGCCCGGCGTGCACGCGGGTAGGGCGAGGGCGAATGCTTCTGCCGCGTCCTCGACATGCACGAAGTCACGCACGGCGGAACCGTTGCCGTTAACTGTGAGCTTGGGTTCCGTGCCAGCCTGCACGGCGAGAACCTTGGGGATGAGACGGGTGAGGTCGGGGTCCGGCTGGCCACCCGATGAGCCCGCGATGTTGAACGCTCTCAGCGTGGTGACACCGATCGCGCCGAGCTGCGCAACGTCGGCGGCTGCTTGGTCTGCCGCAAGCTTGCTCCGCCCATATGGGTTGCTCGGCACGGTGGGAGTCTCTTCGTCCATCGGTTGCCGCTCAGGCGTGCCGTAGACGGCTGAGGTCGATGCCAGGACGAGGCTCTTCGGGCTGCCGCTATCGGACGCGGCTGCAAGCGCCTCAAGGACGTTGAGCGTGCCGACGACGTTGGTCGACCAATACTCGGCGGGCCGGTTGAACGAGTCGCGAACCTTGGCCAGCGCTGCCAGATGGCACACCGCCTCGACCCCCGAGACCGCTTGCCCAACGACGTCCCGATCGCGAATATCGCCCCGGTGCGTTGCGTCGACTCCGCGGTGCATCGTGCTCACGTCGTGCCCGTGGAGGCGTAGCGCGGCGACCACGGCCCTGCCCAGGAATCCGGAGCTGCCTGTGACGAGTACACGCATGCTCAGCCTGCCAAGAGGGTGTGCCGGTGCTGCCACGCCAGTTCGATACAGGCGCGCGAGATGGGGGAGAGCGGTTCCGCCTTCAGTCGTTCGCGAGCATCCGATGTGAACGGGATACCAACGGCTGGTTGGCCGGACTCCGTGCTGACGGCAGAGCCCTCGTCGTTGACTTCGACCATCCCCGCGAAGAGACGGTCGAAGGCAGGAGCTTCGATCACCGCGACGGTCAACAGTTCGACCCACAGCGTGAGTGGTTCCAGCACCGTGGCAGTTGCGTACACGCGGAAGTCACCGGACTTCCTGGCCTCTGTGAACGAGCGGAAGGGTTCGTCCTCGTCGTAGTCGATGGGCTCGACAGAGTTGCCGTCATGCTCAGGGTTGCCAAGGAACTCTTCCGAGAACTCGCGTTGAATGTTGCGCCAGATCGAGAAGTCGTTGGCCTGGTGCTGTGGCGCCAGGGCGGCTGGTTGGAAGACCCCGGCGGGGATGACGTGGAACATGCCGCCCGCCGCTGCGACCGCCTTCGAGTCGCGCTGATGCAGGTACATGCGGTGTCCGTCGATCGGGTCTCGGCGGATGGTGAGCGTGTTGATGCTGGGCAACATCGGTCGGGCGAGCAGATCGAACGGGTCGGCGATGTGTCGACGCAGACGCAGGCCAGCCATGCTCGGTCGCTTGCGACCAGCGTTGACCCACGCTTCGGCGAACTCGTGGCCGACCGCTTCGCCGATGTCGAGAACTTCGAAGTAGCTCGTGTAGTTGAAGTCGAGTCGCCCGCGTCCGTCCGCCCAGTCGACATCGAGTAGCCGGTAGCTGATGCGGTTGTCGAGCAGCCGTGGCCGTGCCAGGTCGCGCAGCGCACTCGAGTAGCGGCGGTACCTCTCGCCGTCCGCAGCCAGAGGCCGGGCCGACTCGCTCTCCGGGATCTGCCCGGTGATTGAAGGCTTCGGGACCTCGTCAGTACGCCAGTGGAGCTGCACGTCCGCCAGCTCGACAGGCGCATCGGGTAGCCAGGCTGGTTTGGTCAGGACCGTTGTGTTCGGGATGCAGTGAGCCTGCGGGTACAGCTCGGCGGCAAGGTCGCCGAGTGCGGCACGGTTGCTATTGAGCGCGGCACGAACGGCTCGCCAGCGCTCCTGGCTCTCCAGCGGCGCGCCGGGGGAGTCGCTGACGGTGCGCGGGTTGGGCACGGCGTCGGCGGACCGGTCGGGCAGGACACCCAACCGCTCGGGAGGGATGCCGAACCTGCTCGCGACCAGGCGCAACTCGTCAAGGCCCAGCGTCAGCGAGCCTTTCTCGATCTTCGAGAGCCGCGATTGAGTGGTGTTGAGCAGGTCGGCTGCGTCCTGCTGAGTCAGGTTGTGGTGCTTCCTGTACCAGCGGATGACGTCGCCAACGTCGGAACCGTCAGGTGGAGCGTCCACAGCGCGCGCCACGTGCAGCCAACCTCCAGAGTTCGTCGTGCCGCCCAAACCGGTGCCCTCCAATTGCGGTGAACTGCCAAGGCACAGTCTCTCAGTCCGCGGTGTGCGGTCTAGTCGGTCCCAGGCTTCATCACCTTCGCGGCTTGCAGTCGGCGCCCCGTTGTCGGATGGACCACTGCGGATGCCCCTGCGGGCATCTCTATTTCACGGGGCTCGTAGCCTTCGAATCGAGCAGAGCTCGTCGATTTGACCTTCGGCCATTGCGAGGAGGGTTGCTTAATTAGTTGCGGGTTTTCCTTGCGCTTGATCCAGAGTTCCGCACATGCCATTGATATTCCCACCACGGCATAGTTTATCGAGTCCAGCACTCCTCGAAGCGTTACGAGGGAGTCTTCTGACAAGAGCATTTTGTCAACCTGGTTGGCGCTGCGAAACTCGTGAACTTCCGGGTTCTCCGGGTTTCTCGGCAGGGGCTGGACGATCTTTCCATCCCGACTGAAGATATTCATTGACATTCGCGACGCACGGTGCACTCGATCGTTTCTCATCTGACGTGTCCAATCAAGCCAGCCCGTGGGGCCTGCATGTATTAAGGCGGACCTGGTCGATCTAAGTAGCGTGCCCTGTGGGTCGGAGTCGTGAAGGACCGAGTTTGGAAGGTTTAGAGCTTTCCGAACGAGTGGGCCTGGGTAATTGGGGCCTTCCTCAAGTGGTTGCAGCAGCTTGAGATCCGACTTGAATATGTTTTTGTTGAATCCGCCGATACCTACGACAACACCCGCGACTATGTCGAGGATGGTCCCGGATGCGCGGAGAAATCCGGCCGTGTGAGCGTCGATCCTGGCCGCTCGACGTTGACCACTGGCGTCACGATGCAGGTTCGCGGTGCCTCCGCTCTTTCGAAGCTGTGAGATCGTCCAGTGATCGTCTGCGTAGCGGCACTCTGTCAGGTCTGCAAGATGAACTGCGGCGCTGCTCAGGTTCTCACGCAAAGAGCTGATGAGACCATAGAGGTAATCCATAAGTCCGGCCGAAATGAGTGAATCGATATTGTAATGGATCCACCACGTGAATCCGCCGTTCTCGATGTCAAAGTCGGACTCGAGCAGATCGGCTAGTTCTTTGCTCTGAGTTAGAGCCTTGCGCACGGGATCGTCGTATGTCATCGTGTTTCCGATCATGCGAACAGTGGCCATCGATAACGAAGGTATTGCGAGTAGAATCGTCCCTATTCCGACGAGAATTAGGCCCCAAAGTTGGAGCTGGACGCTTCCGGCGGCGACATCCTTTGCTAGTCTCGTTATCGATTGATCGGCCGCCTCGGAAGATGCTTTGAGTGTGTGGATGGATTCCTTCATTTCCTTAATGTCCCGTCGATGGCGCTCCGTGAGGCGACCCTCCACTTCTCGAATTCGTTCAAGTATCAATGCGACTTGTTGGTCAAAGGGAGCCGTCGCTGAAATCGCCTTTTCTGCTACCCCGGTCGCACCGCTCGTCTCAAGCCTCAAGGTAGCTGTTCCGGCCCCAGCTCTTACATTGGGGCCTCGGCGCCGAATAACCCTCGAAAGGTCTGATTTCAGGCGCGCGAGCTTGGGGAAGAGAAGGCCGCTTCCGTACTTCTGGTGATTTCGATACAGAGCCAGTGCACCACAGCTTGTGCCTGCCAGGGTGAGGACGAGTCCAACGCAAACGAGGTAGGTGTCAAGGTCCTGGAGCAGGCCGTACAGTGCCAACGCGATGAGCGCAAGACTGGCGCCGATGACCCGCTTCGCCCACGTGATCGTCATGCCATTGGTGTCGCATAGCCGCTAGTCGATGTTGCAGTGGCTCTAGCCGCCTCAACGGGTCAGCATTCTCTCAGCGCCTGTCCCAGATACGTCCCAGCGAATCGGCGCTATGACTGCCTTTGTGCAGGTCGTGGCCAGTCTGTGCGTCGTACTGTAAATCAGACGGCACTGCCTTCGGGGGTTCGAATCCCTCACCCGCCACACCAGCCGATACGCCCCGATGACCTGCTCGATCAGGTCTCGGGGCGTTTTTCGGATATCGGGCCGGATCGGCCCACTCAGAGACGTGAGGCGCGCACCGTGGTGCTCAGCCGGTCCGCGGCGGCGCGTACGGCTTCCGCGCGGGCCTCGCCCTCGGCTCCCGCGAAGTCCTCGCTGTGCCCGCCGAGGCTGATCGTTCCCACGAGCGCCCCGTACTGGCCGAGGACGGGCGCGGCGACGGCGGACACGCCGCGCAGGTAGTCGTCCTGGCTGCGGGAGATGCCCTCGGTCCGTACCCGCTCCAGGTGACTCGCCAGCGCGGCCGGGTCGATGTGCGTTTCCTCGGTGAAGGCCTCGAGCCGGCCCTTCAGGACCCGGCGGCGGATCTCCGGATCGAACGCGGCCATCGCCACCGGCGCGGCGGCCGCGTGGAACGGCAGCACCGAGCCGACGCTGATGGCCGCCAATGCCATCGGTTTCCCGCCCTCGACCCGGTCGATGCACACCGCGCCGGCGTCGGAGGGGACCATCAGGAACGCGGTGTCGCCGAACCGCTGCGCCAGCGCCTCGAGTTCGGGCCTGGCCTCGGTGCGCAGGTCGAACCCCGCGAGCGCCGCGGCGCCGATCGTGAACACGGGCATCCGGATCCGGTACGCGCCCGTGTGCTCCCGGTGCACCCAGCCCGCTTCGACGAACGAGCTCATGAGCCGGTGCACGGTGGGTTTGTTGAGCCCGGTGGTGGCCGTCAACTCGGCCAGGGTGATCACCGGCCGGTCGGCGCTGAAGTGGCTGAGCAGCTGGCACGCGCGCAGCACCGAGGTGACCGTCTCCCGCCCCGCGGAGCCGTCCTGGAGTGCCTCTTGCGTCACCGCTCACCTCACCTGCCGCGTGCTTGCTGGACTCAGGTTAGCGATGAGTTCGCGCCGGTTCCTTGACATGCTCGGTGTCCTTCCCGCAAAGTTTCGGAACGCGTATCGCATCACGATACACAAGGGAGTGATCAGTGGATTTGCGCGACTTGATCAGCGAGCGACTCGTCTACGCACCCGGTGTCTGGGACGGTCTGACCGCCCGGCTGGCCGAGCAGGCGGGCTTCCCCGCGCTGTGCGCGTCGGGCTTCGCGATCTCGGCGGCGCTTGGCTATCCGGACGCCGAGCTCTACTCGATGTCGGAGAACCTGCAGGCCGTGCGGACGATCCGCGAGGCGAGCGGGCTGCCCCTCATCGCCGACATCGACACGGGCTACGGCAACGCCGTCAACGCACACCGCACGGCGCGCCTGTTCGCGGACGCCGGAGTGGCCGCCGTGTTCATGGAGGACCAGCGCTCGCCGAAGCGGTGCCCGCTGATCCCTGGCTCCGCACCCGAGCTGCTCGACGTGCCGGAGGCGACCGGCAAGATCCGCGCCGTTGTCGACGCGGCGAAGGACTCGGGCATGCTCGTGATCGCCAGGACCGACGCCAGCGGCGACGAGGCACTCCGCCGCGCCGACGCGTACGTCGAGGCGGGCGCGGACCTGATCATGCCGGTGACCAAGACGTTCAGCACCGTCGAGGAGTGGCGGCGCTGCCACGAGGTCACCGGTGTTCCGTTGATGGCTACGCTCACCGCGTCGGCGTGGACGGAACGCGAGTTCACGCCCGAGGTGATGCGGCAGATCGGTGTCCGCATCGCCTTGCTGCCCACGCAGGTGCTGATGGCCGTGACCCGCGCCGCCGGTGACTGCCTGCGCAGGCTCGCATCCGGCGAGAACCCGGCCGACGTCAGCGCGGACGCGACCTCGCACCACGACTTCGTGGACCTCATCGGAATGCCCGAGATCGAGCGGCTCCAGCAGGCGTACCTGCCCGCCGCGGAGCCGGTGTAAGGAGCGGCATGCCGAGCACAATCGCCGAGAAGATACTGGCCAGGGCCGCGGGCGTCGACGTCGTCAAGGCAGGCGACAACCTCCCCGTGCGCCCGGACTACATGATCGCCTACGACTTTCCCGGCTACACGGACGTGATGTTCAAGCAGATGCACGACGACTTCGGCATCCGGACGCTCGCCGAGCCGCACCGGTACGTCGTGTTCATCGACCACATGCTCACCAAGGGCACGGAACAGGAACGCGAGGTCCACCAGGTCACGCGGGACTGGTGCGAGTTCTACGGCATCGAGCTGCACGAAGCTCGCGGCATCGGTCACCAGGTGATGGCCGAACTGGGCTACGCGCTCCCTGGCAACTTCCTGATCCACTTCGACGGGCACATCTCCGGCGCGGGCGCGTTCGGTGCGCTCGGCTGGGGTGTGCGCCGCGACCTGCTGGAGGCGTGGGTTTCCGGGCAGATCTACCTCGACGTCCCGGCGACGACGCGGTTCGAGCTGGTCGGTGAGCTGGCCGACGGCGTGGACAGCCGTGATCTGGTGCACCACATCATCGGTGAGTACGGTGCCGACGGCTGTGCGCACCAGGTCATGGAGTTCTCGGGCCCCGGCGCGCGTGGTATGTCGATCGACCGGCGGCAGGGGCTCTGTGGCATGGCCATGTTCACCGGCGCGGTCTCCGCGGTCTTCGAGCCCGACGAGGCCGCGCTGTCCTACGCCCGCCGGGTCGCCAGCACCGGCTTCACGCCGCAGCTGCCGGACGAGGGCGCCGACTACGCCGCCGTGCACACGATCGACCTGTCCGAACTGCGCCCGAGGGTGGTGCTGCCCGGATCGGCGCGGTCGGACAACACCCGAGGGGTCGACGAACTCGCGGGCACTCCGGTGACCAAGGCGTTCATCGGCTCGTGTGCCAGCGGCCGTATCGAGGACATCCGCGCCGCCGCGCTGATCCTGGATGGACGCAAGGTCGCTCCCGGCGTCGAACTGAACGTCGTCCCGACCTCCGATTCGGTGCACCAGCAGGCGGAGCGGGAGGGCCTGCTGGACGTGCTGCGCGCCGCGGGCGCGCAGATCGCGCGCTCCAGCTGCGACTTCTGCTTCGGCTACCAGAAGCCGTTGCAGCCCGGCGAGAACTGCATCTCCACCGGCGTGCTGAACATCTCGGGCCGGATGGGCAGCACCGAGGCGAACATCTACATGGGCTCGGCCTACACGGTCGCGGCCAGCGCCGTCGCCGGAACGATCTCGTCGGCCGAGGGGGTGGCCAGGTCGTGAGCGCACTCCGCGACTACCCGCCGCCGCCGGATCTGATCCGCGGCCGCGTGGCGTGGATCTTCGGTGACGACTTCGACATCGACCTCGTGATCGGGGTCGAGAACATCAAGTCCTACGACGCGGATTTCCTGCGCAGCAAGGTGATGCGGGAGTTCGACCCCACGTTCGCCGACCGCGTCAGGCCCGGTGACGTGATCGTCGGCGGCCGCAACTTCGGCTACGGCCACCCGCACTATCCGCCGATGGTGGCACTGCGGGACCTCGGCATCGCCGCGGTGCTGGCCGAATCGTTCTCCCCCGGCTTCTGGCGAGGGGAGACCTACAACGGGATGCCGCTGCTGACCGTGCCCGGCATCAGCACCGGGGTCACCAAGGGCGACAACGTGGCAGTGGACTGGCGCGCCGCCACCGTGCGGCTCGACGACGGCACCGAGCTGCGGGGCACCCCGCCCAGCGACCGCGTCCGCCGCGTCATCGAGGCGGGCGGCTCGCTGAAGCTGCTGCTCGCCGAGCACGCCCACCAACCAGCAGACCAAGCCTGATATCCCTCCGCCAAGTCAACGACGACGGACCAGGAGCACCATGTCCGAGACGACCTCACACCCGTCGACCGAAAGCCCCACCGTGCCCTCGCCGGCCACGGCCAAGCGCGCCGCGCTGGCCGGTGGAGTCGGCACCCTGATCGAGTACTACGACTTCAGCGTGTACGCGTTCCTCGCGGTGACGATCGGTCCGCTGTTCTTCCCCAGCGGCGAGCCCGCGGTCTCGGTGCTCGTCGCGCTGGCCGTCTTCGGGTCCGGCTACGTCATGCGGCCCATCGGCGGCTGGTTCTTCGGTCGCCTCGGCGACCGCCGCGGCCGCCGGAGCGCGCTCGTGGTGACGGTCGTCGCCATGGGTATCTGCTGCGGCCTGCTGGGACTGCTGCCGACATACGCCTCGATCGGCATCGCCGCCCCGATCCTGCTGGTGCTGCTCCGCCTTGCCCAGGGGTTCTCCGCGGGCGGTGAGATCGGTGGCGCAGCGACCTACGTGGCCGAGTCCGCGCCGACCAAGCGCCGTGGTTTCTACGGTTCCGTCACCGCGCTCGGCTCGACCCTCGGTTTCGCCACGTCCGCGGCCGTGGTCGGTCTGGTGAGCACGCTGACGACGGCCGAGCAGATGACGTCCTGGGGCTGGCGCATCCCGTTCCTCATCTCGCTTCCGCTCGCGCTGCTCTGCCTGTGGGTGCGGGTGCGGCTGGAGGACACCGACGAGTTCGCGGAGATGGCCAGCAAGCGGGAGATCGTGCGCAGCCCCCTGCGTCAGGTGATCAAGGAACGGCCGGGCAGTGTCGCGCGGGTCGTCGGCATCGCGATCGCCATGAACGGCAGTGGCTACATTGGACTGACCTACTTCAACGTCTACCTCATCGATCTCGGGTTCGACAAACAGGACGTCTACTGGACCTCCGCGATCGGCATCGCGCTCGCCTGTGCCACGTTCCCGCTGGCGGGTGCGCTCGCGGACCGGTTCGGGCGGCGTCCCGTGCTGCTCACCGCGTACATCGGGTACCTGGTGATCGCGTGGCCCGCATTCGCGATCCTCGGCGCGACGTCGAGCATCGTCGTGGTGGCGCTGGTCTACATCGTCTACATGTCGTTCAACGGACTCGCGCAGGTTCCGGCGTTCCCGCAGTTCACCGAGCTGTTCCCGCGGCGCATGCGGTACACCGGTGTCGCGCTCGGCTTCAACATCGGCACCATCATCGCCGGTGGCTCGGCCCCGTACATCGCCGCTCAGCTCGTGGAGAGCACCGGCGACCCGATGGCGCCCGCCTTCTGGGTCATGGGTGTCGCGCTCGTGGGCATCGTGACGGTGCTGACGTTCCGCGAGACCGGCAGGGAACGCCTGCCGGTGTGACCGAGCCGGCCACCGCAACACGACCCGAGGAGAGCAGCCTTGTCCCAACCCCTCTACACCGCGTCGGTGCACGTCACCAACGGCAGGGGCGGTGCGGCACGCAGCGACGACGGAAAACTCGACGTGGCACTCGCGCCACCCGCCGCACTCGGCGGAGACGGCGCAGGAACGAATCCGGAGCAGCTCTTCGCCGCCGGTTTCGCCGCCTGCTACCTCAGCGCGCTCGGCGCCGTGGCTCGCCGGGCCCGCACGAAGCTGCCCGAGGTGTCCGCCACGTCGCAGGTGCACCTGCATCGGGCCGACGACGGTGGCTTCGAGCTGGCGGTCGACATCGTCGTCACGGTGCCCTCGGATTCCGTCGGCCAGGTGCGGCCGCTGCTCGCCGAGGCGGAGAAGACGTGCCCCTACAGCCGCGCCACGCGGGGCAACATCAACGTGAGCATCGACGTGAAGGACTCCTGACGATGTCAGGCGTTCGGGAGGTCGACCTCCTCTGCGTCGGCGGCGGGCTGGGTGGGCTCGCCGCGGCGTTGCGGGCGCACGAGCTCGGCGCCGAGGTGCTCGTGGCCGAAAGGTCGTCGCTGGTCGGTGGTGTCGCCGCCTACAGCGGTGGGTTCGTCTGGGTCGGTGGCGATCCGCTCTCCTCCTCCGCCGCCGACCCCATCGAGGCTGTCGAGTCCTATTTGGACCACGTGCAGGGGGAGCGTCCGGTCGATCGCGCCGCACGCCGGGAGTACCTGCTGGACGCGGTCGAGGCGACGGCCTGGTTCGCCGACGCCGGCGTACCGCTGCGCGTGATCCCGGACGCTCCCGACCTCTACCACCCCGCGCCCGGCTCCACGAGCGAAGGGCGGCTGCTGGAATGCGTGCTGGACGGCGCTGAGCTGGGCGCCTGGCGGCCACGGCTGCGGCCAGGCCCCTACTACGACATCGGCGTCACCCGGGCCGAGCGGTACACCGAACCGGCCACACCGGACGGTGCCGCGCCTGCCGAGGACCGCCTGACCCACGGAGTGGGGCTCGCCGGTGGGTTCGTCAGGGAGACGCTGGTGCGACGCGGCGTCGAATGCCTGCTCGGGCACCGGGCGGTGGAACTGCTGCGCGAGGACGGGGCGGTGGTCGGCGCGGTGCTGGACGGGCCAGGCGGCCGCGTGGCGGTCAGGGCGCGTGGCGGCGTGCTGATCGCGGCGGGCGGCTACGGCTGGACCTCGCACGCGGCCGAGCTGGAGGACGTGCCCGAGCTCGTGGAATGCGCCCCTCCGGTCGTCGAGGGCGACTCGGCGACCCTCGCGGAACAGGCGGGAGCCGGCCTGGTCCGAGGGGCCGACCCGTTCTTCAGCGTCGGGTACGGCTTCCCCGGCGAGGTCCACCCCGGCACGGACGTTCCGCTCGTCCGGCCGTTGCTCGCCCACCTGGGCCTGCCGCACTCGATGATCGTCAACCGGGACGGGCGACGGTTCGGCGACGAGAGCTACTACGGGGCACTGATCGGTGCGCTGCGCCGGTTCGACGGTCGTCGCCGCCGCTGGGCGAACCTGCCGTGCTGGTTCCTCGTCGACGACGAGTACCGCAAGCGCTACCCGCTCGGGCCGTACGCGGCGGGACAGGAATGGCCGCACTCGATCCCGAGGGCTGACAGCCTCGCCGAACTGGCTGCGCTCACCGGCATCGACCCCGACGGGCTCGAGCGCACCGTCACCGCGTTCAACGAGGGGGCCGATCGCGGCGAGGACCCGGAGTTCGGCAGAGGCACGCTGCCGTTCGTCCTGCGGACCTACGGCGACGCAGCCCACGAGCCGAATGCGTGCCTCGGCGCCCTGCGCACGCCGCCGTTCTACGCGCTGGACCTGACCGTGGTCGGGTTCGGGATGGGCACGCTCGGTCTGTGGATCGACCGGCACGCCCGCGTGCTGCGACGGGACGGCACGCCGATCCCTGGCCTGTACGCCACCGGAAACGCCGCGGCCACGCGGGAACTGCGTGGCTACGTCACCGGGCTGGCGAACGCCCGGAACTACACGTACGCCTACCGCGCGGCGGGCCACGCCTGCGGCCGCGTGCGCGGCACCCACGAGTGAGGACCGTCGATGCCGATTTCCAGCCCGTATCCAGCCGTCACCGTTCCGGACGTCTCACTGACCACGTTGCTGTTCGGCGACGGTCCCGGCGAGCACGCCGGCGCGACCGCGCTCGTCGACGGCCGCACGGGCGCGGTGACGACCTTCGGCGAGCTGCACCAACGGGTTGAGCGCATTGCGGCGGGGTTGCGCGCGCGTGGACTGCGCACCGGTGACGTCGTCGGTCTGGTGGGCCCGAACTCGCCGGACTGGGTGTCGGCGTTCCACGCCGTACTCCGCGCGGGTGGCGTCGTCACGGCCGCGAACCCCACGTACACGACGCCTGAGCTCGCTCACCAGCTCCACGACTCGGGCGCCCGCTTCGCCATCGCGGCGGCGGCGCAGCTGGAGTCGGTCGCGGCGGCCGCGGAGAAGGCCGGGATCGGGCCGGACGCCGTGTTCACCCTGGAGCCGGTCGAAGGCCATTCCTGCCTCGCCGAGCTGGCGGCGGAGTCCGGGCCCGCGCCGGTACTGACCACCGGGCCGGACGACATCGCGGTGCTGCCGTACTCCTCGGGCACCACGGGCCAGGCCAAGGGGGTGGTGCTCACCCACCGCAACGTCGTCGCGAACGTCCTGCAGTTCGACCGGATGGTGCCGCTGACGCGGGGCAGCACCCAGCTGGCCGTTCTCCCGCTGTTCCACATCTACGGCATGACCGTGCTGATGAACCACAGCCTGTACACCCACGCGCCGCTGGTCACGATGTCGCGGTTCGACCTGGCCGAGCTGCTCCGCCTGGTGGCCGAGCACCGGGTGCGCAAGCTCTACGTGGCGCCGCCGGTCGTGCGTGCGCTCGCCAAGGACCCCGTGGTGGAACAGCACGACGTGAGCAGCCTGGAAATGGTGTTCTCCGGTGCGGCCCCGCTCGACCGTGGGCTGAGTGCCACGCTGGCGGAACGGCTGGGGTGCGCGGTCATGCAGGGCTACGGGATGACGGAGATGTCGCCCGTGTCGCACGCGGCGCCCGAGGACCGCCCCGACATCGACCCCGCGAGCTGCGGGCTTGCACTGCCCGGCATCGAGTTCCGGCTCGTCGACCCGGCGACCGGCGTCGACGCCGGGCCGGGAGAGCGGGGCGAGCTGTGGGTGCGGGGACCGAACGTCATGTCCGGGTACCTGAACAACCCGTCGGCCACGGCCTCCGCCCTTGACGAGGACGGCTACCTGCACACCGGGGACGTCGCGACGCTCGGTCCGCACGGTGAGATCAAGATCGTCGACCGGATCAAGGAGCTGATCAAGTACAAGGGCTACCAGGTCGCACCCGCCGAGCTCGAGGACGTGCTCCTGGGCCATCCGTGCGTGGACGACGCCGCCGTGGTCGGGGCCCGCGACGCCGACGGAGAGGAAGTGCCCAAGGCCTTCGTCGTGCGACGCCGGGGGAGCACCGTCACCAAGGACGCCGTCATGACCTACGTGGCCGGCCGGGTGGCGCCCCACAAACGCGTTCGTGCGGTGGAGTTCGTCGAAGCGATCCCCAAATCGGCATCGGGGAAGATCCTGCGCAACCAGCTCCGGGACTCCTGAGCGCGGACCCTCCTCGAAGCACCGGCGCGTCAGCTCGGGCAGTGGGAGAGGATCGCGTTGATCGCCTCCGCTTCCGCCTGGTCCGCCGTCAGGTCGTACTTGGCCTTCGTCTGGACCCAGCGGGTCACGTAGCCGCAGCGATCCTGGTCCGGGAGCCACGTCGCCGGGTCCTGGTCGCCCTTCTGGCGGTTGCTCCTGGCCGTCACGGCGACCAGCACCTCCGGGTCGTTCGCGTACGCCTCCCGCTCGGCTTCGGTCCAGTCACGTGAGCCCGAGCGGGCCACCTCCGCGAGCGGCACGATGTGGTCGATGTCCAGATCGCCGGCGTCGGTCACGATCTCGCCGTCGTAGACGCTCGTCCACTCGCCCGTCACCTCGCAGTTGTCGCCGACGCGGACGGAGCGGCCCTGGTCCTGCAGGATCTGGTCGCGTACGTCGCAGCCGTCGCCGAGGTAGTCCCAGTGCGGCCAGTCGTCGCGGTCGTAGCGGGCGCCCGTGTCCTCCGGCGCCACCCGCAGCTGCGGGAGCGCTCCCGATGGGGCGGGCGTCTCGGCAGGGGCTTCGGGCAGTTCGCACGCGGTGAGCGTGAACGCGGCGGCAAGGGCGACGACGAGGGCGGGGGTCTTCACCCCATGATCATCTCCGGTCGCCGTCCGTATCCACGGCAGCGACAGGGGAGGACAACGTCACACTCGATGTGGTCAGGCGATCGCGTCGAAGCGGGCGAAAAGGGCACAGTCCTCGCGCGGGTGGGCCTCGTGTTCGGGGCACAGTTCCGCCGCGTAGGCCGTCACCTCGCCTCGCGCGCGCCATTCGGCCGCCGCTCTCCTGGCTTCTTGGTGCTCGTACATGCCGACTTCCAGGCAACCGCTCTGCAGCGAGAAGACTCCGTACTCGATCGAGTCCTCCTCCGGGGGGACCGACCACGATTCGAGAGAGGGGGTCCCTACGAGCACGTCGCGTCCGCTCATACCTGAGACCTCCATCGGTCGGTCGCGCTTGACCGGTGGTGAAAACCGTTCGCATCACCATGGACGACTTCCCAGCTCAAGGGCAAGAGAGTCACTCAGGTGGCCGACGCCCGTCTTCGTGAACGAGACTTTCCGTAGAGCGGCCGGGGCATGCGCTCCTTGGCATCGAGGCCGCCCTCGGCGGCCCCTCTCGGCAGAGGTGGACATGCGGCACTGGTATCCCCACCTGTGCGTCGCCACGGCGCTGTCCCAGGCGGCGTTCAACGCGGCCAGGATGCTCGTCTCCTACCGCGCACTCGGGCTCGGCGCCGACGGGGTGGCCCTCGGCGTCATCGCGGCGCTGTTCTCACTGCTGCCGCTCGTGGTGGCCGTGCACGTCGGCAGGGCCGTGGACAACGGTCACCCCGCCGGGATGCTGCGGGCGGGTGTGCTGCTCACCGCCGTCTCGCTGCTCGTGATCGCGGTGAGCGGCGACCTCGTGATACTCGGCATCGGAAACGCGCTGCTGGGCTTCGGGCAGGTTCTCGTGGTCGTGGCGGCGCAGGGGTTCATCCCGCTGCTGTCGGAGCCGCACGAGCTGGACAAGCGGTTCGCGGGCTGGTCGCTGGCCGTCTCCATCGGACAGACGGTGGGTCTGCCGGTAGCCGGTCTGGTGTCGTCGGCGAGCAGCACCGGCGACGGCGTGGCGACCACGGGTGCGTTGCTCGCGCTCGCCGGCCTCGTCGCGTTGGCGGGGCCCTCGTCGTTCCTGCTGCCCGTGCCGAGGCGGGCCATGGGCAGGCCGCCCACCGAGGAGCCCGCGCAGTCGATGGTGACGATGCTCGGCATCCCCGGCATGTGCCCAGCCGTGTTCAGCAGCCTCGTGGTGCTGACGTCGATGGACGTGCTGTCGGCGTTCCTGCCGGTGCTGGGCGAGGAGTACGGCTTCAGCGTCCTGCTGGTGACCGTGCTGCTCATGCTGCGCACGGGCTCGTCGATCGTGTCCCGCGCGTTCCTGCCAGCCCTGCTGCGGGTGGTGTCGCGCCGCTGGCTGCTGCTGTCGGCGACGCTGTGCTCGGCGCTGCCGATGTCTCTGCTTCCCCTTGCGCACCAACCGGTCCTGATGGGCATCCTGCTCGTGATCGTCGGCTTCTTCTGGGGCATCGGGCAGCCGCTGACGATGACGTGGGTGGTGACGCTGGTGTCGCAACGCAGCCGGGCCTCGGCGCTGTCGTTGCGGCTCACGGGAAACCGGCTCGGCCAGGTGCTCGTGCCCCTCGGCGCCGGTGCCATCGCGGGCTCGGCAGGCATCGCCTCGGTCTTCGTGGTCACCGGCGCGCTGCTGTGGACCTCCAGCGGCCTCACCTGGAGAGCCGTGCGCCGAGAACGGGCCGACTGACGGTCCCCAAGGCCACCTTTGGTGCGTTCAACGCACCAAAGGTGGCCTTGGGGGGCAGTCGCCCAGGCGGGGGTTGCTCGTGTGGTGTAGACCTTAGGTGTGGGGAAATCCGGACTTTTCCGGCTCGTGGCCGGAACGCTCGCAGTGACCTTGTCGGCCGTGCTGGTCGCGCCGCCCGCGAACGCGGCGCCGCAGCAGGTGCACCTGCCCCAACCCGAGGGGCCTCACGCGCCGGGCACGAGCCTGCTGCACCTCGTCGACGAGGGCCGCATCGACGGCCTCGACCCCGAGGGCGGACCGAGGGAGCTGATGGCGCAGGTCTGGTACCCGGCACTGCCACTGCCCTGGTATGAGCGCGCCGACTACGCGTCCCCGAAGGAGGCCGCACGGCAGGAGGAGTTCTACGTGCTGCCCGACGGCGCGCTCGAAGGCGCCGTCACCAACAGCAGGCGGGACGCGCCCGCGCTGCCGGGGAACCACCCGGTGGTGATCTTCTACCACGGTCTGTGCGCGAGCCGGACCGACACGACCGCCGTCAACGAACGCCTCGCCAGCCTGGGTTTCGTCGTCGTCGCGCTCGGCAGCACCCACGAGTCCGACCTGGTGGAGTTCCCCGGCGGCCGGACGGTTTCCACCGCCGACCCCACGTTCTGTGCCGCGGCCAGTGACTTCAGCACGGAGAACCAGGCGATCCTCAACCGCCTGCAGGAGGCCAGGGTCGCCGACGTCCGGTTCGTACTCGACGGGCTTGAGGCGGGGACGCTGCCGCTGCCATCGGGCGTCGCCCGCTCGGCCGACGTCGACCGCGCCGGCATCTACGGGCACTCGTTCGGCGGTTCCACAGCGGCGCAGGCGATGCTGGAGGACCCGAGGCTGCGCGCGGGCGTCAACCTCGACGGCCTCGTCGTGGGCCCGGTTCGCACGGAGGGCCTCGACAAGCCGTTCCTGGTCCTGGGCAGCGACTACCACGACGACAAGGCTGATCCGACGTGGGCCGACTTCCTGCCGGCGCTCACCGGCTGGCACCAGTGGCTGCGGGTCCGCGACGCGGGCCACTACCGATTCGTAGACCAGGGCGGCAGCGCCGACCGCTGGAACATGCGCGAGGTGATGCCGCCGGAGGTCTGGACGGCGAACTTCGACGACATCGGGGACGAGCCATCGCAGCGGATCCTGCTCGACTACACGTCGGCCTTCTTCCTGCGCTTCCTCAAGGGCGAGGAGCAGCCGATCCTCGACGGTCCGTCCGCGCGCTACCCGGAGGTGGAGTTCAGGACCGCAGCCGGCGAAGGGCCTCCGCCAGGTCGGTGACATCGGCGTACTTGGCATCCAGATCGGTCAGGTTCGCGTCGTGCAGCTGCGTGGACCTGTCAGCGCACGCCTGGCGCACCACCTGCGGCCGGAAGCCGTGCGCGAGCGCGTCGGTGGCCGAGGCCCGCACGCACCCCGACGTCGACACGCCGGCGATCACCACGGTGTCGACGCCGGTCGCGTGCAGGGTCGCCGCGAGCGACGTGCCGAAGAAGCCCGACGCGTACTGTTTCACGATCACCGGTTCGCCGGGCTCCGGCTTCAACGGCGGCGCGATCTCGCCCCAGCCGCCCTCGGCGTCATCCGCGAACGCCGCCAAGGCGGGCACCTTGCGCACGAACAGCCCGCCGTCGGCGAGCCCGCGCGTGTACCGCACCACGGTCCACAGCACCGGTCTCCCCGTCGCCCTCGCCGCGGCCACCAGCTCGCCGGTCGCCGCGACGGCGGGCGCCGGGTCCGGCAGCAGGAACGGCCCGCCCGGTTCGGTGTAGGCACGCACCAGGTCGATCACCAGCACGGCGGGGCGCTCGCCCCAGCCGACCCTTCCGGAGAACGCCGTCCCGTGCGGCCCGGCGCTCATGACTCCGCCCAGTGCGGTCGTTTCGGCGCTGGCAGGCCGGTCTCGGCTTCGCAGCGCTCCAGCAGCTCCTCGATCGGCGGTCCCATGTCGAACACCGGCAGGTCGGCGGGCCGCGACGCCTTCAGCTCCGCCCGCAGCGCCTCGGTCGCCCCGGCGTCGACGGCGCCCTCGCCGT
This sequence comes from Prauserella endophytica, assembly GCF_005146945.1. Classification (GTDB taxonomy): domain Bacteria; phylum Actinomycetota; class Actinomycetes; order Mycobacteriales; family Pseudonocardiaceae; genus Prauserella_A; species Prauserella_A endophytica. The sequence continues at coordinate 30,890 of NZ_SWMS01000013.1, forward strand.
CGAGCACCACGCCGTAGCGCCGCGCGCCCTCCGCAGTCACCAGCCCGCGCGCCACCTCCAGCGCCACCAGCCCGGGGTCGCGTTGCAGCGGGTCGCCCCAGCCGCCCCCGCCCCACGTGACGAAGTGCAGCACATCGCCGGGCCGCACGGGCACGTCGTGGCACTTACTCGGCAACACCTCGCGCGTGCCGTCGGCCCGCTCCAGCCACTTCGTGCCGCGCGCGCCGGGCGCGCCGCCGTTGACGCCCCACGGGTAGGTCAGCCACCGGTCGTCGTGGATCGCGATCGTGCCCGGCTCGGAGAACACGTACGTCACATCCACGCCGTTGCCGCCCCGGTGCAGGCCCGCGCCGCCCGTGTCGGACACGGTTTCCCAGCGTTCGATGCGCAGCGGGTAGTACGACTCCAGGTACTCGCACGGGATGTTGACGAAGCTCGGCCATAGCGAGTGCCCGTCGGGCCCGTCGCCGAGCGGCCTGCCGGGAATGCCGCCGAAGCCGATGGAGTAGAGCTGGAACCACTCGCCCTCGCGGTCGCCCGAGGTGTAGTAGCCGGAGTACATGAAGTGCGGGCTGGAGGAGAACCCGGCCGCGTTCAGCAGCGCCGGGTTTGTCTGCCCGAGCAGCCCGCCGAAGAGGTCGAACACGCGCCCGATGCCGTGGTTGCGGCCGTTGAGTGAAGCCGGGTGCTTCGGCTTCCAGTACGAGCCGTCCGGGATCGTCACGTCTACGAGCGGGTAGAAGCCGTCGTTCCACAGGATCTGCGGGTCGGCCACGGTGATCATGTAGATCCCGAAGAACATCCGGGTCAGGTTCTCGTTGATGTAGTAGTTCACCGGCCCGGCCGCCTGCGGCGAGCTGCCCGTGAAGTCCAGGTGCACCTTCTCGCCGTGCCTGGTGAGCGAAAGCTTCAGCTCGTAGGGCCCGTTGCCGACGCCGTCGTCGCAGATGTAGTCGGTGAAGCTGATGGTCCTGCCGTCCTCGAAGACGGTCTCCAGCAGCACCTTCATCGCGTCGTAGTTGCGCTGGAGCAGCGCGTCGAGCGCCGAGAGGTAGGTCGCCGTGCCGAACCGCTCGCACATCTCCACCACGCGGCGGCCCGCCGTGCGGCACGCGGCGACGAGCCCGTTGAGGTCGGCGCGGTTCCAGTCCGGCATGCGCACCTGGTTGAGGATGATGCGCAGCGCGTCGGCGTTCAGCTCTCCCTTGCGGTACAGCTTGAACGGCGGCACGACCACGCCCTCCTCGTAGATCGTGCGCGCGTCGGTGGGCATCGAGCACGGCGTCTTGCCGCCGACGTCGGACATGTGCCCGAACATCGACGCCCAGCCGACGAGCCTGCCCTCGTGGAAGATCGGCATCACGAGCAGCCAGTCGTTGGCGTGGCTGATCGCGGCACCGCACGCGTAGGGGTCCGACGTCATCAGCACGTCGCCCTCTTCGATCGTGTCGTCGAAGTTCTCCAGGAAGTCTGGAATGGACAGTCCGAACTGGCCGACCACCATCTTCCCGCTCGGGTCGCCGATGAGCGGGAACTCGTCGTGCTGCTCCCGGATTCCCGGCGAAAGCGCGGTGCGGAACAGCACTTCGTCCATCTCGTAGCGGGCATTGCGCAGGCCGTTCTCGATGAGGTCGAGGGTCACCGGGTCCACGGTGCCCTTGGTGAGCTCGCCAGTCGCGGTCTCGATGATGCGGGCCATGCCTCACGCCTCCAACGGGTTGATGAGCAGGCTGCCGGACGGGTGCACCGTGGCCGCGTGGCCGGGCAGCACGAGGGTCGTCGAGTCCATCTCCGTCACGATCGCGGGGCCGGTCACCACATCGCCGGCCCGCAGCTTGGCCCTGTCGTACACGCGGGCGTCGTGCCGCGCGCCGGAGACGTGGATCGGGTGGGTGTCCACGAGCGCGTCGGCCGGGTCGCCCGTGCCCTCGGGCAGGGTGAGCGGCGCGACCTCCGGCCTCGGGCCTGTCACCGTGGCGCGGGCGTTGACCAGCTCGTGGTCCACCGAGAGCAGGAACGAGAACAGCCGGTCGTGCTCTGCGTCGAAGCGGCTCGCTAGCGCCTCCAGCGCGGTGCCGGGTCCGTCGAGCCACGCCCTGTCGACCTCGACGGGGATCTCGAAGCCCTGCCCGTGGTAGCGCACGTCGACCTCGAAGCCGACCTCCTGTGCGTCCTTCGCCAGGCCCTGCGCGGCGAGCCGCTCGCCCGCCTCGTCCGCCAGCTCCCGCAGGATCGCGCCCAGCTCGTCGCCGGTCAGGTCGGCGAAGCGGCGCAGGACGGTGCGGGCCGCGACGTCACGCAGGCTGGTGGTGGCGTCACCGAGTGCGCACAGCACGCCGGGCGACGGCGGCACGATCACGGGCCACGCGCCGGTGAGCCTGCCGAGCGCGTTGGCGTGCAGCGGTCCCGCGCCGCCGAAGGCGACGAGCGCGAAGTCTCGGGGGTCGAAGCCCTGTTGCACCGAGACCAGCCGCAGCCCGCCGAGCATGTTCTCGTTGACGATGTCGACGATGCCGGCCGCGGCGGTCTCGGCATCGGGCAGGCCCATCGCCTCGGCGATCTTCTCCACCGCGTCCCTCGCGGCGGCGACGTCGAGCGTGATCTCCCCGCCTGCCAGTGCGGGCGGCAGGTTGCCGAGCACCACGTTCGCGTCGGTGACGGTCGGCTCGGTACCACCCCGGCCGTATGCGGCGGGGCCGGGGTCGGCGCCCGCCGACTGCGGACCCACGCGCAGCGCCCTGGTGAGCTCGGGAACGTGCGCGATCGAGCCACCACCGGCGCCGACCGTTCGAACGTCCACGCTGGACGCCCGCACGGTCAGGTCGCCGACCTTGGTCTCCCTGCCGATGCGCGGCGAGAGGTCCTGCACGAGCGCGACGTCGGTGGAGGTGCCGCCCATGTCGAACGTGATCAGGTCGCGGTAGCCGCACTGCTCGGCCACCCACACCGCACCGGTCACCCCGCCCGCGGGGCCGGACAGCAGCATCGTCACCGGCGAGGCGACGGCGGCGTCGGCGGTCGAGAGCCCGCCGTCGCTGCGCAGGATCGCCAGCTCACCGGCGACGCCGCTCTTGCCGAGCTCGCCCGCCAGCGTCTCGATGTAGTGCTTGACCTGTGGCTGGACGTAGCCGTTGGCGACGGTGGTCACCGTGCGCTCATACTCGCGCAGCTCGGGCAGCACGTCGGAGGACAGCGACACCGGGACGCCGGGCAGCTCCTCGGCGGCGAGCTCGGCGATCCGGCGCTCGTGGGCGGCACCGGCGAAGGAGTTGATGAGCGAGACGGCCAGCGCTCGGATGCCCCGGCCTCGCAGCCTGCCGAGCTGGGCGCGGACGTCGGCCTCGTCGAGCTCGCGGATCACCGTGCCGTCGCTGGCGATCCGCTCGTCGACCTCCACGGTGTTCTCCAACGCCGCGAGCGGCTCCGGCTTCGGCCAGATGATCCACCCGGCGAGCCCGCCAGGCACGTACGACCGCGCGATCTGCAGCACCTGCCGAAAGCCCCTGGTGGTGACCAGACCGACCTTCGCGCCCTTGCCCTCCAGAATCGCGTTGGTCGCCACGGTGGTGCCGTGCAGCACCTGGGCCACCTCGTGCAGGCCGATCCCGGCATCGGCACACACCTTGCCGATGCCGCTGCGCACGCCGACCGACTGGTCGGCCGGCGTGGACGGGGTCTTCGCGCGCCAGGTGGCGCCGGTGGCCTCCTCGACCAGCAGCACATCGGTGAAGGTGCCGCCGACGTCGACTCCGAGCCGGTAACTCATGCGTTCTCCTGCTCCCTCGCCGCGCGGACCATCACGGCCCGCGCGTTGCGGATATGGGCGGTCATCACGGCACGGGCCCACTCGGGGTCGCCCGCCCGCACGGCGGCGACGATCTCGGCGTGGTGCGCGAGGCTGCGCCGCAGGGACGTCTCGTCGTAGGTGTGGAAGTTCCGGAGCACGATCGGGGCGTGCACCGCGCTGGCGAGCGCGCCCGCGAGCGCGGGGTGACCGGCGAGAGTGACGAGCCTGCCGTGGAACTCGCGGTTGAGCGGCACGAGCGCGTCGAGGTCCTGCCCCGCTCCCGGGCTGCCGACCTCGACCATCCGCCGCGCGAGCCGGTCGAGCTCCTCGACGTCGTCGGGGCCCGCCTTCGGCACGGCCAGCGCCGTGAGCTCCGGTTCGAGCGCGGTCCGCAGGTCGAACACGCCTTTGAGCTCCTCGACGCTCCACTTGCTGACGCGGGCGCCGCGGTTGGGCACCAGCTCGACGAGGCCCTCGGCGGCCAGGCGCGTGAGCGCCTCCCGCACCGGCGTCCGGCTGACCCCGAGCCGAGTGGCCAGCTCCACCTCGCCCAGCCGGGCGCCCGCCGGGAAGTCGCCGCGCAGGATCAGCTCGCGCAGCGCGTCGACGGCCTTCTCGCGGCCCGTCACGGAGGGGGAAGTCTGTGTCATGAATCACCTCAAACCCAGATTTGTGTGCAATCTAGGACGGCGGACATTCCACCGCAAAGGGTGACGCACAAGTTCGAGGCTTCTGTATGCAAGGAGGCTGCCGTGGGAGATCTGCTCGGTACCGCCCGACGGCCGCGCGCCCGGTTGCGGGAACTGCTCACGGCAGGGGAGCCGCTCGTCGCGCCCGGCTCGTACGACGCCCTCTCGGCCAGGCTCGTCGAGCAGGCCGGCTTCCACGTCGTCTACCTGACCGGCTTCGGCACCAGCGCCTCGCTCATCGGCAGGCCCGACGTCGGCCTGCTCTCCGGCTCCGAGATGGTCGACAACGCGAGCCGCATCGTCGCCGCCGTCGACCTGCCGGTGATCGCCGACGCCGACACCGGCTACGGCAACGCGATCAACGTCGTGCGCACCGTGCGGGCCTACGAGCAGGCCGGGGTGTCCGGCATTCACCTCGAGGACCAGGTCATGCCGAAGAAATGCGGGCACATGAGCGGCAAGGCGGTGATCTCGCGCGAGGAGATGACCGGCAAGCTCCGCGCCGCCGTCGCCGCCCGGCAGGACCCCGACTTCGTGCTCATCGCCCGCACCGACGCCGCCGCGGTGCACGGGCTGGACGACGCGATCGACCGCGCCAAGGCGTACGCCGACGCTGGCGCCGACGTGCTCTTCGTGGAGGCGCCAACGAGCGAGGAGAGCATCGAGCGCGTAGCGAAGGAGCTACGCGGTGTTGCGCCGCTCGTGTTCAACTGGGCCGAAGGTGGCCGCACCCCACCGATCTCCTTGCGCCGCATCGGGGAGCTCGGCTTCTCGCTCGTGCTTTTCCCCATCGGCACGCTGCTCGCCGCGACCGCGGGGATCCGCTCGCTGCTGGAGGTGCTGCGCGCGGAGGGCACCCCCCAGTCGGCACTCGACGGGCTGCCGTCGTTCGGTGAGTTCACCGATCTCATCGGGCTGCCCGAGATCCAGAAACTGGAGCAGCGCTTCGCGAGTGAATGAGTTACACCTGCTGATACCTGGAAATACCAACTGGTAGGAGCTACGTTCGCGATACGCCCACGAACTCAGAACCGGCGATCAGACAAAGGGGTTTGGACATGCCGGATAACCATGTTGTCGTGTATCAAGGGCCGGGACGAGTCTCCGTCGAGTCGATCGACTATCCGAAGCTCGAACTACCTACTGACGTCGTCGAAGGACTGGGCCTGCCGAAGAAGGCTCCGCACGCGGCGATTCTGAAGATCGTCACCACCAACATCTGCGGCAGCGACCAGCACATGGTCCGCGGCCGCACCACCGCGCCCGTCGGTCAGACCCTCGGGCACGAGATCACCGGGGAGGTGGTCGAAGCCGGTGACGACGTGCTGTTCGTCAAACCCGGTGACATCTGTTCGGTGCCCTTCAACATCGCGTGCGGCCGCTGCCGCATGTGCTTCGAGGGCAAGACCGGAATCTGCCTGAACGTCAACCCCGCACGGCCCGGCGCGGCGTACGGCTACGTCGACATGGGCGGCTGGATCGGCGGCCAGGCCGAGTACGTGATGGTGCCGTACGCCGACTTCAACCTGCTGCCGTTCCCCGACCGCGACCAGGCGCTGGAGAAGATCCTCGACCTGACGATGCTGTCGGACATCTTCCCGACCGGCTACCACGGCGCCTTCACGGCGGGCGTGACCACGGGATCCACGGTGTACGTCGCCGGAGCGGGACCGGTCGGTCTCGCGGCGGCACACGCCGCGCAGCTGCTCGGCGCGTCGGTGGTGATCGTCGGCGACATGATCCCGGAGCGGCTCCAGCAGGCCCGCAGTTTCGGTTGCGAGACAGTGGATCTCCGCGAGTCGGCCGAGCTCGCCGACATGATCAAGGAAATCACCGGCGAGCCGGAGGTCGACGCGGCGGTGGACGCGGTCGGCTTCGAGGCACGCGCCCACGGCCGGGACGCGGGTGAGCAGCCCGCAACGGTGCTCAACGACATCATGACCATCGCCAGGGCGGGCGCCTCGCTCGGCATTCCCGGCCTGTACGTCACGGGCGACCCCGGCGGGGTCGACGAGAACGCGCAGATCGGCCAGCTCGGCGTGCGAATCGGCCTCGGCTGGGCGAAATCGCACTCGTTCACCACCGGCCAGTGCCCCGTCAAGAAGTACAACCGCCTGCTGATGAACATGATCCTCAACGGCAGGGCGGAGATCGCCAAGGCAGTCAACGCCACGGTCATCCCGCTCACCGACGCTCCGCAGGGCTACGAGGACTTCGACCACGGCGCGGCCAAGAAGTTCGTGCTCGACCCGCATGGGATGGTTCCCGCCTAGGTGTAGTACCAGGGAATCAGCGGTCGTGCCCCGGCTCGCGCAGCCGGGGCACGATCGTGCTCGCGTCCGGCGGCGCCACCTGCTCACGAAGGCTCGCGGCGAGCGTGCGCGCCCACGCGCCAAGGCCCTCGACGTCGATACCGTGTGGCCGCCGCGCCGCGAACGGCTCGATGTTGCCCGCGCCCCGGTCGAGCAGCGAGGCCGCGCCCGTCAGGTTGCCGCGGGCCGCATGGGTCACGCCGACGGCGAGCTGCGCGAGCCCCCGCCACAGCTCCCGCTCTTCCTCTGGCCCCGACTTCCACGCGTCCTCGAACACCTCGTGGGCGTGGAAGGGTTTGCCCTCGTCGAGCAGCCGCTGCGCCTCCGCCAGCGACTCCTCCGGTGCGCGGACGACGCCCTCCGGCTGCCGCTCGACGCCCTCCGCGCCGTAGGGCAGCGGCCTGCCGAGGCCATCCCTCGGGCGGGCGTTGCGGGCGCGGCCTTCCTCGTCCCGGTCTCGGTCACTCACGCTCGTCAGTGTCGCACCGCGGTCACTGGTCGTTGCGCTCGGTGGCTTCGGAGGCCGTCTTCTCCGGCGGCTTCGGTGAGGAGTCGTGTGGCTTGACCTTGCCGGTGAGCGTGATGTGACCTTCGGAATGGATGCGCTCGACCATGTGCGGGTAGTGCAGCTCGAACGCGGGCCGCTCCGAACGGATCTTGGGCAGCTCGGTGAAGTTGTGCCGCGGGGGCGGCGAGCTCGTTGCCCATTCGAGCGAGTTGCCGAAGCCCCACGGGTCGTCCACGTTCACCGGCTCGCCGAAGCGGTAGCTGCGCACCACGTTCCACAGGAACGGCAACATCGAAAGACCCAGCACGAACGCGCCGATCGTCGACACCACGTGCATCTCGGTGAAGCCGTCCGAGGGCAGGTAGTCGGCGTAGCGGCGGGGCATGCCCGCGTCACCGAGCCAGTGCTGCACGAGGAACGTCAGGTGGAAGCCCACGAACGTGAGCCAGAAGTGCAGCTTGCCCAGCGGTTCGTTGAGCATGCGCCCGGTGAACTTCGGGAACCAGAAGTAGATGCCGGCGAACGTCGCGAACACGATGGTGCCGAACAGCACGTAGTGGAAGTGCGCCACCACGAAGTAGCTGTCGTGGATGTGGAAGTCCAGCGGCGGGGCGGCGAGGATGATGCCGGTGAGCCCGCCGAGCAGGAACGTCACGAGGAACCCGATCGACCACAGCATCGGCGTCTCGAAGCTCAGCTGCCCCTTCCACATCGTCCCGATCCAGTTGAAGAACTTGATGCCGGTTGGCACGGCGATCAGGAACGTCAGGAACGAGAAGAACGGCAGCAGCACCGCGCCGGTGGCGAACATGTGGTGCGCCCACACGGCGAACGACAGCGCCGTGATGCCCATCGTCGCGAACACCATCAGCCGGTAGCCGAACAGCGGTTTGCGGCTGAACACCGGGATGATCTCGGTGATGATCCCGAAGAACGGCAACGCGACGATGTAGACCTCGGGATGGCCGAAGAACCAGAACAGGTGCTGCCAGAGGATCGCGCCGCCGTTGGCGGGGTCGAACACGTGCGCGCCGAGATGCCGGTCGGCCGCGAGTGCGAACAGCGCCGCCGTGAGGATCGGGAACGCGGCGAGGATCAGCACGCTGGTGAAAAGGATGTTCCAGGTGAAGATCGGCATCCGCCACATGGTCATGCCCGGCCCGCGCAGGCACACGACCGTGGTGATCATGTTGACGGCGCCGAGGATCGTGCCGAGACCGGACACGATCAGGCCCATGATCCAGAGGTCACCTCCGGGGCCCACGGAGTACTCGGCGCGCGACAGCGGCGTATACGCGGTCCAGCCGAAGTCCGCGCCGCCACCGGGGGTGAGCAGCGAGCTGAGCACGATCGTGCCGCCGAACAGGAACAGCCAGTACGAGAAGGCGTTCAACCGGGGAAAGGCGACGTCGGGGGAGCCGATCTGCAACGGCAGCACGAGGTTGGCGAAGGCGAACAAGATCGGGGTCGCGTAGAGCAGCAGCATGATCGTGCCGTGCATCGTGAACAGCTGGTTGTACTGCTCCTGCGACAGGAACTGCAGTCCGGGCCAGGCGAGCTCACCCCGGATCAGCAGGGCCATGAGGCCGCCGATCATGAAGAAGACCATCGAGGTGACGAGATAGAGCATCCCGATCTTCTTGTGATCGGTGGTGCGGATCCAGGCCAGTACCTGCTGACCTCGCTTCCCCGTGCGGGTAGCGGGCTGGCGGATTCGCGTCGGCCGCAGGCCGATCTGAGTGTCCAAGGCTGCACCTCCACCACCAGTGGTGCATCCTCGAGCCCTCGTGCTGGCCGGCTCGAGGCGGTCTTGCTAAACGGTAGCCCCCGGCAGCGCCGGGCGCATCAGTTCGAACCGCCTCGATGCCCGGCCTGTTACTGCTGGTAGGACTCGACCTCGCTGATCGGCCGCGGCTGGGCCTCGTCGGGGTCGTCGCCGAACTCGGCGCGGGCACGCCGCTGCCGCAGCAGGTCCCAGCACTGGTCGAGCTGCTGCTCCAGCTCCCGAAGGCGCCGCTTGCCCGCGTCGTCGAGCCCGTTGCCGGTGGCGTGGGAGCGCAGCTCCCGCTCCTCGGCGATCAGCGCGTCGATCCTGGCGATCGTGTCCTCGTCAGCCATGCAGGCCACGGTACGCCGCAGCCCACGCACCCCGCTTGCAGTGAAGGCCACCATGCCTGCGTTCAACGCAGTGAAGGTGGCCTTCACTGCAGCTGGGGTTCACTCGGATGGGTCTGTGGGGAAGAGGTGGTGCCAGGCTCTCGAACGGACCCAGCGGCTGCCGTTGGCCACGGCCTCGTCCGCCTCGGCCTCCAGCCACTCGCCGAGCAGTGCCCCGTCTCGGGCGTCGAGCACACGCGCCTGCAGCAGGTTGCCGTCCTCGTCCAGCAGCTCGGCCGAGAGCAGACCCGCGTCGGGATCCGCCCGGAACTTGACCGTTCGCCGGAGCACCGCACCACGCTAACGGGTCACCAGCCACCGGGTCGGGGGGCCAGCATCCGCGAGATGCCGCGTGCGGCGGCCTGCACCAGCGGGGCCAGCGCGATGGGTTCCGCCGTGTCGGCGCGCACGACCAGCGATACCGCCGCCACCACGGCCGCGTCGGCGCCGCGGATCGGCGCGGCCACCGACAGCGCGTCGAGGGTCACCTGGCCGTCGCTCACGGCGTAGCCGTTGCGGCGGACCGCGGCCAGCAGCTCGCGCAGCCGATCGGGGTCGGTGATCGTCTTCGGTGTGTAGGCGTGCAGCGGGGCCGCAAGCGCTTGCTCCTGCACCTCCACGGGCGCGTGCGCCAGAAGTACCAGGCCCACACCGGTCGCGTGCAGGGCGAACCGCCCGCCGACGCGGGTCAGCACCGGCACGGCGTGCCTGCCCGCGATCCGCTCCACGAACACCAGCTCGAGCCCCTCGCGCACCGCCAGCTGGACGTTCTCGTGCGTGACCTCGTACAGGTCCTCAAGGAACGGCATCGCCACGTCCCGCAGGCCGAGCCCGCGCGGAGCCAGCGCCGCGACCTCCCACAGCCGCAGCCCGATCCGGTACCGCCCGTCGGCGCCGCGTTCCAGCGCTCCCCACGCCACCAGCTCGGCCGCCCGCCGGTGCGCGGTCGGCAGCGAGACACCCGCGCGCCGCGCCAGCTCGCTGAGGGAGAGGTCCGGCGTCGCCGGGGTGAACGCCTCCAGCATGGCGAGCACCTTGGCGGTCACCGACCGGGCACCCTCGCCCACCTCAACTCCTTCGCCGAGCCAGCCGGTAAAGGCTACAGCTCCAGCACCAGCCGCGGCCCGCGCGAACGGGACACGCAGATCAACATCGTCTCGCCCGCCGCGCGCTCCTCGTCGGTCAGCAGCGAGTCGCGGTGGTCGGGAACGCCCTCGCGGACATCGGTCTCGCAGGTGCCGCACGTGCCCTCCTGACACGACGACAACACCGGCACCCCGGCGTCCTCCAGCGTCTCCAAGATCGACTTATCCGCGGGCACGGTGAGGGTCCTGCCGGACACGGCCAGCTCCACCTCGAACGACTCGCGCGGCCCCGCGTCGGCGTCGTCCCTCGGCGCGAACCGCTCGACGTGCAGCACGCCCGGTCCCCACGCCGCGCACCGCTGCTCAACGGCCGCGAGCAACGGCTCAGGCCCGCAGCAGTACACCGCCGTCTCCGGTTCCGGCGTCCCCAGCAGCTCGTCGAGCGGCAACAGCCCCGTCTCGTCCTCGGGCAGCACGCGCACGCGGTGTCCGTACTTCGCGGTGAGCGCGTCGGCGAACGCCATCGACGCCCTGCTGCGCCCTCCGTAGACGAGCCGCCAGTCGGCGCCCCGTGCGTCGGCCTCGGCCACCATCGGCGCGATCGGGGTGATGCCGATGCCGCCCGCGAGGAAGAGGTACCGCGGCGAGTCGGTGAGGGCGAAGTTGTTGCGCGGCCCGCGAACCCGCGTCGTCGCGCCCTCGGCGAGCCGCTCGTGCACGAACGCCGACCCGCCCCTGCTCTCTGGCTCACGCAGCACCGCGACGGTCAGCGCCGAGCTGTCGCCGGGGTCGCCGCACAGCGAGTACTGCCGTTCGAGCCCGTCGGCGAGCAGCAGGTCCACGTGCGCACCGGGCTCCCACGACGGCAACGGCTCGCCGTCGGGATGGCGCAGGGTCAGGCACACCACGCCCTCGGCGACGGTCTCCTTACGGGCGACCACCAGTTCGAGTTCGTCCATGGAAAGGTCCTCCTCAGACGCCGGCCAGCCGCCGCACCGGGGGCGGCGTCGCGCTCTCGGCGCGCGGTTCGTGGCCTTCGGGGTGGGCGAGCAGCCAGTCCCACAGCTCGACTGGATCCTCCGCCTCGTGCTCGGCGCCGCAGTGGCACACGCCGAGCAGCCGGTCGGTGTTCAGCACCCAGTGGATGCGGAACACGGTGTCGCCGTGCAGCATGGCGGTCCGCGGTGTCATGACCGCGCCACCGCCTTCGGCTCCGCCCGCTCGACCATGCGCCGGAGGAACCGCCGTGCCGCGAGTCCGCCGGTGTCGATGTTGACGCTCAGCTCCTGGTAACCGTCCGGTTCGGACTGAATCACCTGCTCCAGCACGTCGAGCGCCCGCACGTCCTGGAGCACCACGGTGCGGTTGCTCTCGGCGAGGAAGTCGGAGACCTCCTGGTCGTCGAGCGCGAAGTCCCGCGCCACGGCCCAGAAGTCGTGCGTGCTGTGCTCGGTCTCGGGCGTGATCGCGTAGACCACCTCGACGTGGAACGCGTCCGGATCGGTGCCGTCGTCGTTCGGCAGCACGCCGACCGGAGCGATGCGGCTGTGCAGCAGGTACAGGCACGGCGGGTGGTACTCGATGTCCTGCCATCGCGTGATGCGGCCCTCGATCCCGGTCGACTTCGCGTAGAACGACGGGCACTCGGCGTCGGCCATGTGCCTCGAGACGTAGATGACCTCGTTCTCCTCGTCGACCTCGGTGGTGATCGGCGTGTTCGCCACCTCCGGCGTGCCGATGTAGCCGCCGTGCAGGTAGGTCTCGTGGGAGAGATCCATGAGGTTGTCCACGAGCAGCTCGTAGCGCGCCCGCAGCGGCTCCATGCCCGACACCGTCGTGTACGCGGGGTCGGCCAGCCACGGCGCCCGTGGGATCAGCCCGGGGTCGGCCCTGTCCCGGTCACCGATCCACACCCACACGAAGGAGTCCTGCTCCACGAGCGGGTAGCTCGCGACGCGCGCGGTGCGCGGGATGCGGGACTGGCCGGGCACGAACACGCACGAACCGGCCCGGTCGTAGGTGAACCCGTGGTAGCCGCACACGATGGTGTCGCCCTCGAGCCTGCTCTCCGAGAGCGGGTAGCGGCGGTGCACGCAGCGGTCGGCGAGCGCGACCGCGTCGCCGTTCTCCGTGCGGTAGAAGACGATCGGCTCGCCGAGGATCGTTCGCGGGAACAGTTCGCGCCCGAGCTCGCGGCTGTACGCGGCCACGTACCACTGGTTGCGGGCGAATGTCGGCGTTGTCGGCATTGACGTCGCTCCTTGCGCGGTGGTGGAAGACGCCCCGACTGTGCGGTCAAGGGCGCGCCCGCGGCCACGTCGGTTTTCACCCACTGAAAGGCTTTTGCGGTTTTCCGCGCATTCCGTTCACCGAAACGGGGGGCGGGCGGATCCGGACGTTTGTTGCGACCGTGCTGCCCCATGACACGGTCAGAGTCGACGTCGTTCCTGCCGGGCGAGCAGCAGACCCGCAAGCCGTACAAGGCGCTGTGGGCGGTACTGCTGCTCGGCTGGGTGGTCAGTTACGCGGACCGCACGCTCACCGGTCCCGTCGTGAGCTGGATGATCGCCAACGAGGTCGGCTTCATCGGGGAGTCCAGCGATCCGCGCGCACTCGGCGGTCTCGTCGGCTCGCTGTTCTTCACCGGCTACATGCTCACGCAGTACCCCGGCGGCAGGCTCGGCGACCGCTTCGGCCACCGCGAGATGATCGTGCTCTCGCTGTTGTGGGCGGGTGTGCTGACGCTCGTGTCCGGTGTCGTGGTCGGGCTCATCGCGTTCGTCGGCGCCCGCGTGCTGACCGGTCTCGGCGAGGGCGTCTTCTACTCCAACGACCGGACATTGATCCTCAACCACACCCCGCCGAAACGGCGCACGCTCGGCCTCGGTGTGGTGATCTCCGGGCTGTCGATCGGACTCACCATCGGTATCGTCTGCACACCGCTGCTGATCGACTGGGGCTCCGCGCTCGGCATGGGCGTCGAGGCGTGGCGGATGCCGTTCGTGGTCTTCGCCGTCGTGTCGCTGGTCGTGGCCGGGCTGTGCTGGTACTTCTTCCGCGCCCGGCTCGGCGGCCCGCTCCGGCTCGGCCCGCCGATGCTGCGGCTCGTCGGCGTCTCCGCGCCGCTGCTCGTGGCCGTGCTCGGGCTGTTCATCGTCGCCGACGAGCTGCGCTGGCCCACGTGGGGCACCGCGCTCGGCTCCGGGCTGCTCGCCGCGATCGTCATCGCCGTCATCGTGGGACGCCTGCGCCGCACACCCGAGGCGTCGACCCTGCTCAGCAGGGACATCGTGATCGTCTACGTCGCCTACATCGCGATCCTGTGGAACCTGTGGTTCTTCAGCTTCTGGTCGGTGGAGATCGTCCGCGAGGCAACGGAGAGCTCGCTGCTCGCCGCGGCGCTCACGGCGGCGTTCAACGCGGGGGCAGGCATCCTCGGCTTCCCCGCGGGCGGCTGGCTCGCCGACCGCGCGCTGCGGAAGGGCTACGGCCGCAAGCCGCTGCTCATCTCGTTCAGCATCGTCTACTCGCTGCTGGTGTTCGCGTTCGCGCTGTCGATCAGCGGTGACGGACAGCCGTCGCTGCTACTGCTCGGGCTGATCCTGTTCTGCTCGGGGCTCTTCTTCAACGCGCTGCAGCCGATAGCGCAGGGCATCACGGGTGATCTGGTGCCGGAGAAGCAGCGCGGGTCGGCGTTCGGGCTGCTGAACCTGATCTCCGAGATCGGCGCCGTCGCGAGCCCCGTGGTGAGCGGCGTGCTGCGCGACGCCACGGGCAGCTGGGCCGTCGGCACCTGGGTCGCGGGCGGCATCATGCTCGCCTCGGCCGGCCTGTACGCCCTGGTCAAGGAGAAGCGGCCCCAACTGCAGTGAAGGCCACCTTCACTGCGCGCGCCCGTCTCCCACCACCACCCAAACGGAGGCGCTGCGCGCCGCTGTGCCTGGTTGAACGCAGGCATGGTGGCCTTCACTGCGGCTGGATGGGTACTGCGGCTGGATGGGTCAGGAGCCGAGGAAGCGCAGCACCGCGAGCACGCGGCGGCTGAAGCCCGTGGTGTGGGCGAGGTCGAGCTTGTCGAAGATCGCGTTGACGTGCTTCTCGACAGCGCTCTGCGAGACGTGCAGCTGCTCGGCGATGCCGGCGTTGGTGTGGCCCTGCGCCATCTTCTCCAGCACCTCCCGTTCGCGGGTGGTCAGCCGGGTGAGCGGGTCGACGTGCGTGGTGCGGGCCAGCAGCCTGCGCACCACCTCGGGGTCGAACGCCGCCCCGCCCGCGGCCACGCGCTCCAGCGCGTCGAGGAACTCGCCGACCTGCGCGACGCGGTCCTTGAGCAGGTAGCCGACCTTGCCCGCGTCATCGGTGATCAGCTCGGTGGCGTAGCGCTTCTCGACGTACTGGGAGAGCACGAGCACGCCGATCTCCGGCCAGCGCCTGCGGATCTCCAGCGCCGCGCGCAGACCCTCGTCGCTGTGGGCGGGCGGCATGCGGACGTCGGTGACGATCACGTCCGGCCGGTGCCGCTCGGTGGCCTCCAGCAGGGCGGCGCCGTCGTCGACCGCGGCCACCACCTCGTGCCCCTCCTCTGCGAGCAGGCGGACCAGCCCCTCGCGCAGCAGGGTCGAGTCCTCGGCAAGGATCACGCGCACGGCAGCTCCGCCTCGATCGTGGTCGGCCCTCCGGCCGGACTGTCCACAGTGAACACGCCGTCCACGGCGGCGACCCGCCGGGCCAGCCCGGAGAGTCCGCCGCCGGAAGCCTGCGCGCCGCCCGCGCCGTCGTCGGTGATCCGCACGCTCACCATCGTCCCGTCCCCGGCGACGCTGATGCCGATCCGCGATGCGCCCGCGTGCTTGATCGCGTTGGTCACCGCCTCCGACGCCACGAAGTAGGCCACCGTCTCGGTGGCCGCGCCCGGCCGCTCCGGGAGTGCGTAGTCGAGCGTCACGGGCACGCTGGAGCGTTCGGCCAGCGATTCGAGCGCCACTTCGAGCCCGCCGGAGTCGAGCGCGATCGGGTACACGCGCCAGGTGACCTCGCGCAGGTCCTGCAGCGCCTGCTGCGACTCGTCGTGTGCCTGCCGAACCAGCTCGTTCGCGTGCTCGGGATCCTTGCTGCGCAAGGCCCTGCCGAGCACCATGCCGAGCGCGACGAGCCGCTGCTGGACGCCGTCGTGCAGGTCCCGCTCGATTCGCTTGCGCTCGTCGTTGACGGCCTCGATCACCTCGGCCCGGCTCGTGGCGAGCTGCGACACCCTGCGGCGCAACAAATCCTGCTCGCTCGGCCCGAGGAACCGGTGAGCCACCCGGCGATCCAGCGTCGCGACGCCGATGAGCCCCTGCACGGCGATGAAGACCAGCAGGAGCCCGAGCAGCACCACAGCGGGAAGGTCGTACCAGTCGTGGTCGTCGCCGATCGGATCCCCGCCGCCGATGGGCGCGCCGGAGAAGAACTGGCTGGCCATCACCAGCCCGGACACCGCGCCCCAGAGGATGAGCACGAAGACCCCCGCGCCGAGGCCGCCGACGACGCAGCGCACGGCGAGATACTCCAGCGCGCGCCTGCCGCCGTAGTCGGCGGAGTTCTCGCTACGCAGGTACCGCGCGAGGCGAGCGCGTTCCATCTCGGCGAGCCGGCGGGCCCCGGCGAGCACATGACGGCGCGCCGAAGGCACGACGAGCGCGGGCAGGCTCAGCAGCACGTAGGCCGCCTCCACGAAGGCGAGCACGGCGCCGAGGGCCAGCCCGATCGTGGTCCGGCACCCTCGGCGCAGGAGTCCGTCGGCTGCTCGGGGCACAGCCCCGAGGCTAGCCGCGTGGTCACAGAGCGGTACTGAGGTTTTCCACAAGATCGCCCTGTGGTGGACGCCCCCGGAAGTCGGTGCCGGACTTCATGGCGACAGCACGCGCGTGTCCGTAGCTTCGAGGGTAGTTGCCCAAATAGAACAAATGACCCGAAAGGCCCTACATGACCGCGCAGCTGGCCCAGGACAACTCAGGCGAACTCGGAGGTATCGCCGGATGGGCCGTCGACCTGATGGACGTACTCGGGGGCCCGGGTGCCGCCATCACGGTCGGCCTCGACAACCTGTTCCCGCCGATCCCGAGCGAGCTGGTGCTGCCGCTGGCGGGGTTCAGCGCCGCCAACGGCACGTTCTCGCTGGTCGAGGCCCTGATCTGGACTACGGCGGGGTCGGTGCTCGGCGCGATCATCGTCTTCTACCTCGGGCAGCTGCTCGGCCGTGAGCGCACCCGGTGGCTCATCTGCAAGTTGCCGCTGGTGAAGCCCGAGGACTTCGACAAGGCCGAGGAGTGGTTCGCCAAGCACGGCACCAAGGCGGTGTTCCTGGGGCGGATGGTGCCGCTGGTGCGGAGTTTCATCTCGCTCCCGGCAGGCATCCAGAGGATGCAGTTCTGGACCTTCCTGTTGCTGACCACGCTGGGCAGCCTCATCTGGAACTCGATCTTCGTGATCGCCGGTTACGCCCTCGGAGCCAACTGGCACGTGGTGGAGGAGTACGCGGGCGTGTTCCAGATCATCGTGATCGTTCTCGGCGTCGCCGCGGTGACCCTCTTCGTGGTCAAGCGCCTCCGCGACCGCTCCCGCACCCCCGCCTGAGAGGCCTGCCCGACTGCCCCCAAGGCCACCTTTGTTGCGCTCAACGCAACAAAGGTGGCCTTGGGGGCTTTTGTCACGCCGCGTGGGCGAGGGGCGTCGAGGCGGGCTCCAGCGCCAGGGCCAGCACCTCACGGACGCTGCTCACCAGGTGGACGTCGAGCTGGGCGAGGATCTCCTCTGGCACGTCGTCCAGGTCCGGCTCGTTGCGCTGCGGGATGATCACCGTCCGCAGGCCGGCCCGGTGCGCGGCGAGCAGCTTCTGCTTCACGCCGCCGATCGGCAGCACGCGGCCCGTCAGCGACACCTCGCCCGTCATCGCCACGTCGGCGCGCACGAGCCTGCCGGACAGCAGCGACGCCAGCGCCGTCGTCATCGTCACGCCCGCCGAGGGGCCGTCCTTCGGCACCGCGCCCGCAGGCACGTGGACGTGCACGCCGCGCTCCTTGAGGTCGCCGACCGGCAGTTCCAGCTCGGCTCCCCGCGAGCGCAGGTACGACAGCGCGATCTGCGCCGACTCCTTCATCACGTCGCCGAGCTGACCGGTCAGGGTCAGCCCCGTGCCGCCGGTCTCCGCGTCGGCCAGTGACGCCTCGACGTACAGCACGTCGCCGCCGGCACCCGTCACCGCGAGCCCGGTCGCGACACCCGGCGTCGCCGTGCGCTGCTCACCGGCCGGCAGCGACGACTCCGGCACGTGCCGCGGCCGCCCGAGGTAGCCCTCCAACTCGGGTTCGCCGACCGTCAGCGGCAGCGTGACCTCTTCCAACGCCACCTTGGTCGCCACCTTGCGCAGCACCTTCGCGATCGTGCGGTTCAGGTTCCGCACCCCCGCCTCGCGTGTGTACTCCGCCGCGATCCGGCTCAGCGCCGCGTCGGTGAACGTCACGTCGCCCTCGGCGAGACCCGCGCGCTCCAGCTCGCGGGGCAGCAGGTGATCGCGCCCGATGGTCACCTTCTCGTGCTCGGTGTAGCCGTCGAGTGTCACCAGCTCCATGCGGTCGAGCAGGGGCCCCGGAATGGTCTCCAGCGCGTTGGCCGTGGCCAGGAACACGACGTCGGAGAGGTCCAGCTCCACCTCGAGGTAGTGGTCGCGGAACGTGTGGTTCTGCTCGGGGTCGAGCACCTCCAGCAGCGCCGCCGTCGGGTCGCCGCGGTAGTCGGCGCCGACCTTGTCCACCTCGTCGAGCAGCACCACCGGGTTCATCGACCCGGCCTCCTTGATCGCGCGCACGATCCGGCCGGGCAGCGCGCCGACGTAGGTCCGCCGGTGACCCCTGATCTCGGCCTCGTCGCGGATGCCGCCCAGCGCCACGCGCACGAACTTGCGTCCCATCGCCTTGGCGATCGACTCACCCAGCGACGTCTTGCCGACGCCGGGAGGGCCCGCCAGCGCCAGCACGGCCCCGCCGTGCCGACCGCCCACAGTGGACTCCGCTGTGCCCGACGGCGCCTCGGCGGTAAGGAGTGCCTCGGCGCGCCGCTGCCGCACGGCCAGGTACTCGATGATGCGTTCCTTCACGTCGTCGAGCCCGGCGTGGTCGGCGTCGAGCACCTCGCGCGCGCCCGCGATGTCGTGCACGTCGGTGGTCCTGACCTGCCACGGGATGTCCAGCACCGTGTCGAGCCACGTGCGGATCCAGCCCCCCTCCGGGGACTGGTCGGAGGTCCGCTCCAGCTTGTCGACCTCGGCGAGCGCGGCCTTGCGGACGTGCTCGGGCAGGTCGGCCGACTCCACGCGGGCGCGGTAGTCGTCGTCCTTGGCGCTGCCGTCCAGCTCACCGAGCTCCTTGCGGATCGCCTCGAGCTGGCGGCGCAGCAGGAACTCCTTCTGCTGCTTCTCCATGTCCTGCTCGACGTCCTTGCGGATGGTGTCGTTCACCTTCAGCTCGGCCAGGTACGCCCTGCCGGTCTCCAGCGCGGTCTCCAGCCGGGCGGTGATGTCGAGCGTGCGCAGCAGCTCGAGTTTCTGCTCGGTGTCCAGGTACGGCGCGTTGCCGGCGAGGTCCGCGATCGCGGACGGGTCGTCGAGCTGCTGCACCGCGTCGAGCATCTGCCACACGCCGCGCTGTTGCAGCAGTGAGATCACGACGGACTTGAACTCCGCCGCCAGCTCGCGGGTGCGCTCGTCGGCGGGCAGCTCGACGGCGGGGTCTGCGTGCACCCACCGGGCCTCGCCGGGACCGTCGGCAGGGGAGCCGACGAGCGCGCGGCGCGTGCCGCGCACCAGCGCGGCCGAGGAGCCGCCGGGGACGCGGCCGATGCGTTCGACCGTCGCGACCGTGCCGACCTCGGCGAGCTCGCCGTCGATCCTGGGCACGATCAGCACCTCGGCCTTGCCCGCGCCCGCCGACCGGATTCCTGGCAGCGACGCGACACCCGGCGCCTTCGCCTGCGCCGACTCGACCGCGTCGCGGGTGTCCCGCTCCGCGAGGTCGAAGGGCACGACCATGCCCGGCAGCACGACGTCGTCGTCGAGTGGGAGTACGGGGAGGAGCTGTGTCTGGGTCATCAATACGCTCCCGTCTTGTTGAGTACATCTCGCTCAACTTTCTGGAGCGCCTCCAGATTCCCCGCTGGTGTTCGCCGGGAGCGATCAGCGCCTCAGCCCCGCGCCGCGGGCCTGCGGTACCAGGAGGTCCACAGTGGCCGGTAGCCCTGCGCGTACCAGAACGGCGTCGAGCGCGGGCTGGCCAGCGCGTGGTGCAACAGCACGGCTTCCATGCCCGCCTCGTCGAACAGCTGGTGCACGTGCGCGGCGAGCGCCGAGCCGACACCGGTGCTGCGGGCCTCCTCCGCGACGTGCATCGAGGCCAGGTAACCGGCCCGCTCCACCGCGACGTACCCGCCGATCCAGTCGGCGGCCGGCGGCAGCTCGACGTGTACGAAACCGAGCGGCTTGCCGTAGAGTTCCGCGATCCACAGTGACGGCACGACCGCGCCCGCGTCGGCGAGCATCGCGCTGGTGGCTGCGGTGATCGCGCGTTCCTCACCGTCGCGCCGCGTCACGAGGCCGAACTGCGCGTCGTATTGCCGGAGCTCCAACTGCAACCGCACCAGTGTGGCCAGTTCGGACGGTTCCGCGTGCCGGATGCGCACACCGGGCACCGCGGGCGGGCCGCTCGCGTGCCGGTCGGCGGGCCGCACGGCGAGCACCCGCGTGGGGGCGAACCCCCGGCGCAGCAGCTCACCGGTCCCGACCGTGTCCCTGCTCGGCCGTGTCACCACGGCGGCGCTGTCCCAGTCGGTGGACCCCGTCTCCTCCAGCAGCAGGTCCCACTCCGTGAGCAGCGAACCGAAGGCCGCACCAGGATCGGTTCCCCCGAGCCGGACATCGAGGCGGTACTCGGTGAGGGGTCGCCACAGCGCCTCCGGCGTTCCCGGCTCGACGCGCGACCGGGTCGCGAGCGCGATCCCGTCGCGAGTGGTCAGCCGGGTCCCGCTTTCGGCGTCCCATGGCAAGGGCTTCGGCAACAGTGCGTCCGCCGCGGCCAGCCGCTTGGCGTGCTCGGCGGCGATGGCATCGATCTCCATGGCCTTATCCAAGCGGACATGGTATGAGGTATGTCACTCAGGGATCGACTACGGGCGGCGACCATGAGGACGGTGAGATCACCCTCACTGAGGCTGACATGTCACTTCGTTGGTGGCGCGTTAACCCTGAGGTGATCTCATGGCGTTCGAATCGAGGCCTTGATACGCCCTCCGGGGTACAGTGATGCCTCGTTCGCGAGCTGGCCCCCGCGGGCACAGCGGGACGGAAGGGAGGTTGCATGCCGGACGCGCACGACGAGTCTGTCGGATCCAGTGCGGCTGTAGCCGAGGCACCTGCCTCTCGTCCGAGCGGTCCCGCGTCCGCCGAGGCCAGGACCGATGAGCGGAGATTCCGTTACTACACAGTAGCCGTGTTGCCGCTGAGCTTGCTCGCGGCGGCCGCGGTGTCGCTCTGGGAGCCGTTCGAGGGTTCGGTCCACCTGTGGTGGATCGGACCACTGCTCGCACTCGCGTTCCTCGGGGCGGAACAGCTCGGGGTCAACGTCGACGTCCGCAGCGGGATCTCCTGGACCATCTCCTTCACCGAGATCCCACTCGTCATCGGTTTCTTCGTGGCGCCCTTCGAAGTTGTGCTCGCCGCACACGTCGTCGCCGGCGTCACCACCCTGCTCGCGAGAAAGGTCACCGGGCGCGTCCTCTACAACGCAGGCGCGTTCATCTTCGAGGTCACCAGCGCGTTCGCCGTGGCCGGTCTGGTCAAGCAGGCCCTCGGCAGCGGCCAGGGCGAGATGCCGTGGCTCGCGGCACTCGCCGGCACCCTCACCGCGCCGCTCGCCAGCACGCTGCTCGCGATGGCCGCCGTGCGCGTGCTGCGCCGCCGCATGCGGGTCGGCACCGCGCTGCGGCTCGCGGGCCGCATCCTCGTGGTCGGCTTCGTCAACGCGTCGGTGGGCCTCACGGGCTATCTCGTCATTTCCAAGACTCCCGAGGCGTGGCCGATCGTGCTCGCCGTGAGCCTCGGCCTCGCCGCGCTGTACTGGGCCTACTCCGACCTGCTGCGCGAGCAGCGCGACATGGAGGCCCTCTCCGACGTGAGCCTCATGGTCGCCCGCTCCGGTCAGCAGGCGGCCGCGCGCCCCGCCAGCCTCGGCGACGAGCTCGGCCAGGAAGTCGACTTCGGCGAGTGGTCCACGATCGCCGAGCGGATCAAGGACCAGCTCGCCGCGGCCAGGGTCGTGCTGCGGTTGCGGCTGGAGCCCGACGAGCCGATGCGCTCCGTCGTCGCGGGTGACGAGCTCCCGGTGAGCTTCGTCCGCCCCGACGACCCGCTGCTGCGCCTGCCCGGCGCCCACGTGCGGCACTTCCGGGTCACCGAGGCCAACCCCGAGGTCCGTGCCGCACTGCTCGACCGCGGCGCGCAGGAGTCGCTCGTGGTGCCGTTGCGCAGCGCCAACCAGCTGCTCGGCGTGGTCGAGGCGCACGATCGCCTCTCCCGCTGGCGCGGCTTCGGCAAGTACGACGTGCAGCTGCTCGGCACCATGGCAAGCCACCTGGCGACGGCGCTGGACAACCGCAGGCTGCTAGCGACCCTGCGGCACGACGCCTACCACGACCCGCTCACCGGCCTGCTCAACCGGCCCGGCTTCCGGCAGGTGGCCCGCGAACCGCTGCGCGAGCGCGTGCAGTCCGTCGTGCTGCGGGTGGATCTCGACGTGTTCTCTCAGGTCAGCGACGCCCTCGGTTACGCGTGGGCCGACCGGATGGTGATGGCGGCGGGCCGGCGCATCCGCGACGTGCTCGGCCCCGAGGTCTCGCTCGCGCGGCTCGAGGGCGCGTCCTTCGCGGCCCTGCTCGTCGGCTGCCTCCCCGACGACGCGCACCGCATCGCCGAGCGGCTGCGGGCCCAGCTGTCCGCCCCGTACCCCGTCGACCGGCTAACCGTGGAGGCCAACGCCATGGTCGGCTACGCCTCCACGAGCTCAGAGGAGAACGGACACCTCGTCGACGTCGACACGCTCCTGCAGCGTGCCGACATGGCCGTGCGGGCCACCCGCGGCGGCGAGGAGGTGCGTGGCTACGTGCCGAGCATGGGTCAGATCTTCCTGCGCCGGTTCCAGATGGTCACCCAGTTCCGGCAGGCACTGGAGGAGGGCCAGGTCACCGTCCACTACCAGCCGAAGGTCTCCCTGCCCGGCAAGCACGTGCTGGGCGTCGAGGCACTCGTGCGCTGGCAGCACCCCGAGTTCGGCCGGGTCGACCCGGACGAGTTCGTGCCCGCGGTCGAGGCCGCGGGGCTGGTGGGGGCGCTGACGTCGTTCGTGCTCGACAAGGCGCTCGACCGCGTGCGCCGCTGGCTCGACGAGGGCCTGCGCATCTCGGTCGCCGTGAACCTCTCGGTGCGCAACCTCGCCGACGAGGAGTTCCCGGTCAAGGTGGCGGCCGCACTCGACCGCTTCGGAGTACCCGCGGAGCTGCTGACGTTCGAGCTGACGGAGTCGGGCGTGATGGCCGACCCGCAGCGAGCGTTGCCGATCCTGCGGGAGCTGCACAGCCTCGGCATCGTGCTCGCCGTCGACGACTTCGGCACCGGCTACTCGTCGCTGGCCTATCTGCGCCAGCTGCCGGTCGACCAGGTCAAGATCGACAAGAGCTTCGTCCTCGGCATGGGCACCGACCTCGGCGACCTCGCCGTCGTGCGCTCGATCGTCGAGCTCGGCCACTCGCTGGGCCTGACCGTGGTGGCGGAGGGCGTCGAGGAGGACGTCGCGCGCGACCAGCTGGAGGCCATGGGCTGCGACGTGGCGCAGGGCTACCTGATCTCGCGGCCGCTGTCGGAGGAGCGGTTGGAGGCCTGGCTGCAGGCCCGCACGGCGCGCTCGCTCGGGCACCACTCCGAGATCGTCCTGACCCTGCTGACCTGATGATTTCCCGTTGCGGACCCCCGGTTTCCCGGCCGATCGGGGCCTCAGGTACTCTTTTCGAGGCTCGTTGAGCACGCCCCTTTAGCTCAGTCGGCAGAGCGTCTCCATGGTAAGGAGAAGGTCTACGGTTCGATTCCGTAAAGGGGCTCGGAGATCTGGGCCGCGATGCGTAAGCTGGTGTATCGCGGCCAAGATCGTGTGAGGCGGTGTAGCTCAGTCGGTAGAGCAAGCGGCTCATAATCGCTGTGTCGCCGGTTCAAGTCCGGCCACCGCTACGCCAGTGGGCGGGCTGTGTTTGCGGAGAGCGCAAACCGGTCTGGCTCCGCCATTACCTTGGGGGGTGCGACCCCCCAAACCCCCGCCCGGAGGGGCTCCGCCCCCCGGACCCCCCGGAATGGTGGGTACGAGTAGCTAGTAGAGGAGCCGAAGTGGCTGCCACCGACGTGCGACCGAAGATCACGCTGGCGTGCGAGGAGTGCAAGCACCGCAACTACATCACCAGGAAGAACCGGCGTAACGATCCGGATCGCCTGGAGATGAAGAAGTTCTGCCCGAACTGCGGCACGCACCGCAACCACAAGGAGACCCGCTGAGCTCCTGATCAACAAGGCCGCCCCCGATCTGGGGGCGGCCTTGTTGTGTGTCCAGCTGGTTGGAAAGAAGCCAACGAAAGACGCTAGCGGTTCACGGGTGACCGGACTCACTCTACCGGGTGACAACCCTGCGAAAGTGAGAACCGGTATGAACACCAGGTCCAGAACCGCGATCACCCTGGCAGCCAGCGCCTTCACGCTGGGTCTCCTGGCCCCCTCGGTGGCGTCCGCGGCGAGTGTCGGGGGCTACTCGAGCGACGTGGCCGGTGCGGCCATCGCCAGCATCACCTCCGAACGGGGCATCACCGATGCCGCCGCCGAGCGGCTACTCCAGGCGCAGCAGGCCGGCGCCGAGACCATCAGCGAGATCACCTCCGCGCTCGGCGCACAGCAGGCCGGGAGCTACCTGGACGCGGAAGGCCGCCCGGTCGTCAACGTCACGAGCGACGTCGCCGCCGCGAAGGTGGAGCAGGTGGGCGCGGTCGCCAAGGTCGTCACCCGCTCGGCCGCCGAGCTCGCCGAGGCGCGCGGCACCCTCGATGCCCTGCCAACCGTCGCGCACACCTCCCTGGGGCTCGACCCGACCGCCAACCAGCTCGTGCTGACCGTCGCCGACGCGGCGGACGACAGCGCGGCCGCCGAGCTCGTCTCGGCCGCCGAGGGCCTCGGCGGTGCCGTGCGCGTCGAGCACGTCGCGGGCGGCATGCACAAGGCCATCTACAACGGCGAGGCCATCACCGGGGGCGGCAGCCGCTGCTCGGCCGGCTTCAACACCAACCGCGACGGCCAGAACTACATCGTCGACGCCGGTCACTGCACGGGCGCCGTCGCCGAGTGGAACGTCGGCCCTTCGGTGGACGCAAGCTTCCCCGAGAACGACTACGGCCTGATCGAGAACACCACCGGCAGCGCCCCCGGCGAGGTCACCCTGTGGGACGGCTCCACGCAGCCCATCACCTCGGCCGCCGACGCCACCGTCGGCCAGGAGATCTGCAAGAGCGGCTCCACGACCAACCTGACCTGCGGCACCGTGCAGGCAGTGGACGTGACCGTGAACTACGCCGAGGGCTCGGTCCACCAGCTGGTGCAGACCTCGGCCGCGGTGAACTCGGGTGACTCCGGCGGCTGCATGTTCGCGGGCAGCGTCGGGCTCGGCATCACCTCGGGCATGGGCGGCGGAAGCTCGTTCTTCCAGCCCGTCGTCGAGGCCCTGAACGCCTACGGCGTGGCGCTGAACTAGTGCCCTCCGTCGGAAGTCTGTTGCTTGAGTCGGTGGATCCAGGTTTCCGCTGGCAAGGCGCCGGTTCGTCCTCGTACTGAGCCGTACTTGGGCGGACCGGCAACGCAGCCAGCGGGAAGCTGGGCCGCCGAATTATGTGGCGAACTTCCGGCGGGGGGCACTAGCGGCAGCGGACACGGACACCGGGGGCCGTGAGGGCGGGCCAGGGCCCGCACGGCCCCCGGTAACCTGCACGGGTGCCCCTGGATCCCTCTTTCATCGGCCGGACGTACCCGCCAACCAGCACCTACGAGGTCAGCCGGGCGAAGATCGCCGAGTTCGCCGACGCGATCGGTGACGACAGCCCCCTGTACCGCGACCCGGCCGCGGCCGAGGCGGCGGGCTATCCCGACGTCATCGCGCCGCCTACGTTCCTGACGATCATCAACCTCGCCTCGATCAACGCGATCGTCGCCGACCCCGAGCTTGGCCTCGACTACTCGCGCATGGTCCACGGCGACCAGCGGTTCATCCACCACCGCCCGGTGCGAGCGGGCGACGAGCTGCGGCTGACCACGCACATCGACGACATCTTCGTCCGCGCGGGCAACGACTTCCTGAGCGTCCACGCCGACATCGAGACTGTCGAAGGTGAGCCGGTCTGCACCACGCACGCCCAGCTCGTGGTAAGGGGGGAATGAGCATGAACGTCGGAGCCGAGCTGCCCGGCCTTTCCGTACAGGTCACCCGGGACCAGCTGGTGCGCTACGCGGGCGCGTCGCTGGACTTCAACCCGATCCACTGGAACGAGCGCTTCGCCAAGGAGGTCGGCCTACCGGACGTGATCGCGCACGGGATGCTGACGATGGCGCTCGGCGCCCGCATGGTCACCGACTGGGTGGGCGACCCCGGCCGCGTCGTCGAGTACGGCGTGCGGTTCACCAGGCCCGTCGTGGTGCCCGACGACGCCGAGGGTGCGCTCGTTGAGTTCACCGGCAAGGTCGGCGAGGTCCGCGACGACGGCACCGCCCGCGTCGACATCACGGCGAAGTTCGACGGCAAGACCGTGTTGGGCAAGGCGCAGGCCGTGGTGCGCGTCAGCGGATGACGCCGAGCACGGCGTCGGCGAGCGCCCGTTCGCCGCGCGCCGTCGGGTGCAGCGGGTGTGCGCCGGTCACCGACTCAAGGCCCTCCACCCAGCGGGACTCCGGCGGCGCGCACACGCCGTGGCCCCTGGTGGGCGTCACCGTGTCGGCGTACTCGGCGCCGTGCTTCGCCGCCTGTTCGGCGAGCATCGCGTTGAGGGCCTCCAGGCCCCGCCGCAGCGAAGGGAGCCGGTCGACGGACTCGGGGTACTCGAGGGCGCACTCGCCGGCGTCGGTGGGCAGGATCGTCGGGTAGCCCACCACGATCACCCTGGCCGACGGTGCCCGCCTGGCGATCTCGGCCAGCGCCGAGCCGACGCGTGTGCCGACCTCCGCGAGCACGGAGGCCAGCCATTCCGGCACCCCGGCGGCGTTCAGGTCCAGGCACGAGGAGCCGCGCGCGCACTCGGCCGCGCGCTCGATGAGGTTCACGTCGTTGCCGCCGATACCCAGCGTCACCAGGCTTGTACCTGGCCTCAGCGCGTCGAGCTGCGGCGGGTTGGTGCCCTGCGGGGTCGGCTGCGGGGCGGTCAGGTGCTCGGTGCGCGCACCGCCGCAACTGACGTCGGAGAGCTTCTCCACTCCCAGCGCGGCGGCGATCAGGCGCGGGTAGTTGTTGTCCGAGCGCCCGCACCCGCTCGGCACACCCGTGGGCGTGCCGGTGCCCGGACCGGAGACGTAGGAGTCGCCGAGCGCGACGTAGTGCCCGGCGTGCGGCGCGGTCTCGTCGACCGCGTCCGGACCCGGTGCGCATGCGCTGACGACCACGGCGAGCAGCGCGGTCGCCAGCGCCCTGCGCACGGTGTGCCTACTTCGCCTCGGAGAGCAGCGAGCCGACGCGGTTGACGCCCTCGACGAGGTCGGCCTCGGCGAGCGCGTAGGAGAACCGGAAGTAGCCGGGGGTGCCGAACGCCTCGCCGGGCACCACGGCGACCTCGACCTCGCGCAGGATCAGGTCGGCGAGCTCGACCGTGTTCTCCGGGCGCTGGCCGCGGATCTCCTTGCCCAGCAGCGCCTTCACCGACGGGTAGGCGTAGAACGCGCCCTCCGGCGTCGGGCATTCCACCCCGGGGATGTCCGAGAGCAGCGAGACGATCCGCTTGCGGCGCACGTCGAACGCCTTGCGCATCTCGTACACGGCGTCCAGCGGCCCGGACACGGCGGCGAGCGCGGCGCGCTGCGAGACGTTGGCGACGTTGCCGCACAGGTGCGACTGGAAGCTCGACGCCGCCTTGATCACGTCCTGCGGGCCGATGATCCAGCCGACCCGCCAGCCGGTCATCGAGTAGGTCTTGGCGACGCCGTTGAGGATCAGCGTCTGGTCGGCCAGCTCGGGCACCACGGCCGGCATCGACGCGGCGGTGACCCCGTCGTAGACCAGGTGCTCGTAGATCTCGTCGGTGACCACCCAGATGCCGTGCTCGAGGGCCCAGCGGCCGATCGCCTCGACCTGCTCACGCGGGTAGACCGCGCCGGTCGGGTTGGACGGCGAGTTGAACAGCAGCACCTTCGTCTTGTCGGTGCGGGCCGCCTCGAGCTGTTCGACGGTCACGAGGTAGCCGGTGGACTCGTCGGCGGTCACCTGCACCGGCACGCCACCCGCGAGCGTGATCGACTCCGGATAGGTGGTCCAGTACGGGGCGAGCAGCAGCACCTCGTCGCCCGGGTCGAGCAGCGTGGCGAACGCGGAATAAACAGCCTGCTTGCCGCCGTTGGTCACGAGGATCTGCGAGGCGTCGCACTCGAACGCGGAGTCGCGCAGCGTCTTGGCGGCGAGCGCCTCGCGCAGCTCGGGCAGCCCGCCCGCGGCGGTGTAGCCGTGGTTGGCGCGCTCGTGCACCGCGGCCGCTGCGGCCTCGACGATGTAGTCGGGGGTGGGGAAGTCGGGCTGGCCGGCGCCGAAGCCGATCACCGGGCGACCCTCCGCCTTGAGTGCCTTCGCCTTCGCGTCGACGGCGAGCGTCGCGGACGGCGTGATGCCCGCGATCCTTGCGGATACGCGGGAACGAGGGCTGGTGACAGTGCTTGCAGGTGTGGCCATGCCGACATTTTTTCACGCGCGTCGCGGCCGGTGGACAGCCGCCCCGGAGCCCACAACCGGGCGCGGTTGCGAGGGGCTTCCGGGCTTGCCGTAGACTTCCGAACTTGGAACGCCCGACACTCGGCCCTGCGAGCGCAGCGGGGTGGGTTGAGTGCGTCCGCGCGAGCGGTTTCGCCGCTCGAAGGGGTGTAGCTCAAATGGCAGAGCAGCGGTCTCCAAAACCGCAGGTTGCAGGTTCAAGTCCTGTCACCCCTGCGTTGACGTGTCAGGTGGAGCGGAGGAGTAGCTCGTGAGCGAGGACGGGGAGAAGGACAAGGACCGGGCGTCGAAGCGCTCGTCCCGTCCGGTCACCGCCGCGGCTCGGCGTGAGCGCCGCGCCTCCGCGCGCCCTGCCGGCACGGGCTCCGAGGCCGAGAGCGCCGAGGCGAAGAAGCGTCCCGCTCCGAAGGGGAAGACTTCGGACAAGCCCGTCAAGCCAGCCGGCAAGGACCGGCCGACGCCGAGGCGTGACCGCAAGGACGGCAAGCGGGGCTCGCTGGTCTCGCGGCTCGTGCGGTTCATCCGTGAGGTCTGGGCGGAGCTGCGCAAGGTCATCTGGCCGACGCGCAAGCAGATGGTCACCTACACCAGTGTGGTGTTGGTGTTCGTGGCGTTCATGATTGCGCTGGTGTACGGACTCGACTTCGTCTTCCTCAAGGGCGTGGATTTCGTATTCGGCAACTGAGCGGCCTACCAGGCCTGGCGAGTGGCCCCGGGGTCGCACGCGACACCCGCGACCACCACACGCGATCAACTGAGAGGACGGAAAGTGACCTCCGAGAACGGCTCAGGAGCCGGTCAGGACCTGACCGGCCTTTCCGACGAGCAGGTGCTCGCGGCCACCGGTGAGGCGGACTCGGACCCCACCGAGGCCGACGCGACGCCGGTCGAGGCCGCCGAGAACACGGAGGCCGACGCCGCCGACGCCGCCGCGGACAGCACCGACGACACCGACGACACCGACGACGCGGCCGACTCCGCCGTCGCGGAGCAGACCGAAGCCGCCGACGCGCCCGAAGAGGACGAGGACCCGGTCGAGAAGCTCCGCGCCGAGCTCCGGTCGCTGCCCGGCGAGTGGTACGTGGTGCACTCCTACGCCGGCTACGAGAACAAGGTCAAGAACAACCTCGAGACCCGGCGACAGACGCTCGACGTCGAGGACTTCATCTTCCAGATCGAGGTGCCGACCGAAGAGGTCACCGAGATCAAGAACGGCCAGCGCAAGCAGGTCCAGCGGAAGGTGCTGCCCGGCTACATCCTGGTCCGGATGGAGCTCAACGACGCCTCGTGGAGTGCGGTGCGTAACACCCCCGGCGTCACGGGCTTCGTGGGCGCCACGTCGCGCCCGTCGCCGCTTACGCTGGACGACGTGCTGAAGTTCCTCGCGCCGCAGGCCGAGAAGGCCGCCCCCGCGAAGGCGGGCAAGGGCGAGGCCGCCGCGGCCGAGGCCCCTTCGGCCGCCCGTTCGGTCGAGGTCGACTTCGAGGTCGGCGAGTCGGTCACCGTCATGGACGGCCCGTTCGCGACGCTGCCCGCGACGATCAGCGAGGTCAACGCGGACGCCCAGAAGCTGAAGGTCCTGGTTTCGATCTTCGGCCGGGAGACGCCGGTCGAGCTGTCGTTCAACCAGGTCTCCAAGATCTGACGGTCGCCTACCTGGCGGCCGGAAGGTCCCCGCGCCACGGCAGGTGCGTGGGGAGAGAAACGCTGAACAGGAAACAGGAATGCCACCCAAGAAGAAGAAGCTTGCAGCGATCATCAAGCTGCAGATCCAGGCGGGTGCCGCGAACCCGGCTCCGCCCGTTGGTCCCGCGCTGGGCCAGCACGGCGTCAACATCATGGAGTTCTGCAAGGCCTACAACGCGGCCACCGAGTCGCAGCGCGGCAACGTCGTGCCGGTCGAGATCTCCGTGTACGAGGACCGCTCGTTCGACTTCAAGCTCAAGACCCCGCCGGCCGCGAAGCTGCTGCTGAAGGCCGCCGGGATCGAGAAGGGCAGCGGCGAGCCGCACAAGACCAAGGTCGGCAAGGTGACCATGGCCCAGGTGCGCGAGATCGCCGAGACGAAGAAGAGCGACCTCAACGCCCACGACACCGACCAGGCCGCCAAGATCATCGCCGGCACCGCCCGGTCGATGGGCCTCACGGTCGTCGACTGAGCCACAGCGCTCCCGTGTGGAAGGGCCAGGCGCTGGCCCGTACCACGACTGATCCACTCACAGATTCGAAGGACAGAGCATGACCAAGCGCAGCAAGGCCTACCGTCAGGCCTCCGAGCTGATCGACAAGAGCAGGCTGTACGCGCCGCTCGAGGCCGCTCGGCTCGCCAAGGAGACCTCCAAGGTCAAGATGGACGCCACCGTCGAGGTCGCCATGCGACTCGGCGTCGACCCCCGCAAGGCCGACCAGATGGTCCGCGGCACCGTGAACCTGCCGCACGGAACGGGTAAGACCGTCCGCGTCATCGTTTTCGCCATCGGCGACAAGGCCGCTGAGGCCGAGGCCGCCGGTGCTGACGCGGTCGGCTCCGACGACTTGATCGAGCGCATCCAGGGTGGCTGGCTCGACTTCGATGCCGCGATCGCGACACCGGACCAGATGGCGAAGGTCGGCCGGGTGGCCCGCATCCTCGGCCCGCGTGGCCTGATGCCGAACCCCAAGACCGGCACCGTGACCCCTGCGGTCGGCAAGGCCGTCGCCGACATCAAGGGCGGCAAGGTCAGCTTCCGCGTCGACAAGCAGGCCAACCTGCACATGGTGATCGGCAAGGCCTCGTTCGACGCCGACAAGCTGGTGGAGAACTACGCCGCCGCGCTCGACGAGGTGCTGCGGTCGAAGCCCTCCGCCGCGAAGGGCCGCTACCTCAAGAAGGTCACGTTCAGCACCACGATGGGCCCGGGCATCCCGGTCGACCCGGCGCGCACGCGTGACCTCCTCGCCGAGGACGCGAACGCGTAGGGCTCCAGGAGCGACGAAGGGGGCGGTCACCCGGAACGAACGGGTGACCGCCCCTTTCGCTGTGTGCTAGTTGCTGGGACCGGGGCTTGTGGTTTCGCCGGCGTCGGGAGCGGGGTCTGGACAAACCTTCGGGCCGGGCTCATGTCCGGTGATAAGCCACTGGTCGCGCTCGACCTTGGTGAGTGTGAAGATGCCGAGCGCCGGGCCTCCGCTGATTTCGAAGTCACACGAATCGATCCGCAATGTCGTTGCATTGGGATCGTAGTACTGAGGATAGATCGACCGGGAATAGTCGGTGACATGTGACACTTCGGTTTGGAGACCGAGCACAGCTTGACGACAGTCTGGATAGCCAAGATCCCGGGCGAACTTCTGCTCGATACCGCGGTCGTTGTCGAAGCGGACACACGCGCGCTCGTAACTGCCCTCGGCGACCAACTGGTAGATCTTCTGCACGGCTACGTGTGGTCGCGTGGAGAGGACCTCGTTGGTGTGGTACTTCCCACCGCCCATCTGGGCAGCCGACTTGGTGCTGTCCCCCTCGTCGGAGCCGAAGAAGTAGTTGTAGGCCCAGGTCAGGGCCAGCGCGAGGAGCAGGAAGAAGATCAGCCAGCCGAGGATCTTCTTGCCGAGCCACCGCAGCCAGCCGGGCACCCTGCGGCGCGGGGGAGCGGGCGGCTGGTGGATGAGCTGCTGGGTCGCCGCGGGCGCGGGGTGGTACTGCGGCTGCTGGCCGGGTACGACCTCGGCTCCGCCCTGTCGCTGCGCCTCCTGGAACCTCAGGAAGTCCTGGAACTGCTGGAACTGCTGGAACTGGCGCAGCTGCTCCTGGTCGAGATCGGGGGGCGGCGACTGGGCGGGTTGCGCCTGCCGGGCGGGTTGGATGTCCGATCCGGGCGCGTGCTCGGACGCCGGTCCCTGCTCGGGGCCGGGCTGTCCGTCAGGTCGCTGCTCAACCACGTGACCCATGATGCCCGCTCGCGCACGGTATGTGGCTCCAGGTCGCCCGGCCGGCCGCAGTGAAGGCCACCTTCACAGCGTTCAACGCAGTGAAGGTGGCCTTCACTGCGGCCGGCGGGAGGGGCGGCGGTGAGGGGGCTCCGCGGGTCACGTATGCTGGTCAGCGGTTCTACCGAAGACCGCTGGTCTTCTCCGGGCACCGCGCCCGGGGAACGAAGGTCCGCAGTACGGCGGGCGGCCCGCGCAGGAGGACGAGGATCGCCACACTGACTCAGTGTGTATCGACGCCCCGCGCCTGCTGCGCCGGGGCGTTTGTCGTGTTGGGGGTCCGGGCGCAGCCAGTGGTCACCAGCCAAGAGAGGAGGCGACCATGGCGAAGCCCGACAAGGTGGCGGCCGTCGCCGAGATCGCGGACAAGTTCCGCAACAGCTCGGCAACCGTTGTCACCGAGTACACCGGCCTCTCCGTGTCCCAGCTCAGTGAGCTGCGCCGCGCTCTCGGCGACACCGCCAAGTACCGGGTCGCGAAGAACACCCTCGTCAAGCGTGCCGCTGAGGACGCTGGCATCGAGGGCCTCAACGATCTCTTCGTGGGTCCGACCGCGATCGCCTTCATCGAGGGCGAGCCGGTCGAGGCCGCGAAGGCGCTGAAGAACTTCGCGAAGGACCACAGCGCCCTCGTTATCAAGGGCGGCTACATGGATGGCCGCCCGCTCACGGTTTCCGAGATCGAGCGGATCGCCGACCTCGAGAGCCGTGAGGTGCTCCTCGCCAAGGCGGCGGGCGCGTTCAAGGCGAAGCTGTCCCAGGCCGCCGCGCTGTTCCAGGCGCCGGCGTCCCAGGTCGCCCGCCTGGCCGCCGCGCTCGAGGAGAAGCGCAAGTCCGAGTCCGGCGACGGCGCTGCCGACACTGCCGAGAGCTGACCGAAACACCACCCCCGACCAGCGAGTCGTAACAAGGAAGGAACGCCATCATGGCGAAGCTGAGCACCGAGGAACTGCTCGACGCTTTCAAGGAGCTGACGCTCCTGGAGCTCTCGGAGTTCGTGAAGCAGTTCGAGGAGACCTTCGACGTCACCGCGGCCGCCCCGGCCGCCGTCGTGGCCGCCGCCCCGGGTGCCGCGGGCGCTGCCGCCCCGGCCGAGGAGGAGAAGGACGAGTTCGACGTCATCCTCGAGGGCGCCGGCGACAAGAAGATCCAGGTCATCAAGGTCGTCCGCGAGGTCGTCTCGGGCCTTGGCCTGAAGGAGGCCAAGGAGCTCGTCGAGGGCGCCCCGAAGCCGATCCTCGAGAAGGTCGACAAGGACGCCGCCGACGCCGCCAAGGAGAAGCTCGAGGCCGCCGGCGCCAAGGTCTCCGTCAAGTGACCTGGTAGACCTGGCTGCACAGAGCACCGCGAAGGGCGGGCATCCGATCACGGGATGCCCGCCCTTTTCGTGCATCCGGTACCTCGGTGCGTTACCTTGCTCCCACCTTTGACGGTCGCGGCCGCGTTCCGCTGATCAGAACTGGTGAGTAACCTGTGCGCGCCCGGCTCGTTGCATGTGGGTGACGCAAGCTTCGGGGCGTGCTGCCGCGAATGGGCTCCGGGAGGTGCGATGGGTGTCGAGGTGGTCATCGAGGGCTTGACGAAGTCCTTCGGCAAGCAGACCATCTGGCGTGACGTGACGCTGACACTGCCGCCGGGCGAGGTGTCGGTGATGCTGGGCCCCTCCGGCACCGGTAAGTCGGTCTTCCTCAAGTCCATGATCGGCCTGCTCAAACCGGACCGCGGCAAGTGCGTGATCAACGGCGTCGACGTGGTCACGTGTTCCGAGCGCAAGCTCTACGACGTGCGCAAGCTGTTCGGTGTGCTGTTCCAGGACGGCGCGCTGTTCGGGTCGATGAACCTCTACGACAACGTGGCGTTCCCCCTGCGGGAGCACACGAAGAAGTCGGAGACCGAGATCCGGCGGATCGTGCTGGAGAAGCTGGAGATGACCGGTCTCTCCGGCGCGGAGAAAAAGCTTCCCGGCGAGATCTCCGGTGGTATGCGCAAGCGGGCAGGTCTGTCGCGCGCGCTCGTGCTGGACCCCGAGATCATCCTCGTCGACGAGCCGGACTCCGGTCTGGACCCGGTCCGCACCACCTACATCAGCCAGCTGTTCCTCGACGTGAACGCGCAGATCGACGCGACGTTCCTGATCGTCACGCACAACATCAACCTCGCCCGAACCGTGCCGGACAACCTGGGCATGCTCTTCCGCAAGGAGCTGGTGATGTTCGGGCCGCGCGAGGTGCTGCTGACCAGCGATGAGCCGGTCGTCAAGCAGTTCCTCAACGGTCGGATGGACGGCCCGATCGGCATGAGCGAGGAGAAGGACTCCGCCACGATGGCCGCTGAGAAGGCCATGTTCGAGGCCGGCCACCACGCGGGCGGCGTCGAGGACGTGACCGGGATCCCCGAGCAGATGCAGCCGACCCCCGGGGTGCCGGAGCGGGGAGGCGCGCGCCGCCGCAAGGACCGCGTGATGCGGATCCTGCACACGCTCCCGCCGGCCGCGCAGGAGGGGATCATCGAGTCGCTGAGCCCCGAAGAGCAGCGGCACTACGGCGTCCAGCCCCACCACGGCATCACCTCCCAGCGGGGCCAGTTGCCCACCGAGGACGTCGCCGCCCTGCCCGGATCCGGCTGGCGGGAGCCGAGACCGGTGACCGACACCGACCGCGTTCCACCTCCCTACCCGCAGCAGGGACGTCCATGAGCGGTGGCGAGCGCAGCGAGGAATCGCTCCAGATGACACAGCGCGGTCGTGCCTCATGGACGGTCTCGGCCCGCGAGGAACGAGCACGGCGAGGATGTTCATGAGCTCTCGGGCCTCCACGGCCAGGGTTCCCGGCATGGGGATGCTGCGGGAAACCGGGAAGCTCTTCGCGCTCGGGCTCGACGTCCTACGTGGCATCTTCCAGCGGCCGTTCCAGTTGCGGGAGTTCATCCAGCAGTCCTGGTTCATCGCCAGCGTCACGATCCTGCCGACGGCGTTGGTCGCTATCCCGTTCGGCGCTGTCATCTCCCTGCAGTTCGGCTCGCTGGCCCGGCAGCTCGGCGCGCAGTCCTACACGGGTGCGGGCAGCGTGCTCGCCACGGTGCAGCAGGCGAGCCCGCTGGTCACCGCGTTGCTCGTGGCGGGCGCGGGCGGCTCGGCGATCTGCGCCGACATCGGCGCGCGCACGATCCGCGAGGAGATCGACGCGATGGAGGTGCTCGGCGTCTCGGCCGTGCAGCGGCTCATCGTGCCGAGAGTGCTCGCGTGCATGCTCGTCGCGGTGCTGCTCAACGGCATGGTCAGCGTCATCGGTGTGCTCGGCGGCTACTTCTTCAATGTCGTGCTCCAGGACGGCACGCCGGGGGCCTACCTGGCGAGCTTCTCCGCGCTGGCGCAGCTGCCCGACCTGTGGGTCGGTGAGCTGAAGGCCCTGATATTCGGCTTCATCGCCGCGGTCGTGGCCGCCTACCGGGGGCTGAATCCGCCACCGGGACCGAAGGGCGTCGGCGACGCGGTCAACCAGTCCGTCGTCATCACGTTCCTGTTGTTGTTCGTGGTCAACTTCGTGATCACGCTGATCTACCTGCAGGTCGTTCCTGCGAAGTTGGACTAGACGATGGCCACGTTCTCCCAGAACGCGAAGAAGCTCGCGAACCGTCCACTCGAGACGCTCGACGTCCTCGGCGACCAGATGTCGTTCTACCTGCGCGCGCTCGCGTGGGCACCGCGAACGATCCGGCGCTACACCAAGGAGGTGCTGCGCCTGCTCGCCGAGGTCAGTTTCGGCTCGGGATCGCTGGCCGTCATCGGCGGCACGGTCGGCGTCATGGTCGGCCTCACGCTGTTCACCGGTGTGCTCGTGGGTCTGCAGGGATTCTCGGCGCTCAACTCCATCGGCACCTCGGCGTTCACCGGCTTCCTCACGTCGTTCTTCAACACCCGTGAGATCGCGCCGCTCGTGGCCGGGCTCGCGCTGTCGGCGACCGTCGGCGCCGGGTTCACCGCTCAGCTCGGCGCGATGCGGATCTCCGAGGAGATCGACGCGCTCGAGGTGATGGGCGTGCCGAGCCTGCCGTACCTGGTGACCACGCGGATCATCGCCGGGTTCGTCGCGGTGATCCCGCTGTACGTGATCGGCCTGCTCAGCTCCTACCTCGCCTCGCGGCTGGTGGTCATCTACATCTACGACCAGTCGGCGGGGACCTACGACCACTACTTCGACATGTTCCTGCCACCGCAGGACGTCTTCTACTCGTTCCTCAAAGTGCTGATCTTCAGTGTGCTGATCATCCTGACGCACTGCTACTACGGCTACCGGGCCTCCGGTGGTCCCGCGGG
Organism: Prauserella endophytica; assembly: GCF_005146945.1. Taxonomy (GTDB): domain Bacteria; phylum Actinomycetota; class Actinomycetes; order Mycobacteriales; family Pseudonocardiaceae; genus Prauserella_A; species Prauserella_A endophytica. The sequence continues at coordinate 67,773 of NZ_SWMS01000013.1, forward strand.
CGTCGGCGTCGCCGTCGGTCGCGCGGTGCGGCTGTCGATCGTGACGGTGGCCGTGGTCAACTTCTTCATCGGCTTCGCAATCTGGGGCACCGACACGACGGTGAGGATCGCGGGATGAGCCAGGCGATGGTCACACTGCGCCGCAGGCTGCTGGGCCTGCTGCTCATCGTGGTGCTCGTGGGCGGCGTGTACCTGAGCATCGCGTTGTACAACAAGAGCTTCTCGAAGTTCGTCAGCGTCACGCTCGAGGCCGACACGATCGGCAACCAGCTCACCGAGAACTCCGACGTGAAGGTGCGCGGGCTGATCGTCGGCAGCGTCGCGGACATCTCGCCGACCGAGACCGGGTCGAAGCTGACCCTGCACCTCGATCCCGGGCAGGCGCCGCTCGTGCCGAGCAACGTGTCCGCCCGGTTCCTGCCGAAGACGCTGTTCGGCGAGCGGTTCGTGTCACTGGAGATTCCTGAGCAGGCCTCGCCGCAGGCCCTGCGCGATGGTGACGTGATCCCGCAGGACCGCACGTCCAGCGCGATCGAGCTGGAACAGGCGCTCGAAAACCTGATGCCGGTGCTGCAGGCCGTCCAGCCGCAGAAGCTCTCCAGCACGCTCACCGCCATCTCCACGGCACTGCAGGGCCGGGGTGACGAGCTGGGCGCGACGCTTTCCGAGCTCGGCGCGTACGTCGGCGAGCTGAACCCGCACCTGCCTGCGCTGCAGCAGAACCTGCGTGAGCTGGCGGAGTTCTCCGACAACCTGTCGGTCGCCGCCCCGGACCTGGTGCGCACCCTCGACAACCTCAGGACCACGAGCCGCACCGTGGTGGAGCAGCGGCAGAACCTGCAGACTCTCTACGGCAACCTCACCACGGCGTCCACCGACCTGCGGTCGTTCCTCGAGGCCAACTCGGCCAACATCATCAGCCTCGGCGAGACGGCGAGACCCACCGCCGAGCTGCTCGCGAAGTACTCGCCCGAGTACCCCTGCTTCATCGGGCAGATGGCCGATCTGCTGCCGCGCATCGACGAGGCGTTCGGCAAGGGCACCGACAGGCCCGGCCTGCACGCGACGATCGAGATCACCACCAACCGCGGGCCCTACATCCCCGGCCAGGACGAGCCGGAGTACGCGGACAAGCGCGGTCCGCGCTGCTACGCCATGGACGAGTACCCGGACCCCTTCCCGCAGTACCCGCCGGACGGCCCCGTCAAGGACGGCAGCGAGCCGCCGGAGCCCGCGCGTTCGCAGAACGACGGGCTGAACCCGGCGAACAACGCGGCCAACGCGGGCGGCTACAACGGCAGCGGCACCACGGCGGGCGGCAACCCCGCCAACACCCCGGCCGAGTACGCGCTGCTGTCGCAGCTCCTCGGCCCGCAGGTGGGCATGGACGCCGCCGACGTGCCCGGCTGGGGCGCGCTGCTGGTCGGACCGCTGTATCGGGGAGCGGAGGTGAACGTGCGTGAATAGAAAGGGTGGATGTGCCCCGTCGCCTGAGCTGAGTGCCACGAACGCGCTCTCGCCGAAGGCACGTTCGCAGTCGCGCGTTCAGACGGGGGGCCGGGCATGAGGGGTTTGGCAGCTCCGCTCACCAAGCTGACGATCTTCATCGTGGTCACCGTCGTGTTCACCGCGATCCTCGGCATCAGCATCGCCAACGTGAACCTGACCAAGACCAACGCCTACACGGCCCGGTTCACCGACGCCGCGATGTTGCTGCCCGGCGACGACGTGCGGATCGCGGGTGTACGCGTCGGCCAGGTGAGCGATGTGCGGATCGTCGATCGCAGGCAGGCCGAGGTGGAGTTCGAGGTGGACTCGGGCCGCAGGTTGCCTGCCGGGGTCACCGCCACGATCAAGTTCCGCAACCTCGTCGGCCAGCGTTACGTCTCGCTCGACCAGGGCACTGGCCAGCCCGCGGGACAGCTCGAACCCGGCGGGAACATCCCGGTCGAGCGCACGAGGCCCGCCCTCGACCTCAACGAGCTGTTCAACGGTTTCAAGCCGCTCTTCCGCGCGCTGGCTCCCGAGGACGTGAACAAGCTGTCCTTCGAGATCATCCAGGTTCTGCAGGGCGAGGGCGGCACCGTGGAGAGCCTGCTGGCGCACACGGCGTCGCTTACCACGACCATCGCCGAGAAGGACCAGGTCATCGGCCAGGTGATCGACAACCTCAACAGCGTGCTGGCCACCGTCAACGAACGCACGCCCCAGCTGTCCGACCTCATCGTGCGGCTCCAGCAGTTCGTGTCCGGCCTCTCCAGCGACCGCGAGCCGATCGGCGACGCGATCGAGTCGCTCGGCGAACTCACCACCACCACGGCGGGCCTGCTCGACGAGGCGAGGGAGCCGCTGAAGCAGGACATCGAGGCACTGGGCGTACTGGCGAAGAACCTGAACGACAGTGAGCCGCTCGTGGAGCACTTCATCCGGTTCCTGCCCGAGAAGGTCACCAGGATGACCGCGACCGCCGACTACGGCTCGTGGTTCAACTTCTACCTGTGCTCCACCGAGGGCAGCGTGCAGATCCCCGGCCTGATGAGCAAGCCGGTCGAGGTGCCGATCGCCCCGGTCGGCAGGGAACGGTGCATGGGCTGATGACGAGCTTCCAGAAACGCAACCCGATCCCGATCGCCGTCGTCGGCATCGTGCTCATGGTGCTGGGCACGGTCGCGGCGCTGAACTCCGACGACCTGCCGATCATCGGCGGCGGCACCACCTACACCGCCGAGTTCAGCGAGGCGGCCGGCCTGCAGTCCGACGACGAGGTCCGCATCGCGGGGGTCAAGGTCGGCAAGGTGACCGACGTCGAGCTCGCGGGCGACCGGGTGCGCGTGTCGTTCAAGGTCAAGGACGCGTGGCTGGGCGACCGCACCAGCGCGGCCATCAAGATTAAGACGTTGCTCGGGCAGAAGTACGTGGCCCTCGACCCGGTCGGCGAGCGGGCGCTTGACCCCGGCGACACCATCCCGAGGGAGCGGACGGTCGCGCCCTACGACGTGCTGGAGGCCTTCCGTGGGCTGTCCCAGACCGTCGACGAGATCGACACCGAGCAGCTCGCGCAGAGCTTCGACGTGCTCTCGGAGACCTTCGCCGACACCCCTGACGACGTGCGTGGCGCGCTCGACGGGCTCTCACAGCTGTCCAACACGATCGCCTCGCGCGACCAGCAGCTCTCGACGCTGCTGGCCAACACGCGGCAGGTCAGCCAGACCCTCGCCGACCGCGACGCCGAGCTGACGAAGCTCATCGAGGACGGCAACCTGCTGCTGGCCGAGCTGACCAGGCGCGAACAGGCCATCTCGGCCCTGCTGCAGGGCAGCCAGGCGCTGGCCACCGAACTCCAGGGCCTGGTGGACGACAACCAGGGGCAACTCGATCCCGTGCTGACCCAGCTCGACCAGCTCACGAGCATGCTGCAGCGCAACCAGGAGTCGCTGTCGGAGGGCATCCGCCGGTTCGCGCCGTTCATCCGGGTCTTCAACAACACGATCGGCAACGGCCGCTGGTTCGACAACTACATCTGCGGCCTGCTGCTGCCCTCGGTCGGCCCGCTCAACGAAGAGGGGTGCAACGCGCGATGAGTGACACCCGCTTCGGTCAGAGCCTCGTGCGGGCCATCACGATCGCGTGCGTGCTCGGGCTCGTGGTCGCGGGCGGCCTGTGGTGGACCCTGAAGGACGCCGGCCAGAAGCACGTGACGGCGTACTTTCCCAGCGCGGTCGGCCTCTACGTCGGCAACAGCGTGCGCGTGCTCGGCGTCGAGATGGGCGAGGTCACCAAGGTCGAGCCGCAGGGGGAGCGGGTCAAGGTCGAGATGACCTACGACCGCGAGGTCGCGATCCCCGCCGACGCGCAGGCCGTGATCGTCGCGCCGTCGCTGGTGTCCGACCGTTACGTCCAGTTCGGCCCCGCCTACACCGGCGGGCCCACGCTGGAGGAGGGCGCCACCATTCCGATGAACCGCACGGCCGTGCCGCTGGAGGTCGACGAGCTCAACGAGAGTCTCAGCCGCGTTTCGGAGTCGCTCGGCCCGGGCGGCGCCAACCGTGACGGGTCGCTGTCGGACCTGCTGAACACGCTCTCCGACAACATGGAGGGCAACGGCAAGGCGCTGAACGACACGATCAACCGGCTCAGCCAGGCCGCTGGCACGTTGTCGGGCAACTCGGGTGACCTGTTCAAGACCGTCGAGAACCTCGCCAAGCTGTCGACGACGCTCGCGAACAGCGACGACCAGGTGCGCCAGTTCGAGACCCAGCTCGCCGACGTCAGCTCCTTCCTGGAGGGCGAAAAGGACAACCTGGCCGCCACGGTCCAGCAACTGAGCACCACCCTGTACTCCGTGCGGGACTTCATCGAGGACAACCGCGGCCGAGTGAAGTCCAACGTGGACAAGCTCGCCAGCGTCACCAGGGTGCTCGTCGACCAGCGCGCCGCGCTCGCGGAGACGCTCGACATCGCCCCGCTGGCGCTGGGCAACCTCGCCAACACCTACAACGCGTCGTCGGGCACGCTCGACGCCCGCGCCAACCTCAACGAGCTGACCCAGCCGCCCATCGCGATGATCTGCGGCTTCCTCAAGCAGACGCCGGATGCGCTCGACGCGCTCGGCGACCTGTGCGGGCAGGTGGCGCCGCTGCTCGACGGCACACTCCAGCTGCCGTCGCTGGCCCAGTCGGTGAACGCGCTGAACCAGGGCAAGCTGCCGCCGCTGCCGGTGCCGCTGACCGACCAGCTGCTGAGCTCGGGAGGTGGGCAGTGATGCGATTCCGGAAGACCCTGGTCGCCGTGTCCGCCTCGGCGCTGCTCGCCGTGTCCGGCTGCGGTTTCACGGGCATCTACGACGTGCCGCTCCCGGGCGGCGCGGACCTCGGCGACGACCCGTACCGCGTCAAGGTGCAGTTCCGCGACGTGCTGGACCTGGTGCCGCAGTCGGGTGTTCGCGTCAACGAGGTCCCGGTGGGCCAGGTGGAGAGCATCGGCCTCGCCGAGGACGGCTGGACCGCCGAGGTGACCGTGGTGGTCAACGGAGACGTCCAGCTGCCCGCCAACGCCATCGCGAACCTGCGCCAGTCGAGCCTGCTCGGCGAGAAGTACGTCGAGCTGACCACCCCGCCCGAGGCGCCCGCCCAGGCGAAGCTCGCGGACGGGGACCTCATCCCGGTGTCGCGCACCAACCGCAACGTCGAGGTCGAGGAGGTGCTCGGCGCGCTGTCGATGCTGCTCAACGGCGGCGGGGTCGAGCAGCTCAACGTCATCACCAAGGAGCTCAACAACACCCTTGAGGGCAACGAGCCCGACGTCCGCGCCCTGCTGCACAACGCGGAGCGGCTGGTGAGCACCCTCGACGCGCAGTCGGGCGACATCACCCGCGCACTCGACGGGCTCAACCGGCTCTCCGGCACGCTCAACGCGCAGAAGGACCAGATCGCGGGCGCGATCGAGGACCTCGGCCCCGGCCTGCAGGTGCTCGAACAGCAGCGCGGACAGCTCGTGACGATGCTCCAGGCGCTGGAGGGCCTCTCCGGCGTCGCGGTGGACACCGTCAACGCCAGCCAGGAGGACCTGGTGGCCAACCTCCGGGCGCTCCTGCCGACGCTGCAGAAGCTCGGCGAGGCGGGCTCCGACCTGCCGAAGGCGCTCGAGATCCTGCTGACCTACCCGTTCAGCGACGCGGCCGTCGAGGGCGCGAAGGGTGACTACTTCAACCTCTACGCGAAGATCGACCTCAACCTCGGCGAGGTGCTGGCCAACATGGGCCGCAGCAGGCAGAACCCGCTGCAGGACGTCCCGATCCTCGGCCAGCTGACCAGCGGGCAGCAGGGCACGCCGGACAACGCGCCGCCGCCGCTGCCCCTGCCGGGCTCGCAGCCGCAGGCCACCCAGCAGGCGCCGACGGGACAGCCGCAGCAGCCGCGGAACACGGGCGTCCAGGGGATCTTCGACGTGTTGTCAGGGGGTGCCGGCTGATGCTCGTGCGCAGGACGAAGATCCAGCTCGTCGCATTCGCGATCATCTCGGTGCTCGCGATCGTGTACGCGCTGGTGCGCTTCACCGACGTCGAGAAGGTCTTCGGCGAGGGCGGCTACACGGTCCGGCTCCAGCTCGACGAGTCGGGCGGCATCTTCACCGGTGCCGAGGTGACCTACCGCGGCTACAACATCGGCAAGGTCGGCCAGCTCAGCCTCACCGAGACCGGCCTGCAGGCGAACCTCGAGATCGAGCCGGACGCCCCGCAGGTGCCGCGCGACCTGCATGCGCTGGTCGCCAACCGCTCGGCGGTCGGCGAGCAGTACGTGGACCTGCAGCCGGTGACCGAGCACGGTCCGTACCTCGAGGACGGCGCCGTGATCCCGGCCGAACGCACCAAGACGCCGATCCCGACCGAGAAGGTGATCGGCGACCTGGACAGCCTCGCCACGTCCGTTCCCACCGACGCGCTGCGCACGGTGGTGGACGAGTCCTACGACGCCTTCCGGGGCACCGGCGACGACCTTCAGGTGCTGATGGACACCACGCGCGACTTCACGAGGGTCGCGCAGCAGTACCTCCCGCAGACCGTTCAACTGCTGGAGCAGGGCAACATCGTGCTCGACACGCAGAACGACCTGTCCGGGTCGATGCGTTCCTTCAGCAGCGACCTGGCCTCGCTGTCGGAGACGCTGAAGAACTCCGACGGCGACATCCGCAGGCTGATCGACATCACGCCGCAGGTGTCCACTCAGGTCAGCGAGGTGCTCGCGGAAACGGGCCCCGGGCTCAGCTCGCTGGTGGCGAACCTGCTGACCACGTCGAACATCTTCGTGACCAGGCTCGACGGGCTCGAGCAGGCGATGGTGACCTACCCGATGGTGTCCGCGGGCGCGTTCAGCGTGGCGCCGGGCGACGGCACCGCCCACCTCGGGCTCGCGTTGAACCTGTTCAACCCGCCGTCGTGCACGAAGGGCTACCTGCCGCCCGAGGAGTACCGGCCCGGCAACGACATGAGCGAGCGCGCGCCGAAGGAGGACGCGTACTGCGCCGAGCCTGCGGGCAGCCCGATCAGCGTGCGCGGATCGCAGAACGCGCCGTTCAACGGCGTGCCGGTCGCGCCGAGCCAGGAGCAGGTGCAGGCCAACTCCACCCGTGACGAGGAGGAGCTCGCGTCCCTGCGCGGCGTCCCCGGCGTCGCGGGCAGCCCCGGCTTGAGCATCACGAGCCTTGGGCAGCTGATCGGCCTGCCGGGCTGATCCAGACCACACACCCCCGACCTACCCTGGAGCGTTATGAGTTCGGAGGAGCCGGAAGAGACGCGGGTCGACGCCGAGGCTCCCGAGCGGGAGCCGGGCGGACCGGAGCCGCGGGCGAGTTCGGGGCCGCCGAGGTGGCTCCTGTTCGGCAGCGCGGCGTTCGCGATCGCGGCCGTCGTCGTGGCCGCGGTGTTCGGGGCGATGTGGTGGGTCGCGGCCGCCGACGACAACGCCGACGTCGCGGCGGCGCGCGAGGACGTCGTGCGTGTGGCCGGACAGGCCGTCACCGCGTTCACCGAGGTCGACCACGAGAACCTCGACGAGTACTTCAACCGCCAGAAGTCGCTGGTCACCGAGGACCTGAAGACCCAGATCAGCAGCGCCGAGCAGACCTATCGAAAGGCGATCTCGGACGCCAAGACCAAGGTGGTGTCGACGGTGCAGGACGTCGCCGTCGAGGAGCTCAACGAGCGTGAGGGCGTGGCGAGCGCGCTCGCCACCGTGAGCACCAAGGTCACGCGCGGGCAGGAGCAGGGCACCAAGACGCTGCGCCTGGAGGTCCAGCTCAAGCGCGTCGACGACAACGGCGAGCAGGTCTGGAAGGTCTCGCAGATCGGCGACGTGCCGGTCGCGGCGACGACGCAGTAAGCGCAACGAGCAGCATCGGATCGGAGTCAGTCGTGTCAGCTTCCCGCCGCCTTCCCCGAGCGACCGGGGCGACGCCGCCGCCCGCCCGGCGCCCGCGCGTCGCCGGTCTGCGCAAGCCGGCGGCGCCCTCGCCCCGCCCGCGTCCGGAGACTCCCGAGAGCACCGAGCCGGAGGAGCCCGAGGCTCTTGAGCCTGCTGAGGCTCAGGAGGCCGCTGAGGCCGTCGAGCCGCCGGGACCGGAACCCGAGGCGCTGACGCCGCCGGAACCGGCGGAGAGCGAGACCGAGGCCCCGAAACGACCCGCCCCGCGCCGCAAAGTCCGGGACTCGGGCACGGCCAAGCCCGCCTCCGAGGACGAGGTCGAGGTCGAGGTCGCCGAACCCGACGGCGAGCCCCTGCCGAAGCGTGGTTTCCGGAACTCGTTCGCGCTGGTCGGCGTGCTGCTCGTGGTCGGCCTGCTCTTCGCGGGGCTGGCGGTCTTTTTTCAGCTCAAGGGCAGTGACGCCTCGGCGCGGACGGAGAACACGGCTCTGCTCGACGTGGCCGGCACGGCGCAGGTCAAGCAGGAGATGAGCTCGGCGGCCGAGCGGCTGTTCTCGATCGACTACAACGACATCCCGAAGAACGAGCAGGCGGCGGACGAGCTGCTGGTCAACGACCAGGTACGGCAGCAGTACGAGCAGTTCATGGGCGAGCTCAAGCGGCTGGCTCCCGAGCAGCAGATGGTCGTCACCGTGAAGGCGACGCGCAGCGCCGTGGTGATGCTGGACGACGACCGGGCCAAGGTCATGGTGTACATCGACCAGACCGCCACGCGGGCGTCGGACAACCAGAACTCCTCGGGAGGCGCGGCACTGTGGTTCACGACGGAGAAGCGCGACGGCAAGTGGAAGGTGACCGACATGGACACCTACGCCGCGGGCCAGCCCACTCCGGTGCCGCCGTCGGGCCAGCAGAACCAGCCGCCCGCGGAGAACTGAATCGCGCCGCTGCCGTGGTGCGGACCGCGAGGGCGGCAGGCCCCACGTTCGGGCCGGAGGAGCTCCCCTGACGGAAGCTCCTGGCCATGACCGGCCGGCCGGAGGGGCACAGGGCCCGCCGACGTGCACGTCTCGCGAGGCCGCGCTCCGGTCGGCTCGTCCTCCGCCGCCCGCCGAGAACTGAACAGAGCGCTGAGCGGATTCGGCGTGTGCCGAGGTGGCAAGCACTTGTGCGCCCCGGCGCCACTGCGCCAACCGACGGCAAGAGCGCGTGGGCGCTTGACTCAGCGTCCACGGGGGTTCACGCTTACAGGCAACGGCGAGCCTTGCGGGAGGCGAGCCAGGAGGACGGCGAATGAGGCTGGGCCCCGTCGGGCGTGCCCCCTCGACAAGTAGCGTCTTCAGGGCTAGACTGCTTCTTTGCGCTGCCCACTTTCAGGCTGCCCATATGCGGTAGCTAGGATGGTCGGCAACACCGCACCCTTGACAGTACGTGTTGCTAGTTGCTAACGCGGCTGCTCAACCGCTATGTCCCCGGAAGGACGCATCTTGGCAGTCTCTCCCGCGAACCAGGCCACTGCTGCGACCAACTCGACTCGAGAGTCAACGGGAATTCCAGGAGCACCGAAGCGGGTCTCTTTCGCGAAGATCCGTGAACCGCTGAGTACTCCCAACCTGCTTGACGTGCAGATTCGGTCTTTCGAATGGTTCACCGGCTCGGAGGCGTGGTTCGAACGCGCCGTCAACGAGGGTGACGAGCACCCGGTCGGTGGTCTCGAGGAGGTCCTCAACGAGATCTCCCCGATCGAGGATTTCTCGGGTTCGATGTCCCTGTCCTTCTCCGATCCGCGCTTCGACGAGGTCAAGGCCTCGGTCGAGGAGTGCAAGGACAAGGACATGACCTACGCGGCGCCGTTGTTCGTCACCGCCGAGTTCGTCAACAACAACACCGGCGAGATCAAGAGCCAGACGGTCTTCATGGGCGACTTCCCCGTGATGACCGACAAGGGCACCTTCATCATCAACGGCACCGAGCGCGTCGTGGTCTCGCAGCTCGTCCGTTCGCCGGGTGTGTATTTCGACCAGACCATCGACAAGACGACCGACAAGGACGTCTTCAGCGTCAAGATCATCCCGAGCCGTGGTGCGTGGCTCGAGTTCGACGTCGACAAGCGCGACACGGTCGGGGTGCGCATCGACCGCAAGCGCCGCCAGCCGGTCACCGTCCTGCTGAAGGCCCTCGGCTGGACCACCGAGGCGATCCGGGAGCGGTTCTCTTTCTCCGAGACGCTGCTCGCGACGCTGGAGAAGGACCACACGGCCGGCACCGACGAGGCGCTGCTCGACATCTACCGCAAGCTGCGTCCGGGCGAGCCGCCGACGAAGGAGAGCGCGCAGACGCTCCTGGAGAACCTGTTCTTCAAGGACAAGCGCTACGACCTCGCCAAGGTCGGCCGGTACAAGATCAACAAGAAGCTCGGCCTCGACCTGCCGTACGACAGCGGCACGCTCACCGAAGAGGACATCGTCACCACCATCGAGTACCTCGTCCGCCTGCACGCGGGCGAGGAGACGATGAAGCCCGGTGAGACCGAGGTCCCCGTCGAGACCGACGACATCGACCACTTCGGCAACCGTCGCCTTCGCACCGTCGGCGAGCTGATCCAGAACCAGATCCGGGTCGGTCTCTCCCGCATGGAGCGCGTGGTCCGCGAGCGGATGACCACCCAGGACGTCGAGGCGATCACGCCGCAGACCCTGATCAACATCCGCCCGGTCGTCGCGGCGATCAAGGAGTTCTTCGGAACCTCCCAGCTGTCGCAGTTCATGGACCAGAACAACCCGCTGTCGGGCCTGACCCACAAGCGCCGCCTCTCGGCGCTGGGCCCCGGTGGTCTGTCCCGTGAGCGCGCCGGCATGGACGTCCGCGACGTGCACCCCAGCCACTACGGCCGGATGTGCCCGATCGAGACGCCTGAAGGCCCGAACATCGGTCTGATCGGCTCGCTGTGCTCCTACGCGCGGGTGAACCCGTTTGGCTTCATCGAGACGCCGTACCGGAAGGTCGTCGAGGGCCGGGTCACCGACCAGGTCGACTACCTGACCGCCGACGAGGAGGACCGCTTCGTCAAGGCGCAGGCCAACGCGCCGCTGACCGAGGACGGCCACTTCGTCGAGGAGTCGGTGCTGGGTCGCCGCAAGGGCGGCGAGGTCGAGCTGATCGACCCGCTCGAGATCGACTACATGGACGTCTCGCCGCGGCAGATGGTGTCGGTGGCCACCGGCATGATCCCGTTCCTCGAGCACGACGACGCCAACCGCGCGCTGATGGGCGCGAACATGCAGCGTCAGGCTGTGCCGCTGCTGCGCAACGAGTCGCCGCTGGTGGGCACGGGTGTCGAGCTGACCGCCGCCGTCGACGCCGGTGACGTGCTCGTGGCCGAGCAGGCCGGCGTGGTCGAGGAGCTCTCGGCCGACATGGTCACGATCATGCACGACGACGGCACGCGGAAGAGCTACGGACTGTACAAGTTCCGTCGCACCAACGCGGGCACGTGCTTCAACCACCGCCCGGTGGTCGACGAGGGTGACCGGGTCGAGAAGGGCCAGGTCATCGCCGACGGACCGTCCACCGACAAGGGTGAGATGGCGCTCGGCAAGAACCTGCTCGTGGCGGTCATGCCGTGGGAGGGCCACAACTACGAGGACGCCATCGTCATCTCGCAGCGGCTCGTCCAGGACGACGTGCTCACCTCGATTCACATCGAGGAGCACGAGATCGACGCGCGCGACACCAAGCTGGGTGCCGAGGAGATCACGCGGGACATCCCGAACGTCTCCGAGGACGTGCTCGCCGACCTCGACGAGCGCGGCATCATCCGCATCGGTGCCGAGGTCCGCGACGGCGACATCCTGGTCGGCAAGGTCACGCCGAAGGGCGAGACCGAGCTGACCCCGGAGGAGCGCCTGCTCCGCGCGATCTTCGGCGAGAAGGCGCGCGAGGTCCGCGACACCTCGCTGAAGGTGCCGCACGGCGAGACCGGCAAGGTCATCGGCATCCGCGTGTTCTCCCGCGAGGACGACGACGAGCTGCCCCCGGGCGTCAACGAGCTCGTCCGCGTCTACGTGGCGAAGAAGAGCAAGGTGCAGGACGGCGACAAGCTCGCGGGCCGGCACGGCAACAAGGGCGTCATCGGCAAGATCCTCCCGGTCGAGGACATGCCGTTCCTCGAGGACGGCACCCCGGTCGACGTCGTGCTGAACACCCACGGTGTGCCGCGCCGGATGAACATCGGGCAGATCCTCGAGCTGCACCTCGGCTGGCTGGCCTCGCAGGGTTGGAAGGTCGATGGGGCTCCGGAGTGGGCGAAGAACCTCTCCGACGAGCTGCGGGACGTCGAGCCCGGCACGAACACCGCCACCCCGGTGTTCGACGGCGCCAAGGAGGAGGAGCTCATGGGGCTGCTCTCCTGCACCAAGCCGAACCGCGACGGCGACCGCATGGTCGGCCCGGAGGGCAAGGCGACCCTGCTGGACGGCCGCTCCGGCGAGCCGTTCCCGTACCCGGTGTCGGTCGGCTACATGTACATCCTGAAGCTGCACCACATGGTGGACGACAAGATCCACGCCCGTTCGACGGGTCCGTACTCCATGATCACGCAGCAGCCGCTGGGTGGTAAGGCGCAGTTCGGTGGCCAGCGCTTCGGTGAGATGGAGTGCTGGGCGATGCAGGCCTACGGCGCGGCGTACACGCTGCAGGAGCTGCTGACCATCAAGTCCGACGACGTGCTCGGCCGCGTGAAGGTCTACGAGGCCATCGTCAAGGGCGAGAACATGCCGTCGCCGGGTATCCCGGAGTCCTTCAAGGTCCTCTTGAAGGAGCTGCAGTCGCTCTGCCTCAACGTCGAGGTGCTCTCCAGCGACGGGGCCGCCATCGAGATGCGCGACTCCGACGACGAGGACCTCGAGCGTGCGGCTGCGAACCTCGGCATCAACCTGTCCCGCAACGAGTCGCCCTCGGTGGACGACGTCGTGCAATGACCCAGCCACCTGGTGGCGGGCGAGTCTCCCGCACGCCCGCCACCAGGTAGCCGACCCCTCCAGTCGAATCAACCCCAAGGGGATGCAGCATCTTGCTGGACGTCAACTTCTTCGATGAGCTCCGGATCGGGCTGGCCACCGCCGACGACATCCGTCAGTGGTCCTTCGGTGAGGTCAAGAAGCCGGAGACCATCAACTACCGCACCCTGAAGCCGGAGAAGGACGGGCTCTTCTGCGAGAAGATCTTCGGTCCGACCCGCGACTGGGAATGCTACTGCGGCAAGTACAAGCGAGTTCGCTTCAAGGGCATCATCTGCGAGCGCTGTGGTGTCGAGGTGACCCGTGCCAAGGTGCGCCGTGAGCGGATGGGCCACATCGAGCTGGCCGCCCCGGTCACGCACATCTGGTACTTCAAGGGTGTTCCCTCGCGCCTGGGCTACCTGCTCGACCTGGCGCCGAAGGACCTCGAGAAGATCATCTACTTCGCGGCCTACGTCATCACCGGCGTCAACACCGAGCTGCGGCACAACGACCAGCCGACGCTGGAGAACGAGATCAGCGTCGAGCGCAAGAACATCGAGGCGAAGCGCGACGCCGACATCGAGGCGCGGGCGCAGAAGCTCGAGGCCGACCTCGCCGAGCTCGAGGCCGAGGGCGCCAAGGCCGACGTGCGCCGCAAGGTCAAGGAGGGCGGCGAGCGTGAGATGCGCCAGCTCCGCGACCGGGCCCAGCGTGAGCTGGACCGCCTCGAGGAGGTCTGGTCCACGTTCACCAAGCTCGAGCCGCGGCAGCTGATCGTCGACGAGCTGCTCTACCGCGAGCTGGTCGACCGCTACGGCGAGTACTTCACCGGCGGCATGGGCGCTGAGGCCATCCAGAAGCTGGCCACCGAGTTCGACGTGGACGCCGAGGCCGAGTCGCTGCGCGAGACCATCCGCAGCGGCAAGGGGCAGAAGAAGCTCCGTGCCCTCAAGCGGCTCAAGGTCGTCGCGGCCTTCCAGGCCACCGGCAACGACCCGCGCGGCATGGTGCTCGACGCCGTCCCGGTGATCCCGCCGGAGCTGCGGCCGATGGTGCAGCTCGACGGTGGCCGCTTCGCCACGTCGGACCTCAACGACCTGTACCGCCGCGTGATCAACCGCAACAACCGCCTCAAGCGACTGATCGACCTCGGCGCGCCCGAGATCATCGTCAACAACGAGAAGCGGATGCTGCAGGAGGCCGTCGACGCGCTGTTCGACAACGGCCGCCGCGGGCGCCCGGTGACCGGCCCCGGCAACCGTCCGCTGAAGTCCCTGTCCGACCTGCTCAAGGGCAAGCAGGGCCGGTTCCGCCAGAACCTGCTCGGCAAGCGTGTCGACTACTCCGGCCGTTCGGTCATCATCGTCGGTCCGCAGCTGAAGCTGCACCAGTGCGGTCTGCCGAAGGACATGGCGCTGGAGCTGTTCAAGCCGTTCGTCATGAAGCGGCTGGTCGACCTCAACCACGCGCAGAACATCAAGTCCGCCAAGCGCATGGTGGAGCGGGCTCGCCCGCAGGTCTGGGACGTGCTGGAAGAGGTCATCAACGGCCACCCGGTGCTGCTCAACCGTGCTCCGACGCTGCACCGCCTCGGCATCCAGGCCTTCGAGCCGCAGCTGGTGGAAGGCAAGGCCATCCAGCTGCACCCGCTGGTCTGCGAGGCGTTCAACGCGGACTTCGACGGTGACCAGATGGCCGTGCACCTCCCGCTGTCGGCGGAGGCGCAGGCCGAGGCCCGCATCCTGATGCTGTCGGCGAACAACATCCTGTCGCCGGCTTCGGGTCGTCCGCTCGCCATGCCGCGTCTGGACATGGTCACCGGTCTGTTCCACCTGACCAGGCTGGACGAGAAGGCCAAGGGCGCCGGTCAGGCGTTCTCCTCGGTGGCCGAGGCCATCATGGCGTTCGACATGAAGCAGGTCGGTCTGCACGCGCCGGTTAAGATCCGCGTCAAGGACCGCCAGCCGCCGAAGGCCGAGGAGGCCAAGCTCCGCGAGAACGGCTGGGAGCCGGGCCAGACCTGGCTGGCCGAGACGACGCTGGGCCGGGTGCTGTTCAACGAGCTGCTGCCCGCCGACTACCCGTTCGTCAACGAGCCCCTGCCGAAGAAGCGGCAGGCGGTCATCGTGAACGACCTCGCCGAGCGGTACTCGATGACGCAGGTCGCGCAGACCCTGGACCGGCTCAAGGACGCCGGCTTCCACTGGGCCACGCGCTCCGGTGTCACGGTCGCCATCTCCGACGTGCTCGTGCCGCCGGAGAAGAAGGAGATCCTGGACCAGTACGAGGCCAGGGCGTCGCAGGTGGAGAAGCGCTACCAGCGTGGCCAGCTCTCGCACGCCGAGCGCAACAACGAGCTCGTCAAGGTGTGGGGCCAGGCGACGGAGGACGTCGCCAAGGTCATGGAGGAGCACTTCCCCGAGGACAACCCGATCGCGATGATCGTGAAGTCCGGCGCGGCGGGCAACATGACCCAGGTCCGGTCGCTGGCCGGTATGCGTGGTCTGGTGTCGAACCCGAAGGGTGAGTACATCCCGCGTCCGATCAAGTCCAACTTCCGTGAGGGTCTCTCGGTGGCGGAGTACTTCATCGCCACCCACGGTGCCCGGAAGGGTCTTGCCGACACCGCGCTGCGGACCGCCGACTCGGGTTACCTGACCCGTCGTCTGGTGGACGTGTCGCAGGACGTCATCGTCCGCGAGATCAACTGTGGCACCGGTCGCGGCATCAACATGGTCATCGGTGAGGACCTCGGCGACGGCAGGGTCGTGCGCACCCAGCACGTCGAGACCAGCGCCTACGCGCGCTGCCTCGCGGTCGACGCGGTCG
Source organism: Prauserella endophytica (assembly GCF_005146945.1). Lineage (GTDB taxonomy): Bacteria > Actinomycetota > Actinomycetes > Mycobacteriales > Pseudonocardiaceae > Prauserella_A > Prauserella_A endophytica. The sequence goes on from NZ_SWMS01000013.1 coordinate 83,521, forward strand.
ACGCTCAGGGCAACGTGGTGCTCAACGCCGGTGACGACCTCGGTGACCCGGCCATCGAGACGCTGATCTCGAGCGGCATCACCAAGGTCAAGGTGCGCAGCGTGCTCACCTGCGAGTCGGCTCAGGGTGTGTGTGCGACCTGCTACGGCCGCTCGATGGCGACCGGCAAGCTGGTCGACGTCGGTGAGGCCGTGGGTATCGTCGCCGCCCAGTCGATCGGTGAGCCCGGCACGCAGCTGACCATGCGTACCTTCCACCAGGGTGGTGTCGCCGGTGACGACATCACCACGGGTCTGCCGCGTGTGACCGAGCTGTTCGAGGCCCGGGTCCCGAAGGGCAAGGCGCCGATCGCCGACGTCGATGGCCGTGTGCGCATCGAGGAGAGCGAGCGGTTCTGGAAGATCACGCTGATCCCGGACGACGGCAGCGAGGAGATCGTCTTCGACAAGCTGTCGAAGCGGCAGCGGCTCGCGGTCGGCCCGAACGGCCCGCTGGCGGACGGCGACCACGTCAACGTCGGTCAGCTGCTGCTCGAGGGCACGCCGGACCCGCACGAGGTGCTGCGTGTGATGGGTCCGCGCGAGGCTCAGATGCACCTGGTGGACGAGGTCCAGAAGGTGTACCGGGCGCAGGGTGTGTCGATCCACGACAAGCACATCGAGGTCATCGTGCGGCAGATGCTGCGCCGCGTGACGATCATCGATTCCGGCGCCACCGAGTTCCTGCCCGGCGAGCTGCCCGAGCGCACGCGCTTCGAGCAGGTCAACCGGCAGGCGGTGGCCGAGGGCGGCGAGCCTGCCTCGGGTCGCCCGGTGCTGATGGGTATCACGAAGGCCTCGCTGACCACGGACTCGTGGCTGTCGGCGGCGTCGTTCCAGGAGACCACGCGTGTCCTGACCGACGCGGCGATCAACGGCCGCAGCGACAAGCTCGTGGGCCTCAAGGAGAACGTGATCATCGGTAAGTTGATCCCGGCCGGTACGGGCATCAACCGGTACCGCAACATCCAGGTGCAGCCGACCGAGGAGGCGCGGGTCGCGGCGTACGCGATCCCGTCCTACGACGACGGCTACTACACCCCGGACGTGTTCGGTACGGGCACCGGTGCCGCCGTGCCGCTGGACGACTACGACTTCGGTCGCGACTTCCGCTAGAAGGCACGAACGACGGAGCCCCCGCAGCCAGGTGCTGCGGGGGCTCTTCGTTTTCCGTGCCTACTGCTGGGAGCGGGGGAGGGGCGACCTCCGCCCTCGCCCCAACCGCAGTGAAGGCCACCTTGACTGCGTTGAACGCAGTGAAGGTGGCCTTCACTGCGGTTGGAGGGCTGCCCTCGCCACCGGAGGCCTCGCCGCCTAGCGGAACTGCCACGCCTGCGCGGGGAGGCGTTCGACGAAGTCGATGAGCAGGTCGGCGTTGGCGAGCAGCACGTCCGCGTCCAGCCGCCCAGCGAACTCGGAGCGCACCACGCCTTCGTCGAACTCGAGGAACTTGTCCCGGTACCGGCTTCCGTACAGCAGGAGGTCGAGCACCGGCCCGGTGAGCACCGTCCTGGCGAAACGCTCGTCCGCGGCCGCCACCTCGAAGACGTCGTCGAAGCGCGCGTTGCCGAGCTGGAACACGGTCAGTTCGTCACCTCGGTAGGTGAGCCCCGCCGGCTTGCGCGCCGAGATCCGCAGGCGCGGGGTCGGCGGGGTGCGCACCTGGACGATGTTGTTCTGCAGCCACCGGACCACGCTCCGGCCTGCCTCGATGGCCCTGACGTTGTACGTGTAGTCGACGCCCAGCACCTGGTGGTTGCGGTGGGCGAACTCGACCGCCTGGTCGAACTGCTCGATCGGGCGGAGCGCGTCGCTGGCGTGGTTGTAGCGGGGTTCGGGCAGGACGCCGAAGGAGGGCCGCGTCCCGCTCTGTGCCGTGTGGACTGTCGCGTTGAGACGCTGCACGAGCCCTGTCATGCCTGCCACGCGGTCGGTTTCGGTCGCCCGCCTGCGCGGCCCGGCCACGAACACGCGGTGCAGCCCCACGGCGATCACCGCCAGGAGGATGACGGCACCGATGGCGCCGCCGACGATCTCGCTGCTACCCAAGCCGGTTCCTCTCAGGCATCTCAGACATCGAGGTCGCTCGAGGTTTCCCTGTCGGACTGCTCGGTGCCGATGGCGTCGTAGTCGGCGCGCTTGCCTTCCTTCTCGGACTGGTCGAGCTGGTGCTTGACGAAGCCCTGGGCGAGCCCGCCCGGGTCGTCGGTCTTGCCGGGGTCGATGCCGGTCACCTGCTTGATCGCGGCCTCGGCGCCCTTGTCGAGGCTCGCGAGACCGGCGTTGGCGAGCTTGCGGCCCATGCTCTGACTCGCGTCGATCCCGGCGTCCCGTGCCGCGTCCGCGACGCCGTCGCGGGCGGCGTCCATGATGCCGCCCTTCGTGAACGTCTTGGTGAACGTGGACTTGAGCTTGGCGAACCAGGCCTTGATCTTGTTGAGCAGCTGGGTCAGCTTGTTGACCTTCTGCGTGGTGCTGGTGACCGTGGTGGTCGCCTGAGCGGTGGTGGCCGTGCCCGCGGCGGCCGTCGACGCGCCCGCGGTGGGGATCGCGGCGGCGAGCGCCGGAACCCAGATCATGATCAGCCACTTGACGAACTCGGTGATGATCGCCTTGATGACCTCCTCCACGACGGTCATCAGCATGCTGGAGGCCTGCAGGATCTCAGCGACGTTGCCGGACTTGGCGGCGACGCCGCTGACCCCGTCGGCGAAGTCGGCCAGCGCGGCCTTCGCGGCCTCCGACGCCTCGCCGCTCCACCCGGCGAGCGCCTCGTCGGCTACGCGGACGAAGTCCTCGCTCATCGCCTGGAAGCCCTCGCCGATACTGCCGAAGTTGCCGGCGGCCTCCTCCAGCGCCGGACCGTCCCCGCTCACGAAGTGCAGGGCGTCCTGCAGGGGCTGGATCACGCTGATGAGGAAGTCGAGGCCCTGCCCGATCAGCCAGCCGAGCGGATCGGAGGCGATTTCCATCGCCGTGCTCGCGAGCGACTGCACGAACCCGACACTGTCGGTGAGCAGTGACGCGGCGTGGTGGGCGACGTCGCCGACGTCGGGGTCCTTGCCTGGCCCCTCGACGAAACTGCTGACCAGGCCGACGCCGCCGCTGATCGGTCCGGGCAGCGCACCGACGATGTTGCCGGTGTTGATGAAGCCGGAGTCGTCGGAGACCTGGACGTCGACGCCCTCGGTGGCGTCCTTCACCTCAGCCATGACGTGACTCCTTGGCGGCCTCGATCCGGTTCAGGATCTCGTTCATGAGCCGCGCCACCTCGTCGTCCATGGCCTGGTACCGCTCGGCGGCGCTGGTGATCTTGTCCGAAGCGGACTTCAGCCCGTCCTGCATGCTCCTCAGGTGCTCCTGGAGCTGACCGAGCGTCTCCGTGTACTGGCTCTTGGTGAAGAGCCCGATGATCCCCCAGGACTCGTCGCCGACGTCGGCACTGGCGACCAGCTCGGTGAACCTGCCCGCCTGCTCCTGGTAGCTGCCCAGGTTGTCCTTGTACTCGTGCAACGCCGGGACGTCGACGTGGTAGCCGCCGCTCATCGCTGGTCGTCGAACAGGTTCTTGAGGAACGTGTCGCCAGCGGAGGAGCCGCCAGAGCTGGGCGGTGGGGGAGTCTGCCTGCCCCGGTCGTCGCCGGAGCTCAGCACGCTCCGCTGCGAGTAGTCGTCGTGGCGCTCCTCCTCGGCCGACCGGTGGCGGGGGCGCTCCTCCGCCATGGCGGCTCGCAGCTCCTCCGGGTCCTTGCCGAACAACCGCGCCTGCGAGTCCAGCACCTGGTCGGTGAGGTTCAGTCCGCCGCCCATGTGCTCCTCGACGATCGCGGCCTGCTTGCGGGCCGACTCGGCGACCGCCTGCTGCACGGTCGAGAGCAGCGTGGCCGAGAGGGCCTGTGGGGGCTGGGCCATCGCCTTGTCAGTGAGCTGGATGTCCTTGATGGCCCCGCCGGGGCCGGCCACGACGGTGACGGAGCGGTCGGCCGAGGTGGCGACTCCCTGGAGCTCGGAGATCTCACTCTGCATCTGGCCGAGGTTGGCGAGCTGGTCGTCGACATTCTTGATCTTCGACTGGAATTTTTCGAACTCCGCGACGAGTTGCTCGAACTCCGCTGACACGAGGGGCCTCCCGGACTATGGTTGCTGGCACTGACCAGCGCGATGCGGCCCCATCATGGACCATCGGACCTCGTTTCCGGGTGCGTATCCGGTAAACTGGTGGACGTAAGCCACCCGTCCGTGCCGCGTCGTCGGTCGAAACCGACCCCCGATGTGGTCGCCATGAACACAGGCGGGTATCTTTGACGACCGTGCCCGGCAGGCTGTCGGGCCACTCCGTGTGCCTGTCGGCTCATGAGCCGGTGCCTCGTGCCCGGTTCGCGACCAGGGCCAGACGGAGATCCACGGCAATCCCGATGGGAAGTTAGCGGATCGAGAGATCCTGACGCGGGCCGACACGCCCGACCTCGGGGACCGGGGAGACAACGTAGAGCTACAGGACGCGACAGAAAGCTGGTCCATTGCCCACGATCCAGCAGCTGGTCCGCAAGGGCCGCCAGGACAAGGCTGCCAAGCAGAAGACCGCGGCGCTCAAGGGGAGCCCGCAGCGGCGCGGCGTGTGCACCCGCGTGTACACCACCACGCCCAAGAAGCCGAACTCGGCGCTGCGCAAGGTCGCGCGTGTGAAGCTGACCAGCGGCATCGAGGTCACCGCCTACATTCCCGGTGAAGGCCACAACCTGCAGGAGCACTCGATGGTGCTCGTGCGTGGCGGCCGTGTGAAGGACCTGCCGGGTGTTCGCTACAAGATCATCCGCGGTTCGCTCGACACGCAGGGCGTGAAGAACCGCAAGCAGGCGCGCAGCCGGTACGGCGCGAAGAAGGAGAAGAGCTAATGCCCCGCAAGGGTCCGGCCCCGAAGCGGCCGCTGATCGCTGACCCGGTCTACGCCTCGCCGCTCGTCACGCAGCTGGTGAACAAGGTGCTGACGGACGGCAAGCGTTCGCTGGCCGAGCGCATCGTCTACGGCGCACTGGAAGGCGCTCGCGAGAAGACCGGCACGGATCCGGTCGTCACGCTGAAGCGCGCGCTGGACAACGTGAAGCCCACCCTCGAGGTGAAGAGCCGCCGGGTCGGTGGTGCCACCTACCAGGTGCCGATCGAGGTCAAGCCCGGCCGGTCGACCACCCTTGCGCTGCGCTGGATCGTCACCTTCGCGCGGGCCCGCCGCGAGAAGACCATGATCGAGCGCCTGCAGAACGAGTTGCTCGACGCGAGCAACGGCCTCGGGGCCAGCGTGAAGCGCCGCGAGGACACCCACAAGATGGCCGAGTCCAACAAGGCTTTCGCCCACTACCGCTGGTGAGCAACGAACACCGCCGCCCGGTCCGACTGATCGAGCCAATGCCGGGCCCCACGCTTGAGACAGGGGAACACTGAAGTGGCACGTGACGTGCTGACAGACCTGAACAAGGTCCGCAACATCGGCATCATGGCCCACATCGACGCCGGTAAGACCACCACCACCGAGCGGATCCTGTTCTACACCGGGATCAACTACAAGATCGGCGAGGTGCACGACGGCGCCGCGACGATGGACTGGATGGAGGAGGAGCAGAAGCGGGGTATCACCATCACCTCGGCTGCCACCACCACCTTCTGGGCCGACCACCAGATCAACCTGATCGACACCCCGGGGCACGTCGACTTCACCGTCGAGGTGGAGCGCAACCTGCGGGTGCTCGACGGCGCGGTCGCCGTCTTCGACGGCAAGGAGGGCGTCGAGCCCCAGTCCGAGCAGGTGTGGCGCCAGGCCGACAAGTACGACGTCCCCCGGATCTGCTTCGTCAACAAGATGGACAAGCTGGGCGCGGACTTCTACTTCACCGTGCGCACCATCGAGGAGCGCCTCGGTGCGCGCCCGCTGGTCATCCAGCTGCCGATCGGCGCCGAGAGCGACTTCCAGGGCGTCATCGACCTGGTCCGCATGAAGGCGCTGACCTGGCGCGGCGATGTCAAGAAGGGCGAGGACTACGAGGTCGAGGACATCCCGGCCGAGCTCGCCGACAAGGCCGCCGAGTACCGCGAGAAGCTCGTCGAGGCCGTCGCGGAGACCGACGACTCCCTGATGGAGAAGTTCTTCGGCGGCGAGGAGCTGTCCGAGGCCGAGATCAAGGCCGCCATCCGCAAGATGGTGATCGAGCGCTCCGCCTTCCCGGTGCTGGCCGGTTCGGCGTTCAAGAACAAGGGCGTGCAGCCCATGCTCGACGCCGTCATCGACTACCTGCCTTCGCCGCTGGACGTCCCCGCGGTCGAGGGCACCCTGACCGACGGCGAGACCCCGGCCTCGCGCAAGGCTTCGGTCGACGAGCCGTTCTCGGCGCTGGCGTTCAAGATCGCCGCGCACCCGTTCTTCGGCAAGCTGACCTACATCCGGGTCTACTCGGGCAAGGTCGCCTCCGGCGCTCAGGTCATGAACTCGACCAAGGAGCGCAAGGAGCGCATCGGCAAGATCTTCCAGATGCACTCCAACAAGGAGAACCCGGTCGACGAGGCCCAGGTCGGTCACATCTACGCCGTGATCGGCCTGAAGGACACCACGACCGGTGAGACCCTGTGCGATCCGCAGAACCCGATCGTGCTGGAGTCGATGACCTTCCCCGAGCCGGTCATCAAGGTCGCCATCGAGCCGAAGACCAAGGCCGACCAGGAGAAGCTCTCCACGGCGATCCAGAAGCTCGCCGAGGAGGACCCGACCTTCCGGGTCAGCCAGGACGAGGAGACCGGTCAGACGATCATCGAGGGTATGGGCGAACTGCACCTCGAGGTGCTCGTCAACCGGATGAAGTCGGACTACAAGGTCGAGGCGAACATCGGTAAGCCGCAGGTCGCCTACCGCGAGACCGTCCGCAACACGGTCGAGAAGCTCGAGTTCACCCACAAGAAGCAGACCGGTGGCTCCGGTCAGTTCGCGAAGGTGATCGTCAAGCTCGAGCCGCTGCAGACCACGGACGGCGCGCTCTACGAGTTCGACAACAAGGTGACCGGTGGCCGCGTGCCGAGGGAGTACATCCCGTCGGTCGACGCGGGCGCCCAGGACGCGATGCAGTACGGCGTGCTGGCCGGCTACCCGCTCGTCGGGTTGAAGTTCACCCTGTTGGACGGTGCGTACCACGAGGTCGACTCCTCGGAAATGGCCTTCAAGATCGCCGGTTCGATGGCGATGAAGGAAGCCGCGAGGAAGGCGAACCCGGTACTGCTCGAGCCGATGATGGCCGTCGAGGTCACCACCCCTGAGGACTACATGGGTGACGTCATCGGTGACCTGAACTCCCGCCGTGGCCAGATTCAGGCCATGGAGGAGCGGTCTGGCACGCGCGTCGTGAAGGCGCTCGTGCCGCTGTCGGAGATGTTCGGCTACGTGGGCGACCTGCGGTCGCGCACCCAGGGTCGTGCGAACTACTCCATGCAGTTCGACTCCTACGCCGAGGTTCCGGCGAACGTGGCGAAGGAGATCATCGCGAAGGCGACGGGGGAGTGAGCATCGTAGCGAGCCCCGGCGAGCGAGGAGCGGAGCGAGCCCGGAGCCTTCCATCAGACCCAGTGGCGACGGGGGAGTAACTCTCCACCAGCACCCAACGCGGGCGCGAAAGGGGCCTCCCCCTAAGGTCCGCACAACCGACCAGATCGAGTCGCAGGCCGGCAGCCACGCTGGCCAGCGAGTAAGTAAGTCCAGGAGGACATTCCAGTGGCGAAGGCGAAGTTCGAGCGGAGCAAGCCGCACGTCAACATCGGAACCATCGGTCACGTCGACCACGGGAAGACCACCCTGACCGCGGCGATCACCAAGGTTCTGCACGACAAGTTCCCGGAGCTGAACCAGTCGCGTGCGTTCGACCAGATCGACAACGCGCCTGAGGAGAAGCAGCGCGGTATCACGATCAACATCTCGCACGTCGAGTACCAGACCGACAAGCGTCACTACGCGCACGTCGACGCCCCGGGTCACGCCGACTACATCAAGAACATGATCACCGGTGCGGCCCAGATGGACGGCGCGATCCTCGTGGTCGCGGCGACCGACGGCCCGATGCCGCAGACCCGTGAGCACGTGCTGCTCGCGCGTCAGGTCGGTGTGCCCTACATCGTGGTGGCCCTGAACAAGGCCGACATGGTCGACGACGAGGAGATCCTCGAGCTCGTCGAGATGGAGGTCCGTGAGCTGCTCAGCTCGCAGGAGTTCCCCGGCGACGACGCTCCGGTGGTCCGCGTCTCCGGCCTCAAGGCCCTCGAGGGCGACGAGCAGTGGGCGCAGAGCGTGCTCGACCTGATGGAGGCCGTGGACGACAACGTTCCGGAGCCGGAGCGTGAGGTCGACAAGCCGTTCCTCATGCCGGTCGAGGACGTCTTCACGATCACCGGTCGCGGTACGGTCGTCACCGGCCGTATCGAGCGCGGCGAGATCAAGCTGAACGAAGAGGTCGAGATCGTCGGCATCCGCCCCGAGGCTCGCAAGACCACCGTGACGAGCATCGAGATGTTCAACAAGATGCTCGACTACGGCCAGGCCGGTGACAACGCCGCCCTGCTGCTCCGTGGTATCAAGCGCGAGGACGTCGAGCGCGGCCAGGTCGTCGTGAAGCCCGGCACCACGACTCCGCACACGGAGTTCGAGGGTTCGGTCTACATCCTCTCCAAGGACGAGGGTGGCCGTCACACGCCGTTCTTCAACAACTACCGCCCGCAGTTCTACTTCCGTACCACGGACGTGACCGGCGTGGTGACCCTCGAGGAGGGCACCGAGATGGTCATGCCGGGCGACAACACCAACATCTCGGTGAAGCTGATCCAGCCGATCGCCATGGACGAGGGTCTGCGGTTCGCCATCCGCGAGGGTGGCCGTACCGTCGGCGCCGGCCAGGTCACCAAGATCATCAAGTAACGCACCCCCGGGTGCGGATGCCTGATTTCGATATGGCATCCTATTAAGGTTGCTCGACGCGGGGCGGCCGATTCTGAGGAATCAAACCCAATATGAATCGGCCGCCCTGCCGTGAGTGTCCTGGGCTTGCGGCTTCCGCGAGTCAGGAGCATCCGGCTTGGCCGGTGCTTCACGAGGTAAAGACCTAGGCACGAACAACGATCCTGAGGGATCGGTCTGCGCAGTGGGCGCGACACGCCCGACCGCGTGGACCGGAGACCAGGTCGTTGACGTGCGAGAACCGGCGCCGAGCGTTGGTTTGAGATAGCGGCACGAGACGAAGGAACGAGCTGCCACCATGGCGGGACAGAAGATCCGCATCCGGCTCAAGGCCTACGACCACGAGGCGATCGACGCCAGCGCACGCAAGATCGTCGAGACGGTCACGCGCACCGGCGCTTCCGTGGTTGGGCCGGTGCCGCTGCCCACCGAAAAGAACGTTTACTGCGTCATCCGCTCGCCGCACAAGTACAAGGACTCGCGCGAGCACTTCGAGATGCGCACGCACAAGCGGCTGATCGACATCCTCGACCCGACGCCGAAGACGGTCGACGCGCTCATGCGCATCGACCTGCCGGCGAGTGTCGACGTGAACATCCAGTAAGCGTCGGAGGACCTGCTTGCAGGGTCCGACCATCGGGCACGCGCAGCGGCGGAGATAAGAGACGGATTATGTCTGACAGGCAAGTGAAGGGCATTCTGGGCACCAAGCTCGGCATGACGCAGGTCTTCGACGAGAACAACCGGATCATTCCGGTGACCGTCGTGCAGGCCGGGCCGAACGTGGTGACCCAGGTGCGCAACCAGGAGAAGGACGGCTACTCGGCCGTGCAGCTGGCTTTCGGCGCGATCGACCCGCGCCGGGTCAGCAAGCCGAAGACCGGTCACTTCGAGAAGGCGGGCGTGACGCCCCGGCGCTACGTTGCCGAGCTGCGCACCACCGACGCGGACTCGTACGAGGTCGGCCAGGAGATCACGGCCGAGGTGTTCGAGACCGGTGCGGTGGTCGACGTGACCGGCACCAGCAAGGGCAAGGGCTACGCCGGTGTGATGAAGCGCCATGGCTTCAAGGGCCAGGGCGCCAGCCACGGTAACCAGGCCAAGCACCGCGCTCCCGGTTCGATCGGCGGCTGCGCCACGCCGGGTCGCGTGTTCAAGGGCCTCCGCATGGCGGGCCGGATGGGTAACGCGAGGGTCACCACGCAGGGCCTCACCGTGCACTCGGTGCGCGCTGAGGACGGCCTGCTGCTGATCAAGGGTGCCGTTCCCGGCCCCAAGGGCGGCCTGATCTTCGTCCGCAGCGCCGCGAAGGGTGGTGTGACGGCATGACCGCGACGGTCGAGGTGAAGACCCCGGCGGGCACGGCCGACGGCACGGTCGAGCTCCCCGACGAGATCTTCGACGTGCAGGCGAACATCCCGCTGATGCACCAGGTCGTGGTGGCTCAGCTGGCCGCCGCTCGCCAGGGCACGCACGACACGAAGACCCGCGGCGAGGTCCGCGGCGGTGGCCGCAAGCCGTACCGGCAGAAGGGCACCGGCCGGGCTCGTCAGGGTTCGGTTCGCGCGCCGCAGTTCACCGGCGGTGGCACGGTGCACGGCCCCACGCCGCGTGACTACACGCAGCGCACCCCGAAGAAGATGAAGGCCGCCGCACTGCGTGGCGCCCTCTCGGACCGGGCGCGGGCCGGCCAGGTGCACGTGGTGACCGAGCTGGTCACCGGCGAGAAGCCGTCCACGAAGGACGCCAAGAAGGTTCTCTCGTCGTTGTCGCAGGCGAAGCGCGTTCTCGTGGTGCTGCACCGTGACGACGAGCTGAGCTGGCTTTCGGCCCGCAACCTCTCGCACGTCCACCTGATCACGCCGGACCAGCTCAACACCTACGACGTGCTGGTCAACGACGACGTGGTGTTCACCAAGGCGGCGTTCGACGCCTTCCTTGCGGGCCCGGCCAAGGGCAGGAGCGCCAAGGCTTCCGCGACGTCGAGCGAGGCCGAAGGGAGTGACGAGCAGTGAGTTCCGTGGCGATCCCCGACCCCCGCGACATCCTCATCGCGCCGGTGATCTCCGAGAAGTCCTACGGGCTGCTCGAGGACCACAAGTACACGTTCCTGGTTCGCCCGGACGCCAACAAGACCCAGATCAAGGTCGCGGTCGAGAAGGTGTTCGGCGTGAAGGTCATCAGCGTGAACACGATCAACCGCCCCGGCAAGCGCAAGCGCACCCGGTACGGCTTCGGCAAGCGCAAGGACACCAAGCGCGCCATCGTGACGCTGTCGGCCGAGAGCAAGCCGATCGAGATCTTCGGCGGACCAGCCGCGTAAGGGACTGAGAAGACATGGGCATCCGCAAGTACAAGCCGACTACGCCGGGACGGCGTGGCTCGAGCGTCTCCGACTTCGCCGAGATCACCCGGTCGACGCCGGAGAAGTCGCTCCTGGCCCCGCTGAGCAAGTCCGGTGGCCGCAACTCGTCGGGCAAGATCACCACCCGGCACAAGGGCGGCGGCCACAAGCGTGCGTACCGGATCATCGACTTCCGGCGCAACGACAAGGACGGCGTTCCCGCCAAGGTCGCGCACATCGAGTACGACCCCAACCGCTCGGCCCGCATCGCGCTGCTGCACTTCGCCGACGGCGAGAAGCGCTACATCATCGCGCCGGACAAGCTCAAGCAGGGTGACCGGGTGGAGAGCGGCCCTCGCGCCGACATCAAGCCCGGCAACAACCTGCCGCTGCGCAACATCCCGGTCGGCACCGTGATCCACGCGATCGAGCTCCGCCCCGGCGGCGGCGCCAAGATCGCCCGGTCGGCGGGTGCCCGCGTGCAGCTCGTCGCCAAGGACGGGCCGTACGCCCAGCTGCGGATGCCCTCGGGCGAGATCCGCAACGTGGACGTGCGCAACCGGGCCACCGTGGGCGAGGTCGGCAACTCCGACCACTCGAACATCAACTGGGGCAAGGCGGGCCGCAACCGCTGGCGGGGCAAGCGCCCCACCGTCCGCGGTGTCGTCATGAACCCGGTGGACCACCCGCACGGTGGTGGTGAGGGCAAGACGTCCGGTGGTCGTCACCCGGTGAACCCGAACGGTAAGCCGGAGGGCCGCACCCGCCGTCGCAAGGAAAGCGACAAGCTGATCGTCCGCCGCCGGCGTACCGGCAAGAAGCGCTGAGCAGGGAGGTAGAAGAACATGCCGCGTAGCCTGAAAAAGGGCCCGTTCGTGGACGACCACCTGCTCAAGAAGGTGGACGCGCTCAACGAGTCGGGCAAGAAGACCGTGATCAAGACCTGGTCCCGCAGGTCCACGATCATCCCGGACATGCTCGGTCACACCATCGCGGTCCACGACGGCCGCAAGCACGTCCCGGTGTTCGTCACCGAGGCCATGGTGGGGCACAAGCTGGGCGAGTTCGCCCCGACGCGGACCTTCAAGGGCCACGTCAAGGATGACCGCAAGTCGCGTCGCCGCTGAGCGCGCACCTGAGAGAAGGAAGTAACGATGAACGCGCGTAATGGTGCGGAGGCCGAGGCAGCGGAAGCACTGCCGACGGCTTTCGCTCGCGCTCGGTTCGTCCGGGACTCGCCGACCAAGGTGCGCCGGGTGATCGAGCTGATCAAGGGCCGCAACGCCAACGAGGCCCTGGCCGTGCTCCGGTTCGCCCCGCAGGCGGCCAGCGAGCCGGTGGCGAAGGTGCTCGCCAGCGCCATGGCCAACGCCGAGAACAACCTCGACCTTGACCCGGACACGCTCTGGATCAAGAACGCCTACGCCGACGAGGGCCCGACGCTCAAGCGCATCCGGCCGCGTGCCCAGGGCCGCGCCTACCGGATCCGCAAGCGGACCAGCCACATCACGGTCGAGGTCGAGTCGCGGCCGGAAGCCAAGACCAAGAGCAAGAAGAAGGCAGGTGGCCGGTAGTGGGCCAGAAGATCAACCCGCACGGCTTCCGGCTCGGGATCACCACTGACTGGAAGTCGCGCTGGTACGCCGACAAGCAGTACTCGGAGTACGTCGCCGAGGACGTGAAGATCCGCAAGCTCCTGTCCACCGGCATGGAGCGGGCCGGCATCTCGAAGGTCGAGATCGAGCGCACCCGCGACCGCGTCCGCGTCGACATCCACACCGCCCGGCCGGGCATCGTCATCGGCCGCCGCGGCGCGGAGGCCGACCGGATCCGTGGCGCGCTGGAGAAGCTCACCGGCAAGCAGGTGCAGCTGAACATCCTCGAGGTGAAGAACACCGAGGCCGACGCCCAGCTCGTCGCGCAGGGTGTCGCCGAGCAGCTGTCCAACCGCGTCGCCTTCCGGCGCGCGATGCGCAAGGCGCTCCAGACGTCCATGCGCTCGCCGCAGGTCAAGGGCATCCGCGTGCAGTGCAGCGGCCGTCTCGGCGGTGCCGAGATGTCCCGCTCCGAGCACTACCGCGACGGCCGGGTTCCGCTGCACACGCTGCGCGCCGACATCGACTACGGCTTCTTCGAGGCCCGTACGACGTTCGGCCGCATCGGCGTGAAGGTGTGGATCTACAAGGGTGACGTCATCGGCGGCCTCAAGGGCAAGGCCGAGCGGGACGCCGCCGCGGCGGCCGAGCGCGCCCCGCGCAGGGAGCGTCCCTCGCGTCGCCGTTCGGGCTCGTCGGGCACCACGCCGACGTCGACCGAGGCTGGCCGCGCGGCTGCCGCGAAGGCCGACACAGACGTCGCGACCAGCCAGGCCCCCGAAGTGGCCTCGCCGGACGCAGCAGAGAAGACGGAGGGCTGACGCGTGCTCATCCCACGCAAGGTCAAGCACCGCAAGCAGCACTCGCCGAAGCGGTCCGGCGCCGCCAAGGGCGGCACGAAGGTCAACTTCGGTGAGTACGGCATCCAGGCGCTTGAGCACAGCTACGTGACCAACCGGCAGATCGAGTCCGCTCGTATCGCCATGACTCGTCACATCAAGCGTGGCGGGAAGATCTGGATCAACATCTTCCCGGACCGCCCGCTCACCAAGAAGCCCGCGGAGACCCGCATGGGTTCCGGTAAGGGCTCGCCCGAGTGGTGGGTCGCCAACGTCAAGCCCGGCCGCGTGATGTTCGAGATGAGCTTCCCGAACGAGGCGGTGGCTCGTGAGGCTCTGCGCCGCGCGATCCACAAGCTGCCGATGAAGTGCAGGATCGTGACCCGCGAAGGTGGTGAGTTCTGATGGCGAGTGCAGCAGGAGTTGCGGCGTCAGAACTTCGTGAGCTCACTGCGGAAGAGCTCGTGCTCCGTCTGAAGGAAGCCAAGGAGGAGCTGTTCAACCTCCGGTTCCAGATGGCGACCGGACAGCTCGACAACAACCGCAGGCTGCGCACGGTCCGCGCGGACATCGCGCGCATCTACACGGTGATGCGTGAGCGCGAGCTCGGCCTCTCCGTCGCGCCTGACGAGACTGACGAGAGTGAAGGTGCCGCATGACCGAGCCGGTGCAGAAGAAGGACTCCGGCCGCAACTACCGGAAGGTCCGTGAGGGCCTCGTCGTGTCCGACAAGATGGACAAGACGATCGTGGTCGAGCTCGAGGACCGCAAGAAGCACCCGCTGTACGGCAAGGTCATGCGCTCCACCAAGAAGGTGAAGGCGCACGACGAGCAGAACACCGCCGGCGTGGGTGACCGCGTGCTGCTGATGGAGACCCGGCCGATGTCGGCCACCAAGCGGTGGCGACTGGTCGAGATCCGCGAGAAGGCCAAGTAATCAGGGGGCTGCCAGCCCCATTCGTTCCGCCAGGCTCGGGCCTACCGAGAACCGGCGCGACATACAGGAGTTGACGTGATCCAGCAGGAGTCGCGACTGCGAGTCGCCGACAACACGGGTGCCAAGGAGATCCTGACCATCCGCGTGCTCGGTGGCTCGGGGCGGCGCTACGCGGGCATCGGCGACATCATCGTCGCCACCGTCAAGGACGCCATCCCGGGCGCCAACGTGAAGCGTGGTGACGTGGTCAAGGCCGTCATCGTCCGCACGGTGAAGGAGAAGCGTCGCCCTGACGGCTCCTACATCCGTTTCGACGAGAACGCGGCCGTGCTCATCAAGAACGACAACGAGCCGCGGGGCACCCGCATCTTCGGGCCGGTCGGCCGCGAGCTGCGCGACCGCAAGTTCATGAAGATCATCTCGCTGGCGCCGGAGGTGCTCTAGATGAAGGTGAAGAAGGGCGACACCGTCCTCGTCATCGCCGGCAAGGACAAGGGCGCGAAGGGCAAGGTCATCCAGGCCTACCCCGAGCGGCAGCGGGTGCTGGTCGAGGGCGTGAACCGGATCAAGAAGCACACCCGGATCACCCAGACGCAGCGCGGTGCCCAGTCCGGCGGCATCATCACCCAGGAGGCCCCCATCCACGTCTCGAACGTGATGGTCGTGGACTCCGACGGCAAGCCGACCAGGGTGGGCTACCGGATTGGCGAGGACGGCAAGAAGGTGCGTATCTCGCGCAGGACGGGCAAGGACATCTGATGACCACCGCAGAGACGACATACCCGACGCCGCGGTTGAAGACCCGCTACCGCGAGGAGATCAAGGGCCAGCTGCAGGAGGAGTTCTCCTACGCGAACCCGCACCAGATCCCCGGCGTGGTCAAGGTCGTGGTGAACATGGGCGTTGGTGACGCCGCTCGCGACAGCAAGCTGATCGAGGGCGCCATCCGCGACCTGGCCACCATCACCGGCCAGAAGCCCGAGGTGCGCAGGGCCCGCAAGTCCATCGCCCAGTTCAAGCTGCGCGAAGGCCAGCCGATCGGTGCGCGCGTGACGCTGCGCGGCGACCGCATGTGGGAGTTCCTGGACCGGCTGCTGACCATCGCACTGCCCCGTATCCGCGACTTCCGCGGCCTCTCGGGCAAGCAGTTCGACGGCAACGGCAACTACACGTTCGGCCTGTCCGAGCAGTCGATGTTCCACGAGATCAACCCGGACTCCATCGACCGCCCGCGCGGCATGGACGTCACGGTCGTCACCACCGCCACCACCGACGACGAGGGCCGGGCGCTGCTGCGCAAGCTCGGCTTCCCGTTCAAGGAGAACTGAGCCGATGGCCAAGAAAGCTCTGATCGCCAAGGCCGCCCGCAAGCCGAAGTTCAAGGTGCGTGCCTACACCCGCTGCCAGCGCTGCGGCAGGCCGCACTCGGTCTACCGCAAGTTCGGACTCTGCCGCATCTGCCTGCGGGAGATGGCCCACGCGGGCCAGCTCCCCGGCGTCAGCAAGTCCAGCTGGTGAAGGCTTCCCACCAACTCCCACTTCGCCACAGGCCCCGCACGGGGAACCAGGGCGAGAAAGGTTGACAGGTCACCATGACGATGACCGACCCGATCGCAGACTTCCTGACACGTCTGCGTAACGCGAACTCGGCGTACCACGACGAGGTCGTGCTCCCTCACTCGAAGATCAAGGCGAACATCGCCGAGATCCTCAAGCGCGAGGGCTACATCTCGGACCACCGGGTCGAGCCCGGCGAGAAGCACAAGAACCTGATCGTCGAGCTGAAGTACGGCCCGAACCGGGAGCGCAGCATCGCCGGTCTCCGGCGGGTGTCCAAGCCCGGTCTGCGGGTGTACGCGAAATCGACCAACCTGCCCAACGTTCTGGGCGGCCTCGGCGTTGCGATCATCTCGACGTCGTCCGGCCTGCAGACCGACCGGCAGTGCAAGCGCAACGGCGTGGGCGGCGAAGTCCTCGCCTACGTCTGGTAAGGGAGGGGGACTGGCATGTCACGCATCGGAAAGCTGCCGATCACCGTCCCCTCCGGGGTCGAGGTGACCATCGACGGGCAGCACGTCAAGGTCAAGGGTCCGAAGGGCACCCTCGAGCACACGGTTCCCGAGCCGATCACGGTCGAGCGCGACGAGGACGGCGTGCTCTCGGTGAAGCGGCCGGACGACGAGCGGGAGAGCCGGGCGCTGCACGGCCTGACCCGCACGCTGGTGAACAACCTCGTCGTGGGTGTCACCGACGGTTACGAGAAGAAGATGGAGATCCACGGGGTCGGTTACCGTGTGCAGGCCAAGGGCTCGGACCTCGAGTTCGCCCTCGGCTACAGCCACCCGGTGCTGATCAAGGCCCCGGAGGGCATCACCTTCAAGGTGGAGTCCCCCACTCGGTTCTCGGTCTCCGGCATCGACAAGCAGAAGGTCGGCCAGACCGCGGCGGTCATCCGTAAGCTGCGTCGCCCCGACCCCTACAAGGGCAAGGGCCTGCGCTACGAGGGCGAGCGCATCCGTCGCAAGGTCGGAAAGACGGGTAAGTGATCATGAGCGAAACGGTGACCAAGCGCAAGCCGGTCGGCAAGGACATCTCGACCCGCCGTCGCGCTGGCAAGGTTCGTCGGCACGCCCGGCTGCGCAAGAAGATCAGCGGCACGGCGGCCCGGCCGCGGATGTCGGTGAAGCGGTCCTCGCGGCACATCGTCGTTCAGCTGATCGACGACGTCGCGGGCCACACCCTGGCGTCGGCGTCCACCCTCGAGGCGGACGTGCGCGCGGTGGAGGGCGACAAGAAGGCCAAGGCCGCCAAGGTCGGCGAGCTGGTCGCGGCCCGTGCCAAGGAGGCCGGGATCTCCAAGGCGGTGTTCGACCGGGGTGGCAACGCCTACCACGGCCGGATCGCCGCACTGGCCGACGCCGCCCGCGAGGCGGGGTTGGAGTTTTAGACAGTGAACAAGTTCGAGAACGGAAGGAACGCCTGATGCCGGGACGTACGCGGCAATCCGGCGGCCAGGGCGGACCCGGCGGCGACCGCGAGCGCGGTGGCGGCCGGGACCGCAGGGACCGTCGTGACGGTGGCCGTGGCGGGGCGGCCCAGGACAAGACCCCGCACCTCGAGCGCGTCGTAGCGATCAACCGCGTGGCCAAGGTGGTCAAGGGTGGTCGTCGCTTCAGCTTCACCGCGCTGGTCGTCGTCGGTGACGGCGACGGTCAGGTCGGCGTCGGCTACGGCAAGGCCAAGGAAGTTCCCGCGGCCATCGCCAAGGGTGTCGAGGAGGCGAAGAAGAACTTCTTCCGCGTGCCTCGGATCGCCGGCACCATCCCGCACCCCGTGCAGGGTGAGGAGGCCGCCGGTGTGGTGCTCCTCCGTCCGGCCAGCGCCGGTACCGGTGTCATCGCCGGTGGCCCGGTGCGTGCGGTGCTGGAGTGCGCCGGTGTGCACGACGTGCTGTCGAAGTCGCTCGGCAGCGACAACGCGATCAACATCGTGCACGCGACCGTGCGGGCCCTAAAGGACCTGCAGCGTCCCGAGGAGGTCGCGGCTCGCCGTGGCCTGCCGCTCGAGGACGTGGCTCCGGCCAGGATGCTGCGGCAGCGTGCGGGCCAGGGGGTCTGACATGGCGCAGCTGAAGGTCACCCAGATCAAGAGCACGATCGGCACGAAGCAGAACCACCGGGCGTCGCTGCGCACCCTCGGGCTGCGCAAGATCCGGCAGTCTGTCGTGCGGGATGACACCCCTGAGACCCGCGGGCTCATCCACACGGTCCGGCACCTGGTGACTGTGGAGGAGGTCAAGGCATGACCATCAAGATCCACCACCTGCGGCCCGCCCCCGGGGCCAAGCGCGACAAGATCCGCGTCGGCCGCGGCGAGGGCTCGAAGGGCAAGACCGCCGGTCGCGGCACGAAGGGCACCAAGGCCCGGAAGAACGTGCCCGCCGGTTTCGAGGGTGGGCAGATGCCCATCCACATGCGGCTGCCGAAGCTGCGTGGCTTCAAGAACCGCTTCCGCACCGAGTACCAGCCGGTGAACGTGGGCGACATCGCCCGCGTGTTCGCCGACGGTGGCAAGGTCGGCAAGGAGGAGCTCGTGGCCCGCGGCCTCGTCCGCAAGAACCAGCTGGTGAAGGTTCTCGGCAACGGTGACGTCGAGGGCGTCAAGCTCGACGTCACCGCCGACGCCTTCTCGGCCAGCGCCAAGGAGAAGCTCGAAGCCGCTGGTGGCAGCGCCACCACGCTCTGAGCCACCCAGAGGCTGAAACGGCCCGCCCGGTCCACGTGACCGGGTGGGCCGTTTTCCGTTTGCCTGGCCGGTTATGTTCGAGACGTGACCTGGCTGCTGGTGTTCTTCGGTGCCGCGCTGCTCATCGCGCTGACACCCGGTGCGAACAACCTGCTCGGCCTGCACCACGGCATGCGCCACGGCCTCGGCAAGGCGCTCGCCGGGCTCGCGGGCAGGCTCGCCGCGTTCGTGCTCATGATCGCCGCCGTCGCGGCCGGCCTCGGGCAGGTGCTGGCGGCGTCGGAGCTGGCGTTCACCGTCATCAAGTGGGTCGGTGTCGCCTACCTCGCGTGGCTCGGCGGCAGCCTGCTCGTGAGCACCTTCCGCCACGGCACGCGTCCCCGGCTGCCCGAAGGGGAAACGGCCGATCCGCTGCCGGTGTGGCCGGTGGTGCGCAAGGAGTTCCTGGTCGCGATCACCAATCCCAAGGCGGTGCTCGTGTTCACGGCGTTCGTGCCGCAGTTCGTCGACGCCGGTCACGGCCCGATGGGCTGGCAGGTGGCGGTGCTCGGCGCGGTGTACCTGCTGGCGGAGTTCCTCGCGGGCACGGTCTACGTTGGCGTCGGCGCCGTGGCGAGGGTGGCCGCTCTCTCAGCGCGGGCGCGACGCAATGTCGACCGCGGCACCGGGATCGTGCTGCTCGGGATGGCGGGCGCACTGGCGACCTCGGCCAGATGACGCATTAGCCCGTACTACCTGCGGGCACTACCACAGGGGCTGTTAGAGTCGACGACACGCTGCGGGACACTTGTGCCCCGGAGCGCTCCTGGCTTGCCCGCCAGCGACTGTGTCCTGCCGGTACCCCGTACCGGCCAAGCCGATCGTCGGTTGATCACCGGCGACGCCGAGGAGGTCCCCCGCGTGCTCAGCGCATTCCGCTCGGCTCTCGCGACGCCGGACCTGCGCAAGAAGATCCTGTTCACGCTGATGATCGTGGCCGTGTACCGGATCGGTGCGGTCATCCCAGCGCCCGGGGTTTCGTACCCCAATGTTCAGGCCTGTCAGGCGCAAGTCGAGAACCAGAACATCTTCTCCCTGCTGAACCTGTTCAGCGGTGGTGCGCTCCTGCAGCTGTCGATCTTCGCGACGGGCATCATGCCCTACATCACGGCGAGCATCATCGTGCAGCTGCTCACCGTGGTGATTCCGCGCTTCGAGGAGCTGAAGAAGGAGGGGCAGTCCGGCCAGGGCAAGCTCACGCAGTACACGCGCTACCTGACGATCGCGCTGGCGATCCTGCAGGCGACGGGTGTCATCGCTCTCGCGGACCGCGGTCAGCTCTTCGGCGACTGCGACCAGCCGGTTCTCCCGGACAACAGCGTCGCCACGCTGGCGATCACGGTCCTCACGATGACCGCGGGCACGGCCGTGATGATGTGGCTCGGCGAGCTCATCACCGAGCGCGGCGTCGGCAACGGCATGTCGCTGCTGATCTTCCTGAACATCGCGGCGCAGATTCCCGCCGAGGGCGCCAACATCCTGAGCAGCCAGGGCGGACTGGTCTTCTTCTTCGTCTGTCTCCTCGCGCTGGCGATCATCGCGAGCGTCATCTTCGTGGAGCAGGGCCAGCGCCGGATCCCGGTGCAGTACGCCAAGCGCATGATCGGCCGCCGGATGTACGGCGGCACCTCGACGTACCTGCCGATCAAGGTCAACCAGGCCGGTGTCATCCCGGTCATCTTCGCGTCGTCGCTGCTGTACCTGCCCGATCTCATCGGCAGGCTGGTGGGCGACCCGAACCAGGCTTCCGGCTGGCAGCGGTTCCTCCAGACCTACCTGGTGGACCAGTCGAGCTGGTTGCACATCCTCTCGTACTTCGCGCTGATCATCTTCTTCACGTACTTCTACATCACGATTACCTTCAACGTTGACGAACGTGCTGAGGAGATGAAGAAGTTCGGTGGGTTCATCCCGGGCATCCGGCCCGGCAGGCCCACCGCCGAGTACCTGAGCTTCGTACTCGGCCGCATCACGCTGCCGGGCTCGATCTACCTCGGCATCGTGGCGATCCTGCCCAACTTCTTCTTGTCCATCACCGGCCAGGGACAGAACCAGAACTTCCCGTTCGGCGGCACGGCTGTGCTGATCATGGTCGGTGTCGGACTCGACACCGTGAAGCAGATCGAAAGCCAGCTCATGCAGCGCAACTACGAAGGGTTCCTCCGATGACGCGTGTGGTTCTCGTTGGTCCGCCAGGTGCGGGTAAGGGCACGCAGGCGGTCGCTCTCTCCGAGCGGCTGCGGGTGCCGCACATCTCGACGGGTGACCTGTTCCGGGCTCACGTGGGGGAGCAGACGCCGCTGGGTCAGGAGGCGAAGCGCTACCTCGACTCGGGTGACCTCGTGCCCGACTCGGTGACGAACGAGATGGTGCGGGAGCGGCTGGCCGATCCGGACACGAAGGCGGGCTTCCTGCTCGACGGCTTCCCCCGCAACACCAAGCAGGCCGAGGTGCTCGGCGAGATGCTCGCCGAGTCCGACACCGCGCTGGACGCCGTGATCGAGCTCCAGGTGCCCGAGGACGTGCTGGTCGAGCGGCTGCTCGGCCGCGGTCGCGCGGACGACACCGAAGAGGTCATCCGCCGCCGCCAGCAGGTGTACCGCTCGGAGACGGCTCCGCTGCTCGAGTTCTACGCCGACATCCTGGTCACCGTTGACGGCGTCGGCGACATCGACGAGGTCTCCTCGCGCGTGCTGGACGCGCTCGACAAGAAGTCGTGAACCTGCGCGGTCTTCGCATGCCGAGGTGGTTGCGCCGCGGCAGCTCCATCGAGATCAAGACCAGGGGCGAGCTCGAGGCGATGCGGGAGGCCGGCCTGGTCGTCGCGCGCACCCTCGCCCTGGTGACCGAGGCCGCCAAGCCGGGTGTGACCATGATCGAGCTGGACGAGCTCGCCGAGCAGACCATCCGCGAGGCGGGCGCCGTGCCGTCGTTCCTGGGCTACCACGGCTTCCCGGCTTCGATCTGCGCGTCGGTGAACGAGCAGATCGTGCACGGGATCCCGTCGGCGGCGCGGACGCTGGCCGACGGGGACCTGCTGTCCGTGGACTGTGGTGCGATCCTGAACGGCTGGCACGGCGACTCGGCCGTGACGATCGCCGTCGGTGACGTCACGGACGCGGACCGTAAGCTCTCGGCGGCTACCGAGACCGCGATGTGGGCGGGTGTCGACGCCGTCAGGCCAGGTGCCCGGCTCACCGACATCTCCTTCGCGGTCGAGTCGGCGGCGCTGCGGGCCGGCGAGGCTGACGGCCTCGACTACGGCATGGTGGTGGAGTACGGCGGCCACGGCATCGGTCGCGAAATGCACATGGACCCGTTCCTGCCGAACGTCGGCAAGCCCGGCAAGGGGCCGGTGCTCGAGGCCGGGATGGCCCTCGCGGTGGAGCCGATGCTGACCGGCGGCTCGGGTGAGACGGTGGAGCTGGAGGACGGCTGGACGGTCGTGACCGCGGACGGCTCCCGCTCGTCGCACTGGGAGCACACCGTCGCGGTGACCGAGGACGGCCCCTGGGTGCTGACGGCCCCGGAATCCACCTGACCGGGCGACGGCGGTCCGGACCGGATCCATCGCCGGTGGAGTGAGCGGACGGCGTTCGGCCTGCTCAGCGTGGCTCTTCGCCCGTCGTGGTGATTCCGTTACGGTGTTATCATTGAGTGGGTGCGACGGAACGTCGTCGTGCCTCTAGCACAGGCGGCCCCCGTTTGGGGTGCTTGACACAGGGTGCGTACACTGTCTAGCTGGCGTGCCCATCACGTCGATTCCATCGCGCTTGTGAAATGCACTCGAGTTCCTGGGGCATTGGAGTCGGTGTGACGTGCGTGCCACTGACAGTAAGCACTCACCGCTCAACCAATCACGAAACGCGGAGGACATGGCGAAGAAAGACGGGGCCATCGAGGTCGAAGGCCGCGTGATCGAGCCGCTTCCCAACGCGATGTTTCGCGTCGAGTTGGAGAACGGCCACAAGGTCCTAGCCCACATCAGCGGCAAGATGCGGCAGCACTACATCCGCATCCTGCCTGAGGACAGGGTTGTCGTCGAGCTTTCGCCCTACGACTTGTCCCGTGGTCGCATCGTCTACCGCTACAAGTGATCACGGAGAGCGTGGCTGAGGTCGACGACCTCGGCCAAGGGGCGCGCAGCAACTCAGCACGAGCAGGAAAGCAGGAGACGTGAAGGTCAAACCGAGCGTCAAGAAGATCTGCGACAAGTGCCAGATCGTCCGCCGGCACGGCCGGATCATGGTGATCTGCGACAACCTGCGGCACAAGCAGCGGCAGGGCTGATCGCAAGCACTCGTTCCGGAGTGGCTTGACACATCAATACCTCCCCGTACCTGCCGGGTCGCCACGGCGACCTGGTTCACCCCCGGGCTTCAGGCCGGGGCCGGGACACCACCCGCGAGAGCGAGTGGGCGACAGCGAGTCGTCCCGGGATGGCCGGGGAGCAGACCTGAAGACACGACGAACATAAGGAGCACGAGCGCCAATGGCACGACTCGCTGGCGTCGACCTCCCCCGCGAAAAGCGGTTGGAGATCGCGCTTACCTACATCTACGGCGTTGGCCGTACCCGCTCCAGGGAACTGATCGCCGCTACCGAGCTGAACGCGGACACCCGCGTGAAGGACCTCAGCGACGACGACCTGGTGAAGCTGCGGGACTACATCGAAGAGAACTTCAAGGTCGAGGGTGACCTCCGCCGCGAGGTGAATGCCGACATCCGTCGCAAGATCGAGATCGGGTGTTACGAGGGTCTGCGGTGGCGCCGTGGTCTGCCCGTCCGCGGGCAGCGCACGAAGACGAACGCCCGTACCCGCAAGGGCCCGAAGAAGACGGTGGCAGGCAAGAAGAAGGCGGGCAAGAAGTGAGCGTCCGCGGCAGGAGGGTCGTGCAGGTCGGCGCGAACCAGCGCCGCGGATCGGCCTCGTGCGTCTCGCCGAAGGCCCTTTACGCCCGTCCGATGGCGCTGCGCCAGCTGTACACCGACGCCGGTTCCGTGATCCGGCGCGGGCAGCGTGAGGCCGCGGCCGCCCACCAAGAGAACTCGCGGTAGAGGAGAAGCACCCAGACATGCCCCCCAAGGCTCGTACCGGCGCCAAGAAGGTCAGGCGCAAGGAAAAGAAAAACGTCGCTCACGGGCACGCCCACATCAAGAGCACGTTCAACAACACGATCATCTCGATCACCGACCCGAACGGCGCGGTGATCTCGTGGGCCTCGTCCGGCCACGTCGGGTTCAAGGGCTCGCGGAAGTCCACCCCGTTCGCCGCTCAGATGGCTGCCGAGAACGCCGCGCGCAAGGCCGCCGAGCACGGGATGAAGAAGGTCGACGTGTTCGTGAAGGGACCCGGCTCCGGCCGGGAGACCGCGATCCGCTCGCTGCAGGCCGCCGGCCTCGAGGTCGGCACCATCCAGGACGTGACCCCGCAGCCTCACAACGGCTGCCGCCCGCCGAAGCGGCGCCGGGTCTGAGGAACGGGGAGGAGTAAGCACACATGGCTCGTTACACCGGCCCCGCGACGCGCATCTCGCGTCGCCTCAAGGTCGACCTCATCGGCGGTGACCAGGCTTTCGAGCGTCGCCCCTACCCGCCCGGCCAGCACGGCCGCGGCCGGATCAAGGAGAGCGAGTACCTGCTCCAGCTGCAGGAGAAGCAGAAGGCTCGCCACACCTACGGCATCCTCGAGCGCCAGTTCAAGCGCTACTACGAGGAGGCCGCGCGGCGCACCGGCAAGACCGGTGAGAACCTGCTGCAGATCCTGGAGTCCCGGCTGGACAACGTGGTCTACCGCGCCGGCCTCGCCCGCACCCGTCGGCAGGCCCGTCAGCTGGTCAGCCACGGTCACTTCCTGGTCAACGGCCAGAAGGTGAACATCCCCAGCTTCCGCGTGTCCAAGTTCGACATCATCGACGTGCGGCCCAAGTCGCTGCAGATGCTGCCGTTCGTGGCCGCCAAGGAGGCGATGGGCGAGCGCCCCATCCCGGCTTGGCTGCAGGTGGTGCCCTCGACCCTGCGCATCCTCGTGCACCAGCTGCCTGAGCGCGCGCAGATCGAGGTTCCGGTGCAGGAACAGCTGATCGTCGAGTTCTACTCGAAGTGATCCACCACCCGGCTCCGGCCGGGGGCGGATCCGGCGGCGGCGCCGTGGAGTGCGCCGCCGCCTACGCCACACCTTTCGGCGTCATATGGCGGGCGCCGGCAGGAAAGGAAGAAGGAAAGTGCTGATTTCCCAGCGGCCGACTCTCGGCGAAGAGACGGTCAACGAGACCCGCTCCCGGTTCACCATCGAGCCGCTCGAGCCGGGCTTCGGCTACACGCTCGGCAACTCGCTGCGGCGCACGCTGCTGTCGTCGATCCCGGGTGCCGCGGTCACGAGCATCCGCATCGACGGCGTCCTGCACGAGTTCACCACCGTTCCCGGGGTGAAGGAAGACGTCACCGAGATCATCCTGAACCTCAAGGAGCTCGTGGTGTCCTCCGAGGAGGACGAGCCGGTCACCATGTACCTGCGCAAGCAGGGCCCCGGTGAGGTCACCGCGGCCGACATCGTGCCCCCGGCCGGTGTCACCGTGCACAACCCGGACCTGCACATCGCCTCCCTGAACGGCAAGGGCAAGCTCGAGATCGAGCTCGTCGTCGAGCGGGGCCGCGGCTACGTGCCTGCGCTGCAGAACAAGCAGGCGGGCGCGGAGATCGGCCGGATCCCGGTCGACTCGATCTACTCGCCGGTGCTGAAGGTGACCTACAAGGTCGAGGCCACCCGTGTCGAGCAGCGGACCGACTTCGACAAGCTGATCCTGGACGTGGAGACCAAGCCGTCGATCACGCCCCGGGACGCGGTCGCGTCGGCCGGTAAGACGCTCGTGGAGCTCTTCGGTCTGGCCAGGGAGCTCAACGTCGACGCCGAGGGCATCGAGATCGGCCCGTCGCCGCAGGAGGCGGACACCATCGCCGCCTACGCGATGCCGATCGAGGACCTGGACCTCACGGTGCGGTCCTACAACTGCCTCAAGCGCGAGGGAATCCACACCGTCGGCGAACTGGTCTCGCGCAGCGAGGCCGACCTGCTCGACATCCGCAACTTCGGCGCGAAGTCGATCGACGAGGTCAAGATGAAGCTCGTCGGTCTCGGCCTCACGCTGAAGGACAGCCCGCCCGGGTTCGACCCGACGGCCGCCGCGTCCAGCTACGACGGCGAGGGCTGGGGTGGCGATGTCGCCGACGGCCTTTCCGACAGTGGCCACGACGATGGCCAGGACTACGCAGAGACGGAGCAGCTGTAAGACCGGCGGGGCGGTCCGCAGTGGACCATCCACTGTGGACCGCCTGGTCTTGCCGCTGAGAAGTTAACGAGGAGAACCGATGCCCACCCCCACCAAGGGACCCCGTCTCGGTGGCTCGCCGTCGCACGAACGGCTGATGCTGGCGAACCTGGCCACGTCGCTGTTCGAGCACGGCAAGATCACCACCACCGAGGCCAAGGCCAAGCGCGTCCGGCCGCTTGCCGAGAAGCTGATCACCAAGGCAAAGCGCGGTGACCTGCACAACCGGCGTCAGATCATGCGGATCATCCGCGACAAGGACGTCGTGCACAAGCTGATCGCCGAGATCGGACCGTTCTTCGTGGACCGCAACGGCGGTTACGTCCGCATCACCAAGACGCTGCCGCGCAAGGGCGACAACGCCCCGATGGCGGTCATCGAACTGGTGGCGGAGAAGACGGTCGCGGCGGAGGCCGAGGCGGCGCGCAAGACCAAGTTCGCCAAGGACGAGAAGCCCGCCGAGGAGACCACCGAGGCCCCTGAGGCCGAGGCCACCGAGGCTGCCGACGCGAAGGCCGACGACCAGGACGCCGAGGCTCCCGCCTCCGCGACCGACGAGGCGACGGCCGCGCCCGCCGAGGGCGCCGAGGACAAGACCGACGAGCCGGCCGACAAGGCCGACAAGAAGGACGAGTCCTGACGGCACAGAACGTCACGAACGAGCCCGCCACTCCCGCTGGGGAGGGCGGGCTCGTTCGTCTGCGCCTCGACGTCTCCTACGACGGCACCGACTTCTCGGGCTGGGCGCGTCAGCCGCAGCGGCGCACCGTGCAGGGCGTGCTTGAGGACGCACTCGCCAAGCAGCCTCCCGGGGCCGCATTGGCCCGCTCCGTGGTCGTCGCGGGCCGGACGGACGCCGGGGTCCACGCGACCGGTCAGGTCGTCCACGCGGACGTGGTGCCGTTCTCGGGCGAACCGACGTCGCGGCGCCTGACCGTCGACGAGCGTGGCGTCCCTGACCTCGACCGCATGCGGCACCGCTGGAACCGGATCCTGCCGGCCGACGTACGCGTGCTCGGCGTGCGTGTCGCCCCCGAGGGGTTCGACGCCCGGTTCTCCGCGACGCGGCGGCACTACCGCTACCAGGTCTCCGACGCGCCGTACGGCGTCGACCCACTGCGCCGCCACGACACCCTCGCGTGGGGCCGTCCGCTCGATGTGGACGCGATGAACGAGGCTTCCGAGGCCCTGCTGGGCCTGCACGATTTCGCGGCCTACTGCAAGCAGCGGGAGGGCGCCACGACGATCAGGGAGCTGCAGCGTCTCGTCTGGCGCCGGGTCGCGGAGCACGACGTGCACGTGGACGTGTCGGCCGACGCGTTCTGCCACTCCATGGTGCGCAGCCTCGTCGGCGCACTGTTGCTGGTCGGCGACGGTCGCCGCGAGGTCGCGTGGCCGGGAACGGTGCTGGAGAGCCAGGAGCGGGCGAGCGCGGTCGCGCCCGCCCACGGCCTCACCCTGGTGGGCATCGACTACCCGCCGGACGCGGAGCTCGCCGCCCGTGCCCAGCAGACCCGCAACCTGCGCACGGTGTGACCCGACTGCAGTGAAGGCCACCATGCCTGCGTTCAACGCAGTGAAGGTGGCCTTCACTGCAGTCGGAAAGGCTCAGTCGCCTCGGCGGACCGGGCCGAGGATCTGCTTTTCCTTGGCCGTGGTGACGAGCCGGAGCGGGCGCCAGAGGTTGCGGCCCAGCGCCACCACCTGATCGTCCTTCAACGTCGTCAGCTGTCGCATCATCTGCGGCGGCAGGCGCCAGATGCGCGCGGCCAGCTCGGCCTGCCCGGCGGGCAGGCGCTGCATGAGCACCAGGTCCGCCGCGTTGGCCATCGCGCCGGCCTGCGGGTGCAGGTACGGCAGCACGTAGACCGTCGTCTGCCACGGCGAGCGCGGCGGGAAGAGGTCCTGCGGCGTCGGACCGCCATCGTGGACGACGAGCAGCGGCGCGTCCTCCGACGGCCTCGGCAGCTCCACAGGGGACAGTCGCCGGATCTGCACCAGCGGCGAGGGCTGGCCGTTCGGCTGGGTGCCCGCGGCCTGCGACAGCAGGTGCCAGGCCGTCGGACGGCCGGTCGCCACGACGACCCACGCGCCGACCGCCATCGCGCGCAGCGCCACCTGCCGTGCGAGGTAGAGGCCGCCGACGAGCACGATTCTCGTCGGGGCGGATCGCAGTGCAGAGATCGTCAGCGGCTCGCCCTGCAGACCGGAGCCCAGCACGATGCCGCCGCGGTCGCCGGACGGGCTGATCGCGTCCAGCAGCTCGGGGTCCACGATGAACTCCGGAGCGACGCCGAGGTCCTGGTTCGCGTCGTGCACACGCGAGCTCATGCCGCGCCTCCCATCGGCAGGGTCGAGGCGAATCCGGCGGCCTGCTTGCCCCGCAGCGGGGTCAGTGAGACGCCGAGGCGCTCGGACGTGCTGTTCAGCCGCTGGTCCGCCGCGTCGAGTTCACGCGGGTTGCGGGCGCTGACCCGCACCACACCCCGCAGGCCGATCTTGCCCTCCTCCTGCGAGGGGGAGATCGACATCGCCACGGTGGCCGACAGTGCGCGCACGCTCGTCAGCGCGTTGAGGCTGTTGGTGATCTTGCCCTTCGGCCAGCCGGTGATCGCGTAGCTGGCGTGCCCGATGCCCGCAGCCGTGACGCCGGTCCAGCGCTCGTGCAGTGCGACCTTGCTGCCCGACCCCGCGACCCCCGTCAGCTCGGCGGCGGAGATGCCCGCGCGCAGCAGCTCGTCCGGATCGAGGGGGCGGGTGGGCACTCCCCGCGACTCCAGCGCGTTGCGAACCCGAGAGAGTGCGCCCATGAGCGCCCGGTGCGCGCCGACGACGCCGCCGCCGCGCTCCCGCACCGCCGAGGGGCAGCGTTTCGGGTCGAGCCGGATCGAGACCCACGTCGTCCGCCGCGCCGCGGCGGTGAGCGGGCCGAGCACCTCCAGGTACGAGCTGAGCGCGGGTGAGTCCGCAGGCAGCGCCGCGCTGCCCGGGTAGCAGTGCCAGGTGATCTGGATGGAGTCGAGCACCACGCCGCGGTCCTCGAGGCACGGCGCCAGCGCCGACAGCGGGAGGCTCGGCGCGCCGCCCGCCTGCGTGATCAGCGCCGGAGTGGGTTCGACCAGCAGCACCGCGGTCCAGGTGCCGTCGTGCCAGGCGAGGCCGACCTCCTGATGCTCGTGGTCCTTGCCCTGCGCCACGACCAGATCGGGCAGCGCGAGGCGCAGCAGGTTGACCCTGGCGTCCTCGGGGCCGACGACGCCGCCGTTGTCGTCCTCGTCCGCGATCGTCTCGATGGTGGTCGGGGCGAGGGGAGTGGCGACGCGGTCGTGGGAGCGGAGGGTGTAGCGAGCGGTAAGTCCAGCCCACTGGGTGAACCACTGACCGCCCCAGCGCAGGAACGCCAGCACGAGCGCGAGCGCGACGATGCCGATCGAGACGTAGAGCAGACCGTCGTTGATCGCGAGCAGGATCAGGCCGATCGCGAGTCCGATCTCCAGCACGACGACGTTGACGACCGGCAGCGGGCCGAGGCTCGCGCCGAACGTCCGCTTACGCGCGGGCGGCGCGATGCGGGGCGGCGCCTGCGCGGCGCCGCCCGGCCGGGGTCCCTGACCGGGCGGAGGTCCCGGCGGGCCCCCTGGACCGCCAGGTCCGCCTGGTCCCCCAGGTCCGCCTGGTCCCCCAGGTCCGCCTGGGCCTCCCGGACCCCCGGGTCCACCCGGCCCACCCGGTCCGCGAGGGTTCCTCGGCCCCCCTGGGCCACCGCCCGCACCGCCAGGTCCTCTCGGAGGCTGGGGTGGCCCCGGCGGCCGCCCGGAAGGCGGCTGGGAGCCAGGCGGCGGACCCGGCGGACGTGGAGGAGTGGTGACGGACATCCGCGCGTTCTCTTCCCCTCGTTTTGGTGCACTTGAGCTGACAGCCGGTCCCGAGGAGCCGAACACTAGCCGGAGTTGGTAGAAACCAACACCAGACGGTCCCCGCACGGCTATCCTGCGGAACCGTACCGCGACTGGGAGAGCTGTAGGTCGAGAATGCCGTCAACACCGACAACAAAGTCACAAGTCCAGGCGTATCAGTTCGTGCTGCGGCGCATGCAGTCCGCGCTGGTGCGCAAGGACGCGGTGATGTTGCACGACCCGATGCGAACGCACTCCCGCGCGACGATCGTCGGTGTGGTGCTCAGCGCGATCGCGATGCTCGGCTTCATCATCTTCGGGTTCTTCAAGCCCGCTCCCAAGGCGCCCGACTCGGGGATCGTCATCGGGGAGCAGTCCGGTTCGATCTACGTCGTCGCAGGCAACCCGAGGAAGCTGATCCCCACCTTCAACCTGGCCTCGGCCCGCCTGATCCTCATGGCGCAACAGCAGGAGAACGCCGAGGGCGGACAGGGCGGCCAGCAGGCGGCTCAGCAGGCACAGGTCCCGCCCACCACGGTCGTGCCGGACGACCAGCTCAAGGACATCCCGCGCGGGCGGCTCCAGGGCATTCCGGACGGTCCCGACCTCATCCCGTCCAAGGACCAGATGATCCCTCCGCGCTGGGCGGTGTGTGACGAGGTCAAGATCGACAGCACCCTTCCGGAGTCGCAGCAACAGGCGGCGTCGATTCGGGAGACCACGGTGTTCGCCGGTGTGGACCACCTCGGCAGGCAGCTCGCGGCGAACGAGGCGCTGCTCGTCACCGCCGACGACGGCCAGACCTACCTGATCTACCGGCAGGCCGGGCAGGGCAACGCCGTGCGCGCCCAGGTGGACATGAACGACTCCGCGGTCACGACGGCGCTGGACCTTCAGGACACGAAGGTGCGCAAGATCTCCATGGGCCTGCTCAACGCCATCCCCGCGGTGGGTGAGCTGAGCGTGCCCGACATCGCGAACCTGGGTGAGTCACCGAGCTACAACCTCAACGAGCTGACCGTCGGCTCGGTGTTCCAGGTGGAGGGCGCGGGGGACACGGGCTACTACGTCGTGCTCGACAACGGCGTCCAGCGGATCCCGCAGTCGCTCGCGCAGATGATCCGCTTCACGGAGGCGTCGACGGACGAGCTCCCGCCCATCGCCCCGAAGCATCTGAACAACGTCACGATCCTCCATCCGGGTCAGCCGGGCGCCGTGGACGTCAGCCAGTACCCCGAGGTCGTGCCGACCGTCCTCACCGCCGACACACGGCCGGTGAGCTGCCTCGGGTGGAGCGTGCAGGGCGAGGGGGCCGAGCGCGACGCGAGGACCGCCGTCTACGTGAACCCCCAGCTGCCGGGGCCGAAGGACGCGCAGCTCGTCGGGATCGGGGAGCCGAGCCCGGACGGCTGGAAGGTCGAGCACTTCTACATGCGGCCGGGCTTCGCGGCGGCGGCGCGCTCGGCGACCACGAGGGAGACCTTCGACAAGGGCAGCATCCAGCTGATCTCCGACCGAGGCGTGCGGTACTCCATCCCGAACGCCGCCACTGCGACGGGGCTCGGGCTGTCGGTGCAGGACCTGCAGCCCGCTCCCGAGGCGATCATCAAGCTGCTGCCGACCGGCGCCTCGCTGAACACCCAGGACGCCAAGCGGACGTTCGACGGGGTGCGGTTCGACCCGAGCGTGGGCTCGTTCCCCGACGACACCGCGGCGGCCGCCGGCGGCAACTGAGCCGTCCGCACAAGCCGAGCTGAACCCGCGGGAAGCCCTCGAGCCACACCGACTGCAGTGAAGGCCACCTTGCCTGCACGTCTCCCCCCACCACCCAAGCGGAGGCGCTGACGCGCCGCTGTGTTGATTCGACGCAGGCAAGGTGGCCTTCACTGCAGAGCTGGAGTCCTGCCGAGCTGAGGTGACACAGCCGGGGCCCTTGGGAATGGGCCCCGGCTGTGGAGTGACGGTGACGGCTGAGCGCTACGTGGTGCGGTTGCGGCGGATGGTGTGCACCACGAAGAGCGTGATGAGCAGCGCCATGAGCGCACCGCCGGAGCCGGCGAGGGCGACGATCACCGGCGTCCAGTTGCGGTTGTCCGGCGGCGGCATGTCCGACGGCAGCGCGACCGGCGACGCCGGCTGGATGCCCTCCTCCTCGGGAACGATCGCCGTCAGCGCGGCCATCGGGTCGATCACGCCGTAGCCGACGAAGTTGTCCCTGCCGCCCGGAGCCGCGGGGTGCTGTGCCGTGCTGGTGATGCGGTTGATCACCTCTCGGGCCGAGAGGTGCGGGTACTTCGCCCTGACGAGCGCGGCGAGCCCGGACACGTACGGTGCCGCGAAGCTCGTGCCCTGGATCGCCCTGGTCTCCCCGTTCTCGATGGTCAGGTTCGCCAGGCCGTCCGAGCCCTCTGCCGGGTCGAGCGAGATGATGTCCGTGCCCGGGGCCGCGACGCTGACCCACGGCCCGTGGATGCTGAAGTCGGCGACACCGCCGGTCTCGTCGATCGCCGCCACCGACAGCACGTCCTCGCTGAACCACGGCGGCGTCACGATCGTGTTCGGCCGGTTCGGGTCGCCCGTGTTCTGCGCGCACCTGTCGCTGAGGTTGCCCGCGGCCGAGACCACCACGATGTCGTTGTTCGCCGCGTAGTTCACGGCGGCCTGCAACTCCTGCTCGCCGGTGGTGATGTTGCCGTCGGCGGGCCGGCAGTTGTTGATCGAGATGTTGATGACGTCGACGCCCTTGTCGGTGGCGTTCACCACGGCCTGCGCGAGGGTGTGCAGCGTGCCCGCCGCTCCCTCGTCCTCCTGGGTGCGGCCGCCGCCGTCCTGTGAGGGTCCCGTCGACGGCTGCCCGGCGCCGGTGCCGCCACCGTTCTCTCCCTCGCCACCGGGCTGTTGCTCACCGCCGGGCTGCTCTTCCTGCCCCGGTGGCGGTGGTGGTGGCTCGGGGCTGTCGTCCGGCGCGTAGTTCTGGCTCGACTGCCGGATGGAGACGATCTGCACGTCCGGCGCCATGCCCTTGAACCCGATCTCGGGCGGTGTGTTGGCACCGATGATCCCGGCCACCTCGGTGCCGTGCCCGTCGCAGTCCTCCATTCCGGGCTGGCCCTTGTTGGCCACGTAGTCGGCGCCCGGCTGCACCCTGCCCTGGAAGAAGGGGTGGGCCGTGACACCCGTGTCGATCACCGCGACCTGCACGGGCCTGCCGTCGCGGAACCGGCCGACCGAGCCGACCGTGTTCTGCATCAGCTGGTGCACTTCGTCGACGCGCAGGTACTGCTGACCCCATGGCGCGTTGCGGAGCGGGACGTTGTTGCTGACGTCGCGTTCGACGCAGCCGACCTCCTGCGCGTAGTTCTCGTCCGGCGCCGCGGTGTCGGCAGGCCGCCGGCTCGGGTCGACGTTGGGCGGCGTGGCGTAGCCCGTGGTGTCCTGCGACTCCTGTGCCGACGCGGGCAGTGGCACCAGTCCCGGTCCCACCGCTCCGATCGTCGCGGTGAGCAGCAGCGCCGACGTCCGCTTGACCAGCCCGGACGAACGCACGCGTGACCCCCTAGAACTCATGACGGACCGGTCCGGCCGTCTCATCCGATGTCGAGGTGACGCAGCGTCGAGTAGAGGCCCATGACGGCCAGCGCGAGCGGCAGCACCGAGGCGATGCAGATGGCCTCGATGATCTCCACCGTGCGCCGCATCGGCGGCGAGAAGCGCTGGTTCGGGAACACGACGCCGAGCACGAGTGCCGCCGCGGCGAGCAGGAACAGCGTGCCGAACACCCACAGCAGGCGGCCGGTCGCGTCCTCCGACCACATCCAGGCGAGGAGGATGCCGCCCGCCGAGAACAGGCCGGTGGTGAGCAGCGCGACCGCCTGGCTTCCGTTGGCGTAGGTGCGGGCCCGCAGCAGCAGCACGAGCGTGGCCACCACCGCCGTGATGACTCCCCAGATCTCGGGAGCGGACGCGGTGATCATCGCCGAGATCGCGGTGACTGCCCCGCAGCCCACCAGCAGGCCGGTCATGTAGTTGTGGGCGACGCTGGTGCGGCGCTCGATCGAGGAGTAGTCCGGGTAGCCGCTGTCCTCCTTGAGCTCCTCCGCGGTGCCCGGCACGTGCGGCAGCGGGAGCTTCGCGAGCCAGATCGTCGCCCTCGGCAGCATCGAGATGCCCGCCAGCGCGACGGCCGCGGTGCCTGCCGCGATGCCCGGTGCCGGGTGGGCGATCAGCGTGCCGACGAGGAACGCGATCAGCCCGAACACACCCGCGGTGGCGGCGGCGATGAACGTGGTGATGCCTGTGCCCATGATGAGGATGCAGACCGCGGCGACCACCACGACCAGCGCGCTCGCCAGCAACAGGTTCGCGCGCACCGACACGTCGGGGACGATGTAGAAGCCGCTGACGAACGCCAGTGGCAGACCACCGGCCGCGGCGATCAGCACGCCCGTGGACTCGGCCTGGTACGCCTTGGCCAGCGTGGCGCCGACCGCGACGCACGCGATGGCGGTGACGCCGGCGGTGATGGCGACGGCGATGCCGTTGCCGCCGTAGAGCGGGCCCCCGAAGAAGAGGGCCAGCGCCGCCAGCACGAGCGCGATGCCGCCCGCGATGTGACCGATGCGCTGTGCGGTCTCCTTGGTCCACGGCCGGAAGCTGTCGGGCTCGGCCTCGGCGATGGCGTCGACGACGTCGTCGTAGAGCGGAGGCGGCGGGTTCTCGTTGCGCTTGCGCAGCTGCAGGAGCTCGCCATCGATGATGCCGAGCGAGGCGAGCGTGCGGCTCGGGTCCAGCGGGGCGTCGCCGAGCTTGGCCAGTGCCCAGCCGCCGTGCCGCGCACCGCCGTCCGGGGTGACCTCCTTGGCCATCTCCAGCAGCATGGGCAGGAGGTCGGCCACCGCCACATCGGCGGGCAGCGCCACGTCGATGCGGGTCCGCGGTGCCACCACCGTGACCCGGCTGAATACGGTCGTGCCCGTTGCCACGTCTTTTGCCCCCTACCTGGAGATATCGCTGCACGGTACTTATACCGCGCCGCGGAAAATACCCGCCGGAGGGCCGTAACGTCAGGCAAACCGGCCCCACGGCGTCGTCGTGCCGCCCTAGTATTAGCGCACCTGGGTCAAGCGTGGGGTCACTTCGGGCGAATGCGCCGGGTCAGGCGGTCTGCACCAGCGAGCGGCGTGCTGTTCGCTACCGTGTGGATTCGGCCTGGCACCTCACGGGCCGCTGTCGCCGAGTTGAAGAGGGGTCTTTCGGTGAGCACGCTGCAGTTCAAGCGGTCGCCACGGCTTGCTGCTCCCCGCCCGCCGGGCGGCGAGGTCCATCTGGAGCCGCCGCCCGAGGTCCCGAGGACCATCCCCGGCAACATCATCATGAAGATCCTGCCGGTGGTGATGGTCGTGGCCATGCTCGGCATGGTCGTCTTCATGTTCACGGCGGGCGGCGCGGCCGCGCGCAGCCCGTTCTTCCTGATGATGCCGCTCATGATGATGATGTCGATGGTCGGCATGTTCGCCGGTGGCGGCCGCGGCGGTCAGCAGAAGAAGGCCGAGATGAACGAGGACCGCAAGGACTACCTGCGGTACCTCGGCCAGATGCGCGACCGCGCCCGCGAGGCGATGATCGACCAGCGCGCATCTCTGGAATGGGTGCACCCCGACCCGCAGAGCCTGTGGTCGATGGCGTCGAGCCGCCGCATGTGGGAGCGCAGGCAGAGCGACCAGGACTTCCTGCACCTGCGCGTCGGCCGCAGCTCGCACCGCCTTGCGACGAGACTGGTGCCGCCGCAGACCGGGCCCGTCGACGAGCTGGAGCCGATCGCGACGCTGGCGCTGCGCCGGTTCGTGCGTGCGCACTCGATCGTCCCCGACCTGCCCACCCAGATCACCCTTCGCGGCTTCGCCGCCGTCGGCATGCAGGGCGACAAGGAGCTCACGCGTGGTCTCACCCGCGCGATGCTCGCCCAGCTGGTCACGTTCCACAGCCCCGACGACGTGCTGATCGGCGTCGCGACCGCCGGCAGGGCGAAGGAAGAGTGGGAGTGGGCCAAGTGGCTGCCCCACGTGCAGCACCCCACCCTGTCCGACGGCATCGGCCAGATGCGCATGATGGCGGGCTCGCTCGCGCAGATCGAACAGTGGCTCGACGAGGAGCTGCGCGAGCGCCAGCGGTTCTCCCGCAACGCGACGCCGCCGCCCGACCAGCCGCACGTCGTGATCATCATCGACGACGCCGACGTCACCGGCGAGGAGCAGATCCTGCTCGAGGAGGGTCTGGTCGGCGTCACGCTCATCGACCTCTCCGACTCGATCGGCAACCTCGCCGCCCGCCGCGGGCTGCGCCTGGTGGTGGAGGAGGAGCGCCTCGGTGCGCGCAGCGCGGGCGGTGTCGAGTGGTTCGGCCGCCCCGACACGCTCAGCCTCGTCGAGGTCGAGGCGCTGGCCCGCAAGATCTCGCCGTACCGGATGGGCTCCGCCGCCGCCGACGACAGCGAGGAACAGCCGCTGCTGTCCAACCCGTCGCTGCTCGAACTGCTCGGCATCCCCGGCGACCCGATGACGTTCGACGTGCAGCAGGCGTGGCGGCCGAGGCCCGTGCGCGACCGCTACCGCGTGCCGTTCGGCGTCGGCGAGTACGGCCAGCCGGTCGAGCTGGACATCAAGGAAGCGGCGATGGAGGGCATGGGCCCGCACGGCCTGTGCATCGGCGCGACCGGTTCCGGCAAGTCGGAGTTCCTGCGCACGCTCGTGCTCGGCATGCTCGCCACCCACTCGTCGACGACGCTCAACTTCGTCCTCGTCGACTTCAAGGGTGGTGCGACGTTCCTCGGTCTGGACAAGGCGCCGCACGTCTCCGCGGTGATCACGAACCTCGCCGACGAGGTCACGCTGGTCGACCGCATGAAGGACGCGCTCGCCGGTGAGATGAACCGGCGACAGGAGGCGCTCAAGAACGGCGGCAACTTCAAGAACGTGTGGGAGTACGAGAAGGCACGCGAGAACGGCGCCGACCTCGACCCGCTGCCCGCGCTGTTCATCGTCGTCGACGAGTTCTCCGAGCTGCTGTCGGCGAAGCCGGACTTCATCGACCTGTTCGTCGCGATCGGCCGTCTCGGCCGTTCGCTGCAGATGCACATGCTGCTCGCCTCCCAGCGACTGGAGGAGGGCAAGCTGCGCGGTCTGGACTCCCACCTGTCGTACCGGATCGGTCTGAAGACCTTCTCGGCCGCGGAATCCCGCGCCGCGATCGGTGTGCCCGACGCGTTCGAGCTGCCGTCCGTGCCCGGTGGTGGCTACCTCAAGTACGACACGTCAACGCTCGTGCGCTTCAAGGCCTCCTATGTGTCCGGTCCGTACCGGCCGGCAGGCATCAAGGCCGCGGCGCCTGGCGCCAAGGTCGTGCGCGCCGACAAGCGACCGCAGCTGTTCGTGCCCGACTTCGTGGAGCTGCCGAAGGAGCCGGAACCCGTTCCCGAGGTCGTCGAGCAGCCGAAGCAGCCGGAGTCGGAGGAGGCCGTCGAGCCCAGCGAACTCGACGTGATCATCTCGCGGCTGGTGGGCCAGGGCCCGCCCGCGCACGAGGTGTGGCTGCCGCCGCTGAAGGAGCCGAACTCGCTCGACACGCTCCTGCCGAACCTCAACCCCACCGACGACAGGGGGCTCTCCCCGGTCGGGTTCTTCGGCAACGGCAGGCTCCAGGTGCCACTGGGCATTGTGGACCGTCCCTACGAACAGCGGCGTGACCCGCTGTGGGCGGACTTCTCCGGTGGCGCGGGACATGGTGTGATCGTGGGCGGTCCGCAGTCGGGCAAGTCGACGATGCTGCGCACGCTGATCATGTCGATGGCGCTCACGCACACGCCGGAGGAGGCGCAGTTCTACTGCATCGACCTCGGTGGTGGCACCCTGGCCGGGCTCGCCGGCCTGCCCCACGTCGGTGGTGTAGCGGTCGCGCGCAGGGAGCCGGACAAGGCCCGTCGTATCGTCGCCGAGCTGACCACGCTGGCGAACGAGCGCGAGGCGCGGTTCGGTGCGCTGGGCGTCGACTCGATGAACGACTTCCGCAACCGCAAGCGGCGCGGGGAGATCACGGCCGAGCAGGACCCGTTCGGTGACGCGTTCCTGATCGTCGACGGCTGGCGCGCGCTGCGGGACGACTTCGACGAGCTGGAGCCGCAGATCACCAAGCTCGCCGTGCAGGGCCTCACCTACGGCATCCACGTGGTGATCTCGTCCAACCGCTGGGCGGACATCCGGCCCGCCATCAAGGACATGCTGGGCACCCGTTTCGAGCTGCGGCTCGGTGACCCGAGCGAGTCGGACATCGACCGGCGCGTCGCGGTGAACGTCCCGGCGGGCCGGCCGGGCCGTGGTCTCACGAGGGACAAACTGCACTTCCTCGGTGGCCTGCCGCGCATCGACGGCTCCAGCGACGACCAGGACATGGGTGCCGGGGTGAACGATGCCGTCGCCAAGATCCGGTCGGCGTGGACGGGCAGGCTCGCGCCGCAGGTCCGCCTGCTGCCCGAGATGATCGGCTACGACGAGTTGCTGCTCCAGGACAAGCACCGCGACTCCAAGCTCATCCCGATCGGTGTCAACGAGGACGAGCTCGCGCCGGTCTACCTGGACTTCAACGCCGACCCGCACTTCCTGGCCTACGCGGACGGCGAGTCGGGCAAGACGAACCTGCTGCGGCAGATCGTGCGCGGCATCACAGATCGCTACACCAAGAAGGAAGCGGTCATCATCCTCGTCGACTACCGGCGCACCATGCTCGGTTTCGTCGAGGGCGACCAGCTGCTCGGCTACGCGGTCTCCGGCAACCAGCTGGAGGGCATGGTCAAGGAGGTCGCCGGTTCGATGGCCAAGCGCCTGCCCGGACCGGACGTCACCCCGCAGCAGCTGAAGGACCGCTCCTGGTGGACCGGCCCGGAGCTGTTCGTCGTCGTCGACGACTACGACCTGGTGGCCACGTCGACCAACAACCCGCTTCGACCGCTGTCGGAGTACCTGGCACAGGCCAAGGACGTCGGCCTGCACATGGTCGTCGCCCGGCGCACGGGTGGCGCGGCGCGCACCGGTATGGACCCGATCATCGGCAAGCTCAAGGAGCTGGCGATGCCGGGCATCGTGATGAACGGGTCCAAGGACGAGGGCCAGCTCCTCGGCAACGTCAAGCCGAGCCAGATGCCGCCGGGCCGCGGTGTGTTCGTCAGCCGCAAGGTCGGCAAGCAGCTCATGCACGTGTCATGGATCCAGCCGGAGTGACGCCGAGGCGGCGCGTCGCCGCGCGCTGCCGGCGCGGGACACCCGCGTACGGGCGTGCGGCCTCGCGTCCAGCGAGAACCGCGCCCCCGTACGCGCCGCCCGCCGCCACGCGAAGCGTCCACCTCGGCGCCACTCGGTGGCTGCCGTCGCGATTGACGCTGCGGGCGTTGACACGAGTGACACTGCGCGGGCGCCGTTCTCGCCGGTCTGACAGAGTGGCGCCCGTAGTGTCGGCGACGGGCGGGAGCGGCTGGTGACCTTACGGGTGGCGGTGGACTTCGGGACATCGAGCACCTGTGTCGTCGCCTCGGTGAACGGTCGCGAGCCGCAGGTCGTCGTGGTGGACGGGCAGCCGCTCATGTCGTCGGCCGTCTACGCCGCACAGGACGGCACGCTGTTCGTGGGACAGGAGGCCGAACGGCAGGCCGCCGTCGACCCCTCCCGCTTCGAGCCCAACCCCAAACGCCGCATCGACGAGGGTGAGCTGCTGCTCGGCGACTCGGTGCTGCGCGTCACCGATGTGGTTCACGCGGTGCTCGCGCGCGCGGTCGGCGAGGCCCGCAGGCTCGCGGGCGGCGCCGAGGTGAACCTGCTGGTGCTCACCCATCCCGCCGACTGGGGCGCCGTGCGCACGCGGCTGCTGCGGCAGGCGGCGGGTCAGCTCGCGCGCGAGGTCGCGCTGGTGCCGGAGCCGGTCGCGGCGGCGGTGTTCCACGCGGCCACGTTCACGCCGTCCACCGCGAGCCAGGAACGAACCGTCGAGTTCAGCGGCAAGCCCGGCGACGCGCTCGCGGTGCTGGACCTCGGCGGCGGCACCATCGACGCCAGCGTGGTGCGCAGGGCGCCGCAGGGCAGCAGGCGCGGTGGCTTCGAGGTGCTGGCCACCCGCGGTGACCCGAGCTTCGGCGGCGCCGACATCGACCAGTCGCTGCTCGAACACGTCGGCTCATTGGTGTCGGGAGCCGACCCGAAGGCGTGGGAGCAGCTCGTCCAGGGCCGCGAACTCGTCGACCGCCGCCGCCGTCGCGTGCTCCGCCAGGACATCCGGGGAGCGAAGGAGACGCTGTCCCGGCACGCCTACACCGACGTGCCGATGCCGCCGCCGTTCGCCGACGCGCACGTGACGCGCGAGGACCTCGAACGGCTCGTGGCCGCGCCGCTCGGCAGGGCCGTGGAGCTGACCAGCGCGACGATCGAGGCGGCGGGACTGCGGCCCAAGCAGCTCACCGCGATCTTCCTCGTCGGGGGGTCGAGCCGGATCCCGATGGTGTCGCGGCTCGTGCACGAGCGCACCGGGGTGGTTCCGACCACCCTGGACCAGCCGGAGACAGTCGTCGCCCGTGGCGCGCTGCGGGCCGTGCAGGTGATCCCCGACCGCACCGGCGCGCTGCCCGGGTCGGCGCAGGCCCGGCAGGGCGCGCCGGTTCCCGAGCACGAGCAGCGCACCAAGGTCGTGGCCACACCCGGCTTCGGTGGGCGGCAGGCCCGGCCCGTGGCCGGCGTGCCCCGCCTGCCGCGGCCGCCTTCGGCGAACCCGGCCGGACGACCGTCTCCGCCGAGGGGACACCAGGGGCTCGTGCCGCCGGCCACGCCCGCGCAGGCGGCTCCCCGCGGCCGCAAACGGCTGCCGTGGCTGCTCGGTGGTGCCCTCGCGCTGGTGGCCGCCACGGTCGCGGTGCTGCTGACCGCGCTCAGCGGCGAGGACGAGCCCGAGGGGCGCACCTTCGCGCAGTACTCCTACACGTTCACCGCGCCGCCGGGCTGGACGCAGACCGGCGACAACGTCGCCGACCGGCAGGTGGTCGTGAAACCAAGCGACGCGCAGCAGCGCGACGACCTCGTGGTGGTGCAGGAGTTCGTGCTGTCCTACGACGGCGGAGCCGAACGCGACCGCCTGGCCGGTGTGCTGCGCGACGCGGCGAACAGCGAGTCCGACCGCTACGGCGGTTTCCAGGACCACCACGAGTTCGCCGGCCGCGACACCATCCACTACGTGGAGACCAAGCCCGCGGCCAAGGTCAACTGGTACGTGCTGGCACAGGGCACCGCGCAGGTCAGTGTCGGCTGCCAGGAGGCGGACGACCCGGAGCGTGTGCGCGTCGCGTGCGAGCAGATCGTGCGCACCCTCGAGATCACCAACTGAGGCCGCGTTCCCGTTAGCTCGGGCGAGTGATTAACGGCGCCCCGAATTAGCGCAAGCGAATGCGAGAGGCGCGATTCCCGGCTGTCGGGCGTTCGGCGAAACCGTTGGGGCACAGGGTATTTCCGGGACCGTTCGCGCAGGTCGGACCCGGTGTTCACCTCCTGGTTCCACTCCGGTTCCGAAGTGGAGCGTTCACGCTAGCAACTACTTGGGGACTTGCCGCGACAACGGGGAACCGAACATGGCAATGTCTCCGTCGTAGAGCCAGTACGAACAAACGAGTACAGGCGAACCACGAACGAAGGGGGTCACCTCCGATGGCAGGCGGTTTCACCGGGACACCGGAGCAGTTCCAGCAGGCGTACCAGGACGTCGACCAGATCAAGGCGTCGATGGACCAGAACCTGAACACGCTCCGCAACAACATCGAGGCCACGCAGGCCGGCTGGCAGGGCGAGGCCGCGAAGGCCTTCAACAACGTGATGGCGGCCTTCGACGAGAAGACCCGGAAGCTGAACGAGGCGCTCGGCAACATCGGTGAGCTGCTCCAGCAGTCCGGTGTCAAGTACCAGCAGGCGGAAGAGGAGCAGAACTCCGCCATCAGCAGCATCGGCAACACCCTCGGCGGCCTCTGAGCCGCGTAGCGCGCCCACTCGAACTTCCAGACCTACCACTCAACGGAGGCAAAAATGCCGAACGGCATCGTTGTTGATTACGCGACCATCCACCAGGCTGCCGACGACTGCAACAAGACCGGTGGCGAGCTCGACGCTCTGTTCGAGGACCTCAAGGCCCGCCTCGCCCCGCTGGTCGACAGCTGGTCCGGTGAGGCCATGGAGGCGTGGCAGAACGTGCAGAACGAGTGGAACACCTCGCTCGACGAGATGAAGCAGGTGCTCGCTCAGATCGCCACCGCGCTGCCGCAGATCGCCGACGGCTACCAGTCGACGGACAAGGGCATCCAGGGGATGTTCTGATCCTCCAGCGCCACGAAACCGGGCCCGGCCGATTCGGCCGGGCCCGGTTTTTCTGTCCGCGTCTGTCTACTTGGGAGCGCCGACCTCGTACTCGGGCTTGTCGTTGAGCACGCGGATCGTGACGGACCGCTTCTGCCCGGCCACCTCCGCCGAGCACTCGAAGGTGTGGCCGGTCTCGATCCGCTGGTTCGCCGGGCACTCCACGCCGGAGACGTCGTGCTCGCCGTAGCTGTCCCGCAGCGTGGTCGCCACGCCCTCCTGCAGCGACTGCTTGTCGAGCACGTCGCCCCGGAACACGCCGAGCAGCCACGCCGCGACCCCGCCGCCCGCGAGCACCACCACGGCCACGAGCCCGATCACGAGCGGCTTCTTCGACCGCTTGGGCTTGGGCCGCGAGGTGTCGCCGAAGGCGCCGAGTCCGCCGTACTGCGACTGGAAGTTCCCGCCGAAGTTGCCCGGCGCCTGCTGCTGGTGCGGCTGTGGTGGTTGCTGTGACTGGTGCCGCTGATGTGGCTGGTGTGGTTGAGGAGGCGAGCCCGGGTACTGACCGGGGGCCGGGTGGCCGTGGCCCGGCGTCTGCGGCTGCCACCAGCCCTGCGGCTGGCCGGGCGGCTGTGTCATCGGTTCCCCTCGTGCGCTCGTGGACTGCTGACCGCCGACGGGTCAGCCGCCCGAGCTGGTGATCTGGCTCATCCGGTCGTAGAA
The DNA here is from genome assembly GCF_005146945.1 of Prauserella endophytica. Lineage (GTDB taxonomy): Bacteria > Actinomycetota > Actinomycetes > Mycobacteriales > Pseudonocardiaceae > Prauserella_A > Prauserella_A endophytica. Next base: position 126,855 of record NZ_SWMS01000013.1, read on the forward strand.
CTCGTCGACCTCGGCGTCGGTCTTGAGCGCCGTGATCTGGTCGGGCGGCGGGATCTTGGGCAGCGACTCCTCGGTCGGCGGCTCGAGCACCTGGTAGTGCTCCTTGATCTCGATCTCGGTCCCGCCCGCGGTGATGAGCCCGTTCATCTCGATCTCCTTGAGCCCGCCCTGCGGGTCGAGCGCGATCCGTGTCTCGACGATCCCGTCGCGCGCTTCCTCGCTGATCTGCTGCAGCGCCCACTCTGGCAGGATCACCACCCGCTCCTCGAGGATGTCGCGCAGGGTCACCTCGGCGGTCAGCTCGACGCTGCCGTCCTGCAGGCTCTTCGCCTGCTTCGCCGCGTGACCGTTCTCCAGCGACGACTGCACGGTGCTGAGCATGCGGCACACGATGGCGTAGCCGCCCCAGAAGCAGACGTCGTAGCCGACGTCCTCGTACGGCAGGGAGACCCACGCGGTGGGGGCGAGGCTCTCGTAGACGGGGCCGAGGATCGCGTACTCCACGTCGCTGCCCGCGGGGCGGTAATAGTCGCGATAGTCGGCGGAGTCCCGGTTGGAGTGGTTCTTGTAGAACCGCGACGGCGGGCTGCCCACCTGGATCGCCGTGATCGTCGCGTCGGCCTTCTTGTCGCCGATCCGCGTGTAGGAGCGGTGGGTGCTCTGCCTCGGCTCGTTGCCCGCCAGGTCGTCGTCGAGGTGTTCCAGCGTGGCCGCGAACTTGGCGCTGACGTACTCGGCCGCGGCGTCGCCGTCGGGGATGGGGGTGCCGGACCGGCCACCGCTCGCGCAGGACGTGGTCAGCGCGAGCACCACGCCGAGCGCCGCGAGTGTCCTCAGCCGCCGCCGTCTCGACGGCTTCGGGCACTGTGTCATTGCCGTCATTTGCCGAACCCCCGGGAATGTCTCGTCGCGGCGCGCTGCCGGAGACATTAGTATGTGGGTGCTCTCGTACCCCGCCTTCACCCTCTTCGAGGCGACCGGGTATCTTCATAAGCTGTTGTGCGTACGAGCGTCTGCGCTCAGCCCGCACTGAACCCACACGCAATGTTGACGACGAGGTAGACCCTTGCCCACGTACAGCCCCAAGCCCGGCGATGTCACCCGTGCCTGGCACGTGATCGACGCCGAGGATGTCGTGCTCGGCCGGCTCGCGACCGAGGTCGCCACGCTGCTGCGCGGCAAGCACAAGCCGACCTATGCCCCGCACGTGGACACCGGTGACTTCGTCATCATCGTCAACGCCGACAAGGTGGCCCTCACCGGTAACAAGCGCGAGCAGAAGTTCGCCTACCGGCACAGCGGCTACCCCGGCGGTCTGCGCAAGCGCTCCTTCGGTGAGCTGCTCGAGACCCGCCCTGAGCGGCTGGTCGAGAAGGTCGTCAAGGGCATGCTGCCGAAGAACAAGCTCGGCCGCGCCCAGGCCAAGAAGCTGAAGGTCTACGCAGGGCCCGAGCACCCGCACGCCGCGCAGCAGCCGCAGCCGCGCGAGATCTCCAAGATCGCTCAGGTTACCCAGTGAGTGAGGAACAGGTAGTGACCAGCACCGAGACCGAGGCCGCCACCGACGCGGCTGTGACCAGCGAGACGCCGGCCGCGCCGAGGCCGTCCCGCGCCGCCGGTGGCACCGCGCAGACGGTCGGCCGCCGCAAGGAGGCCGTCGTCCGGGTGCGGCTCGTGCCCGGTTCCGGCCAGTTCAAGCTCAACGGCAAGACGCTCGAGACGTACTTCCCCAACAAGGTGCACCAGCAGCTCATCCGTGAGCCGCTGGTGACGGTGGAGAAGCCCGAGTCGTTCGACGTGTTCGCCAACCTCGACGGCGGCGGCATCTCCGGCCAGGCCGGGGCGCTGCGTCTCGCCATCGCGCGTGCGCTCGCCGAGATCGACGCCGACGACCGCCCGGCGCTGAAGAAGGCCGGCTTCCTGACCCGGGACGCGCGTTCCACGGAGCGGAAGAAGTACGGCCTCAAGAAGGCCCGCAAGGCTCCGCAGTACAGCAAGCGCTGACGCGCCACAGCAACGCACGGGAGCGCCCATCCGATACCTGGATGGGCGCTCTCTCGCGTTTCGGGGTGCGTCCCGCGGTGGAACGCGCCGCGTGCGTACCCGCCTGGGGCCGCTTCCCCGCGGTCGCTAGGTTTGATCGGGCCGCTCCCGGGGCGGACGCTCACAGCAGGACCCTCACACGGAGGTCGAGGACATGGCTCGCCTTTTCGGCACCGACGGGGTGCGCGGCCTCGCCAACGCCGAACTCACGCCCGAGCTCGCGATGTCGGTCGCGGCAAGCGCCGCCCGCGTGCTCGCCGCACACGACCGCTCGCACCGGCCCGTCGCCATCGTCGGCAGGGATCCGAGGGCCAGCGGGGAGATGCTGGAGGCGGCCGTTGTCGCCGGGCTCGCGTCGGCGGGCGCGGACGTACTGCGGGTCGGCGTGCTGCCGACGCCGGCGGTCGCGTTCCTGGTGGGCGACCTCTCCGCGGATCTTGGCGTGATGATCTCCGCGTCGCACAACCCGATGCCCGACAACGGCATCAAGCTCTTCGGCGAGGGTGGGCACAAGCTGCCCGACGGTATCGAGGACGAGATCGAGGCCGGGCTCACGGCCCACGGCGCCCGGCCGACCGGCGCGCAGATCGGCCGCGTCTCCGATGTCGACGACGCACTCGACCGCTACGTCGCCCATCTGCTCGCGGCCACGCCGCACTCACTCGCGGGCCTGCGCGTGGTGGTCGACTGCGCGAACGGCGCCGCCTCGCAGGCCGCCCCGGAGGCGTACCGCAAGGCGGGCGCCGAGGTGGTCGCGCTGCACGCGGACCCGGACGGCGTCAACATCAACGACGGCTGTGGCTCCACCCACCCCGAGGACCTGTGTGCCGCCGTCGTCGAGCACGGCGCCGACCTCGGCATCGCCCACGACGGTGACGCCGACCGCTGCCTCGCCGTCGACGCTCGGGGCAACCTCGTGGACGGCGACCAGATCATGGCCGTCCTCGCCCTCGCGATGGCGGAGGCCGGTGAGCTGGCCGAGACGACGCTCGTCGCCACGGTGATGAGCAACCTCGGCCTGCACCTCGCGATGCGTGAGCACGAGATCGTGCTGCGGACCACGGCCGTCGGCGACCGCTACGTGCTGGAGGAGCTGCGGGCGGGCGGCTTCTCCCTCGGCGGCGAGCAGTCGGGGCACGTCGTGCTGCCCGGACACGCGACAACGGGTGACGGGCTGCTCACGGCGATGCGGCTGATGGGCAGGATGGCTGCCACCGGGAAGCCGCTCGCCGAGCTGGCCGGGGTGATGCGCAGGCTGCCGCAGGTGCTCGTCAACGTGCGCGTCGCCGACAAGGCCGCCGTGGCCGCCTCGCCCGCCGTGCGGGAGGCCGTGGACGCGGTGAGCGCGGAACTGGGCGACGAGGGCCGCGTGCTGCTGCGCCCGTCGGGCACCGAGCAGCTCGTGCGCGTGATGGTCGAGGCGCCGGCGGAGGACACCGCCCAGGCCGCGGCCGACCGGCTGGCCGGGGTCGTCGCCTCGGTCTCCTGAGCAGGCGTTCGGCGTTTCGGCTTGCAAATTTCCGATCTCGGTGCGCGCTGACCTGCGCCTCGGTACATTCTGTGCATTAGCGACGGCACCGGGGCGGAACCGTGTGCGTCGTAGAGGCGATCGCACAGTCAACCGGGAGGGGGAGCGGTCGTGACCGGGGTCAACGCACCGAGCGGCTATACCGCAGACACGGGCTCCATGGCGAGCCAGGCGCAGACGATCAACGATGCCGCCGAGGAAGCCAAGGACGCCGTCAAGGACGTCAAGCCCGCGAAGGTCACGGAAGCCGACTTCGGCACCGCCCACACGCAGTACGGCGCCGACTTCACGGCGGCGATCGAGGCGCTCGGCACGGGCTCCGACGCGATGTGCGGCGCGCTGATCTCGCTGGCCCAGGGCATCGGCAGCGCGGGCAAGCAGTACGCCACGGCCGAGTCCGAGCAGGCCGCGGCCGCCAACCAGTCGGGGAGCGGGATGTGAGCGAGCAACGCAGCTGGGAAGAGACGAAGGCGATCCTGGACGATCCTTACGTCTCGGCGGACACCAAGCAGGCGGTGCTGGGCGCGTACTCCCGCGACGGCGGCGGCTTCAACGAGGACGCGGCACCGTACTTCGAGCAGTACAACGTCCCCCGGTACACGTTCGGCAGCGGCGGTGGCCTGGTCGACTACCTCGACGACGCGGCCTACGAGCAGGCCGAGCAGGAGTCGGAGGAGAACGGCTACCAGGACCGCCAGGTGCGGGACCGGCTCGAGGAGAACCAGGGCGAGCTGGACAACGCGCAGGCGCCGGGCTCGGGCTCGTCGGCCATCGCGAAGGCGGACGAGCTGCTGGACCTGGCGCGCGACGGGCTCAGGGTCTTCGAGACCTTCATCCCGATCGACGCGGAGGCCCCCGGCGACCAGAAGCACATCGATTCGCCGTTGAACTACGACGAGGACATCGTCAAGCGATTCGACGAGCAGAAGGGCATCGACTTCCAGAAGCTGCTCGACGAGGCCAAGCGGCTGCGCGACGCGCACACCGTGCTGTCCGATCTGCACAGCACCACGGAGTCGAGCCTCAACTCCCTCTACAAGGACTGGACCGGCGACGGAGCCAACGCCTCGTACCAGAAGTACAGCGAGGACATCGCGCCCAACACGCAGACGCTGCTGGAGTACCTGAGCGGTGGCGCGGACGTCATCGAGGCCACGGTGCAGACGGTCTACGAGGCGGTGAAGTACAAGGCCGACGAGGTCATCGCCATGTACCAGTCCACGGTCGGCGCGGCCACCGAACAGACCGCCAGGGACGTCATGAAGCTGGCGAACGGCGACTTCTCCTCGCAGGACGAGATCCTGCCGGTGGCGGCGTGGGTCGACGCGGAGACCGGCAGCGACATCGAGTCCCGCATCCGGTCCGACGACTGCGGTCTCAACGAGGGCAACAAGAACTACGTCATCGACCAGTGCAAGCAGTGGGTCCGGGACTCGTGGAACCCGGACCTCTACGACAACCTGCACCAGCGCTTCACACAGCTGTGCGATGACACCAAGGAGGCCGTGGACACGGCCTTCGAGGAGATGAACTCCTACCTCAAGGAGTACAAGAGCGAGTTCCCGGAGGAGTCCGCGCAGCCCCAGCCCCAGCCGCAACCGCAGCCCCAGCCGAACCCCGGCGACACCGGTGGCGGCGGAGGCACGGGCGGCGGCGGGACCGGTGGCGGCGGGACCGGTGGTGGGACCGGTGGCGGCGGCGGTGTCCCCAGCGCGCCCACCCCGCCCGAGATGGAGACTCCGGGGGCGCAGGCCCCTGGCAAGAACCCGGTCACCGGCGAGGACCTGGAGGTCAACCCGGAGACGGGCGAGCCCTACCCGATCGACCCCGAGACCGGTGAGGCCATCAAGGACACCGGCAGCGACCAGGACACCCTGACCGTGGAGAAGGGTGACCACACCTTCGAGATGACCGAGCCCGACGAAGACGGGAAGATGGAGATCTCCGTCGACGACGGCTCCGGCGAGCTCAAGGACTACAAGCTCGACTTCGGTACGGGCGAAGAGGGCGCCGGGGGCGCCGAGGGCCGGCAGGAGGGCTTCGGCCCGCAGGGGTCCGAGGGCGCGGACGGTGAACAGGTGTACCGGCCCGGCCCCGACGGCAAGATCCACATCGAGGACGGCAACCTCAAGATCACGGCCGAGCAGCCGGAGGGCCCGGACGGGCCGACCAAGGTCACCGTCGACGACGGCAACCCGCCGCCCACCACCTACACCCTCGGTGAGGCCAAGCAGGAGGGCGGTGGCGCGGGCGCCCAGGGCGGCACGCCGCGGGAAGGCATCCGGACGATGCCCGCGCCAGGTGAGAACCCGTTCACCTCGGGTGGTTCCGAAGGCGGGTCGTTCGCCGGTGGCGGTGGCACGCCGGTGGAGGGCGAAGCGGCTGGAGCGCCCGCCGGCGTGGCCGGTGGCGACGGCGCGAGTATCGGCGGGGCTGTCGGCGGCGAGGGCGTGCCGGGTGGCGGTGACGGCGCCGGTGGTGGCCAGCAGACCGAGCCGTCCGCCGGTGGCGGAGGTAGCGGCGGCGGTGGCGGCGGGGGCGACTTCGGCGGCGCTGCCGGTGCTCCGGCTGCCGTCGGTGGCGGTGGCGAGGGCGACGCGCTCGACGCCGGTGCCCAGTCGGGCGCGAGCACACAGTCCGCGCCGGCCGGGGCAGGCCTCGGTGTCGCTCCCGGTGGCATGGGCGAGGCGATGCCGGCCGCGGCCGCGCAGGGCAACGGCATGTCGGGCGGCGCAGGTGGCATGGCCGGAGGCATGGGCATGATGGGCGGCATGGGTGCCATGGGCGGCGCCGGTGGCGGCCAGGGCGGCGACCAGGAGCGCAGCTCGAACCCGTACCGCATCGACGGTGGCATCTTCGAGAGCGGCGGCAGTGGCGGCGGCAGCCGGATCAGTGGTTCGCTGAACGACGGCGCCGAGCGCTCGATCCGGTTCGACCGGTGAGCGGCATGGCCGACGGCAGAGGTGAGGAGTCCTGATGGCTGAGGGAAAGGCCGCGGCGGTCATCACCCGGTTGGGACAGATCAACCGCGAGATGAGCGAGCGCCGCGCGTTGCGGGAGCGCCGGTCCGCGGCGGCGAAGCAGCAGGCGAAGGAGACCTTCCAGCGGCAGGGGCAGGTGGCCGACAAGACCGCCAAGCACCTGGGCGAGCTGGGCCGCAGGCAGCGGGAGGCCGGCGGCTGGGCCACCGAGAAGGCGCTCGCCGACCGCGACAAGGTCATGGGTTTCGGCCAGGTGGAGGACGAGGAACAGCCCGCCGACGACTACTCGCGCTACGCGGGCGGTGCGCCGGTCGGCCCGACGGCCGCTGCGTCCCCGGCACCCGCGGGGGCCCCCGCGCCGCAGCCGGAACCGCCGCAGCAGCAACGCAAGTACTCGCGCGCGATCGCCCCGCCCGCGCAGGCGGAGCAACCGGAGCAGCGCAAGTACTCGCGGTCGGTCGCGCCTGCCCAGGAGCCGGAGCCGGAGACCCCGCCGCCACCGCCTCGGCGTGCTCCCCGGCACGCCAGGGAGGAAGAGCGGTTCGACGACGACGACTTCTCGAACAACAGTTGGCTGAAATGAACGCAGCGGTGGCCGAACGGGCCGACGAGATCAAGGAGCTCGTCTGCCGGGTGCTGGAGATCGAGCCGGAGAAGGTCAGCGACACCGACCTGTTCACCGAGGATCTCGGCGCCGACTCGATGAAGCTGATCGAGCTGCTCGCCAACCTCGAGATCGAGTTCGACGTGGAGATCGACGAGGACGAGATCGAGCGGCTCGTCAACCTGCGTGGGGTGTACGACGTGCTCAGTGCGGCGCTGGACGCCTGAGCCGTGCGCAGAGTGGTGATCACCGGCATCGGTGTCGTGTCCAGCATCGGCACCGGCGCCGCCGCCTTCGCTCGGGCCCTGCGGGAGGGACGCAGCGGGGCGCGGCCGATCGGGGCGTTCGACACCACGGGGTTCGCGCACGCCACGGGCTGTGAGGTGGTCGGGTTCGAGCCGGAGCGCTGGGTGCGCAACGTTCCGCTCGACGAGGTCGGCAGGGCCGCCCGGTTCGCGATCGCGTCGGCCAGGATGGCGCTGGACGACGCCGCGCTCACCGAGGAGGAGCTGCGGCGCCGGCCCGGTCTGGTGTCGATCGGCACCACCGACGGCGGCTCGGACGACGGTGAGCGGCTGGCCGCCTCGTATGTCCACTCCGGACCGGAGTCGATGGATCCCGTTGCGGCGCGCAGGCTTCCGGCGAGCACGCTCGCCACCGGGGTCGCCCGTGAGCTCGGGCTGTCCGATGTGGATGTCTCGACGATCGCGACCGCGTGCGCGGCGGGCAACTACGCGATCGGCAACGGTTTCGACGCGGTGCGCACGGGCGAGGCCGACTTCGCCCTGTGCGGCGGCGCGGACGCGATGTGCCGCATGACCTTCACCGGGTTCTACCGGCTCGGCGCGGTGGATCCGGACGGCTGCAGGCCGTTCGACGTGAACCGGCGCGGCATCCTGACCGGTGAGGGCGGCGCGGTGCTGCTGCTGGAGCCGCTGGAGTCGGCGCTGGAGCGCGGGGCAAGGGTCTACGCGGAGATCCTCGGCTACGGCCTCAACTGCGACGCCCACCACCAGGTCGCACCCGACGGCGACAGCGTGCGCCGGTGCATGGAGCTCGCGCTCGCCGACGCCGGGGTGGGGCCCGGCGAGGTGGATCTGATCTCGGCGCATGGGACGGGAACGAAGGCGAACGACGTCACCGAGTGCGGGGCGATCCGTGGGGCGTTCGGCGACCGGCCTCCGCGCACGGTGTCGGTGAAGTCGATGCTGGGGCACACGATGGGCGCGGCGAGCGCGCTCGGCGCCGCGGCGTGCGCGCTCGGCATCGAGCACGGCTTCATCCCGCCCACCATCAACCACACGGAAAAGGACCCCGACTGCGGCATCGACTGCGTGCCGAACACGGCGGTCGAGGCCGAGCTGCGGGTGGTGCAGAACAACGCGCTCGCCTTCGGCGGCAACAACGCCGTAGTGGTGCTCGGGAAGCGGTGAGGCGCATGGGACCGGTGATCACGGCGTGGTCGGCGATCTCGTCGTGCGGGGTCGGGAGCGCGGCGTTCGAGGCCGGCCTCGTGCGGCCGAGCCCGCTCGACGACGAGAGCCCAGGAGCGAAGGCGTTTCTCGCCTCGGATTTCGTGGTGCGGGAGGCGCTGGGCACCAAGGGCACCGGCTCGATGGACCGCTCCAGCGCGCTCGCGGTCGGCGTGGTCGGAGAGCTGCTGCCCGCCGTCGACGTGGACGCGCGCACGGGCGTGGTGCTGGGCACCACCTCGGGCAGCTCCCAGACGCAGCTGGAGTTCACGCGCGACTCCCTGACGCGCCGCAAGCCGTACTTCGTCAACCCGGCTTCGATGCCGTTCGCGCTGATGAACAGCGCCGCGGGCCAGGCGGCGATCTGGCACAAGCTCACGGGTCCGAACACGACGATCGCAGGCGGGCGGATGTCCGGGCTCAGTGTGCTGCGCTACGGCGCTCGCCTGCTCGCCACCGGTCGCTCGAGCGGGGTCGTGTGCGGCGCCGTTGAGGAGTACAGCCCCACGCGGGCGTGGCTGGAGCACCACCGGGGCGCTACGACCGTGCTGGGCGAGGGCGCCGCGGTGGTGTTCCTCGAACCGGCGGGCACGGCGAGGCCGCCGCTGGCCGAGGTGCTCGGCGTCGCGACGCGGGTCGCCGTGGACGGCGGCGCCGCCGGAGCGCTCGCGGCATGCCTGTGCCGCGTGCTGGAGCGGGCGGGCGCCGAGGCGGAGGACGTGCGAACGGTGGCCGTCTCGGCCCAGGAGGGGGAGCTCGCCGACGCGGAGCGCACAGCCCTCGCGAGGTTGCGGGCGTCGGTGGTGGACCCGGCGGAGGTGATCGGCGACGTCGGCGCCGCGACGGGCCCGTTCCAGGTCGTGACGTTGCTGCGCTCGCCGGGCCTCGCTGTGGCGACTGCGCTCGACCCCGACGGCACCGTGGGCTGCGTGCTGCTGCGCGTGCTCAGCTGACGGCCGGTTCCGGCTCGTACGCGATCGGCGCCGCCTTGAGCTCGGCCTCCAGCAGCGACCGGTAGGCGTTCGAGCCGGTCAGGTGGGTCAGAAAGAACGCGGTGAACAGCGCGCGGACGGTGCGTTGCGTGGCACGGTGGGGCTTGCCGTGCAGCAGGGCCTGGCTCCAGTGCGCGCCCTCGGTGACGCCGAGATGCGACGACTTCGGCAGCGTGCGCAGCTGCACGGGGCCCGCCCACGCCCTCGCGATCGCCTCCGCGTTGCCGCCCGCGGGCGCCACCAGGTCGTTGTCGGCGGCGAGGTGCAGCCCGGGCACGGTGACGCTCCCGGCCGCGGCGGTGGCGGTGGGCATGGTCTGCGCCGCCGCGACGGTGGCGACGGCCTTGATCTCGGGCTCGCCCCCGGCGGCGGCCGCGAGCACGGCGGCGCCGCCGCCGATGGAGTGCCCGGCGAGACCGAGTTTGCGCGGGTCGACGCTGATGCCGTCGGGGCCGAGCCGCACACCGCGCACGACGTCGAGCGTGGAGCGCAGGTCGGCGGCGAAGAGCCGGTGCGAGGGCAGCGGACCGCGGTGCGTCGCGGGCGCGGCGGCGACGATGCCCCAGCTGGCGAGGTGGCGCAGCAGCTCGCGGTAGCGGCCCGGCGGCTGGAGCCAGCCGTGTCCGAACGCGACGGCGGGCAGGTTCAGCCCCTCACGCGGAGTGAACACGACGCCGGGGAGACCGACGAGCGCGAGGTCGCCGCGCAGCACCTCGTGCGGACCCGGGTGGGAGAGCTCCTCGAGCAACTGCTTCGGCTTGCTGGCCATGGCTGGAGGGTAGCCGAACGATCAGGTGGCGGCAGGCGTGCCACGGGCGGAAGGTGCTGCCGCCCTACCCGGCCGGGGTGCTCGCGCTGTGTCGTTACGCTGGGGCACGTGTGTGGAATCGTGGGATACGTCGGACACCGGCAGGCGCTCGACGTCGTGCTCGGCGGCTTGCGCCGGATGGAGTACCGGGGTTACGACTCGGCGGGTGTCGCGGTGCTCGACGGGGCCGGATCCCTGACCGTGGAACGGAAGGCGGGTCGTCTCGCCAACCTGGAGTCGGCGCTGGACACCACCGGCAGGGACGCCTTCACCGGCACCGCGGGCATGGGTCACACCCGGTGGGCGACGCACGGCGCGCCGGTGGACCGCAACTCCCACCCGCACCGGGACTCCAGTGACCGCGTCGCCGTGGTCCACAACGGCATCATCGAGAACTTCGCGGCCCTGCGCGCCGAGCTGGAAGCCGCCGGGGTCGAGCTGACCAGCGACACCGACACCGAGACCACGGCGCACCTCATCGCCCGCGCCTTCGACGAGGGCGACACGAAGGGTGACCTCGCCGCGAGTGTGCGCACGGTGTGCCGCCGCCTTGAGGGCGCGTTCACGCTCGTGGTCACCCACGCCGACCAGCCGGACCTGATCGTCGCGGCTCGGCGCTCGTCACCGCTGGTGGTCGGCGTCGGCGAGGGTGAGACGTTCGTCGCGTCCGACGTCGCCGCGTTCATCGAGCACACGCGCGAGGCCGTGGAACTCGGCCAGGACCAGCTCGTGGTGATCGACCGCGACGGCTACGTGGTCACCGACTTCGACGGCGAGCCCGCGCAGGGCAAGCCGTTCACCGTCGACTGGGACCTCTCGGCCGCGGAGAAGGGCGGCCACGAGTACTTCATGCTCAAGGAGATCGAGGAGCAGCCCGACGCGCTCGCCAACACGCTGCGCGGGCACTTCGAGTCCGGCCGGATCGTGCTCGACGAGCAGCGGATCGCCGACCAGGACCTCCGTGATGTCGACAAGGTCTTCGTCGTCGCCTGCGGTTCGGCCTACCACTCCGGGCTGGTCGCCAAGTACGCCATCGAGCACTGGTGCCGCCTGCCCGTGGAGGTGGAGCTGGCCAGCGAGTTCCGCTACCGCGACCCGGTGCTCGACCGCGACACGCTCGTGGTCGCGGTTTCGCAGTCGGGGGAGACGGCCGACACGCTGGAGGCCGTCCGGCACGCCCGCACGCAGAAGGCCCGCGTGCTCGCCGTCTGCAACACGAACGGCGCGCAGATTCCGCGCGAGTCCGACGCCGTGCTCTACACGCACGCCGGGCCGGAGATCGGCGTCGCCTCAACCAAGGCTTTTCTCGCGCAGATCGCCGCCAACTACCTGGTGGGCCTCGCGCTGGCCCAAGCGCGGGGCACGAAGTACCCCGACGAGGTCGCGCGCGAGTTCAGCGAGCTGGAGGCAATGCCCGCCGCTGTCCACAAGGTACTGTCCACAGTAGAGCAGGTGCGGGACCTCGGCCGGAGGATGGCCGACTCGAAGGCCGTGCTGTTCCTCGGCAGGCACGTCGGGTTCCCGGTGGCGCTGGAGGGTGCGCTCAAACTCAAGGAGCTCGCCTACATGCACGCCGAGGGCTTCGCGGCGGGCGAGCTGAAGCACGGCCCGATCGCGCTGATCGAGGAGGGCCTGCCGGTGGTCGTGGTGATGCCCTCGCCGAAGGGGCGCGCGGTGCTGCACGCGAAGCTCGTGTCGAACATCAGTGAGATCCAGGCGCGTGGCGCCCGCACGATCGTGATCGCCGAGGAGGGCGACGACACGGTGCGCCCGTTCGCCGACGAGCTGGTGGAGGTGCCCGCGGTGCCGACCCTGTTGCAGCCGCTCGTCTCCACGGTGCCGCTGCAGGTGCTCGCCGCCGAGATCGCCCGCACCCGGGGCTACGACGTGGACAAGCCGCGCAACCTGGCGAAGTCGGTGACGGTGGAGTAGACAGTGGCCTGTGCGCGGAATCTGGACCACTGATCACATCCGGCAGGCCGAGGAGCGGCTCCTCGCGGTGACGCCGGAGGGCGCGCTCATGCGGCGCGCCGCGCACGGGGTGTCCGTGCACGCGGCCCGGATGCTGGCCGAGCACACCGGGTCGGTCTCCGGCAGGCGGGTGGTGTTGCTGGTCGGAGCGGGCAACAACGGCGGCGACGCGCTGTGGGCCGGCGCGTTCCTGCGCAAGCGCGGGGCCGGCGTCGCGGCGGTGTTGCTCCAGCCGGGGAAGGCGCACCCGGAGGGGCTCGCGGCGCTGCGGAGGGCCGGCGGCCGGGTGGTCCCGCTCGCCGACGGTCCACAGTGGATCGAGAGCGCCGACCTGGTGGTCGACGGCATCGTGGGCATCTCGGCGAAGGGTCCGCTGCGCCCCGACGCCGCCGCGCTCGTGGAGCGCGTCGCCGCGCCCGTGCTCGCGGTGGACCTGCCGAGCGGGGTGGAACCCGACAGCGGCGCCGTCGACGGACCGGCCGTGCGGGCGACGGCGACGGTGACGTTCGGCGCGTACAAGCCGGTGCACGTGCTCAACCCTGAGCGCTGCGGCGAGGTGGTGTTCGTCGACATCGGCCTCGGCGATGAGCTGGGGGAGCCGGACCTGCGCGGGCTCGACGCGGCCGACGTGGCGGCGGCGTGGCCGATGCCGGGGCCTTCGGACAACAAGTACTCGCAGGGCGTCACGGGGGTCGCGGCCGGTTCGTCGGCCTACCCGGGTGCGGCCGTGCTCGCGGCGGCTGCCGCCGTGCGGGCGACGTCGGGCATGGTGCGCTACGCCGGGCACGCCGCGGACGTGGTGCGCTGGCACTGGCCCGAGGTGGTGGCCACCGGCTCGATCTTCGACGCGGGGCGAGTGCAGGCGTGGGTGGTCGGGCCCGGCATCGGAACCGGGAGCGCGGGCCGGGACGTGCTGGTGCACGCGCTCGGCCAGGGCGTGCCGGTGTGCGCTGACGCCGACGCCATCACGATCATCGCCGAGCGTCCCGAGGTGCTCGACGCCCGTGACCCGGACACACCGCTGCTGCTGACCCCGCACGACGGCGAGTTCGAGCGGTTGACCGGAAACGCGCCCGGCCCGGACCGCGTGGGGGCCGTGTGCGAGGCCGCGCGCCGGTTCGACGCCGTCGTGCTGCTCAAGGGGCACAGCACGCTGGTCGCCGACCCGGCGGGCCGGGTGCTGGTCAACAAGGCGCGGGGGTCGTGGCTCGCGACGGCGGGCTCGGGCGACGTGCTGTCGGGGCTGACGGGCGCGTTGCTGGCCTCGGGCGTCGAGCCGTGGCTCGCGGCGGGGGTCGCGGCCGACGTCCACGCGCGGGCCGGCGAGCTGGCGGCCCGCGGGGTACCGGCGTCGGCGTCGGGTGTGCTCGCCGCGATCCCGGACGCGATCCGGCAGGCTCGCTCCCTGGCGCCGTGAGTTATTACCGAGTTATGTGTTAAAAACGCGCCGATCTTCTGGTAGGAAGGGCCGGTGAGCGATCTCCCCGAGACCATGACGGTGTCCGTGCTGAACGGTGTCCACGACGTGAGCACCGAGCGGCGCCCGGTGCCCGTTCCCGGTACAGGGGAGGTCCTGGTCCGGGTACTCGCGGTGGGCACGTGCGGCTCCGACGTGCACTACTACGAGCACGGCCGGATCGGCGACTTCGTGGTGGAACGCCCACTCGTGCTCGGTCACGAGCCCAGCGGCGTCGTGGTGGCGAACGGGCCGGGCGCGACGCTGCACGAGCCGGGCACGCGCGTATCGCTCGAACCGGGGGTTCCGTGTTCGCGGTGCGCCGAGTGCCGCCTGGGCCGCTACAACCTGTGCCCGCACATGCGGTTCTTCGGCACACCGCCCGTCGACGGCGCGTTCCGCGAGTACGTCGTGCTGCGCGAGGAGTTCGCCTACCCGGTGCCCGACGCGCTGAGCGACGAGGCCGCCGGGCTGCTCGAACCGCTGTCGGTGGGCGTGTGGGCCTGCCGCAAGGCGCGTGTCGGCCCCGGCTCGCGGGTGCTCATCACGGGCGCGGGTCCGGTCGGCCTGGTCGCGACGCAGACCGCGCGGGCCTTCGGAGCCACGGAGGTGGTGGTCACCGACGTCAATGGCAAACGCTTGCGCCTGGCCGGAGAACTCGGCGCCACCGCGACCGTGGACGTCTCGGCGTCCTCGCTCGCCGAGTCCGGCTACGAGCCGGACGTGCTGCTGGAGTGCTCGGGCGTGCCCTCGGCGATCGGCCAGGCCATCCGGCTGGTCGGGCGCGCCGGCCGGGTCGTGCTGGTCGGCATGGGCGGTGACGAGATCCCGCTGCCGCTCGCGCACGTCCAGGGCTTCGAGATCGAGGTGACGGGCACGTTCCGCTACGCCAACACGTGGCCGACGGCGCTCGCGCTCGCCGCGGGCGGCGAGGTGGACCTCGACCGGCTCGTCACCCACCGTTTCGGCCTCGCCGAGGCTGAGCGGGCGCTGACCGTCGCGACCAGGGACGACAGCGTGATCAAGGCCGTGGTGCTGCCGCATGCCTAGGACGCGTCCGCCGGACGCCGCCGTGGAGCAGCGCAGGCAGTCGATCCTGCGCACGGTGATCGAGCTCGGCGAGGTGCGCATCGACGACCTCACCGCCCGCTTCGACGTGAGCCTCATGACCATGCACCGCGACCTCGACGATCTCGCCGAGCGCAAGCTGCTGCGCAAGCTGCGCGGGCGGGTCGCGGCATACCCGGCGCTGACGATGGAGACCGCCAAACGCTTTCGCGAGGGGCTGCACGTCGCGCACAAGGAGGCGCTGTGTGCGCTCGCGGCCGCCGAGGTGGCCGAAGGGCAGACGGTGTTCCTCGACGACTCGACCACGCTGTTCCCGCTCGCCCGCGTGCTCGCGCGGCTGGAGCGGCTCGTGGTGGTCACCAACTCGCTCGAGGTGGCCCGCATCGTCGGCGAGGCCGGGGGAGGCGAGGTGCTACTGCTCGGCGGGCGCTACACAGAGTTCGACTCGTGCATCGGCCCTGACACGCTCGCGGCGCTGCGCCGCCTGCGCGCGGATGTCGGCTTCGTGTCGGCGACAGCGGTGGCCTGCGGGCGGCTGTACCACCCGGTGCGGGAGTACGCCGAGCTGAAGGAGGTGGCGCTCGAGGTGGCCCAGCGCAACGTGCTGGTGGTCGACCATTCGAAGTTCGGCAGAACGGCCACGTACGCGTACGGCGACGCCGGCGCCTACGACGTGGTGCTCGTCGACGACGAGACACCGGCGGACGAGATCGAGGCACTGCGCGCGTTCGGCAACCGGGTGGCGGTCGCCCGCGTGCGCACCGACCAGGGAAGCTGACGGACATGAACAGCGAAAGGGAAGTTCTGGTCGCCGGGGTCGACTCCTCGACGCAGTCGACCAAGGTGATGGTCTGCGACGCGCGGACCGGCGCGGTCGTGCGCTCGGGCAGGGCGGAGCACCCGGAGACCACCGAGGTCGACCCCGCCGAGTGGTGGTCCGCGTTCACCTCGGCCACGGACGGGCTGCTCGACGGCGTGTCGGCGATCGGTGTGGCCGGCCAGCAGCACGGCATGGTGACGCTCGACGACGCGGGCGAGGTCGTGCGGCCGGCGCTGCTGTGGAACGACACGCGCTCCGGCAAGGCCGCCGCCGACCTCACCACCGAGCTCGGCGGCCCGCAGGCGTGGGCGGAGGCTGTCGGCTCGGTGCCCGTGGCGAGCTTCACGGTGACGAAGCTGCGCTGGATGGCCGAGCACGAGCCGGAGCTGGCCGACCGCGTCGCGCGCGTGCTGCTGCCGCACGACTGGCTCACCTGGCGGCTCGTTGGCGGCGACCCGGTGACCGACCGTGGGGACGCGTCGGGCACGGGCTACTTCTCGCCAGCCGAGAACGCCTACCGCACCGACCTGCTGGCGAAGGCGTTCGGCGGCCGGACGCCCGGGCTGCCGACGGTGCTCGGCCCCGCGCAGCCCGCGGGCCACACGCCGGATGGTGTGCTCGTGTCGGCGGGCACGGGCGACAACATGGCCGCCGCGCTCGCCCTGGAGGTCGGCGAGGGCGACGTCGTGGTGTCGCTCGGGACGAGCGGCACGGTCTTCGGGGTGAGCGAGACGCCCCCGGCCGACGCGAGCGGAACCGTCGCCGGCTTCGCCGACGCGACCGGGCGGTTCCTGCCGCTCGCCTGCACACTGAACGCCGCGCGGGTACTGACCGCGACGGCCCGGCTGCTCGATGTGGACCTCGCGGAGCTGGACCGGCTGGCGCTCGCCGCCGCACCGGGCGCGGACGGGCTCGCGTTGCTGCCCTACCTGGACGGTGAACGCACGCCGAACCTGCCCGAGGCCGCCGGATCGCTCCTGGGCCTGCGCAGGGCCAACATGACGCCGGAGAACCTGGCGCGCGCCGCCGTCGAGGGCATGCTGTGCGGGCTCGCCGCCGGGCTGGAAGCGGTGCGTGAGCACGGAATCACCGTGCGCCGGGTGCTGCTGACCGGTGGAGCCGCGCAGTCGGCGAGTGTGCGCGCGGTCGCGCCGATCGTGTTCGGAGTGCCCGTCGTGGTGCCCGAACCGGCCGAGCACGTGGCTCTCGGCGCCGCGAGGCAGGCCGCGTGGGCGCTGGCCGGTACGCCGGAACCGCCCGCGTGGGAGGGCGCTGACCAGGTACTGCGGCTCGACGAGCCGTCCGCTGCCGAGGCCGAGGCGGGGCAGCGGATCCGCGAGGAGCACCGGGCCGCGCGCGCTCGCGTGCACGATCTTTGAGGCCCTGTGGGAAAATTCTCGTGCCATGAACGTTGACCATTCGCCCCGCGCCGAGGTCGTGATCGACCTCGGCGCCATCCGCGACAACCTCGGACTGCTCGCCGCGCGGGCCGCCGCCTCCGGTGCTGAGACGATGGCGATCGTGAAGGCCGACGGCTACGGCCACGGCGCGCTGCCGGTGGCGAAGGCGGCCGTGCGGGCGGGGGCGACGTGGCTCGGCACGTGCTCGCTGGCCGAGGCGCTGGACCTGCGCGACGCCGGGATCACGACGCGGCTGTTCAGCTGGCTCGACACCCCGGACGTCGACTTCACGCCCGGTGTCGAGCGGGACGTCGACCTCTCGGTGAGCTCGCTCGCCGAGCTGGAACGGGTCGCGGCGGCCGCCGCACGCGCCGGCAAGCCCGCACGCGTGCACCTGAAGATCGACACGGGGCTCTCTCGCAACGGGTGCCCGCCCTACGCGTGGCCGGACCTCGTGAAGGCCG
Organism: Prauserella endophytica; assembly: GCF_005146945.1. Taxonomy (GTDB): domain Bacteria; phylum Actinomycetota; class Actinomycetes; order Mycobacteriales; family Pseudonocardiaceae; genus Prauserella_A; species Prauserella_A endophytica. Next base: position 144,462 of record NZ_SWMS01000013.1, read on the forward strand.
CGGCCGACGACCCCGGTATCGAGGTCGTGGCGATGTGGTCACACCTGGCGTGTGCCGACGAGCCGGGGCACCCTTCGATCGACGCGCAGGCCGAGCGGTTCGCCGACGCCCACGCGATCACCCGCGGTGTGGGCCTGGACCCGTTGCGGCACCTGGCGAACTCGGCCGCGACGCTCACTCGCCCGGACCTGCACTTCGACCTGGTGCGGCCCGGCATCGCGATGTACGGGCTGAACCCGGTGCCGCAGGGCGAGAAGCTCACGCCCGCGATGACGCTGCGGTCGAGTGTCGTGCTGACCAAACGGATCCAGGCCGGCGAGTCCGTCTCCTATGGACACACGTGGACGGCGTCGAGGGACACGACGCTCGCGCTCGTGCCCGTCGGCTACGCGGATGGTGTGCCGCGCACGCTGTCGGGCCGGATGAGCGTGTGGCTGGACGGCCGTCGGCATCCGGTCGCTGGCCGGGTGTGCATGGACCAGCTGGTGGTGGACTGCGGCGACCACGAGCCCGCGCTCGGCGCCGAGGTGGTGCTGTTCGGTTCGGGCGCTCATGGCGAGCCGACGGCCACGGAGTGGGCCGACACGATCGGCACGATCGACTACGAGATCGTCACCGGCATGTACCGGCCGAGGGTGCGGCGACGCTACCTCGGTGAGGACCACGGCTGATGTCGTCGCGGCCGTTGCGGGCGGACAACGAGGAGGAGGCCGAGGAACCGTTCGGTCGCCTCGCGCCCGGACGGGTGTCCACGGTGGCCGCGGACGACGGCTCACCGATCTCGGTGGAGGAGATCGAGCCGGAGGACGGCGGCAGGCCGAAGCTGACCGTGGTCGGCGTACACGGCTTCGCGCTCTCGCGGCAGAGCTGGCACTTCCAGCGGCGCGCGTTCACGGCCCTGCGCGTGCCGAGGGTGCGGCAGGTCTACTACGACCACCGCGGCCACGGGCAGTCGGCCGCCGCCGAGGCCGAGCACAGCACCATCGAGCAGCTCGCCGCCGACCTGCACGCCGTGCTGCGTGCGGTGGCGCCAGCCGAGCCGACCGTCCTGATGGGACACTCGATGGGCGGCATGGTGATCATGGAGCTGGCCCAGCAGGCCCCGGAGCTGTTCGCCGAGCGAGTGCGGGGCGTGGTGCTGATCGCGACCGCCGCGGGGGAGGTGGGCAGCCGTGGTCTGCCGCGCTCGCTGCTGTCGAAGTACAACCCGCTGACTCGGGGTGTCGGCGAGCTGGCGGGCTGGCAGCCGGGGCTCGTGGAGTTCGTGCGGGCTGCCGGTGGTCAGCTCACGCGGCACGCGGTGCGCAGGCTCGCGTTCGGCAGGCGTGACGTCGACTCGCGGCTGGTCGACTTCATGCTGGAGATGCTCGGCGTGTCGTCCGTGCGCCAGCTGGTGAACTTCGTCGACACGCTGGGCAGTCACAACCGTTACGCCGCGCTGGCGGGACTCAAGCACGTGCACGTGCTGGTGGTCGGCGGGGACGCGGACCGGCTGACGCCGTACTCGCACGCGGAACGGATGGCGGCGGAACTGCCGGACGCGCGGCTGGTGCGGGCCCGCGGCGCGGGGCACATGGTTCACCTGGAGCAACCGGACCTGGTGAACGATCACATCATCGAGTTGCTGAGGGTCTGTTCCGGTGCGGACCGGCAGCGGCTCGTGCGTAGGATCCGATGGTGGCGCAGATGAGCATGGAACTCCCCACGGCCGACGAGACGATCCACTTCGGACGTTCTCTGGGTCGCGTGTTGCGGGCGGGCGATCTCGTGCTGCTCGCGGGCCCGCTCGGGGCGGGCAAGACGACCATGACGAGGGGCATCGCGGAGGGCATGCGGGTGTCGGGGCGGGTCAGCTCGCCGACGTTCGTCCTGGCGAGGGTGCATCCGGCGGGTCCGGGCGGGGTGCCGCTCGTGCACGTCGACGCCTACCGGCTCGGCGGCGACCTCTCGCAGCTGGACGACCTGGACCTGGACACAGACCTCGAGGACGCCGCGGTGGTGGTCGAATGGGGTGAGGGCTTCGCGGAGCGGCTCTCGGAGGACTACCTTGTGGTGCGGCTCGACCGTCGCCCCGACGACGTGCGGACGGTAACGCTGGAACCACACGGCGCCTGGGCGGACCGCACTGATGAGCTGGCCTTCGCGGCGTAACCCGGGCGTGCCTGCCGCGGCGCCGGTGTCGCCGGTGTGCGGTTGGGGCGGCGGCCTGCCCGCAGTGAAGGCCACCATGCCTGCGTTGAACGCAGTGAAGGCCACCTTCACTGCATGGGCGACCGGCCGGACCCGGTGCCACGCCGCCTACACGACGTGAGGGCTCCGTTGGCGACGCACAGGGGCGCCCCTGATTTCACGTTACCGCGTGGGGGTGACAGTCCGGGGCTGAACGGCCTCGCGTGCGGCGCCACGGTTCCGTTCGTGTCGGCGGGGTCTCGGCCGTTGGTCCCGCCGTTGATGCGCGGGTTCCATTCGCGTCCCCGGTCAACCTCGCTACCGCGCGGGGCCGACGATGCCGCGGGCGATGCCCAGCTCGACGAGGTCCTGGGGACGCAGGCGGAGCTGGTCGGCGGTCGTCGGCACCTCCGGCTCCGCGCGCTTGAGGATCCTGGCGGCCGCCTCCGGCGAGGTCACCGAGAAGTAGCTGTCCGGCGTGACCCATGTCCGGCCCTCCGCGGCGAACGCGAGAGCTCCACCCGAGCCACCCTCGCCGATCACCAGTGTGGTCACCGGCACCCTGGCCGACGCGAGAGCCTCGAACATCTCCGCGATCGCCGGACCGATCCCCGCCCGCTCGGCATCGGCATCGTTCGCCGCGCCCGGCGTGTCCACGAGGGTCAGCACCGGAATGCCCAGCCGGTCCGCGAGCCGCACGAGCCGGGCCGCGGTGCGGAAGCCCGCCGGGCGCGTCGCCGTCCCGCACTGCGCCGCGTACGCGATCGTCGCGCCGTCGCGGTGCCCGAACCCGCACAGGACCCCGGAGTCCACCCCGCCGCAGCGGTCGCCGCTGATGTCCTCCCGCCACTCGAAGTAGTCGTCCACATAGGACTCCGCGCGGGGGCGGCTCGCCGCACGCGCCTGCTCCACCGCGGCCCAGCCCGTGTCCGGCAGGTCCGCGTCACCGAGGGCGCCTGGGGGCGCGGCCTCGGTCGCCGGGGTGGTCAGCAGCCGCAGCCACCGTTCGAGCTTCGTCCGCAGCCGCGCCGGGTCGATGATCTGGTCGACGTGGCCCGACGCGAACTGCCCCTCCGCCGTGTACGCGGCCGGGTCACCGGGCGGGCGCACCCGCGACCCGGCGAACCCGACCTGCGCGCCCGGCAGCGCGAGCGTCACGTCCGCGCCGGCGCCGAGCGTCGCCCAGCCACCACCCGTCGTCGGATCGCGCAGCACCGCGACTTGCGGCAACCCGGCCGCCCGCGTCAACGCCGATTCCCGCGCGATGCGCTGCAGCTGCGAAAGCGCCCGCATGCCCTCCTGCATCCGGCTGCCGCCGGTCGCGATCAGCGACACCACCGGAACGCCAAGCTCCCGCGCCCGCCCGAACGCGCGCTCCAGCCGCAGACCCGTGCGCCCGCCGAGCGAACCTCCCAGGTAGCCGAACTCGAACGCGATCAGCATCGCCTCGGTGTCGCCGACCTTGCCGACCCCGCACACCACCGATTCGCGCTCGCCGGTGCGTTCCGCCGCGCTCGCCCGCGCGCCGTCGTACCCGCGCCAGCCGATGGGGCCGTCGACACCGGTGTCGGTCACCTCGTCGGCGGGCAGCTCGGTGAATGCCGAGGCCACGGCGTCGATCGTCGCGCGCGCGGAGTCAGGCATTGAGGGCCCGCTTCATCACCTTGCCCATGTCATTGCGCGGCAACGCGGTCAGGAACCGCACCGCGCGCGGGCGCTTGTGGGGCGTGAGCAACCGCGCCACATGATCGGCGAGCTGCTGCTCCGACGGCGGCTCGCCGCTGGGCACGACCCACGCCACGATGCGCTCGCCGAGGTCGTCATCCGGCTCTCCTGTCACCGCCACCTCGGACACGGCGGGGTGCTCCAGCAGCGCATTCTCGATCTCCCCTGCGCCGATCTTGTAGCCGCCGCTCTTGATGATGTCAGTGGCCTTGCGGCCGACGATGCGGATGTAGCCGTCGGCGTCGCGTGTCGCCATGTCGCCCGTGCGGAACCAGCCTCCCCCGCCGGTGAACGCCTCCGCCGTCGCATCCGGCCGGTTCAGGTACTCGGTGAACAGGTTCGGGCCACGCACCTGGATCTCGCCGACCGTCTCGCCGTCGCTGGTCTCGATCGGCGCACCGGCCTCGTCGACCAGCCGCAGCTCGACGCCCCGCAGCGGGACGCCCACCGTGCCGGGTTTGCGTTCGCCGTCCGCGCGGACGCTGGTGTTCATGAGCGTCTCGGACATCCCGTAGCGCTCAACCACCTGCTGGCCGGTGGCCGCCGTGATCTGCTGGTGGTCGTGCACCGGTAACGCGGCCGACCCCGATACCAGCAGGCGGGCGCCGCGCAGCGCCTCGGCGAGGCGCGGGTTGCCGCCGACCTCCGTGGCGATCCGGTGGTACATCGTGGGAACGCCGAACATCATCGTGCCGTCCTCGGCCAGTGCCGCCGCGATCCCGTCGGTTGAGAACTTGCCGAGGTGCCGCACCGAGCCGCCGCGCCGCAGCGGCCCGAGAATGCCGAGGATGAGCCCGTGCACGTGGAACAGCGGCAACGCGTGCACGAGCACGTCGTCGGCACTCCACTGCCAGGCGTCTTCCAGCGCGTCGAGCGTGCTGGCGATGGCCCTTCGCGGCAGCACGACGCCCTTCGGTGGGCCGGTGGTGCCGGAGGTGTAGACGATCAGCGCGGGAGCCTCGTCGTCCGGCTCCGGCGGCAGCTCGCCGGCGGAGCCGGTGAGCGTGACATCCTCGCGGGGCACGTCGCGCAGCCCCTCGGGCAACTCGACGCCCGGCTCCGCGAGCACGAGCGCGGGCTCGCTGTCGGACACGATGTGCGCGAGCTCTCGCTCCCCGAGCTTGGGATTGAGCGGCACCGCGGGCACACCGGCGGCGAGCGCGGCGACCACGGCGACGCTCGTCTCCATGCTGGACGTGGCCCACACCGCGATCCTGGAAAGGCCACGCAACCGCTGCGCGAGCGAACCGGCCACGCCGGCCAGCTCGGCGTAGGTGAGCGACTTCTCTCCGAAGCGAAGCGCCGCCTTGTCCGGTGTCGTGTGCAGCGAGGGAAAGAGCACAGTCACGCGATCTCCTTCTTCGATCACTGGGTCACCCGGAGCCGGGCGCGATCAGCACAAGCCACCCGGCGAGCGGTGCCACCGCGACAATGATGCCTCCGTACACCAGGAGCTGCCGGGAGAATCCATCCTGGTCCAGGTCCTCGCTCGCTTCGCCGGCATTGGTGGCTCGTGCGCTGGTCGCTCAGTGGGCTAGTGGCTCGGTGGTCTAATGGCTCAGTGGCCTAGTGGACAAGTGGCTAGACCACTTTGCGGCGGGCTGGCGGTCGATGTCAAGGCCCGAAGTGATCGTGGCTCAGTGGATCAGTGGCAGAGTGGCATAGTGGCTGAGCCACTCCGAACGGCTCCCGGGCTGTTACGCTCCCGAGCACGGCTGGTCAGCGCGATCGAAGGGGGCCCGCGTGCCTGATGCCCTGCGGCCCATGGCCCGCACCCGGCTGTATGAGCAGGTGCTGGAGCGGCTGCGTGAGTACGTGGTGAGCGCCGGGCTCAGCGCGGGCGACAAGCTGCCCGCCGAGCGCGAGCTGGCCCAGCGGCTGGGCGTGAGCCGGGCGTCGGTCAAGCAGGCGATCGTGGTGCTGGAGGTGCAGGGACTCGTCGAGGCTCGCCACGGCGGAGGCACGTACCTGGTCAGGGACACACTCGACGTGGAGCCGGTCGAGCAGCTCGTCGAGCGCCGCAAGCGCCTGCCGGATGTGCTCGAGGCCAGGGAGGCACTCGAGACGAAGCTCGCCGAGCTCGCGGCCGAGCGGCGCACCAAGGCCGACCTCGACGCGCTCGAGGCCGCGCTCGACTACATGCGCGGGGAGATCGCCGAGGGCGGGCACGGCGTGGAGGGTGACCGCCGGTTCCACGCCGCCGTCACAGCCGCCGCCCACAGCTCGATGCTCGCCGAGTTCATGCGCTCCATCGCCGACCAGATCACCGAGAGCCGTACCGAGTCGCTCCGGCAGCCCGGCAGGCCGTCCCGCTCGCTGAGCCAGCATCTGGCCATCTTCGACGCCATCAGCAGGGGCGACGCCAGTAAGGCCGCGACCGCCATGCGCAGGCACCTGCGCACCGTCGCCAAGGTTCGCCTGCTGGCCTGGAACCCCGACGACGACGCGGAGTGAGGTCAGCGCAGTGCGGGTGAAGGCCAGCCTGCCTGCGTGGAATCGGGGCACAGCGGCGCGGAACGCCTCCGTGTGGCTGTTGGGGCGACGGGTGGGCGCGGTGAAGGTGGCCTTCGCCGCGGTGCGTCCGGGCGTCAGCCCGTGACCGTCAGCTGTACATCGGCCGCGTGACCGCCGCCGCAGCGCAGCACCACGGGATACGTGCCCGGCGCGGCATCGGTGCGGATCCGAGCGTGACCGGAGCCCACGCCGCCCACGTGCTCCGTGAGCACGGCGACCCCGCCATTGCCCGTGTACGGGCCGTCGTGGCCGGTCGCGGTGAAGGCGGGGGAGCCGACGTGGTTGATGCCCTCCGCGAGAGGGCATCTCGCGGTCACGTGGACGACCTCACCAGGGGATACGGTCGATTTGTCGACAAACAACACGGAGCTGGCGGCAGCGGGCGCGGTGACCAGCGTGCAGGCGAGCGCGGCCACGGGCACGCTCAGCGCGAGACGGAGGATCTTCATCGCCACCCCAGACGCGTGGCCACGGCCCAGGTTGTGCTCGTGACCCGATCGGCTGGTCGTACGCTCGAAGGGTGCTAGTACTCGCCATCGACACCGCCACGCCCGCCGTCACCGCCGGTGTCGTCTCCGTGGACCGCGAGAGCGGGGCCACCCGCCTGCTCGCCGAGCGCGTCACCCTCGACGCCCGCGCCCACGGCGAGCTGCTCACCCCGCACGTCCGCGACGCCGTCGCCGAGGCCCGCCACACCCTGCGTGACCTCGACGCCATCGCCTGTGGAGTCGGCCCCGGCCCCTACACGGGCCTGCGCGCCGGCATGGTCACCGCGGCCGCGCTCGCCCACAGCCTCGGCATCCCGGCCTACCCGGTGTGCACCCTCGACGCCATCGCCGAGGACGCGGAGCGCGGCGAACCCTTCCGCGTGCTGACCGACGCGCGGCGCAAGGAGGTCTACTGGGCCGACTACGACGCCGAGGGTCACCGGGTCGACGGCCCGCACGTCGACAAGCCCGCCGACCTCCACCCCGCGGGGCGCGTGCTCGACCACCCGCGGCCCACTCCGCTCGGCCTCGTCGGCGCCGCGAAGGCCGCCCTGCTGAGCGGGCAGACCCCGGGCCCGCTCACGCCGCTCTACCTGCGCAGGCCGGACGCCGCCGAGCCGGGCACGCGGAAACGGGTGACCACGTCGTGAGACTGGAACCGATGCGCCGCAGGCACATCCGCCGCTGCGTCGAGATCGAGAAGATCCTCTTCTCCGGCGACAGCCCGTGGAGTGCCGGAGCCTTCCACGCCGAGTTGGACGCGGGCGGCTACTACCTCGTCGCGCTCGACGACGACGGCGAGGTGGCCGGGTACGCCGGCCTGGCGCTCCTCGGCAGGCCGGGCGACTGGGAGACCAGCGTGCACACCATCGGCGTGCTGCCGAGCCACCAGAGCAGGGGCATCGGCACAGCCCTGCTCGAAGCGCTGCTCACCCGCGCCGACGAGCTGGCCGCGCCCGTTTTCCTCGAGGTCCGAACCGACAACGACAGCGCCATCAGGCTCTACGAGAAGCACGGCTTCAGCCGCGTCGGCCTGCGCAAGCGCTACTACCAGCCATCCGGAGCCGACGCCTACACGATGACGCGTCCGGCCCGGCGAGCACAGGAGGTGGCCCGCTGATGTCCCGCATCGTCATGGGCATCGAGAGTTCGTGCGACGAGACCGGCGTCGGACTGGTTCGCCTGCACGACGACGGCACAGTGGAGCTCCTCGCCGACGAGGTCGCCTCCAGCGTCGAGCAGCACGCGCGCTTCGGGGGAGTCGTGCCCGAGGTCGCCAGCAGGGCGCACCTGGAAGCCATGGTGCCCACCGCCAAGCGCGCGTTCGAGACCGCGGGCCTCGAGCTGTCCGATGTGGACGCCATTGCCGTCACCGCGGGGCCGGGCCTTGCCGGTGCCCTGCTCGTCGGCGTCTCGGCGGCCAAGGCCTACGCCGCCGCGCTCGACGTGCCCCTCTACGGCGTCAACCACCTCGCGGGACACATCGCCGTCGACACCCTCCAGCACGGGCCGCTGCCAGCGCCGTGCCTCGCGCTGCTCGTCTCCGGCGGGCACACACAGCTGCTGCGCGTCGACGACATCGCGGGCAAGATCACCGAGATCGGCTCCACAGTGGACGATGCGGCGGGAGAGGCGTACGACAAGGTCGCCCGGCTGCTCGACCTGCCCTACCCCGGCGGGCCGCCGATCGACAAGGCCGCCAAGAACGGGAACCCGCAGGCGATCGCGTTCCCCCGCGGCATGACGGGCCCGCGCGACGCCCCGTTCGACTTCTCGTTCTCCGGCCTCAAAACCGCTGTCGCGCGGTGGGTCGAGGCGGCCGAACGGCGCGGCGAGCCCATCCCGGTCGACGATGTCGCGGCGTCGTTCCAGGAGGCCGTTGCCGACGTGCTGACCGCCAAGGCCGTGCGCGCGGCCACCGAGTCGGGCATCGGCACGCTCGTGATCTCCGGCGGGGTGGCCGCCAACTCCCGGCTGTCCTCGCTGGCCGCCGAGCGGTGCGAGGCGGCGGGTATCGAGCTGCGAGTGCCGAGGCCACGGCTGTGCACCGACAACGGTGCGATGATCGCGGCGCTCGGCGCCCACGTCGTGGCCGCCGGGTGCACGCCGAGCTCGCTCGATTTCTCGGCCAACCCGGCGCTGCCCGTCAGCACCGTCTCGATCTAGGAGTGTGCTGAACAACCCCGCCCGCAGCGAGCGGCGATCCAGGCTGCGGTGTCCTTGCGGGACACCCGCAAACCCGAGGTCCTTGCGGGACACCCGCCACCCGAGCTCGGCAAGGCGGAGGGAAGCCCTCGTACCGGGTCGTACTCGGGCTTTCCGGCAACGCGGCGAGGCGCCGTCTGGACGTCGCGCAGCAGGGCAGCGGTTGTTCAGCGCGCTCCTATCGCCGGCCCGGTATCCGCACGCGGTGGCAGTTGTCACACGGTCTTCGCGTCCTCCGATCCTGGTCCTTATGAGACCGTTTTGGGAGGTTGTCGCTGTTCGCGAGAAGAGGAGCACCGCGTGCCGGGTCTGGACGAGAAGCTGGGTGAGATCTACGCCGAGGTCGTGCGGCGCAACCCGGGCGAGGCCGAGTTCCACCAGGCCGTGCACGAAGTACTCGACTCCCTCGGACCGGTGGTCGCCAAGCATCCGGAGTACGCGGACAGCGCGGTGATCCGGCGGTTGTGTGAGCCGGAGCGGCAGGTCATCTTCCGTGTGCCGTGGGTCGACGACAACGGCGCCGTGCAGATCAACCGCGGGTTCCGGGTGGAGTTCAACTCCGCGCTCGGCCCGTACAAGGGTGGCCTGCGTTTCCACCCGAGTGTCTACCTGGGCATCGTGAAGTTCCTCGGTTTCGAGCAGATCTTCAAGAACGCGCTCACCGGGCTGCCGATCGGTGGCGGCAAGGGCGGTTCGGACTTCGATCCGAAGGGCCGCTCCGACGGTGAGATCATGCGGTTCTGTCAGGCACTCATGACCGAGCTGTACCGGCACATCGGCGAATACACCGACGTGCCTGCGGGCGACATCGGGGTCGGTGGCCGGGAGATCGGCTACCTGTTCGGCCAGTACAAACGGATCACCAACCGGTACGAGTCCGGCGTACTGACCGGCAAGGGCCTGGCCTGGGGCGGTTCACAGGTGCGTACCGAGGCCACTGGCTACGGCACCGTGTTCTTCGTCGATGAGATCCTCAAGGCCCGCGGCGACTCCTTCGAGGGCAAGCAGGTCGTCGTATCCGGATCGGGCAACGTGGCCATCTACGCCATCGAGAAGGTCCAGCAGCTCGGTGGCACCGTCGTCGCCTGCTCGGACTCCGGGGGGTACGTGGTCGACGAGAAGGGCATCGACCTCGACCTGCTCAAGGAGATCAAGCAGGTGCGCCGCGCACGGATCCACACCTACCCGGAGGAACGCGGCGGCGTCGCCCGGTACGTCGCCGGCCGCCCCGTCTGGGAGGTTCCCTGCGGCATCGCCCTCCCGTGCGCCACGCAGAACGAGCTGAACGGTGCCGACGCCGCCACGCTCGTCGCGAACGGATGCACCATCGTCGCCGAGGGCGCGAACATGCCCTGCACGCCCGAGGCCGTCCGGCTGTTCACCGAGGCGGGCGTGATCTTCGCCCCCGGCAAGGCCGCCAACGCCGGTGGCGTGGCGACCAGCGCACTGGAGATGCAGCAGAACGCCTCCCGCGACACCTGGACCTTCGACCACACCGAACAACGCCTGGCGGACATCATTCACGGCATCCACGACCGCTGCCTCGCCACCGCCGAGGAGTACGGCGCCCCTGGCAACTACGTCACCGGCGCCAACATCGCCGGCTTCACCCAGGTAGCGGACGCGATGCTCGCCCTCGGCATCATCTGAGGGCAGCTGAGGACATCCGAGGGCCAGGCGCATCCTCCCTCGACGCCGGGCGAGAGTCAGGCCGAGTCGGTGCCCGACCCGGCCCGACCATCGTCGATGCCCATCCGCAACCAACGTCCAGCTGATCCAGGCCGTGTCTGACGATCCGCTGCCGTGCGAGCGGGGACCAGCGTGGTGCCTCGCCAGGCGGAGGAAGGCCCTCGCAGGCGGACCGCCTTCCGCCGACGCCTGCCCCGGGCGCGGGTGTCCCGCACGAACCGAGCGCCGCGCTGGCCCCGCGCAGCCGGCAACGGGATTGTCAGACGCGGCCTAACGGGGCGTGACCTCGGTCAGTCCGGGGTTGCGGTCGGCGATCACGAACGACGCCCGCGTGCGCGCGGGATGCCCGGGCTCGGTGACCTTGTCGAGCACGCGGAAGTCGGCCCTGAACTCGTCGCGGGTGATCTTCGTGCGCACGTAGCCGCGCTGGTTGTTGCGGAACTTGATGTGCGGGTTGAGCTTGAGGTTGTTGTCGTCGTTCGGGTCCGAGTCGGCCCCGTTGCCGCCCGAGGTGATCGACGTGGTCACCAGTTCGGTGCCCACCACCTCGCTGTCCGGGTCGGCGTAGTTCGCCTTGAGCTCGTTCGCCCAGTGGGTGTGCACGTCGCCCGTGAGCACCACCGGGTTGCGCACTCCCGCGTCGAGCCAGCCCTCGGTGATCCGCTCCTGTGAACCCCGGTAGCCGTCCCACGAGTCCATGCTCGTCGCGCCGGACGCGTTGACGCGGCGGGCGAAGAACACCTGCTGGCCCAGCACGTCCCAGCGCGCCCGCGAGCGGCGGAACTGCTCGATCAGCCAGGCCTCCTGCTCGTCGCCCGTCAGCGTGCGGGCCGGGTCGGCGGCGTCCGCGCACACCTTCCAGCCGTCGTCGCACGCCTGGTCGTCGCGGTACTGGCGGGTGTCGAGCATGTGGAAGTTCGCGAGCGCGCCCCAGCGGACCGTCCGGTAGAGCCGCATGTGCGAGCCGCTGGGCTTGCTCCGCCTGCGCAGCGGCATGTTCTCGTAGAGGGCGCGGAACGCGTTGGCGCGGCGCTCGATGAAGTTCGGCTGGGGGATCTCCGGCTTCTCGTAGACGTCGCCTGCCCAGTTGTTGTCCACCTCGTGGTCGTCGGGCACCACGAGCCACGGCGCGACGGCGTGCGCGGCCTGGAGGTCGGCGTCGGTGCGGTACTGCGCGTGCCGCTGCCGGTAGTTGGCGAGCGTCTCGGTCTCCGGGCCGGAGTGGTCCCGCACGTTGCCGGTGGGGGAGACGTAGCTGTCGGCCTTGTACTCGTAGATGTAGTCGCCGAGGTGCAGCACGAGGTCCGGCTCGTCGGCGGCGAGGTGGTGATAGGCAGTGAAGTAGCCGTGCTCGTACTGCGAGCACGACGCGAAGCTCATCGCGAGCCCGGAGCCGACCACGCCGAACGCCGGGGCGGTGCGGGTGCGTCCGGCGGGGGAGAGGTGCCTGCCCGTGCGGAAGCGGTAGAAGTACTCCGTGCCGGGCGCGAGCCCCGCGACCTCCGCGTGTACGGCGTACCCCGCGTCGGCGTCGGTCCGCTCGCGGCCGCGCCGCACGATCCGGCTGAAGCGCTCGTCCCGCGCGATCTCCCACTCGACCTCGACGGTGCCGCGCATGCCGCCCAGGCCGTCCTCGGCCAGCGGGTTCGGGGCGAGCCGGGTCCACAGGACCACGCTGTACGGGTCGGGGTCGCCCGAGGCGACGCCGAGGGTGAACACCTCGCCGGTGCTCGGGTTGCCCGCTCCCTGCGCCGCCGACGCGGTCAGCGGCAGCGCCGTTCCGACCGCGGCGGCCGCGCCGAGCGCGGCACCCGAGGCGAGCACGGTTCGGCGGGACGGCGTGAGCGGGCTGTTCTCACCGGAAAAAGGCACGGGGCACTCCCAACGTGGTGGCCGGACGGTCAGAGCCAGCACAGCCTGCATTCCGGGTATGGCCGGATTTCACCGATCGGGTGATCATCCGGTGAATGTTCGGTGCGCGGCGGTGTGACCCGTTCTGGCCGACCGGGTGCGCCACCACCTGGGACCCTGGTTGCGCGGCTAGCACTCCGCTAGCTAGAGTGCTAATCGCACGGCACCAAACACGCCCCGGCACCCGCGACGGCGGGGGTGGTAGGAGCCGTACCCAACTAGGTACCTGCCAACGCTTTCGACGACCCGTGGAGGTCAACCCGGTGAGCGTGAACATCAAGCCGCTCGAGGACAAGATCGTTGTCCAGACGAGCGAGGCCGAGGAGACGACTGCCTCCGGTCTCGTCATCCCCGACACCGCTAAGGAAAAGCCCCAGGAGGGCAAGGTTCTGGCCGTGGGCCCGGGCCGCGTGGACGACAAGGGCAACCGCATCCCTGTGGATGTCAAGGAAGGCGACGTCGTCATCTACTCCAAGTACGGCGGCACCGAGGTCAAGTACAACGGCGAGGACTACTTGATCCTGTCCGCCCGCGATGTGCTGGCCGTCATCAACTGACGACCCGCGTATGCGATAACGCCCCGGGCCCCGCGCAAGCCGGGGGCCGGGGCGTTTCGCGTGCCTGGAGAGAGGTACATCATCAATGCCTAAGCAGATCAACTTCGACGAGGACGCTCGCCGCGCCCTCGAGCGCGGGGTGGACAAGCTCGCCAACGCGGTGAAGGTGACCCTCGGCCCGCGCGGCAGGCACGTCGTTCTCGACAAGAAGTTCGGCGGCCCCACGATCACGCTGGACGGCGTCACCGTCGCCCGCGAGATCGAGCTCGAGGACCCGTTCGAGAACCTCGGCGCACAGCTCGCCAAGAGCGTCGCCACCAAGACCAACGACGTCGCCGGTGACGGCACCACCACTGCAACCGTGCTGGCGCAGGCGCTGGTGAAGGTCGGCCTGCGCAACGTGGCCGCCGGCGCCAACCCGACCGCGCTCGGCAGGGGCATCGAGGCGGCCGCGGACAAGGTCATCGAGGCACTCAAGGCCAAGGCGACCCCCGTGAAGGGCCGCGACAACATCGCCCAGGTCGGCACCGTCACCTCCCGGGACGCCAACATCGGCGCCCTGCTCGGTGAGGCCGTCGAGAAGGTCGGCGAGGACGGCGTGATCACCGTGGAGGAGTCCTCCACGCTGGCCACCGAGCTCCAGATCACCGAGGGCGTGCAGTTCGACAAGGGCTACCTCTCGGCGCACTTCGCGACCAACCCGGAGGAGCAGCGGGCGATCCTCGAGGACGCCTTCGTGCTGCTGCACCGGGAGAAGATCTCGGCGCTGGCCGACCTGCTCCCGCTGCTGGAGAAGGTCGCGGAGGCCAAGAAGCCGCTGCTGATCATCGCGGAGGACGTCGAGGGTGAGGCGCTGTCCACCCTCGTGGTGAACTCGCTGCGCAAGACGATCACCGCGGTGGCCGTGAAGGCTCCGTTCTTCGGCGACCGCCGCAAGGCGTTCCTCGACGACCTCGCCGTCGTCACGGGCGCCAAGGTGATCTCCGCCGAGGTGGGCCTGAAGCTGTCCGAGTCCGGTCTCGACGTGCTGGGCAAGGCACGGCGCATCGAGGTCACCAAGGACACCACCACGATCGTCGACGGTGCGGGCACCAAGGACGACGTCCAGGCGCGGATCGCGCAGATCCGCAAGGAGATCGAGACCACCGACTCCGACTGGGACCGCGAGAAGCTGCAGGAGCGGCTCGCGAAGCTCGGCGGCGGTGTCGCGGTGATCAAGGTCGGCGCGGCCACCGAGACCGAGCTGAACGAGCGCAAGCACCGCATCGAGGACGCCGTGGCGTCGACCAAGGCGGCCGTCGAGGAGGGCATCGTGCCCGGCGGTGGCACGGCGCTCGCCCACGTGGCCAAGGAGCTGACCTCCCTGGAGGCCGAGCTCTCCGGCGACGAGGCGATTGGCGTGAAGATCGTGCGGGAGGCGCTGACCGCCCCGCTGTACTGGATCGCCAGCAACGCGGGCCACGAGGGCGCTGTCACCGTGGTCAAGGTCCAGGATCTCGAGTGGGGCCACGGCCTCAACGCGGCCACCGGCGAGCTGACCGACCTGCTCGCGGGCGGCATCGTCGACCCGGTGAAGGTCACCCGCTCCGCGGTGGCCAACGCGGCGTCGATCGCACGCCTGGTGCTCACCACGGAGAGCTCCGTGGTGGACAAGCCGGAACCGGCCGACGACAACGCCGGCCACGGTCACGGCCACGCGCACTAGTCACGCGTAGAACAGAAACAGAACGGGGCGGCACTCCAATCGGAATGCCGCCCCGTTCGTTTCTTCCCCTGCCTCGGTCAGTTGCCGGTGAGCGCCAGTGAGCGCTTCTGCGATTTGATGATGTTCTCGCGTTCCGATTCGGACAGTCCGCCCCAGATGCCGTATGGCTCGTGCACCGCGAGCGCGTGCTCGCGGCACATCCGCAGCACCGGGCAGGAATGGCAAATGGCCTTCGCCCTTGCCTCCCGCCGAGCCCTCGCCGGGCCCCGTTCACCGTCCGGATGGAAGAAGGAACCGCTGTCCATCCCCCTGCATGACCCCTCGAGTTGCCAGTCCCAAACGTCGGCGTTCGGGCCAGGGAGCCTGCGCGTGTCTGCCATCGTGACCGCCTCCGGTATCCGGCCCCACGCGGCCGGATTCTGCAGTTGTACTTGTGCGACTACTCCATTTGGTGCAACCGGGCGTAACGTTAGAAGCGCGCCAATACTTGTTCAAGGGGTTGCGATCTTTTCAGCCGTTAGGTCTCCCCCGAGGGTGTGACAGGTAACACACCGAATAGAAGCCTCCTGTTGCTCTCACTCGGTGGTCCGTGGTTATTTGACCGGGTGGGGTCCGGGTCCGGCTCAGATCGCGCAGCCGGTGACACGCCGGCTGTGCGCGACCCGGTTCCCTCCCCTTCGGCGGAGCCGACGCTGCCAGTCGCCGCGGTCGCGCGCAGGCTCGGCGTCGCCCCGTCCACGCTGCGGACGTGGGACCGCCGGTACGGGCTCGGTCCCAGCAGGCACACCGGCGGCAGGCATCGCCGGTACGGCCCCTCCGATGTCGTCCGCCTCGAACTGATGCAGCGCGCGCTGCTGCGCGGCGCCTCCACCGCCGAGGCCGCCCGCTACGCGCTCGCGCACATGCCCAAGGCCTCGAACGAGCCCTCCCCGCCCGTCACGGAACTGCGCTTGGAGACCACCGACGGCGAGGTCGTGCTCGGCGCCGGCCGGGACTTGACGGACCCGGCGGGCCCGCCCCGCTTCGCGCGCCAGTTGAGCGCGGCGTCACTGGCGATGGACGTGCGGGCCGTGCAGCACCTGCTGGCCGAGGCCATCGGCACCCTCGGCGTGCTCGACGCGTGGGAGGGCGTGATCCGGCCGGTGGTCGCGGCTCTCGGGGCGGGCTGGCGCGACGGGCGCGGCGGCTCCGAGGTGGGCTACCTGCTCACCGAATGCGTGTTCGGCGCGCTGGTCAGGGCGACACCCGTGCTGGCCGAGCCCCGCAACCTGCGCCCCGTCCTGCTCGGCAGCGTTCCCGACGAGCGCGACACACTCCCCCTGTACGTGCTCGCCGCCGCGCTCGCGGAGCGCCGCATCGTCACTCAGCTGTTCGGGGTGCCGCTGCCCGCCGACGTGCTGGCCGTCGCGGTGCGCCGCAGCTCGCCTGCCGCGGTCGTGCTGTGGGCGCAGCGCGGGCCGTCGGCCAATCCGAGGCTGTTCACGCGCATCGCCCGGGGCAGGCAGAGAGGGCGGCTCTTCGCGTGCGGCCCGGCCTGGCACGCGGGCGACCTCCCGCCCAAGGTCGAGCTGCTCGGCGACATCCGCGACGCCGCCGAGCGGGTCGAGTACGTGCTGCTGGGCGACGCGCCGCGAGGATGAGCCGGTGCTGACGAGGGAAAGCGTCCTGCGCCGCGCGGCGTTCGGGGACGCGCCGGACATCCACGACGGCGAGCCTGCCGCCGCGGCGAGTCCGAGGGAACGCTGGCTCGCCGCGGTGGTGCTGGGAGCCAGGGGCGGCTACGCGGCCGCCATGACGCTGCTCGACCCCTTGAGAAGGGGCCGGGACCCGCTGCTCGCCGCGCTGGCCGGGGCCACACTGGCCTCCCACCGCCGTCAACTCGGTGGGCACGCCGCCGCGGTCCCGCTCGACGGCGCCGCGCTGCGGCACGCCGCGCTCGCCGCCGGGCCTGCCGACGAGGACGGGCTCGACCCGGCCGGTGCGCTGGCCGACGCGCTGCTCGGTCTCGCCGCCGACAACCTCGGCCGGGGCAGGCTCACCGCCGCGCGCAGGCTGATCGCGACGGCGACCGCGCACTCCGGCTCCTGGCGGACGCGGGTCCGTCTCGGCTGGGTGAGCGCCGAGGTCGCGCTCGCGGCGGGCGACGCGGCGGAGGCCGTTCCGCACGCGGAGCGGGCCGAGGCGCTGGCGAGGGAACGCGGCGCCGTGCGGCACGAGATCAAGTCGGCGCTCGTCCTCGGCGCCGCGCTCGCCGCCACCGGCGAGCCCGCCGCGCGGAGACGGGCGACCGAGCTGGTCGGCGGCGCGCTGGAGGCAACGGGCAAGTACCGGCTCGGCTCGCTGGCGTGGCCCGCCGGGTTGCTGGCTGCGGAACTCGACCCCGAGCGGGCTGACTGGAACAGATCAAGAGTTACTCGCGAGTTATACGCTCTGTTACCGGCCTCGGACCCGGAGGGCCGGCGCCTCGCGCTCTCCTCTCCGTGGGTCCCGATCTAGCCTGTTACCTGGGTCACAAGGCCTATACCGACATCTGGGCGAGGCATTTTTCAAAAAAAGCCACCAGATCGTGTCAAGGTGGGACCTAAAGCGTCCGATAGGGGAAGTGGAATGTCACCCGGCTGCAGGAAGGAAACCCCGTGACGACGGTCTTGATCTGCGACGACCGACGCAGTGTCCGCGAAGGCCTCACCCGCGTGATGTCTGCCGTCCCCGGCGTCAGTCGCATCGACTGTGTAGCGCACGGTGACGAGTTGCTCGCCCGCTACTCGCGGCAGCCGGTGGACGTCGTGCTCGTCGGCACGCAGCGCGCGGTGCCGACGGGAGTCGAGGCGACCCGCAGGCTGGTCTCCGCCAACCCGCAGGCCAACGTGATCGTGTTCGGCGCCCCGGACGACGCCGGCAGCATCGCCGCCGCGATCGCGGGCGGGGCGCGGGGCTACCTGCGCTGGGACGCCTCGCGTCCCGAGCTCGTCGCCGCGCTGGCCCACACCCTCGCGAGCACCTCGGTGCCCGCTCCGCGCCAGCCCTCCGACCCGGGTGTCCAGCTCACCGAGCGGGAGCTCCAGGTGCTGCGGGGCATGAGCCAGGGCAAGAGCAACGGGCAGATCGGCCGCGAGCTGTACCTGTCCGAGGACACCGTGAAGACCCACGCCCGCCGGCTTTTCCGCAAGCTCGGCGTGCGTGACCGCGCCCAGGCCGTCGCGCACGGCTTCCGGCGCGGCCTCGTGTCCTGAGTCTCTGCTCCAGCGGGTCCCTCAGCCGGTAGTTGAAAAAAGACAGTCGCGGCGCGCCACGTGGCATGTACCCACGTGGCGCGCCGCGTTGTACTGTGATGTTCGCCGTATCGCCTGAGCGTGTCGGTCGTTGAAAGTTGCAAAATTACGGTACGCTGACGTTTCCGCAGGTTGCAGCCTGCGTGACGCGGTTTCGACGACCGTGAGCGAAAACCGGGGGTGTCGGAAGGTACGGTAGGTATCACCGGCGTGAGGGATGTCAGAGCCGCACGCCGTTCTTCTTGCACGCCTACACGTAACACCGGGACTGTTGTCTGCGATGGCCAATGTGGGGGATGGACTGGACGAGTCAGTCGCCGCCGCTGTCGAGGGTGACCCACAGGCGGTTGAGCGGCTACTCGCCGCGATCCGTCCCCTTGTGGTGCGGTACTGCCGCGCCCGAGTTGGCAGGCAAGAGCGTTCGTTCGCTTCGGCTGACGACGTAGCCCAGGAGGTGTGTCTCGCGGTGCTCACGGCGTTGCCTTCGTATCGTGATCAAGGCCGCCCTTTCCTGGCCTTCGTCTACGGCATTGCTCAGCACAAGGTGGCCGACGCGCATCGCGCGGCGGCACGCAACCGTGCCGAGCCGGTCGCCGAGGTGCCCGACGAAGTGGAGGGCGATGTTGGTCCTGAGCAGCACGCCCTGCAGGGCGAGCTGAACGCGAGGATGTCCGAGCTGCTACAGGTCCTGCCGGACAAACAACGCGAGATCGTGGTGTTGCGGGTGGTCGTAGGGCTGTCCGCCGAGGAGACCGCCGAGGCCGTGGGGTCCACCCCCGGTGCCGTGAGGGTCGCCCAGCATCGCGCCCTCGCGCGGCTGCGCAAGGTGCTGGCCGCTGAGGAGGTGGTCTGAGTGACGGAACGCGACGGCGGTAACCAGGAGAACGGCGAGGTGTTTCCCTACTCGCAGGCAGAGCCGGACGAGTCCTCGACCACGCTCGAGCTGTCGGCCATCCAGGCCGACGACGCGCTGCTCGACGCGCTCGGCGGCCCCGACCCGCAGGTCGCCGACGGGCTCGGCGACCAGGAGCTGAACGCCCTGCTGCTCGCGTGGCGCAGGGACATCGACAGCGAGCCGCTCGCTGAACTGGTCGACACCCCGACCGCGGTCACCACGATCAAGACCGCGGCCATCGCCAAGCGCCACGCCGGCCGGGGCCGGAGACGCAGACTTCTCGTCCCTGTCGCCGCTGCCGCCGCCGTGCTCGCCATCGGGTTCACCGGCACCGCTCTCGCCGCCAGGGACGCACAGCCCGGCGACACGCTGTGGGGCCTTTCCAAGGTCCTGTACGCGGACCACGCCCGCTCGGTCGAGGCCGCCGCCTCCGTGCGGACCGAGCTCGAAGAGGCCCATCTCGCGCTGGCGCAGCAGCGCTACGACGACGCGCGCCGCGCACTCCAGCAGGCGGAGCTGGCACTGAGCCAGGTGACCGCCGAGGACGAGCTCGCCCAGCTCAAGGCCCGCCACATGGAACTGCTGGCCCAGCTCAACAAGCCGCAGCCGGGCCACACCCCCAGCACCACGCCGTCCGCCACCGGCACGCCGGACAGCAGCTCGTCCACGTCGACGGGCACGAAACCGACCAACGAGCTGCCGCTGCCGGGGCCCACCACGGACCCGTCGGAGGCTCCGGACACCACCACGTCTCCGACCACGAACCCTCCGACGTCGTCCACCGAACCGCCACCGCCGAGCACGTCGACGGGTGACACCAGCGGGGGCGAGTCGGGCAGCACCGACCGGCCGTTCGGCCAGGAGCCCGCCGTCGTCTCCGGCGGAACCGCGGGCTGACACTCGAGCACTCGAGCAGAAGGGGCGTGTGACCGATGCGGTCACACGCCCCTTTCCGGGTCATTCAGTACGCGCTCTCGGTGGCCGTGATCCCGTCGGCGAAGCCCCGGCAGTAGTCCCAGCTCACATAGTCGGCCGGGTTCGGGTCGTAGGCCGGCTCGTGCGGGCGCATGTGCCCGTCGGAGAGCAGCTGCTCGAGGCTCGCCCTCAGCAGGTGCCAGTCGTGGTAGTGAGGCTGGTCGCACTCGCCGCAGTCCACCACGATGCCCCTGACCCCGCGAGGCTCGAGAAGTGCCTGGTAGACGGCGAGATCCGAGAGGTCGGCGAGCAGTTCGGAGCGCTCGTCCGGACTGATCGGCTCACCTGCCGGCTCGTCCAGGGCGGCGATCTCCTTCGCCGGGTCGTTCGGGTCGTCGGCGAACGGGTCTGGGGGCAACACGTCGTGCGGCACGGCCTGCACGGTACCGGGCTGGCCCCGGGGTACGCCCAGATACCATCGTTAACAGGTCCGTATACCCCTGTTGGCTTACCCGCCGAGGAAGGTTTCCCGCCCTCATGACGAGCGAGTTCACCTCCGCTGACCTCATCCCCTCCGCGGAGGCCACGAATGGCGCCGTCCCCGACAAGTTCGCGATGCTCGGGCTGACTTTCGACGACGTCCTGCTGCTGCCTGCCGAATCGGACGTCGTGCCCAGCGCCGTGGACACCAGCACGCGCCTGACCCGCAACGTCACGCTGCGCGTGCCGCTGCTGTCGGCGGCGATGGACACGGTCACCGAGGCGAGGATGGCCATCGCGATGGCGCGCCAGGGAGGCATGGGCGTGCTCCAGCGCAACCTGCCGATCGAGGAGCAGGCGCAGGCGGTGGAGATCGTCAAGCGGTCCGAGGCCGGCATGGTCACCGACCCGGTGACGTGCTCGCCGGACGACACGCTCGCAGAGGTCGACGCCCTGTGCGCGCGGTTCCGCATCTCCGGGGTCCCGGTCACCGACGCTTCCGGCACGCTCGTCGGCATCATCACCAACCGCGACATGCGGTTCGAGGTGGACCACAGCAGGCCCGTGAGCGAGGTCATGACCAAGGCCCCGTTGGTGACCGCTCAGGTCGGGGTCACGGCCGACGCGGCGCTCGGCCTGCTGCGCAGGCACAAGATCGAGAAGCTGCCGATCGTCGACGGCGCGGGCAAGCTGCGCGGACTGATCACCGTCAAGGACTTCGTCAAGACCGAGCAGTACCCCAACGCCACCAAGGACCCCGACGGCAGGCTGCTGGTCGGCGCCGCCGTGGGTGTCGGTGTGGACGGGCACCAGCGCGCGATGGCACTGGCCGACGCGGGCGTGGACGTGCTGATGGTCGACACCGCGCACGGCCACTCGCGGGCGGTGCTCGACACGGTGTCGACGCTCAAGAAGGAGCTCGGCGACACCGTCGACGTCGTCGGCGGCAACGTCGCCACGCGCGCGGGCGCGCAGGCGCTCGTCGAGGCGGGCGCGGACGGCGTGAAGGTGGGCGTCGGCCCTGGCTCGATCTGCACCACGCGGGTGGTGGCCGGTGTGGGTGTGCCGCAGATCTCGGCGATCTACGAGGCCGACAAGGCGTGCCGTCCCGCGGGCGTTCCCGTGATCGGCGACGGTGGCATCCAGTACTCCGGTGACATCGCCAAGGCCATCGCGGCCGGCGCGTCCGCGGTGATGCTCGGCAGCCTGCTCGCGGGCACCGCCGAGGCGCCGGGCGAGGTGATCCTGGTCAACGGCAAGCAGTACAAGACCTACCGCGGCATGGGCTCGCTCGGCGCGATGCGCACGCGGGGCGAGCAGCGCTCGTACTCGAAGGACCGCTACGCGCAGGACGACGTGCTGTCCGAGGACAAGCTCGTTCCGGAGGGCATCGAGGGGCGGATCCCGTTCCGCGGCCCGCTGGCGAACGTCGTGCACCAGCTCGTGGGCGGTCTCCGCTCCGGGATGGGCTACGCGGGCGCCAACTCGATCCCCGAGCTGCAGCGCGCGCAGCTCGTGCGCATCACCGCGGCGGGTCTCAAGGAGAGTCACCCCCACGACGTGACGATGACCGTCGAGTCGCCCAACTACACGACGCGCTGAAGAGTGTGTCCGGCGTGGCTTGTGTGGCCGTGCGGGTGGCGGAACCGGCTGACGGCCCACGCGAGCGGCTCCGGCGCCGCTGGAGCGGGACCTGGGGGCGCGCACAGCGCCGTGGACCACAGCGTCCACAATGAACCCGCTGCATTTTCGCGGGTAGAAGGGACTTGACGTGCGGGATCTGGTCGAGATCGGCATGGGGCGCACCGCGCGGCGGTCGTATGACCTCGACGACATCGACATCGTGCCGTCGCGGCGGACGCGCTCGTCGAAGGTGGTGTCCACCGGCTGGCAGATCGACGCCTACCGGTTCGACCTGCCGCTCGTGACGCACCCGACCGACGCGGTCGTGTCGCCGGACACGGCGGTGTCCATCGGCAAGCTCGGGGGCCTGGGCGTGCTCAACGCCGAGGGCCTGTGGGCGCGGCACGCCGACGCGGAGAGCGTGCTCGCCCGCCTGGTCACCGCCGCGAAGGACGGCGCGGAGACCGGCGAGGTCGTGCGGCTGCTGCAGGAGCTGCACTCGGCGTCCATCCGCACCGATCTGCTCACCGAGGCCATCCGGACGGTGCGCGACTCGGGCGTCACCGTCGCGGCGCGCGTGAGCCCGCAGCACGCGGCCGAGCTCACCCCGCACCTGCTGTCGGCAGGCGTCGAGATCCTCGTCGTCCAGGGCACGATCGTGTCCGCCGAGCACGTCGCGAAGGACACGTCCGAGGACGACCCGCTCAATCTCAAGGACTTCATCGCCGACCTCGACGTTCCGGTGATCGCGGGCGGTGTGAGCGACTACCGCACCGCGATGCACCTCATGCGCACCGGCGCGGCCGGCGTGATCGTCGGGCACGGCTACACACCGGGCATCACGAGCACCGACCGCGTGCTCGGCATCGGCGTGCCGATGGCCACCGCGATCATCGACGCCGCCGCCGCGCGCAGGGACTACCTCGACGAGACCGGTGGCCGCTACGTGCACGTCCTCGCCGACGGCGGCATCAGCTGCAGCGGCGACATCGCCAAGGCGATCGCGTGCGGTGCCGATGCCGTGATGCTCGGTGCGCCGCTGGCCTCCGCACACGAGGCGCCGGGCAAGGGCCTGTACTGGACGGCCGCCGCCGCGCACCCCTCGCTGCCGCGCTCGCGCGTGGCAGCGCTGCCCGGCCGCGAGGTGGACCTGAAGACGCTGCTGCACGGGCCGTCGTCCGACGCCGAGGGCGTGGTGAACCTGTTCGGCGCGCTGCGCCGCGCGTTGGCCAAGACCGGATACTCCGACCTCAAGGAGTTCCAGCGCGTCGGGCTCACCGTTCGTAACTGAACTCGACGGTAACTTACCCCTGGTCAGAAAAGCGGCCCGGAGTTACAGTTTTACGTGTGACTGCGCGTAACACCATCACTGACGATGGCAGGTCCACCGATCTCGACTACGACGTCATCGTGGTCGGCTCCGGTTTCGGCGGCAGCGTCGCGGCCCTGCGGCTGACCGAGAAGGGCTACCGGGTCGCGGTGATCGAGGCCGGTCGCCGCTTCGCCGACGACGAGTTCGCCAAGACGTCGTGGGACCTGCGCCGGTACCTGTGGGCGCCCGCGCTCGGTTGCTTCGGCATCCAGCGCATCCACCTGCTCAAGGACGTCATGGTGCTCGCGGGCGCCGGGGTCGGCGGCGGGTCGCTCGTCTACGCCAACACGCTGTACCGCCCGCTGGAGCCCTTCTACCGCGACCGCCAGTGGGCACACATCACCGACTGGCGGGCCGAGCTCGAACCGCACTACGACCAGGCGAGCCGCATGCTCGGCGTGGTCACCAACGCCTCGGTGACGCCGTCCGACGAGGTCATGCGCAAGGTCGCCGCCGACCTGGGCGTGGCCGACAGCTACCACCCGACCCCGGTCGGCGTTTACTTCGGCAAGCCCGGCGAGCGCGTCGCCGACCCGTACTTCGGCGGCGCCGGACCCGAGCGCACGGGCTGCACCGAATGCGGGTCGTGCATGACCGGCTGCCGCGTGGGCGCCAAGAACACGCTGGTCAAGAACTACCTGTACCTCGCGGAACACGGTGGGGCGAAGGTGGTGCCACTCACCACCGTCACCGCCGTGCGCCCGCGCGGGAGCGGGGGAGGCTCCTTCGAGGTCGACGTCCGCAAGACCGGCACCACCTCGCGCCGGTTCACCCACACCCTGACCGCAGGCCACGTCGTGCTGGCCGCGGGCACGTGGGGCACCCAGCGGCTGCTGCACGACATGCGCGACACCGGCACGTTGCCCCGCCTCTCACCGCGGCTGGGCGAGCTCACCAGGACCAACTCCGAGGCGATCGTCGGCGCCGCCCGGACCACCGTGGATCCCGAGAACGACTACAGCCGGGGGGTGGCCATCACGTCGTCGATCCACCCCGACGAGTCCACTCACATCGAGCCGGTCCGGTACGGCAAGGGCAGCAACGCGATGAGCCTGTTGCAGACCATCGCCACCGACGGCAGCTCCGAGGTGCCGCGCTGGCGGCAGGCGTTGCGGTTCGTCGTCCGCCACCCCGTGCAGACCGCCAAGCTGCTCAACGGCTACCGGTGGAGCGAGCGGACGGTGATCCTGCTGGTGATGCAGAGCCTCGACAACTCCATCACCACCTACACCAAGCGGGGCCTGTTCGGGCGCAGGCGCTACACCTCCCGCCAGGGGCACGGCGAGCCGAACCCGACGTTCATCAAGGCAGGGCACGAGGCGAACCTGCGCACCGCCGAGCACATCGGCGGCATGGCGGGCGGCACGTGGGGCGAGATCTTCGACATCCCGCTGACGGCGCACTTCATCGGCGGCGCGCCGATCGGCACGAGCGCCGACGAAGGCGTGATCGACCCTTACCAGCGCGTCTTCAACTACCCGAACCTGCACGTCGTGGACGGCGCCGCGATCACGGCTAACCTCGGCGTGAACCCGTCGCTGACGATCACCGCGCAGGCCGAGCGAGCCTTCTCGCTGTGGCCGAACAAGGGCGAGGCCGACCCTCGACCCGCGCAGGGCGAGCCCTACCGCCGCGTGGAGCCGGTCGCCCCGAAGAACCCGGCGGTGCCGGCCCACGCGCCGGGCGCGCTCACAGCGGGACGCCGGTGAGCACGGTGACGCGCTCGACGCCGAACTCCTGCATCGTGGCGCGCACCGAGTCCGGGCGGTAGGTGGGCACGTCGCCGACCACCACGGCGTCGGCGGCCAGCTCCGCCGAGGCGCGCAGCGCCAGCGTCACGTCGCGGGTGAACACGCCCGTGCGGGAGCCGGCGGCGAGTCCGAACGCGGCATCCGCCGAGTCGGCGACCGACACGACGAGCACCGGACCGGGCACCGGCTCGGCCGCGACGGGCCCCTGCAGCAGCGTGGGTTCCGTCGCGGACCCCGTGAGCAGCTTGGCCCCGTTCGACGTGGTCTCTTCGAGCCACTCCGCGAGCCTCGCGGCGGCCTCCGCCGTCGCCATCGGGCCCACGGACACCGCAGGGTCGAACGGGTCGCCGGTCGGCTGAGCGCGCACCGCGTCGGTGAGGGCGGCGACGAAGTCGTCGGCGACGGCCGCGTCCACCGCCACCGTGCGGACCGCGTGCGCGCCCTGCCCGGCCTCCTGCGTCGCCGAGGCCGCGATGCGTTGCGCGGCCCCGTCGAGGTCGGGCCAGTCGGCGAGCACCACCGCCGTGGTGGTGCCCGTGGCGCCCGCGTAGGTCGCGGCGAAACGCGAGTCGGTGGCCAGTCGGGCCGTGACCTTCATGGCCTCGATGGGCAGCACCGAGTACGCGCCCTCCGGCAGGTCCGTCTCGGCGAGCACCTCGCCGAGCGCGAGCGCCGCGAGCGGAGCGCGTACGTCGGGGGCGAGCACCACGGGCGCGCCGACGGCCAGAGCGGCGGCCACCGTGTGTGCCGCGACGCCGAGCGGGCAGTGGACGGGCACCGCGCCGAGCACGGGTCCCCTCGGCCTCTTCCGCACCAGCTCCATTCGCTGCTCGCCCGCGACATCGGAGTCGAGCCGGTGCAGCTCTCCGTCGGCGCGGGTCGCCTCCCTGGCCGCCGAGCGCAGCGCCGCGACGGCGTGGGCGACCTCCACTTCGGCCCAGCGCAACGGTTTCCCGCTCTCCGCGGTGATCAGTTCCGCGAGCTCGTCGGCTCGCGTGGCGAGGCCCCTGGCGACGTCCTCCAGCGCCGTCGCGCGGGCGTGTGCGGGAGCGCGGCGCAGGATGGGGGCGGCGTCGGCCGCGGAGGCGACGGCGCGTTCGACCTGGTCGTCGTCCGGCAGCGCCACGGTGGCGACCTCGGTGTCGTCGCACGGGTGCGTGACGGCGAACGTGCTGGCACCGTGCTCGGCGCGCCCGGCGATCCAGGCGGCTCGCGGCTGCGGTGTGATGGCGTCCATAGTGCAGACCGTAACCGCCACCTGGGCTCAGCGCCGGGCAGCTCACCTGCGACGATGGAAGCGCACGTTCGTGAATGCCAGGAGGTCCGGCAGTGGCAGAAGGTCCAGTGCTCGTCGTGGACTACGGAGCCCAGTACGCGCAGCTCATCGCGAGGCGGGTCCGCGAGGCACAGGTGTACTCGGAGGTCGTGCCGCACACCTCCACCGTCGACGAGCTGCTGGAACGCAAGCCGTCGGCGATCATCCTCTCCGGCGGTCCCTCCAGCGTCTACGCCGAGGGCGCGCCAAGGGTCGACCCGGCGCTGTTCGACGCGGGCGTGCCCGTGTTCGGCATCTGCTACGGCTTCCAGGCCATGGCGCAGGCGCTCGGCGGCGACGTCGAGCACACCGGTACCCGGGAGTTCGGCCGCACCGAGCTCGGTGTCACCGGCGGTGCGCTGCACGAGGAACTGCCCGCGCGGCACCCGGTGTGGATGAGCCACGGCGACTGTGTCACGAAGGCGCCCGAAGGCTTCTCGGTCACCGCGTCCAGCGAGGGCGCGCCGGTGGCCGGTTTCGAGGACGTCGGCCGCCGCTTCGCGGGCGTGCAGTACCACCCCGAGGTCGCCCACTCGCCGCACGGCCAGGAGGTGCTCCGCCGCTTCCTGCACGAGATCGCCGGCATCCGTCCGCAGTGGACCACCGCGTCCATTGTGGACGACCAGGTGGCCAGGATCAAAGCGCAGATCGGCGAAGGGCACGCGATCTGCGCGCTCTCCGGTGGCGTTGACTCCGCCGTCGCCGCCGCGCTCGTGCAGCAGGCGATCGGCGAGCGGCTCACGTGCGTCTTCGTCGACCACGGCCTGCTGCGCGCCGGGGAGCGCGCGCAGGTGGAGCGCGACTTCGTGGCCGCGACGGGCGTCAAGCTCGTCACCGTCGACGCGAGGGAGCGGTTCCTCTCCGCGCTCGCCGGTGTCACCGACCCCGAGCAGAAACGAAAGATCATCGGCCGCGAGTTCATCCGCGTCTTCGAGCAGTCCGCCCGCGACCTGAAGGCTTCGGGCGACGCCGAGTTCCTCGTGCAGGGCACGCTCTACCCGGACGTCGTCGAGTCCGGCGGCGGCACGGGCGCCTCGAACATCAAGAGCCACCACAACGTCGGCGGGCTGCCCGACGACCTGCAGTTCCAGCTCGTCGAGCCGCTGCGGCTGCTGTTCAAGGACGAGGTCCGCCGTGTCGGCCTCGAGCTTGGCCTGCCGGAGACGATCGTGCACCGCCAGCCGTTCCCAGGCCCCGGCCTCGGCATCCGGATCATCGGAGAGGTCACGGCCGAGCGGCTCGAGACGCTGCGGGCGGCCGACGCGATCGCCCGCGAGGAGCTCACCGCGGCCGGGCTGGACAGCGACATCTGGCAGTGCCCCGTGGTGCTGCTCGCCGACGTCCGCAGTGTCGGCGTGCAGGGCGACGGGCGCACCTACGGGCATCCCGTGGTGCTGCGACCCGTTTCCAGCGAGGACGCCATGACGGCCGACTGGACGCGGCTACCCTATGACGTGCTCGAACGCATCTCGACACGGATCACGAACGAGGTGCCGGAGGTGAACCGGGTGGTGCTCGACGTCACGAGCAAGCCGCCGGGCACCATCGAGTGGGAGTGACGTCGCTGCTGAACTGGGGGTAACCGGCTGATGTGGATCGCAGGGGCGCTGCTCGTCGTGGCCGCCGTCGCGGGCTTTTTCTACATGCGGCACACGAAGAGCGAGCTGCACGCGATGATCGGCACCGAGACGCTGTCGATCCCCGAGCTGGAGCGGCTTCGCGGCATCTCCGACGAGCTCGGCGCCAAGGGCTCGTTCCGCAAGGTGGCCGAGGTCGTCGGCGCCGCCCACCCGCGCCCGGAGGGGCTGCTCACCTCGGAGCTGTCCAAGACCGAGTGCGTCTGGTACCGCTACCAGATCGAGCGGCAGTACGAGACCGTGGAGTACCGCGACGGCAAGCGGCACCGCACGAAGCGCACCGAGCAGGTCGCCAACCACACGTCGTGGGAGGGCTACGCGCTCATCGACGAGCAGCGGCGCACCATCGGTGTCGACCCCAACGGGACCAAGCCCGACGGCGTCGAGCAGACCGTCAACCGCTTCGAGCCGTATCGGGGTGGCGGCGGCTCGGTGGAGCTGTTCGGCTTCAAGCTGCCGCAGTTCGTGCTGGGTAACAACAGCACCACCATCGGCTACCAGTACCGGGAATGGGTCATCCGCCCCGGCAGGAGGCTCTACATCCTGGGCGAGGTGCACGACAAGATCGGCCCGCTCGTGATCGGCAAGCCCGAGAACGGCGGCCACTTCCTCGTTTCGACCCGCACCGAGCAGGAGCTGCGCGAGGACCGCGTGAAGCGGCACAAGTTCCTCGCGATCGGCGTCATCGCCGCCACGCTCATCGGGATCGTGCTGATCGTCGCCGACGTCCTCACCTGAGCTGACACCGGACACGGAAACGGGCCGGGCGGCTGCTGCCACCCGGCCGGTTTCCGTGTGCGCGTCAGCCGCGCTTGCGGCCGCCACGCATCGACGCGATCAGCATTAGCGTCCCCACCAGCACGGCACCGCCTGCCAGCACCCACCGCAGGTCCACGGTGGGGAACCAGTTGTGCCCGTCGGACAGCACATAGGCCGACACCAGCAGGGTCGCGATCCCGGCGAGGAGGGTGAACAGGTCGACCCCCGGCCTACGCTGCTCCACGCTCTGGTTTTCCTGCTCAGCCACGGGACACCTCCAGGTTTCCTGCTCCCGCCTCGACGTTCAGAGTGATGCGCTGGCCACCGGGGCCGTCGGGACCGGGGTCGAATCCCCGCAGTGGTTCGGTGCCGATGCCGGAGCGGTTGCGGCCGAAGCAGTCGTAATTGCCCATTCCCACGTCGCAGGTGTAGCTGACGTCAGCGGTTCGCGGCACGAGCACGGTGACGTCACCGGTGCCCACGCGAACGGTCGTCCGCACCGGTTCCTCCGACTCGGCGAGCTGCCGCAGGTCCAGCTCGATCTGCCCGGCCGTGCGTTCGTAGACCGGCTCCACCTCGGCGGCCGTCGTCGGCCGGTCCTCGAGGTTGCCCACGCCGCCGCGGAAGTTGTCGAACGGCACCGCCGTGAGGAACAGGGCGGCCGCCGCGAGCGGCGCGGCGAGCCAGACGAGGCCGCGGCCGCCGCCGAGGAACGATCCCACGACGAGTCCGGTGCCCAGCACACCGAGGACGAGCCCCAGCACGTGCGCGGCTGTGAACCAGCCCCCGTCGTTGGCCGCGATGGCGGCACCGACACTGCCAACCGCGAGTGCGACGCCGAACGTGGCGAGCCCGACCTTCGACCTCGGGCGCCGGGGTTCCGGCGGAGCGGGTGCGGGTGGCTCCGGCACGGACGGCGGCGCGGGCAGGTCCCAGCCGAGCGGCGCCGCGCCCAGCGCGTCCCACGAGCCCGCCTCGGCCGTGCCCGGCTGTGCCGTGCCTGCCGCCGCGGCCGCGTAGCCGTGCGGCGTGGTCTGCCCGCCATGGATGTCGTAGCCGGTGGCGGCGGTCATCCGCCCGACAGAGGCAGGCCGGTTCAGGTGGCCCCTGCTGCGGTGCAGCAGGTACAGCGCGGTGATCAGCAGCGCCGCCCCGATGAAGCCGCCGCCGTCGAACCAGTTGCCCGCGAACGTCCACCCGAAGGACGGGAGGAGCACGAGGCACAGCACCACCGCGAACGCCTTCGACACGGAGCTCTGGCCCCTGCCGATGAGGTGCTCGAAGGCCGAGACCTCGTCGTCCTCGCCGGGCAGGAGCAGCCAGCCGAGCAGGTACACGCTGATGCCGACGCCGCCGAAGATGGTCATGGCGACCAGCGCCACCCTGATCACCACGGGGTCCACGCCGTAGCGGTAGCCGATCCCGGCGGCCACACCGGCCAGCTTGCGGCCCTGGTGCGGCCGTCTCGGCCTGCTTTCCCAGAAGTCCTTCACCGTGTCCTCGAAGCCCTCGATGTGCTTCGAGGCGTTCGTCGCGCCACTCATGACATCGAGAATGCGGCCAGTGCACCGCTCGCCGCATCGGGGAAGACCCCTGACTTTGCCGCCGCCGGGATCAGGGTGGGGGATCAGGTCAGGGGTTTCCCTGATGAAACCGCCTCCGATCTCTGTGAACATGGATGACGTGCAGGAACAGCCCACCGAGGAGCGCGCGGTCACCGTGGCGCCGCCCGTAGGCGAGCGCGCCGAGGTCACCGCCGCCACACCGTCGCGGGCCGTTGCGGAGCCCAGCGGCCCGCCAAAGATGTACCGCCGCCGCGGAGGCCGAGTGCTGGCCGGCGTCGCGGGCGGGCTCGCCGACCACCTCGGGGTCAAGGTCCTCTGGGTACGCGCGACGTTCGCGGTGCTGGCGGGGTTCGGTGGACTCGGGCTGGTCGCCTACGGCCTGCTCTGGGTCTTCGCGCCGCAGCAGTCGCGCGACGAACCGGCCAAGGCCGAGTCCACCAGGGAACGGCAGCAGGCGTTCGGGCTGCTCGCGCTCGGTGTCGGGCTCACCGTCGCGGGCGGCGCGATCACCGGCGTGTTCGCGGGCTGGGTCGGTCTGCCGATCGCCGTGGCGCTCGTCGGCGCCGCCGTGGTGTGGCGCGAGGCCGACGAGTCGCAGCGCCGCCGTTGGCGCACCGGCGCCCGCTCCGGGGTCGCCGGTGCCGTGCTCGGCGGCGGGGGCTGGTCGGCGGCCATCCGCATCTTCGCCGGTGTCGCGCTCGTGATGACCGCCATCGGCGTGCTCATCCTGCGCGACAGCAGCCTCGCGGAGATGCAGTTCGCGCTGATCGCGGTGATCGCCACGCTGATCGGCGTCGCCGTGCTGACGGTGCCCTTCTGGCTGCGCATGGTCCGCGACCTCGGCGAGGAGCGCCGGGCCCGCATCCGCACCGAGGAGCGCGCGGAGATCGCCGCCCACCTGCACGACTCGGTGCTGCAGACCCTGGCCCTGATCCAGAAGCAGGCCGATTCGCCGAGGGAGGTCGCCCGGCTGGCGCGCGGTCAGGAGCGCGAGCTGCGCGGCTGGCTCTACGGCCCGAACGGCTACGGCAAGCCGAAGGAGCAGCCCGCCGCGGAGTCGCTGGGGACGCTGTCACAAGCCGTGGCCTCGGCGTGCGGGGAGGTGGAGGACGCCTTCGCGATCTCGGTGCAGCAGGTCGTCGTCGGCGACACCGAGCTCGACGAGCGCCTGGCCGCACTCGTGCAGGCGGCCCGCGAGTCGATCGTCAACGCAGCCAAGCACGCCGGTGTCGAGGAGGTCAGCGTCTACGCCGAGGTGGAGGCGGGTTCGGTCACGGTGTTCGTCCGCGACCGGGGCAAGGGCTTCGACCCGGACACCGTTCCGGCCGACCGGCATGGCCTCGCGGACTCCATCAGGGGCAGGATGGAGCGCAACGGCGGCACCGTTCGGCTGCGCACCGCCCCCGGTGAGGGCACCGAGGTGCAGCTGGAGATGCCGCGCAAGATCACCGCCAAGACGTCGCAGGGGGCAACGTGACAGACGACCAGCAGACCAGGCAGCCGGTGACGGTTTTCCTGGTCGACGACCACGCACTGTTCCGCGCCGGGGTGCGCGCCGAGCTGGAGTCGATCACCGACGAGGTGCGCGTCGTCGGCGAGGCCGGTTCGGTGGCCGAGGCGGTCGCCGGGATCACGCGCGTGCGCCCGCAGGTGGTGCTGCTCGACGTGCACATGCCGGACGGCGGTGGTGCCGAGGTGCTGCGCAGGCTGCGCACAGAGCTGCCCGACGTGGTGTTCCTTGCGCTGTCGGTGTCGGACGCCGCCGAGGACGTCATCGCGGTCATCCGCGCAGGCGCCCGCGGCTACGTCACGAAGACGATCTCGTCGAAGGAACTGGTGCGCGCGGTCGTCCGGGTCGCCGACGGCGACGCCGTGTTCTCGCCGAGGCTCGCCGGCTTCGTGCTGGACGCGTTCGCCGACCGCCCCGGCTCCGAGCCCATCAGCGACCCGGAGCTGGACCTTCTCACCCCGCGCGAGCGGGACGTGCTGCGCCTGCTCGCGCGGGGCTACGCGTACAAGGAGATCGCGTCGGAGCTGTTCATCTCGGTGAAGACGGTCGAGACCCACGTGTCGAGCGTGCTGCGCAAGACCCAGCTGTCGAACCGGTACGAGCTGTCCCGCTGGGCCTCCGACCGCAGGCTCGTCTGAATCACCGGGGCGTCTCCACCAGCGGGGGCTTCACCACGGCGACCCGCCTGCGCACGCGCGTCAGCGCGACGCCGACCAGCACCACGACCATGCCGACGATCACCCGCGCGTTGAGCTGCTCATCCAGGAAGACGGTGCCGAGCAGCACGGACACCACCGGCAGCAGGTACCCGACGGTCGACGTCGCGACGCCGCCCTCGGTCGCGATCAGCCGGTAGTTCAGCGCGAACGCGACGCCGGTGGAGAAGACACCGAGCACGGCGATGGCGATCAGCGCCGTCCCGTCGAGATGGATCGGGCTCAGCCCGCCCGCGGGCAACGCCAGCAGCAGGAACCCGCTCGCCGTGATCATCTGTGCGGCGGCCAGGGCGACCGGCGAGACACCGGTGTCGGCGAGGTACTTGCCCTCGTAGACCATCACGAAGCCGTAGCTCGCTGCCGCGGCGAGGATCACCACCGCACCCAAGCTGAGCAGCCCGGACGACTCCCATGGCGCGAAGATCAGGATGGTCCCGGCGAGGCCGAGCCCGAGCCCGGCGGTCCTGGCCGCCGAGAGCCGCCGCTCCACCCGCCACACCAGCGCCACCGCGAGCGCCCACAGGGGAGTGGTCGCGTTCAGCACGCCGGTGACACCCGAGTCGACGGTCTGCTCGCCGATGGCGAACAGCAGGAACGGCAGCGCGTTGTGGAACAGTGCCGCCACCGCGAGGTATCCCCAGATGCGCCGCGACCGGGGCAGCCGGTCCTTCGCGACGTAGCAGAGCAGCACGAGCACCGCGGCGCCGAGCAGCAGGCGGGCCAGCACGAGCTGGACGGGAGTGAACGCGGCGAGCGCGAGCTTGATCCACAGGAAGCTGGAGCCCCACATCAGGGCCAGCGCGCCCATGCGGAGCAGGGTTTTCGTTTCTCCCACGACGCCAGATTCGTCCTGCTCAGGCATAAGAACAAGCGAATTGTGCTGCAAGCGCTTTAAGCAGAACTGTAAAGTGGTGGGATGCTGGACGTTCGGCGGATGCAGGTACTGCGCGCGGTGATCACCAGCGGCTCGATCAGCGAGGCCGCCCGCAACCTCGGCTACACGCCCTCGGCGATCAGCCAGCAGCTGTCCACCCTCGAACGCGAGGCGGGGACGGCGCTGCTGGAGCGCAACGGCCGGGGCGTGCGGCCCACGCCGGCGGGCGAGCTGCTCTCCGAACACGCCGAGCTGCTCGGCACGCAGCTCGCGAAGGCCGAGGCCGCGCTGGCCGACCTGAAGAACGGTCGCACGGGACGGCTCGCCATCCGCTACTTCGCCACGGCGGGCGCCGCGCTCGTGCCGCCGGCCGTCACGGCGCTGCGCCGCGAGCTGCCCGACATCCAGGTGGACCTCAAGCTCGTCGAGCCCGACGACCCGCTACCCGAGGTGGAGGCCGGCCACGCCGACGTCGCGATCGTCGTGTTCCCCCGATCGAAACCACCGGCGGAAAGTGTCGAGCTGGTGCACCTGCTCGACGACCCGTACCGGGCGGTGCTGCCGAAGGGCCACCGGCTCGCGCGCAAACGCCTGCTCGATCTCGCCGACCTCGCCGAGGAGCCCTGGGTCGGCAACGAGTGGCCGCCAGGACCGTGCCGCGACATCATGCTGCAGGCGTGCGGGGCGGCGGGCTTCGCGCCGAACTTCGTGGTGGAGTCGGAGGACTACGCCACCGCGCAGGGCTTCGTGGGTGCGGGGCTCGGCGTCTCGCTCATTCCTGAGCTCGCGCTGGGCGCACCACATCCGGCCGTGGTGGTGCGGAAGGTACGCAGGCCCTCGCCGGTGCGGGTGATCTACGCGGCCGTCGCCGCGCACGCGCGCGACAACCCGGCGGTGCGGCTGCTCATCGACGCGATGAAGCGTTAGGTCGTGTCGCACGGCAGAGGACCAGCACGCGGCTAGAGCGCGAGGATGATCCCGACGATGATGATCGTCACCACGACCACCGCAACGATCCACCACTGCCACGGGCGCACACGCGGGCCTGGCCTCCGCTGCTTGGGCGGCGGGGGTGCCGGGGCCTGCGGCTGAACCCTCGGCGGCCTCGGCATCAGCGGCACGGTAGGCATGGCGGGCGCGGTCGGCGGGACGAAGCCCTGGTCCTGGCCCCGCGTGATCGCCTTGAACGCGGCGACGGAGTCGGCCATCGTCGGGCGCAGGTCGGGGTCGGTGCGCAGCATCTTCAGCAGCGCGCCGGTGAGCGCCCCGGTGCGGTTGGGCACGGCGGGTTCGCTCGTGCCCTCGGGGCCGAACGGCGGAACCCCCTCGACCGCGGCGAACAGCGTGGCGCCGAGCGAGTAGGTGTCGGCACCCGCGGTGGCGGGCTCGCCCTTCGCGACCTCGGGCGCGCGGTAGGCCGGGTCGGGCGGCCCACCCGCGATGCCGATGTCGGTGATCTTGACGCCCCCGTCGTCGGCCAGCAGCACGTTGCTCGGCTCCACGACGCGGTGTGGCACGCCCAGCGCGTGCGCCACCGCCAGCGCCGATCCGAGCTGCACGCCGAGGAACGCTGCCTGCTCCGGGGTCAGCTGCCCGTGCTCGGCGAGGAAGTCGGCCATGTTGCGGGACGGGACGTACTCCATGACCAGCCAGACGTCATTACCGTCGCGAAAGGCGTCGTACACGGTGATGGCGTTGGCGTGCAGGATGCGCGTCGCCTGCCGTCCCTCGTGCAGCGCGGCTTTCCGCGCCTCCTCGGCCCGGTCGGGAGGCAGGTCCGGCTCGATGTAGAGACGTTTCGCGGCGACGGTCCGGTGCAGCATCGTGTCGAAGGCGAGCCAGACGATGCCGGCCCGCCCCCGACCGATGGGTTGGTCCAGTCGGTACCGATCACCGACGAGAGCACCTTCTGTGTCGTTCACGCAGCCCCTTGTACCGCAACGCCGGTCAAACCGGCATCAACAGGGTCGTACCGTCATCCCGAGGTCGGAGTGACCGTCGCTGTAGGCGTCGGCTCCGGCTCGAGCGTCGAGGACGGGATCACCGGTTCGCTCGTGGGCTCGGGCTGCGAGGTCGGCTCCGGCTCGTACGACGGCTCGGTCTCCTCGACCGGCGGCGGCACGTACTCCGACTCCTCCCCGTACGTCTCCGTCTCGACCACCTCGGTCGACTCCTCGGTCGTGGTGGTCGTGGGCGGGGGCGTGGTGGTGGTCAGCGAGACCCGCGAGGTGGTGGCGACCGGACGCTGGTCCCGGTTCTGCTCGGCGTCGCTGCCGCCGGAGCCGCCGAAGATCCAGAACGCGAAGGCCGCGAGGCCCAGCACCACGATGCTGCCGGCCAGCGCGGGCAGCTTCCAGTTCGACTTCTTGGGCTCGTCCTCGGCGGGCGGCTCGTCGTCGTAGGGCCGGGCCTGGTCGTAGTCGTCGTCGTAACCGTCGCCGTACCCGCCGGCGGGCACGGCACGGGTGGCCTCGAGCCCGCCCTGCGCGCGGCCGTAGCCGTCGTAGTCCTCGTCGGGGTAGCCGCTCGCGGGCTCGTACCGGTCGTCCGGCTGGTCGTCGTAGTACCCGGCGACGTCCTCGCCGAGCGTGCCCGAGTGACCGGCGGGCACGTAGTCGTCGTCCGCCGAGGCCGCGCCGAGCGCTGCTCCGGCGCCCGCGGCACCGAGCACGGCGGTGCCGCCGCCGATGGCGGGGTGCACCGCGGTGGCGTCCGCGTCGTCCGTGGCCCCGCCGAGCGGCGTCTCGCCCCTGGCGACGGCGGCAAGCAGCTCCTCGCATTCGTCGGCGGTCGGGCGGTGCCGGGTGTCTGGGTGCAGCATCACCGCGAGCACGCTGGTCAGCGGGCCGGACTGGCGCGGCGGGTTGATCTGGCCGGCGGCGACCGCGTGCAACAGGCTCAGGGTGTTCTCGCTGAGCCCGAACGGCGGCTGCCCCTCGGTGGCGGCGTAGAGAGTGGAGCCGAGCGAGAAGACGTCCGACTCGGGGCCGGGGTCGCCGCCGATGGCAACCTCGGGCGCGAGGTATGCGGGCGTCCCGGCGATCATGCCGGTCTTCGTGACGGTGACGTCGTCCTTGGCCCTGGAGATGCCGAAGTCCGTGATCTTCACGAGCCCGCTGCCCGCGAGCAGGATGTTGCCGGGCTTGATGTCGCGGTGGACGATCCCCACCGCGTGCGCCTCCTTGAGCGCGGCGGCGACCTGGGCGCCGATCTTGGCGACCTCGATCGGGGGCAGCGTCTTCCGCTGCTGGAGCTCCTGGGCGAGGCTGGTCGACGCCAGGTACTCCATGATCAGGCAGGGCTGCCCGTTGTCGTCGGTCACGACGTCGAACACGCTGATCGCGTTGGGATGGTGGAGGCGGGCCGCGATCCGGCCCTCACGCATCGTGCGGGCACGCGCGTCCTCCGCCTCGTGGTCTTCGAGGCCCGGCTGCAGCAGGAGCTGCTTGATCGCGACCGTGCGGTGCAGCACTTCGTCCTGCGCCTGCCAGACCGCGCCCATGGCACCGGTACCGATCCGCTTGATGACGCGGTAGCGGCCGGCGACCAGGCGACCCTCGTCGCTCACGCGACCTCCTTCGGGGCTCCGTCAGCAGGGGTGGAGCGTAGGCACAACCCGGCCGGCTGTGTGCCGGATTACCGAGACCGACCCGTGACAGGCTAGGCCGCTTACTCTGCGCACACGAAGGCGGCACTCTCGGACACGGCGCCAGTGCTCCTATGTGGTAGACGCCGTTGAGGTCAGTTGGGTTGCGCCGAAAGGAGCTTTACCTCGCGGATCCGGCCATCTCGTCCGCCGCCGACGTCCAGCCGCTGGGTGACGCGCACGGCCTCGCCCCGCTGGGGAACCATGGTGACCACGGCGCGAACGGAGCCGTCGCGCTGTTCGTGGACCTCTTCGACCTCGACCGACTCCATCGACCGCCAGGCCCGCACGAGCGTTTCGCGCTCGGCCGCCAGCGCGGGGCCGAGCAGCCGGACCGCCCGGTCGGGGGAGCTGTTCACGAGCGCGTAGAACTCCCGCACGGTGCCGACCTTGCCGTTGCCGTGCGCCGGCGTGCCTGCGGCGCCGCCGGCGCCGGTGTCGTCCCGCTGCGAGACCGTCCTGACCTCATCGGCCGGGGCGATCGCCTCGTTCCCGGCCGACATCGGGGCGGCGTCGTCGACCACCGGGGCGTCCGCGGCGGGCCCGCCCTCGCGGTCCTGCCCCGACAACGCGAAACCGCCGAGCGCGGCGGCTCCGGTGATCTCGAGCGGCCCGGCCACGTCCTCGCCTTGCGACTCGCTCTCGCCCGCCATCGAAGCGGCGATGACGATCGACGCGACGAGCAGCGCCACGGCGACCAGCAGGGCCGCCAGCTTGGCGCGGCGGGCGAACGGCTTCTCGGGCTCCGGTGGCGGATCGTCCTCTGGCCGCTCGGCGCGGGTGCCGGGCGGCGGCAGGTACCTGCGTGGCTCACGGAAGACCTCACGCAGGTATTCGTCGTCGACCAGCTCGTCGGCGAGGATCTCGTCGCTGATGACGTCCTCGACCGCGATGGTCGGCTCGGATGCGTGGCGCCGGTCGTGCACTGCTGGCCCTCGTCGGTTTCGTCTCGTGGACTCGGAGTTCGGACCCCTCGCGTCTCAGGTAACCCTGCCGCGCGCCGCGCCACCAGACTCGATCGGTGGACAGTCGTGGCGGCACGACGAACGGCGAAACGTGTCACCCACGTAGAGCAATATGTGACCGTTCACCGCACTGCACGTGCACCAGAATGTGCGAAATCACCGTGCATCCGCAGGTGAAGCGCCTGTTCGGGGGTCGGGAAAGCGGTCGGGAATCGTTTCCTCTACTGACCGTCGTCCGCGATCTTCTCGTCGTCGCCGAAGACGAGTTTGCGCGTTTCCTCGGTCGTGGTGCCGTCGGCGTGGGTCACCTCGACCGTGTTGATGGTGTACCCCTCGTTCTGGTCGATGTAGACGTGCTTCACCTGGAAGTAGGCGACGCTCGCGTACTTCTGCCGCAGCCCCTCCTCGCCCTCGGCGGCGAGTTCGCCGGTGGTCATGCCGTACGCGGCGGCCGGGTCCTCGGTGACCGTGTTGAAGAAGTCCTGGGAGGTCTGGCCCATCTGGTCGGCGTCGTAGGGCGGCGCGGGGATGTAGCGCGTCTTCGCCTTCGACATCGGGGCGGGCGTGACCGGCGGTTTCCTCAGCTCGGACGTGCTCGGCCCCGCGCTCGTGGTCTGGGTTGGCTGCCCGGAGCCCTGCTCTGGCGTGCTCGTCTCGTCGACGTCGGACGACGACCGCAGCCCGGCCGGGGTGCCGGAGTCCTCCTCCGAGCCGGACGACGATGAGGAGTCGTCGGCACTGGACGTTGGCGCGGCATCGTCGGT
Organism: Prauserella endophytica; assembly: GCF_005146945.1. Classification (GTDB taxonomy): domain Bacteria; phylum Actinomycetota; class Actinomycetes; order Mycobacteriales; family Pseudonocardiaceae; genus Prauserella_A; species Prauserella_A endophytica. Next base: position 183,484 of record NZ_SWMS01000013.1, read on the forward strand.
GACGCTCTGGTCGTCCTCCGCGTAGCCCTCGTGCGGCAGCAGCGGCGCGACGCCGCCGTGCCGGTCGGGCCAGCCCTCGATCGCCTGCCGTTCGGCGGGAGGCTGGCCGACGAGCACGGTGCCGGCCACGAGCATGGCCACCACCACGCCCCCCGAGGAGATGCTCGCGAACCAGGCGGCCTTGCGCCAGCTCTTCGGCGGGGTGACCGACGCGGGCACCGAGCCGAGGTCGAACTTGCCCAGCCCGTCGGGAGGCGGCGCGACGTACACGCGTGCCTCGTCGTCGGGCTGGCGCGCGGGCCGCTCGCACGTGGTGAGCGTGATCTTCTTCCTGCGGACGGTCGTGCCCTCGCCGACAGGCGTGTGCACGACGGCGTCGATGGAGTCGGTCGTCTCCTCCTGCTCGACCGGAGCCTGCACGGGAATCGGCAGTTCGCCGTGCGACGCCGCGAACTCGGGGGCGGGGCCTGCCGGTGGAACGGGGAGCGAGCCGGTGAACGGCGTGTCGGCGACGGGGTCGGCGGGTGCGACCCGGCCGGCGCCGTCGCGCCGATGGTGGTGGCGGGGCTTCGCGGGAACCGAGGGAGTCCAGGTCCCCGCTCCCGGCGCGTGCCTGCGCCTGCCCTCGGGTACGGTCGGCTGATCGGAGTACGGGACGCCGCGCTTCGTGGAATCGGCCCTGCCGTTCATGTCGACTGGACCCTCCGAGGAGCCCGGCCTGACGGAGATTCCACGCCGGTTAGACCGATCGGAGCAGCCGGAGCGCTCAGCGCACGAGCAGCTGCACGGCACGCTGCACGTGCGAAACGCCCTGAGGCGCGCAGACCGCTCGCGAGAACTCTCACTCGCCCCACATTAGGAGCCTTTCGGCCCCACCGGCGTACCGGGGCGCGATCCAGCGCCGGATATCACCCCTCTGGGCGCACCCATCCGGCGAGGTACACGTGTGGTATCAGCCGCCGCTGCGGTACTTCGCCTGCGTCGACTGCAGCGCCTTGGCCGCCGTCGCACCGCTGCCCACCGCCAGGATGATCGCGATGATGTCGAGCGCGGGACCACCACCCGTGAACAGCAACGCGATCAGCGAGACGGCCGAGGTGGCACCGGCGACCCCCCACCTGGACCGCACGTACTGGGCGATCGGCGCTCCGCCCGCCCGCTTGTTCGCCGCGCTGTTCAGCATGGCGAGGTAGCCGGCGTGGCCCAGCGCCGCGAGCACACTCGCCAGTGCGATCACGAAAGCGATCAGGTGAACGATCGTGTCCATGCGTCCAGTGTGCCCGAACCCGGCGGTGCCCCGGCTCGGGGAACACCCTGAGATTCGCGGGCGGTCAGCGGCCCAGCCTGCCGCGGCCGAGGTTCAGCAGCGCCATGGCGAGCTGGCGGCCCTCCGGCCCCAGCTCGCGGTAGCGGGCGAGCACGTCCATCTCGCGGTTGTAGACGATGCGGGGCCCACCCGCGGCCATCCTCGCGGCGCCGATGGTCTTGGACACCTCGGCCCTCCGCTTGACGAGCCGCAGGATTTCGGCGTCGAGCCAGTCGATCTCCTTGCGGAGCTCGTCGATGTCGGCTGCCGTGGTCTCGTCGGCGTCGTGAGTCTGCGCGTTCATCTGCACCTCCGGTCGCGTCCGGATCCACATCGGGCCCAGAGCCGACGAAAGCCCCGGGTCCGTGGACTCCGGGGCTTGCTGTGATGGCTGTGTGGCACTACGCGATCACGGGAGCCGGAGTCCGGGTCCCGTAGAAAAATCGAACCGCGTAGCGCTGCACGCGGAGAGTATGGCACATGGCTACTTCGTCAGGGGTCCCAGGTAGCGTTGAATCACAATGAGCACCCTCTTCGATCTCCCCTCGGAACCGGGCAAGTACGCGGATCTGCTCGACGACCTGAACCCGGCCCAGCGCGCCGCCGTGGAGCACAGCGGCCCGCCGCTGCTGGTGGTCGCCGGAGCGGGTTCGGGCAAGACGCGGGTGCTGACAAGGCGCATCGCCTACCTGCTCGCGGCACGCGACGTGCATCCGGGGCAGATCATGGCGATCACCTTCACCAACAAGGCCGCCGCCGAGATGCGCGAGCGCGTCGGCGAGCTGGTGGGGCGCAGGGCCAACGCGATGTGGGTGTCGACGTTCCACTCGATGTGTGTGCGGCTGCTGCGCCGCGAGGCCAAGACGCTGGAGATGTCGTCCAACTTCTCCATCTACGACGCCGACGACAGCAGGCGCCTGATCACACTGGTGGCCCGTGATCTCGACCTCGATCCGAAGCGTTACCCGGCGCGCACACTGGCCGCGCACATCTCGAACCTGAAGAACGAGCTGCTCGACGCGGAGACGGCGGCCTCGAAGGCGGCCAACGACTTCGAGCGCAGGGCCGCGGAGGTCTACGGCGAGTACCAGCGCAGGCTCACGCAGGCCAACGCCATGGACTTCGACGACCTCATCATGCGCACGGTCGAGCTGTTCCAGGCGTTCCCCGACGTGGTGGAGCACTACCGCCGCCGGTTCCGCCACGTGCTCGTCGACGAGTACCAGGACACCAACCACGCCCAGTACACGCTGGTGCGCGAGCTCGTGGGCACGAAGCCGACCGAGTCGGGCGTCGAGCCGTCCGAGTTGTGCGTGGTCGGTGACGCCGACCAGTCGATCTACGCGTTCCGCGGCGCGACGATCCGCAACATCGAGGAGTTCGAGCGCGACTTCCCGAACGCGCGGACGATCCTGCTGGAGCAGAACTACCGGTCGACGCAGACGATCCTTTCCGCTGCCAACGCGGTCATCGCGCGCAACCCGAACCGGCGCGACAAGCGGCTGTGGACGTCGTCAGGGGACGGCGAGAAGATCGTCGGCTACGTCGCCGACAACGAGCACGACGAGGCCGCGTTCGTGGCGGGGGAGATCGACACGCTGGCCGACGGCGGCGAGGCGAAGTATTCCGACGTCGCCGTCTTCTATCGCACCAACAACCAGTCGCGCGTGTTCGAGGAGATCTTCATCCGCCTCGGCCTGCCGTACCGCGTGGTCGGCGGCGTGCGGTTCTACGAGCGCCGCGAGGTGCGCGACGCGCTTGCCTACCTGCGGGTGCTGGCCAATCCCGAGGACACGGTGAGCCTTCGGCGCATCCTCAACGTGCCGAAGCGGGGCATCGGAGACCGCGCGGAAGCCGTGGTGGCCACACACGCCGAGCGGGAGCGCATGTCGTTCGCCGCGGCGCTGCGGGAGGCCGTCGCGGGCAACGTGCCGCTGCTGAACCCCCGCTCGCAGCGCTGCATCGCTGGGTTCGTCGAGCTGATGGACGGCCTGCACGAGCTGGTCGACTCCGGCACCGAGGTCGCCGACGTGCTGGAGGCGGTGCTGGAACGCACCGGTTACCGCACCGAGCTGGAGGAGTCCGACGACCCGCAGGACGCCTCGCGGCTGGAGAACCTCGACGAGCTCGTCACCGTCGCGCGGGAGTTCACGGAGTTCGCGGACACGGTGCTCGAGGAGCAGACCGAGGCCGAGCAGGAGGTAGACGACACCGCGGGCGTGCCCGAACCCGGCTCGCTGCCGGCTTTCCTCGAGCGCGTGTCACTGGTGGCCGACGCCGACTCGATCCCGTCGCCGGACGGCGAGGGCGGCGAGGAGGACTCCGGCGTGGTCACGCTGATGACCGTGCACACCGCGAAGGGCCTCGAGTACCCCGTCGTGTTCTGCACCGGCTGGGAGGACGGGATCTTCCCGCACATGCGGGCGCTCGGAGAGCCCGCGGAGCTGGCGGAGGAGCGGCGGCTGGCCTACGTGGCCATCACGCGGGCGCGGAAGCGGTTGTATGTCTCGCGCGCGCTCGTCCGTTCGGCGTGGGGTCAGCCGATGGCCAACCCCGGTTCGCGGTTCCTCGACGAGATCCCGGCCGAGCTCGTGGACTGGCGGCGGCTCGCGCCGTCCAACGGAGCCGGTGCGGGTGGTGGTTCGCCGCGTGCGGCGACGACCTGGGGCCGCAGGGCGGGCTTCGGGGACGACTCCGCCCAGGCGGGGGTCGCGGCCCGTGGCATGCGGACCACGTCGTTCAAGGGCTGGAAGGACGGCTGGAAGGACACGGTCGCGCTGAAGCTCGACGTTGGCGACCGGGTCAGCCACGACAAGTACGGCCTCGGCACGGTGGTCTCCACCGACGGCGCCGGTCCGCGCGCCACGGCGACCATCGACTTCGGTGCGTCGGGCAAGGTGCGGCTGATGCTCATCGGCAGTGTGCCGATGGTGAAGCTCTAGTACTTCTTTCGGGTGAGCCGCTTCGGCGGCCCCGAAACTGTCGCACCCCCGCGCTAACCTTCTCTTCGAACACAAGTTCGAACGACGGGGTCGTCTGTGCGACTCCGGAACTGGGGGTCACCGGTGTGGAGCGCTGGTTTCAGGCGATTGGCGAAGGCGTGGTCCGCTCTCTCGACGAGCTGGCCGCTCGCGCGCTGGCGGAGGGAGGGCCGCTGGCATCGGATGTCGGCAGGCTCGTCGCCGCCTGGCGGCTCCTGTTGCGTCTGCACGGGCGCACGGAGCGCGGGGGATGCCGGGTTTGCGGACGGCCGCACGCACAGCGCATGTGCACTGTGTGGCAGGTCGCCGTGGGGTACTTCCTGCGGCGGTTACCGGAGGATCAGCCGTCGAGGCGGGGCTGAGGCCGACTCAGACCGCGACGCCGCGCTCGGCGAGCCATTCGCGGGGGTCGACCTTCTGGCCGTCGGAGGTCCAGACCTCGAAGTGCAGGTGCGGGCCGGTCGACTGGCCGCGGTTGCCCATCTCGGCGATCTGCTCGCCGGCCTTCACCCGCTGGCCCACGCTGACGTAGTAGTCGTTGACGTGGCCGTAGACGTGCACCGTGCCGTCGTCCATCTGGACCCGGACCCACAGGCCGAAGCCGCTGGCCGAGCCGGCCTCGATCACGGTGCCGTCCGCAGCGGCGACGATCGGCGTGCCGATGCTGTTCGCGATGTCGATGCCGTAGTGAGTCGTGCCCCACCTGGCGCCGAAGCCCGAGGTGAACGTGCCCTCGGCGGGCAGAACGGTCTTGGGGCGGGCGGCCTCCTCGGCGGCCCTGCGGGCGGCCTCGGCCTCGGCGGCGAGCCGGGCGTTGGTCACCTCGGCGCTCTCGGTGAGGCGCTGGACCTCTGCGGACGCGTCGGTCGAGCGGGTCACCTGAAGCAGCTCGGGGGCGCCGGTCGGTGCGTTGCCGCCCATTCCGAACGAGGCGCTCGCGTCGCGGGCGTTCGCCAGGGGCGTCACGTCGGTCTTCGTGTCAGTGGAGTCGGTGGCGGCTTGCAGAGTCTGTCCAGCCGCGGCGGCGGCGAACGCGCCGGCGGCGACAGCCGCGACCACTACGCGGCCACGCAGGGCCGAGGAGGGCGCGGGGAGCCTATGTGAACCCCGGACACGAACGACAGCACCGTCCAGTGCGTCTTCGAGTGCCGGGGAAGGAGCTTGGCCGCCGGGGGAGCGGTGTCGAGCCAAGACAGGGCCTTCCGTTACTCGGGGAGTCAGATCGTCAGACGCCGGGCGGGGGATCCCGGTGAGCGGCTTCGGGGGTAACCGCTCGATGGCGTGCCTGCCTCGGGGGGAGGCCTGCCCACCATGTCCATTCGTGACCTGACCGTAATGGGGACTGCGGGACAGTAACGAAGGGGCACGGCTCCGAGCAAGATCCGGGGCCCGCGTGGGCCGATCGAGTCAGCGTTCTCGGGGTGCGCGCACCGGAATGACACAAGGTAGAAAGGGGGTTGCTCCATTTGGTGTGACTTGCGTTACAGTTGCGCAACCGTGGGACTAAACGACGTGCTTCTGGGGAACGGAGTCAAGTTATTTCCGCCGGGCCGGCCATTGCTAGCGTCGGCACGGACCGACCCACCGACCCCTGCCGGTCGGGTGCACGTCGTTACGAACCCGAGGTGAGTTGATGACCAGTCACGGCCATCCACGTCCCGCGCTACTGGGTACCGGCCGTTGAGTTCGCGAGTTCTCATCGACACAGAACGACGTCCGGCCGTATTGCTGGTCGCGCTCGGCGCGGCCGGACTGGCGGCGGTGTTCCTGGCCGCTGGCGCGGTGGTGCCCGTCGTCGACGGGGCGGAGCCAGGATTCGCCAGCGCTCCCCTGCTGATCGTCCTGGCGTTGCTGCCCGTCGCCGTGGCCGGCGTCTTCGCGGCGCGGGGCAGGCCGGCTGTCGCGGCCGGTGTGCTCGTGGCCGTGGCCGCGCTGGCACCGGGGCGTGCGGTCTTGGACCTGCAGTTCCTGGTCGATGCATCCGTCGCGGTCCGGCCCGAGCTGTACCTGGCGAAGGACCTGCTGCTGCATACGGCCGCGACCGGCCTCTGGCTGCTGCTCGCCGGGCACGTCGCCATGGCTGTGGCGGGACTGCTCGCCTTCCGGGCAGCCCGGGCCGCGGAGCCGGACGGCGCCGACGAGACGGCGGGCTGGCGGCAGCGCTGGCTGCTGGTCGTGGTCGTGGCCGCTGTGGTGGCCGCGATCGGGTTGCTGATGGCGCCGTTCGGCTCCACCGACGTCTACCTCCTCGCGCGCAACGCGTTCGAAGGGCCCGCGGTCGCGCTCACCGGCTGCCTCTTGATCGCCTGCGCCCTGCCGCTGTTCGCGGCACTCGCCGTGACGTCGGGCAACGGCGGTTTCGCGAGGGGCGGTCTGCTCGGGCTGGGCATCGGCGTGGTCGCGCTCGCGGTGCCGAACCTCCTGGCCGGGGTCGCTGTCGACGCGGCCAGCCTCGGCGCGGGCCCGATCGTCGCGCTCGCCGGTGCGGCCGGCTTGTTCGCTGTCGCGGGCACGCGACCGGGCGAGGGACCCGGCACGGGCCCGGAACCGGACGAGGCGGGCGAGGCGAGCGTGCCGGGGCGCAGCAGGCTGCTCGCGGCGACCGGCGTGCTCGCCGTGGTCACGGCCGTCGCGGCCGCGCTCGGAGCCACCACCGCGCAGCTCACCGCGAGCGGTGCGCTTCCCGCGCCGGAAAGCCCCGCTCGCTGGGTGCTGCTGGTCGCCGGGCTGCTGGTCGGTGTGCTCGGGCTGGCGATGTTCGTTCCCGGGATGGCTCGTCTGCTGCGGCCCGCGCTGTCCGTGGCCTGGGCGGGTGTGCTGCTCGCCGGCACCGCGGTGCTCGACACGGCGATCACGGCTACCGGGGTCGCCGGGACGCTCGAGACCGGTCCCGGGGTGCTGTGGACGTGGCTGGCCATGGTCGCGGCGGTGGTCACCGCGTGTTGTTCCGTGGTCGCGGGGATCGTCGATCGCGAGGACGACGAGGGCTTCGGCAGCGAGGGCGGCGAGACCGCACTGGCGGGGGTCAACATGCTCACCCCCCTGGCGGCCGCGGGCGTGCTCGCCGTCGCCGCGTTCGGCACGCCCGTGATCGTGGCGCCGGACTACAGGGCGGCCGGGCTGTGGTCGGCCTTCGGCACACCGTCCTGGGGGCTGCTCGCCGCGACGTTGACCGTGCTCGGGGCCATCGTTCTCGCTCCGCGCAGCCGTCCCGCTCCGGCCGTGGCACTGCTCGGCGGAGCGGCCTGCCTGCTCGGGCTGCACGCGGCCACACTGCCGCTCAGCAGCGGCGACATCGAGGGCGCGACCGCGGGCATCGGCGTCTGGCTGGCGCTCGCCGGCGTCGTGGCGTTGATCACCGCCGCCGGCATCGCGGTGGCCGGAGGCCGGCGCGAAGCCGCATGACCGGGCGGAGGGTGACGCGGATCGTGCTGGTCGAGGCGGGCTCGGCGTGCTCAACCGCCGTGCCGCTCGCCCGCGCCCTGCGCGACGAGGGCGCTGAGGTCGTGCACGCCGGGGTACTCCGCACCCGGGAGGAGATCGTGGCCACGGCGGAACAGGAGGATCCGGACGTCCTCGCGGTCTCCGCCGGGTCAGCCGCCGACCAGGAACTGGCCGACGGCCTGGCGACGGCGCTGCCCGAGCTCCGCGTGGTCGCCTTCGCAACCGATACAGATGTCACCCGATGGGTGGAGGAGAACGCGACGTGCGCCACAGACCCCAGCTCAGAGGCCCTTCGGTGACCGAGTTCACCAGGTGCGGCGGCCTTTGCGCGCGGCCGGGTCGATAGGGTCGTCTGCGTCCGGCAGCACGGTTTGTAAAAACCACAGTGGCGTGTGTCGTCAGGAGACTGAAAGAGTGGACCTCTACGAGTACCAGGCGAAGGACCTCTTCGCCGCCCATGGTGTGCCGGTGTTGCCCGGCGCTGTGGCGAGTAATCCGGAAGAAGCGCGGGCCGCCGCCGAGGAGATCGGTGGGCAGGTTGTGGTCAAGGCGCAGGTGAAGACCGGTGGCCGGGGTAAGGCCGGTGGTGTGAAGCTGGCCAAGGATCCGGCCGAGGCGCGGGAGAAGGCCGAGGCGATCCTCGGGTTGGACATCAAGGGTCATGTCACGCGGCGCGTGCTGGTGACCGAGGCGTCGGACATCGCGCAGGAGTATTACTTCTCGTTCCTGCTGGACCGGGCGA
>NZ_SWMS01000014.1 GCF_005146945.1 Prauserella endophytica
CCCAACACCGGATGAAACAGCCGACCGCAGCCTGACTTTGATCTTGAGGTTGACACAAGGGGTGTCATGACTTCTCACCTCCACGGGGCGGGGCTTTCGGTACGGATCTCGGCGGTGTCGGTGGCGTGGTCGGCGCCCGGAACGTCACCGGCGGCACGGACGGCGTGCGTGGGCGGGCGTCTCCGATGCGCGGCTCCGGGTGCGCGGTCCGGAACACCGGTGCAGCGGGTGGCACGGCCGCTGGTTTGACCGGCTGGGACACGTGGGGCGGTTCCGGCGTCGGCGGCTGGAACCGCAAGTGCGGCGGAACCGCGGCCACCGCCACCGGTCGAGCCGGGGGCGCGGCACCACCGGCGCGGCGCGGTGCACCGGGAGCTTGGAACCGGGGCGCCGTCGCGGCCTGCCTGCGCCGCCCGGCGGGTGGCGGGACCGCCGTAGCGGGCTTGGATGCGGAACTGAATTCGGGCATGACGGGTCCTTGGGTGGCCGGGGTGACAGCCGGGTCGTGGGTGGTCTCCTGCGGACCGGGTTGCAGAAACTCCGGTCGCTGCGACGGCGGGCGCGGCTGCTGGGCAGCACGGGCGCGGTCGGCGTCGTAGGCCGCCTGCAACCGCTTGTTGACCGCCTCCGGTGTCGGCGCGATCCGCGGCTGAGCGGGCCACGGCGGATCGGCGGCAGCACCGCCGCGGCCCCCGCCGCCCTTGCTGCCTTTTCCGCCACCCGCGACCGCGCCGGCTTTGCCCAGTCCGCCGGACTTCCCGGCGACCATCCCGAACGTCTTCGCCGCGATGTACGCCTTCGCGAGCCCGCCGAGGAAGGACCGGCCGTTGCCGATCTTGGTGGCCGAGAGGGCCCAGAACGGGATCTTGAACAGGATGTAGAACAGCGCGATCGCGGCGATGAGCATGCCGAGCGCGGACAGCGTCGAGCCGAACAGATGCACTCCGCCGGCCAGGAATGTCCGCACGGCGGTGATCAGCACCAGCGACTGGGCAACCTGGATCGCCAGCGTCGCCCCGAGCGCCTTCCACCACCACCGGGCGATGCCATCGGTGTGGGGCAGGCAGTGACACATCAGAAACAGCGGCCCGGTGACGATCAGGATCAACGTGATGACCACGCGGACGACGTAGACGATCAGCAGGGCGATCCCGACAACCACGAGCACCAGCGCCAGCAGGATCATGAAGAACCCGCCGGAGACCGCGCCCTCGACCGCGTCCTTGAGGGTCGACCCGAGCGACGGCGGATTCACCCCGTCGCCGAGCACGGCGGCGGACAGCGCGTTGGCCAGCCGGATGAACTTCTCCGCGAAGAACAACGACAGCGCGGAGGCGAGGAATCCGATCGGAATCCGCGGGCCGATCTCCTTGATCGAGTACCGGCTCTGCACCGTCTCGTGGGACATCACCACGATCCCGGCGACGAGGATCAGCATCCCGTAGCAGGCCAGCACAATCTGCCACGAGTTGTTCCACAGCTCGCCGATACCGGGAAGCTGATCCAGCGTCGGCGTGGTCAGCGCGGTGTGGCCGAGTAACTCCAGGATCGGCGACAGCGCGGCATTGACCAGATCCTTGAACACCCCGTTGATCGCCTTGGCGATGCAGCCGGTGATGTTGGTCAGTCCGCAGTCCGGATCGCCGTTTCCCGTGCTGGGGCCACCCGGCTGCGGACTCGTGCTCGGTGTCGGGGTGGGCTGCGGGATGCAGTCTTCACCCGTGCACGGCGGGTTCGCAGTCGTGCTCGGCGCGGTGGTCGGGCCACCGGGTGTGCACCCGATCTGGCCGGGGAAGCAACTTGTCGGCGGCGGCAGGGCGGTGATCGGCGGCAGCGGCGTCGCCGGGATCGACGGGCGCGGCGTGCCGGTCGGAAAGTGACACGTCGGGTCCGGCGAGTTCGGCGCACACGTGTCGCTGGGGTTGGGCGGCAGCGGCAACGGTGGTGGCGGTTGCTGCGCCGCGGGCTGCGCCAGCGCCGCCTGCTGCGTGCCTGGCTGCCGGGGTGCACCGGGCGAGGCCCACGCACTGACAGCCAGCGCACCGCCGAGCACCACGGTCAGCCCCAGAGCCAGCAGCCAGACCAGCCGCCGCCGGGAACCACGTCCGGTGCGCTGCGGGGTCGGCGGGGCGAGCAGGACCCGCTCCCGGCGCACCGTCTCCGCCGGGCGTGCGCCGGTGCCGGGCTCGCCGCGATCGGGCTCGGGCACGCGGGGGTTTCGGGTCGCGGTCATAGCCTCAGGCCCCGACAATCCCGCGCAGGATTTCCACCACGAGCGGCGCCAGCGCCGCCAACCCGTAGCCCCAGCCCGCCGACTTGAACGACTGCTTGGCCTTCTCGACTTCGCCGGGGTCGCCCCCGGCCATCAGGTACCGGACGCCGCCGATGGTGAGGAACACCGTCGCCAGCCCGGCGAGGATGCCGACCAGCCAGTTGCGGATGTTGTCGAAGACCTGCCCGACGCTGCTCGCGATCGCGAGCACCTGTGTCGAGGCCTGCGCCGCATCCGCGGTGAGCGAGCTGAGCAGGACCGCGCCGAGTACCGCGAAGGCAACCGAGCGCGTCACCGCGCGGCGCACTGGGCGCGACCGAGAGGTCCGATGACGTGGACGTGCGGCATCCGCGTGTGCTGTCGGTCGTGAATGGCCGGCGACGCCCGTGAGGGGCCGGTTCTGATCGGATGCGCTCGACGCGAGGGAGCGCGGCGGCGCGGTGGTGTGCTGGGTTTGGGGATGGGGTGTCACGCGCATCGGCGCACCTCCGAAGTCGGCTCGTGCTCGGCGGTACGCGGAGAGCTGGGTGGGGTCTCCCCGCACCCCAAGAAGCCGGATTTCGGGTCGTTTTTCGACACCGCCCGTGACGATTTTTTGGAAGCGGTCGGCCAGCCGTTGCGCAGACGGCCGCTCACAGCGCGTGATAACGACGGGTTTTCCTCGGCGGGAGCATCCGGCGAGTCGGCGACCAGAGCGGCAACCGCTGCGTCGGCGACGGGGTCTTCGGAGTCGGTGTCGGCGAGCTGATCGCGCAGCCAGGTGACGAGTCGGTCTTCGGCTCGATCACGCGCCTTGAACGCGGTCTTGAGCGCGGCGCCGTGGGCTTGCGCCCAGTCGGTCACCGAGGTTTCGCCGAGCCGGGTAGCCGAGATCAGGTCCGCTTCGGCGGGGGTGAGAATCTGCTCACCGACCGCCCGCGCGAGCACCAAGTCGGGGTGCCCGTACGGCGGGCGCGGCGCTGCGGAGTGATAGCCCGAGCCAGCCGGCAGTGGGGCGTCCAGGGACGCTTCCAGTGCCGCTTGCCCGGCACGGCGAGCGGCGAAGTGCAGCCTGGCGATGATGCCGGGATCGGTGAGATCCACCGTCGCCAATGCTTGGACGAATCCGGCGAGTACGGCCGCGTGGACATCTGCGCGATCGAGCGGATACCGCGCCGCCAGCCACCGGGAACTCGAGGCCAGCGACGGCAGTGCCATCCCGACGCACGCGACTGTCCACGCGCCCCCGTGAGCGCGGGAACGCAGCACCAAATGCGCCCACACGTCGTCCTGGGTGCGATGCGGGCACTGCTTGCTCATCACCCGGTCCCGCAGCTCGTCCAGCGGCACCGGCCGCCGCGGCAATCCGACGAACCGGGCCCCGTCCACGGCCATCGGCTTCGGCCCGGTGACCAGCCACCCGAAGGCGTCGCGCGCGGTGTCCAGCGGCAACCATTCGTGCCCCTCGTGATCGGGCCGGATAGGTGCGGACACAATCTCGTCGTTCGTCATTGATGTGCTCCTGACTGGAGTTGGCGAATCAGCTCCGTCAGGACGCCAGGGCGGCGACAAGAAAAGGACAAGAAAAGAACAAGGATGATCTTCTTAGTAGGTGGATGCGGCTACTAAAGCCGCCACCTTGAAGGATTCAGAAACCCCTGCTCGGGACAGCCTGCTCCGGCGGCATCCAGGATCGCCTTAATAGCGTGTGAACTGGTCTTTTAAGTGCTTCTTTAGTAAGCAGTCGGCGGTCCGCCGTGGTGGGCTAGTGGCGACTCCGGCCGAGCGCTTTTGATTCGGGTCAGAAATTCTTCTTGACCGTGCCCGGGTTATTCGACAGCAAGTCAATCCGCACGGTGTCGTGCTCGAATACTTCCGGACGCTGGGAAAGTTTCGACACATTCGGGCTCGCGTCTAGATGCGTGGGGCGCCGGGCTTCGGGAGTTCGAAAAAAACTTGGGTGAGCGGTGTCGAAAAACGGCCTCAAAACCGGCTTCTTGGGGTGACTTGGCAGACCACGCCGATCACACCGCGAGGAAGGCCACCGATGACCTCAACACCGCATCCCGAGCCCGGACGCCGTCACCGCCGCTTGCCGCATCGCGACACGGCGAGCCTCCGCCGTGGCCGGCACCGTGCGCCACGGACCACACCTGCTACCGCAGCTGCCCGGCGTCCACGTCCGGCGACGTTCTGGTCGTTCGCCGACGCGGAGATGCTGCCCGGTACCGCACTGCTTCCCGGCTGGCTCGGACGCACGATCGTCACCCTCGTGACGACCTACACGCGCCCCGGCGACCGCGTCCTTCTGCTCACCCCGCCGCCATCCCCGCGCGCTTTTCAGCACGCGGCCGGCAACGCCCGCAGCGCCGAGGCGTACGCCGGTCTCGCCGAGGCAGTCTGGACCGTAGCCCGGCTCGGTCGTGGCGCTGACACCGCGACCACGGCACCCACCTCCGACGACCCGGCCGAGCACACCGACTCCTCCCGCCGTGCCGGAGCCGAGTCGGGGTCGCGACCCCGACTCGGTCGGCTCGGGCTGCACCCGGTGCCCGAACCGCACCCCGACTCCGCGCGCCCTCGGCATCGAGACGGAGACGGACCGCGCGGTGGCTTCGACCTGATCATCACCGCGCTTGATCCGCACGCCACCGACTGGCTCGCACGCACCGACTGGGACGCCCTGCTCACCCCGCGCGGCCTCCTCGCAACAGTCACACACAGTGATAGCCGCGATGGTTGGCTGCGCGATCCGCGCGCGACTTTGCTGAACACACTGGGTAGTCGTGGGATGCGGTGTCTCGATCACATCGCCGTGCTCACCGCGCCCGTACCGGACACGCCGAACTGCCTCACAGCCGCCGACCGGATGCGCACCGCAGTACCTGCGCCGGACTTCTCGCCGCGCGCGGTCGACGCCACAGCGCCACCGCTGCGCACGGTGCACCACGACCTCGTTCTGCTCGGGCGGATGGCTCCGGACGCGACGGACGACGGTGCCCTCGACGAGAAGGAGACCTCGGATGTCTAAGCGCACCGGCACGCAGCTCACCCGCCCGGCGGGGGAGCGGTCCGAAGGCCCCGTTGTGTCGTCGCTGTGGCCGACCGGGACCGACAGCCTGACGGCCCAGCTGACCGAGGGCGGATACCACGACGCCACCGGCGCCGACCCCGCCCTGATGGCCCCGGCGATCGCCCGCTACGCCATCGCGGCGCTGACCCGGCCCGGTGATGTCGTGCTCGATCCCGACTGCGGAGCGGGCACCACGATCGTCGAAGCGCTGCGGGCCGGACGGCACGCGATCGGCTTGACCGGACAGCGCCGGTGGTGGCGCTTGGCCCGCGCCAATGTGACCGCCACGAAGGCGCGCGGGGTGTTCGTCGACGGCATGGTCCTCATCCTCGACCGACGCCCCGGAACGGCCGTCGCCGCGGCCACGGCCGGACTGACCGGGCGGATCGATCTCCTCCTGACGACCCTGCGCCCCGGGCCGGCTGGCGACCTCGATGGTGCCCTGGAGCGGTTGCACGGGCTGCTTGCGCAATACCGGCCGCCGCTGCGTCCTGGCGGGCACGTGGTCATCACCAGCGCCCCGCAGCGCCACCCCGTGCGCCACGACCTGCTCGACGTTCCCAGCCGGATCGCGGCGGTCGCCACCGCGGCCGGGCTGGCACCGGTCGCGCGGTGTGTGGCGCTGACCGCCACGGTGCGACGAGGCCGCACCTACACCCGCGCGTCGCTGGCGCAGCGCCGCGCCGCCGCCCGAGCCGAACGGGCTCTCGGGCATCCGGTCGCGCTGCCCGCGCACCACACCGCGCTGGTGCTCCGGGCTGATCCCGACGCCGCCGATCCGGCCCTGAACCAGCCCCTCCCGGCGCTGCACGCACCGCCGCGACCGCACCGCCCCGGGCGCGGGACACGGCCCGATTCGGCCGCGGCCTGAGTGCGCGCCGCTTCACCGAGCAGCCGTCGGCGCCTTGCCCGCGGCGCAGCGACGTTGAGCCGACGTCCCGCGGCTCGCGACCTCACACCCACCTTGCCGAAGGAGCGAATCTCATGGACCTCAGTCCGCAACCGGGTCGCCGCCCGCGTCGGGTTTCACCCCGTATCAATCCTCTGTTCTATCCGTTCGTCAGCTATCGCACGCGCAGGCCTGAGTCACCCACCGGATGGAGGCGGCTGCGCGAAGCCCTCACCGGATACCCGCTGGCTCCGTATGACGACGATGACCGGCGCGAGTCTGCCGATCTGGGCGTCTACCTGTATCAGGTGGAGCTTGCCCGGCGGTCGCGGTTGACGCTGTGGCGGCGCACCCGCGATGGCTGGTGGTTGGGGCCCGCACCGTACGGCTACGCCCTGGAACATCACTGGGTGGAGCCGGAGTCCGCTCGTGCGGGGTGGCGGCACCGGCTGGTCGTCGACGCGCTGCGCGCGCCGGTCGTGCCGCTGATCTTCGCCTGGTCTCGGTACGAGAACCTCAGCGACCGCGCCATCACCCGGCGCCTGACCGACCAGCAGCATCCCCGCCCGGTCGATCCCGTGTCCGGCCGGGCACGCGAGTGGAACCGCGCGGTAGTGCGCACCATCCTGGCCAACCCCGTCTACCTCGGCTACGTCGTGCGTGATCGCACGCTGCGCGGAGTGGACCAGCCGCCGGAAAACTGGACGTGGTCACGGCAGCGCAGCCACCGGGCGCTGGTCGAACCTGCCCTGTTCTGGACGGTCCACAACCGCCGAGCCCGCTGGGTCTCGTCGACCCCGGACGCCGACACCACCGGACTCGCCGACCAGGGCAGGGAGGCGGCGTGACCCAGCATCCGACGAGCACCGTCCACTACCGCGACGAGATGGTCACGCTCTACACCGGCGACGCCACCGCCACCCTCGCCGGCCTGGCGGAGAAGTCGGTGGACTGCGTGGTCACCAGCCCGCCGTACTGGGGGCTGCGCGACTACGGGACCGGAACCTGGGTCGGCGGTGACCCCGGCTGCGCGCACCTGGCCGCGACCGGACGCGGCGGCAACATTCCCCAGTCCAAACACCCCGGTCTTGCCTATCCCGCGTCCGCGGCGCATCGCGGTGGCGTGCCGCAGCGCTGCCGCCGGTGCGGCGCCCGCCGCGAGGACAATCAGCACGGCCTGGAGGCGACCCCGCAGGACTACGTCGACCGGCTGCGGGAGGTCTTCGTGCAATTGCACCGTGTCCTGGCCGACACCGGCACGGTGTGGTTGAACCTGGGCGATTCGTACTCCGCCGAACCGCCCGGCCGCACCGGGGACGCGATGCGGGCCAGCACCTTGTCCGGCCGTGGTGCGGCGGCGCCGTTGCGGGAATCGCTGCGCCAGGCCGGGGTGGCGCGCACACGGAGCCTGCCGCGGAAGAACCTGGTTGGCATGCCGTGGCGGGTCGCGTTCGCGTTGCAGGCCGACGGCTGGATTCTGCGTAACGCGATCGTGTGGCACAAACCCAACGCCATGCCCGAATCCGTGCGCGACCGGGTCTCCAACCGGTACGAGATGCTGTTCCTGCTGACCAAACAGCAGAAGTATTTCTTCGACCTCGACCCGATCCGCGAACCACTCACCCGTCCCGAGGCGGTCGGGGAGGGCATCGTGATCGGCGGTGCGAACAAGGGCCGTCACGGCGGGGTCGATGCGACCGCGCGCCGCCGCGGGCGCAGCGTGTACGGCAAATACCGGGATGCCGATCCGTTCACCGGGAAAGCACCGGGGGACGCGATGCGCCCGACCGGGGCGCGGCACACCGCCGCGCACGCTCGGGGCAAGAATCCCGGCGACGTCTGGTCGATCACCACCCGCCCCTTGCGCGAGGCGCACTTCGCCGCGTTCCCGGTCGACATCCCGCTGCGCTGCATCGCCGCCGGATGCCCCGACGGCGGGGTGGTGCTCGACCCGTTCAGCGGCGCCGCCACCACCGGCCTGGCCGCGCGCCAGCTCGGCCGCTCCTACCTCGGCATCGACCTCAACTCGGAGTTTCACGACATCGGCCTGCGCCGCCTCGGCCTGTCCGCACAGGACACCGGGAGGGCCGCGTGACCACCTTCGCTGCACACTCCCGTGAGGACAACGCCGTCACGCTGGTGACCGCCGACGCGGAAGCCGGAATCCGAAACCTGCCCGAAGATTCGGTGGACTGTCTGGTCACCAGCCCGCCCTACTGGCGGCTGCGCGACTACGCCCCCGACACCTGGACCGGCGGCCGGCCCGGCTGCCGCCACCGCCCCGCCAGCCTCCGCGAAGCGGGTACCGGGCGGTGGCGATGCCGAGACTGCGGGGCCCGGCGCGAGCATCCGCAGATCGGGCTGGAACCGACCGCGGACGACTACATCGAGACTCTGCGCGCGACGTTCTCTGTGGCCCGGCGGGTGCTCACCCCGCGGGCCACGGTGTGGGTCAACCTGGGTGACAGCTACTCCACCAACTCGGACGGCTACTGGTGCGCGGCGCCCGGCCAGGCCGGGCAGCCGCACTACCGGCCACGAGCGGACGTGCCGCACAAGAACCTGCTCGGCATGCCGTGGCGGCTGGCCTTCGCCCTGCAGGACGACGGGTGGATCTTGCGGTCGGCGATCGTCTGGCACAAGCCCCACGCCACGCCCACCCCGATCTCCGATCGGCTCACGACCCGGCACGAGATGCTCTTCCTGTTCGTCACGCAGCCGGACTACTACTTCGACCTCGATGCGATCCGGCAGCCCTACACCGGCGACCGGGCCCTGTCCCGCCGCGCCCACTACGGCGGCACCAAGCCGAACACCGCACGCGGAACCTGGCCCCGCACACCCGCCGACGGGCAGCGTGGCCGCAACCCCGGCAACGTGTGGACCATCCCGCCCGACCGCACCCGCGCCAGGCATCCCGCGCCATCGCCAGTGGAGATCCCGCGCCGGTGCATCGCGGCCGGATGCCCGCCCGGGGGCCACGTCCTCGACCCATTCAGCGGCAGCGGGACCACCGGCGTCGCCGCCCGCGCGCTCGGCCGGCGTTTCACCGGCATCGACACCAAGGCCACCTACCACGACCTCGCACTCCGGCGCATCACTGCGGCCGGCCCGGACGCAGGAGGGCCGCGATGACCGACGACGACATCGCCTTCGTCAAACCGGAGATCGTTCACGGCGACGCCCGTGACCTTCCAGTCCCGGACGCCAGCGTCGATCTGGTGATCACCAGCCCGCCCTACTTCGGGCTGCGGACCTACCGCGATGGCGACACCGCCTACCGCGGACAGCTCGGTGCCGAAGACACCCCGGGCGCCTATCTCGAGAACCTGATCGCCTGCACCCGCGAGATGATCCGCGTCCTCAAACCGTCCGGGTCAATCTTCATCAACCTCGGTGACAAGTACTCCAGCCACAACAACGGCAAAGGCCGCTCCCTGAACGGAACCCGCGGTGCCGGGCAGGTCCCGGACGGCGGCGACCCACACAACCGCAGCGTTCCGGCGAAGTCGCTGATCGGGCTGCCGTGGCGCTACGCCCTGCGCTGCGTCGACGAACTCGGTTTGATCTTGCGCGCCGAGATCATCTGGTCCAAACCACACGGACTGCCCGAGTCCGTGCGCGACCGGGTCCGCCGCAGCCACGAAACCTGGTTCCACTTCACGCTCAACCCGCGCTACTACAACGCCATCGACACCATCAGGCTCCCGCACTCCGCGTCGAGTCTCGCTCGTGTGGCGCCGCATCGATCCGATCCTGGCCGCGCGGCACGCGATGGCCGGTACTACCCGGGTGCGGAACAGCAGACCCTGAAACGACGGCAGATGTTGCACCCGCACGGCCGCCTGCCCGGATCGGTATGGGAGATCGCACCTCAACCACTGCGGGTGCCTCCGCACCTGGGTATCGCGCACTTCGCGTCGTTTCCGGTGGAATGGCCTCGGCGACTCGTCCTCGGGTGGTCGCCGCAGAGCGTGTGCACCGCCTGCGGGCAGGGCCGCCGCCGCGTCCCGGTCGCCTTCGGCCTGGACACCTCCCGGCCACAGACGCGGCGGGCGCTGGAACTGGTGCGCGAGCACGGCCTGACCGAGGCCCACCTGGCCGCGCTGCGAGCCGCGGGACTCAACGACACGCCTCGCGCCCTCGACACCCAGGGCCGTCCGGCCGTGCACGAGCATCCCGATGGGCAGCTCGTCGCCGAGGCGCGGGCCGCGCTGGGCGGCTACGCCCGCGAGTTCCTGCTATCGCGGGCCACCGAGTTCGCCGACGCCTGCGACTGCGCCGACACGAGCGCGGCCAGCGTTCCCGGTGTGGTGCTCGATCCCTTTGGTGGCACCGGAACCACCGCCTTGGCTGCCGCCGTGCACGGCCGGCGCGCCATCTCGCTGGATGCCAGTCGCGACTACTGCCGCCTCGCCACCTGGCGCGTCCACGACCCCCGCCAGCAAGCACGAGCCCGCGGCACCCACCAGGCCCCGGAACCGGTTCCGCGCGCCGCGTGACACCCGCGCCGGTGTGACGTGGACGACAGGCGGGGCCCACTCGTTCGGGGCCTCCGTTTCTCGCTGATCGACGCTACGATCCCAGGCCCGCACCACCCAGCTGGACGCTCTGACCAGCTGGTTCGCGCTGAACGACAGGTGCTTGCACGTGGCGCGGGACGAGGAGACCAGGAGGCACGATTCCCATGTCCGCCCCAGCAGCGACTACGGCCACCGACGGGATCACCGCCGCGCCCGAGCCGATCAGGGCGGTGTTCTACGGACGCAAGAACAGGACCGACGCGATCGCCCTGCGCCTCCTACGCCAGCAGTACTCGCTGTGCGAGCGGGTGTTCCGTCCTCGCGTGGTGATCACCCACTGCTTCTACGACCTGCCCGCCGACGTGGACTCGGCGACGCTGCACGATGCGGGACTGCCCCGACGCGAAGGCGGGTGGCGCGAGCTGGCCGCGTCTCTGTCCGTACCTGAACCGGGCTACGACCTGATCGTCTCCGAGAAGGCGGAGCGGCTATCGCGCGATCCGTTCGAGATTCTGGATCGCGAACGCCTCGCCGCGCAGCACTGCGTCCCGATCGCCTACGCGACCGAGCCCTGGAACCCGGTCTTGGAGATGCTGCCGCAGGCGCGTGCACTCACCGCGTTCCTCCGCCGCCGCGTCCTGGGCGCCAGCTATTTCACGATCGGAAACCTCTACATGAGCGGACAAGGGGTGTGAGCGTTGGCAGGCGAATACGAACGCCGCGACGACGCCACCGGACGTCTGGCTCCTGACGAACCACCGGAACTGGTCGCCGAAATCCGCACTGTGGAAGGAATCGAGGCTCAGCGACTGGCCGCGGAACAAGCACGAGTGTTGTGGGAGGTGACACAATGGCAGGCCCGGAACAGGTCCGCGCGTGGGCTGGACGACGCAGCGTAGGACGCGCGCGAAGCCCCTACAGCGCAGCGGCAGCGGGCGGCGAGCCGATCGTCGCCGCACAGCCCACTCTGCTGCGGTTCGCGTGGCTGGGCCGAGTGTCCACTCGCGACATGCAAGACCCCACATTGTCTTTGCCGCGTCAGCTCGGTTCATCGCAGCGCGCGCTGCCCGAGGACGGACTGATCGTCGCGCACTTCTACGACGTCGAATCCGGGCGCATGGACCTCGACGCCCGCGGCGGTGGGCACGCGCATGAACAGTTCGACATTCCGATCACGCGTGACGGCGGCATCCAAGACCTGCTCGCCGAGGCCGAACGTCCCGATCGGCGATTCGACTACGTCATCTGCGAGTCCATCGAACGGACCGCCCGGCACATGTACTACGGCACCACCATCGAGCACCGCCTGGAGCGCGCCGGGGTGCGTCTGCTCGCGGCCGATGAGCCCTTCCAATTGGCCACAGTGGACGGTCGCAAGCCGAAGGTCGCCACCTCATTGCTGACCCGCCGGGTCAAGCAGAGCATTTCCGAGTTCTACGTCGTCGACATGCTGGAGAAGTCCTGGGACGGCTTCGCGATCCACACCGAGGCGGGATACAACGTCGGGAAACCCTGCTACGGCTACCGCGCCCGCCACGTCCCGCACCCGGTCCCCGCCAAGCGCGCCAAGGGCGTCAAAAAGACGTTCCTCGACCTCGACCCCGCGCAGGCACCCGCCGTCCGCATGGCCTACCACTGGCGCATCACCGAACGCCTCGGCTACCAGGCCATCGCGGACCGGCTCAACCTCGATCCCGCGACCTATCCACCGCCGGTACCCGTCGACCCGAAGCGCTCCGTCGGCCGCTGGACCTATTCGAACGTGCGCGACATCCTCACCAACCCCAAGTACACCGGGCACATGGTCTGGAACCGCAAGGGCCGCAAGTCCCGCGGCAACCGCGCCAACCCCATCGAGGAATGGATCTGGTCCGCGCAACCCGTTCACGAACCGCTCGTCAGTTTGGAGGACTGGCTCAAAGCCCAGGACATCAGCGGACACCGCTTCGGCTCACGCAGCACCAGCAACACCAACGTCAAGCATCCCCAGACCAAACGCTCGTACCTGCTGCGCACCTACCTGTTCCACGGTGACTGCGGCCGGCGCATGAACGGCAAGACCCGCCGTGGCCACGCCTACTACGTGTGCGAACCGAAGAAGGGATACGTCCCCGACGGCCATCCCACCGCTGGGAGCTTCTGGATTCGCGAAGACGCGATCGTCGACAAACTCAACGAGTTCCTCTCCACCCACATCTTCGGCACGTACCGCCGCAACCTGCTCGACAGCACGGTCCGAGATCTCGGCGCAGCCGCCCAACGGGAACGAGAACAACGCCTCGCCGCCCTGCGACGCGAGATCGACGACACCACCCGAATGATCAAGAACCTCGTCCGCAACTTCTCCCGTATCGACACACCGACCGAGGACTTCGTGCGCGACATCAACGAGGAACGCGCCGAACTTCACCAGCGCAAGACCCAACTTGAAGCCCAGCTCGCCGAAGCCGAGGAGGCCAACCAGCAGGCACCCAATCCCGACCTGCTCGACACCTTGCCCATGGGCGAGGTCCGGATCGAAGAACTACCCGAAGACACCGCGCGGCGACTGTTCGAAGCCCTCCGACTCGAACTCCGTTACCACAAGGACACCAACCAGATCAAGTGCACGGTCACCCTGGCCGGAACGACACTGCCAGCCACCCGTCAGGCCGCTGACGAGGCCGTCATCCTGCCGTTCGACCGAGAGCGGCGACTCAACCAGCGCAAACACGACAACGAGAACAAGGAGGGTGCCATGGCTAGCACCTCTCCCGTTCCCATCCTTGGAGTGCCCCCGGCAGGACTCGAACCTGCGACCTAGAGATTAGAAGGCTCTTGCTCTATCCAGCTGAGCTACGAGGGCCCATGGTGACAACCGAAGGCCATGCCACTCAGCCGCCAGCTTAGTCACCACTGATTACTTGATCGCCGGACACCGGCGAATCGTTTCACCCGTCACCCGGCCTGGTGAGCGAGCTCGCCGTTGTTGGACGATCACGTGTTCAGCCGCTGGTCTGCCAGGTGGCCACGGGTGCGCTGCCCGTGGATCGACAGCGCACCCGCGGCGGGCCGCGCTCGGGGACACGGCCCCCCGGGACACCCCGTCCACGCGTTCCCCTGGCGTGCCGGTGTGGGTGCCCAGCTCGGGCGGCCGCGTTTTTCGGCGGCCGCTGTGCGGGTTCAGTTCCAGATCTGAATCGCCCTCACGACATAGGGCGCCTGCGGGACGAACGTGCCCGGCCCTGGATAGGTACTGAAATCCCCTTCGGTCGCGCAGTGCCGATCCTGATAGACGGTGACCTGACGCTCGAGCCGGTTGGCGAACGAGCGGGCGTCGACGCCCTCCGGCAGCGGCACGCACTCCTCCGGGTTGGTGCCGCGCAGGTCGAACCGGGTGATCTGGCCGCCGTAGAACTCGCCCGTCCAGGCACAGAACTCTCCCGGCTCACAAGCGAATCCGGGCGGGGACGGCGGCTGCCCGCCGACGTCGGCCTGCGCGACACCGGCCGCGCACAGCATTCCCAGCGTGGCCAGCAGAAGGGCCTTCGGGACGCGCCTGCTCAGTACGGAAAAGCGTCGAGACATTTCGTGAATCCCCCTGTGTTCGGGCGAAATCGCCGTGGAATGTGCTGAGCTCCACGATGCCGAAGGCCGGAGGGAATGTCAGCGGGCAATTTCGGTTCTGTGGACAACTGCCCCTTTCCCGCCCGTCGGAGTAGGAGTTGTCCACACTTTCCGGAAAGCCCTTGTGGGAAGGTGCCGGTGCTGCTACGCGGGGCGGGGTCCGGTGGAGTCGCGCACGACCAGCTCCACCGGCAGGGTGACCGGGGGAGGTGCCTTACGCCCCGCGAGCAGCCGCAACGCGAGCTCACCGGCGAGCCTGCCCTTGCGCTGCAGGTCCTGCCGCACGGTCGTCAGCGCGGGCTCGGCCCACGCGGCCGGCGGGGCGTCGTCGAATCCCACCACCGACAGCTCACCCGGCACCCTCAGCCCGCGCTGCCGGGCCGCGGCCAGCGCGCCCAGGGCCAGCTCGTCCGACATGCACAAGAGTGCGGTCGGCCGCGGGTCGCCGTCGAGCAGCTCGCCGGCCGCTTGTCTCGCCTGTTCACGCGAGGTCCCCGACGTTTCCCACACGGGCACGCCGGTGACACCGGCCGTCGCGAGGGTGTCCACATATCCCGCCAGACGCTCCCGGTTGTCCCGGAACATGCTCTTCGCCGCCTCTTCCGCGGTCATCGGCCCGCCACGGGGTTCCGAGAGGCACTGAGCGGAGAGGATGCCGAATCGCCGGTGCCCCAGGTCGAGCAGATGCCGCGCCGCGGCGATGGCGCCACCGCGGTCGTCCGTGCTGACCCTCGCCGCGCCGGACACGTACGGCTGGTCGATCACCACGAGCGGCAGACCCCGGTCTCGCACGGCGCGCAGTGCCGGTGCGCCGTCCGCCAGCGAGTACGCCACGGCCAGGTCGGCCTGGGCGTTCAGCACCCGGTCGGCGGGCGGGCCGCCGTGGTCCCCGCCGGGCAGCAGGAGCAGCGCGTGCCCCTCGCGGTCGACCTCGGCGGCGAGTGCGTCGAGCGTGATCGACAGCGCCGGGTCGGAGAAGGCCGCCGACACGCCCGTGTCGAGCATGAAGGCGATGGCGCCGACGCGACGGGTCGCGAGGCTGCGCGCCACCGGGTCGGGCCCCGCGTAGCCGAGCCGCTTCGCCGTCCGCAGGACCTCCTCGCGCAACGCAGCCGAGAGCTGGTCGGGGCGGTTGAAGGCGTTCGAGACCGTCGTGCGGGAGACACCCACCTCGTCCGCGACGTCGTCGAGTGTCGGTTGCCTTCGCCGCGTGCTGGCCACCCGCGCAGTCTAATCGGTAGTCCCCCTTGCGCTCTCTGAAGCGCTTAAGACATTCTGAGGCAAGGATTCTCGAGGAAGGAGCCGGCGGCGTGCGGCGGTTCGCGGTGATCATGGTCTTCGCCTTCAACGGTGCGACGCTCGGTTCATGGGCCCCGCGAACACCCGCATTGAGCGACCAGATCGGGATCGGCCCGGGTCCGTTCGGGCTCGCGCTCCTCGCGGCCAGCGTCGGCATGCTCATCGCGGCGAGCGTGTCGGGCCGCATCGTCGAGCGCGTCGGCGCTCGGGCGGTCATCGTGGCTTCGGCGATCGCCGTGTGCCTCGTCCTTCCGCTGGTCGGTTCCGCGCAGTCCGTGCTGTGGCTCGCACTCGCCCTGTTCGGTCTCGGCGCGTCCTCGGGCGTGCTGGACGTGTCCATGAACATCGCGGGCGTCGCGGTGGAACGCGCGGAAGGCAAGCCGATCATGCCGTTGTTCCACGCCGGATTCAGCTTCGGCGCGCTCGCAGGTTCCGGCGGCGCGGCGCTGGCCGCGAGCGCAGGCTGGTCGCCGTTGCGGCATCTCGTCGTGGCGGTGCTGGTGGGCGCGGTCATGCTCGCCGCCGTCGTGCGGGTCCTACCAGGTGTCGCGCCCAGGACCGAGCAAGCGAGCGGCTCGCCGGCCGCGGCGACCCCGCTCGTCCGGCGGCCCGCGCTGTGGCTGCTCGCGGCGATCGCGCTGTGCTCGGCTATCGCGGAGGGCGCCAGCTCCGACTGGTCCGCTCTGCTGTTGGTGAACGAACAGGGCGCGAGCGAGGGTGCGGCCGCGCTCGCCTACGCCGGCTTCTCCCTCGCGATGGCCTTCGCGCGGCTCGCTGGATCCTGGACACAGGCGCGATTCGGTTCGGCGAAGGTGCTCGTCTCCGGTGCCGCGTGTGCGGGCACGGGCCTCGTCGCCGCCGCCGTCGCCGGGATGCCCGCCGTCAGCTACGTCGGCTTCCTGCTGGCCGGGGCGGGGCTCGCGGCGTGTTTCCCCATCGCGCTGGGCCTCGCGGGCGAAGCCGGCAAGCGGTCCGACGACAGTGGCGGCGAGCGTGAGGTGGCGTTCGTCACCGCGATCGCCTACACGGGCTTTCTCGCCGGCCCGCCGGTGATCGGGGGCATCGCGCAGCTGACGTCGCTGTCGGCGTCGTTCGTCGTCGTCGGCCTGGTCGCGGCCGTGATCGCACCGGCCGCCGTCGCCGCCACCCGGTTCGTCGCGAAGGAGCGTGCGAGCCGCGCCTCATCGCACGCGGTCCGCTGAATCGTGTCCACCCACGTCGTCCTACCCTCGTAGCGTGTCCACCGAAGCCGACCCTGCCCAGGACGCCCCCACCCGACGCCGGGCAGGCATGGCTCCACTGCTCGCGATCGGAGCGCTGCTCGCGGTCATCGTCGCCGTGGGGCTCGTCGCGCTCACCGGAGGCGCCGGCGCCGTGGTCGCCGGCCTTACCGATCCCGGCATCGTCACGCGCTACGGCATCACCGTGGTGCGGGTCGGAGCCGACGCCGCGGCGGCCATCTGCATCGGCTCGCTGCTGCTCGCGGCATTCCTCGTGCCACCGCAGAAGTCGGGAACGCTCGCCGCGGACGGCTACGCAGCTGTGCGCACGGCCGGGATCGCGGCGTGGGTGTGGTTCGTCTTCGCGATCGCTTCGGTGCTCTTCAGCGCGGCCGACGGCGCCGGACGCCCGTTCACGGAGGTGCTCCGGCCGGAGGTCCTGCTCAACTTCATCGATGCCATCGAGCAGCCGAAGGCGTGGCTCTGGACGGCGCTCATCGCCCTGCTGCTCGCGCTCGGCTGCCGGCTCGTGCTGTCGTGGGGCTGGACCACGGCGCTGTTCTTCCTGTCGGTCGGGGGCCTGCTCCCTGTCGCGGTGACCGGTCACTCGGCCAGCGGCGGCTCGCACGACCTGGCGACCAACAGCCTGCTCTACCACCTCGTCGGCGCGGCGTTGTGGGTCGGCGGGCTCATCGCGCTGCTCGCGCACGCCAGGCGGCGGGGTGCGCACCTGTCGCTCGCGGCGTCGCGATTCTCCAAGATCGCACTGGTCAGCTGGGTCGTCATGGCCGCGTCCGGCGTCATCAACGCGCTCGTGCGCGTGAGCCCCGGTCAGCTGCTGACCACCGACTACGGCCTGCTGGTGCTCGGCAAGATCGTGGCCCTGCTCGTGCTCGGTGTGTTCGGTCACCAGCAGCGACAGCGCAGCGTGCGTGACCTCAACGACGGCGCGGGCGGTGGACAGCTCGTGCGGCTCGCCGCGGTCGAGGTGCTCGTCATGGCCGTCACGATCGGCCTCGCGACCGCGCTGTCCCGGACCCCTCCGCCCCAGGAGATCCTCGCCCAGCCCTCGACAGTCGAGTTGCTCCTCGGCTACGTCCTGAACGGAGAGCCGACCGCGTGGCGACTGCTCACGGACTGGCGCTTCGACCTCATCTACGGCACGGCGGCGATCGTGCTGGCCGTGCTCTACCTCGCCGGTGCGCGCCGGCTGCGCAAGCGTGGCGACGCGTGGCCGGTCGGGCGCACGGTGGCCTGGGTGGCAGGGTGCGTACTGCTGCTGATCGCCACCTCATCGGGCATCGGCCGGTACGCGCCGGCGATGTTCAGCATGCACATGGTCAACCACATGCTGCTGTCGATGGCGATTCCGGTGCTGTTCGTCCTCGGTGGCCCGGTCACCCTGGCGCTGCGGGCACTGCCCACCGCGGGCCGTAGCGCGCCCCCGGGGCCGCGCGAGTGGCTGCTGGCCTTCGTGCACTCGCCGGTGGCGCGCGTGCTGACCCACCCGATCGTTGCGTTGCTGCTGTTCGTCGGCTCCTTCTACGGGCTGTACTACTCCGGGTTGTTCGACGCCGCGCTGAACCACCACTGGGCGCACCTGGCGATGAACGCCCACTTCCTGCTGGCCGGTTACGTCTTCTACTGGCCGGTGATCGGTGTGGACCCGGCGCCGCGCAGGCTGCCACCGCTGGGCCGGCTCGGGATGGTCTTCGCGTCGATGCCGTTCCACGCCTTCTTCGGTGTGACGCTGATGAACATGCAGACCGTGATCGGCGAGGACTTCTACCGGTCTCTTGATCTGCCGTGGGTGAGCAACCTGCTGACCGACCAGCGGCTCGGCGGCGGCATCGCGTGGGCGTCCGGGGAACTGCCCGTGCTGCTGGTGATGGTGGCGCTGCTCATCCAGTGGGCGAGGGCCGACGAGCGGGAGGCGCGCCGCCGTGACCGCCGCGAGGAGGCGACGGGGGAGCAGGACCTGGCCTCGTACAACGCCATGCTCAAGCAGCTTGCCGAGCAGGGCGAGCCGAGGAAGTAGCCCGTAGCAGAGGGCACTGACGATTTCTCGCGCTCCGCCGCGAGTTGTTCGACTCGCTCGAAGTTGTCCACAGATTCAGTTCGTGTCCGTTCTCGGTCCGTTCGCGGGGGCAGCCTGGAAGCCGGAAGAACGACCACGGCGAAGGTGAGGGCAATGGCCATCGGCGAGACCCTGCTGACGATCGTCGGCAACGTGTGCAGCGAGCTGTCCCGGCGCAAGCTCGCGAACGGCGACGAGGTGCTCAGCTTCTGGCTGCGAAGCAACGAACGGCGTTACGACAAGGAGTCCGGGCAGTGGCGGGACGGCCGGGGGATGGCCGTGCGGGTCACGTGCTGGCGGCGCATGGCCGGCACGGTCGGCGCGTCACTGTCGAAGGGCGATCCGGTGATCGTCAGCGGGCGGCTGTACGCGGCCGAGTTCGAGAGCGGAGGACAGCAGCGCTCCATTCCCGAGCTCGAGGCGCTGGCGATCGGACCCAACCTGTCGTGGTGTACCGCGACCGTGCGACGCCTTGGACGCAACGGTGACCCACCCGCACCGGCGGCGCTGAGCGAGGAGGCGGTGGACCGCGAACGAGAACGAATACCGGCGGCGTGAGCTACTCAGGGTGGCACTGCGCTGGGTAGAGGGGGCATCACCCTGCGAGAAAACGCTCTACGGTCGGTGCCGGGACGGTGACCGGCGTCAGGGAGCCGACGGGCTCGCTCTACGATCGCAGCATGGCCGAGTTCATCTACACCATGAAGAAGGTGCGCAAGACCGTCGGGGACAAGGTCATCCTCGACGACGTCAGCACCGCGTTCTACCCCGGCGCGAAGATCGGCGTGGTGGGTCCGAACGGTGCTGGCAAGTCCACCGTGCTGAGGATCATGGCGGGGCTCGACCAACCGAGCAACGGTGAGGCCTTCCTCCAGCCCGGCGCGAGCGTCGGCATCCTCCTCCAGGAGCCGCCGCTCAACGAGGAGAAGACGGTCAGGGGCAACGTCGAGGAGGGCCTCGGCGAGATCAAGGTGAAGCTCGACCGCTTCAACGAGATCGCCGAGCAGATGGCCACCGACTACAGCGACGCCCTCATGGAGGAGATGGGCAAGCTGCAGGAGGAACTCGACCACGCCGACGCCTGGGAGCTCGACTCGCAGCTGGAACAGGCGATGGACGCCCTGCGCTGCCCGCCCGGCGACGAGCCGGTGACCCACCTTTCCGGTGGTGAGCGCCGCCGGGTCGCGCTGTGCAAGCTGCTGCTGTCGAAGCCCGACCTGTTGCTGCTCGACGAGCCCACCAACCACCTGGACGCGGAGAGCGTGCTCTGGCTGGAGCAGTTCCTGGCGACCTACCCGGGCGCCGTGCTGGCGGTCACGCACGACAGGTACTTCCTGGACAACGTCGCCCAGTGGATCATGGAGCTCGACCGGGGCCGTGTCGTCGGTTACGAGGGCAACTACTCGACCTACCTGGAGAAGAAGCGCGAACGGCTGGAGGTGCAGGGCAAAAAGGACGCGAAGCTCGCGAAGCGCCTGCAGACCGAGCTGGAGTGGGTGCGGTCCAACGCGAAGGCCAGGCAGACCAAGTCGCGGTCCCGTCTCGAGCGGTACGAGCAGATGGCCGCCGAGGCCGAGAAGACCCGGAAGCTGGACTTCGAGGAGATCCAGATCCCGCCGGGTCCCCGGCTCGGCAGCGTGGTGGTCGAGGTCCAGGGTCTGAAGAAGGGTTTCGACGACCGGCTGCTGATCGACGACCTGTCGTTCACGTTGCCGCGCAACGGCATCGTGGGCGTGATCGGACCGAACGGTGTCGGTAAGACCACGCTGTTCAAGACGATCGTCGGCCTGGAGGAGCCTGACGCGGGCAGCGTGAAGATCGGCGAGACCGTCAAGCTGTCCTATGTGGACCAGCAGCGGGCCGGCATCGATCCGGACAAGACGGTGTGGCAGGTCGTCTCCGACGGGCTGGACTACATCCACGTCGGCCAGACGGAGATGCCGTCGCGGGCTTACGTCAGCGCGTTCGGCTTCAAGGGCCCGGACCAGCAGAAGCCGGCCGGGGTGCTCTCCGGCGGTGAACGCAACAGGCTCAACCTCGCGATGACGTTGAAGCAGGGTGGGAACCTGATCCTGCTCGACGAGCCGACCAACGACCTGGACGTCGAGACGCTGGGCTCGCTGGAGAACGCGCTGGAGCAGTTCCCCGGCTGTGCGGTGGTCATCTCCCACGACCGGTGGTTCCTGGACCGCGTGGCGACCCACATCCTCGCGTGGGAGGGCGACGACACCAATCCGGCCAAGTGGTTCTGGTTCGAGGGGAACTTCGAGGGCTACGAGAAGAACAAGGTCGAGCGCATGGGCGCGGAAGCCGCCCGGCCGCACCGGGTGACACACCGGAAGCTCACCCGCGACTGACCGAGGCACTTCTGCTGGAATGTGAATAGCCCTCACAGAGCGGAGTCCCCGTGGTAGCCATCACGCACGCAGGCCGAACCGTGACGAACGGCCGTTCTCCCGTTGTTCGCAGTGGTGCGGATGGGGCGAACGGGCCCGTGGAGCGGCTCGTCGAGCAGGCGACGGCGCTCGAGCTGCGCGCACCCGAGCTGGCGCTCGTCCTCGGCGAGCGGGCCGCCTCGCTCGCCGAGGCCGCCGGCTTCAACGAGCTGTGGGTGCGTGCCGAGAGCGTCGTCGTGCACGCTCGCGTGCAGCTGGGGCACCGCGCGTCCACCGTGGGCAGAGCGGTGGCAGCGCTGCGGGCCGCGGAGGACGCGGGGCTGCCGGTGGTGGCCGCGCAGCTGCGCACGGACCTCGCCGTGTGCTCGCGCAGCGTGGGGGCACCGTTGACGGGGCTGGCCGCGTTGCGGCCCGTGCTCACCGTGAGCGGCCTGTCGGCTACGCAGCGGGCGGCGGCCCTGTGCCACCTCGTCGGCTGCCTCGGCACGCTGGGCCGCAAGGCCGAGCTCGACCGGGTGCTCATGGAGGGCGACCGGCTCGTCACGGGCGACACCGGCCTGGGCGCCGACGACAAACTGCTCGCGCGGGCGCTGATCCGGGTCGCCGTGTCGGCGCACCGGCGCCGCCATGGCGACGTGGTCGGCGCGGCCGACGCGGCGCGTACCGGGCTCGGTTTCCTCGATCACCTGGAGGACAAGGGCACCGACGGCGGGCTCGCGCGTGTGCGGTTGACGTTGGAGCTGGTCTGCGCGCTGCTCGACCGAGGTGAGGGCGAGCTGGCGCTGGAGGCGGCTCAGCCGCTGCTGGCCGAGCCGGAACGGGCGGCGAGCGTCGCTCCCACCGGCTGGCTCCGGCTGGCGCTCGCCACGCGCGTGCTGGCGAACAACGGCTCCGCCGACGCGGCGGGCCGGATGCTGCGCGACGCGCTGCACAGCGTCGGCAGGCACGAGCTGCACGCGCTGGCGTCGCGGCTCTGGCTGGAGCTCGCGAACATCGAGGAGCGGATCGGCGAGCCGTCGGAGGCCATCGCCTGCCTGCACAACGCCCGCTCCTCCGAACATTTGCACGCGCGTGCGCGCAGCCAGGCGCGCGCGTTGTTGACCGGGGAGTTCGGCTCGGGGGAACAGGCGCCCGTCGACCTCGCCGACGTGGTGGCCACGGCCGCCGAGGTCACCCCACCCGCCGTCACGCGCAGGCCGGAGCCGGAAGCGGCTCCCGAGCCAGCGGCGACGTCCGCATCCGCCGCGACGGCGGCCGGCCCGATGACTACGGCCACGGCTGCGGCCGGTCAGGCGACTGCGCCAGCGAGTGCGGAGGGCGCGGCGTCGGCATCGGCGACGCCGCCCGCCTCGTCCGTCACCGAGACCCCCTCGCCGGCGTCCGCCGGAGCAACTGGCGCGTGGGCCGCAGCCGAGCCCGAACCGTTCAACCCGGGCGCGGCCGGTTCCGCGGTGGCGAGCAAGCACTCGGCCGAACCGGCCTCCACTCCGGCTCGCTCCACGCGGCCGAAGGTCGTGTTGCCGATGCTGCGCCTCGCCCCGGAGCTGGAACGGGAGGAGACCACACCGACCGGCGATGTGAACACGGTCGAGACCCTCGCACCCGAACCCGCCGTCGCCGAGGAGGCGCAGGCGACCGCCCCCGAGCCCACCCCAGAACCAGCGCCCAAGCCGGAGTGGCAGGAGGCCGTCGCGCGGCCCGAACCGGAGCCGGTGAGCAGGCCACGGGAACATCAGGCGTCCGGGCGCAGCACACGGCACGATTCCGAGCACGGTTCGGTCGCCGCGCGCTCGGTGCTCGACCGGCTCGGCATCTCGCCGGGCGCGGGCGGCGGCAGGCGCCGCGCCGCGCACTCCGACGAGCGTGAACAGCGGTCGGTGCGGTCCACGGTGGAGTCACCGGCGGCGAGCAGGCCCGAACCGCCTGCGGAGAAGCCCCCACCGGTGGAGAAGCCGTCCAGCGAGGACGCCGCCGAGACCGGCTCGGCGCCGTCGGACGGCTACGGCTGGCTGCCCCGGTTGAGGCTGCCGCCGTCGCTGGCGCCCCTCGACGAGCTGGGGCCCGATTTCGGTTCTGACACCGGCTCGTCCGTCGCGGCGGAGCCGAGTTCCCCCGGCTCCGGTCTCCCGCTCGACGAGCCGCCGCCCGACGCCGGGCTCGCGGAGCTGCTCGCGCGGGCGCTCGCCGAGCACCGGGCGGGCACGTCGAGCGCGGCCGCCCTGGTCAAGCAGCTCGGAACGGACGACGACGTGCGGGACGGGTCGCGCCGGGTCAACGGCGGGCCCCACCACGACTTCTGACGCCGGAACCGGGCGCCGCACCGAGCCGCCACAGCCGATTTGCTCAGTCACAGTAAGGTAAAACCTGGATCGGCACATCGTGGTGTCAAGGCCAGGAGTGGAGAGTTGCGTTGCCTGACATGAGCTCGACCGGTGTCTCGACCCGGCCCGTCGGCGGGCCCGAGGACCTCCTCAACGGGCGGAGGACGAAAAGCCCGGAACAGATCCGCGACGAGCTGGTCGACACAGCCGCGCGGCAGGCGCCGGACATCGCCGAGCTGATCCGCCTGTACTACCGGCTCACGCCGGCCGAGGAGATCATCGGCGACGATCCCGTCGACCTCGTCGGTGCCGTTCGCTCGCACCTGGAGCTGGCCCAGCAGCGCGTGCCGGGCCGCCCCGCGGTGCGGCTGCTGAACCCCACCGCCGCACAGGACGGCTGGACGCGGGAGGCCACCGTCGTCCAGCTCGTCACCGACGACATGCCGTACCTCGTGGACTCGGTCGCCGCCGAGCTGTCCCGCGGGGGTGTGCAGGTGCAGCGCATCGTGCACCCGATCGTCGTGGTCGACAGGGACCTGACCGGCGAGCTGCGCGACGTGTTCCCGCAGGCCGACGCCGCGGAGCCGCCGGAGGGCGCCGCCGCGGAGTCCTGGATGTACCTCGAGATCGATCCGATCGGCGATCCGAACCGGGCCCGCGAGCTCGACAACCGGCTCACCGCCGTGCTGGGAGACGTGCGCGAGGTCGTCGAGGACACGCAGAAGATGATCGAGGCCGCGTGTGGAATCGCCGACGACCTCGACACGAACCCGCCGCCGCTGTCCGCGGACGAGGTCCACGACGGGGCCGAGCTCCTGCGCTGGCTCGCCGCCGGGCACTTCACGTTCCTCGGCTACCGGCACTACGAGCTCGTCGAGGACCCGGACACCCAGGAGCCCGCGCTGCGGGCCGCGCTTGCCTCCGGCCTCGGGGTACTGCGCCAGGACAGCCTCGCCGCCCGCAGCCTCACGGCGGGTCCTGACTCGGTCACGCAGGCGCTCGCGCCGACGCTGCTCGTGCTGACGCAGGCGAGCGCACCGTCCACTGTGCACCGTCCCGTGTACCCGTACTACATCGGCGTCAAGACCTTCGACGAGCGCGGCAACGTCAGCGGTGAGCACCGCTTCCTCGGCATGTTCACCACGTCGGCACTGCACGAGGACGTGCTCGACATCCCCGTGATCGAGGGCAGGGTGCGCGAGGTCATCCACCGCGCGGGCTTCCCGATGGAGTCCTACTCGGGCCAGCGGATGCTGGAGGTGCTGCAGAACTGGCCGCGCGCGGACCTGTTCTCGGCCGACGTCGACTCGCTCTACGCCACCGCGACCGGGGCGATCACGCTCGCCGACCGGCGCAGGCTGCGGCTGTTCCTGCGCCGCGATCCCTACGGCCGCTTCTACTCGTGCCTGGTGTTCCTGCCGCGGGACCGCTACACGACGCGTTCGCGGCTCGCGATGCAGGAGGTGCTGCTGGAGGAGCTGGAGGGCACCTCGCTCGAGTACGGCACGCGGCTCGGCGAGACCCTGCTGGCTCAGGTGCACTTCATCGTCCACACCGATCCGGCCAGCGTCGTGGATCCGGACACGCTGCGCATCCAGGAGCGGCTCAACGAGGCGGTCCGCAGCTGGGACGACCTGATGGTCGAGGCGATACTGGCCGAGCGGCGCGAACGGGCGGGCAACGGCAAGGCGGTCACGTTCGCAGGTGAGGAGTCGGCGACCGAGCAGGGCCAGCGCTTCGCCGCCGTGTTCCCTGAGGCGTACAAAGAGGACTTCACCGCCGAGGTCGCGCTGGCCGACCTGCGGACACTGGAGTCGCTGGACGGCCCCGGCGACGTGCGCCTTTCGTTCTACCTGCCCGACGGCGCCGCGGCGGGGGAGCGGCGCTTCAAGCTGTACCTGCTCGGCGAGGGCGTGACGCTGTCGCAGGTGCTGCCGCTGCTGCAGCGCATGGGCGTCGAGGTGGTCGACGAGCGTCCGTACGAGCTGGCGCGCGAGGACGGCATGCGCTCGTGGATCTACGACTTCGGCCTGCGCATCGAGCCGAGGGTGCTGGAGTCGATCGGCGAGGCCGCCGAGCAGGACCTGCAGGTGCGCTTCCAGGACGCCTTCGCCGCCGCGTGGCGTGGCGACTGCGAGGTCGACGGCTTCAACGCGCTGGTGCTGCGGGCCGGGCTGACGTGGCGGCAGGCGTCGGTGCTGCGTGCCTACGCCCGCTACCTGCGCCAGGCCGGCAGCCCGTACTCCCAGGAGTACATCGAGAACACGGTGCTCGCGCACACCGGCATCGCCACGGAGCTGGTGCGGCTGTTCGAGACGCGCTTCGCGCTGGAGCACTCGAACGGCGAGCGGGCCGACCACGTACAGGCGCAGCTCGACGACATCAACGCGCGGATCGACCAGGTGACGAGCCTCGACGAGGACCGGATCCTGCGCAGGCTGGCGGCGGTGATCGTGGCGACCCTGCGCACGAACTACTGGGTCACCGACGCGGACGGCGCGGTGCGGCCCTACCTGGCGTTCAAGCTCGACCCGCAGCAGGTGCCGGACCTGCCGGAGCCGAGGCCCGCGTTCGAGATCTTCGTGTATTCGCCGAGGGTCGAGGGTGTGCACCTTCGGTTCGGGTCGGTCGCGCGTGGTGGCCTGCGCTGGTCGGACCGGCGGGAGGACTTCCGCACGGAGATTTTGGGCCTGGTCAAGGCGCAGGCGGTGAAGAACGCCGTGATCGTGCCGGTGGGCGCGAAGGGCGGGTTCGTCGTCAAGCGCCCGCCCGCGCCCACGGGCGACCCCGGGCTGGACCGGGAGGCCTACCAGGCCGAGGGCGTGGCCTGCTACCGCATGTTCATCTCCGGGCTGCTCGATCTCACCGACAACCTCGTCGAGGGCAGCACGGTGCCCGCCCCCGCCGTCGTCCGGTACGACGGCGACGACAACTACCTCGTCGTGGCCGCGGACAAGGGCACGGCGAAGTTCTCCGACCTCGCCAACGAGGTGGCCACGAGCTACGGCTTCTGGCTCGGCGACGCGTTCGCCTCCGGCGGCTCGATGGGCTACGACCACAAGGCGATGGGCATCACGGCCAAGGGTGCCTGGGAGAGCGTCAAGCGGCACTTCCGGGAGCTCGGCGTGGACACGCAGAGCGAGGAGTTCACCGTCGTCGGCATCGGTGACATGGCCGGGGACGTGTTCGGCAACGGGATGCTGCTCTCCGAGCACATCCGGCTCGTCGCCGCGTTCAACCACCTGCACGTCTTCCTCGACCCGAACCCGGACGCGGCGGCGTCCTTCCGCGAGCGCAAGCGCTTGTTCGAGCTGCCGCGCTCGTCGTGGGACGACTACGACCGCTCGCTGATCAGCGAGGGTGGCGGCGTCTTCCCGCGCAGCGCCAAGACCATCCCCATCACGCCGCAGGTGCGCGAGGCGCTGGGGCTGGCCGAGGGCGTGCAGAAGATGTCTCCGGCCGAGCTGGTGAACGCGATCCTGCTCGCGCCCGTCGACCTGTTGTGGAACGGCGGCATCGGCACGTACGTGAAGGCCGAAACCGAGCGCCACGCCGACGCGGGGGACAAGGCCAACGACGCGGTGCGCGTCAACGGCAGCCAGCTCCGCGTGAAGGTGGTGGGCGAGGGTGGCAACCTCGGCCTGACCCAGCGGGGCCGCATCGAGTTCGCCCGCCACGGCGGCAAGGTCAACACCGACGCGCTCGACAACTCGGCGGGCGTGGACTGCTCCGACCACGAGGTCAACATCAAGATCATGCTTGACCAGCTGATCGGCTCGGGCGAGCTGGACCGCGAGCGGCGCAACGAGCTGCTGCTGGAGATGACCGACGAGGTCGGCGAGATGGTGCTCACCGACAACCGCAAGCAGAACGCGGTGCTCGGTGTCAGCAGGGCACACGCTGAGTCGATGCTGTCGGTGCACCGCAGGCTCGTCAGCGCGCTGGAGGCCAAGGGCGCGGTGGACCGCGAGCTGGAGGCGCTGCCCGCCGACGCGGAGTTCGCGAAGCTGGAGAAGGCCGGCCTCGGCCTGACCTCGCCGGAGATCGCGACCTTGCTGGCGCACGTGAAGCTCGACCTCAAGGACGAGCTGCTCGCCAGCGAGCTGCCCGATGTCGAGGTGTTCGCCCGCAGGCTGCCCGAGTACTTCCCGACGCCGCTGCGCGAACACTTCGGCGGCGCGATCGGCCGCCACCCGCTGCGCCGCCAGATCACCACGACGCTGCTGGTCAACGAGGTCGTCGACGGCGCGGGCGTGTCGTACGCGTTCCGGCTCGCCGAGGAGCTCAACGCCACGGCGACCGACGCCGTGCGCGCCTACGCCGTGGTGACCGGCGTCTTCGGCCTGCCGACGCTGTGGGACAGCATCGCCGCACTCGACAACGTCGTGCCCGCGAACGTGGCCGACCACATGGTGCTGGAGACCCGCAGGCTGCTCGACCGCGCGGCCCGCTGGTTCCTCACCAACCGGCCGCAGCCGCTCGCCGTCGGCGCCGAGATCAACCGGTTCGGCTCCACGGTCAGCCAGCTCGTGCCGAAACTCGACGAGCTGCTCCGCGGGCAGGAGGTCGAGGCCGTGCGGGCCAAGGCCGACGAGTTCGTGAGCGAGGGCGTGCCCCGTGAGCTGGCCACCCGCATCTCGCTGCTGCTCTACAGCTACTGCCTGCTCGACATCACGGAGGTCGCCGAGCTGGCCGAGCGCGAGGTCGGGCTCGACACCGAGCGCAGCCCGCTGGAGACCGCGGAACTGTATTACGCGATGTCCGACCACCTGGGGCTCGAGCGCATGCTGACCTCGGTGAACGCGCTGGAGCGCGGCAACCGCTGGCACGCGCTCGCCAGGCTCGCCCTGCGCGACGACCTGTACTCGTCGCTGCGGGCGATCACGCTTGACGCGCTCCAGCACAGCGATCCGGAGGACACCGCACAGGAGAAGATCGCGAAGTGGGAGCAGGCCAACTCCTCCCGTCTCGCCCGCGCGCGCGTGACGCTGGAGGAGATCGAGCGCTCCGGCAGGCTCGACCTCGCCACAATTTCGGTCGCGGCGAGGCAGATCCGCAGTACGGTGCGCTGATGGGCGAGTACGTGACACTGGTCCGGCCGCGCTGGTCGGACATGGACGCCTTCGGGCACGTCAACCACGCGAACATGGTGACCCTCCTCGAGGAGGCGCGGGTGCCGCTGCTGTTCGACGACGCCTCCGCCGAGGGGCTCGGCGATTTCGCCCGTGGCATCGTCGTGGTGCGGCTCGCGGTCGACTACCGTTCGCCCGTGGTGGTGAACGGTCACGACGTCCGGGTGGAGATCACGTTGAGCGAGCTGAAGATGGCTTCGTTCACGCTGGCCTACCGCGTCTACAACGGACCGTCCGAACAGGACAAAGTGGCCGTGGTGGCAAGCACCACGCTCGCGCCGTACGACCTCGCCGCCGCCCGCCCGCGCAGGCTCACCAGCGCGGAGCGGGACTTCCTCGGCGCCCGCATCCCAGGAGCCGAGTCGTGACCGAACTGCGCATCCCCGACGCCGCCGACCGCGAGACGCTCGGCGCCTTCATCGCCAGGGCGGTCCGGCTCGACGGCAACGCCGTCATCCGGCTCCGCACGCGCAGGCCCGGTGTGCTGGAGGCGTGGGCGGCGACGCCGTTCGACGTGCTCGTCACGCGGGCCGTCGAGGGTGACGTGGCCCCTGCCGACGTCACGGTGTCGGGCAGTGAGCTGCTCGCCGCGCTCACCGTGACGCCGGGCGAGGTGATGGATCCCGGCCCGCCGCGCGACCTGCTGTGGCGCTCGGAGCTGCCGGCGGCGACGTCGTGGCAGCAGGTGGACACGCTGCCCGCGGCCGTCGTCGCCGACCTCGCCGACCGGGGTGTGGCGCTCGCGCGGGAGAACGTGGGCCCGCACGGAACGCCGCCCGCGTCGCTGATGGACCAGACCGTGCTGACGGTGTCGGGTGGAAGCCTGGAGATCAAGGTGCCCATGCGGTGCCTGTTCGCGATGTCGGGCATGGGGTTCGTGGACTCGTCGGTGAGCGACGACGTGGTGCGGGTGACCGCGACGGACTCGTGGCTGCGCCTCGACGCCCGCTATGGCGCCGTGCTGCGCCGCAGGCACGCGCTCCTTCCACTCCTGCTCTAGCACCGCCAGCCGCAGTGAAGGCCACCTTCACTGCGTTGAACGAACACAGCGGCGCGGAGCGCCTCCGTTTGGGTGGTGGCGGGAGACGGGTGGGCGCAGGCATGGTGGCCTTCACTGCGGTCACGGAAGGTGCCAGAGTGGGGGCATGACCGAGGACAAGCCCGGTGAGGACCCCACCGCGGAGTTTCTGGACAGCGTGCGTGCCGAGGAGCCGCCGTGGCGCGTCGACCGGCCGCCGGAGGCGGAGCAGGGCACGACCTACGCCGCCGAGGAGCAGAAGCTGAGCCGGGCGCGTCAGGTGGCGAAGGCCGTGGGTGACGCCGCGCCGTTCGTGCCGCTGGCGACCGCGGCCGGCTGGGTGGCCGCGGAGGCGCTCGACGACGTCGGCGACGGTGCCGACCCCGGGCTCGACCCCGGCGCTGGGCTCACCTGACTCACGTGCCGAGCATGCCGCGCATGTGCTCGATCTCGTCGGTCTGGCCGGTGATGATCTCCTGAGCCATCGCGATGGCCCTTGGTTCGATGCCGTGGCCGAGCTGCTGTTCGGCCATCGTGAGCGCGCCCTGGTGGTGCGTGATCATCAGTTGCAGGAACTGCCGGTCGAACTCGGCGCCCCGCGCGGCACGCAGCGCGTCGAGCTGCTCCTGCGTCGCCATGCCCGGCATGAGCGCGTGATCGTGCCCGCCGTGTTCGGCGTGGCCGCCGTGCTGATCCCCGGCGTGCCCGAACTCCCGCAGCCAGGACTCCATCACGGAGATCTCGGCTTCCTGGGAGGCGGCGATCCGGCCCGCGATGCCCTTGACCTGATCGCTCGTGGCGTGCCGCGCGGCGAGGTCGGTCATCGTGATCGCCTGCTGATGGTGGGGAATCATGTTGATCATGTACTGCCGGTCGGCGTCGTTCGGCCGCACCGCCTTCTGATGCTCCGCCGCCTCACTGCCCGGCACCACGCTCGCCTGCTCACCCGGCCTGCCGGGCACGATCACGTCCGAGCCGCCCTGTTCGCCCTCCGGAGGAGCCTCCTCGGCCGTGCAGCCCGCCAGTGCCAAGAAGAATATGGCGGCCACACCCGCCACCAGCCGCCGTCCCATGCGCGCAAGCGAACCCGGTGCTCCGGCCGGAAGTCAATATCGAACGCCGTTGCGCCGCTGAAAACCATCCATTCGTCGCTATCAAGCAGAAGACGGCCCGGCGACAATGGTGCGAACCTTGCCGGTCGAGAGGAGAACTCGAGAGTGAAGCCTCGGAGACGTCTTCGGTTGAGCGGGCTCCTCGTCGCCGCGGCGGCGGTACTGGTGGCGGGCAGCACCACCGCCACCGCCTCCGCGCAGAACACGAGCCCCGGGGTGGACGAGATCGTCCACAGCCCCAACATGCGGCAGATCGCCAACCTGCCGAAGGAAGGCCCCTTCGCCACGCAGGAGGCCTTCAACAGCGACATCGCGTTCACGAAGAACCACGCGATCGTCGGCAACTACGACGGTTTCACCATCTACGACATCCGCAAGCCGCACAAGCCGCGCGTCGTCAGCCAGGTGCTCTGCCCAGGCGGGCAGAACGACGTCTCGGTGTCGGGCGACCTGCTCTTCCTGTCGACCGACTACGCGCGCACCAACGACTCCTGCACGAGCGAGCCGTCGGTGGCCTCCGACCCCAATGCGTGGGAAGGCATCAAGGTCTTCGACATCAGCGACCTCGCGAACCCGGAGTACGTCGCGTCCGTGCGCACCGACTGCGGCTCGCACACGCACACGATGGTGCCGGACCAGCAGCGCGAGTCCGTCTACCTCTACGTGTCCTCCTACTCGCCCGCGGCGAACCTGCCGAACTGCCAGCCCCCGCACGACAAGATCTCGATCGTCGAGGTGCCCACGAAACACCCCGAGCGGGCGGCGGTCGTGGCCACGCCGGTGCTCTTTCCTGACGGCGGCAACCCCGGCGGCCCCAACCCGGACGGCACCAACCGCTCGGCGACCACGGGCTGTCACGACCTCACGGCCTACCCGGAGAAGAACCTCTTGGCGGGCGCGTGCATGGGTGACGGCGTGCTGTTCGATCTCTCGGACAAGCTGAACCCGCGCGTGATCGACCGCGTGCAGGACAACGTGAACTTCGCCTTCTGGCACTCGGCGACGTTCAACAACTCCGGCACGAAGGTGGTCTACACCGACGAGCTCGGTGGCGGTGGCCTGCCCACCTGCAACGCGACCTTCGGGCCGAACCGCGGCGCGGACGGCATCTACGACATCACCGGCCGCGGCGACGACCGCAAGCTGGAGTTCCGCAGCTACTACAAGCTGCCGAGGCACCAGACCGAGAACGAGAACTGCGTGGCGCACAACGGCTCGCTGATCCCGGTCAAGGGCCGCGACATCATGGTCCAGGCCTGGTACCAGGGCGGGATCTCGGTGTGGGACTTCACCGACTCGGCCAACCCCAAGGAGATCGGCTACTGGGAGCGCGGTCCGCTGTCGGACACCCAGCGAATCACCGGTGGTTCGTGGTCGGCGTACTACTACAACGGCCACATCTACTCGTCGGACATCCAGAAGGGCTTCGACGTGCTGGCCATCAACGACTGGCGCACCGCGCCGGCGAAGTCGGTCCGCTACGACGAGTTCAACGCACAGACCCAGCCGAGCTACGGTCGCGGCTGACCGGTCACGGCTGAACCCACAACCACGCGGCGGCGTCTGCCGCCAGCCTTCCCTCCACGAGGGGAGCGCTGGCGAGCAGCACGTCGCCGCGTGGCACGGGCACGGGCGCCGCTGACGTGTTCAGCGCGCAGATGAGGCCACCGGGGCTTCGCCGGTAGGCGAAACAGCCCGGCGGCGCCCCGTACCACTCCACGTCGTCACCCGCGAAGCCCGGATGCTCGCGGCGCAGCTCGATCGCTCTGCGGTACAGCGAGAGCGTCGACTCCTCGTCCTCCAGCTGCGCCTCGACGGTGAACGGCGCCCAGCCGGAGGGGATCGACTCCCAGCCGCCCGGCAACGCGGAGAAACCGAACGGCGGCGCGGTGCCCTCCCATGGGATCGGCGCCCGCGAACCCTCCTCGGTGTCGCCGAGGCCGAGCTCCTCACCTGCCCGCAGGCTCACCGCACCCGGAAGACCCAGCAGGACGAGCGCCATGGCCCGCGCCCGGTTCAATCCCCGCGTGCCGCCCCCGTAGCGCGTCACCTGCCTCGGCAGGCCGTGCCCCGCCAGCGCCCAGGCCGGCGGCGCGCCGACGGACGCGACCGTGGCCAGCGAGCGCTCGACGGCTGCCTGCAGCGCGTCGGCATCGAACGGCGTGCGCGCGAGCCGGGGGTGCACGGCGAGGTGCAGCTCACCCGGCCGCAGGTACCGGGCGAAACGCTCGTCGTCGGCGATGTCGAGCCCGCCCAGCGACACCGCGTGCGGGTACTCGTCGATCACCTTGCGGATGGCCTGATGGATCTCGTGCACGCCGTCGTCGTCGAAACGGGGATCCGTGCGCCCCCGCGGATCGGCGTCGGGCAGGTCGCGGTGCTTGGCCATGCCCGAGGCGGCCGCGAGGTGGATCCCATCGGCGCCGCGGTCGAGCCAGAACCGCAGAGTGCGCTCGAAGTCGGCCCGCACCTCGGGGTTGGTCCAGTTCAGATCCGGCTCATGGGGCCCGAACAGGTGCAGGTACCACTGGCCGTCGGCCACGCGAGTCCAGGCCGGGCCGCCGTCCCGCGCGCGCCAGTCGTTCGGCGGCAGCTCGCCGTGCTCGCCCCGGCCGTCGCGGAAGTGGTAGCGCTCGCGCTCGGGGCTGCCCGGTGCGGCGGAGAGGGCGGCCGCGAACCAGATGTGCTTGTCGCTCGTGTGGTTCGCCACGAGGTCGAGCACGACCCGAAGCCCG
The DNA here is from genome assembly GCF_005146945.1 of Prauserella endophytica. Classification (GTDB taxonomy): domain Bacteria; phylum Actinomycetota; class Actinomycetes; order Mycobacteriales; family Pseudonocardiaceae; genus Prauserella_A; species Prauserella_A endophytica. The sequence goes on from NZ_SWMS01000014.1 coordinate 33,653, forward strand.
GCCGCGTGCGCCTCGGCCAGCAGCGAGTCGACCGTGTCGAGGTTGCCCAGCACGGGATCGACCGCACGGGGGCCCGCGATGTCGTAGCCGTCGTCGGCCATGGGGGAGAGGTAGAACGGCGTCAGCCGCAGCGCGTGCACCCCGAGCAGGTCGAGGTAGCCGAGCCTGCCCCTGATGCCCTCGAGGTCGCCGACGCCGTCTCCGTCGAAGTCCGCGAACAAGCGCACGGGCAGCTCGTAGAAGACTGCGTCCTGCCACCAGCGGGCGCCGGCCGGTGCGGAGGGCCGTGCGGTGTCTCTGCCGGCTCTGCGCACCAGCGGTCACACCCAGCTGTTCATCATCGACTGGGCGGCCATCTCCAGGTACTGCCAGAGCTGGGTGCGGTACGGCTCCTCGATGCCGCTCTCGTCCACGGCGACGCGCATCGCGCGCAGCCACGCGTCCCGCTCGATCGGTCCGATCTTGAACGGCGCGTGCCGCATGCGCAGCCGGGGGTGCCCACGCTGGTCGGAGTAGGTGTGCGGGCCGCCCCAGTACTGCATGAGGAACAGCCGCAGCCGGTCCTCGGCGGGACCGAGGTCCTCCTCCGGGTAGAGCGGGCGCAGCACCTCGTCGTCGGCGACCTCGGCGTAAAAGCGGGCGACGATCTTGCGGAACGTCGGCTCGCCACCCACCGCCTCGTAGAACGTACGGGGATCCGGCGTCTCGCTCACTTCAGCCACCTCTCCATTCTGCCGTGCGTTGCTCACGATCTTCAGTTCGCGGTGCCCGTCGAACCGTTTCCGAAGAAGCGGCCGAGCGGCGGCTCGAAGCCGGCCCGTTCGAAGGCGGGGAGGATCTCCGCGCGCAGGGCTCGCTGCACCGCCCATTGGCGGCCTGGCCGCACCTTGACCGTGAGCCGCAGCTGCGTGCCCTCGGGCGTGACGTTCTCCACACCGAGCACCTCCGGCGGCTCCAGCACGTCCGGCGCGATCGCCGGCCGTGCCGCGGCCTCGTCCGCGACCTCCTCCAGCAGCGTGGTCGCCCGCTGGACGTCGGTGTTGTAGCTCAGCGGGATGTCGACCACGCCCACGGCGTAGCCCTGGCTGGAGTTGCCGACGCGCAGCACCTCGCCGTTGCGGACGTACCAGACGGTGCCGTTGAGGTCGCGCAGCGTGGTGATGCGCAGGCCCACCGCCTCGACGGTGCCGACCGCCTCGCCGACGTCGACGACATCGCCGACGCCGTACTGGTCCTCCAGCATCATGAAGATCCCGGAGAGGAAGTCCCGCACCAGGTTCTGCGCACCGAACCCGATCGCCACACCGACGATGCCGGCCGAGGCGAGGATCGGGGCGAGGTTGATGCCGATCTCGCCGAGGACCATGACGAATGCGAGGCCGTAGATCACCACGGTGGTGAGCGACTTCAGCACCGAGCCGATCGTCATCGCCCGCTGGCGGCGTCTTTCGATCACCACGGGACCGAGCACCTCCGGCGCGCGCTCGCGCAGGGGACGCAGCAGCGCGGGCAGCCTGCCCGCGCCGCCGTCGGCGTCGTCGGCAGGCGTTCTGGTGAGCCGGTCGATGAGCTTGCGGACCAGGTACCGCACGAGGACGGCGACCACGACGATCAGCAGGATGCTCAACGGCTTGGCGACGAGCCAGTTCGCCGAGCCCGCCAGCCACTCGTTCCCGGTGAGCCGCCAGATCTGCTGGCACCAGGTGCCCGCCTCGTTGATGCAGGACGGCGGGTCGCTGAGCAACTGCTCCACTTCGGGGAACGCTCCTTCCATGTTTGTGACGCCGCACACTCTCCAGGTCCGGTGAGTCCCCCGATTACGGCATGTTGACCACGTCGAGTCCAACCACAACCGTACTGGGAAGTGACACGTTGCCTAACGCACGTGCGTTCTGGCCCCGGTCTGTGGTCGACTAGGGCAACACCGGTGGAGGTGGTCGCGTGCCAGACCGACAACCGAGCCCCCACGGCGCCCATACCCGGCATCCGGCCGGGCAGGCGCCGGAGGCCAAGCTGTGCGCGCCCGTAGGCGCCGTGATCGGCGGCCCACATGCCAGTGGGCCACAGCCGACCGGCCCTCCGGCGCGTGGGGGCCGGATCACTCGCTCGCACGGTCAGCGGCGGTCGAGGGATCCGGGAGGCGGCGGTTCGTCGGGACCTGGCTGGGGCAAGCGGCGTGTGCTGCTGCTCAACACGACGTTCGAACCACTCACCGCGTTACCTCTACGCCGCGCCATCGTGCTGCTCGTGTGTGGCAAGGCGGAGGTCGTGCACGAGGATCCCACGGGGCTGACGCTGCACGCCGCCACCATGGCGGTCGAGGTTCCTTCGGTGATCAGGCTGAGCACCTACGTGCGCGTACCCTATCGTGCCCAGGTTCCGCTCACGCGGGCCGGGTTGATGCACCGGGATCGCTTCCGCTGCGCGTACTGCGGGGCTCGCGCGGAGACGATCGACCATGTGGTGCCGCGCAGCCGCGGTGGTGCGCACTCGTGGCAGAACTGTGTGGCCTGCTGTGCGAAATGCAACCACCGCAAGGCGGACAAGCTGCTGTCGGAGATCGGCTGGCGGTTGCGCGTCGTGCCGACGGCGCCGCACGGTCCGCACTGGAGGCTGCTCGCGCACTCCACGGAGGCCGACCCGCTGTGGCGGCAATACCTCGGCGCCCCGGCCGCGTGATCGTCACGCGGCCAGGGGCGTGCCGTGGTGGGTATTCACTTCGTCGTTACGTCTTCAGGTCGGGCGGGAACGCTGCGTGGACGTTCCGCCTCAGGCGGTGACGCGCGTGCCGCGGGTGACCCTGGTACCGCGCGTGACGCGGGTGCCCGCCGTCACCCTGGTGCCGCGGGTGACTCGCGTGCCCCTCGTGACCCTGGTGCCCGCCGTGACTCGCGTGCCCCTCGTGACCCGAGTCCCGGCCGTGACGCGGGTGCCGCGGGTGACTCGCGTACCGCGCGTGACCCGAGTCCCGGCCGTCACCCGAGTGCCGCAGGTGACGCGTGTACCCCGCGTGACCCGGGTACCACGCTCGGCGGATTCGGCGAAAAGCGACGAAACGGTGTTGTGGTTCGACTCGGCGGGGGTCAGGACGGTGTGCATGGCAAGTCCTCCTGTGACCGGGGTGTGACCTATTGGGGATGGGGGGTGAGGCGCAAGGCCCGTACAGGTGAAAAACGTACGAGCAATCAAGTAGGGGAACAAGATGCGAGAGCCGGGTGCCGCCGCCCGTACGGTGAGTTGCGACCTTTCGCGAACGGCGTTTCGGCTCAACGTGGGATTCCCGGCGTGGCAAGCGGCGGACGGGACCCCTCGAGCGACGGACGGCACTGTCGGTTCGCCGTGGCAGGTGAGGTGTGACCGTGGGCCGTCGGATACCCTGCGGTCGTGAGCATCCTCGAGACGACTCTGGTCTTCGCGGTGATCCCGCTCGCCATCTACGGTGTGTTCGCCTTGGCCACCCTGCGTTCGAGGTTCGCAGGTAGGCCGAGGTACCGGCCGGGGCAGGCGTGGGAGTTCCCGCCGATGTGGTGGAGTGCCAACCCGGCTGGCGCCGGTGATGCGCACGCGGCTGGTGAGACGGCGAGCCCGTCGAAGGTTCGGGGAGGTGCCCGTGGGAGCTGGTGAGCTGACCACTCAGAGCCCGTCGACCGGGCTCGAGGGAACCGAACTGCAGCCCGGCGCGGCCGTTACCGCCAGCGGACGCGTGTCCGTGGCGCAGATGTACGAGCCCGCTGCTCCGAAAGGCCCATTCACGACCGCCCAACTGGCCCGCCTCGACGAGGCGTTGACGCTGGCCAGCAGGGAGACCGGCCTGGAGTTCAGTATCTACCTCGGCGAGCTCGGAAACGACAGCCGTGTGGGTGCGGAGTCGCTGCACGACAGCCTCGGCGCGCAGGGCGACCACGCCGTGCTGATCGCGGTTTCCCCCGGCGAGCGCGTGGTCGAGGTCGTCACCGGTGGCGAGGCCATGTACCGCCTGCCCGACCGCGGCGCCAAGCTCGCGGTGATGAGCATGGTCGCCTCCTTCAAGGAGGGCGACCTCATCGGCGGCCTCGTCAGCGGGCTGCGCATGCTGGCCGACTCGGCCGGCCCCGCCCCGCACTGACAAGTCACCCCAGAGGCCCCCAAGGCCACCTTTGTTGCGTTCAACGCAACAAAGGTGGCCTTGGGGGCTGTTTGCTGAGCGGGGGTCAGCTCTCGTCGAACTCGCGGGCCGCCAGCGCCCGCACGATGCCGGCCCTGCCCTCCGACACCAGGCGGCGCAGCGCGGGCGAGTGCTCGCCCTCGAGCCACGCGTCGGCGGCGGCGACGCCCTCCCGGTTCACCGCCCACGACGGGTACAGGCCCACCACCGTCGGCTGCGCGCGCTCGCTGGACCGGCGCGCCCACACCTCGTCGATCGCGTCGAAGTACTTCGCGACGTAGTCGCCGAGCAGGTGCTTCTGCGCCGGGTGCGAGAACCCGGCGATGATCGCCTCGTTCACGGCGTTGGGCAGCTCGTCGTCATAGACGGCGCGCTCCCACGCCTTCGCCTTCGCCTCCGCGGTCGGGCGCAGTGCCCGCGACCGCTCCGCGTGCCTGCGGCCCGTCGCCGTGTCGTCGCGCGCCTGCTCCGCGTCGATCTCCGCGTCGCCGGCCTTGCCGTGCGCCACGAGCGCGTGCAGCAGCCGCCAGCGCAGGTCCGTGTCGACCGTGAGGCCCTCCAGCTTCGCCGAGCCGTCCAGCCAGCCCGCCAGCACGGCCGCCGTGTCGTCGTCGAGCACCGAGCCCGCCAGCGAGTTGACGAATGCCAGCTGGTGGTCCGAGCCCGGCTCGGCGCCTCGGGCCAGCTCGAGCAGGCGCGCCGTGAACGACGGCCAGCCGTGTTCGCGCGCCCACTTCTCCTCGGCGTAGGAGTTCAGGGCGGTCTGCGCCTGCAGCAGCAGCCGCTGTACCACGCCGACCTCGGTCTCCGCGTGGATGCCGCGCTGGACGAGCGTGACGAAGTCGCGGGCCTTCAGCTCGGCTTCACGGGTCATCTCCCAGGCCGCCGACCAGCACAGCGTGCGCGGCAGCGGCTCGGTGATGTCGCCGATGCGGTCGATGAGCGTGACGAGCGAGTCGTTGTCGAGCCGCATCGTGCAGTAGGTCAGGTCGTCGTCGTTGACCAGCACGAGCTTGCCGGCCGGCACGCCCACCAGGTCGGGCACCTCGGTCCGCTCGCCGTCGACGTCGAGCTCCACGCGCCGCGTGCGCACGAGCTTGCCCGAGCCGTCGTCGTCGTAGACGCCGACCGCCACCCGGTGGGTGCGCAGCTCGCCCTCGCCCGGCTTGGCGCCGCCCTGCAGCACCGCGAACGACGTGAAGCGTCCCTCGCCGTCGACCTCGATGCGCGGGCGCAGCGAGTTGAGCCCCGTCGTCTCGAGCCACTGGGCGCTCCACCAGGACAGGTCACGGCCGGACGCCTCCTCCAGCGCGCCCAGCAGGTCCTCGAGCGTCGCGTTGTCCCACGCGTGCTTGCGGAAGTACACCCGCAGGCCCGCGAGGAAGTTCTCGAGCCCGACATAGGCGACGAGCTGCTTGAGCACGCTCGCGCCCTTGGCGTAGGTGATGCCGTCGAAGTTCACCTCGACGGCGTGCAGGTCGACGATGTCGGCCGCGATCGGATGCGTCGAGGGCAGCTGGTCCTGCCGGTAGGCCCACGACTTCTCGATGTTGGCGAAGCTCGTCCACGCACCCGTGTACTCGGTCGCCTCGGCCTGCGCGAGCACGCTCGCGAACGTCGCGAACGACTCGTTCAGCCACAGGTCGTCCCACCAGCGCATGGTCACGAGGTCGCCGAACCACATGTGCGCCATCTCGTGCAGCAGCGTCTCGGCGCGCCGTTCGTAGGCGTAGCGAGTGACCCTGCTGCGGAAGACGTAGTCCTCCAGGAACGTCACGGCGCCGGCGTTCTCCATCGCGCCCGCGTTGAACTCGGGCACGAACAGCTGGTCGTACTTCGAGAAGGGGTACGGGGTGCCGAAGTTCTCGTGGTAGAAGCCGAAGCCCTGCTTGGTCTCGGTGAACAGGCGCTCGGCGTCCATGTACTCGGCGAGCGAAGCCCGGCAGTAGATGCCCAGCGGGATCGTCTTGTGCTCGTCGGAGTACTCGTCGCGCCACTCCGCGTAGGGCCCGGCGATGAGGGCCACCAGGTACGTGGAGATCCGCTCGGACACGGCGAAAACGGTGCGGACCGCGCCTTCCGGAGTGTCCTCTTGGGACTCCACGAGGGCGTTGGAGACGACCTTCCAGTCCTTCGGCGCGATGACCGTCAGCCGGTACGTCGCCTTGAGGTCGGGCTGGTCGAAGCACGCGAACATGCGCTTGGCGTCGGCGGTCTCGAACTGCGTGTAGAGGTACACGCCTCCGTCGACCGGGTCGACGAAACGGTGCAGGCCCTCGCCGGTGTTCATGTACCGGCAGTCGGCCTCCACCACGAGCTCGTTGCTCGCGGCGAGCTCGGGGAGGGCCACCCCGTCGTCCTCGACGTAGCCCGACACGTCCAGCGCCGTGCCGTTGAGCGTCGCGGAACGGACACCCTCGGCCACGATGTCCACCCATGACGTCTCGCCCGGTCGCGCGGCCGAGAAGGTGATCCTCGTCCTGGAGTCGAACGTCTTCTCACCGGGTCGGCCGTGGCCGTCCGTCAGGTCGAGCTCGACGTCGTAGGACTCCACGTCGAGGAGTTCGGCACGCTGTTTGGCTTGGTCGCGGGTCAGGTTTGGGGCGGGCACTGGCACCTCTGTGCTGGTAGCGGTTGTCGGTTTCGATCTGCTCGGGGCATCAAATCATGGGAACGCGGGCCGTCGCGACGGGGAACAAGTCGCGCGCCGACGCTGTTGCGCCGTGGTAGGGGAGTTGCTTACCCGCCGGTGACCGGAACCAATCAGGAGAGCCCATGCCTACAGAGCGGCAAGACGGCAGGACGCGTGTCGATTTCTACTTCGACCCGGTGTGTCCCTTCGCGTGGATCACCTCGCGCTGGATCCTCGAGGTCGAGAAACACCGCGACCTGGATCTGCGCTTCCGGGTGATGAGCCTCGCGGTGCTGAACGAGGGCCGGGACCTGCCCCAGGACTACCGCGAGCTGCTGGACAAGGCGTGGGGACCGGTGCGCGTGGCGGTCGCGCTCGCACAGCGGCACGGCGAGGACGTGCTGCGCGATTACTACACGGGGTTCGGTACCCGCTACCACAACCAGGGCAACAAGGACGTCGAGATCGTGCTCAAGGAAGTCCTGGCCGAGGTCTCGGCGCCGGCCGAGCTGCTCGACGCCGCGACGTCGACCGAGTACGACGAGGCGCTGCGCAAGAGCCATCACGAGGGCATGGACCCGGTGGGCATGGACGTGGGCACGCCGACGATCCACATCGACGGCGTCGCCTTCTTCGGCCCGGTGCTCTCCTCGATCCCGAAGGGCGAGGAGGCGCTGAAGATCTTCGACGGCGCGCGGTTGCTCGCCGGCTACCCGGACTTCTTCGAGCTGAAGCGGACTCGGACGGGCGAGCTGAACTTCGACTGAGCGGGCATGACAGATCTGCAGTGAAGGCCACCTTCACGGCGTTCAACGCAGTGAAGGTGGCCTTCACTGCAGAGCGAGCGCGGCGTCGGTGACGTCGGCCGGGCACGGGGACAGCTCCCTGGCCCGGGTCGCGTCCAGCTCGCCGGCCTCAACGGCGGCGCGCAGCGCGGCGAGCCTCGCCAGCGTCTCGCGCGCCGCCTGGGTGAACTCCCGGTCCACCGGCTCGCCGTGTCCCGGCACCACCACACGGGGTGTCAGCGTGAGCACGCCGTCGAGCGCCGAGGGCCACGCGTGCAGCGTCGTGTCGGGGCCGAACGACTCGGCCGTGAACGAACCGCCCGGCGCGTGCTCCACCAGGTCGCCCGCGAACACCACGCCCGCGTCCGGCACCTGCACCACGAGGTCGTGCCCGGTGTGCGCGGGGCCGAAGTGGTCGAGCACCACCCGCCTGCCCCCGAGGTTCAGCTCCGTCCTGCCCGTGACGAGGCGATCGGGCAGCACGATCCGGGTGGCCTCGAGGGCGGCGGCCACGTCGGCCCGTCCCTCGTCGCGGTAGCGCCGGGCCCACCGTTGGCGGTCCCCGGGGCCCTCGGCCGCCAGAGCCGCCCGGCAGCCCTCGTGCGCCCACACCTCGCAGGGCTCGAACGCCGCCGTGCCGAAGCCGTGGTCGAAGTGCGCGTGCGTGAGCACGACCGTCCACGGCAGCGTGGTCAGCTCCCGCACGGCGGCGGCCAGCTCACCGCCCTGTGCCGCGTCGCCGCGCGTGTCGACCACCAGGCAGCCGCGCTCGCCCAGCACGAGCCCGGTGGACAGGTCCAGCTCCTCGTGCCGGCGGACGTACACGCCGTCGCCGAGGTTCACCCACCGCCCGTCAGCCACGCTCGTACACCCCGCTCGTGAGCCGCGGCACCACCCGTGAGCAGCCCGCGGCCGTCGCGTGCCCGACGAGGCGACCGTGGCCGTTCTCCCGCAGTTCCCGGCCCGAGGCCGAACCCGCCGCCAGTGCCCCGGCCTCCCGCCACGCCAGTGCCGCGAGCGACGCCTCGGGCGACGGCCGCCGCGCGCCCAGGTCGAGCGGCGCGGCCACGACGGCGCCCGCGCCCACGGCCACGGCATGCGCGTTGCGCAGGCACGCCGTGAGCACGTGCGCGCCCGTGGCGGCGGCCTCGGCCGAGAGCGTGGCGCCGTCGGCCCACTCGAGGCGCCCGTCGTGACCTGCCTGCCGGAAGACGTTCACGGCGTCAGCTTGCCGGGTGGTGCGCGGTCGTGCCCTGCGGGGATGGCACACTCCGTGCCGTGCGTGTCTATCTGGGATCCGACCATGCGGGCTTCGAGCTCAAGAACCACCTCGTCGCTCACCTCGAGAAGCAGGGTCACGAGGTGACCGACGTCGGTCCGCACGTCTACGACGCGGCGGACGACTACCCGGCCTTCTGCATCGAGACCGCGCGGCGCGTGGTCGCCGACGAGGGCAGCCTCGGCATCGTGATCGGCGGTTCGGGCAACGGCGAGCAGATCGCCGCCAACAAGGTGCCCGGCGCGCGGGCCGGTCTCGCGTGGAGCGTCGAGACGGCCAAGCTGACCCGCGAGCACAACCACGCCCAGCTCATCGGCGTCGGCGCGCGGATGCACACCAAGGACGAGGCGACCGAGATCGTCGAGGCGTTCCTGGCCACCCCGCCCGACCTCGACGCCCGTCATTCGCGGCGCGTGCAGCAGATCAGCGACTACGAGACCACCGGAAACCCGCCGGCCCTGCCGGAGGCCTGATGCCCGAAGGGCACACCCTGCACCGGCTCGCGCGGCTGCACCAGCGGCGCTACGCCGGCGCGCCGGTGCGGGTGTCCAGCCCTCAGGGCAGGTTCGGCGCCGAGGCGGCCCGGCTCGACGGGCAGGTACTGCACAGCGCCGAGGCGTACGGCAAGCACCTTTTCCACAACTACGGTCCACAGGGGACGGTGCACGTCCACCTTGGGCTGTACGGCACGTTCACCGAGGCGAAACTGCCGGAAACACCGCCCGTCGGGCAGGTGCGCATGCGGCTGTCCGGACGGACACATTGGACGGACCTGCGCGGGCCGACGCGGTGTGAGCTGCTCTCCGAGCCCGAAGCCGAGGCCATCAAGGCGAGGCTCGGCCCCGACCCGCTGCGCCGGGACGCCGAGCCGGAGCGGGCGTGGGAGCGCATCTCCCGCTCGCGCACGACGATCGCGGCGCTGCTGATGGACCAGTCGGTGCTGGCAGGCGTCGGCAACGTCTACCGCGCCGAGGTGCTGTTCCGGCACGGCATCGCGCCGATGCTGCCCGGACGCTCGCTGGACTCCGTGCTGTGGAAGGACGTCTGGGACGACCTCGTGACGTTGATGCGGGCGGGTGTGCGCACCGGGCGGATCGACACGGTGGCCGACGAGCACCTGCCAGAGGTGACCGGTCGCGCCCCTCGGCAGGACCGCCACGGGGGTGAGGTCTACGTCTACCGGCGGACGGGGCAGCCGTGCCTGGTCTGCGGCACACCCATCGCACACAAAGAACTGGCAGGCCGGAACCTGTACTGGTGTCCGACCTGCCAGCCTTCGTGACGGGTTCTCGTCAGTTCACTCAGAAGCCGCCGAAGTCGCCTCCGAAGTCACCCCCGCCGAAGTCGCCACCTCCGAAGTCGCCTCCGTAGTCGCCACCGCCGTCGCCGTAGTCACCGCCTTCACCGCCTTCACCACCGGCGTCACCGGACTCGGCGGCGTCCTCCTGGCCCGCGTCGTAGCCCGCTTCCCAGGCTCCGGCGCTCGCGATGCCCGCCATGCCGGAGAACATCGCGCTGAACAGCAGCATCGAGCCGAGGCCCCAGGCGCCGGCCACGAGCGCGGGCTTCCACCACGGCTCGCTGTACCAGCCCCTCGGCACCGGCCTGCCGGCGACACGGCCGCCGGGGTAGTAGTGCGGCGTGTTCTGGCCGGGCTCGGGCGACGCCTCGTAGTGATGCCCCTCGACCTCCACCGCGCGATGCTCGGTGACCTTGCCCGCACGCTCACGCTCGGCGTCCTCGGGCAGGGCTGGACCGGGGTCCATGCCCATCGCCTCGCGGGCCGCTCGCACGTAGTACAGGCCCTCGAGCGCGGTCTCCTTGACGAGCCGGGCCTGCTCGGCGGTCTGCGCCTGTTCCATCTGCGAGCCCGCGGCGTTGTAGCGCTCGGCCGCGTCGGCCATCGCCTGCTGTGACGCCGTGTCGGTGCCCGTGAGGTTCAGCACCTGACCGCCGAGCCGCTCGAGCCAGCGGCGAGCCTCTGACTTGGCGTCCTCGAGCTGGCGCCGCTTGGCCTCCTGCTGAGAACGGACCAGGTAGAAGCCGCCGCCGACGACGATCAGTAGGAGCACGATCACGACGATCGCGGTACCCATGGGTCACTCCCGGTTGTTTTGGTTCGTTGAACCGGACAACGCGGACGTTACCCGTCGAGTTCCCGTGGCGTCACCAGGCGCGGCCGACGGTGTAGGACTCGGTGTAGATGTCCTGCTTGCGCACGACGTCGCCCGACTCCGGCGCGGCCCACATCTGGTTGCCACCGGCGTAGATGCCCACGTGGTAGACGCTGCCACCATCGGAGAAGAACAGCAGGTCACCGGGCACCTTGTCGCCCTTGCCGATCTGCGGCACGGCAGCGCGCTGGTCGCTCGACGTGCGCGGCAGGTCGATGCCGACCTTGCTGTGGACGTACTGCGTGAAGCCGGAGCAGTCGAAGCTGTCCGGGCCGCTGGCGCCGTACGAGTACGGCTTGCCCGCCTGGCTCGCCGCCGCGTCGACGATGCGCTGGTTGACCGGCTTGTGTGCCTGCACGGTCTGCTCGGCCGACAGGGAGGGGTCGTGGATCTCGTCGCCCCGGTAGCTGAGCCGCCAGTGCGACGTGCGCTCGACCGGCACGGCGATCGAGGCCACACCGTCGTGGTTGGTCTGCCCGGTCTTCGAGACCGACCACGGCTGGTCCGGCCCGGCTCGCCACTCCAGGTCCACCGGCTCGCCGGGCAGCGGCCGGTCGCCCATGCCGGTGAGCTTGCCGGTGAACGTCACCTGCGAGCCCGGCGCGACGGACTTCGGCGGCGCGTCGATGCTCTGCGAGGTCGGCACGACCGCCGAGGACGTCCCGGCGAAGCCGAGCAGCGTTCCGGCTCCGACGGCGGCGATGATGGCGGACCGTTTCCAGGATGTCGTGGGCACGCGTTTCCTCCACAGAAATTCGGTTCTACGGAATGTGTTCCCCCGACTACCGCCGTGGCTTTCCCGCCATCGGCGACCGGAAACGGTAAACACGCGAATCCGCTGGAAGGCGAGCCCTTCTTTCGCTGAAGAAGGTGATGTGGGAAACAAATCGGCGAATGACGTTTAATCCGGGTCCGCGCGTCGACCAGGGAATGTTTCGAACCGTCAGGTGAATGCGACACGTGGTGTTCGGTGTCGCAGATCACAGCCTCAGGGTGCCCTGGCTCACCACTGGCCTCCAGAACTAGAACACGTTATAGTTCTGGCGCATGAAGTTCACACTGTCGGTGGCCCTCAGCCCGCTCGACCAGCTCACCGAGCTCGCCGCGACGGCGGAGGAGTGCGGGTTCGCCTCGGTCGCGCTGCCCGACTCGCTCTTCTACTCGGAGACGGTGTCGGCGGACTACCCCTACACCCCCGACGGCAGCCGGTTCTGGGACGAGGAGACCCCGTGGGTCGACCCGCTGATCGCCGCGGGGGCGATGGGCGCCGTCACCAGCCGGATCCGCTTCTACACGTCCGTGCTCAAGCTCGGCTCGCGCAACCCCGTGCTGCTCGCCAGGCAGGTCGGCTCCGTCGCCAACCTCACCGGAGGCCGCTTCGGGCTCGGCCTGGGCGTGGGTTGGTCGCCCGAGGAGTTCGAATGGTGCGGCGCGCCCTACGAGCACCGAGGAAAGCGCGTCGACGAGGCCATCGAGGTGCTGCGCCTCATCCTCGGCGGCGGCATGGTCGAGTACCACGGCCGGTTCTTCGACTTCGGCAGGCTACGGATGAGCCCGGCGCCGGAGCGGCCCGTGCCGTTCTACATCGGCGGGCACACGGAAGTGGCGCTGCGGCGCGCGGCCAGGGCCGGTGACGGCTGGGCCTCGGCGATGATGAAGTTCGACGACCTGTCCACGACGATCCAGCGCCTGCGCGAGCTGCGCGCGGAGTACGGGCGCGCCGACGAGCCGTTCGAGATCCAGGCCGTCTGCGTCGACCGCTTCGGCCTCGACGGCTACCGGCAGCAGGCCGAGATCGGCGTCACCGACGTGATCACCGTGCCGTGGGTGTTGCAGGGCCTCGGTTTCGACGCACCGGTGTCGGCGAAGAAGGACGCGATCAAGAAGTTCGCCGACGAGATCATCGACAAGTTCAAGGAGGCCTGAGCCGTGAGTGTCACCGTGTGCTGGGACCCGAAGGCGGAGCAGCCGCCAGCGCGCCTCGCGGCGTGGCGGTCGATGCAGGCCGTCGTGGCGGGGGAGAAGGACCAGTGGCTCACGCTGTTCCACCCCAACGGCGTGATCGAGGACCCGGTTGGCCCGTCGATGTTCGACGAGGAGGGCAAGGGCCACCACGGCACGGACGGCATCTCCGCGTTCTGGGACAAGACGATCGCGAACGTCGAACGGTTCGAGTTCGTGATCAGGGATTCGCACGCGGCGGGCGACGAGGTGGCCAACGTCGGCACGATCACGACGTACCTGCCGGGCAACTACCGCGTCGACACCGACGGCGTATTCGTCTACAAAGTGGGCGAGGACGGCCGGATCGTGTCGATGCGCGCGTTCTGGGAGACCGAGCGCGCGATGGCGACGGCGCGGCAGGTCTCCGCGTAGACACCGGCGGCGCGCGCGTGAGGCACAGGTTCGCGCCGTGCGTCCGGCGGGGCGACTGGTCGGGGCCGTGCCGACGACGGCGTATGCATGTCGCCTTGTGCTGGGGGCAGGCACTCCCGGCACGAGGTGCCGGGAGTGCCTGGCGGCCCTGCCGTGAGGCGCTTCGACACCCCGCGGGTCAGCGGGTCCAGGTGCGGCAGCTCGCCGTCGGACCCGTTGATCCGGGCCCGGTCCTGGAGCTCGGCCGGAATCCACTCCCAGTCGTAGCCGCGGTGGTGCAGGGCCTGCCTGCGCGCGAGTGATGCCCGCCCACCGGTTCACGATCCCGAAGCGACGGGAATCCATGGCTGTGTTCGGCGGAACGGCCGGGTGGCGCGCTCAGTAGTCCCACTCCCAGCCGCCCTCCATGCCGGGAGACGACAGGATCAGCGAACCGTTGGCTTCGGGCACGATCAGCTCGAGAGTGCCGGCGTACTTCTGGTTCGGCCCGAAGTTCTGCATCGTGATGCTGGCGTTCGGGTCCGTGCACATCCCGGACTCCGCGGCGTGGGTGACGCCGTTGGCATCGATCTCGGAGAAGCTGTACGGGTTCAGGACGCCGAGGGCCATGCTCGCGGTCTCGGCGCTGCTGCCGGTCGCGACGCGCACGTGAAGCAACAGCGTGCGATCGCTCTCGGCGGCCATACCGTACTGGTCACACGACGGGTCGACCTCCACCTTGTCGATGGCGAACAGCACGTTGGTGTCGTCCCCGACCTGCCCGCCGAACCCGGCGAACCCGGCCTCCTCGCCGAGCTGCTTGACGATGTTGCCGCGCTCGTTGCGTTCGGGCTCGTCGGCGGCTTGTTCCGCAGTGGCCTCGCTCGCGGTGGCCTCGGTCGTGGCGGCGGGCAGCTCTGGAGCGGAGCCGCTGCCAGCGGTGTCGTTCGAGCAGCCGGCAAGGATGGCGGCAGTTGCGCAGGCAGCAGCGAGGGCGGGGACGGATCTCATGGGTGTTGGTTCCTTACTCTGGTTGTGCGGTGAGGGGTTACCCGCCGACGTCGTAGATGGCGTATCCGGCGGCCACGAGGATCAGGAACAGGATGCGGAAGCCTGTACCGATGGCGCCGGTCACGAGCCGGGAGCCGGGTGGTCCCACCACGCTGGGTAGGGCGGCGGCAGGTACGGCGGTCATCGTGGCGTGGGTCCCCTCCGTGGCGGTGCGCGCGCACCGGTTCAGAGGGAACATCTGAGGGGCTTTGCCGTCCATTACCCGGTGTGCCCTGATCGTTATCGCGGGCACCCAAGCCCGGGGCTGCTTGCGGTATGCGGAGATGAACCGCCGCTGTGCGGCGGCGCAGGATCGAGCCAGCTCCGCGCGGCCCGGACCGTCGCCCTGAATCCCTTTACGTACCAACCACTTGTCGGCGCGGTCGATGCCGGCAAGGACGTTCCATTCCCGGAACTGCCACGTTCGCCGCACTGCCGGTGCTCGTCAAGGCGGGCCTGGTCGGCGGCAAGGGCGTTCCTGACACCGTGACCGAACATCCATCCGAATGCCCGTGTCGAGCTGCGGCGAGGCGATCGGCCCGACGACGAGCCTGGTGGGGGGCCGCCGGTGTTCTGGTTCCGGTCGGTTGGTGGCCCGGTTGTGGCCCAAGACGGCGAACGACGGCTCCCCGTGATCGGGAACCGTCACCGTGAAGTGGGTTTGACCTGCGTAAACGTTCTGGAGCGGGCGACGGGAATCGAACCCGCACCACCAGTTTGGAAGACTGGGGCTCTACCATTGAGCTACGCCCGCATGCGACCGGTGACCAGCCGCCCCGGTAGTGTAGCGGTACACGCTAAGGTGGTCGCACACCGCCCAGGCGTGGCGGTCACGGGGTGTGGCGCAGCTTGGTAGCGCATTCGCTTTGGGAGCGAAGGGTCGCAGGTTCAAATCCTGTCACCCCGACTTTATGTCTCTGACCAGCAGCTTTCGCGGTTCTGCGAGGGTTGCTGGTCGCGGGGTCGGCAAGCGCAGTGCTCAGTGACACTTCGCTTTGAAAGTTGGAGCATGCCGACACCACCACCGATCCCGGCACCCGAGCCCTGGGAACCACTGATCGCCGAATGGCGCCGATCACTCCGCGCCGAGGGCAAGAGCGAGAACACCATCAAGTGCTACGGCGACGTAGCCCGCAAGTTCCACTGGTGGTCCGTCAACCCCATCGCACCCCCCGAGGTCGACAACCCCGACGAGTGGATCGCCGACCTGCCGACCGCACCCGAGCCGCCCGCCGAGGTCGACGAACTCAAGCGCCTTGCCCGCGCGTGGATCGCCTACCGCGTCGCCACCACGAGCAAGGGCAATGCGAACAACAACTATCGAGCCCTCCACGCGTGGTTCGGGTGGCTCGTCGCCGAGGACGAACTCGACTCGCACCCGATGGCGTCCATGAAGCCCCCCGAGATCCCCGAAGCGCTCGTGCCGATCACGCCGGACGACATCATGCGCGACGTGCTCGCCACCTGCAACGGGAAGGACTTCGCGTCCCGCCGCGATGAGGCGATTATCCGACTGCTCTGGGACACCGGATGCCGGCTCGCGGAGGTCGCCGCCCTCGATCTGGGCGACGACGAGCGGCCCGGTGATCTGGATCTGAACGTCGACACGATCCGCGTCCTCGGGAAGGGCGACAAGCTGCGGGTCATTCCGTTCGACGCGAAGACCGGCAAGGCGATCTCTCGATACCTCCGTGTTCGCAGTCGGCACAAGGGTGCCGGGCTCTCCGCGCTGTGGCTGGCCGAGAAGGGTGCCCGCCCGCTCAGCCCGAACGGCATCAAGCTCATGCTCCGGCGACGCGGCCGGGCTGCAGGCGTGAACGAAGCGATGGGGCGGAACCTGCATGCTCACCTCGGTCGCCACTACCAGTCGCACCACTTCCTCAAGGAAGGCGGCAGCGAGGGTGACCTCATGCTGATCAACGGGTGGACCACTCCGCAGATGGCGCGCCGCTACGGCAAGAGCGCAGCCACTGAGCGGGCGCACGCTACTGCGCGGCGGATCCGCGTCGGCAGTCGTCTGTAGCGGTGACACGGGTGCGCTGTGCTAGCCGCATGGCAGCGTCGAAGAACCTCACGCCCGCGCAGCGCACCCTCCGCGCCCAGATCGCCTCGCACTCCTCGTGGGCCAACACCGCCGACCGCGCCGCCCGCACCGCGGCGGCGCGCAAGGCCGCGAACGACCGGTTCGAGAGACACGTAGACCCCGACGGTGTGCTGCCGCCCGACATCCGCGCAGAGCGGGCCGCCAGCGCCCGCCGCGCCCACATGAAGAGCCTCGCCCTGCGCTCGTCCACCAAGCGCGCCCGGCGCAAGGCCAGCTAACCCGAGTCCGGCTCAACGCCAGTGCCGCCGCAGCGCGGGCAGCGCTCGCGAACCGTCAACTTCTCGCCATCCAACCGGCGCTGCACCCAGACCTTCTTCGCGCCGTGGCAGCGCGCGCACGGCTCGTCCTCGCATGACTCCCCAGTCATGGCCTACACCCTTCCACCGGCCAGCCGCCGCGTGTAGAACGCTGACCTGCGGCGATGACGGTTACCGTGATCGTGTGCCGAGGTGCTGGCGGATCCTCCGAGCGAGCACGATGAGCGGTCGCCGCGGTTCGAGGATGTCCGCGTCGAGCACCGTGGCCGGCGGGTCGGTGACGCCTTCCAGGTCCACGGCGGCCTCGGACATCCAGCGGCGCAGGAAGTCGACGCCGTCCGGGATCGCGAGGAGCTGGTACCCGAACCGGTTGAGCACCAGATCGCGATCGCACTGATCGAGCAGCCGCGCTGCCTCGGCCAGCTCGACGCTGGGTCGCTTCACGCGCCGCTCGGAAGTGGTCACGCTGGCCTCGCTGGGGTCTCGACGATCGTGATGCGGGCACCGATGGCGTGGACGTAGCCGAGGAGGTCGCCCAAGCGCGGCTGCCGGGCGCAGGTCTCCCAGCGGGACACGACGTCGCGCGTGGTGGCGAGCCGGTCAGCGACCGTCTCCTGCGTGATCCGGTGGCGACGGCGGATCGCGACGAGCTGCCGCATGACGGCCTGCGCGTCGGCACGCCGTTGGCGGGTGGTGCGTCTCCAAGGGTCCGCTCGCAACATCGCCTCTTCCCTCCACCTCGCCAACCACGATGGGGACGTCCGCGTACTCGGCCACCGGCCAGTGCCTTCCCGCTCAGCCCCCTGTCCGCTGCCTGGAGTCTTCCCAACTGTTCCACTAGTTGCAAGAGTTCCGTTAGATGCATACGTTCCGAAAGTTGCAGTCGATCACCATGCGTTCCATCGGTGGTGTTTCGTTGCATCGTGATCAAGGAACGGCCCCCAGTGAGCACCGGCGAAGCGGCGAAGGAACTCGGCATCGGCCGCACGACCCTGTTCCGCTGGTGGAAGGCAGGCTTGGTCACACCCGACTACGTCACCCCCGGTGGCCAGGCCCGCTGGAACACGGCCGACCTCCGTCGCCAGATCGATCGCCTCCAGCAGCAGCGCGAGGCGTGACCCCTGGCCGGCGCGGAGTCGGGGCATCCGCGCCGACCAGGTGCTCGGGAGGTTCCTCGTCGGTCTCGACGGGCCAGCCGTCAGCGCCGATCTTGCTGACGCGGCCGTCGTGGTGCAGGAACCAGCTCACCGGTCCTCCCGCTGGTAGACGACGACCTCGGCGCGGGCACGGACCGTGCGGGCGAGGCGCTCAAGCAGGTCGGCGAGCTCGGCGAACTGGGCCGGGCGAACGTTGCCGCGGGGCACCTCGAACGCGATGTCGCCGAGGAACGACTGCGCTGTGCGCAGCAACGTCGCGAGCTCCGTGTCGCTCGGCGGCTCGACAACCCCGTGTCCGCTGCTCTCCGTCACATCCCAAACGCTAGGAGCGATGTCGCAGCTGAAGTACTCAACAACTACTCAAGGTAGGCTGTAGCGTGCACGCACCCTCGGACCAGGGAGCAGCGCATGACCCACGACGAGTACGACAGCGTAGGACGGCGAGTCGCCCGAGCACGTCGCCTCGCCGGGATCACCCAGCAGCAACTCGCGGACCGTGCACACGTCGGCCTCGGCACCATCCGGCACGTTGAGCAGGGCCGCATCCCCGCCTCGCCGTCGTTCGTCGCATCCGTCGCCCGCGCACTGCGGGTCAAGCCAGCACACCTCTACGACACCCGCGAAGACCAGGTCATGGAAGAGCCGAGCGCCGACTCCGCCACGATCTCGGACCTGCGGTCAGCGCTTGACGCCTACGACGACCCACGCCCCGAGGGCGCGCCGCTCACCCTCGCCGCGATCAGCCGCGGTCTTGGAACTGTCGCACGAGCGATCCACCAGGAGCGCTACGACGAGGCCGCGCCGAAGCTGCCCCCGTTGCTGCACCACCTCTACCCCCTCGCTGAGCAGTCCGGCCGTAAGGGCGAGCAAGCCCGCGCTGCGCTGCACGACGCCTACCGCATGGCCGCCACCATCGGCGGCCAGTATCGGCAGTTCGACCTCGCGGCGCTCGCGCACGAACGGCATATCCACCTTGCCCCCTCCACGGGCGACCCGCTCCGCGTCGTCGTGAGCGCCTACCACCGCTCGACTCGGCACCTCCAGTACGCCGACTTCCGGGCTGGCCTGCGCTTGCTCACCCGTGCCCGCGACCACCTCGACGCCAGCCCCGAGGCGCGAGCGATGGCCGTACAGCTCGATCTCCGGTCCGCGGTGCTCGCTGCGCGCGCTGGCGACGGCCAGGAAGCGGACGAGTACATCGCCGAGGCGCGCGCGATCCTCGACGAGTTCGCCCCGCCCGAGCGGCCGTACTTCAACATCGACGCCTCCGCGCTCAATACAGCGGTGCACTGGTGCGCGCTGCCCGTCGAGCAGTACGACGCGGCGGAGTCGTTGCGCCGCAACGATGCGGTGCGTGTGCAGGACCCAACGCGGCCGGAGCGAGTGGGGCATCACCACATCGACATGGCGCGGGCGTGCGTGCTGCACGGCGATCGTGAGAAGGCGCTCGTGCACCTCAACGAAGCGCGCCGCATCTCACCGCGCCGCACACGGCAGCATCCGCAGGTCCGCGAGACCGTGGTGACGCTCGCCGAGCAGGAACGGCGCCGCGACGACACGCTCGCTGGGTTCGCCCGCTGGGCGGGCGTTCAGGTCTGAACCTCAGTACGTCCAGGCGTGCTTGAGGTCGAGGCGGGTCGTGGCTGCGCCGCTGGCGGGGTCGTAGTTCTGGATCCGGTACGCCATGCCGTAGCCCTTGGCGAGGAAGACGTCCCGGTGCACGCGCAGCGAGAACGCGTGACCGTTGTCGTCCCACCACTTCTCGGTCTGCCGCAGCGCCGGGGCCGCGGGCAGGTGCGGGCTCGCGATCACGCCGACGTTGGTCCAGCGCTGCTCGTGCGCGAACGCCACCCGCTTCCCGCTCGACTGCTCGACGATCGTGCCGAGCGCGAACATGCCGTAGCAGCCGCCGAGCGGCGGCGGCACCGTCCACTTCGCGTAGTGCTGCGCGCCCGGCGGCAGCGCCACACGGTTCGTGACGAGGTCGCCGTCGGCCGTCCACTGCACGGCGGCGTCGAGCTCGTAGAACGTGCCGTTGCCCTCCCAGCCGTCGAGCATCACCCAATCGCCGTCGCGGCGGAAGTGCTCCTTGTACTGGTGCGGCTCGCTGGCCCACGTGTGCGGGTGGCCCCAGCGGATGCGCGACTCGGTCGCGGACTGTGGTTCCCACGCCCATTGGCCCTCGGCCTGCGTGGCGTTCCAGTGCTGTCCGGCGGCGCGCTCAAACATGAGCGTGTAGTCGGCATAGGTGTCTACTGTGGACGGCATCGTGACGACCTCCCTTGTGTCGCCACGACAATCACGTCACAGTGTCACCACCAGATTGCTTACAGTGGACGGACGAACCGGGCCTTGAGGTAGGTCGCGCCGCCGACCGCGTCGAGCACCATCGTGTCGTTGTCCCCGCTCGCGGCCGCGTAGAGCGTCTGGTACGCCCGCAGGTAATAGGGCTCCGTCGTGCTCGTCACCCGGATCTCACCGCTGATCGGTAGATAGATTGCCTGCCGGCTCGGGATGTTCGCGGGGAGCACGTCGTTGTTCAGCAGCTCGATCGTGCCGCTGCCGGTCATGAGTGCGGCCTGCACCTGGCCGAGCAGCGCGGTCGCCGCGACGTCGCGCACAACGATCCCGAGGTTCGCGGTGATCATCCAGTAGCCCGTGTAGCCGAATGTGAACTCGTAGTTGTTCGCGGACTTCGTGATCGCGCCGCCTTCGTTCGTCGGCGCGGGCATCCACAGCGTGCGCGCCGCGGTTGTCGTGTCGTTCGGCTGGATCAGCTGTGCGTTCGCCGTGTTCGCCGTCGAGCACAGCGCGGCGAAGTTCGCTGGCGGTGTGGTGGTGCGGCCAGTGTGCACGAGGTGCGCGAAGCGGGCCGTGGACGGCGTCAGCGTCTCCAGCGCGCCCGCACGGGTCCGGAGAGCGGCCAGCTGTGCGGAGGCTGTGCCCGTCGTGGTGCTCGACCCCGTGCCCACACCGGAACCGAGCCGGGCACTGAGCCCGTTGATTTCCGACAGGCGGTCGATGTCTCGCCCGTCGAGATTGTTGAGCAGCAGCTTGAGGATCTCGCCGAACTGCGAACTCGACACTTCCGCGCCGGGCGGCCCGACGACGAGCTGATCACTGAATGCCATGCGTCCTCACTCTCCCCACGTCCCGACGTCCCAGCCGAGGTCCGGGTCATCCCAGAGCGCCACACCAGGCGTGCGCACGATCCGCAGCGCGAGCGTGTCCACCGACCCCGACGCGTCGTCCCGACGGTTGATGCCGATCACCTGCGCGAACAACGCCCCCGTGATGCCGCCCTCGTTCGTCAGCCGGATCACGTCGCGCAGCTGGATACGCGGATCGGCCGGGATAGTGATCGGCTCGACCAGCGGCGCGGGCTGCACGGTGTCCTTGAGCAGGTTCTCCAGGATCACGTCGACCGACCCCTTGGTCTGTCGCCAATCGGAGTCTCCGATGTCGACGGCGCGCGTGCCGCGCAGCGCCACCTCGGCCGCGTCCACCTTCTTCGTGCGGTGTGTGTTCCGCTCGCTGTAGGCCAGCCCGGACAGATGGAACGAGCTGGAGTTGCCCCCGATGTACGAGCCGAGATACGCGGCAGCCCAGCCCGCGTTGACCCACCAGCGCACCAGCGCCGAGCGCGCATCGGGCTGGTCTGGATCCGGGAATCGCAGGTCGACCGAGATACCGCCACCGATCCCGGGAACATTCGGATGTTCGACGTTGACGTTGTCGGCGCGCACCGCCGAGACGCTGGAGATCCTGATGTCCGGGCCGTTCGGCGGCTGGGTCGCGCTGACGCCATTAATGCGCGCGTCCACGGTCACAGCCTCATCGAAAGAGATCACCCGCTCCAGCGTGTCCCCGGGAGACACGTAGTAGTCGAGCGGACCGGGATTGGTATAGACGTGCTTGAACACCGCGTACCGGTTGACCGCGCCGCCGGTCATGGTGTTGGCGTAGTGATCAAGGCTCGGGTCGATGATCAGCGACAGCAGCTTGTCGTCGTCGATGGTCAGCAGGTTGCCGCCCGCGATCTGGTCGAGCGCTTCCTGCCGCATCCTCGGGTGCGACAGGGCGATGATCTGGCCGTGCTCGTTGGTGTGCACGACACCGAACTCGGCCTTCACGATCTCCTGCAACAGATCCCATGCGGGCCGCTCGACCACGTCCGGTATCCACTGGAGCTCCGTGAACGTGTGGTACGGCAGCGCCAGCGGCATGGCCTCGCGTTCCGGCGGGTAGCCCTGGCCGAGCTGGTATTCGAGCGTGGCGTCGCCGTCGTAGATCTGCACGTGCTGTATTGGGGCGGCGCTCGCCCGCAGTTCGACGAGGTTCGGCCGGAACGCTGGCGGCACGTTGAGGTACCGGAACCCCGCGGCGGGCATCGAGGAGGTAGCCGCGGTGACGGGGGAGTCGTCGAGGTGAACGTCGATCTGCACACTCGTCGAGGACACCGTGAACATCGCGTTCACGTAGTGCCAGCCCGCCGGGGCGAGCGCGGCATCGTAGGTCTTGACCCAGATCCGCGTACCGGTGAGCGCGCCGCTCTCGGTGAGCTGCACGGTGATCCGGCCATTGGAATCGACGAACAACGTGGCGTTGCCGGTGACGCCGTTGACCCACCAGTCGTCCATGAACAGCGTCACATACGACGGGTTGCCGACGGCCGAACCGCCCGCCGACTGGAACCACATCGACATGCCGATCTTGCGCGTCGCACCGCCCGAGCCCGCGGCGGGCACGGTCACGGCGCGGGCGCAGTTGATCCACGAGTTAGACCGGCGCGTGCTGTTGTACGGCGGGAGCAGCGGCTTGAGGCAGAGCCCGAACTTCCCCTCCTGCCACTGCCACACGCCAGGGTCGTAGGCGATGGCGTGCCGGACCAGCTGCGGCGAACCGAACGACCACGCGTAGTTCCCCACCGACGGCAACAGCAGCCCGTTGCAGGAGGCGTACATGACCGCGTCCTCGCGCGCCGCCGGGCCCGTCGGGCGGCCGCCCTGCCGCAACGTCTCCTCGACCGCCCACGCCAGCGAACCGGGGACCGCGCCGGCCATCTGCCCGGCGCTCGTGCCCGGATCGTCGACGTTCGGCGGGCGGATGCACCAGTGCGGAAAGGTGACGAGTTCGCGGCGGATGTCCTCGACGTCCGAGCAGACGACGGTGACCGTGTTGGCCTCACGGTCGATGGGGGTCGACCGCACCCAACCGGTGAACTGGCGCACCACCCGCTCGCCCGCCGCGGTCTCGACGACTCGCGAGTAGCGGACCGGGGTGCCTTTGATGTCGAACTCGTACAGCGGGGAATCCCGCCAGTACGGCGAGAAAAGCTGATCAGCGGCGAGACCCTGCTCGCGGAGCTCGGCGTCCCACGCGGCGTCGAGGTCCGCGTCGCCATACTTTGCGCCGCCGAGCGTCATTGTGAGCTGAGCCGACGAGAACCCCGTGACCGGGTTGACCTCCTCCGGGAGGTCCCCGACGAGGGTCGGGTACTCCAGCACCGCAGAGGTGAGCAGCCACGACAGGTCGGTGTACTCGTGGTTGTAGAGGCCGTCGCGGAGCCAGTCGAACTCGACCCGACCGGACATGGTCACATCGGGGCTCGCCAGGGCTGCCGCGAGATCGGGGTCATCGGCGTGCTGCATCAGTACTGCTCCAGCAGCTCGAGCGTCACCGACCCGTACGGCAACCGCTCGACGAGCCGCTGCGGGTTCAGGATCGCGAACGCGCCGACGTGCTCACCCACCGGCCACGGTGACGCTGGCACCGTGTCGCCGTAGCGCAGGCACGCCCGCGGCACTGGCATCGTGCCGCCCACGGTGGCGGAGATCGTCGGCGTCGCCCACGTCGCGCCAGCCGGAGCCGTCGCTGTCACCGTCCCCGACGGATCGCTCGTGCCCGACAGGAGCGTCCCAGCCAGGTCGTACCAGGAGATCCCGGCCGTCAGGCCGGACTCGGTCGCGAACGACAGCACCATGCCCTCGGCGGCGGGCCAGCGGCCCCAGACCGGGTTGACCCAGCGCAGCTCACCGGCACCGATGCGGAACCAGCTGTTCGTGCCGTCGGCCTGTGTCGAGATCGAGCCAGAGCTCGTGGACCAGTGGTCGGCTCGCCCCCGGCCGACGGACTGCCGAGGCGCAAGGTAGTTCCGGGTGGACGGTTCGACGACGACGACCGGTCCGGGTCCGTGCACTTTGGACGCTAGCTCGGTGAGCCAGTCCGCATGCGCCTCCGGGAGCCACGGCAACTCGATCGACCATCGTCTCGGCTGCTTCGGCCGTGACGAGGTGTGCACCGCGCCGGAAAGCGCGACCATCTGCGCGAGCTCGTTCGCGGGCACCTTGACCGCGCCACGGCGTGGGTTGCGCATCTCGCGCACGTCACCAGGCCGCCCGATCCACATACCCGGATCGTCACCGCCGGGTGTCACGCGCAGAGCTCAGCGCGCCCGGTTCAGCAGGTTCCCTTTCGCGACACCCTGCGCCAGCACACGGCTGTCCAGCACGACGGTCACCGACCTCCCGTTCGCCGCAGCACGATCGATCGCGCCGACCACGGCCGACGTCTGCCGGTTGATCGCCGCGATGACACCCCGGCTTCCGTCGACGACCGGCACCGTGGCGCCGGCTGACGACATCGACGTGGCCGCCGCAGCGCGCGGCGCAGGTACCGCAACGCCACCCGCCGCGAATCCGGCCGGGTGAGGCGACCCGAGCATCGCCTCGTTCGCGGTCTGGAGCAGACGCAGGGAGCGCGGGTCGTCATTCTCCGGGATGTAGTACTCGCGGTCATGCGTGCGGTCCCCGATGAACGGGATGACGGCCTTGAGCCTGTTCGGCGGCACGACGGCCGCCCGGTTCGCGTCCATCACGCCGAACTGGCCGGACGCGACCTTCCCGGCGAGCCCCCCACCGTCGAACCCGACCGGGCGGGCCCCCTCCCACACACCGCCCTGTGCGTTGCCCCAGATACCGCCGAGTGCGTTCCCGCCGAAGATGTTCGAGATCTGCACCTGGACCTGCTTCACCACGGTGCGGGCCGCAGCGCGCTCGAAGTCCGCCAGGGCGGCGTACGCGCCGCCCGTGGCCAACCCGAGCCACGACGTGCCCCGCGAGCGGTTCATCGCTCGGACCAGATCAGCGAGCGACCGGTGACCGGGGTTGGCGTTACCGAAGATCGTCGCCGTGCCGCGCGAGCGGTTGATCGCGTCGACGATCCACGAGCGCGACGACTCCGCTGGCCGGTTGTTGCCGAGCAGCGTCACCGTTCCCCGCGACCGGTTGATCGCGTCCACGATCCAGCCGCGCTTCTGCTCGGCTGGCCCGGTGTTCGCGTCCACCTGCGCGGTGAGCACCCTGCCGTCGACCGACTCGGCGAACTCGCGCGCCGCACGGGCGCCTTCCTTTGTGTTCGCGAACACCTCGAACGTGCCGTCGGGCAGTTCGACGATCGCGTAGTTCAGGTCGAGGAGCGCCTGCTGCGCGTCGCCGGTCAGGTCCGCCTTGATCGACTTGCCCGGCGGCATGCGCTCCAGTTCGGACGTGATCAGCTGTGCCTGCTCCAGCGCGTTGCCCTCCAGCTCGGCCAGCGTCGCGACCCGATCCGGCACTAGCCCGTAGTACTCCAGGACAGCCGCGATCTGCTCCTGGTTGAGGCCCCAGCCCTCCAGCGTCTCGGCAAGCCGGTCACGCTGCACACCGAGGCGACGGCTGACCTCCTCGACGGGCACGCCCGCGGCCGCGAGGCTTTTGCCGAGCGTGCCGAAGTCTGCAGCCGCGCCCTGCACAAAGTCCTGGAGGTTCGAACCGTTCTCCGTGAGCGTGCGGATCTCGCCCGAGGCGTTGACCAGCTCGCCGCCCCAGCCCTTGGCCTTGTCCACGCCGTCGGCGAACTGGCCGTTCATGTCCCGGATCGCGTCGTTCAGACGCTGCGTCGCCTCCTCGGCTGACGGCGTGCGGCCCTCCAGCTCGGCGAGGATGTCGATGATTGCCTGGCCCTTCGACTCCACGTCCGCCGCGGTGTCGGCGAGGACGTCGAACGCCGCCTCCAGGGTCTGCGCGCTGTTGGCCGCGCCCTCCTGCGCGTCCGTGAGCTGGAACACGGAGTCCCCGGTGTTCAGGATCGCTTGCCGTGCCAGCTCCTGCTCGCGGCGGGCCGCTTCGAGCGCCTGACGCTGCTTGTCGAGAGCCATCTCCAGGATCATCACTGGCACGAGGGAATCGTCGAGCGCGGCGTTCAGATGCCCGACCTCGTCGGCCGAGTGACCAGCTTCCGCTTTCACGCGGTTCAGGGTGGTCGTGATCTTCGCCATCGCGGCGTCGTTGCCGGTGGCTGCGTCGGTGACGGTGTCCCATCGGATGCCGAGCATCGCGGCAGCTGCGCCCGCGCCGTCGGCGGCGAGGCCCTGCGCAGCAAGCGACCGCACCTGACCGTCGATGGCGTTTCCGTTGCGCTGCAACACCTCCGTGAACCCGTCCTGCGCCTCCTGGATCTCCTGCGCGCGCTCAGCGGCGAGCCGCTGCTTCTCCGCGAGCGCCATGAGCACCCCGCCGAAGACCCCGGCCGCGAGCGTCGCCGGGTGGAACGCTCCGGCCGCGAGACCGAGCATGCCGACCTTGAACTTCGAGCCCGCGCCGCTCGTCTTCGAGATCTCCGAACGCAGGCCCTGGAACCCGCGACGGGCGCCGCCGAACGTGAGCATGTCGACGGCCTTGGCCGCACCAAGGAACGTCGTGATCGGCCCAGCCCAGCCCCCTATCGCGGAGGCGAACCCATCAAGGAGGGAGATCCCGCCAGAGACCACGCCCAGGAACCCGGATGTCGCGCCGGACAGCAGCGGCATCCCGGTCGACGTGAGCGTCAGCAGGAGGTCTTGCACCCCGGCTAGCGACGTGCGGAACTGCTCCAGCACCGGGCCGCCGTGCGTGGTCAAGTTGGTGAAAAATCGCCCCGTGAAGTCGAGGAAGTCACGCAAGATGTACCCGGTGGTTTCCAGGGCATCGCCGGACGCGTCGGCGCCCTCGGCGAGGTTGAAGAACATCTCACGGATGCCCCAGCCCATCTGCGTGGCCAGCGTCCCGACGCCCCGCATGGTCGACTCGGACTGGTGCGCGGCGACGAGAAGCGCGGGCATCGACACGCGGGCCGCGGTGTCGACGCCGTCCACGAGCGGGTCGATCCCGTCAGCCGCATGCGCAAAGGCGGCGTGCACATCGGGCGAGAGATCGCGGACCGTGCCACGCAGTGTCGCCGCCGCGTCGACGAACTCGCCGGCCATCGGCTCGGCGGCCGAGCGGGACACGGCGACCAGTTCGGCGCCGAGGGCTCGCCACTCCGACGCCACATCATCCCGCGTCGCCGAGGCAGCCGCGCCGATCCCGATGAATGCCGCCGGCACCACGGCCAGCGCCGCTACCGCCGCCGTACCCGCGATTGCAGCCGCGGCGGGCACACCGGCGAAGAGGCCCACCGCCACCAGCGCGGAGAACCTCGCGTTCGCCCGCTTCGCCACGGACTCGGTGGCGCGGTCGATGCTCTTGGACTTCTCAAACCCGTCGGCCGCCGCCTCGGCGGCGGCCTCCGCTGCTTTGCGGGCTTTCGTCGTCGTCTTGTCTTGGTCTACGTCGACTTCGAGCATCACGGCGTTGCGGCGCGCGACGAGAGCCTTGATCTTCGCCTGTGCCTTGGCGGTCTCGGCGTCGACATCGATCTTCGTGTCAGTGCCGCGCAGCTTGTCCAGTTCCCAGATCTTCGCGACGGCTTTCCTGACGTCGGCGTCGATCTTGAGGACGGTCTCTTCGCGAGCTGCGGCCTTCATCGCGGCCTTGGCGTGCGCGAGTGACCGGACGAGCGGAGAGGTGTCGGCGTCGAGCTTGCCTGTGATGTCGAGCGCGGACTCGGTCTTCTTCGCGTCAGCGCGGACGGCGCGTGCGGTGCGGAAGTAGTCGGAGCCGTCGCCAGTAAAGCGCGCCTGGAGCTCGCCGACCGTCAACGCCATGCCCGCAACGATCAGTTCCCGGTGTCACTCGCGGACGATCCCGAGCTCGCGGTCCATGTCGTCGATGCTGCCCTCGTTGTGCTGGGCCGCTTGGCGCATCTGCCCGATCGACTTCATCGTCAGCGACTCGGCCGAAAGGCCGGTGAGGCGCACGACAAACCAGCGCCACGACCGGCCTTTGTAGACGGCGGGGTCGCCGAGGTCTACTCCGTACTCGCGGTGGAAGTCGGCTTCGATGAGCCGCCACCGTTCGAGGTAGTCGCTCCACGTGACTTGCGGGCCGGTGTTTTCCTGGAGCTCGCGCGCTTGGTCTTCGTCGATGAACTCCGGGATGTCTTCGGCGGACCGGACGACTCCCCGGCCTGTTCCGGGGGGCGGACATCACCGCCTTCTATCTGCCCGCCGTTGGTCCACACACGACGTGCGTAGTCGGCGCCCACGATGTGCCAAGCGAGCAGGGTCGCGCCCACCTTGACCATCTGTGGGTAGGTGACGCCGTTGGCCTCCATCTCGGCGCGCCGCTTGGGGCCGATGAGGTCTAGGTACAGCTCGACTTCGCCAGCGTCGTCGAGGTCGAGGTCCTTTCGGGGCTTGGGCCCGTGCTCGGCCAGGTGGGCGACGACCTCGTCCACGCTTGGCTCGCGGCCGAGCTGGTCGGTCAGCGTCTCGATCGCCTCGACGCGGGCCTTCGCGGCGCGGCGCATCTCCTCGCGGAGTTGCACGATCTGAATGCCGCGAGCCATCGGGATCGCCGCGGGGAATGCGTACTGCTTGCCATTGATGGGCAGGACGAGGGGCTTGTCGGTGGTGTCGTCCTGGTAGTCAACGAGGTCGGGGAAGGTGGTCACGGTCCTGGCTACCTCTCGGTTACGGGGTCGGCGGCGTGTACGTGAACGGCGTGAGCGCGCCAGCGCCGGTGATGTTGCAGTTGAACGGCGAGACGCCCTTGACGTCGCCGCCGGTGCCGCTCCAGTTCGCGGAGCCGCGTCCCTGGTAGCCCTTGTTGTTGTCCGTGCGGTACATGCGCACCTGCACGTAGGCGTCCGATCCGGTGGCGATACCGGCCGCCTTGAGTGCTTCCTGGCCGGGGTCCTCGACAGGGGAGGCTTCCTCGCCGGTGAAGCCTTCGAAGCCGGTCACATTCAGGGTCCACGACCGGAAGGTGGTGAGGCTGTCGGACCAGCCGTCGGAGTCGAAGTCGGAGGTGTCGACCTCCTCGGGGGACAGCTCGAGCGGAATCGAGGTGAGGCCGCGCACGGGGACCCAGTTCGGGGTCTCCTCGGTGCCGGTGTTGATCTCCAGCCGCTGGAAGCGGACGGCCCTCTTCTTGAGCTGCGCCGGGGGCGCGGGTGTCGTCACGGTGTGACCTCCATGATCAGTGCGTACAGTTGGAACGACACCGACCAGCGCGGCCGGCCGTTCGCGTCGGGCCCCAGCCAGAACGGCTGGGGCTCGTTCGCGTCACACGAGAAGATCTCTTGCTCGTGCTCTGTGCCTGCCGCCCACGTGATCGCCGCGGTATCCCGCAACGCCAACCGGATCGCCTCGGCGTCGTCGTGCCCGACCTGCCACGGCGTACCGACCGCATCCCGGAGGACGACCTGTAACTCGGGTCGCTCGTAGCCGGAGAGGTCGGTGCTGGGAAAGCCAGTTCGAGGAATGACGCAAACGCAGCGGTCCGGTGTGGACGGCATGTCGACGACGAATGCTGGGCGTGCGTCGGCGGGGCCTTGGCCGTCGTAGCGGGCAAGGCCGAGCGACGCGAGATGCAGAGCACCCGACTTCGGCAACACACCACGACGATGTGGCCGGGGTGTCACCCGGCCACTTGACTGGAAATCAAGTGAAGGTCAGCCGCCGAGGACGTCCTTGACCGCGTCGGCGATGTGCTGCTGCAGTCGCTGCTCGTTCAGCCGGAACGGGTCACCGAGGTACTTCGCCTTCCGGCCCGTGTCGTGCTGCCAAGTGATCTCCTCGTGCTGCCGAGCGGCATACACCGTGTCGTAGGAGACCGCTCCCTCGAACCCGTCGGGCGTGTCCACAATGGTCACCTTGCGCGAGCGGTCCAGGTCGCCCTGATCGAGCGGCACCTCCGCGCCGGAAAGCCGCGACAACTCCTCCATCGCCTCGCGGCCACCGCGCCGAAACGCTTCTAACACCAGGTCGTCGTCCGGGATGTTGAGGCTCACGACACGTGCACCTCGTGGTGCATGACCGTGCCGTCGAACCACGTCAGGGTCTCGACCATCTCGACCCGCCGCCAGTCCGGCGCGCCGCCGCCCTGCGCGAGCTGGTCGCCGACCTTCGGCTCCCACGCCGCGGGAACGTACACCGTGCCCGTGAGCAGCACGACACGGCCCTCGGGCGTCTGGATCTGCCGCGAGGTGCGCTCCCAACGGCCGTAGCCGGACATGGCCTCACCGAACGTCGGACCGTCGGGGCCGTCAGGGATCTGCCGCCGGAACCACACCGGATCCGCAGTGGGGATGATTGTGCCGAGCAGGCTCACCATGTCGCCACGCTCCCGCCGATCAGGCCAGCGCTTGCCAGCGCCTCGACAGCGGGCCACGGGAGCAGCGTCTCCCGCCCGTAGCCGACACCGTTCGCCGCGCCACCGCCCGAGGCGGTGCCATCCACTTCGAGCTTCCCGGCCTTCACCCGGCCACCGCGCTCGACGATCTCGGCGAGGCCGCCGAGGGCGGCCTGCGTCTTCCGCTGTTCGAGCTTCGCGCGCACGACCTCGCCCACCGCAGCGACGATGTCGCGGCGCACCTCGGCGTCCTCGGCGCGCTGGGTGGTCTCGTCGATGGGCGGCCAGCGCAGGATCTTCCCGCGCAGCGTGCGCACCGCGGCGTCGATGTCGCGCTGCAGTTGCGCCTCCGGGTAGTCCGTCGGCAGGTCTTCGCCGAGATATTCGCGGATGTCGGCGGTGGTTGCCCAGATCATGCGATGACCTCCACAGGTGCGGTGGGTTGCCAGCCCATGCCGTCCCATCGCAGCGGGTCGGCGAGCGGCACCCATGCGGTGCCGTTCCATCGGTAGGCGCGCGCCCCCGCGGGTGCGTCGACGGACGCCACGAGGATGTTGTCGATACGGAACGCTGGACCGGCCGCGCTCACGGACCACGTGAACCGCCACTCGACGCGGGCTGCCGTTTCCGGGGCGGTCAGCGTGCCCGAAGCCTCTGCCCACTCGGCCGAGCGCGGCATGTCGATGGTGTCCTCGCGTATGAGCGCGTTCCCGGCGTCGATCCAGCGGACGCGCCACGCCACTGCGGGCATCGTCGCGACGGCCTCCCGATACCGCACGCGGAACGTGTAGTTGGTGCCCGGCGCGGTGACCACGGCGGGCGTCTCCATCCGCATCACCGCGGAGCCGAACGCCTCGGTCGTCGTGGCGAGTAGCGAGGCCGGTGGACTGTACGCATCGCCGGTGTCGCGTGCGATTTGGCAGCCGTACCACGCGGCGTGCGCTTCGAGGTCGGTGTCGAACGTGGCGTCGACGATCACGGCCATGCTCAAGCCCCCGAGTCGGCGAACCACAGGTCACGAGTGGTGAGGCCAGGAGGCACGTTGCCGGGGTTCGTGCCACCGAGCCACACCACCGGGCGCGTGGTGGGACGCTGGGGCCAACCGGTGTCCGGGTCGTAGGCCAGGGTGACGGCGACGTCGGACAGGTCCGGTTGCTCCTGCGCCGTCGTGAGCGCCGCGGCGAGCCCGTCGATGTCGGCGATCTGGTGACGGTGCTCTGCGGGCGCGGCCTCCAGCGCGTCAAGGCGCGTGTCGATGTCGACCAGCGCCGCAGGAAGCCCGGCCACGTCGGCGGGCGCGTGCGTGTGCGGCGAGGGCGGGAACGCGCTTGGCTTGCCGGTGACCTCGGTCCACGCGACCGAACCGGCGGCGACGGTGACGTCGACGTTGCCGGCCTCGTCGGGCCCGACGCCGTTCACGGTGGCGACGACACGATGCAGCCCGCCCAGCGGCACGGTGTCCGCCGCCGAGGCGAGCGCGAGCGGCCCGTCGCCATCGGGCAGGGCGAACGTCTTCACGAACGTCCGCTCGCCGACGCGCACCGTGGCAGTCCACGTCCGCCCGGCTGGCGCCGCGACGTCGGTGCGGGGAAGCAACGTCTCCGCGTGCCCGTTCGCGTCGAACGTGGCCGAGATCGTGGCAGGGGCGACCAGGACGCCGTTGAGCACGCACCACGGCGCGCCGGTCTGCTGATACTCCAGCGACGCCCCTTGCACCGTCTGGCCGGTGAGCGCGACAAGGTCGCACACCACCTGCCGTTTCGGCCACGAGTCCGGCCACGTCATCGGTCAGGCCTCGGTGCCCGGGTCGTGCGCGATGACCGCGTCGCAGCCGCCGAGCTTCGCGACTGGGGTCACGTTCTTGCGCACGAGGAACGTGAGCACGAACGAGCCGATCACGCCGACGACAGTGACGATCGCGTTGACCGTCACGTCATCGATGGTGAGCCAGCCGACGCCGACCAGGGCGACGAGCACGGTGCGCACGCCCTCGGCGAGCTGCGCGGGCTCGGTCGCGGCGAGCCGGGCCAGGATCTCTCGAATGGACATCGTGGGTGTCTGCCTTCCTGGTCAGGGCCGGGGAGCGATGGAGATGCGGAACGGGCGGTCGGACCGATACCAGATGTCGATCTTCGCCGTGCCCTGAGGCAGGATCACCGACTTGCCAGCCGTTTCCCAGACGACGAAGTCGTTGAGGACTGACCCGGAGCCGCCAGGGTTCTTGTTGTTCGGCCCGGACATTGGCTTCGCTTGGTTCTTCCACGTGTTTATGCGGTGGATCACGACAGCGCGGTCGTGCGCGGGCGCGATCACGAGGTCATGCTCGCGCAGGATCGACGGCACCGGGATAGATTCGCAGCGCCAGATCCCGCCTTCGGCGCCACCTGCGGGCAGGGTTTCCATGTGGTCTCCTCCGTAGAGCTCGGCGTAGCTGGTGGACGGCTTCGGCGTGGCCGGAGCGGCCGATCCGTTGATGATCGACTGCACGCGGGTGCGGAATCCGGCCATGCCGCCCGGCCAGGATCGGATGTCGATCTTCCGGCTGGGGGCCCACTCGTTGTGCCCGATCACGCGTCCGGTCGGGAGCTTGTAGAAGCGGGCGAGTGCGGCGCACAGTCGCGGGTAGGCGTCGAGCATGGCGGGCGTCCAGTCGCCGTCGCCGCCCTCTTCGGCCTCGATGCCGATCGTGTTGGCGTTGCCGTTCGCGCCAATCCCTTGGTAGTAGCCCGATCCGGCGTGGTAGGCGAGCCCGGCGGCGACGAGGAACACCGTGCCATCGCGGCCGAGGCCGAGGTTGCACAGCGGCCCCGGAAGCCCGGACCGTCCAAACGTGACGATCGACTTCGACGGATAGTTGTCAGCCGGACGGGTCGTGTCCGGCGTGGCCGTCCAGTGGCACACGACGCCCTTCACGGACGACATGCCACCGTGGCCCCGGTTCCTCCATCCGTCGACATGCACAACGGGAAGCCGGGCACTGGCGACGGCGAGATCAAGGTTGGTCAGCCACACGCGAGCAACCGTGCGGCCCCAGTGTCACCCCTTGGCGAGGGTTGGAACCGTTGTCGGTGGCGGCTCCGCAGTGCAGGTGTACGTCGGCGACTCGTCCGGCGAGCCAGCGTCGCGCGTGCACGACTGCTCGCGGCCCGCCGCGTCCGTCCACGTCCACCCTGCGGGTGGCTCGCCGTCCTCACCGGGGGCCCCAGCGGGACCGACCGGTCCGGCAGGCCCAGCAGGGCCGGCAGGACCAGCGGGCCCGGATTCGCCATCAGCGCCATCCGCGCCCGGCTCGCCATCGACACCGTCAGCGCCATTCGCGCCGTCTGCGCCGGACTGGCCGTCCTCACCGGCAGGGCCGGTGTCGCCGCGCTCGCCCTGCGGACCACGGGGACCAGGCGGCCCCTGCTCGCCCCGCGGCCCGCGAGCACCCCGGACCGGCTCGACCTTCGGCACCCCACCGAGTTCCCGAACCTGATCAGCCAGCACCGCAGCCGCCGAGGCATTCTCCGACGCCCGCGACTGCAGCGTCTCGATCTCGTCCTGCATCGAGCTCCGGTCCAGGAGCCACACGACGAAGAACACCAGGACCCCGGCGATGGTCAGGCCCGCCGCAGCCCAGATCGTGCGGTGCCCGCGGCGGTCACGCGCACGCTCGGCCGCGGCCTCGACACGCCGATCGAACTCAGTCACCGGTCATCACCGCCCTCGCGGCGGATCCGCAGTGCCTCGGCGATCTCCTCGGGCGTGATCTCCCCGTCCTCGGCTGCGGCGAGCAGCCGGTCGGCAGCGGCCTCACGTGCGGCGCCTCGCCGTTCCCTGGTGCTGGTACGGAACGCGGTGACGACCACAGCGATCGCGCCACCCAGGGCGGTGACGAGACCTGCGAGTGCTGTGATGAGCGCTGCGACCTCACTCACTCACACCTCGTCGAACGTCTCGCCAGGAGTCATGTCCTGGCCCTGGAGGTCGGGCACCGGCTCGCCGAAATCGTCGGTCGGGCCGCTGGTGTCGTCGGGCTCGTTCGCGCCGGGCGCGGGCACCTCGACGTAACCGAGGTGGCGGAACACCGCCTCACGCTGCCCTGTCGCGTAGTGCGGATGACCGCCCTCACGCTGCGCCAACCACGGCATACCTGGTCCTCCAGTCCACGATCAATGTTGCAGGTGGGAGCCCCGGCGTGTCCACCTTCCCCAGGCGACCCGTCCACCACCACGGACCACACACCGGGGCTCCCGGTCTACTCGGCGAGCTTCGCGTTGACTCGCTCGGCGAGCTCGGCCTTGGTGCCGCTGGTGGGCAGCCCCAGCTCGCCGGCCATGCTCTTGAGCTCGTCGAGGCTGTGCTCGTCGGGCGACACCGCGCCCTGCTCTCCCTGCTCGGCGGGCTGCTCGTCGCCGCCCTCCGACCGCTCGCCCTCGGCCTGCTCGTCGAACAGCCTCGGCTCGTCCTGCTCCGCGCCCTGCTGGGTGAGGCCCTGCGTGGTCTCCGCGTAGCCGACGTTTCCATCGTCCACCTCGGGGCCACGCTCGGAGCCTGGTACCTCGCGCGCCTGGTAATGCCGTCGGTACAGCATCGGGATCACGCCGGCTGGGGAGCGAAGCGGGCGACACCGAGGCGACGGGTCGCCCGGTACACGCCGTAGTGGACGTTCGTGGTGATGATCGTCGAACGGGCGAGGATGTCCCGGTCGGTCTCGACCATCGGCCGCCGCTTGTAGGCCAGCAGGATCGAGTCCCGCCGCACCAGGCGCGCGCCGTTGACGGCCCGCCCGGACACGATTAGCGGGATGCCGTAGACGGAGCCGATCGCCCCGCGGAACAGGGTGGCGTTCGCACCAGCCTTATCGGCGGTCTGGAATCGGTCATCCTCCATGACCGCGATCTGCTCCTGCGGCGAGATCACGAGACCGGCGAATGCGTCGGCCCAGTCGCCCTCGTCGAGCTCGCCGAACTCGGCGATCGCCCTACCGAGAGTGTCGATCGAGAATGGTACCTGCGCGGGTGTGGTCGCACCGTCGGTGACGTCGACGGACCCAGGACCTGCGGCGTCAATCACGGCGAACAGGTCCTTGTCGATCTTCTGCGCGACGCCCCGCGTGAGCTGGCGGCGGGCCTCCGGCTCGGGATCCTGGATCGGGTCCATGCGGGCCTTGTCGGTGAGCTCGACGCCCTTTGCCGCCTCCTTGACGGTCATCTTCTCACCGTCGGTGTCCATCTTGACCGGCACGATGACGTCGGTCTCAGCGATGTCCTCGGCGTCACCGATGTAGTTCCACCAGTTCATCGAGATCTCGTTGCCGGGCTGGCCCTGCAGGCGCGTGTTGACGCGGGCCATCGGCGTGAAGCGGATCTTGTTTGGGATGTCCGCCTCGAGCATGTCTTCCCAGACCTCGGGGATGATCGGGGCGAGGTCGGTGCTCGTGGTCTGTGCCACGGTGTGTCTCCTTCGGACGGTGACGACGGGGGCTTCCGTGGTGTCGCTCGTCAGCGCCCGAGGGAGTGCTCGGGTGTCGTCCTCCTGCCGCGTGCGCGGCCCCGCCCGTTTTCCGCCCGTCGGCGCCCGGTGGAGTGGCCCGGGGTTACCTCCGTGTCGGAGAGTGGCCGGGTGGTGTCACCCGGCCGTCTCCGTGTGCGCCGGGAGCCAGTCGGCCACGTCGGCGTCGGTGAGCATGTCGACCATGAGCAGCCCGCCGGGCCAGCTCCAGGCCAGCCACGTGTACTGCTGCCGCTCCTCGTCGGCCTTCTCGACGACGGCCGCCGGGATGCGCTGCGCGATGCGCGCGCCTCCCGGCTCGACCCTCAGGTTCTCGTGCAGCTCCACGACGCGACTACTTCGCCGCCGCGGCCTTGATCTGCTGGTACAGGCCGGGGTTGTCCTTGTAGAGCTTGGTGCGCTCGTCGACGTCCATCTTCTTGAACTGCTCGACCGTCACGGACTGCTGCTGCCCGCCCGACCGATCACCACCGGACGACGCCGGGAGGCTAGAGCCCTTGAACTCGGGGTACTCCTCGACGCCCTTCTTGACAGCGCCTTCGATCGCTGCCTCGACGGCCTTCTCGTCAGCGCGGTCGACGCCCTTGAGCGCGCCGGAGATGTCGCACAGCTTCACGAACGCGCCGACGCGCTCGGGTTTGATCCCGGCCGCGGCGGCGAGCACCTTGGCCTCGGCGAGGTCGGCGCGCTGCTCGGCGGCGGTGGCGCGGGACTGCTCGGCTTCGAGCGCCTTGGCGGGGTCGACGTCGTCCGTGTCGTCGCCGTAGCCGAGGACCTTGGCGAGCTGCTTGTTCTGCTCGGCCTGCCGATCCTCGAAGGTCTTGCGCTCGCGCTGTATGCGCTCGTTGATCAGGCGGTCGACGTCGGCCTGCGTGAACGTCTTGCCCGCCCCGGTGTCGCTGTCGCCGTTGGTGGCGGGCTTGGCGCTATCCGCGGGCGAAGCGGCCGGGGGCTGCTGGGTTCCGGGCGCGGTGGCGGGCTGCCCGGTCGTGTCGGTGTTGGTGGCCGGGGTTGCCACGGCCGCGGGCTCGTTCTGCCCACTGGCGGCGGCTCCCGTCTCGGTTGCTGGGGAAGTCATGGACGGGAGCGTCGCCGCCGTGTGTCACCGGAGTCGGCGTCCGTAACAGGAACCACGGGTATGCCGACTAGCGATTCATGACCATGCGTACCCGGACGGTCGCGATCGCGGGCGTCCTCGTCGTCGCGGGCATCGCCACGGCTGCGTACCTACTCGTCCGGCCAGGCGACTTTACCGCCCGCGGCACCGTCACCATCACCGGCGGCAGCGGCATCGTCGGGGTTTCCTCTGGCGGCGTGTTCTACGGCGACCACGGCTCCTGCCGCGGTGTCGACGGCTACTCCGACCTCACCCCCGGCAGCACCGTGTCCATCGCGAACAGCTCCGGGGAGATCGTCGCCCTCGGCGCCATCGAGGTCGGCGAGTCCAAGACCGGGGTAACCGAGCCGGGCTGCATGCTGCACTTCAACGTCCACGAGGTCCCCGCTGGTGACGGGCCGTACCAGGTGGCGGTGGGGCATCGGAACGCTGTGCCGGCCAGCGAGGACGAACTCAGGTCTGGGGCTCTTCTGGTGATCGACTAGTGGACTGCCTCGTGGGGACCGTTCGTTAGCCCGCTCCACCGACCGGGCGCTCGCGGTCTCGTTTCCGGAGCTGCCCGGTCTCCTCGACCAGCGCCTTGATGCGCGCCGAGTTCTCCCGGATCTGGGCCCGCAGGCGGCGTGCGGTGTCGGTCTGCTTCCCGAACTGCTCGGCCGCGGCCAACCGCCGCTTGAGCTCGCGGGCGCGCCGCTCCAGCGCGCGGAGCCGCTGCTGATCCTTGTAGCCCTCCTCGTTGCCGTGCGGCGGCTCGATCCGCGTCAGGCCCGGCGTGTACGGGTCGGCGCGGTGGGTGCAGTTCGGATGCCACAACCCCGCGGCGCGCGCGGCGGCGAGGGGCGCGGCCACGCGGTGCCCGCCGTGCTCCTGCCCCACGGACACGCCCGAGATGGATAGCACCTTGCCTTCCCACGGGCGGCACATCGGACACTCCCGCGGCGAATCGGAGATCACCACCAGGTCGCGGCCCTCGACGAGCATCTGATCGAGCTGCCCCTGCACCATCGCCTGGCCCGCCACCGTGCGGCCCGCCATGCGCGCGTACGAATCGAGGTGCCAGCGGCGGCCCTGGTCGTCCTCGAACCGGTCGTAGCCTTCGGCTTCGAGCCGGTCGACGGCGCGGGCGACCGCTTCGCGGCGGACCATCGTGCCGGTCTGCATCAGTAGCTCGGTCTCGACGATCGCCCGCTGGTACACGTCGAGGTGCGAGCGGAGCACGGGGACGTAGGTGCCGCGCAGCTGCCGCACGTACCGCTGGGCGAGCGAGAACACTTCGTCCGTGCGGGTCGCGATGCTGCGGACGTCGAGAGTGCGGGCAGCGCGCTCGCCGAGGTCGTACGCCTCCCGCAGCGCCCGCTCGACCATGCGCGGCGTGGCCCGATCCAGGCCGTTCACGATGGACTGCAGCTCGTCGCGCACGGCGAGCACCTCGCGCGCCTTCTGCTCGGCCCACCCCTGCTGCTCGATCCCGCGCGCGAGCCGGCGGGCGACCGCCTCGATCATCCGCTCGGCGGCGAGGTCCCACACGTCCAGCAGGGACTTGAGCACAGTGGCGGCGTCGGCCGGGTTCACACCCTGCGCTGCCGCCACGGCGGCAGCCGCAGCAGCGGACGGCGGTACGGCGGGGCCGGTCACGGCTCAGCGGTGTCGAGCGCGTCGGGCGTCTCGTACCCGGTCAGCGG
Organism: Prauserella endophytica; assembly: GCF_005146945.1. GTDB lineage: Bacteria > Actinomycetota > Actinomycetes > Mycobacteriales > Pseudonocardiaceae > Prauserella_A > Prauserella_A endophytica. Next base: position 72,415 of record NZ_SWMS01000014.1, read on the forward strand.
GTTCTCGGCGCGCTTGGCCTCCCGCTCTGCCTGGATGCGCTCAACCTCGTCGGTGACCTGCTTCTCGTCCCACTCTGGGTGGGCCATCTGCACGCTGGTCTCGATGCTGATCGCCTCGGCGAGCTTGAGGGTGTTGATCGTCTCGGCGGTTTCCTTCGGGTCAGCCTGGTCGGTCTCCCGCCACTCCAGCGTCGGCCGCTCCGTCGGGCGCGGCCGGCCGAAGATCACGGCGTTGATCAGCATCAGGGTCTCGGCGAACCGCTCCAGCGCCGGGCGCGCGTACTGGCGCTTCCGGTTCTTCGTCTGGTGCGACCGGTGCTCCCGGCGCCGAATCGCTGTGCCCGAGAGCTGGCCCTCGACGTGCATCCCGAACGACTGCGGCGCGTACCCGGCGCGGGACACGATCTGCTCGACGAGCGCCGCGCACGTGTCGGCGTGCTCCTGCACGCGGATCGCGAACTGCACGGGCGTGATCGGTGCGAGGCCGTTGCCCGACTCCATCGGCAGCCCCGACAGTGGGGTGAAGACCTTCGCGTCCTCGTCGAACACCTTCGCCGGCGTGCTCCGGCGGTGTCGCCCGAAGAACTTGTCGGTCGCGGTCTGCACGTGCCCGGTCGAGCGCGACGACGGCGCGACCGAATCCAGCATCTCGGCCGAGACGAGCACGCGGCCTTTGCCGAGGTCGAGATCCCGCATCCACGAAGCCCACGCCGCGTCGAGCGCGTCGAGCTCGGTCTCCAGCCCCTGGATGTCGGCGCGCCCGTACGGCTGTCGGTCGAGCGGCTGCGGCAACTGGTTCGGGATGTACTCGACAAGGATCCCCCGGGCGCGGATCGGTCGCGTGTCGATGACCCCGCCCGACTCGCCGACGGCGAGATGCTTGGTGTCAGGGTGATCGGCCAGCCCCATCAGCTTGCCGATGTTGTTCGGCGTGCCCTTCCACAGCTCGTGCCGGATCTGACCGGGCTCGTGATGCTCCAGCCACCGCCACTGGAAGCCGTCGCGCTCTCCGAGGTTGGTCACGAACACGACGCCGATCAGCATGCCGAACCGGAACTCGGGGATCGCCTCGTCGGCACGAACCGAGGTCGACAGCGGGTGGTCGAATAGGTCCCGCTCCCACGCCGGGCGGAGGTACACGCCACCGAGCGCGGCGCACACTTCACCGGCCTCGACCAGGCTGTTGCCCCACCCGATCGTCTGCGCGAGCTCGTCCCACGCGTCCTGCACGTCGGCCGAGAACTGGAGCGTCGGGGAGTCCGAGAACACCAGCTCGGCGCTGGTACCGGCGATGTCTCCCGCGAGCGGCAGGTGCATCTGCCGGTCCTTGAGTTCCTTGTCGCGGTGCTTCTCCCAGTAGCCCCCGGGCGCGGTGGTGGAGGCGTGTGTGCGGAGGTCGTCGAGGTCGCCGGACCACCACGCGGCCCACGAGGGCCAGCGCTTGCGCAGTTTCTCGGCGCCGGGCGGCGGCCAGGGCATGTCTGGGCTGATCAGCACCGGGTGAGCGTCGCGCGCGAATGTCACCCAGTCCGTCCAGTGCGGTCAGTTCCGTCTAGCGCGTTCTGGTCCGCGCAGCGACCGTTCTGTCTGCTCCGTAACGGTATCGAACCTTCCTGCGACTCATGATCAGGAGACGACACACCGGACTGGGGACCGCCATGACCCGCACGGCGCTGCGCAACACCACCATCATGCTTGCCGTGATCGCCGTCGCGCTCGGAGTGACGATCGCGATCATCCTCATCGGACGTGACGACGAACCGTCCGTCGGCAGCGGAGGCGTGACCGGCACCGCGGCGACGGCTGAGGACACCTTCACGCTGGAGGGCACGATCACGCTGTCGACGGACGGCGCCGACCTCCAGCTCAACGACGACGGCTCCTGGTACTGCATCGGCGCGAACGGCTACGACGACATCGCCGAGGGCACGAGGGTCACGGTCTACGACCCGTCGGGCGCCGTGCTCGCGACCGGCGCGCTCGGCCAGGGCGGGGACTCCGTCGAGCCGTGCGTGCTGCCGATCGCCGTCCCCGACGTGCCCGGCGGCCACGACACGTATCAGGTCGAGGTGTCGGACCGCGGGAAGATCGTCGTGTCCGCGACCGAAGCGAAGGCCGGCCAGGTCGCGCTCACCCTCGACTGAGGCTGCATACCTGGTCCCGAGCCGATCCATCTGACGGCAGATTTCGTTGCCGAAATTCTGTAGACTCATCTACAGAATTTGTGTAGAGTACTCTACATGCAGAGATACGAACTCGACGCCTGGCTCGGCGACCACGACCTCACGGACGACCAGCTCCGCGATCTGCTAGATGCGGCCAATGAGATCGAGGAGCGATACCCGGAACCGGACGACTCCGAAGAACGCGACGCGGCCCTCGTCACCGCATACCGGCTCATGATCGCAGACCCCGAGACAGTCGTAGATGACCTCGGCGCCGATCTCCTGCGCGCCCGGCAAGCCGAAGCCGCCGCGCTGGCGGGTATCCGCCACGCCGCCACCGCCCTCGTTCGCATCGACCGGTCCGCGCGCGGCATCGAGTCTCAAGCTGGTTTCGCCGAGCGGGTCGGCGTCGACCGCATGACCGTTCGAGACTGGATCGGCTTACGCTGACGACATTGGTGTGAGCGCTACGCGGCCTGGTCGCGTTCGGACGTGGCAGCGAGTTCGGGGAGCCAGCGGCGCCACGCAGGGGCCGCGGCCATGACGCCGTAGCGAAGCGCGTCGGGCCCGTGGTCGTCGGTCTTGACGGGCTGCTCCTCGCCGCGCTGTAGGGCGGTCTCGTCCCAGACGTAGCCGCACATCTCGTCCCACAGGATCGGGCACTTCGCCTTGTCGATCAGCAGCTTGCCGCCCGCGATCAGCGACGAGGTGTTGCGGATGCCGACGTCGACGCGGTTGTCGGCGGAGCGGATGCCGGGCCAGCCGTCGGCGCGCATCTGCGTCCGCAGGCTCGCCGCGCTGGGATCGAGGACGATGATCGGCGCGACGGGTAAGTGCTCGATGAGCGGGCCCGCCCACTCGGCGAGCCGCTGCGAGATCGCGGCATCGGTGAGCTGACCCTTCTTCCTGCCGTCGTGCTGCCACTCGGCGGCGGCGTGCAGCCGGTCGTCGGTGAGCACGATGAGCACGGCGTGCGTCGGGTTGCTCGTGCCGTAGTCGAGCGCGATCCACCCGCGCTGCCACCGGTCCGGGTCGGGCGCAGCCGCAGTGTGCACGGCGTCGTCGAGCATGTCGTAGATCGCGCCCTCAGCCGCCACCCACAGCCCGAGGATGAACCGCTTGTACCAGAGCCCCGTGAACTCGGCCATCAGGCCGCGCACGTACTCGGGGTCGAGGCCGGGGTTGTCGTCGAGGTTGAAGTGGAACGACACGATGTCCGGTCGCTCGGGGTGGTCGAGGGGGAGCTTCTCCTTGTCGAGGAACTTCTTCTTGAACCAGTGGGCCGGGTTGTCCGGGTTCGTCGTGCCGAAAAGCTTCGCTCCGGGCACGGACATGCGGCCGAGGAGCTGTGTGAAAAACGCCTCGGGAAGGACGGTGATCTCATCGACGTACGCGCCGGCCAACGTGAGGCCGCGGATACGGGACTCGGCGCGGGCGTCGTTGGCGCCGATGACGTGGACGAGCCTGCCGAGGATTCGGGCGGTGGTGGCCCCGCGGGTGTAGGAGATCGCGGCGGGGTTCATGTCGGCGATGACGTCGAGCACGTTCCGGGCGAGCGTGTCCCTCGTTTTGCCGATCATGGCGAGCGGCCCGGCGGGTGCGGTGCGGACGAACATCAGCCAGCGGATGATCGATCCGATGGTCTTGCCGGATCGGATGGCGCCTTCCCACACGTTGATGCGGTGGGTGGCGTCGAGGATGCTGTCTTGCTGCTTGACGGACAGCGCGGCGGCCTTGGCCGTCGTGGTGGTCACCCGTCGGCCTCGGCGTCGCGCGCCGTGGCGGCCTCCCGCTCGTGCCGCGCCTGCCGGAGGCTGTTCTCGAACTGCTCCAGCATGTTGCTGGCCTGCCCGGCGCCGGAGTTCTCGGCTTCGAGGCGGGCGAGGCCGATGGCCTGGGCGGCGGCGCCGGTGATGGCGCCCATGGTGGCGCGCCACTCGGCGGGCCCAGCGGGCAGCACGGTCTGCTCGACTTCTTCGCGCCCCATGTCGACCTTGACGACGTTCAGGTGCACAACGTCGCCGAACAGCCGCTCACGCAGCTCGGCGATGTCGTCGAGTAGCCCGGCCTGCAGTTCGGTGCGTCGGCGGGCCAGTTCGGCGGCGTTCGCCGCGGTCGCGGCCTCCGTGCGCTCGCGCCGGTCCTCCCACGCGTCGGCAAGGTCGTACTCGACGGCGACCCGGTAGACGGTGGAGATGGAGACGCCGAACTCGCTCGCGATGGCGCGATGCGAGGGTGTGGGGACGCGGCGGATGGCGTCGGCGATCGCGTCGCGGGTCTCTTGGGGGAGCGGTGGGCCTGGCACACGCTGATCGTGAGACCAGCGTGTTACCGGCCGTATCCGCTGGTCAGTGGCTGGATTCGCGTGCTTCGAGTTCGGCGCGCAGGGCGTCGGTGGGCACCTTCTCCAGCCCGACCCAGCGGACGTTGTTGGTCTCGACATCGACCTGCGCGGCGAACACCGTCAGCACGGCCATCGGCACCTGCTTGACGCCGAGGGTGACCTGCGCGGCGATGACGCCGGGGATGGTCTCGCCGTTGGTGGCGTCGGTGACGAGGCCGAGCGGGTGGTCGGGGTTCTGCTGGATGCGGATGCTCCGCTTGGTGGTGGGCATGCCGCGATGCTGGCGGGCGGGTGTTACCTCGCGTCGGGCTCGTAGATGCGGACCAGTTTCTGTGCGAGGTGCATGGCTTCGACGAGGTCGGCTTGCACGACGGGCGCGTTCATAGCGTTGATCCGGTCGAGGCACTGCTGGAGCACCTTGATCCCGTCGCGGAACCACTGGTCGACCATGCGCGGCGGTGGTGGCGGTGGCGGGTACCTGACTTCGAATGGCATGTCGTCTCCCTGCTCGTGGTGGTGCCGGCCGGTCGCTTCCCCCGACTGACCGGCACACGGGAGACGTTAGAACGTATGTTCGATGACCGCAACGGTGGGCGGATCACACCCTGCGGCGTGGCCTCCGGCGGCCGATCATGAGCAGGGTGGCGACGGCCGCGGGGATGGCGAGTCGGGTGAAGCAACTACCGCGGGTCGGGGGCGGCTGCTGGGGCACGGTTCGGCTCCTCGTGGTGGGTGATGTGCTCGCGGAAGCGGAGTTGCACCCACAACATCACGGTGATGGCACCGCCCACGCCGCGTAGAGCCATCTCCCAGAACCAGCCCGTCACGGCCGCCATTCTTCCCGGTAGTCCGGGTGGTCGTCATACGGAAGGGCAAGAGCGCGCAGGGCCGTCCGGTACGCGTCGAGGATTCCCTCGTGCCGAGCGACGAAGTCCTCTCGGTCACCGGCGGGGCCACGGCTGACCTCGCCCTCGTACTCCTCGATGATGCGCCGCTTGGATTCGATGTCGGCCAGGACAAAGCGATCAGGCTCGGCGCGCGCGAAGAGTTCGTCCCGGAGCTCCGACGTCATCGGCTGCCACCCACCTCCGTCGATGGACACCTCGTCTTGCCCACGTGCGCCACCCCTGATCTCGAACGGCGGCGCGTCCCGGCTGAAAACCCAGACATCACGAGCGCGATGTTCTTTCTCGTCGAGTCGAGTACGGAGAAAGCCGGTCAGGTTGTCTTCTACTCGTCGGGTCTCCACAGTTCGGGTCTCCAGTCTTCGGCGCGCCACGGCTTGAGGTCGAGATCGTCGAGCGGCGGCAGCGGATACGGCTTGGCGGGCGGTTCGTAGTCGGGCAGTGGTTGCAGGCTCATCCGATCATCGTCACGCCGCGACGAGCGCCAGGTGCCGCTTCGGGGCGGGTTCAGCCTGCCGGGTGATCGTAGGCACGACGATCGGGAGCATGAGTTGTCCGGGGCCGACCCAGCGGCGGCCGACCTTGAGCGGCCGCTCCACGACGGGCAGGTCGAGCCAGAGGTTGCGGCGGCGGGCCTTCTCGCGGGCGGTGGCGCGCCGGTCGGCCTCGTAGACGGCGTGCGCGGTGCGGCACTCGGGGCAGCGGCACTCGTGCTTCGCGTACCGGCTGTTCGTGCCGTGCTCGGGCAGCACCGCCGGCATCGGGAACCCGTACTCGACGGCCACCTGCTTGCGGTCGCGGCGGTCGAGGCCGCCCCAGATGCCCCACGGCTCGCCGCTGCGCAACGCCGCCTCGGCGCACTGCATCCGCACGGGGCACGCCGAGCATATGACCCGGCAGGCGAGCGCCTCGGGGCTGTTCGGCTTGGCGTCGTGCCACGCGTCGACCAGCTCGGGGAACAGGTTGCACGCGCCTTGCTCGTGCCAGTCGGGGACCTGCCGGGGGATGCGGGGCAGCTCGACGGTGGTCACGGCTGCCACTCCTTGAGCACGTCGGCCACCGTGTAGCCGTTGCACTTCACGAGCGGAGCGACGTCCTTGGCCATGCGGAGCGCGGTGTCGAGGTCGAATCGGTGCTCGGCACGCCACGCGTCCTCGCCGCTGGAGTACTCGGCGAGCTCGGCATCGGTCGTCGGCTCCTGCGCGCCGTCGCGCCACACGTAGCAGTACGACCAGGTGCCGTCGCGGCCGAGGAACCGCCCGAGGCGGCGCACCACCCACAGGCCGTCGCCGCGGTACTCGACGCGGACCTCGAACGCGTCTGCGTCGGGGTGGTCTTCGGGCAGGCCGCACACGACGTAGGTGACCGGGCTGACCCTCGGCTCGGGGACGGTCATGGGGCCGACTCCTCGGTTTCGTAGCGGATGACGATCTCGTCGTCGCCGGGGAACAGGCGGACGGAGTCGTCGTTGTGGGCGCGGTCCTCGCCGAGTTCCTTCTGTGCGAGGTGGATGGCGAGTTCGACGTCGCGCCGGGTCGCGCCCCACGGCTGCGACGCGGGCACGACGTGCTCGACGCGACGCACGACGGTCTCGCGGCGCTGGACGTCGGTCACGGTGTGATCTCCACTTCGATCCACAGTCGACGGTCGCCCGGGCCGGGGTGGATCACGGGCATGTTCTTGGTCATGTGCTTGGGGGTGTCGTCGGGGACGAGTTCGAGGCCGACCCAGTCGCGGCGGGAGCCGCGGGCGAGGGCGTCGCATGCGGCCTTGAGGGTGGGGACGAGGTTGTCGGCGTCGCGCCGGCGGTTGTCGCCGGGCCGGTAGTGCAGCGTCACCGTCAAGTGCGAGCCGGTCGGGATACGGGCGGCCTTGGCGGCGACGAGCACGGCCTCGCGGATGAGTCGGGTTCGTTGCGAGCGGACGCGGAAGTGGATGCGGTCGTTCGCGTTGAGCGGCGGTTCGAGCGGCCCGCCACGCCGACGGGCGACCATCGGCACGTCGAGCTCGTACACGGCCCGGTAGGTGCAGTTGTCGCAGGGGTCGGGGCAGTCGGCATCGAGGTTGAGCATCCAGTCGCGGTGCTGCTCGCACCTCGTGATGTTCCAGCGCGTCGCTGTGGTCACTTCGCCCCCAGCGCGGTGGTGATGGCCTGCACGCTCGGGCACGGCCACAGCACGATTCCTTGCGCATGGCTGTTCTTCACCGCGTGCTCGTCGGAGCATTCGACGCACACGTGGCCGTACATGACGGTCAGTGGGTCGCCCTCCTCCTCATCGCTGCGTTTGTGCAGATCCAGCACGGCGCGGAGGGCGGCGAAGGCCCGCATCGCGTAGTCCTCGCGGTCAGGCGCTGGGTCGCTACCGAGCTTCGGCGCGTCCTCGTAGGCGTACGCATCGAGGGTGGCGCGGGGGTCGGTCACCGTCTCCATCTGCGGCGTCTCCTCTGCTGGTGGAAGCGGATCGAGTCTTCGATGAACAGCTGGTAGTCGCGTGTGGCCTGCCGGTCGCGCTCCCAGCGGCGGATGTCGCGCCAGCGGTAGCCGCTCTGGGGGTCGACGGTGAAATGCGCCCACACGCGACGCAGCCAGGGCCTCACGTCGCCGTCCCGGTGTGCGGTCTCCTGCACAGGGCCTCGACATCGCTCGGGCTCAGGGGCTCCGGGGTGTCCTCGGGTATCTCGCCGAGCATGATTGCGAACGCCCACATCACGCGGTCGTAGCGCCATTTCTCGGCGGTCACGAGGTACTGCGAGATCACCTTGCGGGCCTCGCGCACCGCCTCGCGCTTCGCGTTCAGCCGCTGTTCGTCGGCTGGGGTCGGCTCCGTACGGAGCAGGCCAGCGTCGTCGAGTGCCTGCACGGCATCGGCGAGGCCGACGACCTGCTCGCCGTCATGGTCGTACCAAACGGCGCACCGGACGCCAATCGCCGTCTTCGCCTTCTCGATCACGTCGTCGGTCTGTGCGGGCTGGTCAGGCATCGGTGGTGCTCCCTTCGAGGGAGTCGACGACGGCGCGGATCAGCCACTCGGCGGCGGGCGGGGTGACGCCGTTGCCAAGCTGGCGGACCTGCTCGCGCTTGGTGCCGGTGATCACGTAGTCGGGGGTGAACGCCATTGCGGCTTGGATCTCGTGGACGGCGAGCATCCGGAACGAGCAGTCCTCGACGGCGGGTGTCTCGTGCGGCCAGCCGACGAGCGACTGATGCCCTGCGGTGGTGAGCGTGCGCGCGGGCTCGGTGACCGGGGTGGAGAGGTAACCGGCGTCGCCGGGCCTGTTCGTGTTGTGGCGCACGAGCATGTGGTGATTGCCCGACGCGCACACCGTGGCCAGGGGTTTGCGGATGTCGCGGGCATCGCTGCCGCCGCCGCGTAGCTCGGCGATGAACGCCAGGCCGTAGCGGTCGTGGGTGGTGAGCGCGCCGACGGGCTCGCTTGACGGCCGGGCAGTCTCGGCGGTGCCGTAGTAGGGCACCACGAGCGCGGTCTCGTGCCGGGCCGTCTGTGTGCGCATCGGCGCCGCCACGTGCGTGGCGACCTTGCCCTCGCGACCTTCGACCGGCACGAGTAGACCGTGCGTCTCGCGGGTCGTGAGGGTACGGAACGGGTCGCTCGGTGGATACGACGTGTCGTTCCACGTGCCGCCCGCGGGTACGAGCTGCGCGCCCGCGTACCGCTTAAGACCGGCCTCGATCCGCGCCAGCGTCTTGGGCGAGAGTGGCTTGTCGCGGTCGCCGATGCGCTGGCCGGGCAGTGCCCAGTCGATCGCCGCCGCGGCGGGGAGCGCGTAGGGCTCGACGATCGCGTTGCGGCACGACACGTTGGGGCAGCGGTACACGTACTGCTGGCGGTAGCGTCCGACGCGGTTGCCGTTCTTCCACGCCTGCATCGCGCGCACCTCACGGTCGCACGTCGGGCAGTAGGCGGCCGGGCGGATGTCGAGGTCCGGGGCGCGGTTGCCCTTGCGCCAGAACACCACGTACATCCGGTCGCGGGACTGCGGCGCTCGGGGCGCTGCGATCGCCGGGGCGTGCATGCTGTTGAGGGACACGATCTTGTGGTCGTAGCCGTAGGCGTCCATCGCCATGAGCCACGCGCGGAACGGTTCCCACTTGGCGGCGTCGACGACGTTCTCGACGATCACGGCGTCGTAGCGGTGTGCCTCGGCGAACCGGGGCACGTCCCACATGGTCGCGCGGGAGCGCTCGGCGACGTGGTCGGGGACGGTCTCGCCGAACAGGTCCGGCTGTTGGTTCCGCTTGCGGCCCTTGGCGATGCTGTGGTTCGTGCACTCGGGGCTGGCCCACAGGATGTTCGAGCGGCGGTAGCGGCGCGGCTCGACCTGAGAGATGTCGGCGCAGTCGTGGTCGCAGTCGGGGAAGTTCAGCGAGTGGGTCTCAATGGCGCGGGCGCTGTGGTTGGCGGCCATCTGGAGCTGGACGCCGGGGACTGCTGTGGCGCCGAGGCCGGAGCCGCCGGCGCCACAGAACAGGTCGGTCACGGTGATCACGCCGTGGCCTCCGCGAACTCGTCAAGAGTGAGCACCCTGTCGGCCCGGGCCGCGGGGTTGGGTGACACGGGGAGGCTGACCAGCGCGCAGGTTCCGTCCTTGAGCGGTCCGCGTGCGCGGTAGTACCCGTCGTCCTCGGTGATCTGGGTAGCTCCGAGGCTGCGTGCCCATCGGGTGAAGGCATCGCGCCCGCCGTCGCGGGTGAAGATGCTGTCCACGTAGACGCTGGGTCCGCCGCTGCCACGGACTCCGACGGATCCGATGGTGCTGGCGAGGTCGTTCGCTCGTGCGTGGTCGAGGATGGCGGCGAGCCAGGTGATGTCGTTCTCGGTGGTCATCCGAGCACCGCCTGTGCGGCCTGGACGATGAGGACGAGCACGAACGCTGCGACGACGATCGCGGCGGCGCCGTCGAAGTCGTTCCAGGCGCCTTCGATGTCGAGGCGGGCGCGGCGCGGTGCGGGCTTGGTGGCGCGTTGGTCGCGGATGCGGACGGTCATCTCGCACCACCGGTCACGTACACGTCGAGCTGCGCGGCGGGCGAGGTGTTGAAGTGGCGGTGGTCGGGCGAGCCGACGGTCGCGCCTTCGAACTCGACGCGCTCCTCGACGGACCAGATGCGGGTGACCGACACGAAGTCGTTGTGGACGAACAGCTTGTCGCCTACGGAGAGTTCGCGGGCGGGGATGGTGGCGTACTTCTGGCCCTGGACGCCGTTGCGGGCGCGGGTCTCAGTGCGCTGGTCAGGCGCGGTGGTGGTCATGTCGTCTCCCTGGTTGTTGTCCCGTGGTTCTCGGTGACACTTGCACAGTAGCAAAGATGCATGCATGCACGCAACTGTCAGGCGTGCAAATCAGCCGAGGCGGCCAGCGCGGCATCCTCCCGAGCCGGATGCGCAGGACGCTTCGTCAGCGGCTCACCCGTGTGTGGCTGCACGCACGGCTGCCCAACGGGCGCCTTGCAGTGCGGGCACTCCACCGACCGCAGCAGCCGCCGAGCACCGGCCTCCGACTCGGCCGCCTCCAGCTCCAGTCCCTTGCGAGCGGCGAGCGCGGCCATGACCCGATCCACGCCGCGGTGGATCAGCTCCGGGTCGAACGGCGGCCGCTCGCGCTCCTCCGGCGCGTGCCGCCGCAGCTCACGCCACCAGTTCACGATGTCCGCCGGCTGGATCGTCTCCCGCGTCTGCCGGTAGTGCGCCCACAACGCCCGCTCCGCGGCCTTCATCGGCACGTCCGCGAGCATCCCCGTCCAGATCCGCAACACCAGCTCGCCCGGCTGCGGCGCCCGCGGATCGATCGTGGCCGCCGCCGCGAGCAGCTGCGCCACCTCCTCACGAGTCACGACGCGCGACCCCCCTCGATGACGAGAAACGAGCCCTGAGCGCCAATCTCCGGGCCCGACGCGGCCCCGAGCGCCAGCCACCCGCGAGCCTTCGCCTCACGGCCATGAGCGCCCGGCTCGGCCACCGTGCGCGCGCCTGCGGCGAGGGTCGTCCCGCCCGCTGCGTGCTCTTTGACGAGGTCGGTGGCGATGGATGCGAGGACGCGTGGTCCGATGCCGGTGCGGGTGTTCCAGCGTTGGAGGGCGGTTCGGGTGATGTCGGGTCCGATTTCGGGGAGGAGGGTGGCGGCTTCGATGGCGAGGGCGGTGCGGATGGTGGACGGGATGTTGCGGCCGATGGCTTCGGCGACGAGGCGGTAGGCGGTGGCGCTGTTGGTGCCGGTGATGGCGGGTCCGGTGGGCGTGGTCGCGGGCGTGCTCGCGCGTTCGGTAGTGGCTGCTGGGGTAGGTAGGTGAGTAGAGATCTCTTTCTCTTCCTCTACCTCTGCCATGTGGTAGCTATTGCTGGTGCCTTGGCTGGTGCTATGGCTGTTGCTATCGGTTTCTGGGGTGGTTTTCGGGGTGGTTTCGTCGCGTTTGGACCAGCGTTTCGCGGCGCCTTTGCGTCCGCGTTCGGCTGCTGACCTGCGTTGTTCTTCGACTTCGTCCTTGGATCGGTTGTGCTCCAGGTAGTCGTGTAGGTATGCCTGTCCCTTGGGAACTTCGGGGCACTTTTTGCACGTGTGGCCGTGTTCGTGCAGCAGCCCGACGCGGACGAGTTTTCGCGCTTTTTGGGTGGAGATCCCGCCTTCGTGGGCGACGGTGCGGATGGTGATCCATCCGTCGGTGTGGTACTTCCCGGCGTACGCGAGGGCGGCGGCGTAGCCCCATGCGGCGGCGGGGTCTTCGAGCGCGACGACCTTGGGATGGTGTGCGATGTCGACGGACATGCGCACGAACTCGCGGGGGTCGGTGGGGCGGTTCGTCATGCGGGCATCACCTCGAAGAGCGTGGGTTCGGGGGTTCGGTTGGACCACAGGACTTCGGTGCGCTCTTGGCGCGTGCCGCCTTGGCCTGTGGTGGTGTCGATGCGGGTGACGTGCCAGCCGTCGTAGAGGTCGGCGTAGAGCGGCGAGTCGTAGCCGGAGAGCACGACGGAGGCGGCGCAGCCGCGCAGCGCGTCGGCGAGCTCGCGGTGCTGCGCCTCGGTCTTCATCTCGTGCCGGTAGCCGCCCGACACTCGCGTCGAGCCGAGGTAGGGCGGGTCGACGTACAGGAGGACGTTCGGGCTGCGGCCGTACCGGTCGATGATGTCGAGCGCGGGCTGGCACTCCAGCGACACTCCGGCGAGACGTGCGGCGGCGGGCTCGAGCCGCGAGACGTAGGCCTCGAGGTATCCGGGCATGCCGAACACCGAGCCGGCGGGATCGACGTAGTGTCGCCAGCCGGTCGGCCGCATCTGGCCGCCGCGGCCTTGGGAGAGCAGCACCCACACGCGGCGGGCGCGTTCGAGGTCGTCGACCTCGGCGCCGAGTGCGTAGGCCTCGAGCTGTTCGGCGCGGGCGTGCGGGGTGAGCGCGCAGACGCGGGTCAGGTCGTCGGGCTGTTCCCGGAGGACGCGCCAGAACGTCATGAGGTCGCCGTCGAGGTCGTTCACGGTCTCCATGCGGCTGCGTGGCTTGGCGAGCAGCACGGCCAGCGATCCGGCGAAGGGCTCGACGTAGTGCTCGTGGGGTGGCAGCTGCGCGACGATCTGCTCGGCGAGCCTGGTCTTGCCTCCGAAGTAGGCGAACGGCGGTCTCATGCTGCGCTCGTCTCCTGCTGGCGGTTGCGGGAGCGCGCGCGGGTGACTGCGCGGCTGGTGATGCCGAGCTGTACGGCGATCTGGGAGGCCGACTTGCCAGCTCGGGTGAGGCGGTCGACTTCGGCGTCGATGTACGGGTCGCCTGCGACTCGGCGGCCGGAGCGGACGGGCCCGCCTTCGATCTCGTTCCAGCGGCGGACCTGGTCGCGGGTGGGGCCCGTGTCGGGGAGTCCGACGGCGCGGCGTAGGCGGCGGAGTTCGTGCTCGGGCATAGCTCGCGCGGGCTGTTTCGGGCTGCGGGTGGGCAGCAGCCCGAGGCGTTGGTGCTGCTTGTGGTGGCCGCTGCATAGGCCGCGGGAGTAGTACTTGTTCGTGCAGCCGTCGAGGGTGCAGGTGCGTTCGGGCATGTGGTGCGGTCCTTGCGTGTAGGGGTGCGGCCCGCGCCCCGGGGGATCGGGCGCGGGCCGCTGGTCGGGCGGTGCGATCAGATGCGGGGCTGGGGCGATGATGTGGCCGCGGTGTCGCTGTCCTCGCGGGCTCGTTGGCGCTCGTCGCGCCGTTCCTCAAGCAGTGCGTCATATCCGCCCCGCAGGTGGCCTTCGTCGTAGCCCTGCGCGTAGGCGGATTCGACGATGCGGGTGATGTCGAAGGCGATCGACGGGGGCGCTTCGCGGAGCGCGTGTCCGAGACGGCGGTGCAGGTCTGGCGGGAGGTACCGGACGGTGATGCGTTCACCCACGGCGTGCCTCCTCCGGGTAGCCCGCGGTGAACATGACCCCGGCTCGGCCGCGGACCGGGTCGGCTCGCCAGACGCGCTCGCCGTTCTCGAAACCGTCACGCCACCATCCGATGTGGGGCTTGGTGGGCACCAGGTCGTTGCCGAAGTTGTAGTCAATCACCGCGTGGGCGAACTCTCTGGCGGCCTCGATGTCGTGGGTGCCGAACACGATCACGCCGCAGTCATCGTTGGTCCAGCCGTCGTTCTCCCACGGGAAGCCCACGATCTTGCGCGGCCGGTACGTCTTCCCGTTTGGCCGCTCGATCGGTGAAAGCGCAAGTAGCTCAGCCACGGCGCGCCTCCGGAATCTGGCCGTGGCGAGCACCGCGCCATACACCGTTCTTGCTGGCGTGCCGTGACTTCGAGGTCGAGACGGCGTAGGCGATGCGCTTGATTCGGCCTTCCTTGGCCCAGATGCCGAGCACGCTGGAGACGAGGTTGCGGTCGTAGCCGGTGCCGCCGTCGTGCTGCACGAGTCGGTGCACGTCGTCGGCGGTGAACTCGGCGCCCGAGCGTGCAAGGGTCGCGACCGCGGTTTCGACGCGGTGCCGGTCGTCGCGGTAGCCCTTTTGGCCGGCGGCGAGGTTCGCGGCCTGGCCGGCGTGCCGCTCGCCGAGCCCGAGCGAGAGCTGATCAGAAGGCATCGGGGCACCCTTCGTTGTGACCGGACGTGGTCGAGTTGCAGGTCGGGCAGGGCAGGCACTTGCCGCACATGCCGAAGCCGATGAGCTCGCCGGGCCGGTGCCGCATCTTGAGCAGGCACCCCCATTTCCACGATTCCCAGCCGAGGACGTACGGGCGGCGGCCACGGAACCGGAGGCCGTTCACGCAGCCACCACAGGCGCCGTTCCAGGTGATGCCGTAGCCGCTGATGATGCCTAGCGCGTAGGCCTGCGAGGCGAGCCATTGCGCGAGCCGCGTGGAGGCGCCAGGGTGGCGGCGGTGCTTGCGGGCATCGTGGGCGCGCTCGTGCTTGAGCACCACTGCCCAGTGGTCGTCGGCGAGGCACCACGGGCACGGTGCGAGATCGGCGTATTCGTCGTTGTCGTCGACGTAGGTCGGGCCGTGGTCGCGGTCGCAATCGATTCGCAACAGCTGATCAGGCATCGGCCACCTCCGGCAGGTGCACGTCGACCACGAGCGGCGGTTTCGCGCTCGGTGCGGGGGCTTCGTCCTCGACATCGAGGCGTGCCGTGTTCGGGCTAGCGTCCGTCCACTCGCCGATGTGGTCCGGGTGTCGGTGTTCGCCTGCGTGGCCGTCGTCGAGCACGCAGCGAAGAACCTGCTCGCGGGTCTCCTGGTCGCGGACGTACGGGTTGTCCTTGAACGGCTGGTGCGTCGAGGTGCATTGCGGCTCGTCGGGTTCGGTCCACTCGCCGGGCTCGTCGAAGCCCTTCGGCCAGTAGCAGCCGCAGTCCTCGCATTCGAAGCAGTCGTCGACGAAGCTGGTTTCGCGCCAGCAGATCGGGCAGTCCGGGGCACGTGCTTCGATCGCGGGTGGTGCCGGTCTTTCCTTCGTGTCGGTCACTTCGCGAACACCCCTTCGTTGATGAGGGCAGCGAGCATGTTGAGGTGGTGCACGACCACGCCGAACAGCGCCTCGTGTGCGGCCTCGCCGCCGGACTTCTTCGCCACGACGCCGAAGTGCGCCGAGATCACGTCGCGAGCTGCGTCGTCGTCACCGTTGAGGTGAGCAGTGACAGCCTGGGCCGCTGCGAGAGCTGACGGATCGTCGGCGGGGTCGCCTTCCTGCTCGATGACCCACATGCCATCGCTTGGGAGGCGCCCGCCGTTCAGCTTCTTCACCGCGCCAGCGACGATGAGCGGCCCGACCGCGGCGAAGTACCAGAGGCGCAGGGACGCGGCGACGGGGTCGTCGGTGAAGTACTCGTCGAGGGAAGCGGCCATGCCGTCGATGTCGCCGTCGGCGGCTTGGTGGGCGACGCGCAGGAACTCGGCGGCGATCGTCATGGACTCCTCCGCGCTCGGCGGCTGGTCCTGGTCGTTCAACTTCATGCTGCTGTGTCCTCCTTGGACGGTTGCGCGGGTTGGCTGGTGAGGTGCCATTTGCCGCAGTGGTCGCAGGGGTAGGAGCGGGTTTCGAGGCGGCGGCCGGGTTTGCATTGGGACCAGATGTGGCCGAGTGCCGCATCGGCGGCGTCCTCGCTCGGCCACTTCCGCTTCCCCGTACAGCCCGGTTTGTGGGTCACCGCTCGGGCTCCGGGATCGGCACGAAGGTGAGCTTCTTCGTGTCGCTGGTCTTCGTGGGCGGCTCCGCGCCGACCTTGCGGTATTCGGCGCGCACCTGGTCGGCGTCGAGCCGTTCCGTGGTGGTGATCGTCCACACGAGCGCCTTCTCGTAGCCGACGTGGACCGGCTCGGACTTGCCGAACGTGTTCGGTCGGATCGCGTCGAGCGCGCCGACGGCCTCGGCGGCGCGCGCCTTGGCGTCCTTCTCGTCGGCGCGCGCCTGGTCGAGCTTGCGTGCCCATTCGGCCGCGTCCGGGTGCTCGACGAACAGCACGCTCCGCGCGTCCCGGTCCGGCACGCCACCCGACCAGCACGCGTCGTAGAACGGGCAGTGGCCGCAGAAGGGGCCGTACGGGTCGTAGTCCCGGTTCAGCATCTCCAGCGGCGTCTCGCGCACCAGCTTGAGCCAGTTGAGCGCCTCGCGAACATGCATCACGTCGGGCTTGCCGGTCCACCGGTACAGCTCGCCTGTGTCGCGAGCGATGTAGTCGATCACGATCCGGCGCACGACGTGGCCCTGCTTCGTCAGCGCGGCCGCATAGCCGTTGGTCTGCCACAGGTGGCCGCGGTCGGGGCCGTGCTCCTTGATGTGCTCCAGCCACCGCGACGAAGTGGTCTTGACGTCGACCAGGTCGCCGGACCCGGCCTCGTACCGGTCGAGATGGCCAGGGATACCCGCGAACTCGACAGGGTGCTCGACGAGGTCGCCAGGCGCGGCCGATTCCACGAGTCGCTGCTGCACGGCCTCGTGGATCGCGGTGCCGAGGACGGCCTGCACCGACCCGCCGGGGTTCGTCGGCTCCGTTCCGGCGAGCCGGAACCCAGCGCGCTTGCGGCAGCCGCCGACCTCCGACCAGCCGAGCTCACGCTGCCGCGAGCGGGGCCGCTGCCGGTCCCACTCCAGCAGCAGATCTGCCGTAGTGCGCTCCGCGGGACGATCGTTGACGGCGGTCACGACTGCTCACCGGCTTCGGGGTCGAACAGTCCCGCGATCGGAGAGTCCGGCGACGGGGCGGTGTGCTCGCGCTCGATCTCGGCCAGATCCGCGAGCATGTCCGCGTCCGGCTCGGTGACCATGCTCGCGGCGTGCTCGGCATCTACCGCAGCCGACTGCGCGACCTGCTCCGAGACCTTGCCCTGTCGCGCGGCCTCGGACGCAGTCTCGGCGTCCACCGAGGCCGCCTCGGCGATTCGCTTGGCGTGCGCCTGCTCGCGGTCGATGCGCTCGGCCGCCACCTGCGCCAGCGTCGGACGCTCCGGCTCGGCGATCTCCGGCTCCTCGGCGCCGAACCCGAGCGCGACCTCCGGGCAGATCACGGTCGCGCAGTTCGACACCGCACGCCACAGCAACATCCGCTTCGGGTAGGACTTCCACACGTCCTTCTTCGTGAGCCCGGCCGTGACCGCCTCGTCCCACGTGAACGTCTCGGTGTGGGGCTCGTCCGTGTCGCCACGCGTGATCGTCACCGTGCACGACTTCGCCGTGTGGTCCGACACCTCCACCCGGTGCCCGGCCTCGCGCACCTTGGACAGCCACAGCTGCCCGGACATCTGCGGACGGCCGTTCACGACGTAGATCGACTGAATCGCCTGCATCGGCGTCAGCGCGAGCTGCTGCCCGTACAAGATGATCGCGAGCACGTTCGCGGGCTTCCCGATCAAGTCCTTCGGCAGAATGCTCGACTGCGCGAGCGCAGCCGCGTACCGGTACGCCTGATCGAGGTCGTTGAGCTGGCCGACGAGCGGCACCTGCACCGGAGCCTTCCCGGTCTGGCCGTTGGTGGTGGCAACTTCGTTGCTGGTCATGGGATTCCTTCCGTGGATTCGTGGGGGAGTGGTGGTCACCGGTCGGTCTGCTGGCCGCGGTTCTCGTGCGACTGCCGCACCTGCTCGCGGCACTCCTGCCGCGTGCGCTCGCGGGCCTCGTCGACCTCCTCGCGGACAATCCGGTCCAAGGTCTCGTTGGCGCGCTTGAAGATCCCCATCAGTTCGGCTCCCCAGCGATCTCGACGATCACGTCGCCGTCGCCCTGCTCGGTGTGGAAGCGGGCCACCGACTCGGCGCAGCCGCGCGAGATGCAGACCTCGGCGTAGAGGTCCGTGCGGGCCGGGCCGCAGACACGCGCCTCGACGACCGCGCCGACGTATCCGCAGTTCTCGCACTGCTCCGCGTCGATCTCGCCCGGCGCGACGTAGTGGAGGTCGACGCCCGGCACGTGCGAGAGCTGCCCGACGGCGAGGTCCCGCGTGGTGCCAGGGGTCGCGTACTCTGTGGTGGTCGACATGCTCGACTCCTTGATGGGTTGGGTGTTGTCGTCTCCCAGAGCCCCCACCAGATGGCTGGTCCCCGGACGGTGGGGGCTCGTCTTGTGCTGGGCCGTGGTCACTGGACCTCGAAGAAGTCCTCGAACCGGCCGCCGGTCGCGCGAAGCACGCCGGACACGAACCGCGTTGACGGCTCGACCGCGCCACGGATCACGCGGCCGACGGTGGACGGGTCGACGCCGACGGCCGCGGCGAGCTGGGCGTTGGTCTCGTAGCCGTGCTCGGTCATGGCCTGGCGGAAGTCCTTGCGGACGGTGGTGGTGGCCGCGACGGGAGTTGCGCTCGCGGAAGAAGTTTGCATGCATGCACGATATCAAGTGGCATGCATGCACGCAAGAAAGTTGCACGGATGTAATTGGGCGAGACGGGTGAAACAAGATCAACTCCCAGGGCTCGGCTTCCTGACTTGCACGCGTGCACGTACACTCGTGGCCCATGGGAGACGACCAGAAGTTCCCCGCCTACCTGCGCAGCCAGCTAGACCGACATCGGTGGAGTCCAGCCGACCTGTCGCGCGCCAGCGGGCTCAGCGCCAGCCTGATCAGTCGGTGGCTCCACGGCGAGACCACGCCCGGCGTCGAGAACGCACGCGCCGTCGCACGCGCCATTACCCGGCCGCTCCTCGAAGTCCTCGTCGCGGCCGGCCAGCTCACGCCCGACGAGGCTGGGCAGAAGGCGAACCACGTCGACCTCTCGTCCCTGACCGACGACGACCTGCTGGCCGAGGTTCGGCGTCGCCTCCACTCAGCCGATCCCGCACCGACTCGCGCTGACGTGGTCAGTGATCCCGGCGACTTCGTCGAGGGTCCGCCGCGGCAGCAGCTCCGTAAGACGCGACGGAAGGGTTAGCCCTGCTAGACGAGTGATCGTCCGCCGTGTGACGTGATGAAACGGAAAATTTATCTGGGCTACGACACCCGGGTAGTTACCGCCCGGTAGGGCTAACTTCGTGACCTTCGATCGAGACAAAGGGGGCATGCACGACCCCGAACGCGCCGGAAGCGAACACGACCGGCTGACCGCTGCGGCGCTCCGAAAGCTTGGGCGTCTCGCCATCGTCCTCGCCGAGCTCGACGGCCCCGCCTACCGCTACCAGCGGTCCACGCAAACCCTCTGGGTTGACCCCCGAGTCGACATCGTCGGCGCCGTCCGGCAAGCCCTCATCGATCTCCTGCCCGTCGAGCGAGAGCTCGTTGTGATCCCGGGCGGCGCCGTTGCTGAGGTCGAGCCGGAAGAGGAGGCGACCGCGTGCGGGCTCATCCCGACGCAGGCCGCCGACGAAGACGAGTCCGGGGGAGCGCGGCGGCTGTGCGTCGTGCCGGCCCGTCCGGTCCTCCATCAATGATCGTTTAGAGACCCTTCGCTCGCAGCTTTTTCGCCCAGCAATGACCAGCTAGAATGCGGGTTAGCACAGCGCTAATCCCGGTCTCGCTTTGGGAGCGAAGGGTCGCAGGTTCAAATCCTGTCACCCCGACAGCGTCAGCCGAAGGGCCACCGCATAGTGCGGCGGCCTTTCGGCGTCTCGTACAGGGCGTTGTGCTCAGTACAGGGCGTTCATGCCCTGCCAGTCACCGAGTCCCAGCGTGCGCTGCTTGGTGTCGCAGTCGGCGTACGTCGGGTACATCGTCAGGTCGCTCTCGAAGGCGTGGTCCAGGCCGAACGCGTGGCCCCACTCGTGGGTCGCCACGCTCTCCAGGTCCACCAGGCCGACACAGTTCGCGGGCATCACGTCGGTGAAGCCCTTATTCGACGCCAGGTAGATGTCGGCCTCCGCGTAGAAGCCCGTGTCCACGTATGCGGCCAGGCACGTGATCGCCAGGATCTCCGGCGAGTCGGTGGGGCCCCAGCTGATGGTGTTGTAGTTGTTCGGGAACTTGCTCGTGCACTGTCCGGCGCTGTCGATGTTCGCGTACAACGTGTGGTTGCCCTGGTAGGCGCCGCGTGCCGAGAACTGGTGTGTCGGCAGCCCGCAGTCGTTGTCGCCCAGGGTCATGTTCTGGTTCGCCCAGCGCAGGGCCGACAACGTCGTGCTCGCGGGCAGGCCTGCTCGCGAGGCCGTGCTCGCGTTGTACCACCACGCCAGCGTGCGGTTCCACCGTCCGCCGATGAGGACGTAGCTCGACTGCGCACACGGGTCGGCCTGCGTTGCCCGCTGGGTGCCGCCAACCCGGTCGGCCTTCGCGCTCACCATGCCGTCGTCGTTGGTCACCGTCAGGTCGATGCTGCCGGTCCTGGTCAGCGCGCTCACCGTCACCGACATGCCCCGCTCGGGCACCCGGGCACCGACGCCCAGCGCCGCGGTCACCGTCCTGCCCGCCAGCCCGCAGGCCGCGGCCGGCACCGGCGTCGCCAGTTCCGCCGCGTGGATCGGACCCGCGCCGGGACACTCGGGACCCGGTGGCGCGGCCTCGGCCGCCGCGCTCGCCGAACCGACCACCGAGGCCAGCGCCAACAGCACGGACGCGAGCAGGACGGTCGTTCTCCGTGCTTTCCGCATAGGTTCCCCGTTCACCGCGATCGGCGGAATTTCCCCAGTGGCGCAAGGAAAATCGCGCACAGGGGCGCGATTTTCGTACGGAGAATTATCCGGAGGTGGGCCATCCTGCTGACACCGCCGGATGGCCGAACGCCGATGCGGCGCGATCGGTGGGGAACTTTCAGGCGTGCTCGCCCGCTATCCGGTCGATCTCCGCCACCAGCTTGTCCACTTCGGACTCCGTGGTGTACGGAGCGATCCCGGCACGCACGGCGCCCGTGTCGCCGAGTCCGAGGTGCCGCGCGCACTCCAGGGCATAGAACGTGCCTGCCGGCGCGTTGACGCCGCGCTCGCCGAGCTCGGCGTACACACGCTCTGGCGCGACACCGTCCACTGAGAACAGAACCGTCGGCGTGCGATGCCGCTCGGGCGAGCCGTACAGCACCACGCCGTCGATCGCGCGGAGCCCGGCCTCGAGCCGCCTGGCCAGCGTGTCCTCGTGCTCCTCCAGCGCGCGCAACGAGGTTGTCAGGCGGTCGCGCCGGGACCCCGCGCCGGGCACCAGTTCCGCGATGAAGTCGATCGCTGCCGTGGTCCCGGCCAGCAGCTCGTAGGGCAGGGTGCCGAGCTCGAAGCGTTCGGGGACCACGTTGGTCGAGGGCAGCAGCTTGTCCGGGTGGAGCGTCTCCAGTAGCGCCGGGCTCGCCGCGGCGAAACCCAGGTGAGGCCCGAAGAACTTGTACGGCGAGCACACGTAGAAGTCGGCGCCGAACGAGCGCAGGTCGACCGGGGTGTGGGCGGTGAGATGCACCCCGTCGACGTAGCAGAGGGCCCCGGCCTCGTGTGCCTTCGCGGCGATCGCGGCGACGTCCGGCCTGGTGCCGAGCAGGTTCGACGCCGCCGTCACCGCCACGAGCTGGGTGCGCTCGGAGAGCAGGTCCGCGACGGCGGACACCGCCAGCTCACCCGTGGCCGGATCGAAGTCGGCCCAGCGGACGGTGGCGCCGCGCGCCTCGGCGGCCTGGACCCACGGGCGGATGTTCGCGTCGTGGTCGAGCCTGGTCACCACCACCTCGTCGCCGGGTCCCCAGTCCTTGGCGAGTGCGCGGGAGAGGTCGTAGGTCAGCTGGGTCATGCTCCGCCCGAAGATCACGCCCTCGGGTTCGGCGCCCACCAGGTCGGCCGCCGCCCGCCGGGCGTCCACCACGATGCCGTCGGCGCGGCGTTCGGCCGCTGTCACCGAGCCACGGTTGGCGATCGCCGAGCACAACGTCCGCGCCACGGCGTCGCCGACCACGGTCGGCACCTGTGATCCGCCAGGACCGTCGAAGTGAGCCGCGCCCTCGGTCAGGGCCGGGAAGTGCTTCCTGATCCGCTCCACGTCATAGGACATGCGGCCGAGTATGCCCGGACGCGGGCACGAAAATCAGACCTTGCGATGCCGGGCGCCCGCGTGCTCCGGGTCGGGGAGCAGCAGTTCGTCGAACACGGTCCGGTAGTGGACCATGGCCTCGCGCAGATCCTCCGTGGAGGACTGGCCCGTGCGGTGCCGTTCGACGACGTCGTGTGCCGTGCGGTAGTGGCCGATCGTGCGCGAGTGCTTCACGGACAACGCGGCGGCCTGCTGTTCGTGGTCGCCGGTGGGGTAGCCACGATCGGCCATCAGCGCTGCGAGCAGCCGGTCGGCGTCCACCACGGCGTCCGCGGGACGGTCGACGAACTGCTGCTGGATCAGGTTCCAGCTCTCCGTGTACCGCACGCGTGCCTCGTCGGACAGCGGGCGGATCGAGAGCTGCTCGTGTTCGGCCTCGCGCTGGGCGAGCTCGCGCTCGGCGCGGCGCTTGCTCGGTGCGTGCTCGACCTCGCGGTCGTACTCGGGGCCGAACCGCTCACGCAGGTGCTTGCGCTGCAACTGGCGGCGGACGGCGAATGCGACCACCACGATGACCAGGACGATGGCCAGCGCGACAAGGGTGATGACTGCTCCAGTCGGCATCAGGTCCTCCTAGGCTCACTCGATCGAGTTACCACTGAGCGGCAAGGGGAAACCTCGACATGCGGAAGGCCCCCGCTGCCGCGTGTTGCAGCGGGGGCCTTCCCGACGAGCCGCCTAGTGGGTCGACGCCTTCTCGGCGCCCGCTCCGGTGAGTGAGCGGACCTCCATCTCCTTGTACTTCTCCTCGAGGTGCTCCTTCGACAGCACCGTGCCGAGCCAGCCGAGGAAGAACGACACCGGGATGGACACCAGGCCCGGGTTCTGCAGCGGGAACCAGTGGAAGTCGGCGCCCGTGATCATCGATTTCTCCGTGCCCGACACGGCGGGGGAGAAGACGATGAGCACGATCGTCACCGTCAGGCCGCCGTAGATCGACCACAGCGCGCCATTGGTGTTGAACCGCTTCCAAAAGAGCGAGTAGAGAATCGTCGGCAGGTTTGCCGACGCCGCCACCGCGAACGCGAGCGCCACGAGGAACGCCACGTTCTGGTCCTTGGCGAGGATGCCGCCGACGATCGCGACGGCCCCGATCACGCACGCGGTGATGCGGGCGACCCTGACCTCGGTGTTCTTGCTGTCGACCTTGCCCTTCTTGATCACGTTGGCGTAGACGTCGTGTGCGAAGGACGCCGACGCCGTGATCGTCAGCCCGGCCACCACGGCGAGGATCGTGGCGAACGCGACCGCCGCGATGAAGCCGAGCAGCACCGGTCCGCCGAGCGCTTCCGCCAGCAGCGGCGCGGCGGAGTTCTCCGCGCCCGGTGCGTTGCTGATGGTCTCGGAGCCGACGATCGCCGCGGCACCGTAGCCCAGCACCAGGGTGAACAGGTAGAACAGGCCGATGAGCACGATGGCCCACACCACGGAGCGGCGGGCTTCCTTCGCCGTCGGCACCGTGTAGAAGCGCATCAGCACGTGCGGCAGGCCAGCCGTGCCGAGCACCAGTGCGATGCCCAGCGACAGGAAGTCCAACTGGGACGTGCCGCTGACGCCGTAACGCTCACCCGGGTTGAGCAGCGCGTCGTTGCCGCCCGCCCGCTCGGAGGCCGAGCCGAGCAGCTCGGAGAGGTTCAGTCCGTACCGGCCGAGCACCCACACCGTCATCGCGAACGTGCCGGCGATCAGCAGCGCCGCCTTGATGATCTGCACCCAGGTGGTGCCCTTCATGCCACCCACGAGCACGTAGGTGATCATCACGACGCCGACCACCGCGATCACCACGGCCTGACCCGCGTCGGCCTCGATGCCCAGCAGCAGCGACACGAGGCCGCCCGCCCCGGCCATCTGCGCCAGCAGGTAGAAGAACGACACGGCGAGCGTGGACGTCGCCGCCGCCGCGCGCACCGGACGCTGCCGCATCCGGAACGCGAGCACGTCGCCCATCGTGAACTTGCCGGTGTTGCGGAGCAGCTCGGCGACGAGCAGCAGCGCCACGAGCCAGGCCACGAGGAACCCGATGGAGTAGAGGAAGCCGTCATAGCCGTAGACGGCGATCGCGCCCGCGATCCCGAGGAACGAGGCGGCCGAAAGGTAGTCGCCCGCGATCGCGGTGCCGTTCTGCGGGCCGGAGAACGCGCGGCCCGCGGCGTAGTAGTCCGACGCGGTCTTGGTGTTGCGCGAGGCGCGGAACACGACCACCAGCGTCGCGACGACGAACAGCCCGAAGATGCTGATGTTGAGGGCGGGGCTGCCGCCCTCGACGCCCTGGGCGAGATTCACTGCGCGCCTCCCTCGATGTCCTCGCGGATCTTGTCCGCGATCGGGTCGAGCTTGCGGTTGGCGTACCGCACGTACAACCACGTGATCACGAAGGTCGACACGAACTGCAGCAGCCCGAAGACCAGGCCGATGTTGATGTTGCCGATGACCTTGGTGGACATGAAGCCGTGCGCGTAGTCCGCCAGCACCACGTAGAGCAGGTACCAGGCGAGGAAGAGCACGGTCATGGGGAAGACGAAGTTCCGCAGCCTCTTGCGCAGCTGTTTGAACTCCGCGCTGGCGTGGACCTCTGCCCAGGTTTCCGGCCCAGGCGGATGGGTCGGCTCGGTGGTACTCACGGTGACCTCCTCGTCACGGCACGGGGAAAGTGCTGGCCGACACAGTAGGAGGACACAGCGAAACGCCGGAATCGTCAGCGGACCAACCGGCGCGTGATGCGACGAACGGCAGACGAACGGCGGGCCGTCCACGACGAGTGGCCCAGGTCACGCGCGACGGCGGAGCGGTCGGCGAAAGGTGACGTGCGGTGCTCGTGCAGGTGCAGCCTGAGCATGGCGGCGGTGGACCACGGCGGCGGCCTGCCGAACAAGGACACCACGATCATGGTCGCGAACGCCAGCGGCACCGACCACGGCGCCGGCTGGACGAGCAGGATCGCCAGCCAGCCGTCGGCGGGCGGGCCCGACACGGTGAGCAGGAACGCGCCCGCCGTCGCGACGAGGCCCACCGCGACTCCGGCGATGGCGCCGGGAGCGGTGAGTCTTCGCCACCAGATGCCGAGCACGAGCAGCGGGCAGAACGTCGAGGCGGCGACAGTGAAGCCCCAGGTCACCAGCGTGCCGGCGTCGAAACGTGCCGCGGGCAGGGCGAGCAGCACAACCGTGACGGCGGCGCCCACCACGGCGACGCGCAGCTGCCGCAGCCCGCCGGGCACGAGGTCGTGGGAGATGGCTCCGGCGACCACGAGCAGGAGGCCGAGTGACGTCGCGAGGAACGCCGCGAACGCGCCCGCCGTGAGCAGCCCGGTGAACAGCGTGCCCGCCGAGCCGTCGTCGACCTGGGCGGGCAGCGCCACCACCGCGCTGTCGGTCGCTCCGGACAGGTACAGGTGCGGCACGAGCACCCTGCCCAGCACGCCGTAGATGCCGGGGAACAGGTAGAACACGCTGAGCAGCGCCACCGTGAGCGCCGCGGTGCGCCGGGCCGCCCGCCCGTCGGGGCTCGTGTGGAACCGCATGATCACGTGCG
This sequence comes from Prauserella endophytica, assembly GCF_005146945.1. GTDB lineage: Bacteria > Actinomycetota > Actinomycetes > Mycobacteriales > Pseudonocardiaceae > Prauserella_A > Prauserella_A endophytica. The sequence continues at coordinate 98,255 of NZ_SWMS01000014.1, forward strand.
GCAGGCCCATCGTGCCGAGCATCGTCGCGATCAGCACCGCCCACGTGCCGAGCAGCGGGTAGCCCTCGTCGTGCAGATCCAGCAGCGGACGCTCCCAGCCCGCTGCGCCCGGGGCCGCCTCGCCGCGCAGCTGGGGCACCGGGCTGCCGTCCTCGAACACCACCGTGCTGCCCGCCGGGACCTGCCACTCGCCTGGCGGGACGGGCCGCGTGCCGCCGTCCGGCTCCACCACCCGTGCCCCCTCCGGCACGTCGAGCGTGGCGCCGACCCGGAACACGACCTCGGTGTCGTGGTCGAACCGCGTGAACTCGACAGGGTGCACGGCCTCGTCCCGCACGCCGGGGCCCGCCTGCACGAGCAGCCAGATCGCGGGAATGATGAACAGCAGCAACTTGAACACGAACTGGAAGGCCTGCACGTACGTCGCCGCACGCATGCCGCCGAGCGCGAGCGTCGCGCTCACCGCCGCGCCCGAGATCGCCACCCCGACCCAGTACGGCGTGCCGCTGACGACGCTGAGCACGAGCCCCGCCGTGCGGAACTGCGGCACGAGGTAGAGCGCGCCGATCACCAGCACGACCACGGCGGCGAGCCTGCGCAGTGACGGCGACGCCAGCCGCGCCTCGGCGAAGTCCGGCACCGTCAGCGCACCCGAGCGGCGCATCGGCGCGGCCACGAGCGCGAGCATCGCGATGTAGCCGGCGGTGAAGCCGACCGGGTACCACAGCGAGCCGACACCGTCCTTGACGACGAGCCCCGCGACCCCGAGGAACGACGCCGCCGAAAGGTACTCGCCGGACACGGCGGCGGAGTTGAGCAGCGGGGAGACGCGCCGCGACGCCACCAGGAAGTCCGACGTGGTCCGCATCGCGGCCACGCCACGCAGTCCGATGAGGAGGGTCACCAGCACGACGGGAGCGACCGCGAACGCGACGATCATTCGTCCTCCGCGCGCTCCGCGCGGCGCAGGTGCCAGAAGCCCAGCGCGACCATCGCGGGGAACGGGATGAGCACCGGGGCGAGCCACGCCAGCGGGATGCCGAGCACGCGCACGTCCACCAGCTGCGGCCACATGGCCAGCAGCAGTGGCAGCCCGAAGATCAGCGTCAGCAGGAGCCCGAGCGCGAGCGCCGCGCCCCGCAGCTGGACCCGGTACAGCGCGACCGCCCTCGGCGCCTCGGCTGGATCGAGCGTCGTGGGCCGCCACCGGCCGCGGTAGCGGCGGCGCGCGTGGGCGAGCCGCGTCTGCGGACTGGTGACGGTGACCCTGCGGCCGGTCATGGCTGTCCCGCGCTCACGTCTGCTGTTCGAGCTCGCCGCGCTGGGCCGCCCGCAGCAGTCGTTCGCGCAGCTCCCGCGCGTGCCGCCGGCTCACCGGGACGTCGCCGAGTTCGGTGTGGGCCAGCAGGCCGCCCACGGAGTCGCTGCGCAGCTCCCGCACGGCCCCGAGCGCGACGAGGAACCCGCGGTGCGTGCGCACGAAGCCGGCGCTCTCCCAGTACTCCTCGAGCCGCGAGATCGGCATCCGCACCAGGTGCACCCCTGAGCGGGAGTGCAGCCGCACGTAGTCGCCGTGCGCCTCCACGAACAGCACGTCGCGGCGGCGGACGTAGCGCGTGCGGCCGCCCGACTCGACGGGCAGCGCCGCCATGGCGTCGGGCGGGGTGTGGTTGCGCTGGGGCTCCTCGGCAGGCGCCATGCGCGTGACGCGCGCCAGCGCCTCGGCGAGCCGCTCGGCCCGCACCGGTTTGAGCAGGTAGTCCACCGCGCCGATGCCGAACGCGGCCACCGCGTGCTCGTCGAACGCGGTCACGAACACGATCACCGGCGGCTCGGCGAGCTTGCGCAGCAGCGAGCCGAGCTCGAGCCCGTCGAGCCCCGGCATGGAGATGTCGAGGAACACGGCGTCGAACTGGCCGTTCTGGATGAGCTTGAGCGCGGTGAGCGGTGCGCCGGCCGCGGTGACCTCGGTGACCTCGGGCGCCTCGCGCAGCAGGCTGCACAGGTCCTCGAGCGCGGCGGGCACGTCGTCGACCGCCAGCACGCGCAGCCCGGCCGGTGTCCCGCTCACGGCATGACCCCCGGCTGGAACCTCGGCACTCGCACGATCACCCTGGTGCCCTCGCCCTGCGCTGTCTCCACGACCAATCCGAACCACGGCCCGTACACGTTACGCAGCCGCCGGTCGACGTTCGCGAGGCCCATGCTGGTCGACGCTCCTTCCCCGGCGAGCAGGGCCCGGGCCTTCTCGGGGTCCATGCCCACTCCATCGTCCTCGACGCTGATCACGCAGTCAGAGCCCTCGGCCTCGCCGAGGACGTGCACGGTGCCGCCGTCGGACTCTCCCTCGATGCCGTGCCGGACGGCGTTCTCCACGATCGGCTGCAGCACGAGGTAGGGGATCGCCACCGCGAGCACCTCGGGCGCGACCCGGATCTGCACGCGCAGCCGGTCGCCGAGCACGGCGCGCTGCAACGCCAGGTACGTCTCGATCGCGTGGAACTCGTCGGCCACCGTCGTGTACTCGCCGTGGCTGGCGAGGCTGTAGCGGATGTAGTCGGCGAAATCGAGCATCAGCTCCCGCGAGCGCGCGGGGTCGGGCCGTACGAGGCTGGCGATCACGGTGAGGGCGTTGTAGACGAAGTGGGGCGAGATCTCCGCGCGCAGCGCCCGCAGCTCGGCCTCGGCGGCCTGCTCGGCCGACTCCTCGAGCAGGCTCCGCTCCAGCGCCGCGACCAGCACGCTCGCCACCTCGCGCAGTGCCGCCATCCTGGCGGTGCCCGCGACCACGAGCACCCCGGCGAGCTCGTCGTGGACCACGAGCGGCTCCGCCACCACCTCGGCCCGGCGGCAGCGGCTCTCGGTGTGCAGCACCTCGTCGACCATGGCCGCCGTGTCGACGTCCCTCGGCAGCGTGCCCGCGACCACCAGGTTGGCGGAGAGATCGGCGAGGCCAACGCCGTCGGCGGCCAGCAGCCGCCGGATGCCCTTGGCCGCGGCCCGCACGCGTGGCCCGGACAGGCCGTCGGCGAGGTCGTCCGAGACGTGCCTCGTCGTCTCCAGGATCGCGGCGGGATCGCGCAGGCGTCGTGACCAGAGGGAACCCCTGCCAGGTCCCTCCTCGGCAGGCACCGACATGCGCGCTCCCACCCTCGTCGACGGGTACGCCGAATCTAACGGCACGCGTCGCGCAGCGGGAGGGGCAGGGGCGCCGGATGGTGACAAATCGGGTAAACACCCCACGGCGGGGGTGTCCAGCGGGCCGCCGGAAGCCCATAATGGTCTTGGTGATGCCGCTATGGCACTGCACGACGAAGAGCAGAGACAGCTCGAGGAGATCGAGCGCCGCCTGGCCGAGGACGACCCCCGGCTCGCCCAGCGGCTCGAGAAGCTGCGCCCACTCGGTGTGTCGCGGATCGGCCTGGCCATCTTGGGAATGCTCGCGCTCTTCGTGGGCGGGCTGGTCACGATCGCCATCGGAGCGGAGATCTCCTCGCCGGTGCTGGGAATCGTCGGCGTCGTACTGGCCGTGGGCCTGCCCACGGTGATCATCTGGCGGCTCTGGTTGAGAAGGCTGAGGTAACAAAGCTTTTCTAGACTGGTCCGCGTGAGCTCCCCTTCCACTCCCGCGCGCCCTCGGCTGTTCCGACCGTCGTCCTGGCCCGAACGCAAACGGATTGCCGACATCCTCCGGCTGGAAACGGTTGGCGGGATGCTCCTGCTCGTCGGTGCCGTGGTGGCGCTGGTGTGGGCCAACTCGCCCTGGTCGGACGCCTACGGCTCACTGCGGGACCTCACCTTCGGCCCTTCCGCGCTGCACCTGGATCTGACCCTCTCGGAGTGGGCGGCGGACGGCCTGCTCGCGATCTTCTTCTTCGTCGTGGGGCTGGAACTCAAGCGCGAGTTCGTCGTGGGCGATCTGCGGGACCCGCGCCGGGCAGCCGTGCCCGTCGTCGCCGCGCTCGGCGGTATCGTGCTGCCCGCGTTGATCTACGTGCTCGTCAACTGGGGTGATGAGTCGGCACTGCGCGGCTGGGCCATCCCCACCGCCACCGACATCGCGTTCGCCGTGGCCGTGCTCGCCGTGATCGGCAGGCACCTGCCCTCGGCGCTGCGCACGTTCCTCCTGACGCTCGCGGTGGTCGACGACCTCGTGGCGATCCTGATCATCGCGCTGTTCTACACCGAGGAGCTCTCGCTCCTGCCGCTGCTGCTGTTCGTGCTGCCCGTCGCGGTGTTCGCCGTGCTGGTGCAGCGGCGGGTGCGCTCGTGGTGGCTGCTGCTGCCGCTGGCCGTCACCGCGTGGGCGCTGCTGCACGCCTCCGGGGTGCACGCGACCGTCGCGGGTGTGGTGCTCGGCTTCACCGTGCCCGCGCTGAGCCGCAAGGGCGAGACCACGGGACTGGCGGAGCGGTTCGAGCACCGGTGGCGGCCGGTGTCCGCCGGCGTCGCGGTGCCGATCTTCGCGTTCATGGCCGCCGGCGTGACCGTCGGCGGGCTCGGCGGGCTCGGCGCCGCGTTCGGCGACCGGGTGGCGATCGGCATCGTGGCGGGCCTCGTGCTCGGGAAGGCGATCGGCATCTTCGGCTCCACCTATCTGATGGCGCGGTTCACCAGGGCCCAACTCGACGGTGACCTCGCGTGGATAGACGTCTTCGGCATCGCCGTGCTCGCGGGCATCGGTTTCACCGTGTCCCTGCTCGTCGGTGACCTCGCGTTCGGCGCGGGTACCGAGCGGGACGAGCACGTGAAGCTGGCGATCCTCTCCGCCTCGCTCGTGGCCGCGCTGATCGCCGCGGTGATCCTGCGCGTGCGCAACCGCGTGTACTGCCGCATCCACGAGGAGGAGAACCGCGACGAGAACGCCGACGGCATCCCCGACATCCACCAGACCGGCGAGGAGGAAGCCGGCGAGCCGGACCCCGCACCCGACCGTTCCCGTCGGCAGTGAAGGCCACCTTGCCTGCGTTGAACGCAGGCAAGGTGGCCTTCACTGCGGTGAGGGGGCTGCGAGGGGGAGTGGGCGGGGTGTGAGCGCGGACCCGTGCTCGTCCAGCTGGCTCACTGGCCTAGACTCGGACATCGGTCCCCTCCTGACCTGCGGTCGGTGGACCGATCCATATACCGAAACTGTCCCGGCTAGGAGAAAACGTTGAAGAGCACCGTCGAGCAGCTGAGCCCGACGCGCGTGAAGATCAATGTCGAGGTGCCGTTCGACGAGCTCAAACCGAACTTCGACCGCGCCTACCGCAAGATCGCTCAGCAGGTCCGGATTCCCGGCTTCCGGCCCGGCAAGGCCCCGGCCCGCGTTCTCGAGAGCCGGATCGGCCGTGCCCCGGTGCTCGACGAGGTCGTCAACGAGGCCATCCCGGCGAAGTACCTGGAGGCCGTCCGGACCGGTGAGGTCCGCACCCTCGGCCAGCCCGACTTCGAGGTGACCAAGCTCGAGGACCGTGAGGTCCTGGAGTTCAGCGCCGAGGTCGACGTGCGTCCCGAGATCACCCTCCCCGACCTCGACGACCTCGAGGTGAGCGTGGCCGACGTCGAGCTCGAGGACTCGGAGGTCGACGAGCAGCTCGACGAGCTGCGCGCCCGCTTCGGCACCCTCACCGGTGTCGACCGGCCCGCGGAGAACGGTGACTTCGTCTCCATCGACCTCGCGGCGACCGTCGACGGCGAGGAGGTGCCGGACGCGTCCACGTCCGGGCTGTCCTACGAGATCGGCTCCGGTCAGCTCGTCGACGGCATCGACGAGGCGATCATCGGCGCTAACGCGGGCGAGACCAAGACGTTCACCACCAAGCTGGTGGCCGGTGAGCACGCCGGCAAGGACGCCGAGGTCACCGTCAAGGTCAACTCGATCAAGCAGCGCGAGCTGCCCGAGGCCGACGACGAGTTCGCCCAGCTCGCGAGCGAGTTCGACACGCTCGACGAGCTGAAGGACGACCTGCGCGAGCGGCTCGGCCGCATGAAGAAGATGCAGCAGGGCGTCGAGGCGAGGGACAAGGTCCTCGAGGCGCTCTTGGAGCGGGTCGAGGTGCCGCTCCCGGAGAAGGTCCTCGAGGCCGAGATCTCCAACCGCAAGCACGACGCGATCCACCCCTTCGACCACGACGAGGACGCCTTCAAGGCCTCGCTCGAGGCGCAGGGCGGCAACCCCGAGGAGTGGGAGAACGAGGTCCGCACCGAGGCCGAGAAGTCCGTGCGCACCCAGCTCCTGCTGGACACCATCGCGGACGAGAAGAACGTCCAGGTGAACGACTCGGAGCTGACCGAGCGGATCATCTACCAGGCCCAGCGCTTCGGCGTCAGCCCGGACGAGTACGTCCAGCGCGCCCAGCAGTCGGGCCAGCTCGGCGCGATCTTCGCCGACGTGCGCCGCGGCAAGGCGCTCGCGTCGGTCGTGCGCGGTGCGACGGTCACCGACGCGTCGGGTGCCGCCATCGACCTCGAGGAGCTGTTCGGCCCCGAGGAGCAGGCGGAGGCAGCGGCCGAGGACGCCGGCGAGCAGCCGGAGACCGAGGCCGGTGAGACCGGGGTCACGGAGGAGGCGGCCGCGACCCCGAACAAGTGACCCATTCTCATGCTCTGAGCGAACTCGGGCGGTGTCAGGCATTCGGCGCCGCCCGAGTTCGTTAGGGTCGGTTGCAAGATCTGAGACTTCTGAAAAGGCAGGCAGACGTGACGCAGCACATGCCAGAGGGGCGTACCAGCACCGCGGGGCTCAACCTGACCGACTCGGTGTACGAGCGGCTGCTGCAGGAGCGCATCGTGGTGCTCGGGTCCGAGGTCAATGACGAGGTCGCGAACCGCATCACCGCGCAGCTGCTGCTGCTCGCCGCGGAGGACTCCCAGTCGGACATCCGCTTCTACATCAACTCGCCCGGTGGCTCCGTGACCGCAGGTTTCGCCATCTACGACACGATGCAGCTCATCGAGCCGGACGTGGCGACCTACGCGATGGGCATGGCGGCCTCCATGGGGCAGTTCCTCCTGTCCTCGGGCACGCCCGGCAAGCGCTACGCGCTGCAGCACGCCCGCATCCTCATGCACCAGCCTTCGGCGGGCGTCGGCGGCACGGCGTCCGACATCGCCATCCAGGCCGAGGTGTTCGGCAAGTGGAAGCAGGAGCTGGCGCGGATCACCGCGGACCAGACGGGTCAGAGCGTGGAACAGATCCTCGCCGACGGTGACCGTGACCGCTGGTTCACCGCCGACGAGGCCAAGGACTACGGCTTCGTCGACCAGGTGCTCACCCGCGAGAACCCGCACCCGAACACGAACTCGAACTGACCGGGCCGGTAGGAGGAGAAAGACCCATGAACAACTCGTATCTTCCGCAGTCCCGGTACGTGCTGCCCTCGTACGTGGAGCGCACCAGCTACGGCGTCAAGGAGTCCAACCCGTACAACAAGCTGTACGAGGAGCGCGTCATCTTCCTCGGCGTGCAGGTTGACGACGCCTCGGCCAACGACGTGATGGCCCAGCTGCTGCACCTCGAGCACGAGGACCCGGACCGCGACATCACGATCTACATCAACTCGCCCGGTGGCTCGTTCACCGCGCTGATGGCGATCTACGACACGATGCAGTACGTCCGCCCCGACATCCAGACGGTGTGCCTTGGCCAGGCCGCCTCGGCCGCTGCGGTGCTGCTGGCCGCGGGCACCAAGGGCAAGCGGCTCGCGCTGCCCAACGCCCGCGTGCTGATCCACCAGCCCGCCACCGAGGGCACCTACGGCCAGGTGTCGGACCTGGAGATCCAGGCCAACGAGATCCAGCGCGTGCGCCGCCTCATGGAGGTCACGCTGGCCAAGCACACGAACAAGACCGCCGACGAGGTCAAGGCCGACATCGAGCGCGACAAGATCCTCACGCCGGACGAGGCCAAGGAGTACGGGATCATCGACGAGGTGCTCCCGTACCGCAAGGCTTCCGACAGCTGAGTCGACGGCCCGCGGGTGGGTGCGTGTCGGGCGACGACACGCACCCACCCGCGGGGCTATCGTGACCCGCACGCCCGGAATTACCGTTGGTCCTCCCGCCGGGCGCTTGGGGCGGGTACCGTCAATGGCAGCGCTTCGGCCCCACTCTCGGGGAGGGGCCGGCGAGACGAGTCAGGTGCACCTGGGGCACCGGAGGGGACGAGGTCAGCGGTCATGGCACGCATCGGCGACGGCGGAGACCTGCTGAAGTGCTCTTTCTGCGGCAAGAGCCAGAAACAGGTGAAGAAGCTCATCGCCGGGCCAGGCGTCTACATCTGCGATGAGTGCATCGACCTGTGCAACGAGATCATCGAGGAGGAGCTGGCCGAGGCCGGCGACGTCAAGCTCGACGAGCTGCCCAAGCCCGCGGACATCCACGAGTTCCTCGAGCAGTACATCATCGGCCAGGACGACGCCAAGCGCGCGCTCGCGGTCGCGGTGTACAACCACTACAAGCGCATCCAGTCCGAGAGCAAGTCGGGTCCCAAGGACTCCAAGGACGAGCCGGTAGAGCTCGCCAAGTCCAACATCCTGATGCTCGGGCCCACCGGGTGCGGCAAGACCTACCTCGCGCAGACGCTGGCGAAGCTGCTGAACGTCCCGTTCGCGATCGCCGACGCCACGGCGCTCACCGAGGCCGGCTACGTCGGTGAGGACGTCGAGAACATCCTGCTCAAGCTCATCCAGGCCGCCGACTACGACGTGAAGCGCGCCGAGACCGGCATCATCTACATCGACGAGGTCGACAAGATCGCCCGCAAGTCGGAGAACCCCTCGATCACCAGGGACGTGTCCGGCGAGGGCGTCCAGCAGGCGCTGCTGAAGATCCTGGAGGGCACCACCGCGTCGGTGCCGCCGCAGGGCGGCCGCAAGCACCCGCACCAGGAGTTCATCCAGATCGACACCACGAACGTGCTGTTCATCGTGGCGGGTGCGTTCGCGGGCCTCGAGAAGATCATCAACGACCGCATCGGCAAGCGTGGCCTCGGCTTCGGCGCGGAGATCCGCACCAAGCGTGAGATCGAGGAGAGCGACGTCTTCTCCGACACCATGCCGGAGGACCTCATCAAGTACGGGCTGATCCCCGAGTTCATCGGGCGTCTGCCCGTGGTCGCGAGCGTGACGAACCTCGACAAGCCGTCGCTGGTGAAGATCCTCACCGAGCCGCGCAACGCGCTGATCAAGCAGTACAAGAAGCTCTTCGAGATGGACAACGTCGAGCTCGAGTTCACCAAGACCGCGCTCGAGGCCATCGCCGACCAGGCCCTGCTCAGGGGCACCGGCGCCCGTGGCCTCCGCGCGATCATGGAGGAAGTGCTGCAGCCGGTGATGTACGACATCCCGAGCCGCGACGACGTGGCGAAGGTCGTGATCACCGAGCAGACGGTGCGCGAGAACGTGAACCCCACCATCGTGTCGCGGCAGCCGTCGCGAAGGCAGCGCAGCGAGCGCGGCGAGAAGTCGGCCTGAGCCCGGCTGACCGCGTCCGATGAGTTCGTCACCGCTTCCGGGTCCCGGCGGGCAGCCGTCTCACGGCGTGCGCGAGTTCGGGGACGTGGCCGAACGGCTCGTGGCCGTGCTGCGCCTGCGGCGCCCCCGCGTGCAGCGGGCGACGCTGATCGTGCTCGGGGTGCTGGCCGCGGTGTGCGTCGCGGCCACCTTGACGCGGTTGTCGCCGCTGCCGCTGTTGCCGTTGGCCCCGTTCGGGGCGGCGGCTTTCGCCTGCTGGCGGGCCTCCTCCGCCGACAGCGACCGGCAGGTGGTGGGCTGGTCGGCGGTGACCGCGCTGGCGACGGCTGTTGCTTTCTGGCTCCTCGGCTTTGTCGGCCGTATCCTCTGAACTGGTTTCGCGCGGGTCGTCGGTGGCTATCGCTAACCAGCAGGGAAGCGCGTCGAACGAAGAGGACCGCAGGTTGTGACGACGATACGCGACATGGACGCCGGTGCGTTCATCCATCCGGCGCTCTTCTATCGCGACGAGTCGACGTATCTGGCCGGCACCGTCCCGTTCGTGCTCGACGGCCTCGCTGGGGGCGAGCCCGTTGCGGTGGCGGTTCCCGGGCGGAACCTGGCCCGGATCGAGGACGCGCTGGGCGATGCCGCGGGCGAGGTCCTGCTGATCGACATGGGCGACGCGGGGCGCAATCCGGGCCGGATCATCCCTGGTGTGCTGCGTGCGTTCGCCGACGCCCACCCCGGCCCGGTGCGCATCATCGGCGAGCCGATCTGGGCCGGCCGCAGCGAGGACGAGTACCCGGCCTGTGCCCAGCACGAGGCATTGATCAACGCCGCTTTCGCGGGCCGGGAGGCCACCATCCTGTGCCCGTACGACACGACGAGCCTGGCGGCGTCGGTGCTGGCCGACGCGGAGGCCACCCACCCGCTGCTGATCGACGACATCGGGCAGACCGTCAGCGAGCGCTACTCGCCCGACGACATCGTGGCGACGTACAACGCCCCGCTGTCGCCGTCGCCCGCCGCGGCCGCGATGACCTTCACCGTCAGTGAGCTGGCCAGGGTCCGGCATTTCGCGTTCGACTTCGCCGCCGACGCCGGGCTGCCGGGGGAGCGGCTACAGGACCTCGTGCTGGCCGTGGGTGAGCTGACCGGCAACAGTGTGCAGCACGGCGGGGGCGGCGGCGAGCTGCGGCTGTGGGCCGAAGGCGGCCACCTCGTGTGCGAGGTCGAGGACTCGGGTCAGCTCGCCGATCCGCTGGCGGGACGCCGCCCGGTGCCGCTGAGCCAGGTCGGCGGCCGCGGCCTGCTCCTGGTCAACCACATCGCCGACCTGGTGCGCACGTACCGCACCGACAGCGGCACCATCACGAGGGTCTACCTTCGCTTGCCCTAGGCCGTGTCTGACGATGGCGCTCGCAGGGCGGCCTCAGCCGCGAGCTAATCCATCCGCAGGCGCGGCGCGTGCCGGCCGAGGAAGTGGACCAGGCTCGGCACCGTGCTCCGGAAGAACTTCCCGTTGTGTCCGCCCGGCGCGGTGTGCGCCAGCTCGGGCCTGGCCCGCCGGATGAACTGCCGCACGCCCTTGATGAACGGGTCCTGCTCGCCGCACCACACGGCGGTCGGGGTGCCCCGGGTGGCGCCGATGTGGCGCAACGGGTCCAGCGACGCCCACTCCGCCTCGTCGGCGAAGGCCTTGCGCTTGCGCATCTGCCTCCACGACGTGATCAACGCGGGGGAGATCGCCGTGATGGCGTCGACCGGGTCGTGCCGCTCGTTGCGCCGCCGGGCGTAGACGAACGCGCCGAAGCCGCCCATCGAGGTGCCGGTGACGGCGAACGGCTTGCCCTTCGCGTCGCCGAGGCCACGCTCGCGCAGCCAGCCGGGTATCTCGTCGAGCAGCATGGCCAGCGGGTCGTCGCCGGGGTGGTGCTCGTGCCAGTAGCTGTTGCCCCCGTCCACGGCGACGAACCCGAACGGCGGCACCCTGCCGTTGGAGATGTCCCTGCCGAGCCGGTGGGCGAGGCCCGGCGGAGCCGCGTTGCGGGCGGAGCCGTTGCGCCCGTGCAGCAGCACCGACATGGGCAGCCCTGGCGGCGGTTTCCGGGTCGGCAGCACGAGCACGAGGTCGACGTGGCGGCCCCGAGCGTGCGAGTACACGCGGTCGGCCACGGTGGCACCGGGACCGGAGAGGACGGCGGGGAACGACGAGCTCGCCGAGCGGCGCAGCGCCGAAGCGGGGGTGGAGGACGACTCGCTGAGGACACCGGTCGTGATCGCCGCGGCGGCTCCCACACCGGAAGCCACACCGGCCAGCAGGACCGCCCGCCTGCTCGGCCCGCGAGCCGCACCGTCTCGCCCTGCCGGCACACGTCCTCCCTCCAGCTCGCCGTCCTCAGCCTTCCATGATCCTCTTTTCCCCGGTGTAGAGGTTCATGCTCTCGCCGCGCAGGAAACCGACGAGGGTCATGCCGTTCTCCTCGGCGAGTTCCACGGCGAGCGACGACGGAGCCGACACCGCGGCGAGCATGGGCATACCCGCCATCGCCGCCTTCTGAACCAGCTCGAAGGAAGCCCTCCCGGAGACCAGCAGGCCGCAGTCGGACAGCGGGATGCGCCCTTCGAGCAGTGCCCAGCCGAGTACCTTGTCGACGGCGTTGTGCCTGCCCACGTCCTCCCGCACGGCCAGCAGCCGCCCTTCGGAGGTGAACAGCCCGGCCGCGTGCAGGCCGCCGGTCGCGGCGAACACCCGCTGCCGTTCGCGCAGGGCGTCGGGCAGGCCTGCCAGCACGGTCGTGCTGACCGTGAACGGCGAGCCGGACGGGTCGAACCGGGTGCGCAGCTTGACGGCGTCGAGCGCGGCCTTGCCGCACACCCCGCACGAGGACGTCGTGTAGAAGTTGCGCTCGACGCCCGTGTCCGGCTCCGGCACGCCCTCGGCGAGCGCGAGGTCGAGCACGTTGTAGGTGTTGCGGCCGGTGTCGTCGACGCTGTCGCAGTAGCGGGCGGTGGCGATGTCCTCGCGCGAGCCGATGACGCCCTCGGAGAGCAGGAAGCCGTGGGCGAGCTCCACGTCGTGTCCGGGTGTGCGCATGGTCACCGCGAGCGGTTTGCCGGAGACCCGCAGCTCGAGGGGCTCTTCCGCGGCCAGCGCGTCCGGCCTGCGCCGTTGCCCGTCGGCGGTGAGCTTGCGTACCGGTCTGCGTACCGTCACTCTGCCCATAGGACCTCACTCCCCACCGACGTTCGACAGCCCTTTGCTGCGAGCGTCCACTTCGTGTAATACATTCTCGGCTAGCGAAGTCTTCGCATACTTTCGACAGTATTCAGTGTACGGAGGTGCCGGAGTGGCACTCGGTTTCCTGGACCGTTCTCACAGCATCGCACCAGCGAACTGGAGCCGGTGGCTGGTTCCCCCGGCCGCCCTCTCCGTACACCTGGCGATCGGGCAGGTCTACGCCTGGAGTGTGTTCAAACCGCCGCTGGAGGAGGCCCTCGGGCTCAGTGGCACCGAGAGTGCCCTTCCGTTCCAGCTCGGCATCGTGATGCTCGGGCTCTCGGCCGCGTTCGGCGGCACGCTCGTGGAGCGCAACGGGCCGCGCTGGGCGATGTTCGTGTCGATGACGTGCTTCTGCTCCGGCTTCCTCGTCTCGGCGCTGGGTGTGGCGCTCTCGCAGTACTGGCTCGTGGTGCTCGGCTACGGCGTCATCGGCGGGATCGGGCTCGGCATCGGCTACATCTCACCGGTGTCGACCCTCATCAAATGGTTTCCCGACCGGCCGGGCATGGCCACCGGCATCGCCATCATGGGCTTCGGAGGCGGTGCCCTGATCGCCTCGCCGTGGTCGAGCCAGATGCTGGAGTCCTTCGGCGGGACCACGAGCGGCATCGCCACCGCGTTCCTCGTGCACGGCCTTGTGTACCTCGTCTTCATGTCGATGGGCGTGCTGCTGGTCCGCGTGCCCGCCGAGGGCTGGAAGCCGGCGGGCTGGAATCCCGGAGACGGCACCGCCGGCAAGATGATCACCACGGCACACGTCTCCGCGCGCAACGCGATCAGGACCCCGCAGTTCTGGCTGCTGTGGGTGATCCTGTGCTTCAACGTCACCGCGGGCATCGGCATCCTGGAGAAGGCCTCGCCGATGATCACGGAGTTCTTCCGCGAGACGTCCACGCCGGTCGGTGCCGCCTCCGCGGCCGGGTTCGTGGGGCTGCTGTCGCTGACCAACATGCTCGGCCGGTTCGTCTGGTCGTCCACATCGGACATCGTCGGGCGGAAGAACATCTACCGCCTCTACCTCGGGGTCGGCGCGCTGCTGTACCTCGTCATCGCGCTCACCACCAACACCTCGAAGCTCGTGTTCGTGTTGTGCGCCATGGTGATCCTGTCGTTCTACGGCGGCGGGTTCGCGACGGTGCCCGCGTACCTCAAGGACCTGTTCGGCACCTATCAGGTCGGCGCTATCCACGGCAGGCTGCTCACCGCGTGGTCGGCGGCGGGCGTGCTTGGCCCGCTGATCGTCAACGCGATCGCCGACAGCCAGGAGGCGGCGGGCAAACAGGGACCCGCCCTCTACTCGACGTCGCTGTTCATCATGATGGGCCTGCTGATCGTCGGCTTCATCGCCAACGAGCTGGTGCGGCCCGTCCACCCGAAGTTCCACGAGCCCTCCGCCGAGCAGGCGGTCGGCTCGGAGAAGGAGGCCCGGTGAGCGAGACACCCGAGTCCCGGCCCGCGCGACGGACGCCGTTGCTGGTCCTCGTGTGGTTGTGGGTCGGCCTGCCCTTCGCCTACGGCCTCTACGAGCTGATCAGGAAGGTCGTGCAGCTCTTCGGCGGTTGAGACCACGCTTTACCAGCCGGTTACGTTCCGCGTCTTGCCAACTCGTTAGCGAGCGGAAAGACTAGCGGGCGTTGCCTGGGGCTGGGGAGGTTGGTGTGGTCGCACCGCGTTCGGTTCGTCGAGCTGTGCTCGTGGTCCTGCTGGCGCTGGTGCTGCCGGTGCTGACCGTCCCCGCGCAGGCGCAGACCCCCTCGGCGCACCGGGATCCCGGCAACGGCGCCGAGCGCAGCACGGCCGCGGCGACCGCCGTGCCAGCACGCGCGCTGGTCGCCGCCGAGGACGAGAACCGCCGAGGCGGCGGCCGGCAGGGCTATCCGCGGCAGACCGAGCTGCGGGTCTTCCCCGAGGAACCGGCCGACAAGGCCATCAAGCTCGGGCTGCTGCCCTACCACGCGATCGCGCCGAGGCTCAACGACCTGCAGGACCGAAGCGACCGGGTTTCAGCCGAGGTCATCGGGCAGAGCACGCTCGGGCGCGACCTGTACCTGGTGACGGTGACAGCACCCGAGACGCCTGCGCAGGCGCGGCAGCAGGACCATTGGCGTGAGCTCATCGAGAACGATCCCCGCGCGGCGGCGCGCGACCGCGGGCTCGCCGCGGGCTACAAGGCGCCGGTGTGGATCAACGCGAACATCCACGGCGACGAGTGGGAGGGCACCGACGGCGCCATGCGCGTGATCGAGGACCTCGCGACCACCACCGACCCCGCCGAGGTGCGGATGTTGCAGAGCACCCGGATCTACTTCACCGTCACCAACAACCCCGACGGCCGCGTGGCGGGCACGAGGGCCAACGCGGCCGGGTTCGACGTCAACCGCGACCACATCACGTCGACCCAGCCGGAGTCGAGGGCGGTGCGCGACGTGGTGATCGGCACGCAGCCGCTGGTGATGCTCGACGAACACGGCTACACCGGCACCACGCTGATCGAGCCGGGAACCCCGCCGCACGGCCAGAACTACGAGTACGACCTGTACCTCAAGCACGCCTACGAGAACGCACTCGGCATGGAGAAGGCCATCGCCGGGCTCGGGCACCCCGAGACCGCCCGCGCCGACATCCCCTTCCGCGACTACCCGCCTGGCGAGTGGGACGACTGGCCGCCGATCTTCACCCCCATGTACGCGATCTACCACGGCGCCATCGGGCACACGGTCGAGGTGCCGCTGCGGGTCAACCGTGGCGAGTACGATCAGCTGCCGGTCGAGGAGCTGCGCCGCCGCTCGGGCATCAACACCGACGTCGCCGCCACCACGATCACCGCGGGCATCGCCTACGCCGAGGACAACCGGCGCGAGCTGATCGCCGACCAGATCGAGATGTTCCGCCGCGGCTGGGCCGGTGAGCCGCAGCGGGAGATCCCGGACGGCTATGTGCCCGGATTCGGCGAGGAGGACCGCTACTCGGCCGAGTTCCCCCGCGCCTACGTCATCCCCGCCGGCGACGCGCAGCGCTCGGCGCCCGCCGCCGCGCGGCTCGTGGACCATCTGATCGCCAACGACGTGCGCGTGACCCGTGCCCTGCACCCGTTCCGGCTCGCGGGCCGGACCTATCCGGCCGGCTCCTACGTGGTCGACATGCACCAGCCCAAGCGCGGGCTCGCCAACGTGATCCTCGCCGAGGGCAAGGACATCTCCGCCGACGTGCCAAGGATGTACGACATCTCCGGCTGGAGCCTCGGGCTGCTCTGGGGCGCCACGGTGGACGTCTCGCGCGAGCAGGCGCCGAAGGTGCGGACCACGCCGGTGTCGGTGGCGTCGCCGACGGGTGGTATCGACGTCCCGCGCGGCAGGGACCTCGCGCTCGCCGTGGCCGACGGCAAGGACGTGCAGGCGGTGAACTTCCTCGCCGGACAGGGGGTCACGGCGCACCGGCAGGACGACGGCACCGTCGTGGTGCCCGCGTCCGCGCGGCGGCAGGCCGAGACGGCGGCCGAGCGCTTCGGCGTGCGGTTCACCCGTGCGCCCTCGGGCGAGCGCGGGCCGGTGCTGCGCAAACCGGTGATCGCCGCGGCCGTGTCGGCCGATGAGCTGTTCGTGCTGCGGGAGCTGGGTTTCGACGTGCGGCCCCTCTCGACGCGGGCGCTCAACGACGGCTTCGACCTCGCCGGGGTGGACACGCTGTTCGTGTCGGCGGGGCTCTCCTACTCGCAGCTGACCGGCGAGGCGAGGCAGCGGCTCGCCGCGTTCCTCACCGACGGCGGTGTGGTGACCAGGGGCTCGACGGGTGCGACGTTCAACGCCGAGGCCGGGTTGCTTCCCGTCACCGCGGTCAGGGGCCGCTCCGATGCCAACGGTGTGGTCGCCGTGTCGGGCGGCGAGGGCGTCACCGGCGCGGGCTCGCCTGCCCATTCGTTCGTGTACTCGCCGTTGTGGTTCACGGACCTGGGTTCCGGCGTGGTCGCCGAGCAGCGGTACGCCGAGGACGGCCCGCTCGTGGCGGGGCACTGGCTGCCCGGGTCCGCCGACCGCGGCCCGGCCCAGGCGGCGGGTGAGGCGTCGGTGGTGTCCGGGGTCGCCGGTGCGGGTGCGCGCACGGTGCTCTTCGGCACGGAGCCGCTGTTCCGCGGTCACCCGAAGGGGTTGTACTCGCAGGTCGCCAAGGCGCTGTACTGGACGGCAGTAGGCTAGGCGGCATGAGCTCGAACCGCCCCGCCTTCCACCTCGCCATTCCCGTCGACGACCTGGGTAAGGCCCGCGACTTCTACGGTGGCGTGCTCGGGTTTCCCGAGGGCCGCTCCGACACGGCGTGGGTGGACTGGAACGTCCACGGCCACCAGGTGGTGACCCACGTGGTGCCGGGGCACAAGCCGACCGCGGGGCACAACCCGGTCGACGGCCACGCGGTTCCCGTTCCCCACTTCGGGCTGATCCTGCCGGTCGACGGCTTCCACGAGCTGGCCGAGCGGCTGCGGGCGGCGGGCACCGAGTTCGTCATCGAGCCGTACCAGCGCTTCGCGGGCGAGCCGGGGGAGCAGTGGACGATGTTCCTGCTCGACCCGGCGGGTAACGCGCTGGAGTTCAAGGCTTTCGCCGACGAGTCGCAGATCTTCGCGAAGTAGCGGTTCTCCTGCGAACGTCGTCCACGGCCTCTAGGCTCGGGGAATGCTGATCGCTGAGGACCTGCTCCTGCTGGTGTTCGACGACACCGAGGGCAAGCCGGTCTCCGGGGTGCACAACCTGGAGTACTCACTGGCCGGGGCGCTGCTGATCGAGCTGGCGATGCTGGGCCGGGTCGACGTCACCCCCGAGTCCGACGACGGCAAGGCGGGCAGGCTCGCGGTCAGGGACGACTCACCGGCCGGGCATGGCGTGCTCGACGGCGCGCTCGCGACGCTGTCCACAATGGAGGGCCGGAAGCCGAAGGACGCGATCGGCCCGCTGACGGGCCAGGGACTGTCCGAGCGTCTGCTCGCAGGGCTCGCCGAGCGGGGCATCCTTCGCCGCGAGGAAGGCAGGATCCTCAAGCTCTTTCCTGTCACGCGCTGGCCCGCCGAGGACTCCCGGGACGAGGAGCGGACGCGGGCCGAGCTCGACCGTGTGCTCGTTCACGGGGAGGACCCGGGTGAGCGCACCGGCGCGCTGATCGCGCTGCTCACCGGCATGGGCGTGGTCACTCGCGTCGTAGAGAGCGACGATCCCGGTCTGGTCGAGCGCAGGGCCAAGGAGATCGCCGAGGGCAACTGGGCCGGCGAGGCCATGCGCAAGGCCGTCGAGGAGATGACGGCGGCGGTGATGGTCGCCCTGTTCGTCCCGACGATCCTCACGACCCCCAACACGTAGCCCCGGCCAACCGCAGTGAAGGCCACCTTCACTGCGTTCAACGCAGTGAAGGTGGCCTTCACTGCTTTGGGTCAGGCGGCGGTCAGGCGCGTTCGAGCCGGACCACGATCGCCTTCGACGCCGGTGTGTTGGACGTCCTCGCCACGGAGTCCAGTGGCACCAGCGCGTTCGCCTCGGGGAAGTACGCCGCGGCGCAGCCCCGTGCGGTCGGGTAGCCCACGACGCGGAACCGCTCGGCCCTGCGGTCGCCGTCCGACCACTCGGACACCAGGTCCACCAGCTCGCCGTCCGCGATCCCGAGGTCGGTGAGGTCGGCCGGGTTCACGAACACCACACGCCGCCCGTCCTCCACGCCGCGGTAGCGGTCGGAGAGGCCGTAGATCGTGGTGTTGTACTGGTCGTGGCTGCGCAGCGTCTGCAGCAGCAGCCTGCCCTCGCCCACGGTGGGGTACTCCAGCTCGTTCACCCCGAACATCGCCTTGCCCGTCAGGGTTCCGGTGAACTCGCGGGAGTCTCGCGGCGGGTTGGGCAGCACGAACCCGTCCGGCTCACGCACCCGCGCGTTGTAGTCCTCGCAGCCGGGCACCACGCGCGCGATGCGGTCGCGGATCGCGTCGTAGTCGCGCTCGAACTCGCGCCACGGCACCGGGTGCTCCTCGCCGAACAGCGCCCGTGCGAGCCGGCACAGGATCGCGACCTCGGAGAGCAGGTGCTCGCTCGCGGGCGCCAGCCGACCCCGCGAGGCGTGCACCGCCGACATCGAGTCCTCCACCGTCACGAACTGCTCGCCGCCCGCCTGCACGTCCCGCTCGGTGCGGCCCAGGGTCGGCAGGATGAGCGCCGTGCGGCCGTGCACCACGTGCGATCGGTTGAGCTTGGTCGACACGTGCACGGTCAGCTCGCACGAGCGCAGCGCCCGCTCGGTCAGCTCGGTGTCCGGGGTCGCCGAGGCGAAGTTGCCACCCACGGCGAAGAACACCTTGCCCTGTCCGTCGCGCATCGCGCGGATGGAGTCCACGACGTCGAAGCCGTGCTGCCGGGGCACGGGGATGCCGAACTCCGTCTCCAGCGCCGCGAGGAACGGTTCGGGCATCTTCTCCCAGATGCCCATCGTGCGGTCGCCCTGGACGTTCGAGTGCCCGCGCACGGGGCACAGGCCCGCGCCCGGCTTGCCGACCATGCCGCGCAGCAGCGCGAGGTTCGCGACCTCCTGGATGGTGGGCACGGCGTGCTTGTGCTGCGTCAGGCCCATCGCCCAGCAGTAGACCGTGCGCTCCGACTCGGCGATCATGCCGGCGACCTTCGCGATCTGCTCGCGCGCGAGCCCGGTCGCGCGGTCGACCTCGGCCCAGTCGAGGGCGCGCACCTGCTTGGCGTAGTCGGCGAAGTCGTGCGTGGACTTCTCGATGAAGCCGGTGTCGAGTACCGTGCCGGGCGCCGCGTCCTCCCACCGCAGCAACAGGTTTCCGATCGCCTGGAACAGCGCGAGGTCGCCGCCGAGGCGGATCTGGCAGAACTCGTCGGCCAGCGGGCTGCCCTTGCCGACGACGCCGCGCACGTTCTGCGGGTTCTTGAACCGCAGCAGCCCGGCTTCCGGCAACGGGTTCACCGCGATCACCTTGGCGCCCTTGGCCTTCGCCCGCTCCAGCGCCGAGAGCATCCTCGGGTGGTTGGTGCCGGGGTTCTGTCCGATCACGACGATCAGGTCGGCCTCATGAATGTCGGCCAGCGACACCGTGCCCTTGCCGATGCCCGTCGACGCCGACAGCGCCGCGCCCGACGACTCGTGGCACATGTTGCTGCAGTCGGGCAGGTTGTTGGTGCCGAACGAACGCACCAGCAGCTGGTAGAGGAACGCCGCCTCGTTGCTCGTGCGCCCGGAGGTGTAGAAGATCGCCTCGTTCGGATCGGCCAGGCCTCGCAGCTTCTCGGCTGTCAGCGCGAACGCGTCGTCCCACGAGATCGGCTCGTAGTGCGTGGCGCCCTCGCGCAGCACCATCGGCTGCGTCAGGCGGCCCTGCTGGCCGAGCCAGTAGTCGCTCTTGTCCGCGAGGTCGGCGATCGAGTGGGTCGCGAAGAACTCGGGACCCACCCTGCGCTTGGTCGCCTCCTCGGCGACGGCCTTGGCGCCGTTCTCGCAGAACTCGGCGAACTTGCGGTGCTCGCCGTCGGACTCCCTCGGCTCCGGCCACGCGCAGCCGGGGCAGTCGTAGCCCTCGCGCTGGTTCAGCAGGCGGAGCGTGCGGACGGTCCGTCCGGCGCCCATCTGCTCGAAGCCCCGGCGCAGCGACACCGCCACACCGGGCAGGCCCGCTGCCCACTCCTTGGGTTTGCCGACTTCCAGCTGGTTCTCGTCGACGTCGTGCTCCGGTGCGTGTCGTGCCACGTCCGCCATTCTCAGCCGACGGGGCCCTCGGCGCCGTCGCCCGAGGCTGTCTGCTTGATCACACCCCGAGTGCGACCTCGCCCATCAGGTAGCAGACGTGCCCGCCGCGCATGCGCTGGAAGCGGGCCACGATGTCGGTGTGGGTGCAGGAGAAGGCGTGGCCGATGTGCAGTGAGCCGCTCACCGTGGGTGGCGGGGTGCCGATCGAGAAGACCCCGGCCCGCGTGCCGGGCGGGGTGAAGCGGTAGGCGCCCAGCGGCCCACCGCACGTCGAGACCGTCGAGCGACGGCCGGTCCGGGACGTCCGGGGTGACCTCGGCCACGCGGCCATCATGGGCGGGCCCGGGCGTCGGTGACGAGCGGAAAACGGCGGTTCGTAGACTGACTGGTTGTGACGGAGAAGACGCCCCAGCAGCAGACCGACCTGCCCAACGCCTGGAACCCGGCCGACGAAGAGGCCGCCCTGTACCAGCGCTGGGTAGACGCGGGCTACTTCACCGCCGACGCGTCGTCGGACAAGCCGCCGTTCACGATCGTGCTACCCCCGCCGAACGTCACCGGCAGCCTGCACATGGGCCACGCGCTGAACCACACCGTGATGGACGCGCTCACGCGCCGTCGCCGGATGCAGGGCTACGAGGTGCTGTGGCTGCCCGGCATGGACCACGCGGGCATCGCCACCCAGAACGTCGTCGAGCGGCAGCTCGCCAACGAGGGCGTCTCCCGGCACGACCTCGGCCGGGAGCGTTTCGTCGAGCGCGTCTGGGAGTGGAAGGCCGAGTACGGCGGCAAGATCCTCGACCAGATGCGCAGGCTCGGCGACGGTGTCGACTGGTCGCGCGAGCGGTTCACGATGGACGAGACGCTCTCGCGCGCCGTCCAGACGATGTTCAAGAAGCTCTACGACGACGGCCTGATCTACCGCGCCGAGCGCATCATCAACTGGTGCCCGCGTTGCCACACGGCGCTGTCGGACATCGAGGTCGACCACTCCGACGACGACGGCGAGCTCGTCTCGATCCGCTACGGCGACGCAGACGCCGCGATCGTGGTGGCCACCACGCGTGCGGAGACGATGCTCGGCGACACGGCCGTCGCGGTGCACCCCGACGACGAGCGCTACGCGCACCTGGTGGGCACCGAGGTGGAGCTGCCGCTCACCGGCCGCCGGATCCCGATCGTGGCCGACAAGCACGTCGACCCCGAGTTCGGCACCGGCGCCGTGAAGGTGACGCCGGCGCACGACCCCAACGACTTCGAGATCGGCAGGCGCCACGACCTGCCGATGCTGTCCATCATGGATGAACGCGCGGTGATCACCGCGCACGGCCCGTTCGAGGGCATGGACCGGTTCGAGGCGCGCCCCGCCGTGGTCGCCGCGCTGCGTGAGCAGGGCCGGATCGTCGCGGAGAAGCGGCCGTACGTGCACGCCGTCGGGCACTGCTCCCGCTGCGACACGGTGGTGGAGCCGAGGCTGTCGCTGCAGTGGTGGGTCAAGGTCGAGCCGCTGGCCCGCGCCGCGGGCGACGCCGTGCGCGATGGCCGCACCAAGGTCCACCCCCCGGAGCTGGCCAAGCGCTACTTCGACTGGGTCGACAACATGCACGACTGGACGATCTCGCGCCAGCTGTGGTGGGGGCACCGGATTCCGGTCTGGTACGGCCCCGACGGCGAGACCGTGTGCGTCGGCCCCGACGAGCAGCCGCCGTCGGGCGAGGGCTGGCACCAGGACCCCGACGTGCTGGACACGTGGTTCTCGTCCGGCCTGTGGCCGTTCTCGACGATGGGCTGGCCGGAGCAGTCCGCCGACCTGGCGAAGTTCTATCCGACCAGCGTCCTGTCGACCGGCTACGACATCCTCTTCTTCTGGGTCGCCAGGATGATGATGTTCGGCCTGTACGCGATGGACGAGGTCCAGCCCTTTGACCACATCTACCTGCACGGGCTCATCCGCGACGCGAACGGCAAGAAGATGTCGAAGTCGCGCGGCAACGTGATCGACCCGCTCGACTGGATGGACCGCTTCGGTGCCGACGCCACGCGCTTCACGCTCGCGAGGGGCGCCAACCCGGGCGCCGACATGGCACTGGCGGAGGAGTGGGCCGCCGGTTCGCGCAACTTCTGCACGAAGCTGTGGAACGCAACGCGGTTCGCGATCATGAACGGCGCCACCGTGGCCACCCCGCTGCCCGCCGCCGAGGACCTCACCGAGGCCGACCGCTGGATCCTCGGCAGGCTCGCCGCCGTGGTGTCCGAAGTGGACGAGCTGCTGGAGGACTTCCAGTTCGCCAAGGCCACCAACGCGCTCTACCACTTCACGTGGGACGAGCTGTGCGACTGGTACCTGGAGCTGGCGAAGGTCCAGTTCTCCGGCGACAAGGCCGAGGGCACGCGTGCGGTGCTCGGGCACGCGCTGGACACCGTGCTGCGGCTGCTGCACCCGTTCATCCCGTTCATCACGGAACGCCTGTGGACCACGCTCACCGGCGGCGAGGGAGAGTCGCTCGTCGTCGCGCAGTGGCCGAGCGCGGACGCGCTGCCCGTCGCCGACGCCACGGCCGACGCACGCATCACCGACGTGCAGAAGCTCGTGACCGAGATCCGCCGGTTCCGCTCCGACCAGGGCCTCAAGCCGGGGCAGCGCGTCACCACCCGGCTCTCGGGCCCCGGTTTCGCCGCGCTGGCCGGGCACGAGGAGGCGATCCGCTCGCTGGCCCGCCTCGGTGCCCCGGGGGACGACTTCGCGGCGACGGCGTCGTTGGAGGTCTCACTCGCGAGCGGCGCGGCGACTGTCGAGGTGGACACCTCGGGCACGATCGACGTCGCCGCCGAGCGCAAGCGCCTGGAGAAGGACCTCGCCGTGGCGGAGAAGGAGCTCAGGCAGACCGAGGGCAAGCTCGGCAACCAGGCGTTCCTCGACAAGGCTCCCGCCGAGGTCGTGGACAAGATCCGCGTGCGCCGCGACACGGCGGCCGCCGACATCGAGCGCATCACGGCTCGCCTGGAGGCCCTGCCGTCCTGATTTGCCGATTCGGCAAAGTGGTTTGCGTTCCGGCTCTGTTCGGGTGCATGGTCGTCTCGGAGGTGGTTTCGGGATGACCGGCACAGGCGAGGAGTTCGACAGGGCGTTCTGGGAGGAGCGCTACCACGGCCACGGTGGGCACGGCGGCGGTCGGCCCAACCCGCAGCTGGTGGCCGAGGTCGCCGAGCTGCCGCCTGGCACGGCGCTGGACGCGGGCTGTGGCGCGGGAGCCGACGCGATCTGGTTGGCCGCGCGCGGCTGGCGGGTCACGGCGGTGGACATCGCCGAGGCCGCGCTGGACCGCGCGCGCCGGCACGCCGCCGACGCGGCTGAGGAGGTCGCGGGGCGGATCGAGTGGGTGCGCGCCGATCTGACGGAGTGGGCTCCTCCGGAGCGGTTCGACCTCGTCACGACGCATTACGTGCACGCGGCCGGGTCACAGGACGAGCTGGTCCGCACGCTGGCGGGCCTGGTGGCTCCCGGCGGCACGCTGCTCGTGGTCGGGCACCACCACGGCGATCCGAGCATCGCCTCGACGCATTTCACCGCCGATGAGGTCGCGGCCGTGCTCGACCCGGACGTCTGGACCGTCGCCGTCGCCGAATCGAGAACCCGCCCGGCCCCAGCAGGCCACGGGGGCACCATGCACGACACGGTCCTCCGCGGCCACCGCCGCCCCGTGTGACGCTCCCCAAGGCCACCTTTGTTGCGCTCAACGCAACAAAGGTGGCCTTGGGGGCAGTTCAGGCGGCGTGCTGGAGGGCGCCGATGATCTCCTTGGCTACACCCGCCATGCCCGAGCGGCGTGGGTGGTACGAGGCGGCGGCGAGCACGTCGGTGTCCTTGCCCTGTATCCACGCGTCGGCTCCGGCGCACGCGTCGTGCCCGAGCGAGGCCGGGTACATGTCGACAAAGGTCGAGCGGCCGTCCTCGGCGACCGCCTTCGCGAGTGCTGCGTTGAGGGTCTCCTCGATGTCGTTCAGCCACACGTAGTCGCCGTCGGCGAACGGCAGCACGTCCGGGCAGGTCCCGCTCGGCGGCGCGATGCGTGGGTAGCCGATCACCAGGACCGTCGCCCGCGGCGAGCGCTCGTGGATGCCGGCCAGCACCTCGGACACCCGCTCGCCCGTGTCCGCGATCGCGGCCTTCAGCGTGTCGACGCCGTCCACGGTGAAGTGCTCCTGGCACGGCGCACCGGCCGGATCGGACGCGCGCAGGGTCGGGCAGACGCCCACGACGTTGCCGAACACGCCGTGGTCGTTGCCGCCGATGCCCAGCGTCACGAGGTCGGTCTCGGGCCGCAGCGCGTCGAACTGTGGTGCGTTGACCCCGAGTGTGACCTCCTGTGGCTGCGTCATGTGCGTCGTGTCCGCGCCGCCGCAGCTCACGTCGGTGAACCGCTTGACGCCGAGCTGCCTGGCGACCATCGACGGGTAGTTGTTGGTCGAGCGCGCGCACCCGATCGGATCGAGCCGCTGCAGCGGGATCAGCGGCCCCGAGGTGTAGGAGTCGCCGAGTGCGACGTAGCGCTTGATCTGCTGTTTCGCCGTCGCCGCGCCCGAGCCGGCGAGCACCAGCGCGAGTACCGACGCGAGCAGGATGGCCAGCCGCCGCCTGCCGTGCATGTGAGCCCCCGTTCCCCGCGGTGTTCCCCTTCAATTCCTAGCCGTGAGCGGGGCCTTCTGGGTAGTTCCGAACGGGTGCTTCGCCCGATTCGGCCACGGCACCGTTCAGCCCAGTGTGAACGTCATTTTGCCGTACTAGTCCAAACTTCTGCTTGATTCGGGCAAAAGTTCCGCTACGGTGGGCGCATGGTTGTGACCGGCCTCACCGATGAGGCGCCCTTGGTGCGCATGCGCGGCATCGGCAAGCAGTTCCTCGGCAACGCGGTGTTGCGCGATGTCGACCTCGACCTGCGCCCCGGCGAGGTGCACGCGCTCGTCGGCGAGAACGGCGCGGGCAAGTCGACCCTGATGAAGATCCTCGCCGGAGTGCACCGGCCCGATGCAGGTTCGGTCGAGTTGGGCGGGTCGGAGGTCGCCTTCGGGTCACCGCGGGAGGCGCAGGCGGCGGGGATCTCGATCGTCCACCAGGAGTTCAACCTGCTCGGCGACCGCACGGTCGCGGAGAACGTCTACCTCGGCCGCGAACCCGTTCGGCGTGGTCAGGTCGACCGCAGGCGCATGGAGGCCGACACCGCCGAGCTCCTGGACGGGCTGGGGGAGCGCGGCATCTCGCCCCGCACGCCCGTCCGGAGGCTCGCGGTGGCGCAGCGCCAGGTGGTGGAGATCGTCAAGGCGCTGTCGACGGACGCTCGCGTGCTCGCGATGGACGAGCCCACCGCCGCGCTCGCCGACCACGAGGTCGAGCTGCTCTACGGTCTCGTGAAACGCCTGCGGGAGAGGGGAATCGCGATCCTCTACGTCTCGCACCGGCTGCGCGAGGTGTTCGACCTCAGCCAGCGCATCACGGTGCTCAAGGACGGCGAGCTGGTCACCTCGAAGGCCACGGCGGAGCTCACGCCCGACCAGTTGGTGCGGCACATGGTGGGCCGTCCGCTCGACGCGCTCTTTCCCGACCGGGCCGCCGAGCCGGAGACCGGCGCTGTCCGGCTCGCCGTGCGCGGCGGCGGCAACGCGCGCCTCGCCGGCATCGACCTGGAGTTGCGAGCGGGCGAGATCGTCGGGCTCGCCGGGCTGCAGGGCGCCGGGCGTTCCGCGGTGGCGCGCGCGATCTGCGGTGTGGACCCGTTCACCACGGGAACGCTGGAGCTGGATGGCAGGCCGGTGACCATCGGCTCGCCCCGCGCGGCGATCCGGCACGGCATCGCGTTCGTCACCGAGGATCGCAAGGGCGATGGCCTGGCGCTGCGGCAGTCGGTGCGGGACAACGCACTGCTGGTGCGCAGGGCGGCGTTCGGCAGGGCCCGGGGGCTCGGCGCGCTCGACCTCGCCGCGCTGCTGCGCTCGGTGACGCTCGTGGCGCGCGGTCCCGACCAGGAGGTGCGCTACCTCTCCGGCGGCAACCAGCAGAAGGTGGTGCTCGCCAAGTGGCTCGCCGTCGAACCGCACGTGCTCGTGGTGGACGAGCCCACGCGCGGCATCGACGTCGGCGCCAAGAAGGCCGTGTACGACCTGCTGCGCGGTCTCGCGCGCGGCGGCGTGGCGATCCTGATGATCTCCTCGGAGCTGCCCGAGCTGATCGGCATGAGCGACCGCGTGCTCGTGATGCACGAGGGTCGCCTCGCCGGTGAGCTGCCCGCGGGCCCGAGCGAGGAGGCCGTGATGACCCTGGCCACCGGGCACGCAACGGTGGAGGCCGCATGAGCCAGGATTGGCGGGGCGCGCTCGTGCAGGCCGACCGGGTGCGGGTGTCCCGCAGGGCACTGGAGGCCGCATGATGGCGGCCGCTCCCGCCGTGGCCACGCGTCCGGCGCAACGCCTTTCGCGCGTCCTGCAACCCACCGTCGTCGTCTACCTCGCTCTGGTGCTGCTGCTCATCGCGGGCAGCATCCTCGTCGGGGTGCGGGGTGGGGTCCTGCTCGACCAGGGCGGGATCCTCAACATCCTCACGCGCAGCACCGCACTGGGGCTGGTCGCGATCGGACAGACGATGGTGATCCTCACCGGCAAGCTGGATCTGTCGGTGGCGTACCTGATCGGCCTTTGTTCGCTGATCGGCGCCGAAACGATGGCGGGCGATCCGGGGATGATCGTGCCCGCCGTGCTGCTGACCCTCGCGTGCGCTGCCGGGGTGGGGCTCGTCAACGGGCTGGTGATCACCAAGCTCAAGGTGAACGCGTTCATCGCCACGCTTGGCACCGCGCTCGTCATCCGCGGTTACCTGGAAAGCGCTTACTCCGGTCCGGCGGGCGAGGTGCCTCGCGCCTTCCAGCACCTCGGTTACGCGCGGATCGGGCCGATCCCGGTGTCGGCACTGCTGATGGTCGCGCTCGCCGCCCTCGCGTGGTGGTATCTCATGCGTACCAAGGGCGGATACCACGTCTACGCCGTGGGCGGGGACGAGGAGGTCGCGCGGTTCTCCGGCATCCGCACCGACCGGACGATCATCAAGGTCCATGTGCTGTGCGCCGTCGCGGCGGGCCTGGCGGGGCTCTTCCTCGCCAGCAGGCTCGGCTCCGGGGCGCCGTGGGTGGGCGTGGACGCGGGCTACGACCTCGAGTCGATCGCCGCCGTGGTGCTG
Organism: Prauserella endophytica; assembly: GCF_005146945.1. Classification (GTDB taxonomy): domain Bacteria; phylum Actinomycetota; class Actinomycetes; order Mycobacteriales; family Pseudonocardiaceae; genus Prauserella_A; species Prauserella_A endophytica. The sequence continues at coordinate 125,931 of NZ_SWMS01000014.1, forward strand.
GGTGGCACGCTGCTCGCGGGCGGCCGCGGCGGTGTCGCGGGCACGATCGGCGGCGTTCTGATCCTGGCCACGCTCGACACGATCTTCGACGACCTCGGCGTCACGCCGTTCTTCAAGGACGTCGTCCGCGGCGCCGTGCTGATCATCGCGGTGGCCCTCTACGCGCGGAGGCGGGGTGTGCTGCGATGACAGAGACACTGCCCACGAGCCGGAAGTCCCGGCGCGTCCGGCTCGCCGACGGCACCGGCCCCGTGCTCGCGGTGCTTGCCGTGCTGCTCGTCGCGCTCGCGTTCGCAGGCCCCGCCTACAGCGAGCCCGCCGGCTACCTCGCTCTGCTCAAGCGAGCCGCACCGCTGATGATCCTCGCGATCGGGCAGTACTTCGTGATCGTCAGCGGTGGCTTCGACCTTTCGGTCGGTTCGCTGGTCACCGCCGAGGTGGTGATCGCGGCGCGGCTGATCGACGGCGACGAGGGCGCGACGGTGTGGGTGATCCCGCTGCTGCTCGTCACCGGTGCGCTCGTCGGCCTGGTCAACGGGCTGATCACCACGCGGCTGCTCGTGCCCTCGTTCATCGTGACGCTGGGGATGCTGCTCGTGCTCGACGGCGCGGTGTTCCTGTGGACCGGCGGCTCGCCGCGCGGCGCGCTGTCGGAGGCCTTCCGCGTGGTGGGCCGCGAAGGGTTCGAGGTGCCCCTGCTCGGAGCCGTCCCGTGGTCGGTGCTGCTGCTCGCCGCACTCGTGGTGGCGGCGGTGCTGTTCATGCGGGGCGGCACCGGACGCATGCTCGTCGCGATCGGGGACAACGAGACCTCGGTGCGGCTCGGCGGTGGCCGGGTGGAGCGGCTGCGCACGCTCGCCTTCGTGCTCTCCGGCGTCTCCGCCGCGATCGCCGCGATCCTGCTCGGCGGGTTCGCCGGGGTCTCGGCACAGGTCGGCGACGGCCTTGAGTTCCGCGTCATCACCGCCGTGGTGCTCGGCGGTGTGGTGCTCGGCGGAGGGCGCGGCTCCGTGGTCGCGGCCATGGCTGGCGCGCTCACCCTCGAAGCACTGTTCTCCCTGCTCAACCTGCTCGGCGTCGCGGGCGGCCTCGAATCGGCCGTGCAAGGCGTGATCATCATCGCCGCCGTGGCCTACGCCTCGGTCGGCCGGATTCCTTTCCGGACAAGGAGGTCCACATGAAAAGGGCTTGCACGGTGGTGCTGGCCGCGGGTGCGCTGATCCTCTCGGCGTGTTCCAGCGACCTGCCCGCCGACCCCGGTGCGGCACCGTCGCAGGCGCCGGGGGAGAGCACGGGCCAGTCGGAGTTCTTCGACCAGGCCGAGTACGAACGCCAGCTCGCGCTGCGGGACGCCACCCCGGAGGGGCCCGCCGACAGGCCGTGGGAGCAGGCGCTCGAACCGGAGATGGTGGACACCGCCCAGTACAGAAAGGACGGTCCCTACGAGATCTGCTTCTCCAACGCCTCCGTGGACAACCCGTGGCGGCAGGTGGGCTACAAGACGATGCAGGCCGAGGCGGACCTGCACGACGAGATCGCGCAGTTCCGCGTGCTCGACGCGGAGGCCAAGGACGACAAGCAGATCAGCGACATCGCCTCACTCACCTCGCAGGACTGCGACGCGCTGATCGTCTCGCCCAACACCACCGCGACACTGACACCCGCGGTCGAGTCGGCGTGCGACAGCGGGATCCCCGTGATCGTGTTCGACCGCGGCGTGAACACCGACTGCCCGGTGACGTTCATCCACCCGATCGGCGGCTACGCCTTCGGGGCCACGGCGGCGGAGTTCCTGTCCGAGCAGGTCGGTGAGGGCGGCAAGGTGCTCGGCCTGCGCGTGCTGCCCGGCGTTGACGTGCTGGAGCACCGCTGGGCGGCCGCCGAGCGCGAGTTCGCCGACAGCGGCGTCCAGGTCGTCGGCGCGGAGTTCACCGAGAACGACAGCGCGACCGCCAAGAGCATCGTTTCGGACTACCTCCAGCGAGAGGGCCAGATCGACGGGATCTGGATGGACGACGGCACCGCCGCCGTCGCAGTGCTGGAGGCCTTCGAGGACGCCGGAATGGAGCCGCCCGCGATCTCGGGTGAGGACCAGCAGCAGTTCCTGCAGAAGTGGAAGGACGAGGGCCTCACGGCGCTCGCGCCGACGTACCCGACCTACCAGTGGCGGACCCCGGTGATCGCGGCGCTGAAGATCCTGCGAGGCGAGCAGGTGCCCAGTGAGTGGATCCTGCCGCAGCCGGTGATCGACGACTCGAACCTCGACCGGTACCTCACCGCCGGCATGCCGCCCCTGCACTACGGCCTGTGCGGTTGCCAGGAGATGCCGGGGTTCCCGCAGCGGTGGCAGTGACCATGACGATGCACGCACTGGGCGTCAACACATGGGTGTGGACCTCGCCGCTGACTGACGAGTCGCTGTCGGTGCTCGCGCCCAAGGTCGCGGAGGCCGGGTTCGACGTGCTGGAGCTGCCCGTCGAGAACCTCGGTGACTGGAAGCCCGCCGAGGCCGCCACGTTGCTGGCGGACCTCGGGCTCGGGGCCGCGGTGGCGCTCGTGATGCCACCGGGCCGCGAGCTGGTGCGCGCCGACGCCGCGACGGTCGCGGCAACGCAGGACTACCTGCGCGCGTGCGTGGACATCGCTGCCGAGGTCGGTGCGCCCGCCCTGTGCGGGCCCGCCTACGCCTCCGTGGGGCGCACGTGGCGGATGACCGACCACGAGCGGGCCGAATGCCTCGCGCAGCTGCGTGACAACCTCGCGCCCGTCGCCGAGCACGCGGCCGCTGTGGGCGTGGTGCTGGGCGTCGAGCCGCTCAACCGCTACGAGACGAGCCTGCTCAACACCGTCTCGCAGACCCTCGAAGCCGTCGAGGGCCTGCCCTCGTGCGGTGTCGCGCTGGATTTCTACCACCAGAACATCGAGGAGACCGACATCCCGGCGGCGATCAGAGGTGCCGCAGGGCGCATCGCCCACGTGCAGGTGTGCGGCAACGACCGGGGAACGCCGGGGCGCGACCACTTCGACTGGCCCACCCTGCTGGGCGCGCTCGACGACGCGGGTTACGACGGGCCGCTGTGCATCGAGTCGTTCACCGCGCACAACCAGAGCATCGCCACCGCCGCCTCGATCTGGCGGCCGCTGGCGCCGAGCCAGGACGCGCTGGCCTTCGACGGCCTGGCGTTCCTGAGGGAGGTGGTAGCGCGGCAGTCCTGAGTTGTCTCGACGGCGCCGGCACGCCGTGTCTTCTTCCCTTTCCCCATACGTGAGGAATCCATGAGCAGACGCACGAGGCTCTTGCCACGGGTCGGCGCTGTGATGATCGGCGCGCTCGTCGCCGCGGGGCTCGCCCCCGCGGTGGCGGCGCAGGCGCAGGAACCCGAGTTCAACGCACTGTTGTTCACCAAGACCGCAGGCTACCGGCACGACTCCATCCCCGCGGGCGTCGCGATGTTCGAACAGCTCGCCGCGGAGCACGACTTCACCATCGAGCACACGGAGGACTCCAGCGTCTTCAACGACGCCACGCTCGCCGAGTACGACGTGGTGATCATGTTCCAGACCTCGGGCATGGTCTGGGAGAACGACGCGCAACGCGAGGCCATCCAGACCTATGTGGACAACGGCGGCGGCATCGCCGCGATCCACAACGCCACGGACATGGGCATCGAGAGCGAATTCCCGTGGTGGGACGACCTGGTGAACGCGGGCGCGCACATGCCATCGCACTCGCCGGGCGTGCTGCAGGGCACCGCCTATGTCGCCGACGAGCAGCATCCGTCGACCGCGGGACTCCCGGAGCGCTGGGAGCGCGCGGAGGAGTGGTACAACTTCGACCAGAGCATCCGCGGCAAGGCGCACGTGCTGGTGAGCGCCGACGAGTCGACCTACAACCCGGGCCCCGACGCCATGGGCGCCGACCATCCGATCTCGTGGTGCCGCGACGTGGGCACCGCCCGCGTGTGGGCCACGGCCATGGGTCACCCGACCGCCGCCTACAGCGAGCCCGAGTTCGTCCAGCACGTCCTTGGCGGCGTGCGCACGGCCGCCGGTGTCGTGGCGGCCGACTGTGCGGCCACAGTGGACACCGCGTTCGAGAAGGTGCCGCTCGACACCAACACGAGCGCGCCGACGGCGCTGGACGTCACGCCGGACGGGAAGGTGTTCTACACCGAGATCCTCGGCCAGGTGCGGGTCTACGACCCCGCCACCGGCGCGGTGACGACGGCGCTGGACCTGCCCGTGTACTCGGGCGGGGAGGACGGGCTCGTCGGGCTCACCTTCGACCCCGCCTTCGCCGACAACGGCTGGGTCTACCTGTACTACTCGCCGCCGGGCACCGAGGAGCTCAACCGGGTCTCGCGGTTCACGGTGCAGGGCACCACGATCGACCCCGCGTCCGAGGTGAAGGTGCTCGACATCCCCGCGTCACGCCGGTCGGAACCCGGCCACACGGGCGGCTACCTGACGTTCGGCCCGAACGGGAACCTCTACATCGGCGTCGGCGACGACACCAACCCGTTCGAGTCCAGCGGGTACACGCCGATCGACGAGCGGGACGGCCGCGACCTGTTCGACGCGCAGAAGACGTCGGCCAACACCAACGACCTGCGCGGCAAGATCCTGCGGATCCACCCGGAGCCCGAGGGCGGCTACACGATCCCCGAGGGCAACCTCTTCGCGCCGGGCACGGAGCTGACCAGGCCCGAGATCTACGCGATGGGCTTCCGCAACGCGTTCCGGTTCACCGTCGACACCGACGGCACGGTCTACGCCGCGGACTACGGTCCCGACTCCAGCACGGCCAACCCCGACCGGGGTCCCGACGGCAAGGTGGAGTGGAACATCATCCGCGAGCCGGGCAACTACGGCTGGCCGTACTGCATCGGCAACAACATCCCGTACAACGACTACGACTTCGCCACCGGCACGTCCGGCGAGAAGTTCGACTGCGCCAATCCCGTCAACGACTCGCCGAACAACACCGGCCTGACCGAGCTGCCGCCGTCGCAGGAGGCGGAGGTCTGGTACGGCTACGGAGCGTCCGCGGAGTTCCCGGACATGGGCACCGGCGGCTCCGCCCCGATGGCGGGTCCGGTGTACCGCTTCGACCCGAACCTCGAGTCGGAGGTCAAGTTCCCCGAGTACTACGACGGCAAGGCGTTCTTCTACGAGTGGGCGCGGAACAAGATCTTCACGTTCGCGCTCGACGATCAGGGTTCGTTGCTCGACATCGACCCGTGGCTCACCAGTCAGCAGACGCTCGCCCCGATGGACATGCGGTTCGGTCCGGACGGCGCGATGTACCTGCTGGAGTGGGGCGGCGGCTACGGCCGCGACAACCCCGACTCGGGGCTGTACCGCATCGAGCACACGCAGGGCAACCGCAGGCCGGTGGCCGAGGCCACGGCGTCGCCGGAGTCCGGGCAGCCGCCGCTGGAGATCACGTTCTCCAGTGAGGGATCGCACGACCCCGAGGGCACCGACGTGACCTACGGGTGGGACTTCGGCGACGGCGCGACGTCGACCGAGGCCAACCCGGTGCACACCTATACCACCAAGGGGCAGTACAACGTCCAGCTGACGGTGACCGACGAGACCGGCAAGGCCGGGGTCACCAACCTGACGGTGACCGTGGGCAACACGGCGCCTACTGTGGAGCTGGCGGCCCCGGCACACGGCGGGTTCTTCGAGTTCGGCGACCACGTGCCGTTCGACGTGGACGTCACCGACCCCGAGGACGGCGAGATCGACTGCGCCGACGTGGTGGTACAGCCCGCACTGGGCCACGACGCGCACGCCCACCCGCTCGACCCGGTCAACGCCTGTGAGGGCACGCTCGAGACCATTGTGGACGATGGGCACGCCGGCGCGAACATCTACTACTCCATCGACGCGAGCTACACCGACCGCGGAGCCGACGGCGTACCCGCGCTGACCGGCCGCGACACGGTGCTGCTGCAGCCCAAGCACAAGCAGGGCGAGTACTTCACGCGCTCGTCGGGCATCCGCGTCGTGTCGCAGGAGGGCGCGGAGAACGGCAAGCGCATCGGCGACATCAACGACGGCGACTGGATCTCGTTCGACCCGGTTAACCTCACCGGCATCGACGCGGTCTCGCTGCGGGTGTCGGCGCCCGACGGCGCGGGCGGTTCCGTGGAGCTGCGCTCAGGCGCGGTCGACGGGCCGCTGGTCGCCACGGTGGAAGTGCCGAGCACGGGCGGCTGGGACAACTACGTCTCGCTGCCCGGGGTCCCGGTGACCGATCCGGGTGGCACGGCGGAGCTGTTCCTCGTGTTCCGCGGTGCGGCGGCGAGCCCGTTCGACCTCGACTCGATGACGGTGGTCGGCGACGGCATCGCGGTGCCGGCCGACGAGCAGCCGCCGTCGGTCGCGGTGTCCGGGATCGAGGACGGCGCGTCCTACGGCGACTCGAAGGACCTCACCGTGGGCTGGGAGGCCACCGACGAGGGCTCGGGGGTCGCGACGAGCGGGGCCACGCTCGATGGGCAGCCCGTGGAGAACGGCGCCGTGCTGCCGCTGCACACCCTGGCGCTGGGCGAGCACGAGCTGGTGGTCACGGCCACCGACAACGCGGGCAACGTCACGGAGAAGTCGGTGTCGTTCACGGTGACCACGTCCACGAAGGACCTGCGGGCGCTCGTCACGCGGTTCACCGACGAGGGCCGGATCGACCGGCAGGCCGCGTTCGTTCTGCACACGCAGCTCGGCACGGCTGAGCTGCTCTACGCGTGGGGCAGGCCGCGGGCGGCGGCGCAGGCGCTCGAGGTCTTCATCGCGACGGCAGAGCGCAAGGTGTCCGACGCGCAGGTGAAGGCAGTGCTGGTCCGGGATGCCGAGTCGCTGATCCAGCGGTGGCGCGGCTGATGGGATCGGTGAAGACGCGGGGGCGGTTGCCGGGCCGCCCCGCGCACGGACCGGAGCCGGGACGGGTGCGCCCGTCCCGGCTCCGGCCCCGGGCCGTCGCCGGGCTGCTGGCCGGTGTGCTGCTCGCCGTGGCGGCGGTGCTTGTGCTGCCGTTCGGTGGCTCCGAGGAGGCCGCACAGGACCGCGTGGCGGAGCTGGAAGCCCAGGAGCGGCAGCGCGACGCCGGGCTGACGAGGGAACTGGTGACCACGGCCGAGCGGGCCCGCGCCGAGGTGACGCCGGTGCTCGACGGTCTGGAGCAGGCCACCGGGTCCGGCTCCGCCACCGCGGAGGATGTCTCGCGCTGGCGGCGGGCCGTGCTGGCGGCGGCGGAGCCGTTCGAGGAGCGGCCGTCCGGCGGGACGGAGGTCAACCTGGCGAGGTCCGGCTTCGCCGGGGCCGTCACCGTGGCCGGCCGGGCCGTGGAGACCTACGCGGCGTCACTCGAGGCGTCGGGTGAGCTGGCCGTCCGGCTGCGGGCGCTGGCGGGGGAGTTGCACCACGACGCCGTCGTGGCGTGGTCGGTGGCGGCGACCCAGCTCGACGTCGCGGGCGTCGCCAGCGGCATCGGCCACGTGCACGTCTTCCTCGACGGCACCGATCCCCACGGCGGCTGACGACCGCGGCGAAGGCCACCATCACTGCGCCCACCCGTCTCCCATCACCACCCAAACGGAGACGCTGCGCGCGCTGTGTTGATCCAACGCAGTGATGGTGGCCTTCACCGCAGCTGGGCCACCACGTCTTCCAGGCCGCGCATGGCGACCGCGATGCCGCGTTCGGCGGCGGGGACCAGTGCCTCGACGGGATCGCCGCGGTCGAGGCACGCGCGCGCCGCGGCGTGCATCCCGCCCACCAGCGCTCCCACCGCGGCCGCCGCCGTGACCAGGTCCAGTTGCCGGGGATACGCCTCGTGCAGCACCGTCGCCAGCCTGCGTTCCAGCTCCCACAACAGCGACAGCAGCCGGGACCGCAGCTCCGGCACGCTCATGATCAGCCGGGCCTGTGTGGCGTTCGGCTCCAGCCCGGGCCCGTCGCCCGTGCCGATCCACGCGAGCACGCATTCGGCCGTGCGATGCAGCGCTTCGGCCGGCCCCGTCGCCCGCACCTGCTCGGCGAGCACGCGCTCCATCTCGTCGATGCGCTGGCGCCGGTGGGCGAAGAGGACGTCCTCTTTGCCGGAGAAGTAGTTGAACAGCGTCTTGGTGGACACGCCCGCCTCTGCGGCGATCTCGGCCACGGTCGTGCTCTGGTAGCCCTTCTCCAGGAACAGCCGCGTGGCGGCCTCGGACAGCGCCGCGCGCGTCTGCTGCTTCTTGCGCTCCCGCAGGCCCTCTCCGGTCACCGGCTCACTCTAACCGGCGATCCATATTTACATCGATTGTAAAATGCCACTGATAGGTGTTTGATAGTTACTGTCATATTGCCGTTCGAAGGGGTCCGAACATGGCCGCCGTCCTGCCCACCCGCCGCGACAACCCGTTCGATCCACCACCCGACCTCGCCGACGAGGAGCGCCCGCTGCGCAGGCTCGCCTTCCCGGACGGGCACACCGGCTGGCTCGTCACCGGTTACGCGCTGGCCCGCGCCGTGCTCGCCGACGTGCGGTTCAGCAGCCGGCTCGAACTGCGCCGCCAGGTCGTTCGCCGGACCGAGACCGACGAGATCCGGCCGGGCAAACCCGCACCCCCTGGGTTCTTCATCGCGATGGACCCGCCCGACCACACGCGCTACCGCCGCCTGCTCACCGGCCAGTTCACGGTGCGCCGGATGAACCAGCTGCGCCCGCGTGTCGAGCAGATCGTCGACGAGCATCTCGACGCGATGGAGCGGACCGGACCGCCGACCGACCTCGTGTCCGCGTTCGCCCTGCCCATCCCGTCGCTGGTCATCTGCGAGCTGCTCGGCGTGCCCTACGCCGACCGCCAGCGGTTCCAGCACGACAGCGCGGTACTGCTGAGCCTCGACGCGACCGTCGAGGACGCCAACGCGGCGCTGGCCTCGCTCACGGGCTACCTCGCCGGGCTCGTCGAGCGCAAGCGCGGGGAACCGGCCGACGACCTGCTGAGCGGGTTGATCGAGGGCGGCGAGCTCACCGGTGACGAGCTCGTCGGCATCGCGATGCTGCTGCTGATCGCGGGCCACGAGACGACGGCGAACATGCTCGGCCTCGGCACGTTCGCCCTGCTGACCCATCCCGACCAGGCCGACGACCTGCGTTCGGGACGCGTGGACGAGGACAAGGCGGTGGAGGAGCTGCTGCGCTGGCTGTCGGTGATCCAGTTCGGCACCACGCGCACCGCGGCCGAGGACGTCGAGCTCGGCGGGGAGGTGATCAGGGCGGGGGAGTCGGTCGCGATCTCGGTGCCCGCCGCCAACCGGGACCCGGAGCGCTTCGCCGAGCCCGGCAGCCTCGACCTCGGAGCCGACGCGCACGGGCACCTCGCGTTCGGGCACGGCGTGCACCAGTGTCTCGGCCAGCAGCTGGCCCGCATCGAGATGCGCGTGGCCTACGGGGCCCTGTTCCGGCGGTTCCCCGCGCTGCGGCTGGCAGTGCCGCCGCAGGAGGTGCCCCTGCGCGACGACATGTCCATCTACGGGGTGCACAGCCTCCCGGTGGAGTGGTAGGCAGGAACAGTGATCGAAGCCGACCGCGACATCTGCATCGGCGCCGGGATGTGCGCGCTCACCGCGCCCGAGGTGTTCGACCAGGACGACGACGGGCTCGTCGTGACGCTCACCGACGAGCCGGGACCCGAGTCGACCGACGCCGTCAAGGAGGCCGTCCAGCTGTGCCCGTCGGGGGCGCTGCGGCTCGCCGGTAGCTGAGCGGGACCACCGAGGGCTACGTCCGGGCGCACCGGCCCGGACGTAGACTCGGCTGACCAGCCGAACCAGCAGGGAGTTGCGCGTGTCGTCCGACGACCAGGGGTTTCCGCCCGAGCTCACCGAGGGGGACAACTTCATCGCCGGTCCGTTGCCGGACGAGCCGGAGCCGCCGGCCATCGACGAGGCCGCGATCGAGCAGGAGGCCCGCCGCGAGCTGCTGGCCGTCGAGGCCGAGCTGAACCAGCGCTGGCCCGAGAGCAAGATCGCGCCGTCGCTCACCCGCATCACGACGCTGCTCAACCTGCTCGGCGACCCGCAGACGACGTACCCGGTGATCCACGTCGCCGGCACCAACGGCAAGAGCTCGACCGCCCGCATGATCGAGGCGCTGCTCACGCGCATGGGGCTGCGCGTAGGCCGGTACACCAGCCCGCACCTGCAGCTCGTCACCGAGCGCATCAGCATCGACGGTGCTCCCATCTCGGCCGAGAAGTACGTCGCCACCTACCGCGACATCGCGCCGTTCGTGAGCATGGTCGACCGCGGCGCCGGCCCCGACGACCCGCTGATGAGCAAGTTCGAGGTCCTCACCGCGATGGCGTTCGCCGCGTTCGCCGACGCCCCGGTGGAGGTCGCCGTGCTGGAGACCGGCCTCGGCGGCACCTGGGACGCCACCAACGTCGCCGACGGGCAGGTCGCGGTGATCACCCCGATCGGTATCGACCACGTCGAGTACCTCGGCGGCGACCGGACGAGCATCGCGGGGGAGAAGGCCGGGATCATCAAGCAGGGCAGCGTCGCGGTGCTCGCCGAGCAGGAGCCCGACGCCGAGCGCGTCCTGCTGGAGCGCACCGTCGAGGTCGACGCCACCGTCGCCAGGGCGGGCAGCGAGTTCGGCGTCCTCGCGCGCGATGTCGCCGTCGGCGGGCAGCTGCTGCGCCTGCAGGGGCTCGGTGGCGTGTACGAGGAGGTGTTCCTGCCGCTGCACGGCGAGCACCAGGCCAAGAACGCCGCGCTGGCGCTGGCGAGCGTCGAGGCCTTCTTCGGCGCGGGCAAGGACCGGCAACTGGTGCCCGACGCGGTGCGGGAGGCGTTCGCCGAGGTGCAGACACCCGGCAGGCTCGAGCGCGTCAGGGCCGCACCGGCCGTGCTGCTCGACGCCGCCCACAACCCGCACGGCGCCGCTGCGCTCGCCAGAACCATCGACGAGGAGTTCGCCTTCCGCAGGCTCGCCGCCGTGGTCGGCGTGCTGCGCGACAAGGACGTGCGCGGGATCCTGGAGGCGCTGGAGCCCGCGGTGTCCGAGATCGTGGTGACCCGCAACAACTCCGAACGCGCGATGCCGGTGGAGGAGCTCGCCGAGCTGGCCCGGCTGGTGTTCGGCGAGGAGCGGGTGACGGCCGAGCCCGTGCTCGGCACCGCGATCGAGACCGCCATCGGGCTCGTCGAGCAGACCGACGATCCCGAGGAACCCCTTGCCGGGGGCGGAGTCCTGGTCACCGGCTCGGTGGTCACCGTCGGCGAGGCACGTACGTTGTTCGGCAGGGAGCCGGTATGAGCGAGCAACCCGAGGAGACCCCGAAGCCGCCCGCGAAGGACCCGATGAAGGGCTTCCGCGGCGTGCAGGCCGGGACGCTGATCCTGGAGGCGATCGTGGTGGCGCTCGCGCTGCCCGTCGTCGCGACGCTCGGCAGCGGCATCACCAGCTTCCAGGGCTGGGCGGTCATCGCGATCGCCGTGGCGCTGGTGGCGTGCTGCGGGTTCCTGCGCAAGCCGTGGACGATCTGGGTGATCCTGGCGCTCAACGTCGCGCTCATCGCGTTCGTCGTGTCGATGGTGGCGGTGGCCGTGATCGGCGTGCTGTTCCTCGCCGTGTGGCTGTGGTTGATGTGGCTGCGCCGCGACGTCGCCATCCGCATGGCCCAGGGCCGCCTGCCGAGCCAACAGGTCTGATAGGCGGCGGCTGACCATCCCGCTGCGGGACACCACGCTGATTCCGCTCGCTCGGCAGGGGATCGCCAGACACGGTCCGGGATTCACCGGCAGGCAAGCTGCCGTTGGCCGGGCGGACCCCGGAGCCGGATAGAAGTTCGGCATGACCGAACAGACTCCCCTCCACCGTCGCGGCGTGCTCAAGGCCGGCCTGGCCGGCGCGGGCGTGCTCGCCTCCGGCGTCCTCGGCGCCGGTACCGCCGCCGCGTTCGTCCGCGGCGGACGCCCCGTCCTCACCCACGGCGTGCAGTCCGGCGACGTGAGCACCAATTCCGCGATCGTGTGGACCCGCGCGGACCGGCCCTCGCGCATGCTCGTCGAGATCGCCGCGGACCCGTCGTTCCGCCGCGCCCGCCGGCTGCGCGGACCGCTGCTCACGCCGGAGACCGGGGGCACCGGCAAGCTGCGGATCCCCGGACTGACGCCTGGCACGGAGGTGCACTACCGCGTCACCGCCGAGGACCTCGACGGCCGGGTCTCCAGCGAGCCGCTCACCGGCCGGTTCCGCACCGCGCCGCTCGGCCGCGCCGATGTGCGCCTCGTGTGGTCGGGCGACGTCGCCGGGCAGGGCTGGGGCATCAACCCCGACATCGGCGGCATGACGGCGTACGCGGCGATGGCCGCACGTCGCCCGGATCTGTTCCTGCACAACGGCGACACCGTGTACGCCGACGGGCCGCTGACCGAGACCGTCGAGCTGCCGGACGGCCGCACGTGGCGCAACGTCGTCACGCCCGAGAAGACCAAAGTCGCGGAGACGCTCGACGAGTACCGGGGACAGTTCGCGTACAACCTGCTCGACGAGAACGTGCGCGCGTTCGCCGCGGCCGTGCCGAGCTACGTCCAGTGGGACGACCACGAGGTGACCAACAACTGGTACCCCGGCGAGATCCTGGACCTGCCGCAGTACACCGAGAAGCGCGTGGACGTGCTGGCGAAGCGGGCGTTCCAGGCGTTCCACGAGTGGCAGCCCATCGACGCGAAGGCCGCCGTCGACGGCCGGGTGTACCGCAGCTTCACTCGCGGCAGGCACGCCGAGATCTTCGTGCTGGACATGCGTTCCTACAAGGACGCCAACACGTCGGACAAGACGGCGCCGGGCACGGTGCTGGGACAGCGGCAGGCGAGCTGGCTCGTCCGCGAGCTGGCGCGCAGCACCGCGACGTGGAAGATCATCCAGGCCGACCTGCCGATCGGGCTGATCGTGCCCGATGGCCAGCACATCGAGGGTGTCGCGAACGGGCTGCCCGGTGCGCCGGGCGGGCGGGAGAGCGAGCTCGCCTGGGTGCTGCGGGAGATCGCGCGCAGGCGGGTGCGCAACGTCGTGTGGCTGACGGCCGACGTGCACTACACGGCGGCGCACCACTACTCGCCGGACCGCGCGTCGTTCACCGACTTCGAGCCATTCTGGGAGTTCGTGTCCGGCCCGCTGCACGCGGGGGCGTTCGGGCCGAACACACTCGACCCGACGTTCGGGCCGAAGGCGGAGTTCGTGCACGCGCCGCCGGTGGCGAACACCTCGCCGATGGACGGCTACCAGCATTTCGGGGAGCTCAACATCGACGGTGCGAGCGGGGACCTCACGGTGGACCTGCGCGACGGCACGGGTGCCTCGCTCTGGTCGAGGACCCTGCGCCCCGAGCGCGGGTGAGCGGGCCGCTAGGCTGCCAGCACCGTTCTCGCAGTTAATGAAGGAGTAACACCCCGTGAGTGAGCGCACGCTGGTTCTGGTCAAGCCCGATGGCGTCAAGCGGGGCCTCGTCGGCGAGGTGATCTCGCGCATCGAGCGCAAGGGGCTCACGCTCGCCGCGATGGACCTGCGCGTCGTGGAGCGTTCGGTCGCCGAGGAGCACTACGCCGAGCACAAGGACAAGCCGTTCTTCGGTGAGCTGCTGGAGTTCATCACCTCCGGTCCGCTCGTCGCGATCGCCGTGGAGGGCCCGAGGGCCATCCCGGCGTTCCGTCAGCTCGCCGGTGGCACCGACCCGGTGGAGAAGGCGACGCCGGGCACGATCCGCGGCGACTTCGCCCTGGAGACGCAGTTCAACCTGGTGCACGGCTCCGACTCCCCGGAGTCCGCCGAGCGCGAGCTGAAGCTCTGGTTCCCCGACCTCTGAGCCAACTCTGATCGGCCCCCAAGGCCACCTTTGGTGCGCTGAGCGCAACAAAGGTGGCCTTGGGGGCTGTTGTGTTCAGCCCTGGCGGGTGATCCCCCTTCTTCGCTACCGTCGGTCAGGTGACTGGTAGTTGATCTCCATAAGGGGCTGGGGGATGTGAGACGTTTTCGAAGTGTGGCCGTGCTGGGTTCGCTCGTGGTCGCAGCCGGGCTGGTCGCCGCGGGACAGGCCGGAGCCGCGGACGAGGTACTGGGCACCAACGGCGCGCCGGTACCGGAGCTGAGCTGGGGACCTTGCGCCGAGTGGGTGTCCCCGGAGTACGAGTGCGCCGAGGCGGAGGTGCCGCTGTCCTACCGGGACCCGCACGGCGAGACCATCACGCTCGCGCTGGGCAGGCTGCCCGCCGTCGACCAGGCGAACAAGCTCGGCACGATCTTCTACAACCCCGGCGGGCCCGGCGGCTCCGGCCGCATCCCGCCCGAGCTGACCCCGGAGCTGCACCAGCGCTTCGACATCGTCGGGTTCGACCCGCGCGGCGTCGCCGAGAGCACACCGCTGCGCTGCTTCGACGACCCCGCGCAGGGTGAGCTGCTCGCGGGCTACTTCCCGGTGACGCCCGGGGAAACCCGCCAGCGCATCGCCGACACGCGCAAGGGCGCCCAGCTCTGCGCGCAGAACGCGGGACCGCTCATCGGGCACATGTCCACCGCGAACGTCGCCCGCGACATGGACCTGCTTCGCCAGGCGCTCGGCGAGGAACAGGCGTCGTACTACGGCATCTCCTACGGCAGCCACCTCGGCACCGTCTATGCCAACCTGTTCCCGGAGAACGTCCGCTCGCTGGTGATCGACGCCGTGCTCGACCCCGTCGAGTGGACGACCGGGAGCGATCCCGCAGAGCGCTTCCAGCCGTTCTCCTACCGCCTCGGCAGCTTCGACGGCTCGCAGCGGTCGCTGGAGACCTTCCTTGCCGAGTGCGAGGCCGACGAGCGCTGCGCGTTCCGCGAGCCGGGCCGCGACCTCGGCGAGAAGTACGACGCGATCCTCGGCGCCCTGCGCGAGGGGCCGGTCGACATCCTGCCGCCGGGTGCCGGCGAGCCGGTGGAGGTGACCTACCAGCAGGCCGTGTCGTCCACGCTCGGTGCGCTCTACGACGCGAGCGGGTCGGCGGGTCTCGCCGAGTTCCTCCAGGCGCTGTCCGACGCGACCGAGCCCGGGGTGCAGGCCCGGAGTGTCCCGGTCGCCGAGATCCCGGAACCCGCGCCGCAGCCCGGATTCCAGGAGCAGGACGAGTACTACGCGGGACCGGAGCAGGGGATCGGCGTCTTCTGCGCGGACACCGACAACCCGCGCAACCCGTGGGCGTGGACGGCGTACGGCCGCAAGGCCGACCGCGAGGCACCCGGATTCGGTCCACAGTGGACGTGGCTGTCGTTGCCGTGCGCCTCGTGGCCCGCGTCCGATCCGGACCGCTACGCGGGCCCGTGGGACAAGCAGACCGCCAACCCGGTGCTCGTGGTCGGCAACAGCCTCGGCGACCCGGCGACGCCCTATGAGGACGCCGTCAGCACGGCCGAGCGCCTCGGCGACGCGCGGCTGCTGACGCTGGAGTCGTTCGGCCACGGCGCCCGCGGCAACAGCGCCTGCGTCGACTCGGCCCTGGACGCCTACTTCATCGAGGGCAGGCTTCCCGCCGAGGGCACCGTCTGCCAACCGGACCGGGACCCCTTCGACCCGGTTTCCTAGTTCCGCGCCATGCAGTGAAGGCCACCATCACTGCGTTCAACGCAGGCATGGTGGCCTTCACTGCATCCGGGGTCAGAGCTTGCCGAGGCCCTCGGCCGCGAGGATCTCCGCGATCGTCTCTGTCTCCGAGGGCGACAGGGGTGCCAGGGGCTGGTTCGTCGCGGGGCAGTCGATGATGCCCCGCAACGCCATCGCCGCCTTGAACGCGCCGAGTGCCCCCGCGGTGAATCCGATGCGGCCGAGGTCGGCCACCGAGACGATCTCGAACAGCCGCGCGAGCCGGTCCTGCTCGGCGGCCGCGGCGGCCGCGTCACCGTCGCGCGCGGCCCGGTACAGCCGTACGTAACCGTGCGGGTCCACGTTGCCCAGGCCCGGCACGAGTCCCGCCGCGCCCAGCCGCACCGCCGTGTCGGCGAGCAGCTCCGACCCGCTCAGCGCGGGCAGCCCGGTGCGCCGCAGGATCTCCCGGAAGGTCGCCAGGTCACCGCTGGAGTCCTTGAGCGCCACCACGTCCTTCGACTCCGCGAGCTCCACGACGATGTCGGGTGTGAGCCGGGCGCAGACCGCGCTCGGGATGTCGTAGGCCACCACGGGCACGTCCACGGCGGCGTGCACGTGCCGGAAGTGCGCGACGATCTCGGCCGGGTGCGGTTTGACGTAGAACGGGGCCGTCACCACCACGGCGTCGGCGCCCAGCTCGGCGGCCTGCCGCGCGTGCTCGATCACCCGCCGCGTGCCGGTGTCGACGGCGCCCGCGAGCACCGGCACGGCACCGGCCACGGCGCCAACGGTGACCTCCACGACGGCACGCCGCTGCGCGGTGTCCAGCAGGGCGACCTCCCCGCTCGACCCTCCGACGAACACGCCGTCGACGCCGGCGTCGAGCTGACAGGCCACGAGCCGTTCCAGCGAGCGCCGGTCGACCTCCCCGCGTTCGTCGAGAGGGGTCACGAGCGGGGGGATGACACCGTGCAGGGAAAGGCCGGAATCAGACACCACTGGTGGTCTTCCTTTCAGGGGGCAGCAACGCGGGCGCGTCGGAGTCGATCTTGAGGGCGCGGCCGATCCGCGCGGGCACGTTGAAGCCGATGATCAGCGCGACCACGATCGTCAGCGAGCCGGCGAGCACGGTGAGCGCGGTGCCGAGGCTGCCGATGTCCTCCGCGATCGCGGCACCGGCCAGCGGGGCGACCGCGCCGCCGAGCGCGCCGACGTTGTAGGAGAACCCGAGGCCGGCCGCGCGCAGCCGTGTCGGGAAGTGGTCGCCGATGTACTTGGGCAGCAGCCCGGAGATGCCCTGGCTGGTCGCCTGCATGACGAACAGCAGCACCCACAGCAGCACGATGTTGCCGGCCGGAAGCGCGAACACGGGGAACACGAACAGCAGCGACACGAACAGGCCCAGCACGTAGGCCCTGCGCGTGCCGAGCTTGTCGCCGATGATCCCCGCGAGGCACGAGCCCGCCGCGTAGCCGAGCCCGGCCCACGTGAGCGCGTTGGACACCTGCCCGGCGTCGTAGCCGAGGTCGGTCTTGAGGTAGGTCGGCAGGAGCGACTGGATCGGCCACGAGTACAGGAACGCACAGAAGACCGTGATCATGATCGCGATCATCACCGGCCACATGCGACCCGCGAGCTGGATCGCGAGCACCACGAAGCAGAGCGCCGTGAGCGCGATCAGGTACGGCGTCGCGCCGCCGCCGGTCTTGGTGAAGATGAACACCAGCGCGGCGGAGAGCACGACGGCGAGCGCGGCGTTGGGCAGCCGTCGCTTCGGCGAGAACAGCACCGACGAGGTCGTGACGTCCTTGCGGTCGCCGACCTCGGATTTCCATTCGGCGGCTTCGGGCAGCGCGCGCCGCAGGTACAGGGTGAGCGCGATCGGCACCAGTCCGGCGTAGAACAGCCAGCGCCAGCCCGCGGCAGGGACGATGAGCTCGTAGGCGAGTGCGGCGAGCACCGTGCCGATGGGATAGGCCGAGAGCAGGAAGCCGGTGGCGCGGTTGCGCATCGACTTCGGCCACGACTCCATGACGTAGGTGGCGCTGGAGCCGTACTCGCCGGCCATGCCGATGCCCACGACGGCGCGGAAGATGAACAGTGACCAGTAGTCCCACGCGAAACCGCAGAGCCCGCTGCCGACCGAGAAGGCGAGGATCGCGAGGATCATCGCCGGTTTGCGGCCGTAGCGGTCGGCGATCGCGCCGAGGACGAGTCCGCCGAGCCAGCGGGACACGAAGGCGGCGGAGACGAGTGTGGCCGCCTGCGTCAGGTCGAGCCCGAAGTCGTCGGCGATCTCGGTGAGGATGAGCGTGATCAGGATGAAGTCGAAGCCGTCGAGCAGGTAGCCGAGCCAGGCGGCGAAGAACGCCTTGCGCTGTCCTCGGTCGAGCTCACGGAACGACCCCTGGCTGGCGGGCGGCGACGCTGCCATGGCCTGGACCTCCGTAGGTTCGAGGACATAGGATGTCCTATGTCAGGCGGTACCGTAGCTTCGGAAAGGCCAGGATGCAAGCACTCCGTTCCGGCACGCTCAGCGGCATCTGGGCGAGCGTGCTGCTGCCCGTCGGGCCGGACGACGCCATCGACTTCGAGCGCCTCCGCGCCGCGCTCGACAAGGTGCTGGGCTCTGGTGTGCACGGCGTCTACACCAACGGCACCGCGGGGGAGTTCTTCACGCTCACCGAGGCCGAGTGCGACGAGCTGCACGCGCTCGTCGCCGAGCGCGCCACGGTGGCCGGCGTTCCGTTCCAGCTCGGCGCGAGCCATCCGAGCGGGCAGGTGTCCCTCGGCCGGATCCGGCGCGCCGCCGCGCTGCGGCCAGGCGCCATCCAGGTCGTGCTGCCAGACTGGCTGCCACTGGGCCAGGACGAGGTGGTCGACGCCGTGCGCGGAATGGCCGATGCGGCGGACGGCGTGCCCCTCGTGCTCTACAACCCGCCCTACGCCAAGACCCAGCTCGGTCCGGAGCTGCTCGGCCGCCTCGCCGGGGAGGTACCGGAGCTGATCGGCGTGAAGGTGCCCGGCATCGCCGTCGCACGCCACCTCACCGGGCGGCTCGCGGTGTTCGTCGCCGGCCACACGCTCGCGTCGGCCACCGCCGAGGGCGCGGCCGGCTCGTACTCCAACGTCGCGTGCCTGAGCCCGGCCGGTGCCGTGCGCTGGTACGAGTCGATGCGCACCGACCCGGCGTCGGCCCTCGACCTGGAACGGCGGCTGCGCGCGTTCCTCGACCAGCACATCGTTCCGCTGGCGCGGGAGGGCTACTGCGATCCCGCGCTCGACAAGACCCTCGCCGCGATCGGCGGCTGGGCGGACCTCGGCACGCGGGTGCGCTGGCCGCACCGCTCGGTGCCGCCGGAGCGGATCCCCGGGCTGCGCGCCGCGGCCGCCGCGGCTGTGCCCGAACTGCTCGCCGAACCGGTGGCCCATGGGTGAACATCTAGACTCCGTACCCGTGGGTACCTCGGCGAGTGGGCGGCAGTCGGGCGCACGCGCCAACCAGCGTGCGCTCCAGGAGTCGATCAAGCGGCTGATCGTGGACCGCGGGCTCGTGCCCGGCTCCCCGCTGCCCACCGAGTTCGAGCTCATGGAGGAGCTCGAGGTGAGCAGGCACCCGCTGCGCGAGGCGATGAAGGCGCTCGAGGCCGTCGGCATCGTCGACATCCGGCACGGCTACGGCACCTACGTCGGCTCCGTGCCGCTGTCGGCGCTCGAGACCGGGCTGGCTTTCCGCGGCGCGCTGTCGGTGCGGGGCGACTACGCCGACATCCGGAACCTCCTCGAGGTGCGCGAGGTGCTGGAGTCCGGCCTCGTGGGGCACGTGCTCGCCGCCTACGACCGGCTCGACTTCGCCGCGCTCGACGAGGCCGTCGCCGCGATGGAGCGCGAGGCCGAGCAGGGCCGCTACGCGCCGACGGAGGACTGGCGCTTCCACGAGACGCTCTACCGGCCGCTCGGCAACGATCTCGTGCTCGATCTGCTGCAGGTGTTCTGGAAGGTGTTCAACGCGCTCGACGCGCAGCTGCCGAGGGCCGACGACACCCCCGTGGTCACCGCGCAGTGGCACCGCGCGATCCTGGAAGCCTTGCGCGCCAAGGACGAACCCGCCCTGCGCGCGGCCGTCGACGAGCACTTCCGCGGCATCAGGGCGCGCGTGGCCACCTCGCCGTAGGTTCGCTTTCCGTTCATTCCCAGTACTTCCGGCGTCGGCCCGGCCCCGGTCTAATGATCACGACCGCTGGGGAAAGCTGGGGTGTTCGGTGAGAACTGCACGTGTGGCCGCGGTGTGCGCCGCGGTGGTGGTCGTCCTGCCCGTCACGCCGTCGGCGGCGGATCCGCTCGACGCGCCGCTCGGGCCGCCTCCCGTCGAGACGGTCGCGGCGGCGGACGGCGACGCCGGACTGATCACCGACACCGCGACGACTCCCGTCGCGCCGGGGCTGACGCTCACGGAATTCGACCGCTTCGACCCTCAGGGCTGGATCCGCGGTGACACTCTCGCCATCGACCTCACCGCCGGCCTGCGCCCCACCTATCTCAGCCCGGGCGCCGTGTCGGCGCGGACGCCGCTGTCCGAGCAGGTGGCCCGTGCGGGCGCGGTCGCGGGCGTGAACGGCGACTTCTTCGACATCAACGCCACCGGCGCTCCGCTCGGCGTCGGCATCGACGACGGTGAGCTGCAGACGGCACCGGCCTCGGGGCACAACCTCACCGCGGCCATCACGGAGGACGGGACCGCCCGGCTCGCCGAGGTGTTCCTCACCGCGTCGCTCACGTTGCCGGGCGGCGAGGTCGTGCCGGCCACCAACCTCAACGGTGCACGCCTGCCCGCGAACGGTATCGGCGTCTACACCCCGTTGTGGGGCAGCGCTTCCCGGGCCACGTCGGTCGCCGGAGCGCAGCGCGTCCGCGAGGTCGAGGTCCGCGACGGCGTCGTCACCGCCGTGCGGGACAAGCCCGCCGAAGGGCCGATCGCGGGCGGCAGCACCGTCGTGCTCGCGCGCGACGGCGGTGCGGACGCGCTCGCGGCGCTGAAGCCCGGCGACGCGGTGACGGTGGAGTACGCGCCCCGCACCGAGGCGGGCGACGTCTCCGTCGCGGTCGGCGGCAACAAGGTGCTGCTGCGAGACGGCGTGGTGCAGAACGTCGACGCGGCGACGGCGCATCCGCGCACGGCGGCCGGGTTCTCCGCCGACGGCACGAGGATGTGGCTCGTCACCGTCGACGGCAGGCAGGCCGACAGCAGGGGCATGACCGAGCTGGAGCTCGCACGGCACCTGAAGTCGCTCGGCGCCGACGACGCGCTCAACCTCGACGGCGGCGGCTCCTCCACACTCCTCGCCCGCGAACAGGGGGAGCAGGTTCCGACCGTGCACAACTCGCCCTCCGACGGCGGGGAACGCCTCGTGCCCAACGGGATCGGCTTCGCGACCAAGCCCGGCAGCGGCAGGCTCACCGGCTTCGCGCCGGAACCCGCGCAGGAGAGCGAGGACGCCACACGCGTGCTCTCGGGGCTCACCCGGGTGCTCGACGCCGGCGGGCACGACGAGACCGGCGCCGCCGTGGCGAGCAGGCCGTTCTGGCGCACCACAAACGCCGCGCGGGGCACCGTCAGGAACGGCGTGTTCACGGCGCGGGCCGACCGGCGCGACCCCGCGAAGCGCGCCGAGGTGGACGTCGTCGCGATGGAGCGCGGCAAGCGCGGCAGCACCACGCTCACCGTGCTCGGCGAGCCCGAGCGCCTCGGCACGAGCACCGAACGGCTCGCGCTGTCCGGCAAGGGCGCCACCGGCGCCTTCCAGGTCTACGGCTACGACGCCGACGGCTACGGCACGTGGCTCGAACCCCGCGACGTGAAGCTGGAGTACGACCCCTCGGTCGTCCGGGTCGAGGCCGAGGGCGACCACTTCACCGTCACCGCGCTCAAAGACACCGGAGCCTCGGTGATCAAGGCCGGCGCGGCCGGGCTCACCACCCACCTCGCCGCCGCGGTCGGCAGCGAGCCGAGGGTGCTCGCCCCGCTCGACGGCACCGGGGGCTGGCGCGCGACGGTCTACCCCAGCGTGGTCGGCGCGGCGCTGTCGGCGGCCGAGGGCCGCGACGGCGGCCGGGGGCTCGCGCTCGACTACCGCCTCACCGGAACCAACGCCACGCGCGCCGCCTACGTCACCGCCGCGCAGCCGCTCGCGCTGCCCGAGGGCACGCAGAAGGTCGGCCTGTGGGTCAATGGCGACGGCAAGGGCGCGTGGCTGCGCGCCGAGCTGCGGGACGCCGCGAACGTGGCGTCGGTGGTCGACCTGGCGCTCAGCGTCGACTGGACGGGCTGGCGCTACGTCGAGGCCGTCCTGCCGGAGGGCCTGCCGCAGGGGCAGCGGCTCACGCGCTTCTACGCCGTTGAGAACGTGCCGGCCCAGCAGTACGAGGGCAGGCTCGTCTTCGACGACCTGACCGCGCACGTGGCGGCGACGGCCGAGCCGCCCGCCGACCCCGGCACCCGCGACCCCGCGCTCGTCACCGACGGCACGGTGGGCCCTCGGGGCTTGCGGATCGCCGTGCTCAGCGACGCCCAGTTCACCGCCGACAACCCGGACGGCCCGCTCGTCGCGCAGGCCAGGCGCACCATGCGCGAGGCCGTCGCCGCGCGGCCGGACCTCGTGCTCATCAACGGTGACCTCACCGATCGCGGCACGGCTCCCGACTTCGCTCTCGCCCGTACGGTGATCAGCGAGGAGCTGGAGGGCAAGGTCCCCTGGTACTACGTGCCCGGCAACCACGAGGCCGACGGCGGCAGCGGGCTCGCGGAGTTCCAGGCCGAGTTCGGCGAACCCTACCGGGTCGTGGACGTCGAGGGCATCCGGCTCGTGCTGCTCGACACCTCCCGCGGCAGCCTGCGGGCGGGCGGGTTCGACCAGGTGCGCCTGCTCGACGAGGCCCTCGACCGCGCCGCCCGCGACCGTGCGATCCGCGGCGTGGTGGTGGCCATGCACCACCCGGTCGACGACCCCGCTCCGGCGGGCAACTCGCAGCTGGCCGACCGTAAGGAGGCGGATCTGGTCACCGACTGGCTGACGGAGTTCGAGGAGCGCTCCGGCAAGCCGGCCGCCGCGATCACGTCCCACGCCGGTGTCTTCGACCTCACGCGCGAGGACGGCGTGCCGTACCTGGTGAACGGCAACTCTGGCAAGGCGCCGTCGGCCGCGCCCGGCGACGGGGGCTTCACGGGCTGGAGCATCGTGCGGGTCGACCCGGACGACCGCGGCGAACCCGTTCGCGTCGAGACCCGCCCGCACGTCGACGAGCTCACGCTCGCCGGGCCCGGCCGGCTCGCGAGGGGCGCGGAGGGAACCGTGACGGCTGAGGTGACGCAGTCCGGGCGCACGGTTCCGATCGCCTACCCGGTGAGCGCCGACTGGGCGGGCGACCGGGTGCACGTGGCCGCACCGGGAAGCCGGCCGTCACCGCGCGACCTCGCGACGTTCGACCCGGCGACCGGGACCCTCACCGCGCTGCGCAGGGGCGTCGCCGAGCTGACCGTGACCGTGAACGGGGTGAGCGCCACCCTGCGCTGCGCCATCGGCTAAACCGCTCGATTCTGTCGGAGGTGCGTGGCAGTGTGCCAACCGTGGGAGCGGAGACAGACGACACCACCATGGTGGAGGCCAAGGCGCTGGTGAAGCGCTTCGGCGAGTTCGAGGCAGTCCGCGGCATCGACCTGCACGTCCGCAAGGGAGAGGCGTTCGGGTTCCTCGGCCCGAACGGCGCGGGCAAGTCCTCCACGATGCGCATGATCGCGTGCGTGTCGCCTCGCTCCGACGGTGAGCTGAAGGTGCTGGGCATGGACCCGGACCGCGAGGGTCCGCGCGTCCGCGCCCGGCTCGGCGTCGTGCCGCAGCAGGACAACCTCGACACCGAGCTCACGGTCCGGCAGAACCTGCAGGTGTACGGCCGGTACTTCGGGCTCTCCAAGGCCCACGTGCGGCGCAAGGCCGTCGAGCTGATGGAGTTCGCGCAGCTCACCGAGCGGGCCGACGACGAGGTGGAGCCGCTGTCCGGCGGCATGAAGCGGCGGCTCACCATCGCGCGCTCGCTCGTCAACGACCCCGAGCTGCTGCTGCTCGACGAGCCCACCACGGGGCTCGACCCGCAGGCCCGGCACCTGCTGTGGGACAGGCTCTTCCGGCTCAAGTCCGTCGGGGTCACGCTCATCGTCACAACCCATTACATGGACGAGGCGGAACAACTCTGCGACCGGCTCGTCGTGATGGACGGCGGGCGCGTGGTCGCCGAGGGCTCGCCGGCCGAACTCATCGCGCGGTACTCCACGCGGGAGGTGCTGGAGTTGCGTTTCGCCCCCGGTGACCAGGAGGCGGCCGTGGCGCGGGTGACCGACCTCGGCGAGCGGGTCGAGGTGCTGCCCGACCGGATCCTGCTGTACACCGCCACCGGTGAGGCGGCGCTGGAACAGGCGCACGGCAGGGGAGTGCGGCCGCTGTCGAGCCTCGTGCGCCGCAGCACGCTGGAGGACGTCTTCTTGCGGCTGACCGGCCGGACGCTGGTGGACTAGTGCGCCCCGCCGGAAGTTCGCCACATAATTCGGCGGCCCAGCTTCCCGCTGGCTGCGTTGCCGGTCCGCCCAAGTACGGCCCAGTACGAGAACGAACCGGCGCCTTGCCAGCGGAAACCTGGATCCACCGACTCAAGCAACAGACTTCCGACGGAGGGCACTAGTGCCCCGTCAACGAAGGTCGGTGTGGTTGTCCGTGGACGCGGGTGTTCGCCTGCAAGGCGCGGGAGCGTCCTCGCACCGGACGTACCCGGGCGCTTCCGCGACGCGGCCGGCGGGCGGCTTGGCGGCGGAGAACCGTGCTGGACCCTGCTCGAGGGGGCACTGACATGGCCGCCGTCTCCTCTGGACGTGTCGTCGGCTCGTGGCGCGCGGCTTGGCTGCGGGTCGAGGGCCACTGGACGTGGTACCGCCGCTACTGGCGGTCCAATCTGTACTCCTCGGGCCTGCAGCCGCTGCTGTACCTGTTGGCGATGGGCATCGGGTTCGGCTCGCAGGTGGAGCCCGGCCCCGCCACCGGCGGACTGGCCTATGTGCACTACGTTGCCCCGGCGCTGCTCGTCGCCGGCGCCGTGCAGTACGCGGTGGGCGAGTCGACGTTTCCCGTGCTGTCGGGGTTCAAGTGGCAGAAGGACTTCATCGCGGTCACCTCCACACCCGTCACGGCGGGCCAGGTGCTCGGAGGACAGCTGATCTGGGTGGCGATCCGGCTGTTGCTCTCCGGCGTGGTGTACCTGTTGATCGCCTGGCCGTTCGGCGCCTGGCTGAACGCGGGAGCGATCCTCGTCGTGCTCGTCGGCGCGGCCACCGGCATGGCCTGCGCGGCGCCGCTCATGGCCGTCGCGGCCACCACCTACGACGAGGGCTCGCGGTTCACGTCGATCTTCCGGTTCATCGTGATGCCGATGCTGTTGTTCGCGGGCACCTTCTTCCCGATCGAGCAGATTCCGGCGGCGATCCGGTGGCTGGCGTGGATCTCCCCCCTGTGGCACGGCAACGAGCTCGCCCGAGGGGCCACACTCGGTGGTCTGGGCGTCTTGCCCGCGCTCGGGCATGTGGCGTTCCTGGTGGCCCTGTTCGCGGCGGGCGGGCTCGCGGCCCGGCGCTACTTCTACCGGCGGCTGGTGGTGTGAGCGATGGTGACGACCGAAGCCCCGGCGCGCGGCGGACTGCTGCTGCGCATCCTGCCGCCCTCGCTCTACGCGGGCCGCGCGAGCGCGCTCGTGGAACGCTCCGCGCTGGCCTACTCGCGGGCCTGGCTGGTTTTCCTTTCCGGTTTCCTCGAGCCGTTGTTCTACCTGCTGGCCTTTCAGATCGGCTTCGGCAAGCTGGTCAGCGAGGTCACCGGGCCGGGCGGGCAGACGCTGAGCTACGTCGCGTTCGTCGCCCCGGCGCTGCTCGCGGCCTCCGCGATGAACGGCGCCGTGTTCGATTCCACCTACGGCGTGTTCTTCAAGTTCCGCTACCAGAAGACCTACGAGGCGATGCTGGCCACGCCGATCGGCCCACTCGACATCGCGCTCGGCGAGATCGCCTGGGCGGTGCTGCGCGGTGGCCTGTACGCGCTCGCGTTCTTCGGCGTGATGGGCGTGCTCGGGCTCGTCGCCTCACCGTGGGCACTGCTGCTCGTGCCCACGGCACTGCTGGTGTCGTTCGCGTTCGCGGCGGTGGGCATGGCCTGCACGACGTTCCTGCGGTCGCCGTCGCAGTTCGACTACATCAACCTCGCCGTGATGCCGATGTTCTTCTTCTCAACGACCTTCTACCCGCTGTCGGTCTATCCCGAGCCCCTGCAGTACGCCGTGCAGTGCCTTCCCCTGTACCACGCCGTCGAGCTGATGCGCGGGTTGTCGGTCGGCGTCCTGGACGCGAGCATGATCGGGCACGTCGCGTACCTCGCCATCCTCGCCGTGCTCGGGGTCCACTGGGCGTCCCGCAGGCTCTCGGGGCTCCTGCTCCGGTGACCCCTCGCCGTCGGACACCGCGGCGAACGCGTCGACGATGCCCCGGCCGTAGAAGCCGTTGTAGCCGAGGTACCCGGCGCAGTAGGCGTCCTGCATGCCGTTGCCGCTGAGGTCGTAGTCCTCGGGGCAGGCGACGGGCTCGGCCTGCTCGCCAAGCGCCTCGCGCAGCTCTGCCGGGGTCGCGCCCGGCCGGGCCGACGCGAGCAGCGCGGCCACGCCCGAGACGTGCGGCGCCGCCATCGAGGTGCCGCAGAGCGGCTCGTATCCGCCGGGCACGGTGGAGAGCACGCAGTGTTCGCCCTCACCGCCCGGGGCCGTGAGATCGATCACCCCGAGCCCGTACGAGCTGTAGCCGGCCTTCACCCCGGCGTGGTCGACGGCCGACACGGCGATCGTCTCGCGCAGCCCGGCCGGAAGCACCTCGCAGGAGCCCTCCTCTCCGGCGGAGCCGCTCGCCGGCGACGGCGTGACGTCGAGCGCGCCGTTGGTCGCGGCGGCGACGTTGAGGGTGCCGGCCTCGTCGGCATACTCCACGGCCCGCGCGAGCGCCTCGCGGATCACCGCCTGGCCCTTGCTGCTCGTGCACGGTGTTCCGGGCGAGGTCACGGAGAAGCTGCTGTTGGCCACCTCGATGCCGTTGCGGGCCGCCCACATGAGCCCGCAGACCGCGGCCTCGGGGTCGACGTAGCCCTGGTCGTCGATCACCTTCACCGAGGCGAGGCGCACACCGGGCGCGACGCCCGCGATGCCCTTGCCGTCGTCGGCAGCCGCGACGATGCCCGCGACGTGCGTGCCGTGCGGCGAGGCCGTCGGCGCCCACGCCTCTTCGGACTGCTCCGGCACGCCCGTGAGGCAGCCCGCCGACAGCGACTCGTCCACAGCGTGGGCCAGGTCGGGATGGGCGGCGTCGATGCCCGAGTCGAGCACGGCCACGGCCACGTCGGCGCTGCCAGGGTCGACCGCGCGGGCCAGGTCGGCGCGCACTGCGCGCATGTCCCACTGCTCGCCGGTGAGGTCGGCGGCGGGCACGTTCCCGCCGGTCGCGATCGGTCTGGGCCGGGTGGGCGACGCCGCCGGGGCCGAGGTGTCCACGTCGCGTTCGGCCTGGGCGCTGTAGGCGCGGTCGTCGCCGAGCGCGCCCGCGAATTCCGGGCTGGCCGAGGTGGCCACCGCCACGCCGATCTCGGGGTAGTAGCCGGTCGCCTCACCGCAGGCGTTCTCGATCGCACTGGCCGCGTCCCGCTCGGGCGTTCCCCGGTCGAACAGCACGAGATAGCGCAGCGACACGCCCGGACCCGGACACGAGTCACCGGGATCCGCCGTGGCGTCACTCGCGGTGCCCAGCGTGGTGGTGACCACGAGGGCCGCGCAGGCGACCAGCACACTCCCACGCACCAGTACTGGACCTCCGAAGACCGCACCGGGCGGCCGACGCCGTTTCCCCTGCCGTGCGCACGGTAACGAGCCGGTCGGGGCCGGACAAGCTGTCGGCGGAAGTTCCCCCGGCCGGTGTCCGGCGGCCCCAACCACACGGCGTCCGCCCGGCCGTGTGGGATACTGGGTGACGGCTGCTGAGCCGTTGTCGCCACGGAAGGGGTGGTGAGCGACGGTCGGCGGCCCGGTGACGTGCTGAAAGAGCTCCAGGTCGTCGCCGCCCCGCGCATCCCGCGCCAGGCGGCTCGACGACTCGGGAGGTACCGAGTGGCCAGAGCTCGGTCAGGACGTCGCCGCGGGACCCGCCACTGCGGGCGTGCCGGCACCACCGGCTACTCAGTGGCATGAGAGGCAAGGATTCCCGTCGGCGGTGGACCCCACCACGGCGGTACAAAATAGGAAACGGCTCCTGTGCGGCCGCGTTCTGCCAGCCGGTTCCGGTGCCGGGGAAACTCTCCTCGGCCGGGGCGGGCCGGCAGACGCGCCCGGGGGCGAAGGAGACACATGTCGAACGCGGAGACACCCGCCGAGAACACAGGCGGGACTACCGCCACATCCACTGCCGGCGCATTGGCAGAGCTGCCGAACCGGGTCAGGGTGCACGCCCTGGCGAAGCTGCTGGGCTCCAGCAGCCGTGAGGTACTCGCGAAGCTCGCCGAGCTGGGCGAGACCGCGCGCAGCGCGCAGTCGAGCGTGCCGAAGGACGTGGCGCTGAAGGTCGCCGACGCGCTGGGCGCGCTCGACGAGGCCGTCGAGGAGGCCGCCGAGGCCGGCGGTGCCGAAACCGTGACCCCGCCCGAGCCTGCCCCGCAGACGCCCACGGAGCCGGAGCAGCCCGCCGAGCAGGCCCCGGCCGCTTCCGCCACCCCGGAGCCCGAGCCCGCCCCCGCACCGCGGCCCGTGCACACGCCTGTGTTCGCGGCGCCCTCGCCGGTGTTCCTGCCGCCGGAGCCCGTTGCCGAGCCCGCTCCCAAGAAGCAGGAGAAAACGGACAAGGCAGCGAAGCCAGAGAAGCCGGAGCAGGACGAGGCCGAGGCCGAGGCCGAGGTCGACGAGCAGGAGCAGCAGGGCGCCGACGGCGAGTCGGGCGACGCGGGCGAGGGCGGCCGCAGGCGTCGCCGCCGGGGTCGTCGAGGCCGGGGCCGGGGCAAGGGCGGCGACGACAACGCCGCCGACGAGCAGGCGGACTCCGAGGCCGCCGATGGTGGCGAGGCCAAAGCCGAGGACGCCGACGAGCAGGCCCAGAAGGCCGATGAGAGCGCCGAGCAGGACGAGACCGACGGCGAGGGTGGCAGCAAGCGCCGTCGCCGCCGTCGCCGCCGCAAGGGCGGGGACGACGACGGAACGGACGGCTCGGGCACGGACGACCCGCCGAACACCGTCGTGCACGTGCGTGACGGCAAGGCCGCCGACAACAAGACCGAGGCCCGCGACGGCGTGCGCAGCGTGCGCGGCTCGACCCGGCTCGAGGCGAAGCGTCAGCGCCGCCGGGACGGCCGGGAGGCAGGCCGCAGGCGGGCGCCGATCCTGTCCGAGTCCGAGTTCCTGGCCAGGCGAGAGTCCGTCGAGCGCACCATGGTCGTCGCCGAGCGCGGCGACTCGACGCAGATCGGCGTGCTCGAGGACGGCGTTCTGGTCGAGCACTTCGTGACCACATCGGGCAGCGGCTCGATCGTGGGCAACGTCTACCTCGGCCGCGTGCAGAACGTGCTGCCCTCGATGGAGGCCGCGTTCATCGACATCGGACGCGGCCGCAACGCCGTGCTGTACGCCGGTGAGGTGGACTGGGACGCCGCCGGGCTGGAGGGCAAGGCCCGCAAGATCGAGCAGGCGCTTTCCACGGGCGACAACGTGCTGGTGCAGGTCACCAAGGACCCGGTCGGCCACAAGGGCGCCCGCCTCACCACGCAGATCTCCCTGCCCGGCCGGTTCCTCGTGTACGTTCCCGCCGGCGGCGCCACCGGCATCTCCCGCAAGCTGCCCGAGAACGAGCGGCGCAGGCTCAAGGACATCCTCAAGCGCATCGTCCCCGAGGACGCCGGCGTGATCATCCGCACCGCGTCGGAGGGCATCAGCGAGGAGGAGCTCGCCCGCGACGTGCGCAGGCTCAAGGCCCAGTGGGAGATCATCAAGGAGAAGGCGGACTCCTCGACCGGCTCGGGCAAGAAGTCCAGCGCCCCCGTGCTGCTCTACGAGGAGCCGGACCTGCTGGTCAAGGTCGTGCGTGACCTGTTCACCGAGGACTTCGCGAAGCTGGAGGTCCAGGGCGCCACGGCGTGGGAGACCATCCACGCCTACGTCGAGCACGTGGCGCCGGACCTGACCGACCGGCTCAAGCGCTACGTCGGCAACGGCGACGTCTTCGCCGAGCACCGGATCGACGAGCAGCTCACCAAGGCGCTCGACCGCAAGGTGTGGCTGCCCTCCGGTGGTTACCTGGTCATCGACCGCACCGAGGCGATGACGGTGATCGACGTCAACACCGGCAAGTTCACCGGCTCCGGCGGCAACCTCGAGGAGACCGTCACCCGCAACAACCTGGAGTCGGCGGAGGAGATCGTCCGCCAGCTCCGGCTGCGCGACATCGGCGGCATCATCGTCATCGACTTCATCGACATGGTGCTGGAGTCCAACCGTGAGCTGGTGCTGCGCAGGCTCACCGAGTGCCTCGGCCGTGACCGGACCCGGCATCAGGTCGCCGAGGTCACCTCGCTCGGGCTCGTGCAGATGACCCGCAAGCGGGTCGGCACCGGCCTGCTGGAGGCCTACTCCACGACGTGTGAGCACTGCAAGGGCCGCGGCGTGATCGTCACCACCGAGCCGAACAAGGGCAACGGCGGCGGCAACGGCAACGGTCACCAGCACGGTGGCGGTGGGGGCGGACGGCGCTCCCGCGGCCGCGGCAAGGGCGGCGGTGGCGAGGAGGAGGCCGCGCGCACGGCCGAGGCCACGCCGAGCGGGCCGACCCCCGTGCAGCGTGAGTCCGTCGTCTCGGCGGTGCAGGCCATGGCCAACGCCTCGAAGGCGGCCGGCGGCAAGCCCGACGAGGCCGACAAAGCCGACAAAGCCGACAAGCCCGCCGATGCGCCGAAGGCTGGGCAATCCGACAAGGCCGAGCCCGAGAAGGCCGCGCAGCCGGAGAAGGCCGCGCAGCCGGAGAAGGCCGCGCAGCCGGAGAAGGCCGCGCAGCCGGAGAGGGCCGCGCAGCCCGAGAAGGCCGAGAAGGGTGCGAAGCCGGAGCGGCCGGTCCAGGCCGAGCCCGCCGCGGCAGAGCAGGAGCAGCCGGTCCAGGCCGCGCCCGGCGCGGCCGAGTTGCCCACCGAGCCGGAGGTCGCCAAGCAGCAGCCCGCGGAGGCCGAGAAGGGTGCGAAGCCGGAGCAGGCCGAGCCCGTGAGGAGCAGGCGGCCGGCCAGGGCGTCGCGGCCCGCGGGGCCTCCCGCGGTCGAACAGGCCGCCGAGGCCGGACGGGCGGAACAGGCCGAGCCCACCGCGCGGCCGCTCAACGGGCACACGCCGACCCACCAGGTCGCCACGCCCGAGCCCGCCACGAGCCCCGCGGCCGCGGAGAAGGCGCAGGGCGGCGAGGAGCAGTCGGTCGAGGCCGAGCCGGAGCAGCCGTCGGTCCCGGCACCCGCCGTGCGCACCACCACCCGGCGTCCGCGCCGGGCGGCGAGCCGTCCTGCGGGACCGCCGGTGCACGCGCAGGAGAACGGTTGATGACCACCCCCGTGCGCCCGGTGAACAGGGCGCACAGTAAACTGCTGAGCGGCCCGCTGTTGGAGCGGGTCGCCGCGCGCGAAGCTTGGGACGCCCAGAGCGGACCGTTCGCGTGAGCCCCCACCCACAGTCGAGCAAGCAGGAGACTTCCGTGTCGGCGTATGCAGTCGTCAAGACCGGCGGCAAGCAGTACAAGGTCGCCGTTGGCGATGTCGTCGAGGTCGAGAAGCTCGAGGGCGAGCCGGGCACCGAGCACACCTTCCCCGCCGTGCTTTACGTCGACGGCGGCGAGGTCACCGCGGACGCCGACGCGCTGGCGAAGGTCTCGGTCACCGGCAAGGTCGTCGAGCAGACCAAGGGTCCCAAGATCCGCATCCACAAGTTCAAGAACAAGACCGGCTACCACAAGCGGCAGGGTCACCGGCAGAAGCTGACCCGCATCGAGGTCACCGGCATCAACAAGTAAGCCTGACGCTTTCAGAGGAGGGTGACCAGAGATGGCACACAAGAAGGGCGCGTCCAGCTCCCGCAACGGTCGTGACTCCAACCCGCAGTACCTCGGCGTCAAGCGGTTCGGTGGTCAGGTCGTCAAGTCCGGCGAGATCCTGGTTCGCCAGCGCGGCACCAAGTTCCACCCGGGCGTGAACGTCGGCCGTGGCGGCGACGACACGCTGTTCGCTCTTGCCGCCGGCTCGGTGCAGTTCGGCACCAAGCGCGGCCGCAAGACGGTCAACATCGTGCCGGTCGAGGCCTGAACCGGCCCGGCCAGCACGCGCTAGCACACTCGAACGAGGGGCGGGCCCGGAACACATCCGGACCCGCCCCTCGTTCGTGCTTGTGGCAGACATTCCAGCTCGGCAGGAGAGGCACAAAATGGCATCCCGCTTCGTCGATCGCGCGGTGATCCACCTGGCCGCCGGCAACGGCGGCAACGGGTGTGCCTCGGTGCACCGTGAGAAGTTCAAGCCGCTCGGTGGGCCCGACGGCGGCAACGGCGGCAGCGGCGGCGACGTCCTGCTGATCGTCGACCCCAGCGTGCACACCCTGCTGGACTTCCACTTCCGCCCGCACGCCAGGGCCGGCAACGGCAGGCCCGGCCAGGGCAGCAACCGCAACGGCGCCGCGGGGGAGACCCTGGAGCTCCGCGTGCCGGACGGCACGGTCGTGCTCACCGAGGACGGCGAGGTGCTCGCGGACCTCATCGGCGCGGGCACCACCTTCGTCGCCGCCAAGGGCGGCCGGGGCGGGCTCGGCAACGCGGCGCTGGCCTCGCGGGCGCGCAAGGCGCCGGGGTTCGCGCTGCTCGGCGAGGAGGGCGAGGCCCGTGACCTGGTGCTGGAGCTGCGCTCGGTCGCCGACGTCGGTTTGCTGGGCTTCCCGTCCGCGGGCAAGTCGTCGCTGATCTCGGTGCTCTCGGCGGCCAAGCCGAAGATCGCCGACTACCCGTTCACCACACTCGTGCCGAACCTCGGCGTGGTCACCGCGGGCGACACCGTGTTCACCATGGCGGACGTTCCCGGGCTGATCCCGGGTGCCAGCCAGGGCAAGGGCCTCGGCCTCGACTTCCTGCGGCACATCGAACGCTGCGCGGTGCTGGTGCACGTCATCGACTGCGCCACGTACGAGCCCGGCCGCGACCCGGTCTCGGACATCGACGCGCTCGAGGAGGAGCTCGCGCGCTACACGCCCGCGCTCGGTGGCGACCTCGCCGACCGGCCACGCGTGGTGGTGCTCAACAAGATCGACGTGCCGGACGCCGCGGAGCTCGCTGAGCTGGTGCGACCCGACCTGGAGGCACGGGGCCTGCGCGTCTTCGAGGTCTCGACGGTGTCGCGCAAGGGCTTGCGGGAGCTGACCTTCGCGCTGGGTGAGGTCGTCGAGTCGTACCGGGCCGCTCTGCCCGCGCCGACGCCGGCGAAGATCGTGCTCACACCGCGCGCCGTCGACGACTCCGGTTTCTCGGTGGCGCCCGACCCCGACGAGCCAGGCGCCTACATCGTGCGCGGCCCGCGACCCGAACGCTGGGTGCGGCAGACCGACTTCGGCAACGACGAGGCCGTCGGCTACCTCGCGGACCGGCTCAACCGCCTCGGCGTCGAGGAAGAGCTGGCCAGGATGGGCGCGGAGCCGGGCAGCCAGGTCACCATCGGCGACTACAGCTTCGAGTGGGAGCCGTCGACTCCGGGCGCCGTGACCCACCTTGCTGGACGGGGCACGGACCCCCGCTTGGAGCACCGCAGCCGCGTCACCGCGGCTGAGCGCAAGGAAGCCCGCAGGGTCCGCCGCGAAGGAGAGCCCGAGTCCCGTGAGGACGCCGGTGAGTGACCAAACCCGCGCCGCCATCGCCGCCGCGTCGCGCCTGGTCGTCAAGGTCGGCTCCTCCGCGCTGACCACCGCGGGCGACGGGCTCGACGTCGCCAGGCTCGACGCGCTGGTCGACGCCATCGCCGAGCGCGTCGCGCGAGGGGCCCAGATCGTGCTGGTGTCGTCGGGCGCGATCGGCGCGGGACTGGCTCCGCTGTCGCTCGGCAAGCGCCCCCGGGACCTCGCGACCCAGCAGGCGGCCGCGAGCGTCGGCCAGCTCGCTCTCGCCCACGCCTATGCCGAGTCGTTCGGCCGCTACTCGCTCACGGTCGGCCAGGTGCTGTTGACGTCGGACGACGTGGTGCGCCGTGCCCACTACCGCAACGCCGAGCGGACCTTCTCCCGGCTGCTGGCACTCGGCGCCGTCCCCGTGGTGAACGAGAACGACACCGTCGCCACCGAGGAGATCCGATTCGGCGACAACGACCGCCTCGCCTCACTCGTCGCCCACCTCATCCGGGCCGACGCACTCGTCCTCCTCTCCGATGTGGACGCTCTCTACGACGGAGACCCCCGCGCGGGAGGAACTCGGCGCATCACCGAGGTCGCGGACGAGTCCGATTTGGACGGACTGTCCGTCGGTATGTCGAGCTCCGGCCTCGGCACCGGCGGCATGATGTCGAAGGTCGCCGCAGCACGCACGGCGGCCTCCAGCGGTGTCCCCGTGCTCATCGCCGCTGCCGCCGACGCCCGCGAGGCCCTCGGCACCGCCGAGGTCGGCACCGTTTTCCGCGCCGCAGGCTCACGCCTGTCCGCGCGGCGGTTCTGGCTCGGCTACGCCGCGGGATCCACCGGCAGGCTGCATCTCGATGACGGTGCCGTGGCCGCGGTGGTGCGCCGCAGGCGATCGCTCCTTGCCGCCGGCGTTACCGGTGTGGACGGCGACTTCCAAGCAGGCGACGTCGTCGACCTCGTCAACCCCGCGCAGCAGGTCGTTGCCCGCGGTGTGGTGGCCTTCGACGTCACCGAGCTTCCGGAGCTGATCGGCCGCTCCACCCACGACCTTCCGCCCGAGCAACGACGCGAGGTCGTGCACGCCGACGATCTCGTGCCGTTGCGGCACCGCTGACCCGTACGTCCTAACGCAACTCGCTGCGGTTGGTCTCCGGCAGGCGCAGGATCACGAAGAACGCGATCGCGGCTCCCACCGCGACGTACCAGAAGAACAGCGTCGAGGCGCCTGCGTCGGACAGCGCGGTGATCACGAGCGGAGCCGTGCCGCCGAATACGGCGACCGTGAGGTTGTACCACGCTCCGATGCCGAGGCCGCGCAACGACGTCGGGAACAGCTCGCTCATGATCGCCGGTGCGATCGACGTCATCGCGGTGTAGAGCCCGAGGCCGACACAGAACACGACGAGCAGCCCACCGAGTCCGGGACCGACCAGGGTGGAGAGCGGGACGATCAGGATGGCCGTCGCCGCCGACCACACCAGCAGCTGCGGTTTGCGGCCGAATCGGTCCGACAGCATGCCCATCGGGTACTGCAACGCCACGAACAGCGCCGTCGCGATCGAGAGGGCGAGGAACACGTCGACGTCGTCAGCCTCGCGCGTGTTCACCGCGAACGGCGTGAGCGCGCTGAAGAACGTGTAGTAGCACAGCGTCGACAGCATCGTGAAGCCGACGAGCTGCCCCACGGCCTTCGGGTGCTTCCGCAACGTGGTGAGCAGCGGCCGGGACACGCGGCGGGCCACGGCCTTGTTGTCCTTGAACTGCTCGGTCTCGTGGAGGCTGGACCGCAGCCAGAGCCCGACGAGCCCGAGCACACCGCCGAGCAGGAACGGGATGCGCCAGCCCCACGACTCCAACTGGGCCTCGTCCATCGTGCGCGCGAGCGTGAAGCCGAGGACGGAGGCGAGCAGGACCGCACTGCCCGTGGAGATGTAGAAGAACGAGGAGTAGCGGCCGCGCCGTTCCTTGGGCGCGATCTCGCCGAGGTAGGCAGAGGCGTTGGACACCTCGCCGCCGAGCGAGAGGCCCTGTGCCACGCGCGCCAGGAGTAGCAGGAGCGGAGCCAGCCAGCCGACCTGCGCGTAGGTCGGCAGGAGGCCGATGACGAGCGAGCCGCCCGCCATCAGCACGATTGTGAAGATCATGGCTGGCTTGCGGCCGCGGAGGTCGGCGAAACGGCCGATCAGCATTCCGCCGAGTGGCCGAAAGAAGAACGCCAGCGCATAGGTGGCGAAGGTGTTGATCTGGGCCAGGTCGCCGGGGAAGAACGCGCTGGCGAAATAGATACTGAAGGTCGCGTAAATGGTCCAGTCGAACCATTCGAGGGCGTTGCCGACGCTCGCGGCGAAGAGCTTGCGCACCGGAAGCCGGTGCTGTACGGGCGCATTCACGTTCGACTCGGTCATGTCGACCCTCCACCTCACCGAAGTGTGAGTTGGCACTTTGCCACACGGACCGGTGTGGTGGAAGGTCTCCAACCGCAACGGAAATGAGTTCCGGCGAATGGCGGCGCGTGATCAGCACGATCATCGGCGATTCCGTTCTACGCCGTGGCCGCGAGCGCGAACGGGAGCACTGCGGGCGCACCCGCCTGGCGCAACAGGTACGCGGCGACGGTCATGGTCCAGCCCGTGTCCACCACGTCGTCGACGAGGAGGACCGGACCACCGGCCTCCGCCACCGCCGAGCGGAGTTCGGCCGGCAGGGTCAGCCGCCGCCACAGGTCGGCGAGCCGCTGTGCGCTGTTCGCCCGCCGGGGCGGTGGACCCTGGGACTCGATGGCGCCGAGCAGGGGCAGCTTGCCGATCTGGGAGAGCCGGGTTGCCACCTCGCGGACAAGCTGTGGTCGCGTGTGTGAGTCGATCGCCACGACCGCGGCCGGACGTGCCGCCCAGTCCCAGGCCGCGAGCACCGACACGCACGCCTGGAACACCGGATCGGGCAGCGGTCCGTCGGGCGCCTGTGTGCCCACCAGCTCGCGCAGCCGCCCGCCCCAGCCGACGTCGGTGAGCCTGCCGACGACCCGGCCCGGCTCAGCCTGCTCGTCCTTGCCGATCCGGCCGGACAACGCGACATCGAGCGAAGCCATGCCGGTCGGCCATTGGCGGCGTGGCGTGATCTCGACGCCGGGCTTGCTCAACTGCTCGCGGGTGGCTTCCGTGCTCTGCTCGGACACGTCGGTGGACCAGTGCTGTCCGGTGCAGTTGTCACACCGCCCGCACGGTTCCGCGTGCGGGTCGTCCAGCTGCCTGCGCAGGAACTCCATCCGGCAGCCGGGCGTGGCGACGTAGTCCAGCATCGCCCGCTGCTCCGCGGCGCGGGACTGGCGCACGCGGTCGTACCGTTCGGCGTCGTAGTGCCACTCCTGGCCCGTGGCCTCCCATCCGCCGCGCACGCGGCGCACGGCCCCGTCGACGTCGAGCACCTTGAGCACCATCTCCAGCCGTGAGCGGGAGAGCTCCGCCATCGGCTCGATCGCCGCTGTCGACAAAGGACGGTCGGAGTACGCGAGCGCGTTGAGGACCTGGGTCACCCGGTTGCGGTCGGGAAAGGCCAGCGAGCCGAAATAGTTCCAGATCTCCACGTCCTCGCTGCCGGGCAGCAGCACCACCTCGGCGCGCCGGACACCGCGGCCTGCGCGGCCGACCTGCTGGTAGTAGGCGATGGGGGAGGCCGGCGCTCCAAGGTGGACGACGAAGCCGAGGTCCGGCTTGTCGAAGCCCATTCCCAGCGCCGAGGTAGCCACGAGTGCCTTGACCCGGTTGGCGAGCAGGTCGTCCTCGGCGGCCTGCCGGTCGGCGGGGTCGGTCTTGCCGGTGTAGGCGGCCACCGGGTAACCGCGCTCCGCGAGCAGGTTCGCGACATCGTTCGCGGCGGCAACCGTGAGCGTGTAGATGATGCCGGACCCCGGCAGCTCGGCCAGCCGGTCGGCGAGCCAGGCCAGCCGTGCGGCCTCCGTCGGCAACCGCACGACCGCCAGGCGGAGGCTCTCGCGGTCGAGGGAGCCCCGCAGCACCAGGGTGCCGTCGCGATGGCCGATGCCCAGCTGGTCGGCGACGTCGGTGACCACCCTGTCGTTGGCAGTCGCCGTGGTGGCGAGCACGGGCACGCCGTCGGGCAGGTCGCCGATCAGCGTGCGCAGGCGCCGGTAGTCGGGCCGGAAGTCGTGGCCCCAGTCGGAGATGCAGTGCGCCTCGTCGACCACCAGCAGCCCGGCCGACGCGGCGAGCTTGGGCAGCACGGAGTCCCGGAAGTCGGGATTGTTCAGGCGTTCGGGGCTCACCAGGAGCACGTCGACCTCGCCGGCCGCGATCCTCGCCTGCACGTCGTCCCAATCCTGCTGGTTCGCGGAGTTCATCGTGGCGGCGTGGATGCCGGCGCGGGCTGCCGCGGCGATCTGGTTGCGCATCAGGGCGAGCAGCGGCGAGATGATGACCGTCGGCCCCGCGCCGTGCTCGCGCAGGAGTGCGGTGGCGAGGAAGTACACGGCCGACTTTCCCCAGCCGGTGCGCTGCACGACGAGTGCACGGCGCCGGTGGGCGACGAGCGCCTCGATCGCCGTCCACTGGTCCTCGCGAAGGGTCGCGTCAGCGCCGGCGAGTGCCTGCAGCAGGGTCTCGGCCCGCTGACGAAGGGTGTCGATGTCCACGAAAACCAGCTCTACAGCATGGCTCCGACGATGTCTGCCCAGGCCCGGAGCGAACGGAACGCTCACTGCCAGAAATCGGCCTAATGTGACTCGGATCACATCTTGAGGTGGCGTCACGTTCGCGCGGGCGGCAAGTCACACCGGCATGCCAGGCACGCGCGGGGTGTGACTGGCATCCGGTGAAGTCCCCAGATCGCCGGTCTCACCGGTGCGCGCCGCGCGGGTCGGCCCTGGTTCGGGGAGCGGGAGGGCCGACCCCCGCGGCGCGTCTCACCTGGGCGTATAGGGTGGGTCTCCATGTCGCCACGCCGCATCGGTGTCATGGGTGGAACGTTCGACCCGATACACCACGGGCACCTCGTCGCCGCGAGCGAGGTCCAGGCCCGGTTCCACCTCGACGAGGTCATCTTCGTGCCC
Organism: Prauserella endophytica; assembly: GCF_005146945.1. GTDB lineage: Bacteria > Actinomycetota > Actinomycetes > Mycobacteriales > Pseudonocardiaceae > Prauserella_A > Prauserella_A endophytica. The sequence continues at coordinate 164,607 of NZ_SWMS01000014.1, forward strand.
ACGGGCCAGCCCTGGCAGAAGGCCGACCGCGTCGTGTCCAAGGCCGAGGACCGCTATCTCATGACGGTGATCGCCACGGCGTCCAACCCGGTGTTCTCCGTGAGCAGGGTGGACATCGACCGCGGCGGCCAGACGTTCACGATCGACACGCTCAGGGACCTGCAGACGGAGTACCCGGACGACGAGCTCTTCTTCATCACCGGTGCCGACGCGCTCGAGCAGATCCTGACCTGGCGGGACGCGGACGAGCTGTTCAAGTACGCGCACTTCATCGGCGTCACCAGGCCCGGCTATCACCTCGACGACCACCACCTGCCGAGGGGCAAGGTCAGTCTGGTCGAGGTGACGGCCATGGCGATCTCCTCGACCGGCTGCCGCGAGCGGGTCCGGGCGGCGGAGCCCGTCTGGTACCTGGTGCCCGACGGTGTCGTGCGCTACATCGACAAGCGGCGCCTATACAAAGACCCATCGCCCTGACCTGCACCGGAGCATCCTGCAACGCCCGCGGGTACGGAACGGGTACGGTTCATCCAAGCCCACCCACCTCCTCCCCGCCCTCAGCGAACGCGTCGTCCACGATGTTCCGGGTGCGTTCCGTCGCCTCCGGCCACTCGTGGATGTACGTGTTCAACGTGGTCGTCGGGGACGCGTGCCCCAACGCCAACTGAACCGTCTTCACCGAGGAACCTGAGTGGATCAACAGCGTGGCGAAGTAGTGCCGTAGCCCGTGCAGCCCGAACCCCTCGGGGATCCCATACTTGCCGGCGCGCCGCACCGACCGTCGCCACGTGGCACTCCACGTGTTGCGGAAGATCGGGTTCCCTTCCGAGGTCGTGAAGATCAGCCGCGCTTCCCTGCGGTGCGGCTTGCGAGGGTTCAGGTGGTCTTCCAACTCCACCGTTGCCGGCGGGTACTTCTGCATATGCGCCGCCAGATGGTCGGCCACTGTCTTCGGTAGCTCCACGTCTCGGCGGGAGGTCTTCGTCTTCGGCTTGCCGATGTGCAGACCCAACTCCCTGCTGCGGCTGACCTGCTGCCTCACGTACACCTCCCGCTTGAGGAAGTTCACGTGCTCCACCTCGAGGCCGAAGATCTCGGCGGGCCTCAGACCGAGACCCGCAGCGACGTACGGGATGGGTCGGTAGTAGTCCAGCATCTCATCAGCCAGACTCCGGATCTGGGCGACGGTGGGGATGAACCGGTCCTTGCTCTCCGGGGTGGGGCGTTTGATCCCAGAGCAGGGGTTACGGCCGATGATCCGGTCGTCTACGGCATCGGTGAACATCGCCTTCACGTCGACGAACACGACCCCGAACGACGACTCTTCCAACTCCGCGAGGCGCCCTTTCATCCACGCTCTGATGTGCGAGTTGCGGACAGCGCTCATCGCGAGATCGCCGAGGTCAGGGTACACGTGCAGGCGGAACGCACGCTCGACTCGCTCGGCGGTTGAGGGCCGGTGGAGCTGCTGGGTGCGCCAAGTCTCGGCGTACTCTCGCACCGTGGTCTTGCCGGCGTCCAGGTCGACGTACACGCCGCGGGAGATGTCGGCCTTGACGTTGTTCTCGAATGTCTCGGCGTCGGTCTTCTTGTCGAAATGCTCGTTCACCGGCTTGCCGGTGTTCGGGTCCTCGTAGGTGACGCGCCAGCGCTTGCCCCGGCCGTGCCGCTTCGAGGGGAGGGGTCTCTTATCGGGGCCGCGCTTCTTCAGGTACCACAGGTCCTGGGGTGCCATCAGTTTTCGCCTGCTCTCAGAACGCGTTCGGCCTCTGCGGCAACGCTGCTGCTCAGGATCAATCTCTCCAGCCGGTCAAAGCGCGCGATGACAACCTTTTCGCGGCGAACGCAGTTGTAGTGGTCGGTCAGGGCGATCGCCCTAACGTACTTCTGAATGTGGTGGGCGTGGGCGAGCGCGATCGCTGCTACCCACGTAAGAATCGTGCTAGCCAAGACAAGGTCGAATGCGACCTTGGGCCACTGGTCAAAGAGTGCACCCCAAGCGGCAAAGCCGGTTAGCGACGTCGCCGCGATCCCGACAGCCATGATCGTGCGAACCCGCACGGCTGTTACAGATGGCTTGGCGGGTTTGGTGGCGGGCTTGTTGCTCACGGGGATCCTCCCTGTTCAGATGCATCGCACTCTTGGTGTTCTTGCTCGCAACTTCGTTGCGTACCTCAAGTGCGTTAACCCGATCGGGGGGTGACTACCCACCTGGAGCAACGGACGTTTCATTTCCATCTCGCCAGATAACGAGTTGGTCTAGTCGGCGTCATGACGCTGCTCGGCACGCGTCCGCCGCCGCTCCTCCTGCTCCCATGCCCGCTCGCGCACGCTCATCACCCAGCGTATCCAGCGATCACCGGCCCCTGGCTCCACTTCGTCGTAAGCTTCCGCTTCGCGAAAGAGCTCATCGCGGGTCATGGTCAGGATGCGGTTCACGGCCTCCCGCCCGCGGGGCTGCTGCGGGGGGTGTTCCTGCTCCAAGGAGGATCGTGCTGTTCCGGTCGGAAGATCGAATGCGTCGTCGATTGCCGCGACAGTCTTCTTCGCCACGGACTGGCCAGCTTCGATTCGGCGTACCGATCTCACGTCCACGCCCATCCGGTCTGCGAGTTGCCTCTGTGTGATCCTCGCCTTCTGGCGCTCACGGAGGACTAGATCGGCCAGTCTGTTCCAGTTCTTACCGTTCGGCACGCCCTCAGCGTGCCGCTTGGGCCTCCTGTTGTCCACTCGTCGCGGGGGTCTTTTAGCACGTAGGCGGCGCTGCCTGCTGGTGTAGTTCCTCATCGGTGGCACCTCCTGCCCTATGCATTGGACCCTATTCAATCCTGTTCTGTCAACTGGAGCGCGGTAGCGGACAGTAACGGACTTGCTGTCTCTTCGAAACTGTCCTATTCTGTCCGCATGGCAAAGCCCAACGGACCTCACATCCAAGCGGCACGCGAGCGCAAGAAGTGGTCGCGGCGGGAGCTCGCCACGAAGGTCGGCCGCTCCTACGAGTGGGTGTTCAACCTCGAGAAAGAGCACAAGAACACCCCCAGGGAGAAGCTCTACCTCCTCGCCGACGTGCTCGATGTGCCCATCACATACATCGAGCGAGCCGATGAGTTGCGGGAGCCGGCGTGAGCAAGAAGGAGCCCACCTGGCCGGCGCCCACCAAGGGGCCCGAGCCGCCGCGGCCGGTTCCGCCGCCGAGGCCGACCAAGTCTCCGAAGAAGGTGCAGTGACATGGCCGAGCGGCTGCTCACCGTCACCGATCTCGCCGAGTTGCTCAGTGTCTCCAAGGACACCGTCTATTGGCTCAACAAGCGGGGCAAAGGCCCCAAGCGGGTCCGGGTTGGTCGCGAAGTCCGGTACCGCCCTGCGGACGTCGAGGCGTGGCTGAAGAAGAACACGGTCGAACCCGCTGCCTGATCTTCCCCGCCCGGTGTTGTTGAGCCATCCCGAGCAGCCCCAGAGCTCCAACACCGGGCGGGGCGCCCAAACCAAGATCATACCTAGGAGCAGCAATGAGCGAGCTGGATCTCTTCGCCACAGCGGGAGACGGACTGGACTCCTCGCACTTCGGGCTCACCGATGACGGTCGGGCCTACGTTGTCGCGGGCGCACTGGCGAAGGCGCTGCAGCACTCCAACTCGAGGAAGATGCTGCAGATCCTCGACGATGACGAGAAGGGTGTAACCGAGTGTTCCACCCCTGGCGGGAAGCAGGCCGTCAACGTCATCTACGAGGAAGGCATCTGGCGGCTGATCTTCCGCAGCAACCTGCCGTCCGCCCGGACGCTGACGAAGCACGTGACTGCGATCCTGCGCCAGCTTCGTGAGACCGGTGTCGTGGACACCCGCGACAAGCCGATGAGCGAACTTGAGATGGCCCGCAAGTACGTGGCCGCGCTCGAGCGGATTGAGCAGATCGAGCCCGCGGCGAAGTCGTGGGAGCAGCTGTCCGAAGCCGCTGGTGACTACTCGCTGCGTGAGGCGGCGCAGATCTTGGACCGGGATCCGGAGATCAAGACGGGTCAGAACCGGCTCATGAAGTACCTGAAGCACATCGGGAGGGTCGACAAGTCCGGGCGGCCGTACCAGGACCAGGTGGACCTGGAGCGGATCACTGTCCGGACGCGTGACTACTTCAACACGGGGACCCAGCAGCAGGAGTTGACGACCCAGATCCGGATCACGGTGAAGGGCTTGCACGAGTTGCACAAACGAATGGGCGGGACGGGGCCTTTGCTCGTCGTCGCCTGATATGGGCGGCGGGCCGGTGCCGCAAACACCGACCCGCCTAGCCACCGGCACCACTTGGGAATGGAGAGAGTCCGGTGACCAGAGAAAACGATACCGAGCGCGTCAAGATCACGCTCCACAACAAGGACCAGGTGTGGGCCGTGGACCTTCTCCGGGAGAAGGGCTGGCCTTGGGAGAGAGGCGCCGATGGTCGTCACCGCAAGAAGGAGCTCGGGAGCAGCGGGGAGTCAGTCACATGGACGCTCACCTTGGCGTCCGCTGAGGACGACACACTCGAGCTGTACCAGAAGCTCCCGATCGACCCGGAGCCTCACCGTCACCGCCGGCCGTCCTGGGTACGGCGCGCGGCCGCCGCGATCCGGGGGTGGATGCCCTCGCTTCACCTCCCCGAGGCGGTGACGGCATGAGGCACACCTACAGGCCCGGCGATGTCATCCGCATCGAGGCGATCCACATTGAGGAGGGCATCGACTTCCACGGATGTGAATGCACCGTGGGCACCTGTCTCTATGGGCGGGATGTCACCGACCTGATCCTCACGGAGCACAAGACCGGGTTGACGCTGCTGGCCACTTCGGACGAAGTGAGCTTCGTGCGGAATGGGTCGGTGTGGTCATGAAGACGCTGCGTCGTACCGCCCTCGCGGTGGTTGTCGTGTTCTGCGCCGCGTGTATCGGTCTCAGCCTGTTCGCTTTGGGGTTCCACACGTGGCTGGTGATCCCATGAACAGCCGGGAGAAGGTGCTGTCTCTGCTGGAGCAGGCAGCCGCGCTTCTTGAGGAAGCACACAAGGAAGCCACGCAGCTGGAGTCGGGGAAAGCCATCACGGACTACCTCCAGACGAAGCGGGATCTCAGTAACTACCGCCACGACTTTGAGGAGTGAGTGATGGGCATCTTCGGTTCTTTCGAGAAGGCGAACAAGACGATCGAGAAGGCGCAGCGGGAGATCGATGAGATGCGCCGGGAAAGGGCCAGGGAGCAGGACGAGTTGGCGAGGCGCCGCCAGGAGAAGCAGCAGAAGGGTGGCCGGAGATGAGTCGCCTGCAGATCCAGGCCTGGGTGTACGCGTACGGACGCCACGACCAGGCTGCCCGGCCCCACGAGGGGATCGTGCCTTCCGCTGTGTTCGCGGCAGCCGTGGAGGAGCGCAACGCCACTATCGCTGAGTTCCCCGAGATCTACCGGGAGCTGGCGCAGAGGCGTGGCGCCGCGCAGTGCGCTGGGGGTGCAGCGTGAAGACAGTGCAGACCTACAAGTGCGCTGGCGAGGCTGGGCGTCCTGAGGCTTATGCGCTGGTGCAGCGGGATCAGTCGAATCGGCATCACGTGGCGATTCGTATCCCGCCGTACATGTTGTCGGCGCAGGAAGCGCACATGTTCGCCGACCACATCGCGATGATCATCCGTTCCGCTTCGCACAAGTGCGCGGCCCTCAACCAGCCGGCGGTGCCCCGATGAACCTCTTCTTCCGCCTCGTGGGGTGGGCGCTTCGCCGCATCGAGGCCATGCACGAAGGCGGCCAGTGCAAGGCGATCAGCGCATGGTCCGACGGGGTCATCACGGAATGCCAGCTCACCTCGGGGCATTCGGGGCCTCACAAGGACGACCGGAAGCACGTGCTCAACCCGGGGAGGGACTTCTGATGGAGCACATCTCCCCCGAGGACGCTCAGAAGATCACCCACGGCATCATGTTCGGCTCCGAGCAAAGTCCGACACCGTGTGAACTGGACCCCTCCGTCACTGACGTGTTCCTCGGGATTGACCCCGTACTGAGGCGCCTCTTCGGGTTCGTGCCACTGCATGTGCGCGAGCTGATCGCTCGCGAGACCGTCCGGCACGTGGTGGAGTTCCGCGCCGAAAGAGGTGGGTCATGAACGTCCCCGTTCTGGTCGCGCTCGGTCTGATCGCTGTTGTCGGATTGGGTGCCCTGGCCATCAAGTCTCAGCGTCTCGCCGAGCAGGTGGACGACTCCCACGTCGGGTTTGACGACTTGCGGGAGGTCATGACCTCAGATGACGAGGACGTGATCCGGAAGCAGTGGGCCAGTAACAGGTGGTCCGCTGAGGCGGAGCGGTATGTGCGCCAGAACCCGAGACACAGGGAGGCGTCATGAGCTGGCCCATCGTCGGCATGTTCCTCGGCTGCCTCGCCCTGATCCTCGCCGGACAGCACAACGTGCCCGGCCGTGTCTACCGCTACTTCAAGAGGAGGAACCGCCAGTGAAGCGTGGAACCAGGGTCACTGTTCTGGCGGTGATCCCCCAGCCCGCGGACGAGCTCGTCGAGTTGCTTGATGCGTGGCGGGCCGACATCAACTCCGAACCATTCCCGGAGGCCCTGGATGGCTAACAATGGCCTGGGGGACTGGCTGAACACCCCGGAGCTGTCCCTCTCCTGCCCCCGCTGCGGTAAGCGCGCGGCGATGGACGTGTTCGAGCACGCGTGCAGGTGGCGCTGCTGCGGGTTCGAGCGCGCCTTGCCCGCCCTGCATGGCGGGCTGGGTTGGCGGGGTGAGTGCAAGGTCTGCGCTGAACGGCATTCGAAGCAGGTGGCCGCGTGACCCTGGTCGTCACCACCTATGAGCCTCCGTGCCCCGTGTGTGACGGGGCAGGCAGGAAGGCCCTGTGGGCAAAGGTGATCCTCCCCGACGAACCCCCAGGGTTGGCGAAGGTCGCCGAGATCCCGTGCCCCGTGTGCACCTCTACCCAACCGTTCCAAGAGATCGTGGAGCTACTGAAGTGACCGACAAACCGCCAGTGCACGAGGCCCTGAGTGCCGTCATGGACGACGTGCGCGCCGTGCGGAAGGACTCGCGCAACGCCGATCAGGGCTACGTCTTTCGTGGCATCGACTCCGTGGTGAACGCTGTGGGGCCGTCGTTGCGGAAGCACGGTGTGGTGCCGGTGCCCATGCTCGAGCACGCCTCCTACCGGGATGTGCAGACCTCCCGCGGCAAGCCATCGCGTGAGGTGACTGTCCAGGTGCGCTACCGGTTCTACGGGCCTGCCGGCGACTTCATCGACACCGTGGTTCCGGGTGAGGCGATGGATTTCGGGGACAAGGGGACCGCGAAGGCCATGTCCGTGGCGATGCGGATCGCGTTGCTGCAGGCGCTGGCGCTGCCCACCGACGAGCCGGATGCGGACTCGCAAACCTACGAGCGTGCGGTACCGGTGAACCGCGAGGCCGCCCCGTCCCCGACGAAGGTGTTGCGGCAGAAGATCAGCGACCTGTCCTCCGAGAAGGGCTGGGACGTCGCTGAGGTGTCGAAGTACTTCGTGGAGCTGTACAAGGTCCCGTCGACGAGCGCCAGCGAGAAGCAGCTCTCGGAGTTCCTGGACCTGTTAACCGCTGACGGTCTGCCCGTACCGGCTGAGGCAGGTGCGGAGTGACCTGCAAGAAACCGCGCTGCACCCGGTCGCCCCGTACTCGGGGCTACTGCGAGCAGCACTACCGGCAGATGATCCGCATGGGGTTCTTCGGGTATGTCGACGCCTTCCCATCCCAAGAGCATGTGGCGAAGTTGCGGGCGCTGGGGTGGACGTACGAGCAGATCGGGGAAGCCGCGGGGCTGTCGATGAGGCAGGCGTGGGACCTCGACCACAAGACGTTCAAGAGGGTCCTCCGCCCGACCGAGAAGCGGGTGCTGTCCATCCCGCTGACGCCTGCGGTGTCCCACCGTGGGGCTGACGCGACAGGAACGATGCGGCGCGTTCAAGCCCTCCAGTGGATGGGGTGGCCCCTGACCGTCATAGGCCCGAGGGTGGGGTTGCAGCCCTACACGCTGTCCACGTTGCGTTCTCGCGGTGAGCCGGTGTCGTGGAGGGTGCGGAACGCGGTCGCCGACTTGTACGAGGAGTTGTCTCACCTGTCGGGTCCTTCGCGGTGCGCCGCGGGGAGAGCTCGGGCACGCGGCTACGTCCCACCGTTGGCGTGGGACGACGACACCATCGATGACCCCGATGCGGAGCCGAACCTGGGTGGCGAGTCGGAGTCGTCTCGCCGTGAGCGTGCTGTCGAGGAGTACAAGCACCTCTCTCCGATGCTGTCGGATGTCGAGATCGCCCGAAAGCTGGGGATCACGCTTCCGACCCTCCGGGATTACGTGCGGTACCGGGGGAGGCGGCGTGAAGGCGAAGCAGATCCCGAAGCGTGTGAAGGACCGCGTCAAGGAACGCTCAGGCGGAATCTGCGAGGCACGCGTCGCGTGCCAGGGCGCGCAGGCGGTCCAGATACACCACCGCCGCCCCCGGGGCATGGGAGGCAGCAGGGTTCCGGGGACGAACGAGGCGTCGAACCTGCTGCACCTGTGCCTGGAATGCCACCTGTGGGTCGAGAAACACCGCCTCGACGCGGCCGACAACGGCTGGCTCCTGAAGCAGGAACAAGACCCCACCAAGGTGTCGGCGGTGATCGGGGAATCCCGCTGGCGGCTCGATGATAACGGCGACTATCTCCCCCTCGCCTACGAGGAGTGGCAGGACTGGAAGGGCTGCTACCGCAAACGCGGCTTCAAGAACAAGTCGGTGGCGGTGGCGTGGATCCGGCGGAATGAGTGGAGGTACATCCCGCAGGAGCCGTACCAGTGCCCCACATGCGGGATGTGGCATCTCACCTCTCGGGAGGCGTCATGAGTGACCAAGAGGATTGGCGCGAGTTCGCCCTCTGCCGGGAGGTGGACACCGAACTGTTCTTTCCTGAGAAGGGGAACAACGACACCGGTCCGGCGAAGCGGATCTGCAATGCGTGTGAGGTGCAGGACGAGTGCCTGCGGGAGGCGATGACTGAGTCGCGCATGTACGGGATCTGGGGCGGGACCACGGAGCGGGAGCGCCGGCAGTTGAAGAACCGGGGGGCCGTGGCGTGATCCCCGTCGAACTGTTGGACAAGGCGGTGATGGTCGGCACCCTCACGGGTGTCGCCGAACCAGATCAGGTGGTGTCTCTGCTGCTGCCGTGGATCCGTGACGACCCAGCCGCGGCGGCGCAGGTGATGGTCGCCCTCGCTGATCTGGACAAGCTGATGCGGGACGCTCACGCCGCCTACAACCGGGGCGACCGGTCAGATTCGGTCGATGAGCTGGAGCGGCGATACCAGGCCGCGAGGAAGGCGAAGAACCGGCCGTACCTGGCGCTGCAGAAGCGCAAGCAAGACGAGGGGGCTGCCTGATGGCGCGGATGCGGTACGTGAAGCCCGAGACGTGGACCGACAGCAACATGATCAAGCTGTCGCCGTTCGCGCGTCTGCTGTTCATCGGGTCGTGGAACTTCGCGATGTGCGACAACGGGCATCTGCCGGACGATCCGCAGCAGCTGAAGCTGCAGGTGCTGCCCGCGGACAACGTGGACGCGGTGGCGTTGGTGGACGAGTTGGTCGACAACGGGCGTCTGGTGCGGGTGGAGGGCGCGGACGGCCGGATCTACCTGCAGGTGAAGAGGTTGTCGCGGCATCAGAAGGTGGACAAGCGGTGGACTCCGCGGTGTCCGGCGTGTGGCACGGAGCAGTCCAACACTCAACCGTCCTCTCCGGAACTCTCCGGAACTCCCCGAGACTCTCCCGAACTCTCCGACTCTCTACCAAAAACACCCAAGGAGGGGAGGGGAGGGGATAGGAGAGGAGGGGAAGGGAGGGGAGAGATCCCCCCACCCCCACGCTGCCCACAGCATGTGGACAAACCATCTTCAGGTCCGTGCGGTCAGTGCAAGGAACACCGCATCGCGCGGGAGAAGTGGGACTCGGACAACGCCGAGCGCGTCAAGGCCGAGCGGGTGGCTATCCACGCCTGCCGCCTGTGTGACGGGGAGGGCTGGCGCTGGCACCCCGAAGGGAAACACCGCGGCGTGCTCTCCGAGCGCTGTGACCACCGACCCGTGTGGAGGGTGTCCTAGCGATGAGGTCGTGGGAGGCGCGCCGCAAGCACGCGAGCGAGGCATGGCTGGAGGAACGCAACTCCGCCGAGCGAGTCGACTGCCCCGCCTGCGGTGCCCCTGCAGGCAGCACTTGCACCCACCCCGACGGTGTCCCCCTCGGCGCCTCCCCAGCACACAGCGAACGAATCACCGCCGCCGACAAGGCGGCCAAGAAGACCAAGGAGAACCAGGAATGAGCCTCTGCTTCATCGACACCGAGACGACCGGCGTGCACCCCGACCGGCAGGTGTGGGAGATCGCCATGATCCGCGACGAGCCCGGCTACGGCGAGGCGTCGTTCTTCGTCGACGTGGACCTGTCCAACGCTGACCCGTTCGGGCTGAAGGTGGGCGGCTTCTACGAGCGGCACCCGCAGGGAAGGTTCCTGTCGGCGCGCACGCACGTCGACGAGCGTTTCCCGGACCCGTTCGACCCGATCGCCCGCGCCAAGTACCAGACAAGGGACGAAGCAGCTGAGACAGTCGCCCGCTGGACCCACGGCTGCCATCTCGTCGGCGCCGTCCCGGACTTCGACGCCCGCACCCTCGACCCGCTGCTGCGGAAGCACGGCCTCATCCCCGCGTGGCACTACCACCTCATCGACATCGAGGCGATGGCCGCCGGGTGGCTGCTGCGCGCCGCGAACGCCCTATACGACCGCTCCGAAGGTGCCGACGACATCGTGCAGCGAGCGCAGGACATGCGCGACACCGCCCTCGCGCCGTGGAAGTCCGACGATCTCGCCCGCGCCTGTGGCGTGGAGCCGCCGTCGGAGGAGGAGCGTCACACGGCTCTCGGTGATGCCCGTTGGGTGAAGCGCTGGTACGAGGCGATCACCGGCGGTGGCGACAGATGAGCGACGACGACCTCGAAGCCCTGGAGCAGTCGATCGCCACAGAGTACGACGGATGGCTGTGCGGCGCGTTCTTCCGCGGCATGCGTACCGAGGGCTGGAACCGGTGGCGCTGCACCAAGCCGAACGGCCACCCAGGGCGCCACTGGTGCGAGTACGACAGCGAGCCCGAGTCATGACACCGGACAGCGCCCCTCGACCCGTCTCAGCCCATTTCAGGGTCGTCACCGTCACGGACGTGACCTGCCAGTGGTGCGAGCAGGGAGCCCAGTTCGAATCTCCCGAGCGCGCCTCCCGGTGGAAGGACGAGCACTTCGAGGACACCGGCCACGACGGCAAGTGGTTCGAGGTCACCCACACCAAGCAGATCCCCATCCGTTCGAGGCGTCTCAAGTCGGATGTGGCTAACGACCTGTTCCGGAGGACGGGATGACCTACAACCCGAGACCGTGCCCGTGGTGCGGGCAGCTGGCTGACCCGTCTCACCCGTCGTCGTGCCCGAAGAAACCGAAAGGCGCCTGATGACCTTCCTAGACGAACAGGACAACACCATGACACCGAAGACGTACCGAAAGAAGCCCGTCGAAATCCAGGCCATGCGGTGGGACGGAACCGCGGAAGGTGCGAGCCTGATCATCGACTGGGTTCTCGCCAACGGCGGAACCGCCACCTACCTCTGCGCCAACGTCGAGAGGTGCGCGGCCAACGACCACGACTCTCCGCACTGGGTCGCCATCGAGACGCTGGAAGGGCGCATGTGCGCCAGTCTCGGCGATTTCGTCATCCAGGGCGTGAAGGGCGAGTTCTATCCGTGCAAGCCAGACGTGTTCCAGAAGTCCTACGAGCTGGTGGAGGAGCAGTGACTAAGGTGAATCCAACTTGTGGCGACTGCGGTGAGGTCAAGGATCGCTCTGAGTTCTACGTAGATCGCAAGCGCGCCAACGGCCTCCACACCTACTGCAAGGACTGTTGCAAGGTGCGGGCCAAGCGTCGGTATGCCGAGGACCCTGAGGGTCACAAAGAGCGGCACCGCAAGTGGGTCGAGAAGAATAGCGACCGGGTGCGCCTGCACAAGCTCAAGTCCACCTACGGGGTCAGTGCCGAGGAGTACCTGGCGCTGCCACAAGTTTGCGTCATCTGCGGGGCGACCGAACGCCTTCGTCTCGATCACAGCCATCAGTCGGGCCGCGTGCGAGGACTACTCTGCGACCCCTGCAACAAGGGACTCGGATTCTTCGGCGACAACCCGACATTCCTGCTGCGCGCCGCCGAATACGTGCTGGGCGTGGCCAAGCCGGACATCTTCGAGGCCACGTACGACGAGGTTCGTGTTGAGCGTGAGCGGGGACAGGCATGAGCGGGCTGAGCTTCTACCTCGCGATTGAGTGCCAGAACTGCGACGAGACTGTCCACTACGGCCCCAACCTGTCGTTCCACGACGACCACCGGGGTCTGCCGGTCATCTACGCCGACATGACCTCGCAGGTCAATTTCCACTGCGACCACTGTGGGGCCGACAACTACACGGGTGACTTCCACGACCAGATTCTCTGCGAGGGCGGCGACGACCAAGACGAGGACGAGGAAGACGACGGGGACGAGCCTGCTAGGGGTGTGTTGTGACCCAGGACCCCCGACCGTACGAAGACCTCCGACGCGAGATCGAGATCCTTCTGGTTGAGTTCAACTCGGTGGCCTCGGAGCGGATCGTCGCTGACGAGATCGTGAACCGCATCGTCGGCCCCGAACTGGACAAGCTTCGGGAAGGCGGCGCGAAGCTGCTGGCAATATCCGAGCAGTTCCAGGCCGAGCGGGATGAGGCTCGTGCTGAGGCCGACCGCCTCCGCGGTGCGCTCGCGAACGGCGCCGCCGAGGTTGTTCAGCTCCGCCGCGAACTCGCGGACGAGGGACACGCTCACGGGCTGACGAAGTACTCGCTGGAGTCGGACCTTGCCGAGGCTCGTGCTCGTCTTTCCGAGGTACAGCAGCGGTACCAGCTGGCTAGCGAGGACTCCGATCGGATCGCGCGTGCCGCGACGCAGGTTGAGGTTGACCTTCGCCGCCGGCTCTCCGAGGTACAGCAGCAGCTACAGCGGGCACGCGCCAGCTACATCGATGACGCTAAGACCCGGTTCGTGAACGACCGCGAGGGCCACTACCGCGAGCACGAGCTGGACGAGGTCGACGCCGCCGCTGGCGCTGAGTTTGACCGCCACACCTCTCCTGTGGTTGACGACAAGGACGGTCAGTCGTGACCCCGTGCCTGCCTCACTGCCTTGGCGATCTGACGGATGCGTTCCCGGGTGTATCCGGTGATGCGGACGAGTTCGACCTGGGGGATGCCGTCGTCGAGGTCGTCCACGATCGCTTGGTGGAGGGCGGCGATGGCTTCCTCGTCGCGGGCCTTGGTCTTTTGCCGTCGGGCGTGGGCGGCGAGGGTGCGGGGTTTCTGGTCGGTCATGACGCTGATTGTCTCAAACATGGTTGGCCTATGCCAAGTGGCGTTGACATGCCAAATACGTTTGGCATAGACTGAGCCCATCAACCCCACTGGACCAGGAGAAACCCCATGATCGCGACCTACCGGCACCTCGGCATCACCGACGAGTGCGTGACGTGCGAGGCATGCGGCAAACCCAACCTCCGCTCCACCGTGGTCCTCGGAATCCTCGACACCGACGGCAACGTGGAAGGCACCGTGTACTACGGCTCCAGCTGCGCCGCCCGCGCCCTCGGTGCCCGCAGCAGCCGCGATGTCCTCGCCCGCGCCCGCGCCGCCCACCGCAAAACCGTTGCCGCCGCTGACCTCGCCCGCGACTTCTTCACCAGATACGACCTGCCCGAAGACGGGACGATCACAACCAAGGAGCTGATCAAGGCGGCGTGCAAGATCGCCCCCGATAACCGGCACGTGTGTGTGGACTACGACTCCAGCATCGAAACCACGATGGATCTGATCGCGCTTCACCGGCGCGCCCTTGCTGACGCCAACCTCATCTCTGGGGAGTCCCGATGACCAAGCAGATGCCAATCGATGGCACCGAGCCGCTGACCGAGGTCGTTGACGGCGACACCTACATCGAGGTGCTGTTGCGTCGGCAGGCTGCGTGGTTGGGCGCTCGCTCGGGTGGAGCTGTGGTGCCGAAGTTTCCGCCGCCGCTGGAGTACTTCGTGCGGGCAGCCGACGAGCCGTACGTGCGATTGCCCGAACCGACTCCGGCACCGAAGCGGACCCCGAAGCCCCGCCAGTACCGGTCGGTGGAGTCGCTGCGGGCCGAACTGGCAGACATCGAGCAGCGCATGGAGATGGTGGCTGGACGCTCGGACACCGGTGACCGTGCCGCAGCGAACCTGTCACCGGTCGCACGGTCGCGCACCGCTGCTCGGGCTGGCCGGCGCCGGTTCGCTGCGATGGACCGGGACCTGGAGACCTACGCCCGACTGGCTCACCGCCGTGACGCGCTCAAAGGTCGTATCGCGCGGGCAGAGGCCCGCGAACAGAAAGAGAGAACCACAACATGACCAACCCGAGAACCCGAGGCAATGTCAACCCGGAGCGCGCGGGGGACCTCGCTGAAATCGAAGGCGCCTTGGCACAAGCCGGCGTGTCGTTCGAGTTCGGGTGTGACCACGACCCCGACCAGTGCCACGAGAATTTCCAGGCCGGGTATGGCGACTGCTGCGCCACCTGCGCCCACTGAGCGAGGGGAGTCCCGATGACCAAGCAAATGCCCCACCGCCCGAGGAGTCTTCCCGTGACTGACCAGACAGCACAGTACCCGGACGAGACAATCGCAGCGTCGATCGATTGGAACCCGACCTGCCTGCCCGGCCAGGAGCAAGTCACCATCGTCCGCCAGATTCGCGAGTTCCTTGCTCGCGGGCTCGCCGCTGCTGGCCTGCTCCGCACCGAGCCGAGCGCCGCGAGCGAGCTCGACGACGCGGCCGAGCAGATCTCCGCACAGGGCCAGCAGCTCAACGAGATGGGCGACGCGCTCGCTGATCTCAAGGCCCGCATCGACAAGGCGATCGGCGAATGCGACCGGGCGGAATGGTCGCGCGAGGTGTCCAGCCCAGAGTGCCATGCGTGGGTAACGGCCGTCCGCAAGGCTCTGGCTTCTCCTGCCCCATCCCAACCAGAACCCGCACAGCCGAAACCAGGCGACCGTGTGCGGCACTACAAGCTGAAGCACCGCGAGGGCACTGTGAGCGGTGACCGCCCCCAGAGCCCGAAGGCCATCTACGTGCGCTGGGATGACAACCCAAACCGGAAGCTGCCGATGCTGATCAGCGCTGTCGAGGTGATTGAATCCACCCCGCCCCAGGACGAGACCACCGAATGGACACCGAAGCACGGTGATCAGGTCACAGGGCGACACAAGGGCGAGTGGATCACCGGGCCGTATGCCGGTGAACTCAGCGATGGACGGCCAATCATCGGGCCGCAGAGGCACGTTGGGAGTGTCTGTGATGCGGGCTCTCTCCGCCCTGTGCGGGACATCGAGGAGGACCAGACCGATGCCTGAGGTCAAGGTCACCGAGTTGACCGAGCACGACGTGCGGCACAAGATCGGCCGCCTGCGCGCAGAACTCCGGGACTCCCTTCAGACGCGCACACCGCAGGAGATCGCCGAAGACCTGGCGATGTACCTGTTCCTTCGCGATGGCACACACGCAGATGTCGACGAGCTGATCGCATCAGCCCTGGAACCCGAGGAGCCCGCAGATGACTGAGGTACCGCAGGAAGCGTGGGAGGCCGCCCACCGAGCTTATGTCTCTCGGGGCAACCGGCAGCACGGCAAGTTTGCTGCCGCCATCAACGCAGCCGCCCCGTTCATCCGTGCCGCCGCACTGGAGGAG
Source organism: Prauserella endophytica (assembly GCF_005146945.1). Taxonomy (GTDB): domain Bacteria; phylum Actinomycetota; class Actinomycetes; order Mycobacteriales; family Pseudonocardiaceae; genus Prauserella_A; species Prauserella_A endophytica. The sequence continues at coordinate 180,478 of NZ_SWMS01000014.1, forward strand.
GCAGCGGAGGTGATCGCGAACCGGATCACGAACGTTGCGGACGTGGAAGAGGAGGCAGCGGACGAGGCATACAGCGACGCGATGGCGGTCCTGTACACGCTCGCCCGCAAGTCTCGTGGGACCACAGAGCAGGAGGAGGGGAAGTGAGCCGGCGACTGCGCAGGGGGGATCGGGTCATCATCGAGGACGGCCCGGAGGCAAGGGAGTACTCCGTCGTGGGTGCTACTGGCGTTCTGCGGGCGGTGGATCGGTCTCGCCGTAACGAGGGGCTGCCGTTCAAGGTCCAGGTCGATGGCATGTCGTCTGTGTTGTGGGTGGAGTCGGTTCGTCTCGCTGTTCCCTCCGAGGGGGGAGAAGACCATGCCTAGGGAGTACACGATCAGCCTGGCGTGCGCGGAGCCAGGCTGCCGCGAACGCAGCCTCACCATCGCCAACACTCGTGCTGAAGAGAGGGAAATCCGCCAGCGGTACGCGAGGAGCCCGTACAAGTGCACCCGTCACCTCAAGCCTGATGAGGTGCTGTCGGCCGAGAATCTGTCGCGTACGACGGTCCTGGTCGCCGGTAAGTCGGAGCGGTGGCCGGACATGCCGGAGCTTTTCTGGAACGGCACCAGGGGGTTCCGCCACGGCCCGGGTTTCAAGGCGTACGCGAACGATTTCCCACCCGGTACACGGCTGGTTGTCACTGCACGTATCGAGCTTCCCGAGGGGGGAGAAGACCAGTGAGCAACCCGAAGCCTGGCGAAGTCTGGCAGCTGATGGTGCACCCTGCTGCGACCGATGGCCTGCTGGCCTTCCTTTCCTCTCGCGGGTTGGAGCTGGTGCGCTACCCGGGCGACGGGAACGACTTACCGACGTATGCCCTGTCGCCTTCCGAGGACCTGAAGGAGCCGAAGCAGTGAGCACCACTCAGGAACTCCGCGGCCGCATGAACTACCTATACGAGCACGATGGCAAGTCTGAGACTTACCTGACGAACGCTCTGGACGCCGTTCTCCACTACGCCGACCAGCTGGACGAGCTGGCCCTTAGCCCCCACTTCGGCCCGGAGGTTCAGCACCAGTTCAAGCAGACGGCGTCCAACATCCGCCACAAGATCGACCGGGAGCTTCCGGGGGTGTCGGAGTGAGCCAGGAAACCGAGCGGCTGGTTGCTGCGGCGGCGGCGTCGCTGTGCCCGGATGAGCGGTACAGGCAGCAAGCCTTTGACGACGCCCGTGCCGCCACGGTGGCCGTCATCCGAGAGCTGGCCCGTACAGCGCCGCTGATCGGAGACGCGCCAGCGCCGGTCGCGTGGACCGCCGTTGCCCTGAACGACCTGATCGACGAGATTGAGGAGAAGGCATGAGCAAGCAGTTCGAGATCACCGTGACCGCGACCGTTGCCTACAAGCCCAACGCGGAGCACTACCCCGAGGGGTCGTCGTGGGACGACATGCTGGAGATGGACATCGCGGCGGCTGACGACAACCCATTCTTCTTCATGGACCAGGAAGAGACGGAGTGGTCGGTAGAGGGCGAGATCCAGTCGTTCGATGAGGCGGAGGTGAAGGCGTGAGCGAGAGACGTATGTGGAAGCCCGGCGACCCGCCACTGACGGACGGCGTGTGGGAGGACAGCCGGGGTTGGTATCTGCACTGCGCCGACAACGACTGGGTGTGGTCGGAGCACCGGGATTGGTACTACGCCAGTGAAGGTGGGGCGTGGGGCTCGTTTGAGGCTGCTGTTACTGCGGCGGGCGGGCCGCTTCGGGAGGTGGTGCCCAGTGAGCGACATCGCCCGCGAGATTGAGGAGAAGGCATGAGCGACACAGTGAAGTTCCGCTACTCATCGTTCAAGGACATCAACTTCCGGGGCGAGGTCGATTCCGGGATTCCCCGCGAGGAGTGGGAGGACTACTCGTACAAGGAGAAGGGCGAGGCATACGTGGAGATGCTGCACGAGTTGGTAGAGCTAGTGGAGGTCAAGCCGTGAGCGACATCGAGAAGGCGATAGAGAAGGCACCCAAGGTGCTGCCGAGGGCGGTCGCTGCTGCCGTTCTGGCTGCGTTCGACGACAAGTGGCAGCCCGGTTTCCACGAGGCGCTGGCTGCTGAGGTTCTGTCTCTGTCCACCCAGGAGGCACTGTCATGATTTCCGTGTAAGCCACGGATGATGTGTTTCTTATCTTAGTGGAGTGGTATGCGGTTG
>NZ_SWMS01000015.1 GCF_005146945.1 Prauserella endophytica
CGCCATCCAAGCCGACCTCGCCAACCTCACCACTTGACCTCTATAGGAGCATCCTTCACTGCGCTGAACGCAGTGAAGGTGGCCTTCACTGCGGACGGGACCCGAAGGCCTCCAGCCGCGCCGTGCCGTCGTAGCCGCCAGCGGGCGCGGGCAGGCCGAACAGCGCGCCCACCGTCGGGGCCACATCGATGGTCCTCGCCTGCGCCGCCGAGGTGACCCCGGACCGCACCGAGGGGTGACCGCCCGCGACGAAGAACGGGATCGGCTCCGTCGCCGGATGCCCGTGGTTTCCGGGAATCGGGTTGGACCACACCTGTGGGTCGGTGAACCGCCAGCCCGCACGGCAGAACACCACGAGGTCGCCAGCCTCCGGCCCGAGCCGCAGCTCCGCTGGCGAGTGCGCCGACAGTACGCCCTCGGTGGCGAGCGCGAGCCGCCGCAGCCGCGCCACCGCGGCGGGCCGTTCCGCCTCGGGACCGGTGAAGGCGAGCAGGTCCGCACCGCCGTTCTGCGCGATCTCCACCTTGCCCGCGAGCGCCGCGTCGTCGTCCACACGCGACCGCAACGAGACCACGCGGTGCGGCAGCGACCAGTCCATCGAATGGTCGGCCAGCACCACGAGCACGCTCGAGAGCCAGCGTCCGCTTCCCTTCAGCTCCGCGACGAACCGGCCCACCTGCAGATCCGCCGACCAGAGGGCCGCCGTGCGGGCCGCCCGCAGCGTGGTGCCGGTGAGGTCGGCGTGGCCGACGCGGTCGATGTCGCCGAAGTTGGCGAACACGAGGTCAGGATCGGCCTCGTCGACCATCGCGATCAGCGCGTCCACGGTCGCCAGGTCGGGAGCGTGCCCGGTGATCGGCAGGATCGGGAACGGCTCCCAGCGCACGCTCGCGCGCTCGCCGAAGACGCCGTAGAGGTACTCCTTGCTCAGCACGCTGCCGGTGACGCGCCCCGCCGAGGCGAGCCGGTCGAGCACGGTCGGTGCGCGCAGGTCGGCGGGCTGGTCGAGGGTGCGCACGCGGCGCTGGGCGCGGTCGTACACCGAGTTCGCGGGCACGCCGGTGCGGTCGGGCCGCATCCCGCTCATCATCATCACGTGGTTGGGGATCGTCTCGGCCACGGCCAGCGAGCGCGCGGCGGGGTAGTTCGTCCCGTTCGCCCGCAGCTCGTGCAGGTTCGGGGTCAGCACCGGGTCGATCTCGTCGGCCCGCAGACCGTCCACCACGAGTACGTACACCCGTAGCGCACGCGGTCCCCGCTCCGCCCGTGCGGTGCCCGCCGCGGCGGAGAGCACCACGGTGGCGCCTGTGCCCGCGGCGGCGCGGAGCACCTGCCTGCGTGAGAGCGCGGTCATCGCAGTGCCTCCCTCGCCCTCGTGACTCGCTGTGTGCCCGCGGACACCGCGAAGGAGACGGAGTGCGCGGCGGGGCTCGCCGGATCCTTCCGGTCCGCGAGCACGAACCAGTCCATCCGCACGGCCGCGGGCGTCACCTCCAGCACGGAGTAGCCGTGCGAGTCGAAGTCGAGGTGACGCACGTGCGGGTTGTTGAGCCGGATCGCCGCCTCGACCGCGAGCGAGCCCGTGCGCGGCGGCACCCCGAGGATCTCGTCGAGGTTGTCGCTCGTCACGGACGTGCAGACCAGCTCGGCGCCGACCGACTCGCGCGTGAGCGGGTAGGTCAGCGGATCGGCAGGCAGCTCCGCGGCCCACGCCGAGTGGATGTCGCCGGTGAGGAAGACCGTGTCGCGCACGCCGTGGTCGCGCAGGACGCCGAGCACCCTGGCGCGGTCGGCGGTGTAGCCGTCCCACTGGTCGACGTTGTAGGGCGGGCCGAGCAACGGCCCGAGCAGCCGCGAGAGCGCGTCCAGCTCCCGTGGGGCCAGCGTGGACGGGAACCGCACCGGCGCGATCATCACGGGGTTGCCGACGAGCTTCCACTGCGTGCTCGCGGTGACCAGGCCGGAGGTGAGCCAGCTGAGCTGCTCCGCGCCCGCGATGGTGCGCTCCGGGTCGCCGATGGCCGGGTCGAACGGGTGCGCCGCCTGCCTGCTCCGGTAGGTCCGCAGGTCGAGCATCGACAGCTCCGCGAGCGTGCCGAAGGTGAGTCTGCGGTAGAGCCGCCCGCCCGGCTCGTAGCGCACCGGCATCCACTCGGCGTAGGCCTGTTGCGACGCGGCGCGGCGGTCCGTCCAGGTGCCCTCGGCGCCCTCGGTGTGGTTCTCGGCGCCGCCCGACCACGCGTCGTTGGCCGACTCGTGGTCGTCCCACGTGACGGCGAAGGGCACGCGGGCGTGCAGCGCCCGCAGGTCCGGGTCCGACTTGTACTGCGCGTGCCTGCGCCGGTAGTGCTCCAGCGTCGTCATCTCGACAGGCGGGTCGTGCGGGCGGACCGCGCCGTCCTCGGCGCCGTACTCGTAGAGGTAGTCACCGAGGTGCACCACGAGGTCGAGGTCGTCGCGCTCGGCGAGGTGGCGGTAGGCGGCGAAGTGACCGGACTGCAGGTTGGAGCACGAGACGACGCCGAAGCGGAGCCGTTCGACGGCGGCGCCGACGGCGGGCGCGGTCCGTGTGCGCCCGACCGGCGAGGCCGTGCCCGCGACGGCGAAGCGGTACCAGTACCACGTGGCCGGCTCCAGCCCGGCGACGTCGACCTTGACGGTGTGGTCGCGGGCGGGCCCGGTAGTGACGCTCCCCCGCGCGGCCACACTCGTGAAGGCCTCGTCGCGCGCGATCTCCCAGCTGACCATGACCTCGGGTCCGAGCCCCGACCCTGGCACGGCCTCCGGGGCCGGCGTCACCCTGGTCCACAGGAGCACACCGTCGGGTAGCGGATCACCGGAGGCGACCCCATGGGCGAACGGGCCGGCCTCCTGCGCCGCCGCCGTCGGACCGAGCATTCCGGCGCCGGCGACCGCGGCCAGCGCACCCCCAGCGCGGAACATCTCGCGCCTGCTGAGCGAGTTCACGGGGGCACACATTTCACGAATCGTCACGAGTTGTCACTACTGCTCAGTAGCTGTTCAGCAGAACTTCAGCTGGATGGCCTAAACAAGAAGCGCGGAGCGGCGCGAGCCAGCTTGATCGGCCGTTATTCCTGTGTAACGATCGGGCTGTTTTTCACTGAAATGGGCCAAAAGCGGGTGAAGTTTTCGGGCGTGGGAGTCGGTGTGAACCAAGTTCGCTTCGCGTTCCAGCCGCTGTACAGCCTGCACACTGGTGGGGTCGTGGCGGTCGAGGCACTGGCCCGTCCCGCCTCCGGAGGCGTCGGCGACCTGCTCGGCTCCGCCCTGCGCCGGGGAAGGCTCGTCGAGGTGGACGTGGGCCTCGCCGCCCGCGCCGTGCTGGACGAGGCACCGCACGCGACCCTGCTTCCCCTGCATCTCAACGTGACGGCGCTCACTGCGGCCGCCCCCAAACCCGCGCTGCAGCCGCTCTTCGACGCGCTCGGCGAGACCAGCCGCAGACCCCGCGAGATCGTCCTGGAGATCGGCCCGCCCTTCCACGGCATCGCGCCCGCCGCCCTGCTCTCCGGGATGGCCCGGCTCGGCGAGCTCGGCTTCCGGCTGGCCTTCGACGGCCTCGGCGCGGGTGATCTTCCCCTCAATCTGCTCGCCGAATCGCGGGTGGACCTGGTCAAGCTGGACCGTACGACCCTGCGCCGCCTTCCCGACGACCCGGCGACGGTCGCCCTCGTCGAGTCGCTCGTCCACTTCGCCGCCCGCACCGACCTCCGGCTCGTCGCGACGGGCATCGAGACCGAGGACCAGCTCAACACCGTCCGCAGGCTCGGTATCCGGGTGGTGCAGGGCAACCTCTTCGCACCCGCCCGCGGAGGCATGGCGCCGATGGGCGCGGCGACGCTGGCCACGCCCGACGGCCAGGAGGGACCACCCTCGTTCACGCCGACGAGCGCGCCGACCGTGAAGGACTTCCTGCGGCCAGCCACGACCCTGCCCGCCGAGGCGACGTGCGAGGAGGTCCGCAACGTCCTCGTTGACAACGACGCGCCGACCGGCATCATCGGTCTCGACGAACAGGGCCGTCCACAGTGGTCGATCGACCGCACACGGTTCCTGCTCGCGGTCACGGGACCGTTCGGTCACGCCCTGCACGCCAACCGCCCCGCCGAGCGCCTCGCCGACGCACCGCACGTGATCCGCCACGGCGCCGCCGCGCTGGAACTGCTCGACCTGGTCACCGACGCCGACTGGGACCGCACCGCCGACGACGTGGTGGTGATCGACGACGCGGGGCGCTGCCAGGGCGTGGTGCTGGTGCACGAGGTGGTGCGCGGGCTCGCCGACGCGAAGATCGAGGAGGCGGCCGCGCTCAACCCGCTCACCCGGCTGCCGGGCAGCGACTCGGTGGCTCGGGCCGTGGACCGGCGCATCGCCGCGGGACAGCCGCTCGTGGTGGGCTGGCTCGACGTCGACTCCTTCAAGAAGGTCAACGACACCGTGGGGTTCGCGGCGGGCGACGACCTGATCCGCGCCCTCGGCCGCAAGCTCACCGACCTGGCGACGAACCTCGGCGGCGTCACGGTGAGCCACGTGGGCGGCGACGACTTCCTCATCGCCTGCGACATCGACAAGATCACGACCGTGGCCGACGGGCTGCTGGACAGCCGGTGGTACGCGGAGGGGCTGCCCGTGACGGTGTCACTCGCGACGCTGGTCTGCGCGGGCTCGTCCGTCGGCTCGTACCGGGAGATCTCGCGGCTGCTCGCCCCGTTGAAGAAGCACGCCAAGGACGTGACCGGCTCGAGCTGGGTCAACAGCTGGCCCGGCACCGACCGCATCGAGGTGCTGCGGGGCATCAACTCGCAGCGAATGCCGAGGCAGCGCCCGGCAAGCTGAGCCCCCGCCCACTGCCCGTCCGCAGCGATGTGGAACCCCCTCGCGAAAAGGTGAGTGCCCCGGTGCTGCTGGGGGTTCAGCACCGGGGCACTCCTCACATGCCAGGGCGCCCTGGGGAGGGGGCTGTGGGCGCCCGGCAGGCCAGCAAACGTGAAAGTCTTTACGTTCGCTTCATGTTTGAGCATACGCCATGCGTGCTCGTTTGCATAGGTTTCCATCGCTGTGCATCGCCTGTGCGGACCGCTAGAGTGGGTGTGCTGGTGGTTCGCCGGACCGTACGGCCCGGCGAGGCAAGAGGGAACCTGGTGCGAGTCCAGGACTGCCCCCGCAGCGGTGAGCGGGAACGACCGCCGTCATGACGCACTGGGCACACGTGCCTGGGAAGCGACGGCCAGTAGGCGCGCCGGAGGTGTCCGGTGGGTGCCCGCGAGTCCGAATACCTGCCACCGCCGCGCGCACCGCCGGTGCGCGCGTGCCCGCAACCGCTCGCGAGGAGAGAGCCGTGGCAGAAACGCACGACAGTCATGCCCTGAATCCGGACATCGGCGCCACCGTGCTGGGATACCCGAGGATCGGTCCGCGCAGGGAGCTCAAGAAGGCGCTCGAGTCCTACTGGGCCGGCAGCACCGGCGTGGCCGAGCTGGAGGCCACCGCGGCCGCGCTGCGCCGCTCGACGTGGGAGAGCTTGCGCGCAAGCGGACTGGATTCCGTTCCGGGCAACACGTTCTCGTTCTACGACCACCTGCTGGACACCGCGCAACTCTTCGACGCGGTACCCGAGCGCTACCGCGGCTTGTCCACGGTGGATTCCTACTTCGCGATGGCGAGGGGACGGCCAGGGCTCAGCCCGCTGGAGCTGACCAAGTGGTTCGACACGAACTACCACTACCTGGTGCCCGAGCTGTCGCCGGGCACCAGGTTCCGGCTGGCGACGGACAAACCGCTCGCCGAGTACCGGGAGGCGGCCGGACTCGGGATCAGCACCCGACCGGTGCTGCCAGGACCGCTGACGTTCCTGCTGCTCGCAAAGCCGTCGCCCGGCTCCCCCGCCGGTTTCCGCACCCTGGACCTGCTCGACGGCTTGCTCGACGCCTACGCGGAGCTGCTGGGCCTGTTGGCCGCAGAGGGCGTCGCGTGGGTACAGCTCGACGAGCCCGCGTTCGTCGCCGACCGCACGCCGGAGGAACTGCGGGCGCTCGCATCCGCCTACACGCGCCTGTCCGCACTGCGCGCCCGGCCCAGCATCCTGGTGGCCGGCTACTTCGGCAGGCTCGGCGACGCGCTCGGGGTGCTGGCGGGCACCGGCGTCGAGGGCCTCGCCGTCGACCTGGTGAGCGACGAGCGGGCGCTGACGGAGCTGACGGCCGAGCGGCGCCTGCGCGACAAGACCGTGGTCGCCGGGCTCGTCGACGGGCGCAACGTGTGGCGCACGGACCTGCGCGCCGCGGTGCGCACGGCGGCGGCCCTGCTGGGCTCGGTACGCGATCTCGGTGTCTCCACCTCCTGCTCGTTGCTGCACGTGCCCTACGACCTGGACGCGGAGCGCGGCCTCGATCCCGTTGTGCGGCAACGGCTCGCGTTCGCCGAGCAGAAGGTGGCCGAGGTCGTGACCATCGCTCGTGCGCTGCGCGAGGGCGCCGATGCCGTGGCGGGCGAGCTGGCCCACGCGGACGAGGTGACCCGTCTCGCGGGCAGGCGGGACGACCAGGTTCGCGCGCGGATCAGCGCGCTGCGCCCGGAACACCGGCGCAGGCCCGGCTTCGGGCGACGTGCCGCCGCGCAACGCGAACGCCTGCGCCTGCCCGATCTGGCCACTACGACGATCGGCTCGTTCCCGCAGACGCCCGAGGTGCGCGCCGCACGGGCGGGGCTGCGCGCGGGCCGCATCGACGAAGCCCGGTACACGGCCGCCATGCGGGCCGAGATGGAGCGGGTGGTGCGCCTCCAGGAGGACATCGGACTGGACGTGCTGGTGCACGGCGAGCCCGAGCGCAACGACATGGTGCAGTACTTCGCCGAGCGGCTCGACGGCTTCGCGGCCACCGAGCACGGCTGGGTGCAGTCGTACGGATCCCGTTGCGTACGCCCGCCGATCCTGCACGGCGACGTGTCCCGGCCCCGCCCCATCACGGTCGAGTGGAGCACCTACGCGCAGTCGCTCACCGACCGGCCGGTGAAGGGCATGCTGACCGGACCCGTGACGATGCTGGCGTGGTCGTTCGTCCGCACCGACCAGCCGCTCGCCGAGACCGCGGACCAGGTGGCGCTCGCGCTGCGCGACGAGGTCGCGGACCTGGAGCGCGCCGGGCTGCGCATCGTCCAGGTCGACGAGCCCGCACTGCGCGAGCTGCTGCCACCACGGCAGGACCGGCAGCAGGAGTACGTGGACTGGGGCATCGCCGCGTTCCGCCTCGCGACCGCGGGCGTTTCCGACGCCACGCAGATTCACACGCACCTGTGCTACTCCGAGTTCGGCGACGTCATCATGGCGATCGACGCGCTCGACGCCGACGTGACCTCACTGGAGGCGGCACGGTCCAATATGGAGGTCCTGCGTGACCTCGCCGCGATCGGGTTCGGCCGTGCCGTGGGACCAGGTGTGTACGACATCCACTCGCCCCGCGTGCCGGACAGCGAGGAGATGCGCAAGGCGCTCGCGGCCGCCGTGGCGGTGCTGCCGGCCGAACGGTTGTGGGTCAACCCGGACTGCGGGCTGAAGACGCGGCGCTATCCGGAGATCGAGCCCGCGCTGCGGGCGCTGGTCGAGGCGGCGCACGCAGCACGTCAGGAGTCCGCTTCGGCGAGCCTGCGGTAGATCACGGCCTGCTGCCGCAACCGTTCGGCGTCACCGTCGCGGTCCTCGTCGTCGAGCCGGTCGGCGAGCTGGTCGGCGTCGTCGGCCAGCCGGTGCAGTTCCGCAGGCGACTTGCCCTCGGCGATGAGCCGGGCCTGCTCGGCCGCGTGCCGCGACGCGGCCGAGCAGACCTCCCGCGCGGCCGGGGGAAGGGCACATTCGAGGGCGTCCCGGCGGAACACCTCCCGAATCTGGCCTGCCGCACGGGCGAGGACACCGGCGAGCGCGGCCGGCACCCCGGCGTCGTGCTCGGCGGCGTCGTAGTCGTCCCACAGCGCGGTGGTGCCGAACGGTCCCACGCTGTCAACGGGATGGACCCAGTGACCGTCGGACACGCTCGCGTAGCCGTCGTTCGCTTCGATGCCTGCCACGCGGGCGAGCGGCAGGCCGGAACCGTCCACAATGGTCCCGGCAAGCTCCTCGGCCCGGATGCGGGCCTCCCCCGGACCGGCCAGGAACAACACCTTCTGCCGCACCTTCCAGTACGACAACCGGATTCCGGGTGGGAACGGGCCGCGCGCGGCGAGTGCGGGCTCACTCCGCTCGCCGTGCCGGGCGAGCAGGCGCGCGCGGCCCGAGGTCAGTGCGTCGGCGTAGTGCTCGACGTGAGCGCGTTCGAACGGCCCGTACGGCGCCCTGTCGCCGAGGTGCGCGAGTGCGGCACGCGGGTAGTCGCCGTCGAGGAACTCGCGCTGCTCCGCCGGCAGGTGCTCGCACGGCACCGGGGCCTCCACGAAGTACAGCGACGGCCGGTCGCCGGTGCGGTGGAAGGGATGCCGCAGGTAACCGGCGAGCCGCACCTGCGCGTCGTCGGCGTCGAGGGCCGCCGCGCGAACCTCGAGCCACGCGACCCACAGCCGCACGGCCCTGCCGCGCCGCCGCCGTTCCCACGCCTCGACGTCCGCCGCCTCCTGGCGCGCCCGGCAGGCGAGGTCGCTCCAGTCGTCGTCGGCGAAGCGGCTCACCCGGCGTCGTGCGTCCTCGACCGCCCTCGCCAGGCGCGCCCAGTCGCCGGCGCCGCTCATGCTCACGGCACTCCTCCATCCGCTTCCGGTGAGGCGTGTCGCGGCAGCGCACACGCGGCGAGTCTCTCGGCCCACCCGACCTCCCCACAGTGACCACCCCGGCTGCACCGGCGACGCGACCGCGATCCAGGGGGTTTTCACGGCCGCGACCACCGGGGGCTAACGTGACAGGTGTCAACAGCACGTAGCCACGGCCAAATGTAGCGCGCTACGTAGGTAGTCCGCTACACCTCGGCGTGGCCTATTCGGGTGAATGCGCGCGCATGTCACCCCACGCCGAGAGGTGGCCACTTGGTCGAGCCGGGGAAGACCGCGGTCAGGCGAGCCGTCGGCCGCGAGCTCAAGCGGATGCGCAACGCCAAAGGCCTGAACCTGAAGGCGGCCGCCGAGGCGGCGGGCGAGACCGGGGACAAGGCGCTGATGCAGGTCGAGCGCGGCCGCAACCTCCCGCAGATCGCCAACATCGACACGCTGCTCTCGACCTACGGCTGCCGCGACCAGCTCCCGAACTTCCAGTCCCTGCTCAAGAACGCGGGCAAGCGGAACTGGAAGGACTGGTAGGAGCACAGCTTTCCCGCCGACTTCGTGCCAGAGCAGTCCAAGCTGCTGCTGAGCTGCGAGGCCTCGGCCGTGCGGCTGCGGATGTACCAGGCTCAGTTCGTGCCGGAGGTGTTCCAGACCGGCGACTACGCCGAGGCGCTGGTGCGCGCGAGCATGCCGCACGCGAGCGACGACGAGGTCCGGCTGTGGAGCAGGCTCGCCGAAGGCAGGCAGGACGTGCTCGACCGGCCGGATCCGCCCGAGGTGCAGTGCGTCCTCGACGAGGCGGTGCTGCACCGGAAGGTCGGCGGGCCGGACGTGCTCGCCGCCCAGCTCGCTCACCTCGCCGAGCTGGCGAAGCGGGCGGGCGTCGACATCCGGGTGCTGACCGAGGAGTCCGGTGCGCACGCGGGCACGGGCGGCAGCTTCACGCGCATCGTGCTGCTGCCCGAGCTGCCCACCTATCCCGGCATCGTGCACGTGCGCACCGCCGCGCAGGACCTCTACTACGAGGAGCCGCACGAGATCGATCCCTTCGACGGGGTCTGGACCTTGTTGCTCGAGCAGGCGCTGCCCGCCGACGAGTCGCTCGCGCTGCTGGAGGCCGCCGCGGGCTAGCGCCTTGTCGGGGAACCCTCCTCGACAAGGCACTACAGTGACGGATGAACGGTCCCGTGACTTCAGCGCAGAAGGGCAGCCCTCGTGGTCGCACCGACTCCGGTCGTCACCGCCGACTGGTTCGCCGCGCGCATCTCCGCGCTCCGCGAGGCCAGCGGCCGCACTCCCGGCGAACTCGCCGCCGCACTCGGCAGGAGCGCCTCGGGGGTGCGTCACTTCGAGTCGTCGACCCGGCTCGTCGGCAAGCGCTACCTCAAGCTCGCACTGGAGGAGCTCGGCCACGGTCATCTCGTCGGCCCCTATTCCTCGGTCATCGAGCGCTCGCGGGCGAAACCGCTGTGGTGGCAACAGGTTCTGCCGCAGGTGAAGCGGTCGGAGAAGCCCTCCGAGCTGCACCAGCTCGAGCTCTTGGTCAACTTCGAGTCCTCGGCCACCCGGATCGGCGTCTACGCCCCGGACACCGTGCCGGACCTGGTACAGACCCCGGCGTACGCCGAGGCGCTGCACCGGATCGCCGAACCGTTGCTGCCGGAGCTGCACCGGGCCCTGCTGCCCGGTCGTCGAGCGCTGCTCGACCACGACGACCCACCACAGCTGCACGTGCTCGTTGACGAGGTCGTGCTGCGAAGGGAGATCGGCGGACCGGGCGTGCTGCGCGAACAGCTCCGGCACCTGGTCGCGCTCACCGACCGGCCGGCAGTCACCGTCCAGGTGGTTCCGTCCACTGCCGCAACGGGCGTGGAGGGGAACTTCTCCTTGCTGGACCTGGCCGACGAGCTCGACGGTGACCCCGGAGCCGTTTTCGTCAGGACCGGCGCGGACTGGGTGCACTTCCGGCAACCCGCGAAGGTCGCCCGGTACCGCGCCCGCTGGTCGGCCCTGCTGCAGCACGCGCTCCCCCCGGAGCAGTCGCGGGCGACCCTCGAGCAACTGGCACGGGAACTCCACCCGCGCTAGCGCAACACCCCCTCGACAATCGTCCCCACGGTTTCGGGGTTGGCGGCGTGGCCGGAACCCGAAGGAGGCTGGGCCACGCCGCCAACGGCTACGTGTTGCGGATGAACGGTCCTGTAACAGCAGCCGCGATCAGCGTAGCACGCTACCGCCGACCGCGCTACACCGCGGCGCGTCGCGCCTTCGGTCCACTATGGACCTTCCTGGCCTCCGGGTTCGTCGTGCTCCGTGGGCCACCAGTTGTTCAGCAGGCTCATCCTCGCCTCGAGCAGTGCCGGGTTGCGCAGGTCCAGCACATGCACCTCACGCCAGCGGTAGAACCCGATCCGCTCGAGCATCCCGGCCATCCGCACCGCGGCGAGCTCCGCGGAGACGCGGTCAGGGGCACTGCCGCGGAAGTCCGCCGGCGAAAGGCGGCACGCCGCGAGCCGCGCGGTCGGCGCCAGCGTGCGCAGTGCCCCGGCGATGAGCGGGCCCGCGAGCCCGTGCCCTCGCCACTGCGTACCGAGCGTGACGTCACGCAGGATCACCATGCGCGGCGGGCCCTCGCTGAGCTGCGCGTCGAGTTCCGGATGCAGGCGTCCGTCCGCGGAATCCAGCACCGTTTCGGCGATGAACTCCAGCGCCCATTCGCCGAGAGCCACGGAGTCCAGCAAATTGCGCTCACGCTGCAGATCCGCGATGACCAGGGAGATGTCCCCGACGTGCCGGAACGGCTCCGGGCACAATTCCAGCTCCCACACGTCGGCCGACACGTCCCAGCGTTCGGGCAGGTGGTCCTCGTCGTCGATGTGCCACCAGAGCCGGTCGTGCCGGATGGACAGCCTGATGTTCAGCGGGTTGGCAGGCAGATCCGGGGCATCAGGCGCCATTGTCATGAGGCCACCTCACTTGCGTCGCCGAGCGGTAGCTCCGACCGATATTCCGTCAACCAACACGAGGGTTGCAAGGCTACATAGTGACGTTCGGGTAACAAGATACCCCGGCGAAATTTTTTCGCCGGGGCAACTTGCAAATTCTGTTCATGTAACTCGGGTCAGGTACCCACCACCTGAGCTGGCGTTTCTACTGTGCGTATTTCCTTGAGGATTTCCGTTCGCCTGGGCCAATGAGACCAGAAGGCACCCGTGTACCCGAGCTGTACGGCGCGTAACAGGAAGGGGTTGTCGGCATAGTTGTCGTCGTCCTCGGTGAGGCCGGCGAGCGTCGGCAACATGACGCGATAGCGCTCCTGCTCGGGCACCAGATCCCACAGCAACCGCACGCTGTTGGCCCACCGGCCGCCCGGTGTGCGGACCGTCTCCGGCTCCTCCGGCAGCAGGGGCGACAGGTAGTACACCGGCCGGAACCGGCCGCGCGCGTCGAACACGAACTGCCGCTCGTACTGGACCACCGGACAGCTCCGCATCGGCGTCAGCACGATCGGTTCCTCCGCCGTGTCCGACTGCAGGCCCAGCACGGTCCGTGTCCCGCCGCACTCCTCGGCGAGCCGGATGCCGAGCGGAGAGTACGGGAACGCCCTGATGCCGAGGCTGTAGCCGACCACGGCGACATCGAGGTCCAGTGTCCGCCGCACGGCGTCGCGCACGGTCTCCTCGGTCTCGCCCGGCATCCCGAGCAGCACCTCGACCATCACGGGGATGCCGTGGCGACGGGCCAGCTCGCACACCTCGCGCGCGTCGTCGAACGTGTAGTAGCGGCCGCCGCCCGCGGTGAGCTTCCAGCCGTCGAGCATGTCGTCGCGGACGTGGTCCGGAGCGAGGTTCATACCTGCGCACCCCGCGTCCGCGAGCAGCGCCATCAGCTCCTCGTCGAACGGCCTCGGCTGGGCGTAGACCCAGAGTCGCAGGTCGTGCAGGGGCGAGGCGGCGCTCATGCCCTTGCGCCGCACGATCTCCCTGAGCACCGCCTTGCTGTGGGCGATCACGAGGTTGAACTCGCTGTCGGTGGTGTGCAGGTCGTGCACGCCCTGCGCGACGAGGGACTCCATCTCGTCCACGACCGCCTCGACGGACCGCCGCGTGAACAGCGTGCCCTTGGCGTCCGGCTCCACGCAGTGCGCGCACGCGAACGCGCACCCGTTCTTGGTCAGAATGTTGCCGAGCCCGCCCGCGCGGTAGTACCGCAGGTTGTCCACCTTCCACGGCGTCGCCGAGCGGCGCGTGTAGGCGGTGGCGGTGTTCATCGACGTCCTGCCGAGGTCCACCGGAGCGATGTGCCTGCGGGACCGGCCGTTCGACGCCTGTCCGGGCACCCGCTCGATCCGGCCGCCGCCACGGTTGACGAACAGGCCCGGGATCTCCTCTGGGCCGCGGCCCGCGAGCAGCGCCTCGGCGAGCGCGACGAGGACGTTCTCCCCCGGGCCCTTCACGCCGAAGTCGAGACCGAGGTAGTCGGTGAGCGCGTACGGCATCGACGAGAAGCCCACGCCGCCGCCGACGAGCGGCGCTCGGGTCACCGACCGGATTTCGGAGACGATTTCCCGGTGATCGCCGAGAAACATTCTCTGTTGCTGCGCGTAAATGGTGTCGGTGTTGCGGATCGTGATCCCGACGAGCGCGGGGTCACGGTGCGTGAAATATTCGTGCAACACCGCTCGCCAATTGTCCCGCTGAAAGGTCAGGTCCACGACCTCGGCGTCGAAGCCGGCGGCCTCGAGGGAGGTCGTGAGGATGTCCAGCGCGTACGGGGTGATCGGGGGGTGCACGAGGTTCGGGTTGACGAGCGCGACCAGCGCCTTGCCCATCGGGGCCTCCCACAGTCCATTTGATACCGACGGCGGGAGTCTCGGTCATGCCGGGTTCGATTGGCAGGGACCGTTTTTCGCTGACGGACCGGTCAGCGAAGCCTGCGCCCACACCGCACGGCGGCGGCGAGCTCCTCACTCGGCACGTCGAGCGCGGCGCTGAGCCAGCGGCGCCAGTACGGTCCCGGCACCCGCTTGCCCCGCTCCCAGCGGGCCACCTCGTCCCTGCTCACACTCTCGTTGGAGGAGAGGTCAACGAGCACGTCGGCGAGCTGGTACTGCGTCAGTCCCCGCATTTTCCTGACCCGCCGTACGAGTTCCCAGATCGGTTCTCCAGCACCGTTCTCGCGCGGGTTTCGCTGCCCGGGCTCACCGGTCGTCATGTCATCGACAGTAGGATCGGGCCGTCCCCTCAACGAGCCGTTCTGCGTCTCTTTGTGTCCTCTTTGCGAATCGTCATAGAAATACATGGTCATCATCTGTGCAGGGTTTGTGATGGGGTCTCGTTGTACTTGCGCCGGTAGGTGGTGGCGAAGCGGCCGAGGTGGACGAACCCCCAGCGGCCGGCGACCTCGCCAACGGTGACGGTGTCGGGCTGTGCGGCGCGCAGCTCGTCGTGCGCCCGCTGCAGTCGCACACCACGCAGGAACGCGCTCGGCGTGGTGTCGAGGTGCCTGCGGAAGCCCTTCTGCAGCGCCCGCACGCTGACCCCGGCCTCACGAGCGAGGCTGCCCATCGTGTGGGCCAGTTCGGGGTGGTTCTCGATGATCTCGACGGCCCTGCTGATGGCCCTCGACGGCGCGGGCAGCGCCTTGCCGTGCAGCATCTCGGCATAGTTGCTGTGCTGCGCGATGAGCAGCCCGGACATCAGGTTCTGCTCCATCTGCTGGATCGACAGCGGATGGTTGAGCAGACTGTCCGGCCGGTTCAGCTCGGACACGCAGAACATCAGGTAGTCGTACCAGGTACGCGCGTAACCCGAGATCGCCATGCCGAGGTCGAACTCGATGGGGTTCGGCAGCGACCGGTCGAGCAGGTCGGACAGCGTCGCCTCCAGCGCGGTCCGCTCGATCCGCAGGATCACGAGTTCGAGGTCGCCGTCGAGCCGCATGCTCAACGGCCTGGTCGGACCCACCACCACCGCGACGCCCAGTACGCCGTAGACGTGCTCGGCGCCCTGCTGGAACAGACCGTGGCCCAGCAGCGGCACCTGCACGACGTAGAACGTTTCGAGCACACCTGGATCGACCCGCACGTCCGCGCCGTAGCCGATGTAGCTCATCCCGACCTTGTCGAGCCGCTTGGAGTGCATCCGGGCGTCGAGCTCGCCGTCCCGCTCGGACAGCTCCATGCGGTGGTCGCAGAAGACGCGCCCGACCGCCTCCCGCGTCGCGTCGAGATCCCGTGAATGGAACAGCTCGAATCGGCTCAGTGGTTTCTGAATCATGCGCTCACCGGGACACCGATCCCGAAAGCCGGCTCGGACCTCCCCGCTTCACCTCCTCCGCTACTAGCGTTGACCCGGCCCGACATCGCCGGTACCACCAAACGGGTGCGCTTTGCTTTCAGCAAATTGCAGATTTCAAATCGGCAGGCCATTCCCGCGCCGGTGGCGAGCCGTTCCGACCAGGCCGCGAGGACACCTGGCCGCGCACAGCACCACAATGCGGACATCGGTTCGAACTCCAGTCTCCCGCTCCCGCCCCGAAGGCACGCGAGCCAATGGGATGCGTTCAACCGTCAATGCGCGAGCCGCGCCGCCGGATTACTCCACTCGGCCCTATCCACCCAGAAAAACGCAGCTCAGGAATTGGCCAAAGGAAACGAACCACACCGGGCGCCCCCATGCGGCCGGTATACCGGGTTCGTCGCCGGGCGATCACCGCACCGTGGCGGCACAATGGTCTCCCGACCGGTTCGCCGAATCGTCAAGCGGGGCACGTCCCCATGATCGAGCTTCGATCCGGCCATCGCTCAGCCTCTCGAGACCTGCCACCCCCATGGATCAGCATGGTTCACTCAGTGAATTGCGCGTACCACCAAACGGGTCAAATTGCGAAACGCATCCTGCATGTTCACGAACACGTCATGTCACGGTCACGACGAACCACCGAGGCGGTGACGTCGAGCGGCAGACTATCGGCGCCGCGTTCGTCCGGTCCAGTGAAGATTTTTCAACTATGCCCACTCTCGGTGCCCCCCAACGGCGCGAGCGTGGCCGCGAACTGCCGCAGCGCGCCCGTCTGCTCGGTGATGCGGTAGCCCCTGATCGCCGAAACCTTGGCCGCGACCTCGCCCGCCACCTCCGCGGCGTACTCGAGGTGGTTCGAGGTGTAGACCCGTCTCGGCAGCGCGAAGCGCACCAGTTCGCTCGGCGCTGGGAGGTCGGGACCCCCCGCGGGGTCGGGTCTGCCGAACACGAGGGTGCCCAGCTCCGTCACGCGGACCGCCCCCGCCAGGTACAGCTCGATGGCGAACGCCGTGGCGGGCAGCTCGTGCGGCGGGATGTGCCCGAGCAGCCTGCCCGCGTCGACGTACACGGCGTGGCAGCCCGCCGGCCGCACGACGGGCAGCCCCGCGCGTTCGAGCCGCTCGGCGAACCAGCCCGCCGACTCCGCGCGGTACCGCAGGTACGCCGGGTCGGTGACCTCCAGCAGTCCCTGCGCGAGCGCGTCGAGGTCGCGTCCGGCGAGCCCGCCGTAGGTCGGGAACCCCTCGGTCTCGATGAGCTGATCCGCACACCGCCGTGCCAGTTCCGGGTCCCGCAGTGCGATCAGGCCGCCGATGTTGGCGACGCCGTCCTTCTTGAGGCTCGCCCAGCAGCCGTCGGCGAGGTCGAACATCGCCCGCGCCAGCTCACGCGGCGTCGCGCCCGCGTGCGCGGGTGAGCGCGTGCCGACCAGGTAGGCGTTCTCGGCGAACCGCGACGCGTCGAGCAGCAGCGGAACGCCGTGCCGACGGCACAGGCGCCGGGTCTGCGCCGCGTTCTCCAGCGACACCGGCTGGCCGCCGTTGGCGTTGTTGGTGACGGTGAGGACCACGCAGGCCACGCGCCCGCCGTCCGGTCCGGAGAGCAGGTGCTCCAGCGCGGTCAGGTCGATGTTCCCGCCGAACGGCAGCACCGTGCCGGCGGGCACCGGCACCGGAAGGTCGACCGCCTCAGCGCCCGTGGCGAGCACGCTCGCGCGCGTGCTGTCGAAATGCGTGTTCGCGACGCACAACCGACCCGGCCGCAGCAGGCCGTGGAGCAGGATGCGCTCCGCCGCCCTGCCCTGGTGCACCGGCAGCACCTCGCCGAACCCGGTCAGCTCGGTGACCACGCGCTCGAACCGCTCGAAGGACCGGGCGCCCGCGTACGACTCGTCGCCGGAGACCAGCGCGGACCACTGCGCCGCCGACATCGCGCTCGTACCGGAGTCGGTGAGCAGGTCGATCGTGATGAGCCGCGCCGGAACGCGGAACAGGTTGTACCCGGCGGCCTCCAGCGCCTCCCTCCGCTCGCCCGGTGTCGGGAAGGGAATCGGCTCGACGGCCTTGATCCGGAACGGTTCCATGAACGACGGCATGTGCGGGCCTCCCCGGTGAACCCGTCGAGTCTCCGGTCAGCCGCGATCTCCGCGGTAGGGGCCGCTCCCCGCCCGTTCGGGCAGCTCGGCCAGGTGCATCGCGCCCACCCGCGACCGGCGGCGCCGCGGTACCCGCCACAGCCGCCGCGCCGCCCGGCTGACCGACGGGTGCACCCCGCGCTCGACGCAGCCAGCGGCAACCGGGGTTCCCCGTCGCCGCCGCGCACGAGTCCCGGCAACCGGAGCGACGGCCGGGACACGACGGCCATCAGCAGCCGCGCGAGCCTCGGCAGTGCCGGGCCCCGCCACTGGTGGTGCCTCCACACCGGTTCGCACGCCCGGCAGCCGAGGCAGCACGACGACTGCCCGGCCGGTTCCGGGTCGTCCGCGTCCAGCCGCCCGTCCTCCGGCGTGCTGTCGGGAAACGCCACCGCGACGGGGTTTCCGGTGAACAGGGGGTCGCGTCACGCGCGCAGGGCGCCGGCTCATCGACGGCGAAGCGCACGTGGCCCCGGCCCACGATGCCCGCGAGCGCGTCGCCCGCGTCAGCCGCGTCGGTCTCGAGCGGCAGGTCACGCTTGCCTGCACACGGACCGCTGCCTGCCGAGTCCGACGACCTCCATCTCCATGACGTCCCCGTCGCGCAGGTAGCCGAACCGACCCGACAGCGCCACGCCCTCCGGCGTTCCCGTGTTGAGCAGATCGCCCGGTTCCAGCACGAGGAACTGCGAGAGATGCCAGACGAGCTCGGCGACGGTGAAGATCATGTCCGAGGTCTTCGAGTCCTGCCGGGGCTCGCCGTTGACCCACGACCGCAGCGCGAGCGCCTGCGGATCGGCGACGTCCTCGGCCGGCACGAGCCACGGCCCGACCGGGTTGAACGTCTCGCACGACTTGCCCTTCGACCACTGGCCGCCCGGCCTGCCGAGCTGGAAGTCGCGTTCGGACACGTCGTTGACGGTCACGTAGCCCGCGATGCACGAGCGGGCCTCGCCGAGCGACTCGAGGTACCGGGCCCTGCGCCCGATCACCACGCCCAGTTCCACCTCCCAGTCGGTCTTCTCCGACCCGCGCGGGATGAGCACGTCGTCGTAAGGGCCGACGACGGTGTTGGGCGACTTGTGGAACAGCACGGCCTCCGAGGGCGGGTCCACTCCGGACTCCGCGGCGTGTGCCCGGTAGTTCAGCCCGATGCAGAGCACGGCGCCAGGCCTCGCGATGGGCGGGCCGACACGCCTGCCCGTGACGTCCAGCGGTTCGAGCTCGCCCCGGTCGAGGGCGCGGCGCGCGATCGCCGGGCCGTCCCACCCGAGGAACACGCCGTCGATGTCGTCGGTCACGGGCGAGAGGTCGTAGTACCCGCCGTCGTCCGCGAGCGCGACGGGACGTTCGGCGCCGGGCTCACCGACGCGCATGAGCTTCATCATGGGTTCCCAGGGTCGAAATCGGGCAGCTCGAACGGATACATCGGCCGCCGGCGGTGGCGGTAGGCCAGCTTGTCGAGGTTCATCGCGGTGACGCCCTCGGTGTCGGCAACGACCATCCGCGAGGCGATCGGCCCGTACGCCGCGCGCGGTGAGTTGACGCCCTTCGCCACCACCACGTGATAGTCCCCGGGGTCGACGCCGACGCTGTAGTGCTGGTACAGGCTGGAGTTCATCACCGGTTTCGACGTGAGCACGAGAGTGTGGCCCGCCTCGGTGTCGACGACCGCGGTGGGTCCCATGTCGAAGAACCGCAGCCCGGCGTGCACCGAATCCTTCGCCTCGAACCGGCCGTCCGCGAGCGCGCGGACCCGGCCGACGACGGGCACCGGGTTGCCAGCGGAGTGCGCGCTGCAGGCGCCCACCCGCAGGCGCACCTCGGCTCCGGTTCCGGCGACCTCGCAGCACCGGACCGACTCGGGGTCCCAAAGGGTCTGCAACAGCGATCCCAGGCCGCGTTTCACCGCGGCCTCGAGCACCACCGTCGAGTCGCCGGGCGCGCCGCCGCCGATGTTGTCACCGACGTCGAGGAGCACCACCGGTCCCTCCGGTTCGCACTCGGCCAGGTCCAGCGCCTGGTCGACGTCCAGCTCGCGCGCCTGCAACGCCGACCGGCGCTCCCACACCTCGGCCGCCAGCTCGCGCGCGGCGGCATCGGCCCGCGACTGGTCGCCGTCGTGGACCGCGAGGCACGTCATTCCCATGTGCCCGACATCGGCGTAGGGGAAGCCCTCGACGACGCTCACCGAGAGCATGCCGGGCCGCCGCCCAAGCTGGGCGGCCTTGGCGACCAGACCCGACATGGGCTGCTCGTTGGTGTCCTGGCGCGCGATGTTGACCACGAGCGGCAGCTGCACGAGCGACTGCCTCGGCCGGATCTCCCCACGGGCGCACCCGGCGACGAGGCGCGTGCAGGCGATCGCCTGCTCGCGCGCGTCCACGTGCGGGTTGGTCTGGTAAACCAGCGTCACCGTGAGCGCGTCGACGAGCCGGGGCGAGATGTTCGCGTGCAGGTCGAGCACCGCGCCGACCGGGACGTCCGGCCCGACGACCCCGCGCACCCGGCTCGCGATCTCGCCGTCGGCGTCGGGATGGCGCTCGGCGACGGCCGCGCCGTGGATGTTGAGCAGCACGCCGTCCCACGGCCCCTGCTCGGCGAGCCGGTCGAGCATCTCCCCCACGATCGACTCGAACGCGTCGTCGGTGATCGCGCCGACCGGGTTGACGAACGCGAACACGAGTGGCACGAGCTCGATGCCGAGCCGGCCGGTCTCCGCGAGGTAGCCGCCGATGGTGGCGCTCGACCCGTCGTACTCGGCCACGATCTCCTGGCCGCGCAGGATGCCGCCCGCGGTGAACAGCCGCCGGTCGGCCGGTGTCGGGGAGAAGGTGTTGGCCTCGTGGAACAAACCGAGTGTCGCGAAGCGCATCCCTACGCTCCCCCGAAAGCCACGACGTCGATCTCGAACTTCACCGCGCCGCCCAGGCAGTTGGCGATCGTGGTCCTCGCCGGCAACGGCGGGTGGAAGTACTCCAGGTACAACCGGTTGAACTCGGGCACGTCGGCCGGGTCTTCGACGTATGCGCCGACCCTGACGACGTCTGCCAGCGACAGCCCCTCGCCCTCCAGTATCCGCCGGACGTTCTCGATCGAACGGCGCATCTCCTCCTCGAACGTGCCCGGCACGATCGCCCCGTTCTCCACCGAAGCCTGGCCGGAGACGAAGACGAAGCCGCCCGCCTTCCGGCACGGAGAGAACTTCGAGGTGTTGCCGTCGCGTGCGCCGCTTTCCGTTGAGCCAACAGGCCGGGTCATCCTCACGCCCAATCAGTGAGAGTCTTGTCGAACCGGGTCAGTGCCGCGTCGAGCTCCTCCGGGCCGTGTTGCGCGGAGACGTACCAGACTCCGCGACCCGCCACCCACAGCCCGTGCGCGACGAGCTCGGGCGCCAGGCGCGCGTACCGGCCGAGGTCGAGCTGCTGCAGCGAGCGGTAGTCGCTGACCTCCGCGTCGCCGAAGGAGACGTGGAACGCCATCGGCAGGCCCGCCACGCGCAGTGGGAGGTCGTGGCTGCGCCCGAGGTCGCGCAGACCGTCCATGAGCGCGGAGCCGTGGGAGGTGATCGTCGCGTATGGAGGGTTCTCGATGAGGTGCGAGACGGTCGCGTGCGTCGCGGCCATCGCCATCACCGAACCGTTGAACGTGCCGGAGTGGTTGACCTTCCCGTTGCCGAACAGCTCCATCAGCTCGGAACGCCCCGCCAATGCCGAGACGGGCCAGCCGCCTGCCATCGCCTTGCCGTACGTGGCGAGGTCGGGAAGCACGCCGTAGCGGCCTGCCGCGCCGCTGAGCCCGACCCGGAATCCGGATATCACCTCGTCGAATATCAGCACGATGCCGTACTCGGAGCACAGCGCACGGGCGGTCTCGAGGTAACCGGGCCTTGGCTCGATGACTCCGGCGTTGATCATCACCGGCTCCATGATCACCGCGGCGATCTCGTCGTGGTACCGGTCGAGCGCCTCGGTGAGTGTCACGGAGTCGTTCCATGGCAACAGGAGGAAGTCGTCGAGGTGCCCGGCGACCTGCCCCGCGCTGGCGACGCCCCATCCGTCGTCGCCGTCGGCCATGAGCACGTTGTCGAGCCAGCCGTGGTAGTGCCCCTCGAAGCGGACGACCTTGGTCCTGCCCGTGGCTCCGCGGGCCAGCCGCAGCGCCGCCTGCACCGACTCCGTGCCGGACACGCCGAAGCGCACCATGTCCGCCCAGCCAAGCGCCTCGCACACCGTCTCCGACGCCTTCACCTCGAGCTCGTGCTGCCCGCCGAAGATGAGGCCCCGGCCGCACGCCTCGCTGACCGCGTCGGTGACGTCGTCCGGGGCGTGCCCGAGAAAGTTGGGCCCCTGCCCGAGGAGGTAGTCGACGTAGTTCACGCCGTCGACGTCGTAAAGCCACGCGCCCCGTGCGTGGTCGATGAAGACCTGCGGGCCTGCGAGGCGGACGTTGGAATGCACCCCGCCGGGGGTGCGCGCGAGCGCCCGCTGGCGCAGGGCGTTCGAGCGGACGAGAAGCTCAGCCGCGTCGCTCATGTGCTCTCCGTTCTGCCTGGTGACGTTCCCGGGAAACCGCCCCACGCCGCGCCACATCCACCAGGTTTTATTGAATGAAACACGTGGACCGTTTCGCAATTACGCTACGGGCGCTCCTTGGGCACCGTCAAGGGGCCGGGAGCAGAACCAGCGGCGTCCAAAATGCTGGCCCCCTGCTTCACCACATGGGACCCGCTAGGCTTCTGAAATGCCGAATCCGATTCTGAGGGGACGTGAGTAAACTGCCACGGCGAAAGAACCAGGGGCAGGATGAGAACGCCGACGAGACCACGACCACCGGCGAGGAACGCGACTACACCGTCCGTGCCGTGGAACGGGTCTGCTCGATCCTGAACCTGCTGCAGAATTCGATCGACGGGGTGTCCTTGATCGAGGTCGGTCAGGCCACCGAACTACCGAAGTCCTCCGCGTTCCGCTATCTGTGGACGCTCGAGGCCCACCGCTACGTCGAGCGCGACGAGCACACTGGTCTGTACCGGCTGGGGCTGGGCTTCGTGGGCATGCAGTCGCGGCACCTCGAGGTGCTGCGCGAGCGCGCCCGGCCGTGGCTGGAGGAGCTGCGCGACGAGTTCGAGGAGACCACGAACCTCGGCATCCTCGACGGCGATCACGTGATCTATGTGGACATCGTGGAGAGCAGGCACAAGGTCCGCTCGGCCGCCGCCCGCGGCGAACGCGACCCGCTGCACTCCACCGCGCTCGGCAAGGCCATCGCGTCGCAGCTGCCGGACGCCCGGGTGCGGGACCTGCTCCAGCGCACCGGCATGGAACGGCACTCGGACAACACGATCACGTCGATCGACGCCTACATGGACGAGCTGGCGAAGGTGCGCAGGCTCGGCTACGCCCTCGACAACGGGGAGAACGCGCCCGACGGCCGGTGCATCGCGGCGCCGCTGCTCGGCACGCACCTGCCCGCCGCGGTGAGCATCAGCGCTCCCGCCGCCCGGTTCACGCTCAAGGCCGTGGAGAAGGCCGCCAAGAGGCTGCTCGACGTGGCCGACCAGCTCACCACCAACCCGGTCACTGACCAGCAGCTCAACGAGACGACGGTCTGAGCCGCACTACTCACTCCCCTGCAGCTGCCCGGCACCGCTTCGCCGCCGGGCAGCTTTCGTCAGGTCCGGTCTCCGTCGGGCCACCAGCGGTCGGTCAGGTCCTTGCGGGCGTCGAGCAGCGTCTGGTCCCCGAGGTCCACGACGTACACGCCCCGCCAGCGCCAGAACCCGATGCGCGCCAGCGCCGCGCCCGCCCGCGCCGCGTCGAGCTCGGCCGCCGTCTCATCCGCACCGTCGCCGCCGAAGTCGGCGGCCGAGGGCCGGCACAGGGCGAACCGAGCGGAGCGGGCCATCACCCGCAACGCGCCGGCCAGCAGCGACGCGCCCACCCCGTGACCCCGCCAGTCCTCCGTGATCTCCACCCGCCGCACGATCACGAACCGCTCGGGTCCCGGCCCGATCCGCTCGGCCAGCTCGGGATGCAGGCGCCGATCCCCAAGTGACACCGCCTGGACGAGGAAGTCCTGCACCCACCGACCCAGTGCAGCGGCCTCCAGCAGGTCCCGGTCCCGAAAGAGGCCAGCTGCCGCGAACGCCAGGTCGCCGACGTGCCGCTGGTCGTCCGGACAGACATCGAGCCGCCAGACGTCCGCCGACACATCCCACCGCTCCGGATCCTCGTCCTGGTCCTCCGTGTGCCACCACAGCCGCCGATGGCGCAGCGTCAGCTCGACCGACAGCGGATTGGCCGGAAGATCAGGTATCAACTGCCTCTCCTCACCGCGTGTTCCCCGTGCGACATGCAGAGGGAGAAACGGCATTCGCGACCCGGCCCGGGCAGGACCGGCAGAGAACAGAACCATAACGGCCCGTCAACCGACGCAGTGTAGCGCGGCACCCCGCGTCCTGCCACTTCAGGCAGCTCAGGGCCGTTCTAAGGTTCGCTCTATGAGCGGTCCTGGTAAGAAGTACAACCCGGACAACAAGACGGGTTACGAGTACGAGCTGCTCGCCGAGCACCTCGCGGGCCTCATCGAGCGGGGCGAATGGGCACCCGGCAGCAGGCTGCCCGGTGAGCGGGCACTCTCCGAGGAGTACGGCGTCGCACTGGACACCGTCCGCAAGGCCACGCAGATCCTCCGCGACCGCGGCCTCGTGCAGACCCTGAAATCCAAGGGCACCTTCGTCGCCCGATAGCACCTCACCGCCGGAGCGTCTGTGCCGGGTTCTCGCCGAAACGATGCCGGTACCAGCCCGAGAACCGGCCGAGGTGGCCGAAGCCCCACCGGCGCGCCGCCCGCGACACGGCGCCCGCGTCCGGCTCCGCCGCCAGCAGTTCGTCGCGTACCCGGCGCAGCCGCGCGTCCCGCAGGTACTGCGTCGGTGTGACCCCGAGCTGACGGCGGAACGCGCCCTGCAGCGCGCGGATGCCGACGCCTGCCGCAGCCGCGAGGTCTCCAACGGTGTGCGGCAGATCCGGGGCCGCCTCGATGAGATCGACGGCGGTCCGCACGGTGCCGCCGGGCACACTCGGCACCTTGCCGTCGAGGACCGCGCGGTAGTTGCTGTCCTGCACCAGGAGCAGGCCGGTGATCAGCTGTTCCTCCAGCGGCGCCACGACGCGCGGATCGGACAGCAGTGTGTCGTCCAGGTTCGCCCTCGTGATCTCGGCCTCGAGGGACGAGAACCAGTGCGCGGGCCTGCCCACACCGACGTTCATGCCGAGCTCGAACTCGAGCGGGCGGCGCAGCGGGTGACCGAGGTGCCTCGCCAGCACCGCCTCGACCGCGGTCCGCTCGAAGCGGACGACCAGCAGCCTGCTCGTCCCGGAGAGCCGCATGCGCAGCGGCGCGGTGGGGGTCGTCACGGCTGCGTGCCCCGGCTCCGTGTACGCCTCACGCTTCCCACACCTCACCACGCCGTTGCCGTCGAGGTGCGCCTGCACGACGTGGAAGGACTCGGTCTTGCCGGGAGTCACCTCCACCTCGGTGCCGTAGTGGACGTAGTTCAGGCTCACCGCGTTGAGCCGGCACGAATGCATCCTGGCGTCGAGAGGCTTGCGCGTGTCCACGACCTCGAGCCGGTGGTCACACAGCACGCGGGCCATCGTCTCCCGCGTCTCGTCGAC
This sequence comes from Prauserella endophytica, assembly GCF_005146945.1. Lineage (GTDB taxonomy): Bacteria > Actinomycetota > Actinomycetes > Mycobacteriales > Pseudonocardiaceae > Prauserella_A > Prauserella_A endophytica. The sequence goes on from NZ_SWMS01000015.1 coordinate 24,882, forward strand.
ATCGCGGGACCGGAACAACGGGTGGCGGTCCAGCGGCAGCCGGTTCACCGGAGTGTCTGTGCTGGCCATTCGCCGAATCGCTCCCGGCGCAGGTATTGGTGCGGCGTCATCCCGCAGTGCTCGCGGAAGGCGTCGTGCAGAGCAGGCCTGGTGAGGCCCACCGCACCGGCAAGCCCGGTCAGCGAACCGGACGCCGCCCGCGGATGTCGTTCCATGATCTCGATCGCCTGCTGGATCGCCTGACCGGCCGGTGCGCCCATGCCGTCACTCCGCGCGCGGGACGACGCGGTACGCCTGGAACGACAGCAGCTCGCGGATCAGCATCTCCTCGACTCCGGGCACGGCACCTGCACCGGGGTAGTCGCTGCGCAGGCACGAGCGGACCCGGTTCCACCAGCTGAGGCCGTCGCCCTCCCGGACATCCAGCACGGGGTCGAACACCAGCGACTCGCTCGGGAGGTAACCGGCGGAGCTCGCCCGGACCCTGCCGATCGCCTGCTCGTTGATGCGCAGGACGAACGCGACGGCGCCCTTGTCCAAGCGCATCCAGAGCGGCTGGCTCGGCGAGGCGAGCACGCCGACACCGGTCTCCGCCTCGATCACCTCGGCTCCGCAGTGGAACGTGCCCCGCCCGCGCAGCGGGACGATCAGCGGGTGGTAGCCGACGGTGAGCCAGGGGACCACATGCGCGACGGCGCCGTAGTCGATCACGGTGACGACGAGGTCCTGGAACCGCGCCGCCATCATGCGGACGTCCACGGCGTCGCCGTCGGCCAGCAGCCGGAGGTGGTGCGGGGAGAGGTACCTCGAGACGCCCTCGCGGGTGTCTTCGACGCTGGCCCAGCGGAAGAACTCGAACTTCGGCACAGGTAGGCCTCCGTGTCTCCCCGACGCTGATGGCGTTGCTAGTTCGAGGCGAGTTCCATACAATGAAACCCGTAGGTCATTCGCAAAAGCGAGCCTATCGACCTCGTGAGACGGGGTCAACACGGTCGGGAAGAACCACGTCGGCAGCGGGTGCCGTCGTCGAAAGAAACCAGGTGGCTCCGTGCCGGGACGCAGGAAACCTAATCCCCCAGAGGAAGAACCGTCAAACGAGAGCCGGGACTACTCGGTACGAGCGGTCGAGCGAGTGTGCTCGATCCTCAACCTCGTACAGGAGTCGGTGGACGGCGTGACCCTCAACGCGGTCGCGAAGACGACCCAGCTGCCGAAGTCGTCGGCCTTCCGGTACCTCTGGACCCTGGAAAACCACCGGTACGTGGAGCGCGACACCGACAGCGGCCTGTTCAGGCTGGGACTGGGCTTCGTCGGGATGCAGTCGCGGCATCTCGAGGTGCTGCGCGAGCGGGCGCGCCCGTGGCTGGAGCGGCTGCGTGACGAGTACGACGAGACCACGAACCTGGGCATCCTGGACGGCAACGCGGTGATCTACCTCGACATCGTCGAGAGCAGGCGCACGGTCCGGCTCTCGGTGTCCAACGGTCACCGGGACCCGATCCACTCGACGGCACTGGGCAAGGCGATCGCGGCGCACCTGCCCGAAGACCGGGTCCGCGAGATGCTGGCGCAGGCGGGCATGCCGGGCGTCACGCCGAACACCATCACGACCCCGGACGCGTACCTCGATGAGCTCACCAAGGTGCGCGAAGACGGGTACGCGGTGGACAACGCGGAGAACGAGCCGGACGGCCGCTGCGTGGCGGTGCCGATCCTGGGCACGCGACTGCCGGCGGCGATCAGCCTGAGCGCCCCGGCGTCGCGCTTCGCACCGGAAGACGTCGCCAAGGCGGCGGAGTCACTGCAGAAGATCGCGGACCAGATCGCAACTCCGGAAGAGCGCCCGGAGCGGGGTTGAAGCGCGCACCAGCCGGAAAATCAGCAGTGATCGAGCGCTTCCACGGTTCAGGGATAATATCCATTCACTGAGAGAACTTACGCAGCCTGACGATCTCGTTCCCCTGAAAATCGAATATCGCGACAGCTTCCTTGTCCGGACCTGATGCCCCGCTCTTCTTGTCCACTGAACACTCAGACCACAGCACCACTACCCTGTCGCCTTGAGCGAAGTACTCCAGACTCCTGGTGAGACGGATCTCTTCGGCCAGCATCGGATCGGAGAGGGATCCGAACAAGTCGGTTACGTAGCTCACGAGTTCCTGTTTTGAGCAGGTCGATCCGGAACTCGCAGGTGACGCGTATTCGAACACGACCTTTTCAGCCAACAGATCGAAGAATGGACGGTAGTCATCCAGGCTTCGTTCAGTGATCTTGGTGTCGAGATGGGACAAGGCTCTTCTTGCCAATTCAACTCGATCGACTAGCACGTCATTCATTGCCGTTGACCCCATCCATACGGTCGCCTGTACCGGGCTACCCACTTTGTCAGGCATCGCGCCACGTCGACGCGACGCCGCTTTCCGCCTCAGCCGGAATGAACTCGCCTCCGGACACACCCCGGCGTGCGGACTCGACCATGGTTCGATAGTCGTACCGTGGCTCATAGTCGAGACGCTGACGCGCGGCCGCGATGCTCAGCTCCAACCGGAACGTCATCGGCATTTCCACCATCCGTTTGGGGACACCGAAGGCTTTCGAGACCACCGAGGCCCCCTCCGCGTGCGAGGTGGGTTCCGCGGCAGCGATATTGAATGCGTGACCGAGAGCCCCCGGCGCTGTCATCGCCCGGTAGACACCTTGAACCGCGTCACGGACGTCGACCATGCTCAAGGTCCAGGGCGCACCGTCCGGGCCCGTCAGGCCCACCGCCGCGTCGGCGGGAACATCCCTGACAGCGGCTTCGTAGAGCTTCGCAAGATCGGGCTGGTTCTCGAACAATGGCCACAGATGGCTGTCCTTGCCCATCGACTGCCACTGGAGGATGGAGCGCCAGAAGCCGGCACGGAAGATGTTCGGCGCCTCTTCCGGACTCACCACGGTCGCGAACCGCACGATCGAGAACGGCAGGTCGAACTGCGCGGCGTGGTTTCGCAGGATGATCTCGCCGAGCAGCTTGGCCGTACCGTAGTAGTCTGCGGGTTCCTGGGGCGCACTCTCCGTCAGTGGCACGGCCGGCGGCGCCCCAGGACGGTACGTTCCGTCCGAACTAACCAGAACGAACCGCTCGATGTCACCACCGGCATGAACGACGCCTTCGAGCAGGCGCAACGTTCCGAAGGCGTTGACGTCGAAGAACCGGTCCACCGGAGTAGCACCCCGAACCAGTTGCGCGGCGAGGTGAACCACGTGGGACACGTCCTTGCACGCCGAGTCGATCGCCGCTTGATCGGCGAGATCCGCCTCGACAATCTGCACCTCGGCGAACCGGTCGAGCTTGCCGGCGTGCGGATCACCCGGCATCACCATGGCCCGCACGCCGTAGCCCTCTGCCAAGAGCCGTCGGACCATGTTCGCGCCTACGCGACCTGACGCACCCGTCACCAAAACCCGCATCAACGATCACCGCTCCTGAGTCGCTTCGCCTGACTGCCGGGTTCCAAGTCGTTCTTGGGTTCGATCCCCAACACAGCTATAGTGAAATAGGCGTTTCGATATTGCAAGACTGCGGGAGGGCGATGCGCATGGCGGGGCCGGGCACAACCTCCCGAGAGGAATCGGTGCTCACCGGTGGAGCAGTACTGACCACCCTCCGTGGGCACCACGAAGGCCCGACGATCGCCTTACTCGGCGGTGTTCACGGCGACGAGGACGAAGGCGTGCTGGCCGTGCTCCGTCTGCTCGATGAGGTCTCGCGAGCGCCGCTTGCCGGAACTCTTCGAGCGGTCCCACGGGCCAACCCGGTCGCATGGGCCGCGCAGAGCAGGTTCAACCCGTTGGATGGGCAGAACCTGGCACGTTGCTTTCCGGGTGACGGTGACGAATCACCGACTTCCGCACTGGCCGCCGGCATCACGGAAGAGGTCATCACCGGTGCGGACCTCCTCGTCGACCTGCATTCGGCCGGATTGAACTACCAGATGCCACTGCTCTGCGGCTACACCGAGGACAACAGCGCGGCCGAGCAGTCCCGGCGGGCCGCGGTCGCCTTCGGCGCTCCCCTCATCTGGTCGCATCCGCGTACCGGACGGGGACGAAGCCTGTCCGTCGCCGCCGACCAAGGCATTCCGGCTGTCTACGCTGAGTGCACCGGGGGCGGAGCCGTGCGCAGCCGCGAGCTCGACACCTATGTTCGTGGCGTCCTCGGCATCATGGCCGAGATCGGAATGCTGCCGGAAACGTACCGGCCCGGAAGCGTGCTGGACGCCGCATGGGTGTACGGAGACGGCGACCTCGACGATGGCGCTCAGTCCAAGTACGACGGCTTGTTCACCGCCACGGTGGCAGCGGGAGCCGCTGTCGCTCACAACCAGGAGATCGGTCGGCTCTACGACTACCACGGCGGTCTGCTCGAGACCGTGCGTGCCTCCTACGACGGTGTCGTGATGTTCCTCCGGCACCGTGCCCGAACGTCGGTCGACGACGTGCTCTTCGTACTGGCCAGGACCAGCGCACACCAGGAGTGAACCAGGTGGAACCTCGCAGCCAAGGACTGAGCCGATTCGCAGCGGATCTTCCGGCCGTCGACGACTTCATCAGCCTCGGAGAGGGAAACACACCCCTGCTGTCCCTCCCGGTCCTCGCCAGGCAGCTCGGGATTGGTCAGCTGTCCGCGAAACTGGAGTCGCAGAATCCCACGGGCTCCTACAAGGACCGGGTCGCTACGATGTCGCTATCCCTGGCACGGCAACGAGGGCAGAACGGGTGGATAGCCACGTCGTCCGGCAACGCCGGGCTGTCGATGGCCGCCTATGGTACGCGGGCAGGGCTTCCCGGTTTCCTGTGTCTCGTCGCGTCGGCCCCCTTGGAGAAGCGCCAGCCCCTGATGCCGTACTCGATCGGCGTTGTCGCCGTCGAGGGAGTCGGGAGGCGTTCGAAAGCTTCCACCGACAACAGTCTCTTCGACCACGTTCGCTCGGCCGCGGAACGTCACGATCTGTACCTGGCGATCACCGCCCACGAGTTCAACCCCGAAGGAATGCGCGGCATCGACACCATCGCGTACGAACTCGTCGAGCAGGCGCCCGATGCCTCACATGTCTACGTTCCCACCGGCGGTGGGGGTCTGGCCACCGCCATCGGACGAGGGCTGCGGCACCGTGAGTCGGCGGCGAAAGTGGTCATCTGTCAGCCGAACGGGTGCTCGCCCATCGCCCGTCATCTCAACCACGAGATTCCGTCACCTGTCATCGAGACGTGCGAGAGCGAGATCTCGGCGCTGCAGATCCCACACCCACCCGACGGGGTCCCCGCGGCCAAGACCGTGCTCGATTCCGGAGGGTGGGCCACCGCGACGGAAGACGACGCGATCCTCGCCGCCCAACGGCGACTGGCGGAGACGGAAGGCGTGTTCGTGGAACCCGCGTCGGCCGCGTCCCTCGCCTGCCTCGAACGCGACGTCGCGGAGGCCCGCATCGGCTTCGACGCCCATGTAGTACTCATTCTGACCGGCGCGGGCTGGAAGGACCTGAGCCGCTTCGGCGCCGAAGCGGCCGCGATTCTCCCGGCCGAGCTCGACGAGGTCCCGGCATGCGTCGACGACTGGGCCGCGACCTCCATTCCGGGTTTTCGCCGCACGGATTTCGTAGCCCGCTGACTCGATCCCTGGAGGACCGATGCGCACGACTGGCAGGGCCCATGGTTAGGTCGACATCCGACTTCACGCTGCGAGCGGCGCCGGTCTCCGACTCGGTTTCCGGCCTCGGCGAATCGCCGCTGTGGGACCCCAACGCCGGGCTCCGCTGGCTCGACATCGCCGGTGACCGGCTCCACACCATCGACACCGACGGCCACGAGTCGTCGATCCCCCTCTCGCTGACCGCCACGGCCATCGAACTCGGTCCGGACTCCCACCTGTTCACCGTGACCCGGACCGGGTTCGGCTGGCTCGATCCCGGCACCGGACAGATCGCGCAGAAGGTGACGACCACGGAGGCCGATGGTGTCACGATGAACGACGCCGCGATCGACCCCCGCGGCAGGGCCTGGGCCGGGTCCGCAGTCATGGACGACAGCCGTCGAGGCGCTCTGTACCGCCTCGACGACCGTGGCGTTGCCACCCAGTTGCGCCGGCTGAGCATGTCGAACGGCATCGACTGGTCGCCGAGCGGCGACACGCTGTACCACGTCGACAGCACCGCTGGCACCGTCACCGCCTGGGACTACGATCTCGGCTCCGGCGAACTGGGGGCAGCTCGTGTTCTCCGTACCGTTCCGCGCGAGATCGGCCTTCCCGACGGGCTCGCCGTCGACGCGGAAGGTTCGATCTGGCTCGCGATCTGGGGCCCCGGGCAGGTGTGGCGTCTCGATCCGCGAACCGGCAAGGTCACGGCCACCGTGAACGTGCCGACTCCCTGCACGACGAGCTGCGCCTTCGGAGGTCCAGGCCTGTCCATTTTGTACATCACGACCGCGAACCACGAGCAACCGGAAGGCGGTGGTCTCCTGTACGCGGTCGAGGCACCCGTGACCGGCCGCTACGCCCACCGATTCGCCGGAGCCCTGTGAGAACGATGATGCATCGAACCGGAGTCGCACTCGTCACTGGAGCGTCACAAGGAATCGGAGCCGCGATCGCGCGGCGGCTAGCGGCGGACGGCGAGTTCGTCGCGATCAACAGCTACCCCGACGAGGACATGATCGCCGCCGCGAAGAACCTCGCCACGGACATCCAGAGTGCCGGCGGAAAAGCGACCGTACTGCCCGCCGACATCAGCGACCCGTCCTCGGTGGACACGATGTTCACCCAGTGCGAGCACGAGCTCGGGCCGGTCCGCTCACTAGTGCTCAACGCCGCCGCGACCGGCCGCTCTACGTGGCACGAGATCACCGAGGACGAGTGGGACCGGATCGCCGACGTCAATCTGAAGGGCCTCTTCCTGTGCTGCCGTCGAGCATTCACCAGGTCCGACCAGCCGGAGAACTCGGCGATCGTCACGGTCAGCAGCGTGCAGGCCAAGCTCGGCGCACCCAAATCCCTGCACTACGCGACGACCAAGGCGGGCATCATCGGGTTCACGCGGTCCCTCGCCGGTGCGCTCGGGCCTCGCGGCATCCGCGTCAACTGTGTGATGCCGGGCGCGATCCAAACCGAGGCCGAGATCGTGGCCTTCCCCGACCAGGAGCAGGTCGCCGAGATCATGTTCGCCAGCCAGATGCTGCATCGCAGGGGGAAGCCGGAAGACATCGCCAACGTCGTGAGCTTCCTACTCGGCGACGACAGTTCGTTCATGACGGGTCAGACGGTCTGCGTCGACGGCGGCTGGGTCCTGCTCTGAGCTTAGAGTTTCACGCACCGTTCAAGTCGACTCCGGAACGTGGCTCGACCAACCGACGCCAAGTTCCGACTCGATATAGTCATTCAAATTGGAGATGATCCTTATTTTGGTTATCAGTCCGTCCGCGAAGTCCATGACGACAGCATTCCAGTTATTACGCACAGTCTTCGCTGTTTTTGTGATGAAGTATCTCTCTTCGTTTATCATCACCACTCGGTCCCCACTAGCCAGGAACTCTAAGGGCTTCGCTACAGGGTCCTCGAGATCGACGTCAACGATGACATCTTGCTCCCAAGTCAGCATCTCTACCAAGGCTCGCTTACCACGGACCTCACCTGGGTAAGTCGGCAAACCTGGACACTTCGGGCCTTCATGAGACCAAACCACATCTTCTGCCAAGAGCTCAAAAAGTACCTCGTCGCCGTTACCCGAAGCCCTATAGGTAGAATTGATATAAAAGAACGACCACGCACGTAACGCAAGGCCGATATTAACTTGCTCACGAGTCCATCCGCCATTAAAATTGGTCGAACCATGGCCGTCCACGCCACGCAGAACCATTTCACTCTCCCCCCAACAGGAACCGATGGGCATCTACAAACTCCATCATTTCCCTAATACGCCTATCCCTAACCAGCAGACCGTCTGCGAACTCCAAAATTATTGCAAACGCCTTTCCTTCGACACGGCGCCCATTCGCCCTAATTCGGTAACTCTCACGCCCCAGGATTGCCACCTTATCCATCCCCCCTACAAACTCAACGCTTCCATCGACGCGCAGCTCATCGAAAAGCTCATGCAACCCTGACAAAAAGAATTCTTCAACGGCGGCTTTACCGTGGATGTAACGACGTAAGGGAGTTCCTGAGGGAACACCAAACTCTAACGATATGTCCGGAGCCAACAGATTCAAGTACGGCGCGTAAAAATCTGACTCTGAACCTCGCTGCAGATCAACACTCTCAAGAGTACAAAGTGCCTTCTTCGCCAGAATGTGTTCGCTCATACTCACTTCCCAGAACCGTTGCGATCGCCGTTGAACATGGGCGACATCACATACATCTATACGCGTCAATCTATCATCCCGACGCTCGCCGGCCCAGGGCTTAGTTTCGCCCAACCGATGCGGTTTTTGCATACGGGTGATGGCAAGCAAAATCGCGCCCCGGCTCCTCTTCAACTCTCGGGCGCACGGAACAAATCTCTGTAACTCGCTCGCACCTATCGCGGAACCGGCATCCTTCCAAAAACGATTCCGGGCGACGAACCTGCCCAGGAATAGACTTCAATTCGTCATCCCCTTCCTCCAGACTGACACTTGCGGACACGAGTCCAGCCGTATATGGATGTCGAGGATCCTGTAGCACTTCAGTAGTCAAGCCTGTCTCCACGATTTGGCCGGCATACATTATCGCAATTCTCTGCGTGAACTCCGACACTAAAGCTAAGTCGTGACTGATAAATAGCAACGCAAATCCAAGATTGCTTTGAAGATTAAGCAAAAGTTCCATTATTTGCGCCTGTACAGTGACATCGAGCGCGGTAGTCGGTTCGTCAGCCACCACAAGTCTAGGATTTCGCGCCAGTGCCAGCGCAATGAGCACCCTTTGCCTCTGGCCACCCGACAGTTGATACGGTTTAGCGCGTAAGATACGTCGAGTCTCACCGAGCCTTACTGACTCCAGAAGTTCTGCTGGCGTTGCCTCTGCCCCTGAGCGCTTGCAGACTTGCGTTAGTTGACTTCCTACGCTCATCCCAGGGTTCAAACTCGTCATCGCATCCTGGTATACAATCCCTATACCTTGCCCGCGTATGCTTCTACGCCGACTTTTACTCATCGACCTAACGTCTGTTCCGAGGAACTCGATGCGGCCGTTTGCGACTGCACTAGAAGGGAGCAGGTCCGAGACAGCCAAACCCAGAATAGACTTCCCGCAGCCTGATTCACCGACGATTGCTAGGCGCTCGCCCGAACCAATGGAGAGGTTAATGTTGTCCAATACGGAAACCGGCCCATAACGTCGAGGGAAACGAACCGACAAGTTCTCGATCTCGAGGATATCTTCTCCCATTAGTTCCCCCATTCGCACTCCGGTATCAACTCCGCTCATCGGGACCTCAACCGCCTGCCGATTGCGTCCGAAAACCTGTTTAGAAGTATCACAGTCAGAAGAATGGCGGCGCCGGGAAATAGCGAAACCCACCAGGCCCCTGATTCCAGAACCTCTTGCCCATCACGGATCATGTTTCCCCACGAGGGTGCCGGCTGCTTAGTTCCCGCACCAATAAATGAGAGTGCAGCTTCGGCAACTATCGCGTCCGCCATAACAAGCGTCGTATAGACCAGAACCGGGACTCCAGCGTTGATGCCCACATGGTAGCCGACCAGTCTCACTGGACGGGTACCAATGAGCCGTGCGGCTGTGACATAATCTTCACCGTACTCACTAAAGACAGCACCGCGAACTACTCGCGCCATAGGAGGGGTGTATATAATCGCTAGCACGATGATCGTCGTCGACATACTCGGACCGATCGCAGCGGCCAGCACGATCGCTAACAGGATGCCAGGAAATGCCAATGCGATCTCAGTGGTACGCATGACCAAGGTTCCAAGCCATTTTGGACCAGTGGCTGCGATTGCACCGAGGACTCCGCCTGCGATTAGCGCACCCAGTGCAGAAGTCAGCGCAACAAAGAGACTGATCCTCGCTCCATACAACACTCGCGTCGCGACATCGCGACCCGTTTGGTCTGTGCCGAATATATTCTCGGAACTCGGAGTGGCGAGCGGCTGTTCAGTACCGAGCTCTGTCGGGGACGTAGACACCAGGGCCGGCAGTACTAGCAGCACCAGCGCAGCTCCTAGTATAATTAGGAGCGACCAGATGGATAACGAACCCAGCTTTTTAGTCCGCAACATTGGAAAGTACCGATAGCGTCGACTGTCGGAAGTGCGTCGGCCCTGTGGCAACTTGAGCGTCATTCTGCTACCGCCTCTGCCGCACGAGGGTTCAAGAGTATATAGAGGACATCTACAACTAGATTTACCAGCACGAACACAAACGCCGAGACTATTGCAACCCCGCGCACTACACCGAGATCTCCTTGGTCCGCGCCTGACACAAGCAACGTACCCATGCCGGGAAGGTTGAAGACGGACTCAACCACGATTGCCCCGGACATCAACCCACCAATATAGAGCCCGAGTACCGTAATTGGTGAGATCAACGAGTTACGCAGCACGTTTCTCATCAAGATGGTCAACCATGGAATTCCCGCACCTTTCGCCGTCCGCACGTAGTCTTTCGCAAGCTCGTCGGCGACTGAAGCCCTAACGATACGAGTCATCGCAGCCGTAAAAGGAAGCGCCAAGACGGTCGCGGGTCCGATCATAGACGAAAACCAATACTTAACGCCGTCACCAATAGGAACATATCCACCGGATGGCAAAACGCCTAAAGCCACGGCAAACAGCTGGATGAACATGAGTCCGACCCAGAAGGGTGGCGCTGCCTGAAAGAGGGCAGCCAGACCTCCGATGGTCCTGTCAACCAGGCGACCATCGGTCTGAGCTGCTAGTACACCTAGGGCAAGCGATAGAACGACCGATATCACCGTGGCAAGTAGCATCAACTGCAACGTCACCGGCAATGCTGCACCAATCAACTGCGCCACCGGTTCAGGCCTGACGACTGAGCTGCCCAAATCGACGTGCAGGAGATTGACAATAAACCGCCAGAATCGTGCCCAAACTGGATCATCGAGCCCGTTCTCAGCGGCGAACCTGGCGCGAGCCTCCTCCGAGGCAAACAGGCCGAGGCTGGCCCTGGCAGGATCGTTCGGCGATAGGTCAACAATAAGGAAAACAAGTAAGATGACGCCGAAAAGTACAATAGGAGTAGTTGCAAGTCGCCGCCCAATAAATAGCCAGACTGCCGTTTTCTGACTTCGCCCAGCCGACCGGACATCTTGCGCCTCGTCGGAAACCGGATGATGCGTCCCCGGTAGGTAGTCTTTTGCCAAAGGCACTTCGCGCCCCTCCCTGGAACTACCCACTAACACCGTCAGGCAGGAATCCAGGCCCGGGGAGCGCTCGATACCCACTCAACGTGGAACGCCAAGCCGTCAGTTGCTTTACTCGGTGTAACGCAGCTATGGGCACTTCATCTTGAACGATATCCTGCACTTCCGACCATCGTTGTCTACGTTGTGTTTCGTCGTTCATCTCGATTGCCTCATCCAAGAGACGTTCTATCCGCGCCAATGCTGGCGCATTCCAATGCGCAAACTGCCTTGGCAGAGGACCGTAGAAGTGGAAGCGCAGTAGGAAGTCGATATCAGGCGATCCGGTAGATGCGTCCGAGTACCCAAGGAGAGCACTAAATCTCCCCTCTGGAACTCGCGCGTAGAGGCCCAAGCCTCCGGGAACCATGTTAGGGGAGAACCCGGCGTCTCGAAGGTTCTGTTCGATGATTGGCTGCTGAGATATCACGTAACTCTCATTGAAGATCAGGAAATCAATCGGCACAGGATCGGTGCCGTATCCGGCTTCCCTAATTAACTGCCGAGCTCGCGTGGGAGCGTACTTGTAGACCAGCTCAGGCCGCACATACTCTGGATGTTCCTCTGGTATCCAGCCCCCCCACGCAGGTTTAGCCAGACCAAAGAAACTCGTGCGCGTTATTGCATCGCGGTCGATCGCGTAACATACAGCTCGACGCATGCGTGCATCGCTGAAAGGCGGCTTTCCGCAGTTGAAGATCAGCGTGGTCGACCGGTAGCTATCGACAGCGGCTTCCTTGACTCCATGATCACCTTTTAGGGACTCATATGCCGTCGGCGGAACTTGCTCGATCACATCGAACTTGGCCGTTCGAAGTCCTGATATTCGAGCGTTTCCGTCTTCGACGATACTGATATCCAGCACTTCGTAGGTTTGATCTCGCGGACCTTTATATTCGTTGAATTTCTCGAGTCGTACGCTTTTTTCCGAGACAGCCGAAGTCACACGGTACGGACCCGAACCGACCGGCCTTAACTTCAGTTGCTCGGGAGGAACAAACCTCGACAAGACAGGGAACACCGAGAGTCGCTCGACAATTAGTGAAATAGGAACGCTGAGCTTGAACTCAACTTCATAGCGCCCAATGGACCTTACCTCTTCGAAAAGTTCAAAGAAGCGCGCTAGATCGATGTTCTCGGCCGGATCTTTGATGCGGTTGAGTGTGTACACTACATCGTCGGCGTCAAGATCTTCTCCGTTGTGAAATTTTCGATTCGCTTCCAATTTGACCTGGTACACACCTGGCGAGGTCTCCACAGGCATACCCTTAGCAAGCTCAGGCGAAATCTGAGCACGCGGTGGAAACGGATCGACGCGGTACAGACGCTCCGACCATAGATTGGCAATAGATTGCGTAGCCTCGAACTGTCCCGCAAGGGGGTCTAAGCTCGGAAACGCGTTGAATAGCGATACCGTCAAGGCTCCGCCCGAGGAGTTGGTCGCTTGCAGCGGTGCCCCAGCTGTGCAAGCCGACAAGAGCAGGCCACTAGAGCCAGCTACGGCAGCTCCAGCGCCGACACTCATTGCGTGCAGCAGGTTTCGGCGCGTGAAGAGCCTTGGCCAGATAGCCGCGAATCCGTCGTCTTCAGCCGTTGTCACCATGGCGAGACCTTCCCGAAGTGGAGCGTCGCACTGGTTGAAATGAGAGTTTCAAGAACGATACTGCCCGGCCCCGAGGCGGTCAATACCAGCGGACGCTGGCCGTGTAGCCCGCAGCAGCTTGAGATGAGGTACGCCTGATGAAGGAGCTGTGGTCGTCGGGTCCGGCATGACTGAGGCCCCAGTCGAAGGAATGATTTATTCGGGGTGTCACCGGGCCTGGTGGCCGTCGATCCTCGACCGGCGACCACACGCGACGGACGAACGAGACTGCACATAACCAGCAGGTTATGACGTGTTTCTGGGGTTGGACGTCGGCAAGTGCGCGCACCACGCCGTCGGTCTGGACATCAACGGCAAGCGACCCTCGACCCGGGGACCTGCCTAACGGCGAGCCGAAGTTGCGGGCTGGGTTCGCCTAGCTCGCAGACATGGGACTGCTGCTGGTTGTGGTCGATCTACCGGCAACGGTGCGTCGCCGACATTCGGACCGCGCTGGGTGAGCAGACCGTCACGGTCCCGGGAACAGACGCGACTGGCACGGTCCTGCCGGGACTGGCCGACATCTTGAAGGCCGTGGTCCAACATCGCACACAGCTCGCTTAGCGAAGTCGAGGAGATGCTGGATGCGCACCCTTTTGCCCAGGCCTGACCTCGATGCCGCCATCGAAGCCAGGACCGCCGCCCACATCCTGCTCAAGAGCGTCTACGCCGGTACGAACGGGACGACCCCGGCGAACTCTGCCACGTAGATGTCAAGAAGACCCGGCCGGCCTCCGCGACGGTGGCGGCTGGCGGGTACGCTATGGACCCGCGTCGGCCACGACTACGTCACGCGGTCACTTCCTGGCCGAACAAGTCGCGCTGAAGTATCTCTACCTGGGCACTCGGACGCGGCAAGCCACGATGAGCGATGTGGTTGAAGCGATCACTTCGAGGATCGCATCGCCTCGGCTGTCAAACTCGCAGACGCCAAGCCGGATCCATCGTTGTCGGACAGTGCCGCTCGAGCAAACTAGGGATGGCCATCAAACCCGAGAACGTCCGGGTTGGTTCAACACAGTCGACGCAACACCTTGTTCGCGCCGCGTTATGCGGCTTGCGATTTGCCAATTGCATGAAGTGTGCCGCGCGCATGTCCCCGTCGTACTGCAGTTCGTCGGCGAGCCAGGCGTGTGACGAGCGCCAGAGACACGGGCTCCATCACAGCGACACTGGGTGCTGCACACACACCGTCTCTCAGAAAGCGTCGGCTCCCTGTTGACGGCGACCGTCCAGACACTTACTGTTTTTGAAACGCTCATTTCGAACCAGGACTGCCAGGTGTGCGAGTCAGAAAATGCGACGAGCCAGTGAGCTCGAGTATCGACAGCGGACGGCTAAGCGTCCGGGCTCGGGCAGCCTCACTTTCGCTGAATGGAGGTCGGGCGGTGTGACCGGACACATCATGGCGACGCAAACTAGCCCTACACTGAATCCCGTCGAGTGCGAGCCAGCTTCTTCGGCTGTCCAGCCTAATAACGACCTCTTGGTCGCGGAGCACGTCACGGTCGACTACACCTCTCGAGGGCGACGCGTTCGGGCGCTCGACGACGTGACTCTCCGAATCGCACCGGGTGAGGCGGTCGGACTCATTGGAGAGTCGGGTTCCGGAAAGACCACTTTGTCGCGCGCCCTACTGGGACTTGTAAAGCCGACTCGGGGAAACGTACGGTACCGAGGTCGTGATATCTACTCCCTGAAGGTAGCACAGCGGCATCGTCTCCTGGGGGGCGATACCGCCCTTATATTCCAGGATCCACGCAGCTCGTTAAATCCGAGGCTTTCAGTTGGCGCAGTGATACGAGATCCCCTGCAGGTACGACACATTGGCTCTCGACATGATCGAGAAGTGCGCGTCAACGCGCTTCTGCATGATGTTGGACTGCCCACGGAGCTGATAGATAGGCCTGTACGGGAACTCTCGGGCGGCCAGCTGCAGCGAGTCGCGATCGCTCGCGCACTAGCCGTCGAACCAAGTCTAGTTATTGCAGATGAGCCTACATCCGCCCTAGACGTGTCAATCCAAGCGCAAATCCTGAACCTTCTCAACAACCTGAAAAGATCGCGAGGAATTGCGCTTCTGGTCGTGTCACATGACATTCGCGCTATTAGGTTCTTATGCGACCGTACCGCCGTGATGAACCAAGGAAGTATAGTAGAGTCCTCAACCACTGATTCGATCTTCACGTGCCCCAAGGACGCGTACACAAGGCAGCTACTTGACGCCGCTCCCCGACTGAACTATAAGCACGGAACTGACGCTAAAAAATTCCTATAGTCATCAAATGGAAGTCTTATGACCGCGCGGTTGAGTGCGCCCGTGGGTGTCCATCCTGGTGCTCGTCGATCGCTGCGGCGACAACGGCGAGCAACGCGACGGAACCGAAGGCAACACTTACCCACGCGGCACTAGTATAGGGTCCCCATGCGTCGATGACTTTACCGCTGACCCAGGGGGCGAGCGCTATGCCACAATTGAATGCGGTTACACAGGTTGCACCAGCTAGCGTGGGAGCGCGGTCAGCCAGGGCAAATACACGAGTATTGAGTGCCGGGTTGGTAACAAATCCAAGGAAACCCATCAGGAAAACCAACAAAACCGAGATGGCCAGGTCAGTGGCTTTCGTTGCCAATAACACGCAAACCAGGATCATCGCCGAAAGAGCACTGGCGAGCGTGAAGATCGGTCTCGTGTCTGCAAGCTTCCCCCCTATGAGCACTCCCGCCAAAGAACCAAGACCGAAAAGCGAAAGAACACCTGGTAGCCAACCATCTGGAAGCCCGGATACCTCGGTAAGTATCGGCGACAGGTAGCTGAAGGTTGCGATTGTGGTCGCGGCCGTCAGCACGATTATCGCGACAGCGAGCCAGAGCCTCGGGTTTCGATAGGCATCCAATTCAGTTCGCAGTCGAACCGTCATGTTCGACGTCCCCGACTCCGGGGGAACGAGTACAATCACACCGACAAGTGCAAGTACTGAGAGCAGGCCGACGCATAAAAAGGCCAGACGCCATCCACCGTGGCCGCCCACGAATGTGCCAGCAGGGACACCCAGTACGTTCGCAGTCGTGAGTCCACCTACGATAACGGCCATTGCCCTGCCGCGACGATGAGGCGGGACTAGCATGATCGCCGAGGCTGCTGCAACCGCCCAGAACCCGGCACAGCCCAGAGCGCTTAATACACGAGTCGCGAAGAGTACTTCGTATGTCGGCGCGACTGCCCCAACGAAATGGCTGGCCGCGAAGATGACCAACATGGCAATCATGATGAGCTTGCGAGATATCCGAAGTGTGGTCACAGCGACTAAGGGCGCACCTACGAGCATACCTCCCGCGAACGCGGACACGAGCAATCCGGCTTCCGCTATACTCACTCCAAGGTCCTCGGAAATCATCTTCAGCAGACCAGCGACCATGAACTCCGATGTGCCCAGAGAAAACACACTCAAGCCCAGAACGTATACAGCCAAGGGCACTGACTACTCCTCCCTGCCGCGGCTGTCTTCATTCTCAGAGATCCGGACATCAGGCTGACCTGAATACTCGGAGCGTTACCAGCAAACAGGTAGACGCTCTGCTCCGTAGATCATGTGTTGCCGCCTCAACGGGATCTCGGAAATTGGCACGGCGAGTTCGAGGGTGGGGAAGCGGCGAAGGAGGCGCGAGAACGCGATTCGCATCTCCAGGCGCGCCAGGTGCTGGCCGAGACATTGATGCAAGCCATAACCGAAACCGAGATGTCCGGCGGTGTTCCTTGATAGATCGACCCGGTTGGGCTCAGGGAAGCGAGCAGAGTCCCAGTTCGCCGCAGGCAGTGAGACGGTTACCGTATCGCCTGCCCGGATCAGCTCGCCGGCGAGCTCGATATCCTCGACCGCTGTTCTGGGGAGTCCGTACTGAACGATTGTCAGATACCGGAGCATCTCTTCGACAACGCGGCCTGCGGAAGCTTCGCCTCCTCGCAGTGCTTCCGCGTATTCCGGGTGGAGCAGGAAGACCAGCGTGCCCAGCGCAAGCATGCTGGCCGTCGTGTCGTGGCCGGCGACGAGGATGAGCATGGCTATTCCGGCGACCTCGTCGTCGCTGAGGCCGTCTTCTCTCGCGAGGACAGTCAACAGGTCGTTCGACGGGTTCCGGCGTTTTTGTTCGATCAGTTCCTTCAAGCAACCCGACATCGCCGCCATGCCGCTCTTTATCTCGGCGGCGTCCGCCTCGAGGCTGTTCAGCAGCGACCCGTGCCGCTCGAAGAGCCCCCGATGCTCGCCAGGCACCCCTAGCAGAGCACAGATCACGTGCGATGGTACCGCCAGTGCGAACGTCGTGACGAAATCGGCAGGCGGCCCGGTTTCCGCCAGAACGCTCAAGCGGTTTTCGACAATCTGTTCGATAGTCGGCTGCAGCACGTTCATGCGGCGGACGGTAAAATGGCCCGTGAGCAGCCGTCGGTACTTGGTGTGTTCGGGTGGGTCCATGATGGCAAAGAACCCCGCGGGCGCGGGCTCCCCCCGCTCTACCTCGGCGATTCGCGTCGGATGCACCGCCGATCGGAGCAACTCGGAACGCGAGCTGAAACGCTGATCGCCCAGCACGAGCCGTGCCAGCTCGTAACTCGTCACAACCCAGCCGACGTGACCGTCGGGGTAGGTGAGCCGGCACAGCGGCTCCTCAACGCCGAGTCGCCGCAGTTCGGATGGTGGATCCAGCGGGTGCTCTCGCGCCGTCGGCAGCGCCTTCAACATGCGGTGGCTCCTCTCGCGTTCCGATCCAGGCCTGTGCGCGGTCAGCGTCCACCTGCGCCGGTACTCAACGCGGCGGCCTTGATCTGCCTCATCCTTCGCCTCGTGCTCACGACCGGGCAGGTGACGAGTTCCGCCGGGTCGGCCTGGTGATCTCGCGGCGGAAGCTGGCCCCTGGGAACCCTTTCCGCTCGGCGAGGATCGTGAGGGTCTCCCTTTGCCCAGAAAGGAGCCGTATGCGCAGGGTGTGTGTCTTCACCGGTTCCCGGTCCGACTACGGGCCGATGCGGTCCGTCATCGAGGCAATTCGCCTCGAAGGCGACATCGAACTCCGGATACTGGCCACCGGGGGTCACCTCGTCGACGAGCAGGGCTACACCGTCCGCCAGATCGAGGCCGACGGGTTCACCGTCGACGAGCACGTGGACATGGTGCTCGCCAGTGACTCGCCCACCGCCGTCGCGAAGTCGTTCGGACTGGGGGTCATCGGCTACGCCGACGCGCTCGACCGCATCGCGCCCGACATTCTCGTGCTGCCCGGCGACCGGTACGAGGCCCTCGCCGCCGCCGTCGCGGCCGCGTTGCGCCTGCTGCCCATCGCCCACGTCGGCGGCGGCGAGGCGACGAGCGGAGCCACCGACGAATCCGTGCGGCATGCCATCACCAAGCTGGCCCATCTGCATTTCACCTCGACCGAACGCTTTCGCGACAACGTCATCCAGATGGGCGAGAACCCCGCCCACGTGCACCTCACGGGCACCCCTGGGCTCGACACCGTCCGCACCGCGACCCTGCTCGATCGCTCCGCACTGGCGAGGGAGCTGGGCGTGGAGCTGCGCACCCCGACGATCGGCGTCACCTACCACCCGGCGACCGCGGATCCCGGCGGCAGCACGAGCGGCATCACCGGGCTTCTGGCCGCACTCGACGCGTTCCCCGAGGCCACCGTGGTGTTCACGGGCACCAATGTCGACCAGACGAGCAGCGGCGTCAGCAACGCGATCCACGCCTACGCCGCCCGCAGGCCGGGGCCGACCGCCGTGCTGCCCTCACTCGGCCAGGTCCGGTACCTGAGCCTCGTCCATCACGCGGACGTCGTGGTCGGCAACTCCTCCAGCGGCGTCATCGAGGTGCCCGCGATGCACACCCCGACCGTCAACATCGGCACCAGGCAGGACGGGCGGCCCCGCGCCGAGTCGGTGGTCGACTGTGGCGAGGACGCGAACCAGATCGAGCGGGCGATCCGCCACGCCCTGACGCCAGGGCACCAGCGCGTGGCGGCCGGGGCCCGCTCGCCCTACGGTGACGGGCACACCGCCGAGCGCATCGTCGCGGTGCTCAGGACCGTCGAGCTCGCGACACTGCCCCGCAAGCGCTTCTTCAGTTACCCGCTCGACGGAACCGACCCGGCGGGCGACGCGCTGAGCGCGGTCGTCAGCATCCCGTCCAGGTCCCACTTGGGCGCGTAGCCGAGCACGCGCCGCGCCTTGTCCGTCGACAACTCGAAGGCCAGCTTCACCGGCAGCCGGGCGACGACGGTGTCGGTGCGGAAGTGCCTGTTCAGCACCTCGGCGGCGGCGGCGAACGTCGTCGTGCCCGGACCGCCGATGTTGAAGGCCTCGCCCGCGGCGTCGGGATGCTCCATCGCGAGCAGCGTGCCGGCGACCACGTCACGCACGTCGGTCAGGTGGACCGCCCACGGCTCCCGGTCCGGTCCCGTGAGCACGACGGCCGGGTTGTCGTCGCGCGCCCCGGTCGCCGCGTCGAGCACGCCCACGGGGTCGTCGCCCGGCGAGAGGAACCCGCACAGGTTGCTCCGTTTGCCCGCCGCGACGTGCCCGGCGAGGAAGGCCCGCACCCACTCCAGCCGGAACAGACCGACGGTCTCGTGCGGCGCCACGACCGAGCCGTACCGCAGGATCGTGTACGGCAGCCCGTACAGGCGGTGGTAGTTGCGCACGAGCGTCTCGCCCAGCAGCTTGGACGTCCCGTAATAGTCACCGGGGACCTGCGGATCCTCCTCGGTGATTTGCCTCGTCCGCGGCCTGGCCGGCCCGTAGGTGTTGTCGGTGCTCGCATAGACGAACCTGCGCACCGGCGACGCCTGGCCCGCCGCGGCCTCGAGCAGCCGCAGGGTGCCGAGGACGTTCGTGTCGTAGTACTGGTCCACGGGGCTGTCGCCGATCACGATCTGCGCCGCGAGGTGCACCACCGTGTCCACGCCGCGCACGGCCCGCTCGATCGCGACCGCGTCCCCGAGCGACGCCTCGACAAGCTCGACCTTGCCCGCCAGATCGTCGTCCGGTGTCCGCCCGCCGGGACGCACCATTCCCCGCACGTCGTAGCCCGCGCGGATCAGCTCACCCGCGAACAACGAGCCGACCCTTCCGGCCACACCGGTCACCAATACGGTCATGTCGATTCACCCATCCGGTCTCACGGCGCGGCGGGCAGGATCCGGCGGAGCCGGTCGCACACCACGCGCTGGTCACTCTCGGCTAGTCCGGCGGAGCTCGGCAGGGAGAGCCCGCGCCGGTAGAGGTTGTCGGCCACGTGCCCGCCCAGCCGTTCCGTGTGGACGTAGGGCCTCTGCCGGTGCAGCGGCGGCCACACCCTGCGGGCCTGCACCCCCGCCGACGATGCCGCGTCCACGATGGAGTCCGGGTCCACGGCCTCGCCAAGGAGGACCGAGTACAGCCAGTACGACGGCCTGGCCCATTGGGCGCAGGGCGCAGGAGTGACGGCGAGACCGGTGAGCCAGCGCTCGTACCGTTGTGCGATGAGGCGCTTGGCCCGCATGATGTCGTCGATCCGTTCGATCTGCGCCACCCCGAGCGCCGCTCCGACGTTCGCGAGCCGGTAGTTGTAGCCGATCGTGTCGTGCAGGTACTGGTCGTCGGTGAGCTTCGCCTGGTTGATCAGGTGCCGAGCCCGGTCGGCCCGCGAACGGTCGCCGGTGACGATCATGCCGCCGCCACCGGTCGTGACGAGCTTGTTGCCGTTGAAGGAGAAGCAGCCGATGTCGCCCACCGTGCCGACCTGTGGGCCCGGCTTCCACGACGCGCCAAGGGACTCCGCGGCGTCCTCCACGATCGGGATGCCGAACCGGTTTCGCAGTTCCAGCAACGGTTCCACGTCGGCAGGGTGGCCGAGCACGTGGACGATCTCGATGACGTCCGGCAGGCGCCCGCCGTCCCTCGCCCTGCGGACCACCTCGTCGTGCAAGAGCTCGGTGTCCATGTTCCACGTGCGCGGTTCGCTGTCCACTAGCAGCAGGTCGGCTCCCGTGTAGCTGATGGCGTTGGCGGAGGCGATGAACGTGAAATCGGACACCGCGACGAGCTTGCCGGGGCCCGCGCCCAGCAGCCGCAGCGCGACGTGCAGCGCCGCGGTGCCGCTCGCACAGGCCACCGCGTGCTCCGCGCCGAGCCGGGCCGCGAACTCGCACTCGAACCGGCCGACGAACGGGCCGGCGGACGACACGTACCCGCTCGTGACGCATTCCTGGAGGTAGCGGGCCTCGTTTCCGGCCAGCTCTGGTACCGCGAGCGGGATCACCTGTGGTACCTGCCCGCGCGTGCGGCGTCGACGCGCGGCGCCAGCCAGCGCGCCGTCTCGGCGAGCCCGTCGGCCAGCGACTTCGTCGCCTGCCAGTCGAGCTTCTCCTTGGCCAGGCTCGGCTCAGACAGCAGCACCTGAACCTCGCTGGCGTCGGGCCGCACGCGCTCGCGGTCGGTGACGACCTCGGCGTCCACACCGGTGACCTCGCAGCACAGCTGGAACAACTCGCCGATCGACGCGGTCTGTCCTGTGCCGAGCTGCACGAGGGAGCCGGGTGGGAGGTCGCTGCAGCCCATGCGCACGAAGCCGTCGACCGTGTCGGTGACGAACGTCAGGTCCCGTCTCGGCGTGAGGCTGCCCAGCCGGACCGAGGTGGCGCCGGACAGCAGCTGCCCGAGGATCGTCGGGATCACGGCGCGCATCGACTGCCTCGGCCCGTAGGTGTTGAACGGGCGCAGCGTCGTCACGGGCGCTTCGAACGAGCGCGCGTACGCCTCGCACAGCTGATCCGCCGCGATCTTCGACGCGGCGTAAGGGGACTGCCCGCGCAGCGGGTGGGTCTCCCTGATGGGCACCGACTCCGGTGTTCCGTAGACCTCGCTGGTGGAGGTGTTGACCATGCGCACGCCGCCCGCGTCGCGCACGGCCTCCAGCATGTTGAGCGTCCCCGTGATGTTGGTGTCCACAAAGGATTCCGGGGCCTGGTAGCTGTACGGGATGGCGACCAGGGCGGCGAGGTGGAACACCACGTCCACGTCGGTGACGGCCTTGCGCACCGACCGGCCGTCGCGGATGTCGCCGAGCTGCACCTCGATGTCGGCGATCCGGTCGGTGCCGAGCTCGTCGAGCCAGCCGTAGGAGCCGTTCGAGTTGTAGACGCAGAACGCGCGTACGTCGGCCCCCTCCGCGATCAGCCGTTCGACGAGGTGACTGCCGATGAACCCGTCGGCTCCCGTCACCAGAACCTTCTTGCCAGCGAATCTGCTCACGACACTCCACCCATGAGAAAGCCTGCGTCTGCGGGGACACTCCAGTCTCACGACAGGTCGCCGCCCGGCCCCAGGAGTCGGCTTCCACTCCTGGACCCGGCGTGTGAATTCGCCGTCTTCCGGCCCCGCGCGCTCGCCGGAAGGCTCGTGGTCGTGCGTCAACTCGTGATACTGGGAGCCGGTGAGCTCGCGCGGCAGATCGCCGGGCTCGTCGAGGACATCAACCAAGACACCGACACCTACACGCTGGTCGGCGTGCTCGACCGGGACACCGACAAGGCCTCGGCCGACCTGCCCGTGCTCGGCGACGACGACCTGCTGGGCAGGCTCGACGCGGACTACGTCCTCGGCGTCGGTGCGCCGGACCTGCGCCGCAAGGTCGGGGAGAAGGCCGACGGCCTCGGCGCCACGGCGGCGAGCCTCGTCCATCCGCTGGCCCGCGTCGGCCGCGGCGCGACCGTGGGGCCGGGCGCGCTGCTGCTGGAGGGCACCCATGTGCTCTACGGCGCCACCGTGGGCAGGCACGCGCTCGTGAACGTCAGCTCCATCATCGGGCACGACTCCCACGTCGGCGACTACGTCACGCTGGCGACGAGCGCCACCGTGGGCGCCCGCGCGACGATCGGCGACGAGGTGATGCTCGGCATGGGCTCGATCGTCATGAACGACGCGAAGGTCGGTGACCGCTCCGTGGTGGGCGCCGGCGCCGTCGTGACCCGCGACGTCCCACCGGACACGTGCGTGGCCGGGGTCCCCGCCCGCCCGCTGCCCACCCGGTGACGAGACTGAGGAGACACCGATGAGCCAACGGTTGCTCGGCAAGACGGCGTTCGTGACCGGTGCCGCGGGCACGCTCGGGTCCGCCATCGCACGGGCGTTCGCCGACGAGGGGGTGCGCGCGCTCGTGCTCGCCGACCTGCGCGAGGACGGGCTGGCCGCCGTCGCCAAGGAGCTCGGCATCGAGACGGTTGTGGCCGCGCTGGACGTCACCGACGGGGACGCGTTCGACGACGTCGTCGCCGATGCCGTCGAGCGGTTCGGCACCCTGGACGTCCTCGTCAACAACGCGGGCAACGTCTCGCCCAACGCGCGCGTGCACAACCTGTCGACAAAGGACTTCGACGACTGCGTCGCGGTGAACCTGACCGGGACGTTCCACGGCGTGCGCGCAGGCGTGCGGGCCATGCGCGGGCACGGCAGGCTTTCCATCGTCAACACCGCGTCGGTCGCCGGGCTCACGGCGTGGCCTTACTGCGCGCCCTACAGCGCGGCGAAGGCCGCCGTCATCCACTTCACCAGGGTCGCCGCACTCGAGTACGTCAAGGAGGACATCCGGGTCAACTGCGTGTGCCCGGCCGCGTTTCCCTCGACGCTGACCAACGGCCTTCGAGAAGGCGCACTGGACGTACTCGCCACGCGGCATCCCGGCGGGTTCGGCACGGCTGAGGACCTCGTGGGCGCCGTCGTCTACCTCGCGGGTGACGAGGCGAGGTGGACGACCGGGCACGCACTCGTGGTCGACGGCGGCTACTCCCTTCCGTAGGGGGCGGCCGCCGCCGAACCCGAGGAGCTACGGCCGGTGGCCGCGGAGCAGTTCCCGCGCGGTCACCATGTACTGGATGGTCGGCGGGCCCTCCTCGAGCCAGTTGAGCCGCGCGTCGCGGTACAGTCGCTCCACCGGCAGCTTGCGCGTGTACCCGATACCGCCGTGCACCAGCAGCGCGCGGTCGGTGACCCTGCCGACAGCCTCCAGCCCGAACTGCTTGACCATCGACGACTCCGCGGGGATGCGCTCACCCGCGTCCCACTTCGCCGCCGCGTCGGCGAGCATGCTGCGCAGCGCGTACACGTCGATCGCCATCTCGGCCAGGTACCGCTGCACCGCCTGCCGGTGGGCGATCGGCTTGCCGAAGGTGACGCGCGACTCCGCGTGCGCCACCGAGAGGTCCAGCGCCCGCGCCGCCGTCCCGAGCGAGCTCGCCGCGATGAAGACCCTGCTGATCTCCAGCGCCCGTTCGAGGTGCTCCTGGCCCTCGCCCTCGGCTCCGACCAGCGCCGAGCCCGGCACCGGCACGTTGTCGAACGTCAGCAGGCCGTGCTGGCCGCCCTTGCAGCCCATGGTCTCCGGCAGGGGCTCGATGGTCAGCCCCGGCGCGTCTCGTTCCACGAGCAGCGCCGAGACGGCAGCGGGGTCCGTCTTGGCGAACACGAGGAAATGGCTCGCCAGGTCGGAGTTCGTGATGAGCCACTTCCGCCCGTTGAGCACGTATCCCGAGCCGTCGGCCTTGGCCGTGGTGCCGAGGTCGGCGCCGGTGCCGTGGTCCGGTTCGGTCAGCGCGAACGCCACGGAACGCTGTCCCGTCGCAGCGCCGGGCAGGATCGCCCGGCGCTGTTCCTCGTCGCCGATCTCGGACAGGGCGTGGGCGAAGGAGTTGTGCACGTGGACGATCACCCTGATGCCGCCCTGGATCTTGGCGAACTCGCCGATGATCGGCAGGTACTGCGCGATCGAGAGACCGCTGCCGCCGTAGGATCTCGGCACCAGCAGGCCGAAGGCACCGATCTCCCGCAGCACGGGCAGCACCGTCTCGTAGGGGATCCGCTCCTCGTTCTCGATCTGCTGCTCGAGCGGATCGAGGCGATCCCAGATCGCCGTGGTGACGTCCTTCCACAGTGCCGCGTACTCGTCTGCCGCCAGGCCTTCAGCCACGGTCCTTCTCCCCATTTCCTTCGTCACGCTCGTGCCCGGGACCCGGGCAGCCAGCGGATCGCCGTGCCACCCCAGGTCATGCCGCCGCCGAACGCCAGCAGCAGCGCGATGTCGCCGGGCGAGAGCCGCCCCGCGCGCACGGCGTCGTCCAGCGTGATCGGCACCGAGGCCGCGCCGGTGTTGCCGTACCTGTCGACGGTCAGGTGCAGCTGCCCGGGCGCGAGCCGCAGCGACTCCGCCCACTCGGCGAGCATCACGCCGTTGGCCTGGTGCGGAACGAGCAGCTCGACGTCCTCGAGCGTGAGGTCCGCGGACTTGAGCAGCTCGGCGACCACCTCGGGCAGCACCTCGGCGGCGAGGTTGCGCACCTCGCGGCCGATCATCGTGAAGTAGTGCTCCCCGCCCGCCACGGTCTCGAAGCTCGGCGGTCTCCTGCTGCCGCCGCCGGGAATCTGCACCAGGTGGGCGAGCCTGCCGTCGGAGCCGATCGTGCTCGTGATGATCCCCTGGTGCTCGCCGCTCTTGGCCAGCACCACCGCACCGGCGCCGTCACCGAGCAGGCACGACGTGCGCCGGTCGTCGTAGTCGAGGAACCGCGAGTAGAGGTCGGCGCCGATCACCACGGCCACCCGCCGCTCGGGATCGGCGGTCAGCATCGCGTTGGCCGTCACGAGCCCGTAGACGAACCCGGTGCACACCGCGTCGATGTCGAACGCGGCCGCGTGGTGCGCGCCGATATTGGCCTGCACCTGACACGCGGTGGCCGGCATCGGCTGGTCCTTCGTGGACGTCGCGAGCACGATCAGGTCGACGTCGGCGGCGGGAATGCCCGCTGCCTCCAGCGCCCGTTCGGCGGCGTGGCTGCCCAGATCGGAGGTCGCCTCGTGCGCCGCGGCAACGCGCCGCTGGCGGATCCCCGTCTTGCGGAGCACCCACTCCTCACCCACTCCGAGCCGTTCCCCCAGCTCCGCGCTGGTGAGTACCCCATCCGGTAGGTATGAACCGGTGCCCAGGATGGCGGTGTTCATCGGTGATCGTGTTCCCTTCGTCGGTGTGCGCTTGGGTGTTTCACAGCTGGCCACGGGCGTGGGCGAGCTCGTTCGGCCGTCCGACGTCCTGCCAGGGCTCGTGCATGGGCCACAGGCCGACGGACCAGCCGGAGGCGAGGCAGTCGTCGAACAGCGCGGTGATCGGGAAGAGCTTGCCGCGTGGGATGCGGGTGATCAGTTTCGGCTCCAGCACGTAGATCCCGGCGTTGACCGCCCACGACGAAAGCGGCTTCTCCACCATCCGCAGCAGCCTGCCCGCCGAGGACTCCAGCACTCCGAACGGAACCTGGTGCTGGTACTCGGTGGCCGCGATGGTGGCGACGGCGCCACTGTCCACATGCGCGTCGAGCAGGTCGGTGACCGAGAACTCGGTGACGAGGTCACCGTTCATCACCAGAAACGGATCGGTCGGTTCGTAACCGAGGTCGTCGAGCAGCCGCAGAGAACCGCCGGTTCCGAGTGGCAGTTCCGGATCCTCGCGCAGGTACTCGATCTCACAGCCGAACTGCGTTCCGTCACCGAAATGCTCCTCGATCATCTTCCCGAGGTAGTTCACGGAGATGAAAACGCGGTTTATTCCGGAGCCAACGAGATGCAAAACCAGCCTTTCCAGAATGGGCCTTCCGGCCACCGGAAGCATCGGCTTCGGAATGTTGTCGGTGAGCGGCGCCAGGCGCGTTCCGCGGCCCCCCGCCATGATGACGGCCCAGTTCTTCAGCCGCGTGGTTCCGACCAGCTCGCGCTCGCGGTGCACGCCGACAACGCGCCCCTGCTCGTCGATGACCGGGATCTCCGACAGCCGCAGCGCGCGCATCAGGTCGAGCACTTCCGCCCTGCCAGTGCTGAGTTTCGTGGTCACGACCGACTTGTGAATGAGCGGGTAGGCGGGTGCCCCGAGCCCGGCGCCCTCGAGCAGGGCGCGGCGGATGTCCGCCTCGTCGATGGAGCCGACGAGCCGGCCCCTGCCATCCACGACGAATGCCTGCCGGGCACGCTGCTTGTCAATTGTGGAAAGCGCTGATCTGATCGACGCTTCCCTGCGAATCAGCAGGTCGGCAAATGGCATGTCTCTCTCCTCCACCCTGGAAACATCGGCAGACCGCCACGTCACCCAGCGTCGCGATCGATCGACTGGAGCGGCCAGGGGACGACTTCAGGCCAACGGCGGCTTGACATTCGCGAAGAATCCAGGGGGCCACAATCCACAGGTTCGCGAAACCGTCTTCAACCGGTCGCGAAACGGACAGACGGCGGCTCGGGAAACGGCTAGCGTCGAGTTGTCCCGAACCCCGAAGGAGCGGATCACGACCATGGAACACGTGTCCGACGAACCCATCTCACAGCTCATCCGGTCTGCCCGCAGGCACCGTCAGCTCAGCCAGTACACGCTCGCCCGCGAACTGGCGACGGTGGCAGGCAAGCCGACGGTGACGCGCGACCTGGTCGCTCGCTGGGAGCGCGGGCACCAGATTCCCCGGCACGGCTCGCGACAGTGGCTTTCGGTGGTCCTGCACATCCCCCAGGACCGGCTCGACGCCGCGGCCGCCGCGTCCCGGAGGCGGGCCAGGCTCGGACACGCCGTCGTGACGAGCAACGCGCCCGTCAAGCCTGGGCCGACGCGCCGCGCCCAGGGCACTCCCGCGCTGCTGCCGGTGTTCCGTTCACGTGTGCAGGCAGGCATTCTGGCCGCGACGCTGCTCAATCCCCACCGCTCGTTCAGCCTCTCCGAGCTCGCGGAGCACGCGGGCGGCTCGCTCGCCTCGGTGGACAAGGAGAGCCGGATGCTGGAGGTCGCGGGCATCCTCACCAACCGCGTCGACGGCACGATCCGGCTCATGCGCGCCGCGGACGACAACCCGATGATCGCCCCGCTGACCGAGCTCATCAAGGCGACCTACGGCGTGCCCCAGATCGTCGGCGAGGAGTTCGGCCGGATCCCCGGCGTAGCCAGGATCGTGCTCGGCGGCACGTGGGCGGAGCGGTTCGCGGGAATACCCGGCGCCCCGGCGGAAAGCCTCGAGATCCTGCTCGCGATCGCCCCCGGCCAGCCCGAGGACCACGACGCGATCGACGTGGCCGCACGGCGCACGCAGACCCGGCTCAAGTGCCACGTGCACGTCGCGACCCGGCCACTCGAGGCAAGGCTGGACTACCTCCAGATCCCCCGGCAGCGGCGCGGCCAGCCCGTGGTCGAGGTTGCTCCCGTCCGGCCGCGGCAGCGTCCGGCGACCGGGATGCCGTGGCCGGACGGCCGCGCGGCACTCGCCAAGATGATCGACTCAGGGCAGCTCGACCTCGTGAGCGGCCCCGCCGCGAACAGCCGTCCGTTCATGGACCTCGCGGGCCGACACCTCGACGCCGCCGAGCAGTTGCTCGACACCTCACCGCCGTCCGCGTTCCTGCTGCTGTCGCACGCGGCCCAGCTCGTCGCGTCGGGTCTGCTGGCGCACCAGGGACTGCGCCCCGCGGTCGGCGCGAACGACCACCTGACGGGCGACGCGGTGGCCGCCCAGTTCGGCCACCAGTTCTCGCAGGTGGAACTGCTGCGGCAGCGGTCGATGGAGCTGAAGAACCCCACGAGTCGCGACAGCAGGGTCACCGGCGACGAGGTCAAGACCTATCTCACCACCGTGCGATCACTGCTGTCGGTCGCGCACAATGTCACGAGCACTCTCGGGACCTTCATCCAGCGTTAGCCGATCGAACTCGTGAAGAGGGACGCTGCGTTGCCCGCACCACGCCATCGACCGGGGCTCTCCGCCGTGCGACCACGACGGAGAGCCCCATGACGACGGCGCCGAACGCGCCGGTTCCGAGACCCGACCGCACCCAGCGCCGATCGGCGGTACTGCTGGTCATGTGCCTGGTGCAGTTCGTCGTGCTCGTCAACGCGATGTTCATGATCGTCACGCTGCCGGCGATCCAGCACGACCTGCGGTTCGAGGACGACAGCCTCACCTGGGTCGTCAACGCCTACACACTGCCACTGGGCGGTTTCCTGCTGCTCGGCGGCCGCAGCGCCGACCTGTTCGGGCGCAAGCGGGTTTTCGTGACGGGGCTGGCGTTGTTCTCGGCGGCCTCGGCGCTGTGCGGTCTCTCCACGACGCAGACCGGGTTGCTCGCCTTCCGCGCGCTGCAGGGGCTCGGCGCCGCGCTGCTGGCCCCGGCCGCGCTGTCGATACTCACCACGACGTTCTCCGACGGGCCCGAGCGGCGCAAGGCGCTCGCGGTGTGGAGCACGGTGAACGCCGGCTCGAGCGGCGTCGGCCTGCTGCTCGGCGGCGTCCTCACCGCGACGGTGTCCTGGCCGTTCATCTTCCTGCTCAACGGGATCGTCGGGGCGACCATCCTGCTCGTCTCCTCGCGGATCGTCCCGGAGTCGCGGGTCCCGGGGGTCGGCGGCTTCGATCTCGGTGGCGCCGTCACGGTCACCGCGGGCATGCTCGCACTGGTCTACACCGTGCTGCGTGGGCGGCAGCACGGGTGGGACGACCCGGTCACCCTCGGCGCCTGTGCCGCCGCGATCCTGTCGCTGGCGGCCTTCGTGCTGATCCAGCGGATCCGGCGCGCACCGCTCGTGCGCCTGGACGTCTTCCGGTTGCGGACGCTGACCGCCGCCAACGCGACCATGTTCCTCGTCGCGGGTGCGCCGGCGACCGTGTTCTACCTGCTCACCATCCACCTGCAGGAGGCGCTGGACTACAGCCCGCTGACGACCGCGTTCGCACTGCTGCCCGCCGCCGCGACGGTCGCGCTCGGTTCCCTGCTCGCCCCGCGCCTGCTGCCGCGCCACGACCCGAGGGTCGTGCTCGTGGTCGCGCTCGCCTTGGTGGCCCTCGGCGTGACGCTGCTGGCGAGGGTGGGGCCGGGCAGCGACTACCTCAGCGAGGTGCTGCCCGCGCTGTGCACGATGTTCCTCGGCTGCAGCTGCGCGATCCTCACGCTGTTCATGCTCGCGACGACGCGGCTACCCGAGTCCGACGCCGGGCTGGCCTCCGGGCTGATCAACACGACCCTTCAGGTGGGCAGCGGCCTGTGGCTCGCGGTGCTGTCCTCCCTGGCGGCGCTGCGCTCCGGCCTCACACCGGGCGGCTACACCGTGGCGCTGTGGGGCGTTGCCCTGCTGGCGGCGTCGGCGGCGCTCGTGGTGCTGGTCCTGCTGCGGCGCAAGCACGTCTCGGCCGCCGACCTCTCCGAAGCGGACCGTCATGGCTGAGGCGTCAGCGCACCAGCCGGGCCGGGGTTCTCGCGAGGGCCGCGATGTCGCCGCCGAGCTCGGCCCCGGACCGCTGTGCCGAAGGCGTCGCCGCCGTCGCGTAGTCGGCCCATGCCTTGACGCGGCGGCGGAACACCGCGCCGTCCTCGCCCTCGACCGTGAGCCGGACGATCGGCGCGTCCACCCCCTGCGTGATGAGCGGCCCTCTGGTCAGGACCTTGTGCCAGCGCAGGCCGTCTTCGGTGTAGACCACACTCGGCGCGAAGTCCCGTCCCAGCATCGGCATCGACCTCCTCGTCCGGCGTCACGGCGCGGGCGGTCTTCCAGAGGAGAGCCACACCGGACCGCGTTTTGTTGTATGAAACTACGACTTTGCTTTTCGCGCAACCCTTGTTGGCCTCTCGAGCCAAGCGACGGATTTTGGTGAGTGAGACCCACGAACTCAGGAACGCTCTCCGCCCGCGCGATGGCCATCCTGCGAGCCGCCGGGCCTGCTGGGTCAGCGCGTCCCGGTGCGAATCACCGAGGCAGGGCGCATCCCGCCTGCGCTACCCGGCTCGGCCACCCGACCGCGAGTCCCCCGCTCGCACGGCCGCCGGGAACGCGCAACTCGCCGTCGGGAACGCGCAACTCGGCGTCGGGAGCGGGGGACTCGGCGTCGGGAGCGGGGGACTCGGCGTCCGGAGCGGGGGAGTCGCGGCCGGGACGGTCGCCGGGCCGAGTATGCCCGTACGATGGCCGGATGCCGCAGGTTGCCCGCACCGACGTCGAAGGAGCCCTCGCGGCGTTTCCAGCCGTCACCGAGCCCCGGAACGGCAAGCGGGCGGCCGCCGTCGCCATCACCCTCGTTGAGCGGGACGGCACGCAGGGCATCTGGATCACCCGGCGCGTGCCCACCCTGCGCGCACACGCCGGGCAGTGGGCACTGCCGGGCGGCAGGCTCGACGACGGCGAGGACGCGGAGGCCGCCGCGCTGCGCGAGCTGCACGAGGAGCTGGGCGTCGAACTGGGCCGGGACCGGGTGCTCGGCAGGCTCGACGACTACGTGACGCGCTCCGGCTACGTGATCGCGCCCGTCGTCGTGTGGGCGGGCTCCGAGCCGCCGGTACGGCCCAACCCGGCCGAGGTCGCCAGGCTCGTCTTCCTGCCGCTGGCCGACCTCGACGTGGAACCCCGGTTCGTCCGCATCCCCGAGTCCGAGCGCCCCGTGATCCAGCTGCCCGTCCTCGACACGCTCCTGCACGCCCCGACCGGCGCCGTGCTCCACCAGTTCCGGGAAGTCGTGCTACACGGGCGGCCCACCCGCGTCGGCGGCTTCGAACAGCCGGTGTTCGCCTGGCGCTGACGCCGGGGGGACGTCACCGGGCCAGGCCAAAGCACTGCCGCCCTGGCGGCGCATCTGCGAGGCTGGGGCCATGACCGATCGGAACGTGCTCGGCGGGAACCTGGAGCCCTGCGGCACCGACCCGCTCACCGGTTTCTACCGCGATGGGTGTTGCAACACCGGGCCCGACGACCTGGGCAACCACACCGTCTGCGCGGTCGTCTCGGCGGAGTTCCTCGCGCACCAGAAGGCGACGGGCAACGACCTCGTCACTCCCCGCCCCGAATACGGCTTCCGGGGGCTCACCCCAGGCGACCGCTGGTGTGTGTGCGCCGCGCGGTGGCTCGAGTCCTACCACGAGGGGCACGCGCCGCCCGTCGTGCTGGCCTCCACACATGAGCGGGCGATCGAGGTGATCCCCCTCGACGCGCTGCAGGAGCACGCCGTCGACGTACCGGCCGACCCCAGCGGGCTGTTGTGACGGAGCCGGCGCCCGGGGTCGCCGTATCTGCCGCGCCCGCGGCCTCGTCGTGCTCACGGGAATGGCCGCGCGCCCGCACCGCGACGCCACGCAGGCCCTCTCCAGGGCGAAGTCAGGCGGACACGATCATGATGAGGTTGCCGCACGTGTCGTCGAAGACGGCGCTGTTCACCTCGCCCGTCAGCGTCGGCTCGCCCTGGAACCGCACCCCGAGTGCGGACAGGCGCTCGTACTCCTCGTGCACGTCGTCGACCGTGAACGTGGTCCACGGGATGCCCGCGTCGTAGAGGGCCTGCTTGTACACCTGCGCGGCGGGCCTGCCATCGATCACCACGGCGGGGTTGGCGTCCGGTTCGAGGAGCAGTTCGACGTCGTCGGGGCCGTCGGGCGAGATCACGGTGAGCCACTTCGCCCCGCCGGCGGGGAACTCGTTCTTCTTCACGAAGCCCAGCACGCCGGTGTAGAAGGCCAGGGCCTTGTCCTGGTCGTCGACGAGCACGCTGGTGA
This sequence comes from Prauserella endophytica, assembly GCF_005146945.1. Taxonomy (GTDB): domain Bacteria; phylum Actinomycetota; class Actinomycetes; order Mycobacteriales; family Pseudonocardiaceae; genus Prauserella_A; species Prauserella_A endophytica. The sequence continues at coordinate 57,499 of NZ_SWMS01000015.1, forward strand.
GGCTGATCTTCACGACGGCTCCTTCCCAGGGGCCTTGTCCGGGTTCGGGTACGGATGCACGGCGACCACGATGCGGTGGTCGCGCCCGCCGGGCGCGGCCTCGTCGTGGTACTTCGACACGAGGCCCGCGACGGCGGTGGCGAGCTCGTCGGCGAACGCGGCCCGCTCGGCGGCGGAGGCGAAGCGCACCTTGCCGTCGACGGCGAAGGTGGCCAAGCGCTTGCGCGCCTGCCTGGCGCCGGTGATCAACTCGCCCATCTCGCGCACCATGCGCGACGCGAGCGCCAGCAGCCAGCGGGCCGAAAGGCGGTCCGGCGAGTCGTCGGGGTCCGGCTGCACGTCACCGAGGACGTTCGGCGAGATCACGTACGACGACGCCGTCGCCCGCAGCACCCGCTCGTTGACGTTGCCCTTGCGGCGTTCCTCGACCAGCTCCACGAGCCCGTGCCGCTCCAGCGCGCGCAGGTGGTAGTTCACCTTCTGCCGGGGCAGGCCGATCCGCTGCGCCAGTGAGCTTGCGGAGCCGGGCTCGGCCAGCTCGGCGAGCAGCCGGGCCCGCACCGGGTCGAGGGAGACCTCGGCCGCCCCCGGATCGTCGATCACCGCGACTTCGTGCATGCGCCCACCGTGTCACCGACAATAAGTCTTGTCAAGACACGCTCAGTTGTCGGCTCCCTCGTTTGACCGCCAGCGCGTGAAGCACCAGGGCCGCCTGTCGCGTGTGCACGGTGCCTGCTCCCGCGGCATGGAGACTCTCGGCCAGTTCCTCGGCGCCCAGCAGCACGAGGCCTGCGGGCGAGTCGGTGATGAGCTTGCCGATACGCGTGGTCAGCCTGCCGCGCGGACTCGGCACCATGATCGCGAGCCTGCCGCCCGGCGTGAGCACCCTGACCAGCTCGGCCACCACGTCGAGCGGGCGAGGGATCAGCTGCAGCACGGCCAGGCACGTGACCGCGGCGAACGTGCCGTCGTGGAACGGCAGCCGCGTCGCATCGGCGCGCAGGAACCCGACGTTCGGCGCACCGTGGTCACGCACCGCGCGCTCCAGCATGGACTCCGAGATGTCCACACCGAGGGCCAATCCACGCGGCCCCACAGCACGGCCCAGTTCCGCCGTGATGTCACCAGGGCCGGAGCCGACGTCGAGGGTGAGCCCGCCGTCGGGCACCCGCAGCACCGACATGGGTGGGCGCAGCGAGAGGAAGACCTTGCGGGTGAGCCGTTGCGCGGTGTCGTAGACCGCGGCGCCCGCGGTTGACTCCCACGCCGCCTGGATCGGGCCCGGCGGCTCGCGGTCCACCGGACCGAGCAGGTCGAGGTACCCGCGAGTGGTGTCGGGCACGGCCGGCGCCTCCTTCAGGAGCGGCAGCGTGCGGCTGATGGCTTCCGGCGGTACGTGCTCCAGGCGATCCATGCCAGCAGACAGTAACGTCGGGGGCATGGCCGAGCACAGCGAGGAGAGGCGAGCATGATCGAACGAGAGGCCAAGTTCGAACTGGACCTGGACCTGCCGGTGCCGCGCCTCGACGGTGTGGGCCCGGTGGCCAGGCAGGGCGATCCCGTGAAGTCGGTGCTCGAGGCGACCTACTACGACGCGCGGGACTACCGCCTGCTCGGCTCCGGCGTCACCCTGCGCAGGCGCACCGGCGGAAGCGACGCGGGCTGGCACCTCAAGCTTCCGCGCCCGGACGGGCACCGCGAGGAGGTGGCCGAGCCGCTCGGCGGCCCGGCGGGCGCGGTGCCGCCGTCGCTGGCCGAGCGCGTGCGCGACCGGCTCGGCGACGAGACGCTCGTGCCGGTCGCGCGCATCACCACCACGCGGTACTCCTACTCGCTCCTCGACGCCGACGACCGTCCACTCGCGACCCTCGTGGACGACCACGTGACGGCGGAGGCCGCGGGCACGGGCACGGGCCTGGACAGCTGGCGGGAGCTGGAGGTCGAGCTGGCCGACTCCGCCGAGGAGAGCCTGCTCGGGCTGGTCACCGAGGCGCTGACGAAGGTGGGCGTGCGCCCGTCGCGGTGGCCGTCGAAGCTGCGCCGCGTGCTGGGCGACCGGCTACCGCCCGGCTGACAGGAACTCCGTCAGGGCACCGGTGAGCCGCGCGGGCGCGTCCTCCTGCGCGAGGTGCCCCGCGCCGTCGAGCAGGGTGAGCCGCGCGCCGGGGATCCGGGAGGCCAGATCCTTGCCGCGTTCGAGGGGCAGCCACGAGTCGGCCGTGCCCCAGCACACGAGCACGGGCAGGTCCAGCTCGCCAAGACGCGGTTCGATCTCGTCGGTGTAGCGCTGGTCGGCCTGCGCGATCTGCCGGTAGAACGCCGCTTGCCCTTCCTCGCCGAGCCACGGCTCGACCAGCGCGTCCAGCGTCGCGGGGTGCAGGCCGGGGCCGCTGGCCGTGCCCACGTACTCGCGCACGAGCGCCCGGTGCAGGTTGGGCGGCAACCGCTCGAAGACCGGCGCGTTCCCGGCGACGAGCCGGAAGAATGGCGAGCCCCACGGGGCCAGCGCCACCACGTCGACGAGCGCGAGCCGGGCGTAGGCGGCGCCGTGCAGCAGCCGCGCCCGCAGTGACACGGCACCGCCGAAGTCGTGCGCGACCACGGACGGCTCGCCGAGGTCCCAGTGTTCCAGCAGGGCGGCGAAGATCTCCGCCTGCGCGCGCAGCGAGACGTCCTGACCCGCGCGCATGTCGGAGCGCCCGTAGCCCAGCATGTCCCACACGTAGACCTCGTGGTGCGCGGCGAGAGCGCGGCCGACGTCGCGCCAGACGCAGGACGAGAACGGCGTGCCGTGCAGCAGCACCACCGGCGGCCCCTCGCCGAACCGCGCCCAGCGCACCGTGCCGCCCGGTGTCTCGTACCGCTCCGGCAGTTCCCATCCGGCCATGGCTCCCCCTTGGGTCCGTTACCGCCTTAGCGGTTATGACGGTAACATCACCGGCATGGTCCACGCACGCTCCGGTGCGCCGGGGGAGCTGGGCGCGCTCGAGAACCTCTGCAACTCGGCGCGCCTGCTCCGCACGGAGGACGCACTGATCACCCCCGCCAGCACCGCGGCCTGGCTGCGTGAGCACGGGCTGGAACTCGGGGAGCCGAACCGCGAGGAGCACGAGCTGCTCCTCGCGTTCAGGGAGACCGTGCGCGACCACCTCGCCGGCGCAGATCCGGCCGCGAGCGCCGCGCCGCTGAACCGCTTCGCCGAGTCCACTGTGGCCGGTGTCCGGTGGTCGGACTCCGGTGAACCCGAGGTGCCGCCGAAGAAACCGGGCGGCGTCGAGGGCTATGTCGCATCGCTGCTGGGAATTCTGTTCACGGCGGGGCTGCTGGGCGAGCTGGAGCGGCTGAAGGTGTGCCGCAACCCGGACTGCCGCTACGTGTTCTACGACCGCTCCCCCGGCCGCAACAGCGTGTGGTGCAGCATGGACATCTGCGGTGCCCGGCACAAGATGCGGACCTACCGCTCACGGCACGCGCGCCCCTGAGCCACCCAGCCGCAGTGAAGGCCACCTTCACTGCGTTGGTCAAACACAGCGGCGCGTCAGCGTCTCCGATTGGGCGGTGGTGGGCGACGAGTGGGCGCAGGCATGGTGGCCTTCACTGCGGGCCGGCAGCGGGTCACACGTGGCTGGGTTCCCGTGGCTTCGCCGGGGACGACCTCGCCAGGAATACGCCGATCAGCACCAGCACGGCACCGCCGAGGGTGTTCCAGCCGATACCCTCGCCGAGCAGGGCCACGCCGATCGCCGTCGACCACAACGGGGTCACGTAGGTGACGGTCGAGGCGACCGTGGGCCCCGCCGTGCGGATCACCCTGAGATTGAGCACGTAGGCGACGCCGGTCGCCCCCGCGCCGAGCACCACGAGCGCGAGCGCGGGACCCGCACCCGGCCACACCGGCGCGCCCTCGGCGAGGGGCGTGACGAGCAGCAGCTGCGCCGTGGCGGCACCGATCTGGGTCGCCGACAGCACCGTCGCCGACTCGTGCCGCTGCGAGAAGAACCTTCTGGTGTAGGCGAAACCGGCGCCGTAGCACGTTGTGGCCGCCACGCACGCGAGGCTGCCCGCGAGCACCCCGCCGCTCGCGCCCTGCCACACGCCCAGCAGCACGAGCACCCCGGCGAACCCGGTGAGCAGGCCGGCGACCCGCGCGGGCGTGGGCCGCTCCGATGACACCAGGGCGAGCGCGAACAGCAGCGTCGTCAGCGGAGTCGTCGCGTTGATCACCCCGGCGAGCACCGAGCTGACGTGCGTCTGACCGTACGCGACGAGCGTGAACGGCACCGCGTTGAGCAGCGCTGCGACCACGGCGGCGTGGCCCCAGGTCCGGGGGTCCCTCGGCAGCGGCGTGCGCAGCACGGCGCACAGCACGAGCAGGGTGAGGGCGCCGAACAGGCACCGCCAGAACGCCACCCAGAGCGGCGCGACGCCCGCGTCCACCGCGATCTTGATCAGCGAGAAGCTCGCGCCCCACATGGCCGAGACCAGCACGAAGCCCGGCAGCCAACGGATCATGTCCCCACCTTCCCCCTCTCACCGGCCACGGGTCCGGCGATTTCCGGTCACGACCTTGCCCGCGGGGCGATAATGAGTCCAACAAGTTGTTCCGCCATGACTATGAGAGTTGCTCATGAGCCTGAACCTGGCGCAGCTACGCGCGTTCGTCGCGGTGGCCGATGAGGGTGGCTTCGGTGCGGCGGCGGGCGCGCTGGGGGTCAGCCAGTCCGCGGTCTCGCACGCGGTGGCGGCGCTCGAGAAGGCCGTCGGCCTCCCGGTGCTGTCCCGTGACCGCAGGCCGAGGCCGACGGCGTTCGGAGAGGACATCCTCGTGCACGCGAGGGCGGCGCTCTCGGCGGCGACCGCGATCACCACGCTCGCCGCCGAGCACACGGGGTCGGCGAAGGGCACTGTTCGCCTCGCCGCGCCGCCGAGTGTGTGCCAGGGGCTGCTGCCCGCGTTGCTGGAGCACTGGGCCGCCGAGCTCCCGCACATCTCGGTGCAGCTGTTCGAGGGCGAGGACGACGAGGTGGCCGAATGGCTGGGCAACGGCACGGCCGACGCCGCCGTGCTGGTGGACCCGGAGCGCGACACCGGAACCGTGGTCGGCGAGGACGTCTTCCACGCTGTGGTGCGCCGGGATCACCCGCTCGCCGGCGAGGCCGCGATCTCGGTGGCCGACCTCGCCGACGACCCGCTGCTGCTCTCGGCGGGCGGCTGCGAGCCGCACGTCCGGCGGCTCTTCCGCGCGGCGGGCACTCCGCTCAGGGCGACCCACCACGTGCGCGAGCTGGGGACGCTGCTGGCGATGGTGACGCACGGCGTTGGCGTGTCGGTGGCGCCGGGGCTGGTCTCCGCGTTGCTCGGCCGTGAGCTCGTGCTCGTGCCGCTGCGGGAGACGGTCGGCCGCCGCCTGGTGCTGACCGGACCGCAGCACCAGCCCTGGCAGCCCGCGACCACCGCGCTGGTCGCGTCGGCCCGCCGCCGAACTCGGTGACTAGATCGATTCAGTGGACGCGGGCGCCCGCCGCGATGCCCGCCTCGCTGACGGCGGCGATCGCCTCGCCCAGATCGGGGTAGACCGGCAGCGAGCGGTCGAGCCCCGTCACGGACAGCGGGCGCAGCACCGGCTGGCGTCCCGTCAACGCCCACGGGAGCGCGCGCCGCCCCGCCGCGGTCGACAGCCGCACCAGCAGCGACAACCCCGCCGCGCCGAAGAAACTGGTCTCGGTCAGGTCGAGCACCAGGGAGCGCGCCACCCACAACTGCTCGTCGACACAGTCGCGCAACGCGGGCACGGCGATGATGTCGACCTCGCCCGCGACGTGCGTCACCACGAGCCCGGCCCGGCCGGGCTCGACTCTGATGTCGATGGTCCTGACGTCATCCACTTGGTCGCCGCCTTCCGGTTGCTCGCGGTCTCGCGGAGAGCCGGCTGGGACACGGGTTGCTACAGCTCAACCACCTGCTGCGACCGTACGCGCACCGCGCGTCGGCACGCAAGACCGGTCACCGTTCGTGAATCGTCCATTATGGACTGTTTTGCGCTCGCCGCGGTCCGGGTAACCGGCGGTCGCCACGAAGCGAGTGAAGGAGCTGACGATGTCCGAACCGCGTGCGGAGGGGCCCGCCCTGGTGTGGGCGGGCGAGAGCGGCGCACCCGTCGTGCTCGTCCTGGACCCGTTGGGAGAGGCCAAACACGAGGAGATCCCGCCCACGTGGAACGAGATCGCGGGTGACCGGCACGTCTGCTGGTGCCGGCTGCCCGTTGCGGGAGGGCTCACCGAAGCCGAGGAGCTGATGGCGGATCCCGACGCGCTCGGCTCGCCGGTCGACATCGTGGTGAGCGGGCCGAACGCCTTCGATGGCCTCGACATGGCCGCGCGGCACACCGGCACGGTGCGATCCGTACTCCTCGTCGACCCGGAATCCCACAGCCTCCACGACGGCGAAGACCGAATGTCCACACGGAGGAGTGAACTCGAGGGCGCCGGGATCACGGTCACCGTCGTCGCGCGCACCTTCGAGGGCGACCGCGACCGGATCGGACCGCCGCTGCCGCTGGGACATCCCGACGTCGTGCAGGAAGTTCACAGCACGCTGACCGCATTGGACGCCACAAGCCGTGGCGGTGTGTGACCCGCAGCGGAGCGGGGTAGCCGTTCCCGTGACGTCCGAGCAGCAGCCTCAGCCGGAGGTGCCGGAGCAAGGACGCGGTTACGAGGACGTGGCGCCCCTTCTGACGGAGCTCGCCGCGCTCCCGAGGGAGGATCCTCGGCACACTGCCTTGCGCGAGGAGGTCATCACCCGGTGCCTCCCGCTGGCCGAGCACATCGCTCGCCGGTTCTCCGGCCGCGGCGAGTCCCGCGACGACCTCCTACAGGTGGCCAGGCTCGGGCTGCTCAACGCGATCGACCGGTTCGACACGAGCCGGGGCACGGAGTTCGTCGCGTTCGCCGTGCCGACGATCATGGGCGAGGTGCGCAGGCACTTCCGCGACGCGAGCTGGGCCGTGCGCGTGCCACGCAGGCTGAAGGAACTGCACCTCGCGCTCAGCCAGACCAGCGGCAGGCTCGCCCAGCGGCTCGGCAGGGCGCCGACGCCGAGCGAGCTCGCCGCCGAGCTGGATCTCGACCCCGAGGACGTCTGGGAGGGACTGCTCGCGGGCAACGCCTACCAGTCGGTGTCGATGGACGCGGCACACAACGAGGACGGCACCCTGCCACTGGCGGAGACGGTCGGCGAGGACGACGCCGAGCTGGAGCACGTGGAGTACCACGAGTCCCTGCAACCGCTGCTGGCGCAGCTGCCCGAGCGCGAGCGGCGCGTTCTGATCCTGCGCTTCTACGGCAACATGACCCAGACCCAGATCGCCGAGCGCGTCGGGATCTCGCAGATGCACGTCTCCCGGCTCCTGGCGCGCACGCTCGCGTTTCTGCGGGCCAGGCTCACGGAATAGCCCGTTTGGCCGTCCGGCACGGAGGGTACTAGCGAGAGCATGGTGAGCATCGGCTACGCCTCGGCCTGCGACGAGTTCCGGCCGCACGAGCTCGTGGACCGGGCGAGGCAGGCCGAACAGGCGGGGCTCGAGCGCCGGTGGATCTCCGAGAGCCACCGGCCGTTCGTCCGGTCGGTGATCGGAGCCCACTCTCAGCCGACCTCCCTGCCCGTCACCACAGCCGCGGCCTGTTCGCCGATCCGCGCCCACCCCGCCGTGATCGCGCAGGCCACGGCGACGGCCGCCGTGCAGTGCCACGGTGGGTTCACCCCGGACCCCGACACCGCCGGAGCGCGCCGACCCCCACGCGACCGGCAGTCGGTGGTCAGCGAGTCGGTGGATCTCATCAGGGCGCTGCACGACGGCGAGGAAGTGCTCGTGTCGATCAGCATGAGCGCGCTGAACCCCAAGGGGGCCAGGCCCGCCGGGACGAAGGCCCGCGGCCTGTGCACCGTCGTGCCCGGCATCGACACGGGCCACGACGAGAACGTGCCCCCGAACGTGCCCCTGGACTGACATGGCCGACACCGAGTCCGAGATCACCCTCCTCGTCGACGGCGTGCGCCGCTCGCTGGCGGTCGACAACCGCGTGACGCTGCTCGACGCGCTGCGCGATCGGCTCGGCGTCACCTCGCCCAAGAAGGGCTGTGACCACGGTCAGTGCGGCGCGTGCACGGTGCTGCTCGATGGGCGGCGGGTGACCACGTGCCTCACGTTCGCGGTCGCCTGCGACGGCGCGGAGGTCACCACGAGCGCGGGCCTCGCCACCGACGGGCGGCTGCATCCGCTGCACCAGGCGTTCCTCGACCACGACGGCTTCCAGTGCGGCTACTGCACTCCCGGCCAGATCTGCTCGGCCGCGGGCCTGCTCGACGAGGCCGGGGCCGGCTGGCCGAGCGCGGTCACCGCCGACGTGCGCACCGCACCCGCGCTCGACGAGGAGGAGATCCGCGAGCGGATGAGCGGCAACCTGTGCCGGTGCGGCGCCTACGTCAACATCGTCGCCGCGATCTCCGAGGTGGCCGCGAAGGCGGAGCCCGCGCCGTGATCCCCTTCGACTATCGCCGGGCCGACGACGTGGACAGCGCCGTCGCCACGGTGACGGGCAACCCCCGGGCCGCGTTCCTCGGCGGCGGCACCAACCTCGTCGACCACATGAAGCTCGGAATCGCCGAGCCGGAGCTGCTGGTCGACGTCACCGGGCTGCCGCTGGACCGCGTCGAGGAGCTGCCGGACGGCGGCCTGCGGATCGGGACGAACGTGCGCAACAGCGACCTCGCCGCCCACCCGCTCGTGCGCGAGCGGTACCCGGTGCTGGCGCAGGCCGTGCTCGCGGGCGCGTCCGGGCAGCTGCGCAACCTCGCGACCACCGGCGGGAACCTGTTGCAGCGCACGCGATGCGTGTACTTCCAGGACGTCACCACGCCGTGCAACAAGCGCACCCCCGGTGAGGGCTGCGCCGCACTGCACGGCTACACGCGTTACCACGCCGTGCTCGGCGCCTCACCGCACTGCGTGGCCGTGCACCCCTCCGACCTGGCCGTGGCGCTGACCGCCCTCGACGCGGTGGTGCGGGTGCGCAGGGCCGACGGCGAGCGCACCGTGCGCGCGTCCGCGCTGCACCGCCTTCCCGGCGCCCACGCCGAACGGGACACCGTGCTCGAGCACGGGGAGCTGATCACCGCCGTCGACCTGCCCCCGCTGCGGTTCGCGGCGAACTCGCGGTACCGCAAGGCCAGGGACCGCGCGTCGTACGCCTTCGCGCTCGTGTCGGTGGCCGCGGCACTCGACGTCGCCGACGGCAGGGTCCGCGACGTGCGGCTCGCGCTCGGCGGTGTAGCCCACAAGCCGTGGCACGCCACGCTCGCCGAGCACGCGATGCGAGGTGGACCGGCCACTGTGGACGCCTTCCAGGCCGCGGCCGATGCCGAGCTCGCGGAGGCGGAACCGTTGCCGGACAACGGGTTCAAGCTCAAGCTCGCCCGCAACATGATCGTGTCGGCACTTCGCGGGCTGGCCGGGGAGGACGCGCCGTGACGGGACTGCTGCGACCACGGTCGATCGGCGCCAACCGGCAGCGGGTGGACGGACCCGCGAAGGTCACCGGCACCGCCCCGTACGCCTACGAGCATCCCGTGCCGAACCCCGCGTACCTCCACCCCGTCCAGGCGACCATCGCGCGCGGCGACATCACGGACATGCGCACCGACGAGGCCGTCGGGCTCGATGGCGTGCTGGCCGTGCTCACCCCCTTCGACGCGCCGAGGCTGGAGACCGGGCAGGACGCCGAGCTGGAGATCCTCCAGTCCCCCGAGGTGCACTTCCGGGGCCAGCTGATCGGTGCCGTGGTGGCCGAGACACCCGAGATCGCCAGGCAGGCGGCCGGCCTGGTGCGGGTGAGCTACGCGCGGCGGGACCACGACGTGTCGCTGTCGGCCGACCGTTCCGATCTCTACCGTCCCGACGAGGTCAACGCGGGCGGCGAGACGGACACCCGGCAGGGCGATCCGGACGGCGCGTTCGCCGGTGCGGCCAGGGCCGTCGACGCGACCTACACCACGCCGATGTACCACAACAACCCCATGGAGCCGCACACGACGGTCGCGTCGTGGGACTCGACGGGGCTCACGATCTACGACTCGACGCAGGGCGTGCACACGATGCGGCAGGTGGTCGCCTCGACGTTCGGCATCGAGGAGAGCGACATCCGGGTGGTCGCGCCGTACGTGGGCGGCGGGTTCGGCTCGAAGGGCACGCCGCACGCCAACATCGTGCTCACCGTGCTCGCGGCCAAGCGCATGGCCGGCAGACCGGTGAAGTACGCGCTCACGCGGCAGCAGATGTTCTCGTTCGTCGGCTACCGGACGCCGACCATCCAGCGGGTCCGGCTCGGCGCCGACGAACACGGCAGGCTCGTCTCGCTCAGCAACCACGTCGTCGAGCAGACCTCGCGGATCAAGGAGTACGCCGAGCAGAGCTGCGAGCCGGCCAGGAAAATGTACGCCGCGCCGAACCGCGGGACCAGCCACCGCCTCGCGCCGCTCGACGTGCCGGTGCCGTCGTGGATGCGCGCGCCCGGGGAGTGCCCCGGCATGTTCGCGCCCGAGGTCGCGATGGACGAGCTGGCACAGGCCTGCGACCTGGACCCGATCGAGCTGCGCGTGCGCAACGAACCCGAGACCGACCCCGCCTCGGGGCTGCCGTTCTCCAGCCGCAACCTCGTCGCCTGCCTGCGCGAGGGCGCGCGCCGCTTCGGCTGGGCCGGGCGGCCCGCCCTGGCGCGCTCGACGCTGGAGGGCGGCTGGTGGGTCGGCACGGGCGTGGCGAGCTCGGCCTACCCGGTGCACCAGTCGCCAGGGTCTTCGACGGCCACCGTCCGGTTCACCGCGGACCGGCGCTACGAGGTGCGCATCGGTGCGGTCGACATCGGCACCGGCGCGTGGACGGCCCTGACCCAGATCGCGGCCGACGCGCTCGACGTGCCGTTCGAGGACGTCGACCTGCGCATCGGCGACACCGGCCTGCCGGCCGCGGCCGTGGCGGGCGGGTCGTCGGGGATCACGAACTGGGGCTGGGCGATCGTCGAGGCCGCGAGAGCGTTCCGCGAGAAGTTCGGCGCCGGCCCGAGTCCTGGCGACGAACGGACGGCGACGCAGCCGGAGAACCCGCACACCGAGCGGTTCGCCATGAGCGCCTACGGCGCGCAGTTCGCCGAGGTCCGGGTCGACACCGACACCGGCGAGGTCAGGGTCCCGCGGCTGCTCGGCGTGTTCGCGGCCGGGCGGATCGTCAACCCCCGCACCGCGCGCTCGCAGTTCGTCGGCGGGATGACGATGGGACTGTCGATGGCGCTGCACGAGGAGAGCGTGACCGACGAGCGGTTCGGCTTCGTCGTGAACCACGACCTCGCCGAGTACCACATCGCCGCGTGCGCGGACGTGCGGTCGGTCGAGGCGCACTGGCTCGACGAGCACGATCCGTACGTCAATCCCATGGGCACCAAGGGGATCGGGGAGATCGGCATCGTCGGCACGGCGGCCGCCATCGCCAACGCCGCCTACCACGCGACGGGTGTGCGGGTGCGGGACCTGCCGATCACTGCCGACAAGTTCCTGTGAGCACAGTGAGTCGAGGAGGGGTTCGTTCGTGAGCCAGCCAGCACAGAGCCAGCAGCCGCCGGGCGAGACGGGGCCGATGGAGCCCCGTCCGCGCGACGAGATGACCGACTACGTCGGCCGCGATCTGCTCAAGGGAAGGCGGGCACTGATCACCGGCGGTGACTCCGGGATCGGGCGCGCCGTGGCCGTGGCCTTCGCGAAGGAGGGCGCGGACGTGGCGATCGCCTACCTGAGCGAGGACGCCGACGCCGAGCACACGAAGAAGCTCGTCGAGGAGCAGGGCAGGCGGTGTGTGCTGCTGCGCGGAGATCTCGCCGAGGCCCGGCAGTGCACCCGCGTGGTCGAGGAGACCGTGCGGGAGCTGGGCGGGCTCGACCTGCTCGTCAACAACGTCGCGACGCAGCGGGAGCTGGAGTCGGTCGACGAGCTGACCGACGAACAGTGGACGCACACGTTCGACGTCAACATGCACAGCTACTTCCGGGTCACCGCGGCGGCGCTGAAGCACCTGCCGGAGGGCAGCGCGATCGTCAACACGGGCTCGGTGAACGGCTTGCGCGGCAACAAGAAGCTCATCGACTACTCGGCGACGAAGGGCGCCATCCACGCGTGGACGATGGCGATGGCGCAGGCGCTCGCCCCACGCGGGATCCGGATCAACTGCGTCGCACCGGGTCCGGTGTGGACACCGCTCATCCCGTCGACGATGTCGGAGGAGCACGTCGAGAAGTTCGGAGGGAACGTCCCGCTCGGGCGCCCGGCCGACCCGGACGAGCTGGCGCCGTCGTTCGTCTTCCTGGCGGCCGAGCGGCTGTCGTCGTACTACACCGGCGAGGTCATCGCCGCGCTCGGTGGCGAGACCACGCCGGGCTGACGGAAGGAGGAACCCATGGCGGATCAGCGGACGGACGAGCTGTGGACCGAGTTCCACCGGGTCGTCAACATGACGTCGCGGGAGCTGGCGGAATGGCTGCGCACGGAGGCGGCGTCGCCGGTGGACGAGGAACTGCCGGACCATGCGGGCCCGCACCTGGGCCAGCGGGTGCTGGAGATACTGGGCAAGCGCAAGACGGACCTGGACACCGACGACCGCAAGGTGATGCAGAAGGTGGTCGACAAGGTCCACGCCCAGCGCCGCGACGACCTGGAACCGACGGCGGGCCAGGCCCACTGGAGGCACAGGCTGATGTCACTGGGCCACGACCCGCTCAAGCCGGTCTAGCCGCACCAAGGGTCGCCTCCGGGCGGGGACGGCGATTAGCCTCGCGGCATGGCGACTCTCGTTACCTTTCACGCCCACCCCGACGACGAGTGCATCGGTTGCGGCGGCATCATGCGCAAGGCCCACGAGGAGGGGCACCGGGTCGTGCTCGTCGTGGCCACCCGGGGTGAGCACGGCGAGGTGCCCGACGGGTTCCTCACCGACGGTGAGCCGCTGTGGGAACGCCGTGTCGCCGAGACCCACGCCTCCGCCGGCATCCTCGGCGCCCAGCGCGTCGAGTTCCTCGGCTACGTCGACTCCGGGATGATGGGCACGCCCACCAACGACGCGCCCGGCTCGTTCTGGACGACCCCCGTCGAGGACGCCGCCCAGAAGCTCGCCGCCATTCTGCGCGAGGAGTCCGCCGACGTGCTCACCTGCTACGACGACAACGGCGGCTACGGCCATCCCGACCACATCATGGTCCACCGCGTCGGCATGCGCGCCGCCGAGCTGGCCGGCACCCCGCGCGTCTACCAGGGCACCATCAATCGCGACCACATGCTGCGCGGCAGGCAGGCGCTGGCGAACGTTCCCGAGCTCGCCGGGACCGACATGCAAGAGCCGGACGAGAACTTCGGCAAACCGGAGTCGGTCATCACCGCCGCCGTGGACGTCACCCCCTACCTCGAGCACAAGCGGCACGCCATGCGCGCGCACGCGAGCCAGATCAGCGAGCAGTCGTTCTTCCTCGCCATGCCCGACGAGGCGTTCGCCTACGCCTTCGGCACCGAGTGGTTCATCCGCGAAGGACAGGGCCCCGGCATCACCGAGACCGACCTCCTCGCGGGGCTGTGACCACCGACGATCCCATGCTGCACGCCGCCGCCATGTCCGCCGAGCGCGCGATCCCGCTGTTCGTGCTCGACCGCACCATGACCGGCGGACGGTTCAACAACCGACTCACGGCGCCGGGGCGCCGACCGGGTTCGGGAAGGGCACGACCTCGGTGGCGAGCGTGCGCGCCGCGGGCCGCAGGAACGCCGCAAGCGCCGTCAGTTCCGTCCCCGGCACCACCCCGTACGGCGGCGCGGCGAGCGCGTCGGTGCGCCGCTCGATGTGCTCACGCAGCGCACCACCGCTCTCGCTCAGCGACCCCGCCCCGGTGAGCAGTCCGCGCTCGCGCAGCCGCTCGGCGGCCTCGGCCCATTCCTGCTCCGTCCAGCCGCGGGCGGGCTCGGTGACAGCCCTGCTGCCGTCGGCGGCGTCACGCAGCACGTGGGCCTCCACGCCGTCGATGCCCTCCGAGACGAGCACGGCGACGTGGCCGTCGCCCCGGTGTTCCCGCAGGGTCGTCGCGGCCTGCCAGAGCGCGGCGAGGGGCTCGTCGGGCCAGTCGAGCGCGGCGTTGGCGGCGGCCAGCGGCCGGCCGGACCACGAGACGGCGCCGACGATCCGGTGCAGCACCTCCACGGCCACGGCGAGCCGGGAGTCCTGGCGCAGCGACGGGACGTACGCGTCGAGCGCGGCGACGGCGCCCTCGCTACGCGCGGCAAGCGCCTGCGCCGGGGTGGCCATCTCCCACACGGCGGGGATGGAGCGGGCGAGGAAGGACGGCGCGAAGTTGTGGAAGGCAGCCGTCACCGTGCCGAGGCCCGGCACACCCAGCGGGGCGGCCCGCATCGCGACGTAGCCACGCCAGAACCCGCGCAGGCCCACGGCCTCGTGCGCGGCCCGCGCCTGAGGAGCGAAGTACGTGACGTCGTGCACCGGCTCCAGCAGGATCCACAGCGAACGGGCGGCTTCGGGGCTCACCGGCTCAGTATGCCGGAGCCACGAGCGCCGGCCGTGGGATCATGGCCACGTGCCGAGCACCTCCGAACGCCGCCTGATCGACCCGCCGAGGGTGGAGGCCGCCTTGGCCGGGCTCGGCGACCGCGAGACCGTGCAGGAGTGGGCCGGCCGGTTCTCCGTGCTGGCCGATCCCTCACGGCTGACGCTGCTCGTGTGCATCCACTACGCGCGGGAGATCTGCGTGTCCGATCTCGCCGTGGCCGCCGGCATGAGCGACACGGCGGTCTCCCAGGCGCTGCGGCTGCTGCGCGCGCACGGTCTGGTGACCGCGCACCGCAGCGGGAGGGTCGTCTACTACCGCCTTGCCGACGAGACGCTGCACGAGCTGATCCACCACGTGCGGCCGCACACGACGACGGAATAGCCTCACGCATTGTGTGGCCTCGGCCACAGTTCTACCGTTGAGGCATGAGGCCACGAGTTCTCCTCGCCGGCGTCGGCAACGTGCTGCTCGGCGACGACGGTTTCGGCGTCGAAGTGGTCCAACGGCTCGAGGGCACGGTGCTGCCGAGCTGGGTGCAGATCGCGGACTATGGCATCGGCTGCGGGCGGCTCGACCGCCTGCTCGGCGGGTACGACACCACGATCCTCATCGACGCGACACCGCGCGGGGGCCGCCCCGGCGAGGTGTACGTGATGGAGGCGGAGCTCGACGAGCACCCGTCGTGCATCCCGGCGCTGCTCGACCCGCACGGCATCCGGCCGGAGGGCGCGCTGCGGCTGCTGCAGGTGCTCGGCGGAGACGCGGGCCGGGTGCTCGTGGTGGGCTGCGAGCCGATCAAGCGGACAGGCATCGGGCTCAGCTCCCCCGTGACGGCCGCGGTGGCCGAGGCCGTGCGGGTGGTCACCGACCTCGTGTGGGGCACGGACCCGCGCCGCCCGGTGACCTCAGTCGAGCCGGAAACCCCACGGCAGCTCGAGGCGATGGGCGGCGAGTAGGTCCCGGTCGGCGAGCAGGTCGCGCGTGGGCCGGTCGGCCACCACCACGCCGCGGTCGATCAGCACACTGCGCGGGCACAGCTGCAACGCGTACGGCAGGTCGTGGCTGACCATCAGCATCGTGCGGCCCAGCCCGAGCAGCAGCTCGGCGAGTTCCCTGCGCGCCAAGGGCTCGAGGTTCGACGACGGCTCGTCGAGCACGAGGATGTCGGGGTCGCACGCGAGCACGGTGGCGAGCGCGACGCGACGCCGTTGGCCGCCGGAGAGGTGCATCGGCGAGCGGTCGGCGTGCGCTTCCATGCCCACAGCGGAGAGCGCCTCGCGCACGCGCGCGGGGACGTCCGCCTCGGGCACCCCGAAGTTGCGCGGCCCGAACGCGACGTCCTCGGCGACGGTGGGCATGAACAGCTGGTCGTCGGGGTCCTGGAAGACCACGCCGACGCGGCGCCGGATCTCCTTGAGCGTGCGCTTGCGCACGGGCACGCCCGCCACCTCCACCTGCCCGCGCGTGCCGGTCAGCACGCCGTTGAGGTGCAGCACGAGCGTCGTCTTGCCCGCGCCGTTGGGGCCGAGCACGGCGACGCGCTCCCCCGGCTCGACGCGCAGGTCGACGCCGGCGAGCGCGCGATGCCCGTCGGGGTAGCTGAACTCGAGGTCCTTGACTAGAAGCGCGGCGGTCACGTCGTCCACAGTGCCGTCCCGCACACGAGCGCGGTCACCAGGGCCGGGGTGACGCCGGCGAGCCAGCGCCACGGGCCCGCTCCCGGCGAGGGCGGCACCGGCATGGCACCCGTCCAGCCGCGGGCGAGCATCGCGAGGTGCACGCGCTCGCCGCGTTCGTAGCTGCGCAGGAACAGCACGCCGATGCCGCGGGCCGTGGCGGCGGCCTGCCACAGGAAACGGGGGTCGTGTCCCCGGCAGACGCGGGCGGTGCGCATGCGCCGCGCCTCGGCGGCGATCACCTCGGCGTAACGCAGCATCAGGCTCGCGATGGTGGTGAGCAGCCGGGGCGCGCGCAGCCGTTGCAGGCCGACGACGAGGTCGCGCGGATGGGTCGTGGCCGCCAGGGTCAGCGACACGAGCACGCCGAGGGTGCCCTTGGCGAGGATGTTCCACCCGGCGAGCGCGCCGTCGACCGACACGGACACCCCGAGCACGTCGGTGCGCGGCGCGCCGCCCGTGAACGGCAGCACGAACGCCAGCAGCACGAACGGCACCTCGATGAGCGCCCTGCGCGCGTACCAGCCGAGGGGCACGCGCACCACGGCCCACACGGCGAGCAGCACCACCAGGTGGAGGCCGAAGGCCCAGAACGCCTCGCGCGGCGTCGCGACGACGCACAGCACGGCCGCGAACGCGCCCACCACCTTCACCTCGGGTGGCAGCCGGTGCACCGGCGAGTCGCCGGGCCGGTGCAGCACCGTGGCGCTCACGGCCCTCGCGACGTGTCCCGGCCGGAGCGGGATCGCGTGCGCAGCGACCAGAACAGCCCGCCGGACACCACCAACGTCGCCAGCACCCCCAGTACGCCGGCGAGGCCGGTGAGCCCGTCGTCGCCGCCGACCGTGTAGTCGGCGAGCGGCGAGTCCGCGAGCGCGTGGTCCTCCGCGTGCGCGGCAGGACACGCGCCCTGAAGCCGCCCCTCGATCTCCGTGCAGCCCCGCGTGGTCACATGGTCGAGACCGTCGGGGTCGCCGTCGGCGAAGTACGACACCACCCCGGCCAGCACCAGCGCCACCACGGCGAACGCCGCGAAGAACCACGCTCCGCGCTTCGCCGCGCTCACCGGGCCAGCTCCCTCGCCACCGGCGCCCCGCGCAGCAGATGCACCAGGTCCGGCCGCGCCGAGGCGACGGCACCCACCGTGAGGGCCGTGATGACGCCCTCCCCGATGCCGATCAGCACGTGCACGCCGAGCAGCGCGGCCGCGAACCCGCCGAGCGACACCGCGCCCTGCCCGCCGATGGCGTACTCCACGACGAATCCGCCCGCCGCGACCACGGTGTTCACGAGCGCCGCCGTGAACGCGACCGCGAGCAGCCCCGCCCTCGACCGCGTCGCGAACCGGCGCAGCGCCACCGCGACGAGATACCCGGCGGCGGTGCCGAGCAGCGCCATGTTCGTGATGTTCGCCCCGAGCGCGGTGAGCCCGCCGTCGGCGAACAGCAGCGCCTGCACCACGAGCACCACGCTCACGCACAGCGCGCCGGTCCACGGCCCGACCAGGATCGCGGCGAGTGCCCCGCCGAGCAGGTGACCGCTGACCCCGGGCAGCACGGGGAAGTTGAGCATCTGGACGGCGAAAACGAACGCCGCCACGAGCCCGGCGAGCGGCGCTGTGCGGTCGTCGAGCTCCCGCCGCGCCCTCACCGTCGCGACGGCGAGGCCGGAAACGGCGACAGCCCCGAACAACAGCGACGTCGGCGCGTCGAGCAGTCCGTCGCTGGCGTGCATCGCGAGCGTGCTCATCGACGCCTCCGGGGGTGCTCGCCTCATCATCTTTTCAGCCGCTCAGATGTTAGACGTGGCGGCTGTCGAAAACCACCACTAGCGTGAACCGCATGATCGGGTTACCCAGCACGATCACGGCGTGCCTCTTCGACCTGGACGGCGTGCTGACCAGCACCGCCGTCCTGCATCGGCAGGCATGGAAGCAGACCTTCGACGACTTCCTGAAACGGCGGAACGCGACCGACTTCACACCGTTCACCGAACGTGACTACGCGTCCTACGTGGACGGCAGGCCCCGGCTCGACGGCGTCCGGACCTTCCTCGCGTCCCGGGGGATCGTGCTGCCGGAAGGCGGCCCCGGGGATCCGCCGGACGCCGAGACCGTGCACGCCGTGGGGAACCGGAAGAACGAGCTGGTCCTGCGCGTCATCGAAGAGCAGGGCGTGCGGCCCTACCCCGGCTCGGTCCGCTACCTCGAGGCCGCCGAGCGGGCGGGGCTCGCGATCGGGGTGGTCACGTCGTCGGCCAACGCCGTGAGCGTGCTCGCCGCCGCCGGGCTCGACCGCTTCGTGCGCAGCCGCATCGACGGTGTCGTGATCACCAGGGACCGGCTGCGCGGCAAGCCGGCGCCCGACTCGTTCCTCGCCGGAGCCAGGGAGCTCGGCACCGAGCCGGAGCGGGCCGCCGTGTTCGAGGACGCGCTCGCCGGGGTGGAGGCAGGCAGGGCGGGCGGCTTCGGCTACGTCGTGGGGGTGAACAGGGCCGATCAGGCCGACGCGCTGCGGGAGCGCGGCGCCGACGTCGTGGTGGACGATCTATCCGAACTGCTGGGGGTTTCCGCGTGACCGACGCCGAACGTGGGTACGAATGCTCGCCGTGGGAGCTGCGGTGGCGGGGGCTCGCCGTGGACCAGCTGCAGCGCACGGAGTCCACTTTCGCCCTGTCCAATGGGCACATCGGCATGCGCGGCACGCTCGAGGAGGCGGAGCCGCGCGCCCTGCCCGGCACCTATCTCAACGGGTTCTACGAGGAGCACGGCCTGCCGTACGCCGAGGGCGGCTACGGCTATCCCGAGGCGGGCCAGACCGTCGTGAACGTCACCGACGGCAAGATCATCCGCCTGCTGGTGGAGGACGAGCCGCTCGACATGCGCTACGGCCACGCGACCGCCCACCACCGCGTGCTCGACTTCCGGTCGGGAACCCTGCGCAGGGAGACGGACTGGACGTCGCCCACCGGGCGGCGGGTGCGGGTGCGCACCGAACGGCTCGTGTCGTTCACCCAGCGCGCGGTGGCCGCCATCCGGTACGAGGTCGAGCCGCTCGACGACGAGGTGCAGCTCGTGGCCCAGTCCGACCTGATCGCCAACGAGCCGATCGAGCCGGACACCGGCGATCCGAGGGTCGCGGCCGCGCTGGAGGCGCCGCTGCAGGTGGAGTACATGAAGGCCGAGGACTACCGCGCCGTGCTCGTGCACCGGACGAAACGCTCGGGCCTGCGCATGGCCGCGGCCATGGACCACCAGCTGGAGACCAACGACGGGCTGCGCACCGACATCAACGTCGAGGACGACCTCGCCCGGCTGACGATCGCGGTCGACGTCCCATTGGGACAGAAGCTGTGCCTGACGAAGTTCCTCGCCTACGGCTGGTCGGCACAACGCTCGATCCCCGCGCTGCGCGCGCAGGTCGACGCCGCGCTGGCGGGAGCGCTGCAGACCGGCTGGGAGGGACTGCTCGCCGAGCAGCGCGAGTTCCTGGACCAGTTCTGGACCACCGCCGACGTCGAGCTCGACGGCGACGCCGAGCTGCAGCAGGCGATCCGCTTCGCACTCTTCCACGTGCTGCAGGCCGGGGCCCGCGGTGAGAGCCGCGCGATTCCCGGCAAAGGCCTCACCGGTCCCGGCTACGACGGGCACGCCTTCTGGGACACGGAGAGCTTCGTGCTGCCCGTGCTCACCTACACGCTGCCCGACGCGGCCCGCGACGCGCTGCGCTGGCGACACTCCACACTGGACAAAGCGAAGGACAGGGCAGCGCAGCTCGGGCTGCGGGGCGCCGCGTTCCCCTGGCGCTCCATCAACGGCGCCGAATGCTCCGCGTACTGGCCCGCGGGCACGGCGGCCTTCCACGTCAACGCCGACATCGCCGACGCCGTCGCCCGCTACCTCGCGGCGACCGGCGACACCGAGTTCGAACGGCAGCACGGCACCGAGCTGCTGCTGGAGACCGCGCGGCTGTGGATGTCGCTCGGGCACCACGATCCGCACGGCGGTTTCCGCATCGACGGCGTCACCGGGCCAGACGAGTACTCCGCCGTGGCCGACAACAACGTCTACACGAACCTGATGGCGCAGCGGAACATGCGCGAGGCGGCCGACTCGTGCGAGCGCCATCCGGACATCGCCGAGTACTTCGGCGTCGACGAGGCCGAGATCGCGCGCTGGCGCGACGCGGCGAAGAAGATGCTCGTGCCATACGACGAGCTGCTGTCGGTGCACCCGCAGTCGGAGCGGTTCACCGAGCACGCGCGCTGGGACTTCGCGGCCACGCCCGCCGACAACTACCCGCTGCTGCTCAACTATCCGTACTTCGACCTGTACCGCAAGCAGGTGGTGAAACAGGCCGACCTCGTGCTCGCCATGCACCTGCGTGGCGACGCGTTCTCCGCCGAGCAGAAGCGGCGCAACTTCGCCTACTACGAGGGACTGACGGTGCGCGACTCGTCGCTGTCGGCGGGCACGCAGGCGGTGCTGGCCGCGGAGTGCGGGCACCTCGACCTCGCCTACGACTACCTCGCGGAGGCGGCGCTCACCGATCTGCACGACCTGCACAACAACGTCCGCAACGGGTTGCACATGGCGTCGCTCGCCGGGGCCTGGCTCGCGACCGTCGCCGGGTTCGGCGGGATGCGCGACCACGGCGGGCAGCTGAGCTTCCGGCCGCGCCTACCGTCCGCTGTGGACCGGATCGCGTTCCGGATGAACTTCCGCGGCTCGCAGTTCGCCGTGGAGATCGAGCAGGACAAGACGCGCTACCGCCTGGTGCACGGCGAGCCGCTGACGATCATGCACTACGACACGCCCGTCACGGTCACCGAGCAGACGACGCCGCTGCCGGTGCCCGCGCTGGAGCCCGCCGAGCGGCCGAGCCAGCCGGAGGGCAGGGCCCCCGCGCGCCGGGGCGACGGCCTTCCCCGCGCGGGCGACACCATCCAGCCCTGGTACGCGCGCGCTCTCCGCTGAATCCCTCGCCCAGTCCCGTGGTTCCAACTGCAGTGAAGGCCACCATCACTGCGTTCAGCGCAGTGATGGTGGCCTTCACTGCAGGAGCGCGTGCCGGGCTCAGTCCGGGGGTTCTGTGGTGCCCGCGTCAGGGGTGACGTCGTCGTCGGGGCGGACCTCGTCCTTGTTGGGCGGTTCCGGCACGTCCTCGGTGCCGTGGTCGAAGTCGTGATGGGGCGGAGCCGGGACGTCCGGCGACAGCGGCCGCTCCGGTTCCCTGGGGTTCACCTGGTCGTTCCGCATACCTCGATCTCTACTCTCCTCCGCGCCGCTTGTCATTCCGGCTGGCACCTGGGGCACCACACCGTGCCCCTGCCGTCGACGCGGCCGTGGCGCAGCGTCGTGCCGCAGCGCGGGCAGCTGCCGGACGGCTCGTCCCTGCGCCCCGTGAGCCACGACGGCCTCGGCGGCACGCGGCCCGCCTTGACCGACTGCCGCAGCACGGTGCCCATGCGCGCGTGCAGGCGCGCGACGTCGGCACTCGACAGGTCCGTCGTCGAGCGTCGCGGGTGCAGCCGGGCGCGCCACAGGATCTCGTCGGCGAGCAGGTTGCCAAGGCCTGCGAGCACGGACTGGTCGGTGAGCGCGGGCTTGAGGCGGCGGCGCAGGCCGCCGAGCAGCTCGCCCAGCTCGGCCTTGGAGACGCTCAGCGCGTCGGGGCCGAGCCCGGCCAGCATCGCCTCGCGGTCGGACTCGTCGCGGGCAAGCCGCAGGCCGGTGAGCTTGCGCATGTCGCGGTAGCGCAGCTCGCCCGAGGAGAACGTGAAGACCACCCGGTCGTGCCGGTGCCTCGGCTCGCCGTCGCCCGCCCATTCGAGCGAGCCCGTCATGCCGAAGTGCAGCAGCACGGCCTGCCCGGTTCCGCTCACCTCGGTGACGAGCCACTTGCCGTGGCGCACCGGGTCGCCGAGCCGGTGTCCCCGCACGGCGTCGCGGAACGTCGCCGCCCCGACGCCTTTCAGCGCACCGGTGTCGAGCACCGCGACGTCGCGGACGGGCCTGCCCGCGGCATGCCCGGCGAACACGCGCCTGAAGCCTTCCACGTCGGGCAGTTCCGGCATCGCCTCACGCCACCGATCGGCACGGCCCCCGCCGCTCCGGCCGGTCGAGCAGGGTCAGCAGCAGCCCCTGCGTCGTCGACCAGGGGCAGACGACGAGCGACCCGCCCAGCACGGTCAGCAGCGCCTCCGCGACCACGGCCCCGCCCAGCGCCTGGTGGGCGCGCGAGCGCGAGATGCCGGGGAGGTCGGCCCTGCGGGACGCCGGCATCACGGCGAGCCGGGGAATCCACGTGCGCAGGTCGTCGACGTGCAGTTCCGGCGAGGAGGAGTCCCGGCCGGGCCGCGCGCCCGCGAGGCGGGCCAGCTGCCGCAGCACCTTCGAGCAGCCGACCGTGCGATAGCCACGTAGCGTCGGCTCGGCTTCGGCCAGCACGTCGCGGGCCCGTTCGAGCGCGAAGCCGCGCAGTGCGGCGATGCGTTCCTTCGGCGGCACGTCGGTCTTCAGCCAGTTCCGCGTGGTCTCACGGGCGCCGAGCCGCAGTGACCGGGCGAACGACGCGTGCTCGCCCTCCCCCGCGGCGAGCTCCACCGTGCCACCGCCGATGTCGAGCACGGCCAGCGGTCCCGCCGCCGCGCCGAACCAGCGGCGCGCCGCGAGGTAGGAGAGCTCGGCCTCGCGCTGGCCGGAGAGGAACCGCAGCTCGGTGCCGGTCTCCCGGCGAACCCGCTCCACCACCTCGGCCGCGTTGGCCGCGTCCCGGATCGACGACGTGGCCAGCGGGAACACGGAGTCGACACCACGGCGGGCCGCTAGCTCACGGGCCTTGCCGACAGCGGCGACGATCGAGGCGACGCCCTCGGGGCCGATGCGTCCCTCGCGGTCGAGCGCGCGGTCGAGGCGCAACCGCGTCTTGTGGCTGAACACGGGGTCGAGCAGCGACCCACCCCGCTCGACCACCAGGAGCCTCGCACTGAAGCACCCGACGTCGAGCACACCCACCGCTGTCGCCGTTCTCACCCTCGACCTCCATGTCCGCCACCGAATCGGACATTCCCACTAACTGAGGCGGATAACGACTGTATAACCCGAATGAGTGACATTTAACCGTGTGACGGTCTTGTCCGTAACGACACATACCGGTAACCGCGATCAGCAGGCATCGACGCACTGACGGGGGAACACCGTGCGTGCAGGGTGGGAAACTCCTGGTAGAGGGGGCGGCCATGGGCCGAACGCGGGCCGTGGGCCGAGGGGGCGGCGGATTCCGGTGGATGTGACCGTCAACACTCGGGGGGACGGCGCCGGCAGACTCGGCGCGGTTGCCGCCGCCGTGGTCGTGACACTGGCCGCCGTGCTGACCACGGTGACGCTGGTGCGCGCTCAGCCCGGCGACGCGCTCGACCACACCACCCCACTCGGTCCCGGCGCACTGACCGACGCGGGCAGGGTGCTGACCGGTCCGGTGCCCGACGCACACGACCCGCTGCCCGCCTCGGCGCCCGAGTCTCTGCACGTGCCCGCGATCGGCCTCCGCACCGAGTCGCTCGCGGAGCTCGGCCGCACCCCGACCGGCGTGGTCGAGGTGCCCGGCAACGCCGCGACCGTGGGCTGGCTGGCCGAGACCGGCAGCCCTGGTGAACGCGGCGCCGCCGTGCTCACCGGCTACGTCGACTTCGCCTACGAGCGCGGCGCGTTCTTCCCGCTGGACGACGTTCGGCCCGGAGCCGAGGTGACCGTCGGCAGGGCCGACGGCAGCACCGCCGTCTTCACTGTCTACCGCGTGCAAACGCTGCCGAGGGGCGCGGCGCTCGCCCAGGCCACCGCCCACAGCGAGCACCCCGACCTGCGGCTGCTCAGCGTCTCGGGTGAGTTCGACTCGGCCGGAGCCGAGCCCAATGCCGTCGTGGTGTTCGCCAGGCTCACCGGAGCCGGGCGCTAGTCCAGTCGGCTACGACGTCCGCGAGCACCGACATCGGCAGCGCGCCGCTGCCCAGCACGAGGTCGTGGAACGCCTTGACGTCGAAGCGGTCGCCGAGCACCCGCTCCGCCTCGCCGCGCAGCCGCTGGATCTCCAGCCTGCCCACCATGTACGACAGCGCCTGCCCCGGGTACGCGATGTAGCGGTCGACCTCGGCGACGATCTCCGTCTCGGTCATGGGGGTGTGCTCCAGCAGGAAGTCGATCGCCTGCTGCCTCGTCCAGCCCTTCGCGTGCAGACCGGTGTCGACCACGAGCCTGCCCGCGCGCGTGGAGTCGAGGCTGAGCATCCCGAGCAGCGACACGTCGTCGGAGTACAGCCCCATCTGCTGGGCGAGCCGCTCCGAGTACAGCCCCCACCCCTCGGCGTAGGCGTTGAAGTCGCCGAGCCTGCGCAGCAGCGGCAGGTCGGTGAGCCCGAGCGCGATGCTGAGCTGGAAGTGGTGGCCGGGCACGGCCTCGTGGAAGGCGGTCACCTCGGCGGTGTGCCTCAGTCGCTCGGTGACCTGGTAGGTGTTGGCGAAGTAGGTGCCCTGGCGGGACCCGTCCGCCGAAGGCATCAGGTAGTAGGCGGCGACCGTGCCGGGCGCCTCCGCGGGCGGCACGGGCTCGACGGCGCACGACTGCTCCGGGATCCGGCCGAACCACTGCGGCGCGACCGCCTCGGCACGGGTGATGGCGGCGCGGGCGGTGTCGAGCAGCTCGTCGGCGTCCTTCCAGCGCAGCGCGGGATCGGTGCGCAGCCGCCGGAAGATCTCCGGCACGTCGCTGGTGCCGAACACCCGGCCGCCGATTTCGGCGTACTCGCGCGCGAGCCGCTCGATGAGGCCGAGCCCGGTGGCGTGCAGGTCGTCGGGGCCGCGGTCGGTCGTGGTGTGGACGCGGGCCAGTGCGGCGTACAGCACGTCGCCGTCCGGCAGATGGCACACGCCGGGGCGCTCGTCGGGCCGCCCATGGCGAAGGATCTCGCGTTCGAGCACGTCGCGGTACGCGGCGAACGCCGGGCGCACCGTTTCCCGCAGCAACGCGGCCCTGCGCTCGGCGAAGTTCTCGTCCGGCGGCTCCTGTCGCAGCAGCGGGTCGGCGCCGGGCTCGGCGAGGTAGCGGTCGACGTGCTCGATGGAGGCCCGCACGAGCCGCGCCACGGGCACACGCCCGCTCGCGACTCCGGCACGGTGCCGCTGCGCCACCTGTTCCAGGTAGGCCGGGATCGCGGCGAGGCGGTCGAGGTGTGCCGCGCCCTGCGCGCTGTCGGCGACCGGCACCATCGGCAGGATCGTCAGCAGCATCGACGCCGGCGCCACGAACATCGGGCTGATGGTGAACTCCACGAGCCGGGCGTCGATCTGTTCGACCCGCGCCCTCGCCGAGGCGAGCAGCACGTCGCGCGTGATCCGGTCCTGGGGCTCCAGGTCCGCGGTGTCGATCGCCTCGGCGCGCCCGATGACCTCCAGCAGTGCCCGCCGGTGCCGCTGCTCCGCCTCTTCGCTGAGCTCTTCCAGCCCCGCCCTCGGCGGCTCGAAGCCGAGCATCGCGGGCCACAGGGGGTCCGCGTCGAAGAGCAGGTCCACGTACTCGTCCGCGAGGGAGGCGACAGCGGTCATGGCCGCAGCATACTGACGCCGGGACCGCCGACTACGCTTCTCGGCGTGGCTGTGACCGACCCTCTCGACGCCCGCCTGCTCGCCGCGCTCGCCGAGCTGGGCAAGGCGGCGGTGCACGAGGTCGCGGCCAAGGTCGGCATGGATCCGCGCGACGTCGCCTACCGGCTCGTGAACCTCTCCGCGAGCGGCCTGCCCCTGCTCGTCGGTGTCGAGAGCGACCCGAACGGGCTGCGGGCCGCGCTCGCGGGCGCGTGGGGCGGGCCTCAGCAGCCGCCCCAGCCGCCCCCGCCGCCACAGCCGCCTCAGCCGCAGGGCGGGCCCGGCGGCCCGCAGGGCGCCCAGGGCGTGCCGAGCGGGGCCTATCCGGTGCAGGGCGTCCCGAGCGGCGCGTACCCCGTCCACGGCGCTCCCAGCGGCGCCTACCCCGTGCGGGGCGCGCCGAGCGGCGCGTATCCCGTGCAGGGCACCCCGTCCGGCCGGTACCAGCCCCCGCCGCCGCCCCAGCAGCAGCGGCCGCCCCAGCCACCGCCACCACCGGACCCGGTGATGAGCACGTGGGGACCGCCGCAGAGCGCCCTGTGGGCACGCGGCGACCAGCCCCCTTCGGCCGCGCAGCCTCCCGCTACGCCGAAGACGGGGCGCGCCGGCGACGTGCTGGAGACGCAGGGCCTTGAGGGCGAGCAGCTCGCGGTGCAGCTGCTGGAGGTGCAGGACCCGGCCGACTATCTCTTCGGCGCCGCGGGCTACCGGCTCGACGAGGGCGAGCGCGCCGTGGTGGTGCACACCGAGATCACCAACCGGGGCCGCGTCCCGTTCGCGTCGCTGCCCGACAACTACCTGGAGCTGATCACCAGCGACGGCGCCGCCATCGCCAAGGCCCCCGTGTCGCTGACCTCCCGGCCGCCGCACAAGATCGGCGTGCAGCCCGGGGAGACCACGGGCGGGCACACGGTGTACGTGCTGCCGGAAGCCACGCGGATCGCGTCGGTGCGCTGGAGCCCGAGGCCGGAGCCCGACGAGCGCTCGCTGCTCTGGTCGATCGAAGACTGAGCGGAGCTACGACTCGGCGCGCAGCACGTCGAGCGCCGACGCGAGGTCCGAGGGGTACTCGCTGGTGAACTCCACGTGGCGGCCGTCGGCGGGGTGGGCGAACCCGAGCGTGCGGGCGTGCAGCCACTGCCGGGAGAGGCTCAGCTTGCGCGCGAGCACCGGGTCGGCCCCGTAGGTCAGGTCGCCGACGCAGGGGTGCCGCAGCGCCGAGAAGTGCACGCGGATCTGGTGGGTCCGGCCGGTCTCCAGCTTCACGTCCACGAGCGACGCGGCGCGGAAGGCCTCGATCACCTCGTAATGCGTCACCGAGGGCCGCCCGCCCGCGACGACGGCGAACTTGTAGTCGTGGCGGGGATGCCGGTCGATCGGGGCGTCGATCGTGCCGCGCGTCGGGTCGGGATGGCCCTGCACGAGCGCGTGGTAGCCCTTGTCCACGGTGCGCTCCTTGAACGCACGCTTGAGCACCGTGTAGGCGTGCTCACTCTTCGCGACCACCATCACGCCGGTGGTGCCCGCGTCGAGCCGGTGCACCACGCCCTGCCGCTCGGCGGCGCCGGAGGTGGAAATCCGCAGGCCCATCGCGGCGAGCCCAGCGACCACTGTGGGCCCGGTCCAGCCGGGACTGGGGTGCACGGCCACGCCGACGGGCTTGTCGACCACCACGATGTCGTCGTCGTCGTGGAGCACCTTCAGCCCCTCGACCGGCTCGGCGATCACCTCCAGCGGCGCATCCGGCTCGGGCAGGGTCACCTCGAGCAGGCCGCCCGCGGTGAGGCGGTCGGACTTGCCCGCGGGCTTGCCGTCGAGCAGCACCTCGCCGGACGCGGCCAGCTCGGCGACCACGGTGCGCGACAGGCCCAGCAGCTTCGCGAGACCGGCGTCGACCCGCATGCCGTCGAGCCCTTCGGGCACCGGCAGCATCCGCGCGCTCACGCCTTGTCCTCCCCGGCTTTCCCGGCCTCTTCGGCCCTCTCTGTCCTCTTGGTCTTGGTGCTGGTGCCGTCGTAGTCCTTGCCGAGCAGCGAGAGCAACACGATCAGCACGGCGCCGATGCTGATGGCGGAGTCGGCGGCGTTGAAGACGGGGAAGAAGTCGCCGTTGGGCTGGAACGCGGAGATGAAGTCGACGACGTGGCCGTGCAGCGGGCCGGGGGCGCGGAAGATGCGGTCGGTCAGATTGCCGAGCGCGCCGGCGAGGATGAGGCCGAGCCCCACCGCCCAGCCCGTGGAGCGCAGGCGCCGCGAGAACCAGATGATCGCGCCGACCACGAGCATGGCGACGATCGCGAGGATCCAGGTGCCGCCGAAGTCCATGCCGAACGCCGCGTACGGGTTGCGGACGAGCTGCAGGTACACCGCCCCGCCGAGGATGCGGATGGGCTCCTCGCCCTCCAGCGTCGCCGTGACGATGATCTTGGTGACCAGGTCGACGGCGTACGCGAGCCCCGCGACCACGGCCAGCAGCCAGATCCGGCGCTTCGGAGGCGCGGCGGCGGGCGGCTCCGCTTCACCGGTGGTCTGCTCGGGTTCCTGCTCGGTGCTCACCGCTCCATTGTCCACGGCTACGCCGAGGGCCTCGCACGCAGCACCAGCGCCACCATCGCGCCGAGCAGCGACACCGCCGCCGGAACCACCAGCGCGGCCGGGTCGGCGGCCGACCCCGCACCCCCGGTCAGCAGGAACAGCGCCGCCACCCCGCCGAGCAGCACGCTGCGGTGCAGCCACGCCAGCAGGAACAGCGCGGCGCTCAGGACGATCACGGCGGCGGCCTCGTCGGCCGAAGGCAGCACGACCGCGCCGACCGCGACTCCCAGCAGCACGACGGCCAGCACGCCCGTGACCCGGCGCCACGTGCCCCTCAGGAAGTAGGCCCCGGCCAGGGAGACCAGGCCGAGCAGCGCCAGCGGCAGGCTCAGCGCCGCGGCTGACGCGCCGTCGGTGAGGACCTTCGGAACGTGCGTCAGTCCGAGGTAGGCGCCCTCGACGGCGAGCGCGCCCCCGGCCGCGACGGCCACGATCCGCGTCGTGGGCCACGGCGTGCCCGCCTTCCGGGCACGTGCCGCGTACCAGCCGACCGTCGCCAGGAACAGCCCGGCGATCGCCACGTGCACCTGCCAGCCATCGGTGCTCCATCGGGCGACGTGGAACCCGGCCTCGACATCGGCGGGCTCCGCGTAGCTGACGCTCGTCAGGTACCGCCGTTCGTTCCCGGGCTGGTAGGCGAACCAGCCGAAGCCGGCGGCCGGCCGCACGGTGATCGCACCAAGTAGCCCGAACCCCAGTAGCGCCAGCGGAAACCAGTAGTCGTACCTCTCCGCACGCACGGCGGTCAGTCTCCCAGCTCGCCCTTCCACTTCGCGAGCGGGCCCGCGCGGTCCACGGCCCTGATCCGGCGTTCCGCCGCGGACCTGGCGGCCTGCGTGGTGACCACCAGCAACTGGTCCAGTTCCTGCAGGCGCGTGGTGTCGGCGGGGGTGAACCCCTTGCCCTGCCGCACCACCAGGCTCACGCCGGAGCCGCTCGGCAACCGCAGCTCCGCGAGGTACACGCCATGCAACCGCGAGCCACGCTGGATGCGGACCTGCAGCAGCACCGCGCCGAGCTCGTCGAGCGGGGCCGCGTCGACCTGGACCTCCTCCGGTTCGGAGTCCCTGGTGAGCCCCAGCCACCTCGCCAGCGGGCCGAGCAGCGCGGCCTGCAGCAGCGTGAAGACGATCACGAGCACGAACACCGCGTCGAGCAGCCGTTCGGCGCCGGGCAGCCCCTCGGCGAGCGGGATGGTGGCGAGCACGATGGGCACGGCTCCGCGCAGACCAGCCCACGACAGGAACGCCTGTTCTCGCCATGGCACGCGGAACGGCGCCGCCGACAGCACCACCGAGACCGGCCGGGCGAGCAGCAGCACGACTGCCCCGGCGACGAGACCCGGCACCACGCTGTCCACCAGCCGCTCCGGGGAGGCGAACAACCCGAGCAGCACGAACAGTCCGATCTGCGCGATCCAGCCGAGCCCCTCTGCGAAGGAAAGCGTGTCGGCGCGGTGCGGGAGCCGGGAGTTGCCGAGCACCACGCCGGCCACGTAGGTGGCCAGCAACCCCGAAGCTTGCCCGAACTGGGCCGACGAGTAGGCCACCACGCACACGGCGACCGTGGCGAGCGGGTAGAGGCCGGTGGCGGGCAGGGCGGCCTTGCGCAGGGCCACCGCCCCCACCCAGCCCAGCAGGAACCCGATGAGAGCGCCCGCCAGAAGCTGGTACAGCACCAGCAGCGGCAGGCTCCAGGTCAGGGTCGCCCCCGTCGCGAACAGCACCACCGCGATGTAGGCGGGCGCGTCGTTGAGTCCGGACTCCAGCTCGAGGGTTCCGGTGATCCTCCTGCCGATCCCGGACGAGCGCAGCACCGAGAACACCGCCGCCGCGTCGGTCGAGGACAGCACGGCGCCCCACAGCAGAGCCGTCCGCCAGTCGAGGCCGAGCAGGAGGTGCAGCGCCGAGCCGGTGACGAGGATGGTCACCAGAACGGACACTGTGGACAGTGCGATGCCGGGGCCGAGCGAGGGCCGCACGGTGGACCAGCGGGTGGTGAGCCCGCCCTCGGTGAGGATCATCACGAGCGCGGCGAGGCCGAGGCTCTGGGTCAGCTGCGGGTTGTCGAACTCGACCCCGAATCCGGCCTCGCCGATCAGGACGCCGATCCCGAGGTAGATCAGCAGCGAGGGCAGGCCGAGCCGGATCGAGAAGCGGACGGCGAGCACCGAGGCGAGCAGGACGATCGCGCCCGATCCGAGGATGACCGGAAGATCGCCCATGTCACCTCCCGTTCAGCCCGGTCGTGGAGTTTGTGGGTCCTCCACAATAGATCCACGCAGGGCGGCCAGCCGCCGCGCGGTGTCCGGCGGGGCGTCTTCGAGCTTCATCAGCTTGTCGCGGGAGCGTTGTCCCCGCGAGACAACGAGATCGCGGGCGCGCACGGACAGCGCATTCGCGACCACGCGGCACACCGCCTCGTTGGCCTTGCCGTCCACGGCGGGTGCGCGCACCGACACGACGAGTGCCTCGCCGAGCGTGCCGTCCCACCGGCCCCCGACGGCGTCGCGCTTGGCTCCCGGTTTCACGCGGACGGCGAACGTCACGGCAGGCATGGGCCCCACCGTATCGGGTTCAGTCCGGCAGCCCGCTCAGGAACGTCCCCGCCGCACGCACCGAAGGCTCGGCGGTCCCCGCATGCTCGACCAGCACCGCGAACGCGACGTCGCCCCGGTACCCGGCGAACCAGCCGTGGGCCCTGGCCGGGCCGGCGAGCTGGGCGGTGCCGGTCTTGCCGCGGACGTCGCCGAGCCCGGCGAGCGCGGTCGCGGTGCCGCCGGTCACCGCCTCGCGCATCATCCCGCGCACGTCGGCCAGCACCCCCGCGGGTGGTGGTTCGTACCCCGAGACGACCGTGGTGTCAAGGTCGCGCCACAGCCGCGGCGTGACGGCCTGCCCGCTCGCGACGGTCGCCGCCATGAGCGCGAGACCGAACGGGCTCGCCTGCACCCGGCCCTGCCCGATGCCGTCCTCGAGCCGCTGCACCGGGTCGGCCGCCGGGCCGACCCGACCGGCCTCGGTGGTGAGGCCGGGGATCTCGAAATCGGCGTTGAGGCCGAGGCTGGTGGCCGCGTCCGCGAGCGCCTCCGGCGGCAGGTCGGCGGCGAGCCGGGCGAAGGTGGTGTTGCAGGAGTGGGCGAACGCCGTGTGCAGCGGCACCGCACCGAGGTCGAACTCCCCGTCGTTGGGGATGGTCCTGGTGCCGATGCGGTCGCGGCCGGGACAGGGCAGCACCGTCTCCGCGCCCGCCGCGCCGCTGCCGAGCACGGCCGTGGCGGTGGCGATCTTGAACGTCGAGCCGGGCGCGGAGAGACCGGTCAGTGCGGTCGGCGCGTCCCCCGCGGACGCGTTCTGCGCGACCGCGAGGATCGCGCCGGTGGACGGCCGGATCGCCACGAGCGACGCGGGCGCGTCCACCTCGTCGACCGCCGTCTGCGCGGCCCGCTGCGTCGCGCCGCTGAGCGTCGAGACGAGCGGGCCCGCCTCGGCGCCCGCCGGCGCGTGCACGGTGCTCACCTCGGCGCCCCGGGCATCGACGATCACCACGGACCACGCTGCGGCAAGGCGCTCGGCCGCGAGCCGCGACATCGAGGGCAGCAGGATTCGCGCACCCGCCTTCTCCGCCGGTTCGAGGCCGCCCGCGCGCCGGTCGAGCAGCGGCCGCCCGTCACGGTCGACCACGCCCGGGGCCCCGTCCCCGGTCCGCAGCTCCAGTGCTTGCCCGTCCCTCAGCCGGGGGTGGACGAGGGCGGGCGTCCAGTCCACGCGACGGCCTTCAACCGTCCGCACGACGTGCACGCGGTTGTCATAGGCCCACGTGCGGCCCGCGCCGAGGGTCCACGTGACGCGGAAGTCACGGAAACTCTCGTCGCCCTTCGGCGGCACGGCCCTCGTCTCGACACCGGTGACGCCGAGCCGCGCGGTGGCGCGGGACAGCGTCGCCTCGGCAGCGGCGGGGTCGTCGGTCAGCGCCGCGGCCGCCGCGACGTCTCCGGCGGCGAAGGCGTCGAGGAAGTCCAGCGCGACCTCGCCGGCATCGGCGTCGTCCCGCGGTCCCTGCGCGGTGCCCTGGCTCGGCTCGCCGTACAGCACGAGCACTCCCGCCGTGACGATCGCGACCACAGCCGCCGCCGCACCGCCCAGCACCCAGCGTCTCTGCCGAGCCTCCACGCGGCTCCCCCAGTCTGTTCAGTTCTCAGTGTTCACCTGGAACTCTAGCCGCGGTGGCTAGCGCCGAGCCGACGAGCACGAGCCGCAGCGCGCGCTCGGTGGCGTCGGCGACCAGGTCCTCCGCGTGCTCGATGGCCTCCGCGAGCGGAACCGGCGCGGCGAGGATGCCCGCGTAGGCGTCGATCCCGGCGTCGTGCGTGGTGCGGGCTCCGCGGCCGATCGTGCCTGCCAGCGCGATCACGGGCTTGCCGAACAGCTTGGCGCGCCTGGCGACCTCGGCGGGCACCTTGCCGCGCGGGGTCTGGAAGTCGATCGCCCCCTCGGCGGTGATCACGAGGTCGGCCTCGGCGAGCCGGTCGTCAAGGCCGGTGTGGTCGAGCAGCACGTCGAACCGGGAGTGCAGCTGCGCGCCGAGCGCCCCGGCCAGCCCGGCGCCGAGGCCGCCGGACGCGCCGCCACCGGGCACGAGCCGCAGATCGGTCCCGCAGCGGTGTTCGATGAGCTTCGCCCACCGCGTCATGGCCGCCTCGAGCACCGCGACCTGCTCGGCGCTCGCTCCCTTCTGTGGCCCGAAGACGCTGGCGACGCCGGAGGGGCCGGTGAGGAGGTTGTGCGGGTTGCAGGCCACGAGCACGTCCGTTCCCGCGAGCCTCTGGTCCAGAGTGGACAGATCCAGTTCCACGGCTCCGGCGAGCGCGTACCCGCCGGGCGCCACCTCCTCACCCGAGGGACCGAGCACGCGGGCGCCGAGCGCCGTGAGCGCCCCGGCTCCGCCGTCGCACGTGCCCGAATCGCCGCAGCCGACCACGATCCGGCGGCAGCCCTCGTCGAGGGCCGCGCGGATCAGCTCGCCGACGCCGCGCGTTGTCGTCAGGCCGGGGTCGCGCGCGCCGCGCGGCACGAGCCGCAGCCCCGCGGCGGCGGCCATCTCGACGAACGCCGTCCTGGGCCCGTCGCCACCGAGCACGGCGAAATGCGCTGCGACCGGGTCGCCGACAGGACCCGTGACGGTGACCGGCACGAGCCTGCCCTCGGTCGCGGCGGCGAGGGTGCGCGCGGAACCCTCACCGCCGTCGACCAGCGGCACGGTGTCGATGACGGCGCCGGGCACCACGCGGCGCAGCCCGGCGGCGATCGCCCCAGCCACGACCTCGGCGGTGAGCGACTCCTTGAACCCACTCGGCGCGACGACGAAACGCAACGGCGTGATGGCGGTCATCTTCTTTTCTCCCTTGGGTTTGTCAGCGCAACGGCAGGCCGAGCACGGGCCAGACGGCCAGTGCGAAAGCGAGGACGAGCAGGATCGTGAGCGGGCCGAGCACGGCGGAGAGCCGGAGCAGGTCGGTGCGCCGGTACGTCGGTGCGCCCTCCACCGAGGCGAACAGCGCGACGGGTTTGGCCGACGAGGGCAGCGTGTGGCAGAAGCCGGCCGCCGCGGTGGAGGCGAACGCGACGGCCGCCGGGTCGAGTCCCGCCGCCGTCGCGAGCGGGATCAGCAGCGG
Organism: Prauserella endophytica; assembly: GCF_005146945.1. GTDB lineage: Bacteria > Actinomycetota > Actinomycetes > Mycobacteriales > Pseudonocardiaceae > Prauserella_A > Prauserella_A endophytica. The sequence goes on from NZ_SWMS01000015.1 coordinate 91,727, forward strand.
CACCAGCACCGACGAGCGGGCCGAGCGCGACTGCAGCACGAGGTGTGCGGCGGCGCTGAGGCCGACCACGACGGCGAGAAAGGTCAGCTCGTCGCCGGTGCCTCCGGGGAGCGCGCCGCCGAGCCATGCGGCCGCGCCCGACGACGTGAGGGCGACCCCGAGCACCGCCGTGGTGACCATGAACAGCAGCAGCGACCACGGCACGGAGGCGAGCGCGGCCCCGAACTCGGCGGTGCCGAGCTTCGGTGTGGTGATCAGCGCGGCGCCGACGAGCGCGACCAACGCGGGCGAGGCGCCGTGCAGGGCTTCCGTGCACCACGCCGTCACCACGAGTACCAGCACCCCGAGCGCGCGGCGCTGCCGCGGCGTGAGCGGACCGGTCACGGTGGTCCCGGCGAGGCGGGCGACGTGCGCCGGGTCGAGGAGGAGCAGCTGTCGCCGGTCGGCGCGGCGGGTCATCAGCAGGAGCACGACCTCGGCGGCGAGGTGGGAGCTCAGCACGGCGAAAGGGAACCCGAGCAGCAGCCAGTGCGCGTAGCCGATGCCGGAGCCGGTCGCGTCGGCGAGCAGCTGGCTGGTGATCACGTGGGCGCCGGCGCCGGTCAGCGTGGCGACGGCCGAGAGCAGGACGACGGTGGGGAACAGCAGCGCGAGCGCGCGGACGACCCTTTCGCGGCCGGCGAGCGTCGTCGCCAGGGCGAGGAACACGGGCAGTGCGAGCGCCGCACGTCCCGACGTGGCCGGGATGGCGAGCGCGGTCAGTACCAGTGCGGCGGTGACGCGGTGGGCGAGGCCGCGAACGGTGCGGGCGCGCCCGCACACCGCGAGCGCGACGCGCGTGGGCAACCCGGTGGCGGTGAGCCCGGCGGCGAGCACGAACGCCGCGATGAGGAGCCAGATCGCCTCGCCGCCGAGCGCGCTGAAGAGGTCCCCTTCAGTGAGAACGCCCGCGCCGACGAGCACGAGCACAGCCGAGAGCCCGACGAACGTGTCGTCGAGCCGGGTGACCATCCACAGGAGAACGGCGACGCCGAACACTCCGAGGGTGACCCAGCCGTGCACGGAAAGTCCAGCCATGGAAACCAGAATCCGTCGCAGCGCTGAACCAAGGGTGAAACCCACATGAGGCGATCTTCATGCGCCGCGGGTCGTACGGTCCCAGGCGCGAGTCCCCCACTCCGGACCGCGAGTCCCCCACTCCCGACCGCGAGTCCCCCGCTCCGGACCGCGAGTTGCCCACTCGGGACCGCGAGTTGCCCACTCGGGACGACGCAAGGCACCCCAGGTCGCCTGAACCCGAACGCAGTGAAGGCCACCTTCACTGCGTTGAACAGGCACAGCGGCGCGCAGCGCCTCCGCTTGGGTGGTGGGGGAGACGGGCGGGCGCAGGGAGGGTGGCCCTCACTGCAGCCAGCGCGTCCCGGCAGACCCCGGCCCCCAACGGGGAACTCGCGCGCCCCAACGGGGGAACTCGCGCGCCCGAACGGGGGGCTCGCGCGCCCGGGCGGGGAACTCGCGGTTCAGCCCAGGCGGTAGCCCATGCCGCGCACGGTCACGATGTGGTCCTGGCCGATCTTGCGGCGCAGGGTCCGCACGTAGACGTCCACGACGTTCGAGCCGGGATCGAAGTCGTACCCCCACACGTGCGAGAGGATCTGCTCGCGCGAGAGCACCTGCCCCGGATGCCGGAGGAACAGCTCCAGCAGAGAGAACTCCCGCGCCGTGAGGTCCACCACGCCGTGAGGGGTCTCCGCGCGGCGCGTACGGAGGTCCAGCGACACCGGCCCGTTGCGAAGCACCGTCACCTCGGGCGTGCGATCGGCAGGCCGCAGCCGGAGACGTACCCGCGCGAGCAGCTCCTCGAACCGGAACGGCTTGGTCATGTAGTCGTCGGCGCCGCCCTCCAGGCCGGCGACCGTGTCGTTCACCGAGCCACGCGCCGTCAGGATGATCACCGGCGTGCTGACCCGCGCCTGTCGCATCGCCTGCAGCACCGCGAAACCGTCCCGCCTCGGCAGCCCGAGGTCGAGCACGACGAGGTCGTACCCGCCCGCCACGACATGGGCGAGCGCGGCGTCGCCGTCACCACCACCGTGGTCACGAAACCGTTGGCTCGCAAGCCCTTCTCGACGAACGAGGCGATGCGCTGCTCGTCCTCGGCGATCAGGATCCGGCTCATCCGCGTGCTCCCCCCGCTGGTAGTTCGATCCCGAACGTCGCCCCCTGCCCCGGCTGCGACACGACCCTGGCCTGGCCGTGATGCGCCTCGGCGATGGCCTTGACGATCGCCAGGCCGAGCCCGGCCCCACTGCCGTCTCGCGCGCCGGTGGCACCGCGCACGAATCGGTCGAAGATCCGCGGAGCGTCCTCCTGCGACACACCGGGGCCGGTGTCGGTTACCCAGAAAGACACCGATCCGTTGTGGACGGCCGAGCCGATCCGGATCACCGCGCCATCCTGCGTGTGCTGCACGGCATTCTGCGCCAGCTGCACCACCGCCTGCGTGACCCGCTGACCGTCGATCCAGACCTCACCCTCGCCGAGCGACTCCAGTATCCACGACCTCGGGGCGATGGCCCTGACCTTCGCGTCGATATCGCTCGTCAGCTCCGGCACGGACGTCCACTCGGGACGCAGGAAGTCCGGCTGCTCCGCCTTCGCCAGCAGCAACAGGTCGTCGACGATGCGCGCCATCCGGTCGAGCTCGTCGGTGCACAGCCGCACGACCTCGGCTCGCTCGGCAGGATCGTCACCCATCACCTCCAGGTGCCCCCGGATGATCGTGATGGGGGTGCGCAGCTCGTGGCCCGCGTCGTCGAGGAACTGCCTGCGCGTGGCGAACGCGCTCTCCAGCCGGTCGAGCATCGCGTTGAACTGCTCGGCGAGCGCGGCGATGTCGTCGCGGCCGTGCACAGGGATCCGGTGGGTGAGGTCCTGCTCGGTCAGTTCCGCAGCCGCGCGGCGCACCGTGTTGACCGGGGCAAGGATCTGCCCGGCGACCACCCACGACACCCCGGCGGCCAGCACGAGCGCGACCGCGCTGATCGCCAGCAGCGTGCGCACGGTGTCGTTGGCGTCGGCCTTCGCGATGTCGACGACGTAGCCACTGACGAACCACGCCCGCGGCTGGCCCGAGCCGGACGGCGGCAGCACGTCGACCCGCAGCCAGCGCAGCTCGCCGCCCTCGGTCTGCACGGTTCCGGTCGCCTGCGGCGCGTTCACGATCTCCCGCAGCAGGGCGTCGTCGAACGCGACGTGGTCGAGCCCCTGGTCGCTCTGCCGCACGGTGTTGAGACCGTTGCCCTCGGCCACAACACCCAGCAGCACCTCGGCCCGGTCCGGGTACTGGCCGGCGAGATGCCGTTCGAACAGCTGGTACGGGTCGGTCAGCTGCTGGTCCGTCGCCGGGTCCCGGCCCATCTGGGCGACCCGGCGGAACTCCTCGACGTCCTGCTCGAGACCGCTGTTGACCCTGCGGTCGATGGCCCGGTACTCGAACTCGGCGACGAGCAGCACGACGGTGGCGAGCCCGGCGGTCATCACCAGCACGAGCCAGCCCATGATCTGCACCCTCGCCGGCACTCGCGTGCCGCGCGCCGACGCCGGTTTGCCCGCGATCGGCTGGTACACGGTCGGCCGGTCGCTCAGCGGAGCGCCCGGCTGCCGACCCGAGCCGTCAGCCATCGTCGCCGTCGTCGTCGCGGTCGTCGTCGTCGCGGTCGTCGTCATCATCGTCGTCGTCCACCGGCGGTGGGGGTGGCAGCTTCGTGTCGCTCGGTGTGGTCGTCGGCTCGCTGGACGACGGGGTCGGCGTGGCGGCCGAGGTTCCCGCCGGTGCGGACTCCCCGATACGCACGACCTGGGAGGTCTCCTTCGGCGGGCTCGGCTCCGACAGCAGCAGCGTGGCCAGCACGGCCGCGACGGGCAGGGCGAGCACCGCCACCAGCGCGACGATTCGCGGTGTTCGACTCATACCCTCACCCTCTCGCCCGGAGGCGAAAGCCCGATGAGCCGAAGATGAGGAAATCTTCATCGACGGCTCACCCGGCCATCGTCCCTAGCTTTTCGCGACGGCGACGCTGACCTTGTCGCCGTCACCCACCGAACCGGAGAATCCGGAGGGCACCGGGCCGTACTCGACCGCGGTGGCGAGGGTCTCGGCGGCGACGAACCGCTCGTGCGCCCTCGCGGCGGCGAGCACGTCCTCCGGCGCGTCGACGGTCAGCGTGATCCGGTCGGCCACGTCGAGCCCGGCGTCGCGGCGGGCCTGCTGCACCACGCGCACCAGGTCCCTGGCAACGCCCTCGGCCGCGAGGTCCGGCGTGACGTCGGTGTCGAGCAGGACGAGGCCGGAGCCTCCGGGCAGCTCGGCCGCCGCGCCGGAGTCCTTCGCGACGAGCCTGCGCTCGTACTCGCCCTCGACCAGCTCGATCCCGGCAGCCACGACGGCGCCCTCCGGTGTGGTGCTCCACTCCCCGGCCTTGACCGCCTTGATGACGCGCTGCACGTCCTTGCCGAGCCGTGGCCCCGCCGCCCGCGCGTTCACCCCGACCTCGAAGCCGCCATGCGCGGCGACGTCGGTGGTCAGCCCAACCGACTTGACGTTCACCTCGTCGCGGATGATGTCGGCGAACGGCCGGAGCAGCTCGGAGTCCTCCGCCGCCACCAGCAGCTTCGCCAGCGGCAGCCGCACGCGGAGTTTGTTGGCCTTCCGCAGCGACAGCGCCGACGAGCACACCTGGCGCACCCGGTCCATGGCCGTGACGAGCGCGGCGTCGGCGGGCAGCTCGGACACGCTCGGCCAGTCCGTGAGGTGCACGGACCGGCCGCCGGTGAGCCCGCGCCACACCGCCTCGGTGGTCAGTGGCAGGAGCGGCGCCGCCGTCCGGCAGACCACCTCGAGCACGGTGTGCAGGGTGTCGATGGCGTCCTGCTCCCCGGCCCAGAACCGGTCGCGCGAGCGCCGCACGTACCAGTTCGTCAGCACCTCGAGGAAGTCCCGCAGGGTCGCGCACGCGCCCGCGACGTCGTAGTGGTCGAGCGCGTACTCGACGTCGGTGACGAGCTCGTGGGTCTTGGCCAGCACGTAGCGGTCGAGCACGTGCTGGGAATCGGTGCGGACCTTGCCCTCCACGCCCTCGGCGCCCGCGTACAGCGCGAGGAAGTAGTACGAGTTCCACAGCGGCAGCACGGCCTGGCGCACGGCGTCGCGGATGCCCTTGTCGGTGACGATCAGGTTCCCGCCGCGCAGGATCGGGCTGGCCATGAGGTACCAGCGCATCGCGTCGGAGCCGTCGCGATCGAACACCTCGGTGACGTCCGGGTAGTTGCGCAGCGACTTCGACATCTTCTGCCCGTCGGAGCCGAGCACGATGCCGTGCGAGACGCAGGTCCGGAACGACGGCCGGTCGAACAGCGCCGTCGCCAGCACGTGCAGCGTGTAGAACCAGCCGCGGGTCTGGCCGATGTACTCGACGATGAAGTCGCCAGGGTAGTGGTGCTCGAACCAGTCGGCGTTCTCGAACGGGTAGTGCACCTGGGCGTACGGCATCGAGCCCGAGTCGAACCACACGTCGAGCACGTCCGGCACGCGGCGCATCGTCGACTTCCCCGTCGGGTCGTCCGGGTTGGGCCTGGTCAGCTCGTCGATGTAGGGCCGGTGCAGGTCGGTCGGCCGCACCCCGAAGTCGCGCTCCAGCTCGTCGAGAGAGCCGTAGACGTCCACGCGAGGGTAGTTCGGGTCGTCCGAGGTCCACACCGGGATCGGCGTGCCCCAGTACCGGTTGCGCGAGATGGACCAGTCGCGGGCGTTCTCCAGCCACTTGCCGAACTGGCCGTCCTTGACGTGCTCCGGGTACCACGTGATCTGCTGGTTCAGCTCGACCATGCGGTCCTTGAACTCGGTGACCGCCACGAACCACGACGACACCGCGCGGTAGATCAGCGGGTTGCGGCAGCGCCAGCAGTGCGGGTACGAGTGCTCGTAGGTCTCGTGCCGCAGCAGGATGGCGCCCTGCCGCGCCGCGGACCCCGTGCCGTTCTTGAGGTCGCGGATGATGTCGGCGTTGGCTTCGAAGACGTTCTGGCCCTCGTAGTCGGGCACCTGCGCGTCGAAGCGGCCCTTGGAGTCGACCGGCGTCACCGGGGTGATCCCCGCCGCGTCGGTGACGACCTTGTCCTCCTCACCGTAGGCCGGTGCGATGTGGACGATGCCCGTGCCGTCGTCGGTGGTCACGTAGTCGGCGGCGAGCACCCGGTGGGCGTTCTCGTGGCCGGCGAAGTACGGGAACGGTGGCGCGTAGCGGGTGCCGAGCAGGTCGGTCCCCTTGTACCTGGCGACCACCGACGGCTCCTCGCCGAGCTCCTTCGCGTAGGCGCTGACGCGGGCCTCCGCGAGCACGAACCGCCTGCCCTCGGCGTCGGCGACCTGGACGTAGTCGACGTCGGGATGCACGGCGGTGGCCAGGTTGGACGGGACAGTCCACGGTGTGGTGGTCCAGATGAGCAGGTACGCGCCGTCGAGGTCGCTGTCGTTGCCCTCGACGCGGTAGCCGATGGTCACCGCGGGGTCCTGGCGGCTCTGGTAGACGTCGTCGTCCATCCGCAGCTCGTGGTTGGACAGCGGCGTCTCGTCGCGCCAGCAGTACGGCAGCACCCGGTAGCCCTCGTACACGAGGCCCTTGTCCCAGAGCTGCTTGAACGCCCAGATCACCGACTCCATGTAGGTGACGTCGAGCGTCTTGTAGTCGTGGTCGAAGTCCACCCACCGGGCCTGGCGGGTGACGTACTCCTGCCACTCCTTGGTGTAGCGCAGCACTGACTCGCGGCAGGCGCGGTTGAACTCCGCGATGCCCATCTCGTCGATCTGCGACTTGTCGGTGATGCCCAGCTGGCGCTCGGCCTCCAGCTCGGCGGGCAGCCCGTGGGTGTCCCAGCCGAAGCGGCGCTCGACGCGCTTGCCGCGCATGGTCTGGTAGCGGGGGACGATGTCCTTGACGTAGCCCGTCAGCAGGTGGCCGTAGTGCGGGAGACCGTTGGCGAAGGGCGGGCCGTCGTAGAAGACGTACTCGTTGGCGCCGTCGGTGCCGGGCTCGCGGGCTTCCACGGTCGCCGCGAACGTGCGGTCCGACTCCCAGTAGGCCAGCACGTCCTTCTCCAGCGCGGGGAACGACGGCTGGGAGGGGACCTGGTCGGCGGGCTGCCCGCCGACGGAAGCCTTGGGGTACATCCGGGGTGCTCCTCGCGGTTCGTCTGCTCTCGTACGGGCTCGGCGAGCCCACACGGGGACGACACGGCGCACTGGGCGCACGTTCCGCGGTACCACCCCGCTTGCCCGCGCCGCTGGGGCGAGGGCCTCTCGTTCGGCGGCTGTGACGGGCCGCGACCGTCCGGTTCTACTGGGGCGCGCACCGCGCCCGTTCTTCCGGAGGCTCCCCGGTGATGGCCGGATCGACGCCTGTGCCTACCAGATTAACGGGTCCCGGCAAACCCTTTGTGCTCGGCTCCTGGACCTCAGTAGCTCACTTGCGCGATTCGCGCTTCTCGCGGTGCTCTGCGGCGAGGGTCGCGTCCGGGGTGCACAGCGCGCACGGCGTGAAGCCGAGGTCGCGGGCCTCCTTGACGGGCAGCGGGATGGTGTCCTTGCTCTCCAGCCACGTGCACCCGCCGAGGTGGTAGCGCGGGTACTCGTCCACCACGAGCACCTCGGTCTCGAGCGCCGAGACCACGAGCAGGTCGGCCGCGTCGGTCTGCTCCTCGGCCGGCTCTCCGGCGACGGTCTTGAGTTCGCCGGTCGCGGGAAGCAACGCCGTCTGGCCCTCCTCGGTGGGCTCGTCCGTCGTCTCCCGCTCGGCGTCCTTCTCCCCCGGCTCGTCCCCTTCGGCATCCGGTTCGGCGTCGGCGGGGCTCTGCGCCCTTGCCGCCGCGCGCCTGCGCAGCCAGTCGACGACCAGCAGGAGTCCGGCGAGCACGGAGAGACCGATGGAGATCCAGGCCCACAGCGAGTTGGCGGTGATGAGCGCCGTGACCACCAGTCCGAGGGCGGCCAGCACCAGGATGAGGACGAAGTAGAGCACGGTGAATTACAGCACGGAGGAGACAGAAAAACGGTTCCGACCCTCCCACAAGGAGTGTCGGAACCGTTTCTGAGCGCTATGTGCGGGCGTCAGCCCGCTTCAGCACGGGGACCGAACGAGTAACCCTGCCCACTGCCGCCGCCCGCGCTGCCGCTGCCGGACTGACCGGAGCCGGACGAGGACGCCGAAGCAGGTGCGGCGGAGCCGCGGTCGTCGAGTTCGCGCAGCTGGGACTCGAGGAACCCGCGCAGGCGCGTGCGGTATTCGCGCTCGATGGTGCGCAGCTCCTCGATCTTCTTGTTCAGCGAGCTCTTCTCGGCGTTCAGGTTGTTCATCGTCTCGGTGTACTTGCGCTGCGCCTCGCGATCCAGGGTGGTCGCCTTGTCGCGCGCCTGGCGTTCGAGGGTCTCGGTCCTCGTCCGCGCGTCGTTCAGCATGGTCTCGGCACGGGTGCGTGCCTCGTTGACCATCGAGTCCGCCTTCGAGCGGGCGTCGGAGAGCAGCTGCTCGGACTTGGTCCGCGCCTCGGCCAGCATCCCGTCGGACTCGGTCTTGGCCTCGGCCGTCAGCCGGTCGGCCATCTCCTGCGCGAGCCCCAGGACCTTCGCGGCCTGCACGTTCGGCTCACCGCTGTCCCCCATGAAGCCGTGGGCCTGCGTCTGCTCCATCGACGACGGCGGGGGCACCGGCGCCAGCCTGCGGGACGGGGTCTCGTCGCGGGGCGGAGCCTGCGATGGGGCGCCGACACCTGCCTTCGCGGACTCCAGCTCGCTACGAGTCGATTCCAACTCGGCATCGAGCTGCTCGACCTGCTGCCGCAGCTCGTTATTGTCCTCGATCAACCGGGCAAGTTCGGTCTCCACCAGGTCGAGGAACGCATCAACCTCGTCCTCGTTGTAGCCCCGCTTGCCGATTGGAGGCTTGCTGAACGCGACGTTATGCACGTCAGCAGGGGTCAACGACATCTGATCACCTCACGCACTCCATGGCCTGCCGGACAACCCGGGTTCCCCGTTACCCGGGATACGCCAGTTGCATCAGTATGAACACAACCAACAGCAGCACCATAATCGATAAGTCCAGCCCCACGCCGCCGATCCGCACGATCGGAATAATCCGGCGGACGAGTCGAACCGGTGGGTCCGTCACTGTGTAGATGGTCTCGAGCGTGACCGCAACCCCGCCCGCGGGCCGCCAATCACGGGCGAACGCTCGAACCAGCTCCACCACGATCCGTGCCGTGAGCAGGAGCCAGAAGGCAAAGAGCAGCCAATAAAGGATCAACCGGACCGCATCCACGTCACCACTCTGCCACACCCCGGACGTCCGCCTAATGGCGGAGGAACAAGCCGCCCTCGGCGATGCGCCTGCGGTCCTCGGCGGTCACGTCGACATCCGGCGGTGAGAGCAAGAACACCTTGTTGGTGACCTTGTCCATGGACCCCCGGAGCGCGAACGCGAGCCCCGCCGCGAAGTCGACAAGTCGCTTCGCGTCGGCGTTCTCCATCTGGGTGAGATTGATGATCACGGGGGCGCCGTCGCGATACGCCTCGCCGATCTCGCGCGCCTCGTGGTAGCTCTTCGGGTGCAGCGTGGTGATCCGGCTCAGCGGGTCACGGCCGGCCGCCGACGACGCCGCCGCGCGCACCGGCTCGGGCGCCGGCCGCAGGCGCGCGACCGGGTCGGGCTGCCGGTCCACCGCGAGCGCTCCGTGTGTCGCGGGCTCACCCGGCGTGACCGGACGGCGAGTGCGCACCGGCTCGACCTCGTCGAACTCGTCCATCACGTGGTAGCGCGGCCTCGATCGCCGCGGCTGCGCTTCGCGGGGCTCGTCGTAGGCGTCGTAGTCGTCCTCGTCGGAGTAACCGCGCCGGTAGTCGTCGTCGAAGTCGTACTCGTCCTCGGCTGGGACCATCCCGAAGTAGGCCTTCAGCTTCTGCAGCGCGCTCATGCCCCTCCTTCGCCCTTCACGGCCGCCCCCACCCTGACGCTGAGTCACGCGCACGGACGCCGCTGTGGGTGAACCTCTCTATGGCGAGGCTAGACCGCGACCGCCGAGCAACGCAGTTCCGACACGCACACACGTTGACCCGTGCGCGATGGCTTGCTCCAGATCGCCGCTCATACCAGCGGAAATCTCGGTCGCCTCGGGATGATCACGACGAAGCGACCCGGCCGCCTCCGCGAGCCGCGCGAACGCGGGCGCCGGATCGGCACCCAGCGGAGCGACGGCCATGAGCCCCCGCAAGTGGAAAATGTCACTCTTCTCAGCGATCCGTTCCGCGAGGGCCGGTAACTCTCCGAGCGGGCAGCCGCCCCTGGCCGGATCGTCGTCGAGGCTCGCCTGCACCAGCACGTCGAGCGGGCGCTCGCGCTCGCCGGCGTCGAGCGCGGCGGCGACCGACTTGGCCAGCGCGTCGGCGAGCCGGGGCGAGTCGACCGTCTGCACCTCGGCCGCCCACCGGGCGACCGAGCGCGCCTTGTTGCGCTGGAGCCTGCCGACCATGTGCCAGCGGACCGCCGCGTCCGGGCGCAGCCGCGCGACCTCACCGGTCTTCGCCGCCGCCTCCTGGTCCCGGTTCTCCGCGAGGTCGGCCACGCCGAGGTCGGTCAGCAGCGCGGCGTCGTCGGCCGGGAACGTCTTGGTGACGGCCAGGAGGCGGACCTCGCTCTCGGAGCGGCCCGCGGCCTCGCACGCGGCGGCGATCCTGGCGCGGACTGCCGCGAGGTTCTCGGCGAGCTCGGCGCGGCGGTCCATGCTCAGGCCTCGATCCACGTGATGCCGGCCAGCCGGCCGGTCGGGGCCTGCCTGCGGTGGCTGAACAGCGTGTCGTCCTCGAAGGTGCATCGGGGGTCGACGCCGATCTTGCCCACACCCGCGTCGGCGAGCTGCCGCCACAGCCCGGCGCGCAGGTCGAGGGCCGCGGTGCCCTTGCGGCTGCGACACCTGCTGCCCGGCAGGTGGGCCTCGACGTCGGCGGCCATCTCGGGCGGCACCTCGTAGCACTCGCCGCACACCGAGGGCCCGAGCAGTGCCTCGATGCGATGAGGCTGCGCGCCGAGCGAGCGCATGGCCTCCAGCGCCGCGGGCACCACGCCGACCCTGGCGCCGACGCGGCCGGCGTGGACGGCGGCGGCAACCCCGGCCTCGGCGTCGCCGAGCAGCACGGGCACGCAGTCGGCGACGAGCACGACCAGCGCGAGGCCCGGCCGCGCGGTCACGAGCGCGTCGGTGGCCTCGGCCGGCGCGCGCTCGGTGCCGTCGACGATCGTGGCGGTGCGGCCGTGGACCTGCTCCATCCAGGCGATGCGGTCCAGGCCCAGCTCGGAGGTGAGCCGCTCGCGGTTGGCGGCGACGGCGGCCGGGTCGTCGCCGACGTGGTCGCCGAGGTTGAACGAGTCGTACGGCGGCTTGGACGCACCGCCCGCCCTGGTCGTGACCACCCGCCGGATGCGCAACACGCCACCCTTTCCGTCAGTGCGAAGTCTTCCCGGAGAGCCTAATAAAAGCCCCCAAGGCCACGGTGATCAGCACAGCGACGCGCAGCGTCTCCGCTCGGGTGGTGGCGGGAGACGGGCGGGCGCGCTGAACGCACCAAAGGTGGCCTTGGGGGCAGTCGTCAGTGGGTCAGCGGCGCATGAAAGGCGGGACGTCGACGTCGTCGTCGGACGGGTCGTCGGTCACCGGGAAGGCGCGGCTGGGCAGGCTGCCCTGCGAGCGCTGTGCCGACGAGGTCGGCTGGTAGCCGCCGCGCGCGCCCGTGCCGGCCTGCGGGGGCAGCGACCCCGACTGGGAGCCGTGCCCGTTGCCCGCCGAGGGCGGCTGGGTGCGGGACACCGGCGGCGTCGGGTGCCCGTTGCCGCCGTTGCCCGCGGGCGGCGGGGTGCTTGGCGCGGACGCCTGCGCGGAACCACCGCCGCCGACCTGGCCGGCCTCGGCGGTCGCGGTGGAGCCGCGCGAGCCGAACGTGCCGGGGTCGAGCTTCTTGTGTGTGGGCGCGCCCGCGTCGAACCCGGCCGCGATCACGGTGACCCGCACCTCGTCGCCGAGCGAGTCGTCGATGATCGTGCCGAAGATGATGTTCGCTTCGGGGTGGGCGGACTCCTGCACCAGCGAGGCCGCCTCGTTGATCTCGAAGAGTCCCAGGTCGGAGCCACCCGCGATCGAGAGCAGCGCGCCGTGCGCACCGTCCATCGACGCCTCGAGCAGCGGCGAGTTGATCGCCTTCTCCGCGGCCTGCACGGCGCGACCCTCGCCACGCGCCGAGCCGATGCCCATCAGAGCGCTGCCCGCACCCGACATCACGCTCTTGACGTCGGCGAAGTCCAGGTTGATCAGTCCGGGCGTGGTGATCAGGTCCGTGATGCCCTGCACACCGGAGAGCAGCACCTCGTCGGCCGAGCGGAACGCGTCCATGAGCGAGACGCCGATGTCGCCGAGCTGCAGGAGCCGGTCGTTGGGGATCACGATCAGCGTGTCGCACTCGTTGCGCAGCGCCTGGATGCCCTCCTCGGCCTGGCGGCCGCGGCGCTTGCCCTCGAACGAGAACGGACGCGTGACGACACCGATCGTGAGCGCACCGAGCTTGCGCGCGATCTGCGCGACGACGGGCGCGCCACCGGTGCCGGTGCCACCGCCCTCGCCCGCGGTCACGAACACCATGTCGGCGCCCTTGAGGACCTCCTCGATCTCCTCGCGGTGGTCCTCCGCGGCCTTCTGCCCGACCTCGGGGGCGGCGCCGGCGCCGAGCCCGCGGGTCAGCTCCCGGCCGATGTCCAGCTTGACGTCGGCGTCGGACATCAGCAGCGCCTGCGCGTCGGTGTTCACCGCGATGAACTCGACACCCTTGAGGCCGACCTCGATCATCCGGTTCACGGCGTTCACGCCGCCGCCGCCGATACCGACGACCTTGATCACCGCGAGGTAATTGTGCGGGGGCGTCATCGGATTCGCCTTCCTGATCGTGGTGCTGTTCCTGCCTCCGCCGGAGGTCGACGACTTGGGTGGTGTGGTCCCCGAGAAACTCTCAACCTCTAGTCGAGGTTTAGAGTTATGTCAACTCCAACGTTGCTGTAGGACGGTAGGCATCGGGCAGGCTCGAATCCAGGAGCCACGCCGTGTGTCGCGGACGTCATTCGCCACAACGTGTTCCCGCGTTCGGCTCACGCCGTCAGGCTGGAGCAGGCGCAGCTCGTTGTCGCCGGGCCCCGATCGTCAACGGCGCATCGGTTCGCGCGGTGCGCCACAGCCCGGTAAGCACCACGTCGCCCATGGGTCCTCGCCGGTGGACTCGCCCTGGCCGGGCACAGGCCCAGCCGTCGTCGCCGGCCAGGCCTCACGACACCGTCGGCAGCTCCGGACTCGAAACGTCGTAGATCTTGCCCTTGCGGGTCATGAGCGCGGCGAGCACCTTGCCCTTGCGGTCGGCCTGCTCGGCGTCGCCCCAGCGCACCACCTTGCCGTCGGCCAGCGTGAACTCCACGCTGCCCGGCGACTCCGCGCGCAGGACTGTGACGCGCTCCCGCAGCTGGCCGGGCAGCGAGGCGAGCACCTCGGTCACCGCGCGCGTCGCCGGGTCGCGAGGGCCCACCTCGGCGAGCTTCAGCTCGGGGAAACCCTTGGGCGGTTCGGGAATCTCCTTGTACACCACGCCACCGGTGTCCACGAGGAACAGCGCCTCACCCGTGTTGTAAAAGCCGATCGGGGTCCGCTCGGTCACCGCGATCTCGATCGTCGAGGGCCACGAGCGCGACACGTCGACCGTCGCCACGCCCGGCAGCGTCGCGACGCGCGCGGCGATGTCGTCGGTGTCCACGCGCAGCATCGCGCGCCGGTCAGGCACCTGCGCGACCTCCCGCACCTGCTCGGCCGGGATGCTCTCCGCGCCGACCACCTCCACCGAGCGCACGCCCAGCAGCGAGGTGAAGAACAGCACGTAGACCAGTCCCGCCACCGTGAGCACGCTCAGCAGCGCCACCCAGCGACGCCGCAGCGCCTTGCGCCGCGTCACTCCCGTGCCCGTGCGTGCCCTCGCCGACTCGGGCCTGCGGCCACGGCGGCTGCGCAGCTCCTCGGTGGTCCGCCGTCGCGACCGCGTCCGCCGCCGCTCCGGACGCTGACCCGCGCGCTGCCTCGTGGTGGTCATGGGCAGCGCCGCCTTTCGCCTGTCCCAGCAGCGGCGAAGCCGCATGGTGTGGCCGACAGCCGGCACCGCAGCGGGTTCTCAGCCGCCTCCTCGCGAGGACGGCGACCACATGGTGAATCGGCGTTCATGAGGAGGCGATCCCACAGCGAGGAGGAGGCTGAGGTTCCGCCGCCCGCGCCGCCACGCAAACCACTTCGCAACACTCCCTAGGCGCCGCGGCGGTCGAGTTCGGCGAGGATCTCGGGCCCGAGCTGCGTGACGTCCCCAGCGCCCATGGTGACCAGCAGGTCGCCCGGCTTGACCAGGTCGGCGGCGAGCGCGGCCGCCCGGTCGAACGCGGGCTCGTAGTGCACGGTCGCGCCGGTGATCCGTTCGGCGATCAGCTCACCGGTGACGCCGGGCTCCGGCTCCTCCCGCGCGCCGTAGACGTCGAGCAGGATCACCTCGTCGGCGAGCCCGAGCGCCGCGGCGAACTCGTTCGCGAAGGTCCTGGTGCGCGAGTACAGGTGTGGCTGGAAGACCACCACGACACGGCCGAGCCCCGCCGCGTGCCGCACGGCGCGCAGCTGCGCCGCGACCTCCGTCGGGTGGTGGGCGTAGTCGTCGTAGACGCGCACGTCGGCGGCGCGGCCCTTGAACTCGAAGCGCCTGCGCACCCCGCCGAACGCGGCGAGGCCCTCGGCGAGCCCGTCGGCGGGCGCGCCCAATTCCAGCCCGGCCAGCAGCGCGGCGACGGCGTTGAGCGCCATGTGCTCACCCGGCACCGCCACCCGCACGTCGAGCTCCTCGCCTGCCAGCGCGATCCGCACGATCCCGCCGTCCTCGTGCGGCGTGTAGCCCAGCACGCGGGCGTCCTGCTCGCCGGTGGCCGAGCGGCCGTAACGGCGCACGCGCACGCCGTCGGCCTCGGCGCGCGCGGCCAGTTCGGCCGCCGGGGCGTCGTCGGCGCAGACGATGAGCACCCCGCCCGGCTCGACGCGCTTGACGAACTCCGCGAACACCGCGACGTAGGCCTCCGCCGTGCCGTGGTGGTCGAGGTGGTCCGGCTCGACGTTGGTCACCACGGCGACCGACGGCGTGTAGGTCAGGAACGAGCCGTCGCTCTCGTCGGCCTCGGCGACGAACATGCCGCCCTCGCCGTGGTGGGCGTTGGCCCCGGACTCGTTGAGGTCGCCGCCGATCGCGAACGACGGGTCGAGCCTGCAGTGCTGCAGCGCGACCGTGAGCATCGACGTGGTCGACGTCTTGCCGTGGGTACCCGCGATGCACGCGGTGCGGTGGCCCGCCATGAGCGCCGCGAGCGCCTGCGCCCGGTGCAGCACCGGCACGCCGCGCTCCCTGGCGGCGGCCAGCTCGGGGTTCGTGTCCTTGATCGCGGTCGACACGATCACGGCCGACGGCCCGCCCTCGAACGCGTCGAGGTTCTCCGCTCGCTGGCCCACTTCGATGCGGGCGCCCTGCGCGCGCAGCGTGAGGAACGCGCGGGAGTCCTTCGCGTCGGAGCCGGACACCTCCGCGCCGCGGGCGAGCAGGATGCGGGCGATCCCGCTCATCCCGGCGCCGCCGATGCCGATCAGATGGGCGCGTCGCAGCTCATCGGGAAGTTCCATGTCCCCCAGCCTCCAGAACCAGTTTGGCCAGCACCTCGTCGGCCTCGCGGTGCCCCAGTGCCACCGCGGCCGCGCTCATCTTCGCGAGCCGCTCCGGGTCGGTCACGAGGGGGAGCACCAGCTCGGCCACCTTTTCCGGCGTCAGCTCGGCGTCGGGCACGAGCAGGGCCGCACCGGCGTCGACGGCGGGCTCGGCGTTGAGCGCCTGCTCGCCGTTGCCATGCGGCAGCGGCACGAACACCGACGGCAGGCCGACGGCCGACACCTCGGCCACGGTCATCGCCCCGGACCGGCACAGCACCATGTCGGCGGCGGCGTAGGCGAGGTCCATGCGCTCCAGGTACGGCACGGGCACGTACGCGGGGCGGCCGGGGTACTCGCGCACCGCCACCGTGTTCTTCGGCCCGTGCGCGTGCAGCACGCCGACCCCGGCGTCGGCGAACTCCTTCGCCGCGCCGGACACGGCGTTGTTGATCGAGCGGGCGCCCTGTGACCCGCCGAAGACGAGCAGCGTGGGCGCGTCCGGGTGGAGCCCGAAGTGCTCACGCGCCTCGGCACGCAGCGCGGGCCGGTCTAGCGCGGTGATGGAGCGGCGCAGCGGGATGCCGATGACGTCGGCGCCGGGCAGCGTCGTGCCGGGCACCGCGACCGCGACCTTCTTCGCGAACCGGGCACCGACCTTGTTCGCGAGGCCCGCGTGCTTGTTCGCCTCGTGCACGACGATCGGCACGCGGCCGCGCGCGGCCAGGTAGGCGGGCAGCGCGACGTAGCCCCCGAAGCCGACCACCACGTCGGCGCCGACGCGGTCGAGCACCTCGCGGGTGCGGCGCACGGCGTCGCGGACCTTCAGCGGGAGCCGCAGCAGCTCCGCGGTGGGCTTGCGCGGCAGCGGCACGGGCGGGATGAGCTCGAGGGGGTAGCCCCTGGCCGGGACGAGCCGGTTCTCCAGGCCGCGCTCGGTGCCCAGCGCGACCACCTTCGCGTCCGGCCGCAGCCGCTTCACGGCGTCGGCCAGCGCTAGCGCCGGTTCGATGTGGCCCGCCGTTCCCCCACCGGCAACGACCACCGTCGGTGCCGCCGCCGAAGCGGCCTTCTCGCCCCCAGGTACGGGCTGGCTCACCTGTGTCCTCTCCGCGTCGAACTTCCTCGCCGGGTGCCGCCTCTCGGCGTGCTCCGTCGACCGTACTCCGGGGCCGCCCGCCTGCGGTCCGGCGCCGCGGCGGACCGCGCGCTGCGGGGGGCCGGTCTGCCGCCCTTGGCCTGGCCGCTCCGGCCGCTGCCCCTGCGCTTCGAGGGGGGCCGGTACGGGTCCGGCGCGGGCAGCCGCATCAGGCGCCCGAACTTACCGGGTCCCTGGGTGCGAAGTGCCGCCACCGCCTCGGGCTCGTGCCGGGCGCAGTTGGCGAGGATGCCGAACAGCAGCATCGTCACGAGCAGCGACGTTCCGCCGTAGGAGATCATCGGCAGGGTCACGCCGGTGACCGGCAGCAGGCCCACGACGTAGCCGATGTTGATGGCCGCCTGGGCCACGAGCCACACCGTGAGCGTGCCGGCGACGATGCGGATCCACGGGTCGAGATTGCGCACGGCGATCCGCAGCCCGACGAACGCCAGCAGCCCGAACAAGCCGATCACCACCAGGCAGCCGACGAAGCCGAGCTCCTCTCCGATGAGCGCGAAGATGAAGTCGTGTTGCACGTTCGGCAGGTACATCCACTTCGACTGGCCCTGCCCGAGCCCCTTGCCGAACAGCCCGCCGTCGGCGAGCGCGTAGAGCGCCTGGTTGGCCTGCAGCCCCTTGCCCAACGGGTCGGCGTCGGGGTTGAGGAACGACATGATGCGGTCGAGCCGGTATTCGGCGATCAGCGCGAGCAGGACGGCCCCCGCGACACCACCCGCGAAGATCACCGCGAACAGCCGCTTCGGCGCGCCCGCGAACCACAGCAGGGCAACGAGCACCACGCCGAGGGTGATCGTGCCGCCCAGGTCGGGCTGCGCCATGACCAGCGCGAACATCAGCAGCGCCACCGGCACCAGCGGTACGAGCAGGTGCCGCCACTGGTGCAGCACCTGGTACTTCACCACGAGGATGTGGGCGCCCCACAGAGCCAGCGCGACCTTGGCGACCTCCACCGGCTGCAGCGACAGCGGGCCGATCACGAACCAGCCCTGCGAGCCGTTGATCTTGCTGCCGAGCGGGGTGAGCACGAGCGCCAGCAGCCCGAGACACACGACGACACCGGTGGACGAGAGCGCGCGGATGCGTTTCAGCGGCACGCGCACGCCGAGCCAGAACACCACCGCGCCGAGCACGCAGAACAGCAGGTGGCGCTGGAAGAGCGCGTAGACGCTGGAGTCGCTGCCCGGGCTGTACGACGAGACCGACGACGCCGACAGCACCATCACGATGCCGATGGCGCCGAGCGTGCCGCACGTGGCGAGGATCAGGTGGAAGTCGGCCAGCGGGCGGGAAAGCCACGCCGTGAGCGCCGTGCGCACCGCGGTGAAGCCGCGTTCGGCCCGCTCCCTCCTGCGGCGGGGACCCCGCTCGCCGGTGCTGTCCCGGACCTCGTCAACCGCCGTCACGCTGGTGCTGCCCTCTCAGCGCGTCCACGGCCGCGGCGAACGCGTCGCCCCGTGCCGCGTAGTCGCGGAACATGTCCAGCGACGCGGCAGCAGGCGCGAGCAGCACCGCGTCACCGGGTTGCGCCAGGGCACGGGCCGCGCTCACCGCCGAAGTCATGGGTTCATCGTCACCCGGACCCAGCCGCTTCACCGGGACATCCGGCGCGTGTCGCGCAACAGCGGCGGCGATCACGTCGGCGTCGGTGCCCAGCAGCACGACCCCGCGGAGCCGTCCCGCGACCGTCGCGACCAGTTCCTCCACGGACGCGCCCTTGAGCAGGCCGCCCGCGATCCACACCACGGAGGAGTGCGCGAGCAGGGAGCCCACGGCGGCGTGCGGGTTCGTGGCCTTCGAGTCGTTGATGTAGCGGACGCCGTCGAGCTCGGCGACCTCGACGGCCCGGTGCGCTCCGGGCCGGAAGGAGCGCAGCCCCTTCGCGACGGCGTCGGCGCCGACGCCGTATGCCCTGGCCAGCGCCGCGGCGGCCAGCGCGTTGGCCACGTTGTGCGGGCCGGCGGGCCGCACGTCGGCGAGGGTGGCCAGCTCCTCGGCATTGCGCACCGGATCGGCGACGAACGCCCGGTCGACCAGCAGGTCCTCCACCACGCCCAGCTCGCCGGGCCGGGGGGTGTCGAGCCGGAAGCCGACGTGCGCGGCGCCCTCCGGCGCGTGCTCCCCGGCCAGCCGCACCGACGTCGCGTCGGCGACGTTCCGCACCACCGTGGCCGAGCGCGCGTGGATCGTGCCCTTGGCGTCGGCGTAGGCGTCGAAGCCACCGTGCCAGTCGAGGTGGTCCTCGGCGACGTTCAGCACCACGGATGCCTTCGGCGCGAGCGTGCTCGACCAGTGCAGCTGGAAGCTCGACAGCTCGACGGCCAGCGCCTCGTGCCCCGCGAGCACGGCGTCGAGCACGGCGAAGCCGACGTTGCCGCAGGCCACGGCGTCCACCCCGGCCGCGCGCAGCACCGACTCCAGCATGCCGACCGTGGTGGTCTTGCCGTTGGTGCCGGTGACGGCGAGCCACGCGGGCGGGTGGTCCCTTTCCTGGGAGATCCGCCAGGCCAGCTCGACGTCGCCGATCACTTCGACGCCCCGCGCGACCGCCGCCGCGAGCAGCGGGGCGCCCGGCCGCCAGCCGGGGCTGGTCACGACCAGCGCCGTGCCATCGGGGGGCTCGGTGAGGCCCGGGACGAGCGTGGCGCCGAGCCCTTCGAGCTCGGCGAGCCGCTCCGCGTTGCCGTCGGTGACGGTGACCTCGGCGCCCAGCCCGGTCAACGCGGTGGTCACCGACCTGCCGGTCACCCCGGCGCCCGCGACGAGCACCCGCATCCCGGCTGTGTCCACGCGGTCCACGCCGTCCATGCCGCCTAGCCTCCTCCGAGCCCGAGCTGCTCGCTGTAGAACAGGCCGAGCCCGAACATGCAGCAGATCGCCGCCAGCAGCCAGAACCGGATGATCACCGTGGTCTCGGCCCAGCCGGCCAGCTCGAAGTGATGATGGAACGGCGCCATTCGGAAGAGCCTGCGCCGCGTCGTCCGGAACACCGCGATCTGCAGCACCACCGAGACCATCTCGACCACGAACAGGCCGCCGATCACGATCGCGAGCAGCTCGGTGCGGGTGGTCATCGACAGACCCGCCACCAGGCCACCGAGCGCGAGCGAACCGGTGTCGCCCATGAAGATCTTCGCGGGCGCGGCGTTCCACCACAGGAACCCGACGCACGCACCGGCCCCGGCCGCGGCCACCACCGCGAGGTCGAGCGGGTCGCGCACGTCGTAGCAAGCGGCCTGCGGCGACTCGACACAGCTGAGCCGCGCCTGCCAGAACGCGATGACGACGTAGGTGCACAGCACCATCGCGGCGGCGCCGCCCGCGAGCCCGTCGAGGCCGTCGGTGAAGTTCACCGCGTTCGACCA
Organism: Prauserella endophytica; assembly: GCF_005146945.1. GTDB lineage: Bacteria > Actinomycetota > Actinomycetes > Mycobacteriales > Pseudonocardiaceae > Prauserella_A > Prauserella_A endophytica. Next base: position 112,103 of record NZ_SWMS01000015.1, read on the forward strand.
CGCCGAGATCAGCAGGTAGCAGAAGAGGATGAACACCGGCACCGGGAAGAAGATCAGTGCCAGATCACGCACGTAGGAGAGGTTCTGCGACGCCGGGGTCAGCCCGTTCTCGTCGGCGAACTGGAGCGCGAGGATGCCGAACCCGAGCGCGACGACGAGCTGGCCCACCAGCTTGGCCGTCTTGTTCAGGCCGAGGTTGCGCTGCTTGCGGATCTTGATGAAGTCGTCGAGGAAGCCGACGATCCCGAGCCCGACCGACAGCCCGAGCACCAGCAGGCCCGACGCCGTCGGCCCGTCGTTGGTCGAGCTGCGCAGCCAGTCGGCGAGGTGGGCGACGAAGTAGGCGACCACCATCGCGACGATGATCGCCACGCCGCCCATCGTCGGCGTGCCGCGCTTGGACTTGTGCCCCTCCGGGCCCTCCTCGCGGATCTCCTGACCAAAGCCCTGCTTCGAGAAGAACCGGATCAGGTACGGCGTGAGCAGGATGGAGACCAGCAGCCCCACCGAGGCCGCGATCATGATGCTGATCACGCGTTATCGCCTTCCAGTAGCGAATCGGCCACGCGCCACAGCTCGGCGACCTTCGAGGCCTTCACCAGAACGACGTCGTCGGGACGCAGCTCGCCGCGCAGCAACGCGATGGCGGCGTCGGTGTCGGGCACCAGGACCGACTCCTCTCCCCAAGAACCCTCGTGGCTTGCGCCGTGATGCATGGCCGCGGCCTCCTGGCCGACCACGACGAGCCGGTTGATGTTGAGCCGGACGGCGAGCCTGCCGATCTCGTCGTGCGCGGACACGGTATCGGCCCCGAGTTCTCCCATCACACCGAGTACCGCCCACGACCGGCGCTGCTTCGCCATGGAGGCCAGCGTCTTGAGCGCGGCCCGCATCGACTCCGGGTTGGCGTTGTAGGAGTCGTTGAGGACGGTCACGCCGTCGGCGCGGGTGGTGACCTCCATGCGGCGGGCCGAGCGGCGCTGCGCGGCGGACAGCCGCTGTGCGACGTCGGCGACCGACGAGCCCAGCTCCAGTGCCACGGCGGCGGCGGACAGCGCGTTGCCGACGTGGTGCTCGCCGAAGAGGCCCAGCGTCACGTCGGCCGCACCCTGCGGGGCGACGAGGCGGAACGACGCGCGGGCCTGCTCGTCGAGGCGCACGTCCTCCGCGCGCACGGTGGCTTCGGGGTGTTCGCCGACGCCGACGATCCGCGCCTTCGTGCGCGCGGCCATCGCGGCGACGAGCGGGTCGTCGAGGTTGAGCACCGCGACGCCGTCGGCGGGCAGCGCCTCCACGAGCTCGCCCTTGGTCTTGGCGATGCCCTCGCGGGAGCCGAACTCGCCGACGTGCGCGCTGCCGACGTTGAGCACCACGCCGATACGCGGCGGCGCGACGGCGGCCAGCTCGGCGATGTGACCTGGGCCGCGCGCGGAGAGCTCCAGCACCAGGTGGCGGGTGCTCTCGTCGGCGCGCAGCGCCGTCCACGGATGGCCGAGCTCGTTGTTGAACGACCCCGGCGGGGCGACGGTCGGCCCCAGCGGCTCCAGCACCTGCGCGATGAGGTCCTTGGTGGACGTCTTGCCCGACGAGCCGGTGACCCCGACGACCGTGAGCCCGCCCTCGGCGAGCCGCGTCACCACGTGCCGGGCGAGCTTGCCCAGCGCCGCGAGCACGGCCGCGCCGGAGCCGTCGGTGTCGCCGGCCAGCGCGACCGAGCGCTCGTGTGCCGCGCCCGGTGGCAGCGGCGGCACGATCACGGCAGGCGCGTCGACCTCGCAAGCGGCCAGCACGCCCGCGGCGCCGGCCTCGATCGCGCGCGCGGCGAAGGTGTGCCCGTCCACCCGCTCGCCGGGCAGCGCGACGAACAGCCCGCCCTCGGTGAGCTGCCGGGAGTCGAACTCGACGGGCCCGCTGACGCGCTCGCCGCCGTCACTGTTGTGCAGCCTGCCGCCGACGACGTCGGCGATCTCGGCCAGGCTCAGCGCGATCACACGATCACCTCGAGTTTGTCGCGGATGGCGGCCTCCAGCTCGTCGCGGTCGGAGAACGGGTGGACCACACCGGCGATCTCCTGGCCGGTCTCGTGCCCCTTGCCCGCCACGAGCACGACGTCGCCGGGGCGCGCGCGCTCGACGGCGGTGACGATGGCCTCGCGGCGGTCGCCGATCTCCAGCACCTCGCTGCTCTGGGCGGGGCTCACTGCGCGCGCGCCGTGCAGCATCGCGTCCCTGATGGCGGCGGGGTCCTCGCTGCGGGGGTTGTCGTCGGTGACGATCACCAGGTCACTACCCCTGACCGCGGCCTCTCCCATCATCGGACGCTTGGCCGTGTCCCGGTCACCGCCGCAGCCGAGGACGGTGATGATGCGGCCCTCGGTACGGGCGCGCAGGGCCTGCAGCGCCTGCGTGACGGCGGCGGGCTTGTGGGCGTAGTCGACGACGGCCGTGAACTCCTGGCCGAGGTAGACGCGCTCCATGCGGCCGGGCACCTCGACGCTCGCGAGGCCCTCGACGATGTGCTCCAGCGACACGCCGGTGGTGTCCAGGATCGCGGCGGCCAGCGCGGCGTTGGCGACGTTGAACTCACCCGGCAGCGGGAGGGTCGCCGTCGCCGTGCGGCCGTCGGGGTGGTGCAGCACGAAGGACTGCTCGCCCGTCGGCGTGATCGCGATGTCGGAGGCACGCCACACGGCCTTGGTGCCGGGCTCGGTCGACACCGTCACCGTCTGCGGGGTCACCAGCTGCTGGCCCCACGCGCTGTCGACCACCACGGCCTCGTGCGTGGACCGGCCGTCGAACAGCAGCGACTTGGCGGCGAAGTACTCCTCCATGTCGCGGTGGAAGTCGAGGTGATCCTGCGAGAGGTTCGTGAAGGCGCCGACGGCGAAGCGGGTGCCGTTCACTCGGCCCAGTGCTAGCGCGTGGCTGGAGACCTCCATCGGCACGTGGGTGACGCCCTGCTCGGCCATCACCGCGAACAGCGCCTGCAGGTCGGGGGCCTCGGGCGTGGTGAAGGCGCTGGCGAGGCGTTCGCCGGCGATGCGCGTCTCGACGGTGCCGATGAGGCCGGTGACCCGGCCCGCGGCGCGCAGGCCCGACTCGACGAGGTAGGCGGTGGTGGTCTTGCCGGAGGTGCCGGTGATGCCCAGCACGGCCAGTTGCAGCGACGGCTCGCCGTAGATCCACGCGGCGATCTCGCCGAGCACCCCGCGCGGGTCGGTGTGGACGAGCACGGGGAGGTCGGTGTCGCGCAGCGCGGGGCGCTCCGCGCCGGCCTCGTCGGTGAGGATCGCGGCGGCGCCCGCGGCGATCGCGTCGGCGGCGAAGTCGGCGCCGTGCGCGCGGGCGCCGGGCAACGCGGCGAAGAGGTCGCCGGGGATCACGTGCTGGGCTCGCAGCGTCGCACCGGTCAGCGCGACCTCGGCGGCGGCCGGGTCGGCGATCAGGCGGGCATCGGCGCGCGCGACCAACGTCGTCAGCGGCACCGGTTCGATGCGATGCGGACGCGGCGGCGCGACGACGGCCTTGGCCGGGCTGTCCGGAACCCGCCCTGCCTGGGCGGACTCGTCCTTGTTGACAGACACGCGGGAAGGTTACCGGCGGGGCACTCGGCTCCTGGAAGCGGTGCAGCCCCTCGCGCGAGTCCCCCGCTCCAGCCCGCGAGTCCCCCACTCGGAGCAGCGAGTTCCCCGCTCCAGCGCGCGAGTTGCGCACTCCCGTTCGCGAGTCGCGCACTGCGGTTCGCGAGTCGCGCGTTCGCGGTGGGCCCGCGGGCTTCGCAGCGGTCCCCAACGCGCAACTCGGCGTCCCCAACGCGCAACTCGCCGTCCCCAACGGGCAACTCGCCGTCCCGAACGCGCAACTCGCGGGTCAGAGGCCCGCCAGGGCCGCGATCTTCCACTCGCCGCCGACGCGTTTGGCCACCACGGCCAGTGCGGCGCTGGTGGTCTCCTGGCGGTTGGCGTCGGCGGTGTGCAGGGTCTGCTGGTCGACCAGGGCCAGCACGCGTGCCTCGTCGCCTGCCAGTTCCCGCACGCCGACGGAACGCACCGTGGTGGTGCGCACCAGGCGCTGCTCACGCGCTTGCGCCGACGCCGCCGCGAAACTCTCCTCGTACTGGCCCACCGCCTGCTCCACCAGCACGCGATCGGCCGCGCGCTCGGTGCGCTCCAGGTTGTTGTAGTCGTAGGAGAAGATCGCCTTCAGTCCCGCGCTCACCTGGTCGGCCACCTCGCGCGTCCCGGCCTCGTCCGCCAGCGCTACGTTGCCGCCCGGGTCCCTCAGCCGTTCCGCCTCCAGCGCCGACCACACCGCCACGCCCACCGCCAGCACCAGCACCGCGGCCAGCACCGCCATGATCGTCGCCCGCCTGCGCGGCAGCCCCGAGACCCGCCCGGCCGCCGGGGAACCGGCAGCGGGCTCCGCATCCGGGTCTCGCTCCGCGCCAGAAGCCCGCTCCACCGCTGAGCCCGGATCCCCATCTGAGTCTTGCTCCGCATCCGGGGCCCGCTCCACCGCTGAGCCCGGCTCGCCATCCGGCGCCCGCTCGCCCGCTGCGTCTGGGTCCGCGCCCGAAGCCCGCTCCACCGCCAGACCCGGCTCCGCCTCCGGAGCCCCCGCGGCCTCCGGCGGCTCCGGCGTCTGGGCATCGCTGCTCGCCGGCGCGGCGAGGTCCTCCCGCCCCGTACCCCGGGAGCCCGAGGCGCCCCTCGCGAACGGTGACGGGGTCCTGTTCCGCCGCTGCCCCGTCTCCTCCGCCCGCTCGGCGCCGGCGTCCGCACCCGGCTCGCTCATCGACCCGCCGCCTGCACGTCGCTGACCTTCCATCCCGCGTCCGTCCGCTCGGCGCGAACGGTCAGCCTGCTGCGCTGCGGCGCCGGGGGTTGCCCCTGCGTGCCCAGCCGCACCTCCAGCACGGCGATGAGCCGGGCACTGCCCGCCCCCAGGTCCAGCTCGGTCACGGCAGCCTGCAGCACGCTCGCCGACGCGACCGTCCGCGTCCCCGCCGCACGGTCGAGTTGGAGCTGGCGGTCCCTGGTGAGCTCGTCGCCGAGCTTGCCCGTGGTGACGTCGAGCCAGCGGTCGATGTCGCGCCCGGCCGTGCGGTGGTCGATCGTGTGCAGCGCGAGCAGTCCGTCGGACACGGCGGCGAGCACGGCGTCGCGCTCCCGTGACACCTCCAGCGCGTCGTCGTTCGCGGCGCTCACCCACGACCAGCCGAACCACGCGGCGGCGGCCACGGCGAGCGCAGTCAGTACCGCGAGCACCCTCATTCCGGCAGCCCCAGCAGCCCGCCGACGCCGCCGGAACCGGAGCCGCCGAGCAACCCCAGCAGGCCCGGCAGCGCGTCGTCGCGCGGCCGCCCGTCCGTGGTCGGCTGCTCGGGCGTGCTCTGCTCCGGCACGTCCACCGGCATGCCCGCGTACGGCGCGTTCTGCGCGCCGCGCACGCTGCTCGGGCTGCCCGGCGGCTCCGCGCAGTACGCGTCGGTGTTGGGAGGCGCCTCGCTCGTGTCGTTGGCGGGTCGCTGGCGCGTGCCCTCATAGCCGCGCGTGCACGAGTACGGGTCGAACAGGTTCAGCACGAACCCGAGGTGGCCTTCCCCGCCCGAGGTCACCGAGCGCGTGAACGCCGAGATCACCGGGTAGGCCACGAGCAGCTGCTCGATCGCGTCGACGCGCGCCGTGGTGATGGTGGACGTCGTGAGCAGGTTGGCGATCACGACGCCGAGGTCGGTGCCGGACACGGCGAGCACGTCGCTGACCTCACGGCTGAGCTTCGGGGCCTCGTCGATCACCTTCCGCAGGTCTGGATCGGCGCCCTTGAGCTGGCCCGCGATGGTGCGCAGCCCTTCGGCGATGGCCGCGATGTCATCGGCCTGCCGCCGTTGCGTGTCGAGCACCACGCGCCCATCGGCGAGCAGCGCCCGCGTCTGCGGCAGGTTCTCGGTGGCCGTGGCGGTGAACGAGCCCGCCGCGTCGAGCAGCTGCTGCAGCTCGGGTCCCGCGCCGGCGAACGCGTCGTAGGTCTCGTCGACGACCGTGCGCAGGGAGCCGGGATCGACGCTGGCGACCAGCTTGTCGAGGTTGGCCAGCACGGTGTCGGGCGCCAGCGGGATGGACGTGCGTTCCTGCGTGATCACCGAGCCGTCCTCGAGGTAGGGGCCGTTCTGGTGGCGCGGTACCAGGTCGACGTACTGCTCGCCGACCGCCGACCGGTTCGACACCCTCGCCTCGGTGTCGGCCGGGATCGGCTCCGCGCCCGACTCGACGTCGAGGGTCAGCTCGACGCCGTGCTCGGTGAGGTTCATCGCCACGACCCTGCCGACCGCTACACCCCGGTAGGTCACCTCCGCGTTCACGAAGATGCCACCGGAGTCGGCCAGCCGCACGGTCACCGCGTAGCCACGCGTGCCGAAGAGCCGGTCCAGCCCCGCGTAGCTGATGCCCGCGTAGAGCACGGACACCACGGCGATCACCACGAACACGAGGAGCTTCATCCGGTGCCGTCCGGTGAGCCTCATCAGCCACCACCTCCCAGCAGCCCGCCGAGCAACCCGCCGAGCACACCGCCTTCCCGAGACTCGGTGGCTGGTGGGTTCGTCTCCGGCAGTGGCAGCGTGGGCGGCGCCGGGCCGCCGAGGTCGAGGGGCGGCAGCTGGATCGGCGGCTGGGACGAGTTGGTGAAGTTCTGCAGCAGCAGGTCGAGGTTGAGGTCGACGCGCGCGGTCACGTTCGCGTAGTCGCCCCTGATCACCGCGCCAGCCGAGTCGGGGAACGGGTAGGTCGGCAGGATCTTCAGCGCGGTCGGCAGGTTCGTGCCGGCTTCGGCGAGCTTCTCCAGCGTCGGGGCGAGCGCGTGCAGGTTGGCCACCAGCTCGTCGCGGCTTGCGTTGATCGTCTCCGTGGCGACGCCGGAGAGCCTGTCGAGCGACTGCAGCATCCCGACGAGCTGGTCGCGCTGCCCGGTCACCACCCGCAGCCCCGGTTCCAGGTGGTCGAGCGCGGTGGTGAGGTTGCCGGTCTGCGCGACGAGCGTGCTGGAGAGCCGGTTGAGCCCGTCGATCGCGCGGATGATCTCGCCCTTCTGCCCGTCCAGCTCGGTCGCGAGGTGGTCGACGCGCGACAGCAGAGCCCGCACCTCGGCCTCGTTGCCGGACAACGCCGCGTTGAGCTCCTCGGTGATCGTGGACAGCTGCTCGATGCCGCCGCCGTTCAGCAGCAGCGACAGCGCCCCGAGCACCTCCTCGACCTCGGGGTTCCGGTTGGTCCGCCCCAGCGGGATGCGCGCGCCGTCGGCGAGCGTGCCGGTGGCCCGTTCGCCCGCGGGCGGGCCCAGCTCGACGAACTTCTCCCCCAGCAGGCTCGACTGGCGCAGCCGGGCATCGGCGTTGGCGGGCAGCACCACGTCGCCGTTGACGGCGAGCGTCACGATGGCCGACTTCGTGTCCTTCGCCAGCTCCACCTTCTCCACGCGGCCCACGGCCACGTCGTTGACCTTCACGGCCGCCTGCGGCACCAGGTCGAGCACGTCGGCGAACTGCGCCGTGACACGGTACGGGTGGTCACCGAGGTCGGCGCCACCCGGCAGCGGCGTGTTGTACAGCCCGCCGAAGCCGCCGTCACCGCAGCCGGCAAGCAGCACGCAGGCCGCGAGGGCGAGGACCAGTCGTCTCATCAGCCCGTCTCCAGCGGTGTCGTCAGCAGGTCGACCACCGGCAGCGGCAACGGCGGCAGCTTGCCGTTCTGCAGCGCGTTCAGCGTCTCGGGTACCGAGGGCAGGTCGAGGGTCTCGTCGAAGAACGGGGCGAGACCCCGGCACAGGTCGCCGAGCGTGTCGGGCAGCTGGGCGGGCGTGCCCGCGCTCACGAGCTTGCACAGCGTCTCCATCAGCGGGTGCGCGAGCTCGTTGGCGTTGTAGCGCACCTGGATGCTGCCGGACGCGGCGTCGTAGGTGTTGATGAAGTTGGTCATGCCGGTCGGCCCGACGTCGAGCACCTCGGCGAGCGCCGCCCGCTGGTCCACGAGCACGCCGGTGATCCCCGCCAGTTTGTCCACATTGGAGGATAGAAGGTCGCGGTTGTCCTGGACGAACTGCCGCACCTCCGTGAGGGAGCCGCCCAATGCGGACAGCGCGGCGGCCACGTCGTCGGAGTCCTCGGCGAGGAACCCGGTCACCTGCGCCAGCCGGTCGTAGAACTCGGTGAGCTGCGCGTCGCTCTGCGCCAGCGTCGAGGTGAACGTCTGCAGGTTCCGGACCGTGGCGAAGAGATCTCCCTTGGAACTCTCCAACGTGGTCGCCAGCTCCGCGAGCCGGGTGACGGTGGTGTTGAGGTTCTTGCCGTTGCCGTCCAGGTTGGCCGCGGCGGTGTCGAGCACATCGGACAGTGCGCCGTTCGCGTTGGCGCCGTCGGGACCGAGGCTGGTGGACAGCTCGTTGAGGCTGCCGTAGAGGTCGTCGAGCTCCACCGGGGTCGCCGTGCGCTCGCGCGGGATCACCGCACCGGCCGCCAGCGCGGGCCCGGTGTCGTAGGCGGGGGTCAGCTGCACGTACCGGTCGCTCACGAGGCTCGGCGCGACTACGACGGCGCCAGCGCCCTCGGGGATCGGAACGTCCACCTCCATGTCCACGCGCACCGCGCCGCCCTCCGGCCGCACCTCCGTGATCTGCCCGACGGGGATGCCCAGCACGCGCACCGACGAGCCCGCGTAGAGCCCGACGGTGCGGTCGAAGTAGGCGCTGATCTTCGTGCCGCCCTCGCGCGTTAGCCACCACAGCGCGGTCGCGAGCACGAGCACGGCCACGCAGGCCAGTGCGAGCCAGCTGTAGAGGCTGCGCCGGGCTCTCGTGTCGACGGTCATCAGTTACCTCCGCGGACGTCGACGCCCTGGTTCGGCGCCGCGATCGGCGGCGAGCAGCCCTCGGGGTTGATCTGCGCGCCCGCCACCGTGATCACCGGGGGCAGCAGGCCGCAGATGTAGCCCTCGAACCAGCGGCCGTTGCCCGTGGCGTTGGCGCCGATGCGGGTGAACGGCGCGAGCAGTTCGAGGCTGCGGTTGAGGTTGTCCTGGTTGCGCTGCAACAGATCCGTGACGACGCCGAGCTGCCGCAGCGCTGGGGTGAGCTGCTCGCGGTTGTCGGCGACGAGCCCGGTGAGCTGCTCGGAGAGCTGCTGGGCGCCCGTGAGCAGCCGGTCGATGGCGTCCTCGCGGTTCTGCAGCTCGGTCAGCAGCAGGTTGCCGTCGTCGATCACCCGGCGCAGCTGTGTGTTGCGGTCGGCCAGCACCTTCGAGACGCCGCTGGTGCTGGACAGCAGGCGGGCCAGTTCGTCGTCACGGGAGGACACCGTCTGCGCGAGCGCCGACATGCCGCTGAGCGCGTCCTTGAGGTGCTCCGGGGTGTTCTCCAGCGAGTCGGCGATCACCTCGAAGCTCTGCGCCAGCTGCCCGGTGTCGATGTCGCCGACGGTCCGGTCGAGGTCGGTGAAGACGTCCTGGATCTGGTACGGCGTGCTGGTGCGCTCCAGCGGGATCGGCTCGTTCGGGTCCAGCACGCCGTCGCCCTTCGGCCGCAGCGAGAGAAACTTCTCGCCCAGCAGGGTCTTGACCTCGATCGAGGCCTCGGTCTGCCTGCCGAGCCGGACGTTCTCGACGGCGAAGGTCACGTGCACCTTCCTGCCCGCCAGCGTCACCTCGTCGACCTCGCCGACCTTGACGCCGGCGACCTGCACCTCGTTGCCGGAGGACAGGTCGGCGGACTCGGCGAAGTAGGCGGAGTAGGTGGTGCTGTTGCTGAGGAGGGGCAGCTGGTCGGAGTTGTAGGCGACCAGCCCGACGAGCGCGATCAGCACGAGCGTCACGGCGCCCACCGCGGCCTGGTTGCGTTCCTTGAGTGGCTTCATGGTCCTGTCGGCGCTCCCGTCGGTTTGCACCGCTCCGGTTGCTCGGTGGCCGGCAACGGCAGGAAGGGCAGGGTGACGTTGAGCGAGGAGATGCCGATCGTGCCGGTGAGCCCGCAGAGGTAGTAGTTGAACCAGCTGCCGTAGCTCAGCGTGCGCGTGAACTTCTCGAGGTTTCCGGGCATCACCTGCAGCAGGTGCTCGAGCAGTTCCTCCGAGCCGGCGAGGTTGCCCGAGAGCGCGCCGAGCGCGGCGATGTCGCGCTGCAGCGGCGGCCGCGCGTCCTCCAGCAGTCCGGAGGTGACGGTCGTGAGGTCGCCGAGCGCCGACACCGCTTCGCCGATGGGCCTGCGTTGCTCCGAGAGTCCGGTCACGAGCTGCTGTGTGGCGTCGATGAGCCCGCCGAGCTGGGGGCCGCGCTGGTTGACGGTGCCGAGCACGTTGTTCAGGTTGCCGATGACCTGGCCGATCACCTCGTCCCGGCTCGCGATGGTGGACGTGAGCGACGCCGTGTGCGACAGCAGGCTCTCGATCGTGCCACCTTCCCCTTGCAGCACCTGGATGATCTCGTAGGAGAGCTGGTTGACCTGCTCTGGATCGAGCGCGTCGAACAGCGGCTTGAACCCGTTGAACAGCACGGTGAGGTCGAGCGCCGGCTGGGTCCGTTCGACCGGGATCCGCGCCCCCGGTTCGAGCACGCCATCGCCCGCGACGTCGGTGCCGAGCGAGAGGTAGCGCTGTCCGACGAGGTTGCGGTACTTGATCGTCGCGGTGACCCCGGCGGGCAGCTCGCGCACCGACTCGACGTCGAAGTGCACTTCGGCGAGATTGTCCTCCGAGACGGTGATCTCGGAGACCTGCCCGACCTTGACACCCACGATGCGCACGTCGTCGCCGCGCTGCAGGCCGGAGGCGTTGGTGAACAGCGCCGTGTAACCGGACGTGGGGCCGAAGTTGGTGTTGGCGATGGTGGCGCCGAGTATCCCGGTGAGCAGCACGGTGACGGCCGCGAACACGAGGATCTTCACCAGCGACGGGATGAAGCTCCTCATTCGAGCACCACCTCCGCTCCGCGATAGAGCGGCCCGACGAGCAGGCTCCCCCAGCCCGGCGCGTCCTCGGGCGCGATGCCGGTGGACGGCGCGAGCAGCTCGGCGAGCAGCTGGTGCTCGGCAAGGGAGTTCGCCACCCGCGGCACCCCGGCCGTCGTCCCGCTGCCGTAACCGGCCCGCTTGGGCGGCGGCGGATGGGTGGAGCCGTCCTTGATGGGGCCGTCGGGCGGGTACTGCGGCCACGCGCCCGGCGGCTCCACCTGCGGGTAGCAGCGGGGACCGCGTTTGTCGTCGTAGCGCGGTTCGTCCTGGCCGGGCAGGTACTTGCCGCGGCTGGCCGTGATCCGGATCGTCACGTGGTTCATCTCGTCGGTGCCCTTGCCGAACGCCTCCTCCGCGCGGGGCACGGCCTCGGCGAGCTGACGCAGCAGGCACGGGTACTCCGGCGCGTACTTCGCGAGCACGTCGAGGGTCGGCTGCACGGTGCTGGTGAGCGCGATCAGGTTGTCCTGGTTGACCTCCAGGAACCGGCCGAGGTCCACCGAAGCGGTGCTGACGCTCGCGTACAGCTCGCCCAGCGCCTGCTGTTTCTCCACGATCGTGCGCGTGGTGGTGGTGAGATCGGACAGTGCCTGGAGGAAGTCCGGTGCCACGCGGTCGTAGGTGTCCGCCACGTCGGCGAGACCGGTGATGTCGGCCTTGAGGTCCGGCAGCGACGGGTTCAGCTCGCCCAGGTAGTTCGAAAGCTGCACAAGCGTGTCCCCGAACTGCTCCCCGCGGCCCTCCAAGGCCGTCGACACCGCGTTGAGCGTGGAGGAGAGCTTCTGCGGCTGCACGGCCTGCAGGAGCGGCATCACGTCGTTGAGCACCTGTTCCAGCTCGATCGCCGAGCTGGAGCGGTCCTGGCCGATCACGGCCCCGGCCGCGATCGGCTCGGCCGCCCGCTCCGGCGGTTGCAGCGCGACGTACCGCTCACCGAAGAGGGTCTTCGGCAGCAGCCTCGCGGAGACGTTCGCGGGTATCACGCCCACCTTCTCCGGTTGCAGCGCCAGCTCCAGCGCGGCGCCGTCGCCGGTGGTCTCGATGGCGCGCACCTCGCCGACGAGCATGCCGCGCACCTTCACGTCTGCGCCCACGCGCATCTGGTTGCCGACGTGGTCGGTCTCCAGCCGCACGCCCACGTAGTCGGTGAACACCTTGTTGTAGATCGCCACGCACAGCGCGAGCAGCAACGCCGCCACGATCAGGAACACCAGGCCGAGTACCTGGTGCCAGAGCCTGCGCAGCAGCGTCGCCCTCACCCGGAGATCCTCACCGTCGTGGAGGAGCCCCAGATCGCGAGGCTCAGGAAGAAGTCGATGACCACGATCAGCACGATCGACGTCCGCACCGCTCTGCCCACCGCGACGCCCACACCCGCCGGTCCCCCGCTCGCGGTGTAGCCGTAGTAGCAGTGGGACAGGATCACCAGTGCGCTGAACACGATCACCTTGAGGAACGACCAGAGCACGTCCTCTGGTGGCAGGAACAGGTTGAAGTAGTGGTCGTAGGTGCCGGCCGACTGCCCGTAGAACCACACCGTGATCTGCCGTGACGCCAGATAGGAGGAGAGCAGCCCGACGGCGTAGAGCGGGATCACGGCGGTGATCCCGGCGAGCACCCGCGTGGTGACGAGGTAGGGCATGCTCGGCACGCCCATCACCTCCAGCGCGTCGATCTCCTCCGAGATGCGCATGGCGCCGAGCTGGGCGGTGAACCCACAACCCACGGTCGCCGACAGCGCGAGCCCCGCCGCGAGCGGCGCCACCTCGCGGGTGTTGAAGTACGCCGAGATGAACCCCGTCAGCGCGGCGGTGCCGAGCTGGTCGAGCGCGGAGTAGCCCTGCAGGCCGACGATGAGACCGGTGAACAGGGTCATGCCGATCATCACGCCGAGGGTCCCGCCGATCACGGCGAGCGCGCCCGTGCCGAAGCTGACCTCGGTGAGCAGCCGCAGCATCTCGCGGCTGTAGCGGCGCACGGTGCGCGGCGCCCACGCGAGCGCCCTGGCGTAGAAGGAGAGCTGCCTGCCGAAGCCCTCGAGGCTCGCGCCGGGACGCGCGATGATCTCCAGGGTGCGGTCGGACACCGTCGGCTCGCCGCTCATCACAACGCCTTCGGCGGGACGATCTGGAGGTAGATCGCGGTCAGGGCGACGTTGATGAGGAACAGCAGCAGGAACGTGATGACCACCGCCTGGTTGACCGCGTCCCCGACTCCCTTCGGGCCGCCCGCCGGGTTGAGTCCGCGGTACGCGGCCACCACGCCGGCGACGAAGCCGTACAGGAACGCCTTGATCTCACTGATGAGGAGGTCGGGCAGCTGCGCGAGCGCGTTGAAGCTCGCGAGGTACGCACCGGGCGTGCCGCCCTGCATGACGACGTTGAAGAAGTAGCCGCCGAGCACACCGACCACGCTGACCAGGCCGTTCAGCAGCACCGACACGACGATCGCTGCGAGCACCCTCGGCACGATCAGCCGCTGGATGGGATTGACGCCGAGCACTTCCATGGCGTCGATCTCCTCGCGGATCTTTCGCGCCCCGATGTCGGCGCAGACGGCGCTGCCGCCCGCCCCGGCCACGAGCAGCGCCGTGATCAGCGGGCTCGCCTGCTGCACGATCGCGAGCGCGCTCGCGGCACCGGTGAACGACTGCGCGCCGATCTGCTGGGTCAGCGAGCCGAGCTGCAACGCGATCACCGCGCCGAACGGGATCGCGACCAGCGCGGTGGGCAGGATCGTCACGCTGGCGAAGAACCAGCACTGCTGGATCCACTCCCTGGTCTGGAACGGCCTGCGCGGAATCGCGCGCAGCACCTCCCACGCCAGGGTCGCGAGCCTGCCCACCTGTGCCAGCGCGGCGGTGCCGGGGATCGTCATCGACCCCTGCTGGGCTCCCATCAGACCTCCGGCGGCTCTACTCGGTCACAGCTTCAGCGCGTGTGTGGCCGTGGCGCCCCCGTCCGCCACGAACTCGCCCCCCGTGCAGTACGAGCTCTCGTCGCTGGCCAGGAACAATGCCACGTCGGCGATCTCCTCCGGCCGCCCGACCCGCTGCAGTGCGAGTCTGCGGGCCACCCGCGAGAAGTCCACCTCGGCGCCCCCGGCCGCGTCGCTCACCATCTGGGTGTCGATCATGCCGGGATGCAGTGAGTTGACCCTGATGCCGCGTTCACCGAGCTCGAGCGCGGCGACCTTGGTCATTCCCCTGATCGCGAACTTACTCGCCGTGTAGGCGACCAGGAACGGCATACCGGCGAGTCCCTCCACAGAGGACACGTTGACGATCGAGCCGCCACCCGCGGTGGACATGGGTTCAACGACCGAGCGCATGCCGAGAAACGCCCCGACCTGGTTGATTCTGATCACCCGCTCGTAGTCGGCCAGTGTGGTCTGGCCCAGCGGAGAGAAGTGCAGCACCCCGGCGTTGTTGACCAGGACGTTGAGCGTGCCGAACTCGGCGACCGTGCGGTCCACGGCCTGCGCCCAGTCGTCCTCCTCGGCCACGTCGAGGTGCGCGTAGGCGGCAGGGTCGCCGAGCTCACCGGCGAGCGCCTTGCCCTCGGCGTCGTTCACGTCGGCGATCATCACCTTGGCACCCTCGGCGGCGAACCGGCGCGCCGCGGCGGCACCCTGCCCGCGCGCGGCGCCGGTGATCAGCGCGACCTTCCCCTTCAGCCTGCCCTCCAGCGTGCCCATGCCCGCGTCACATCATCTCGTCGGTCAGGGGCATGAACACGGACTTGAGCTCGGTGTAGGCCTCGATCGCCGACAGCCCGCCCTCGCGGCCGAGCCCGGACTGCTTGAACCCGCCGAAGGGCAGATGCGGTTCGATCTGGAAGCCGTTCACGCCCACGGTGCCCGCCCTGAGCGCGCGCGTGACCCGGAAGGCCCGCTGGACGTCGGCGGTGAACAGCCCCGCGCCGAGCCCGTACTCGGTGTCGTTGGCGAGCGCGATCGCCTCATCCTCGTCGTCGAAGGGCACCACGGCGAGCACGGGGCCGAAGATCTCCTCCTGCGCGATGGTGGCCGAGTTGGCGACATCGGCGAAGATGGTCGGCGCCACGAAGTTGCCGCCCGCCAGGTCGCCGCCGAGCCGCTCGCCACCGGTGACGAGCCTGCCCTCGGACTTGCCCTGCTCGATGTAGCCGAGCACCCGGTCGAGCTGACGCTCGTTGATGAGCGGCGCGGAGATCACGGCCGGGTCGAACGGGTCGCCGTAGGTCACCGCGGCGGCCATGCCCTGCGCGGCGCCGAGGAACTCGTCATAGACGTCGCGGTGCACCAGCGCCCGCGTGTTGGCCACGCACGCCTGCCCGGACAGGCCCATCGTCACGGCGCCGACCACGGTCGCGGCGGCCACGCCGACGTTGGGCGCGTCGGCGAACACCACGGCTGGGCTCTTGCCGCCGAGCTCGAGCGAGACCCGTTTGAGGGTGCCCGCCGAGGCCTCGACGATGCGCTTGCCGACGGCGCGGCTGCCGGTGAAGCTCACCTTGTCGACGTCCGGATGGTTGATGAGCGCCTCGCCCACCTCCTCGCCCGTGCCGGTGACGACGCTCAGCACACCCTCCGGCAGGCCGGCTTCGACGAGCAGCTCCACCATGCGCAGCACGGAGAACGTGCAGTACTCGGACGGCTTGAGCACGATCGTGCAGCCCGCCGCCAGCGCGGGGGCGACCTTCTGCGCGAAGAGCAGGAACGGCGCGTTCCACGGCAGGATCGCCGCCACCACGCCGATCGGCTCGCGGAAGGTCATGGCGAGGTGGTCGCCACCCTGGTACGGCGGCAGCGTCTGGCCGCCGAGCTTGTCGACCCACCCGGCGTGGTGGTCGAAGACGTCCGCCGCGGCGCCCACCGACGTGGCGTAGATGCCGCCGAAGGACAGCGGCACCGAGTTGTCGAGCGCCTGCAGCGCGCGCAGCTCGTCGGCGTGCTTGCGCAGCAGCTCGGCGTAGCGGTGCAGCAGCCCGATGCGCACCCCCGCCCGCGAGCGCGACCAGTTGCCCGAGTCGAACGCCTTCCTCGCGGCGGCGACGGCGGCGTCGACGTCGGCCGCGGTGGCTTTGGCGAACTCGCCCACCTCCTCGCCGGTCGCCGGGTGGTGGTGGGTCCAGGTGGCGCCGCTCTCGGACGGGCCCCAGGAGCCGTCGATGAGGAGCTGGCCTGCCTTGAGCCCCACCGACTCGCGGTGCGGCTGCACGGTGAGCGTCATGTGTTCTCCCTAGGGAAGCGTCAGAACGTCGTTGGCTGCGAACATCCGATCGGGGTCGCGGTCGGCGAAGTACCCGCCGACGTGCTCGGCGAGCTCGGCGGTGGTCCACGTGCCGCCCGCCGTGTCGAAGCGCCGTTCCACCTCCGGTGGTTTGAGCAGCGCGACCATGCCGCCGTGCACCACGAAAACCTGGCCGTTGATCGCCTCGGCCGCGGGCGAGGCGAGGTAGGCGACGAACGGGGCGACGTGGTCCACCGACAGCGGGTCGACGCCCTCGGCGGGCGCGTCGCCGAAGACCTCCTCGGTCATCGCGGTCCGCGCCCGGGGGCAGATGGCGTTGGCGCGCACGCCGTAGCGGGCGAGCGCCCGCGCGCTCGACACCGTGAGCGCTGCGATGCCCGCCTTCGCGGCACTGTAGTTGGGCTGGCCTGGGGAGCCGACGAGGAACGCCTCCGACGCGGTGTTGACGATCCGGCCGTACACCGGTCCGCCCTCCACTTTGGACTTTCCACGCCAGTACGCCGCCGCGCCGCGGCAGAGCAGGAAGTGCCCACGGAGGTGGACGCGGAGCACGGTGTCCCACTCCTCGTCCGACATCGAGAACAGCATCCGGTCACGCAGCACGCCCGCGTTGTTGACGAGCACGTCCAGCCCGCCGAAGTGCTCGGTCGCCGCGGCGAGCAGCGCGTCGGCGGTCTCGCGCTCGCCGACGTCGCCGGTGACCGCGAGCGCCTTGCCACCGGCTGCCTCGATGTCGGCGACGGTCCGCGCGGCGCCGTCCCCGACATCGTTGACCACCACCGCCGCACCGGCCGACGCGAGCGCGAGCGCCTCCGCGCGCCCGAGCCCCGCGCCCGCTCCGGTGACGACGGCGGTCCTGCCCTCAAGGCTCACGGAGCTCACCCGAGGGTCACCACCTGGCGGATGACGTCGCTGGTGCCCTGGCGCAGCACGCCGAGGCCGTCGTTGATCTCGCTGAAGCCGAGGCGACGGGAGATCATGCCGTCGAGGTCGAGCAGTCCGGCCCGCCAGAACTTCAGCATCCGCGCGGTGTCACGGTGCACGTGCGCGGAGCCGTAGAACGAGCCGAGGATCTTCTTGTCGTGCAGGAACAGCTCCTGTGCGCTGAACTGCACCATCGCGTCGGCCTTGCCAGCGCCGACGATGATCACTGAGCCGCCGCGGCGGGCGTTGTCCCACGCGGAGCGGATCGTGGCGGGCAGGCCGACCACGTCGAAGGCGTGGTCGAAGCCCTCGGCGCCGGTCAGCGACTCCTTGAGCCCGGCGAGCCCCTCCGGCGTCGTCGCGTGCGTGGCGCCGAAGCGGCGGGCGACGTCGTGCTTGGCCTCGACGGGATCAACCGCGACGATCGTCGTGGCACCGGCGATGCGCGCGCCCTGGAGCACCGAGATCCCGACGCCGCCGCATCCGATCACCACGACCGCGGAGCCCGGCGTGACCTTCGCGGTGTTGAGCACGGCCCCGACGCCGGTGAGCACGCCGCACGCGATGAGCGCCGCGGTCTCGAACGGCACGTCCTGGTCGACCTTGACAGCACCCGAGGCGGGCACCACCACCTCCTCGGCGAAGGTGCCGAGCCCGGCGTAGCCGAAGACCGGAGTGTCGCCCTGCTTGAACCGGGGCGAGGTGAACGCCGCGATCGCGTGGACCGCGCACAGGTTCGGCTCGCCGCGCAGGCAGCTCGGGCAGCTGCCGCAGGGCGGCACGAACGACACGGTGACGTGGTCGCCGGGCGCGAGGTGCTCGACGCCCTCGCCCACCTGGAGCACCTCACCGGCGCCCTCGTGGCCGATGATGCCCGGCGCGAGCGCCGGCAGGGTGCCGTCCATCGCGGACAGGTCGCTGTGGCAGATGCCCGATGCGCGCACGCGGATCCGGACCTCGTGGGGGCCCGGGTCCACCGTCGTGACGTCGTCGCGCAGCTCGAGCTTCTCGTCGCCGATCGCGTTCAGTACGGCTGCTCTCACTCCGGCTGCCTCCCGCCAGGTCACCGCGAGCCGCCCTTGGCCCGCGTTTGCCGCAAGACTAGAATCTGTTCTCGTTTAGGGCAAGCCTCAATCAGCGGCTCTTGAACAGGGCATTCCTTGGGCAGGCGTCGATCGCTTGAGAAACAAGTTCTACTTGGCCTTCTGGCACCTCGGCCCGGACGATGCGCAGTTCGTCGTCGTCATCCAGCTCGAACACCCCCGGCGCGATCCCCACGCAGACCGCGTTGGCCTCGCACAGGTCCCGGTCGACCTCCACCTTCATGTCCGACCTCCTCGAAGAACTAGAACCTGTTCTACACTAGCCCGGCGGACGAGCCCGGCACCATGCCCAACGCGCGAGCGGGAGGATCAGATGCGGATCGGTTTCACATCCGAGCAGGAACGGCTACGCGCCCACCTCCGGGAGTACTTCGCCGAGCTGATGACGCCCGAACGTCGCGAGGGGCTCGCCAGCGAGGGCAGTGGGGGCACCGCCAATGAGGGCGTAGCCGGCGGGGGCGAGTACGGCGATGGCGTGGCGTACAAGGAGATCGTGCGTCAGCTGGGCCGGGACGGCTGGCTCGCGATCGGCTGGCCGGAGGCCTACGGCGGGCAGGAGCGCTCGATGCTCGACCAGCTCGTCTTCACCGACGAGGCGGCCATCGCCGGGGTGCCGGTCCCCTTCCTCACGATCAACACGGTCGGCCCGACGATCATGCGATTCGGCACCGAGGAGCAGAAGGCGTTCTACCTGCCGAGGATCGCCGCGGGCGAGCTGCACTTCTCGATCGGCTACTCCGAGCCCGGCGCGGGCACCGACCTCGCGTCGCTGCGCACGCGGGCCGTGCGCGACGGCGACGAGTACGTGATCAACGGGCAGAAGATGTGGACGAGCCTCATCGAGTACGCCGACTACGTGTGGCTCGCCGCCCGGACGGATCCCGACGCGCCCCGGCACAAGGGGCTCAGCATGCTCGTGGTGCCCACCTCGGCCGAAGGGTTCTCGTGGACCAAGGTGCGCACGGTCGCCGGGCCGGGCACGAGCGCGACCTACTACGACGACGTCCGCGTGCCGGTCAGCGCGCGCATCGCGGAGGAGAACGCGGGCTGGCCGCTGATCACCAACCAGCTCAACCACGAGCGCGTCGCGCTGACCTCAGCCGCCCCGCTCGCGTCGGCGCTCGCCGACGTGCTCGCCTGGGCACGCGAGACCAAGCAGCCCGACGGCAGCCGCGTGATCGACGCCGAATGGGTCCGCACGCACCTCGCCCGCGTGCACGCCCACACCGAGTACCTCAAGCTGCGCAACTGGAGGATCGCCTGGGCCGCCGCCCAGAGCGAGCTGAGCCCCGCCGAGGCGTCGGGGACCAAGGTGTTCGGCACGGAACTCGCCACGGAGGCCTACCGGCTGCTCATGGAGGTGCTCGGCGCGGGAGCGGTGGTGCGCGAGGGCTCGCCGGGCGCGCTGCTGCGCGGGCGGATCGAGCGCGCGCACCGGTCGGCGCTGATCCTCACCTTCGGCGGCGGCACCAACGAGATCCAGCGCGACATCGTCGCCGCGACCGCACTCGGCCTGCCCGTCAGCCGCTGACCCCGGAGGGATCATGGACTTCGCACTCACCGAAGCACAGCAGGACCTCGCCGCGCTGACCCGCCGCATCGCCGGCGACCACGTGAGCCCGGAGTCGCTGGGCCCTGCGGGCTCCGGCGGCTTCGACCGCCCACTGTGGACGGCTTTGGCGAGGGCGGGCGTACTCGACGCCGCGCTGCCCTCATCGGTCGGCGGGGGCGGTTTCGGGGTGCTCGAACAGTGCTCGATCCTCACCGAGCTGGGGCGCGCCGTCGCACCGGTCCCCTACCTGCCCAGCATCGCCGCGGCGGCCGCGACGCTCGCCGAGTTCGGCAGCCCTGAGCTGACCGAACGCTGGCTCGTTCCCGTGCTGCGCGGCGAGCGCGTGCTCGCCGTGGCGCTGCCCGACACCGGTGCGCCCACCGGGTTCACCGCCGAACGCGGCGAGGCGGGCACGCGGATCTCCGGCGCGCAGCCCGCGGTGCCCTTCGGGGCGTTCGCCGACGGTTTCCTGGTGCAGGCCACGGCGGCCGACGGCGACGTCGTGGCCGTGGTGGACGCCAACGACCTCACGGTGTCCCCGCAGGCGGCCGTGGACCACGCCGACGCCGCGCTCGTCGAGGCCACCGACGCGCGCGCGAGCGCGGTGCTGCCAGCGCCCGCGGCGGCGTGGCTGCGAGCCCGCGCCACGGCCGGGCTCTGCGCGTTCCAGCTCGGCGTGCTCGAACGGGCGGTGGAGCTCACGGCGGAGTACGCCCGCGAGCGCAGGCAGTTCGGGCAGCCGATCGGCGGTTTCCAGGCCGTGCGGCACCGGCTCGCGGACGCCCACCTCGACGTCGAGGCGGTGCGGCTGACCCTGTGGCAGGCGGCGTGGCGGCTCAGCGAAGGGGAGGACGCCGCCGAGGAGGTCGCCACCGCCAAGTACTGGGCGGCCGAGGCCGGGCACCGCGTCGCACACACCGTCGTGCACGTCCACGGCGGCGTCGGCATCGACGTCGACCACCCGGTGCACCGCTACTTCGTCGCGGCCAAACGCACCGAGTTCGCCCTCGGTGGCGCGACCGCGCACCTGCGTCACCTCGGCTCGCTGCTCGCATGAGCGCCGTCCCCACGGTCACCGAGCTGCTGCTGGCCAGGGCCGGCGACGAGCACGCCGGGCTGCGGTTCGCCGACCGCGCCTGGACGTGGGCCGAATGCGTGCGCGAGAGCGCCGCCCACGGCGCGCTCCTGCGCGCGCTGCTGCGGCCCGGCTCCCCGCCGCACGCGGGCGTGCTCGCGGACAACGTGCCGTCGTTCGCGTTCCTGCTCGGCGGCGCGGCGCTGTCGGGCGCCGTGCTCGCGGGGCTGAACCCGACACGCCGGGGCGAGGCGCTGGCGCGCGACGTCCGGCTCGCCGACTGCCAGTTCGTGCTCGCCGAGGCGAAGTACGTGCCGCTGCTGGCGGACGTCGGCGTGCCCGTGCTCGACCTCGACGGTCCGGAGTGGACGGACCTGCTGGCCGCGCACGCGGGCGCTGCGGCCGAACCGGTGCCCTCGGAGCCGGACGACCTGCTCATGCTCATCTACACCTCCGGGACGAGCGGCGATCCGAAGGCGGTGCGCTGCACGCACGGCAAGATCGCTTTCCCCGGCCGGATGCTCGCCGAGCGATTCGCGCTGTCCACAACGGACACCGTCTACGTCGCGATGCCGATGTTCCACTCCAACGCGATCATGGCCGGCTGGGCGGTCGGCCTGGCCGCCGGTGCCACCATCGCGCTGCGCCGCCGGTTCTCCGCCTCGGGCTTCCTCGACGACGTCCGCCGGTTCGGAGCCACGTACGCGAACTACGTCGGCACCCCGCTGTCCTACGTGCTCAGCACGCCGCGGCGCCCAGACGACTCCGACAACCCGCTGCGCGTCGTGTACGGCAACGAGGGAGCGGAGGCCGACCTCACCGCGTTCGCCGAGCGGTTCGGCTGCCGCGTGGTGGACGCGTTCGGGTCCACCGAGGGCGGCGTCGGATTCGCGCGCACACCGGACACCCCGCCGGGCTCCCTCGGCAGGCCGACACCCGGTGTCGAGGTGCTGCATCCCGACACCGGCGCGCCGTGCCCGCCCGCGCGGTTCGGCCAGGACGGCACGCTGCTCAACGCCGCAGAGGCCGTGGGCGAGCTGGTCAACACCACCGGGGCCGGATGGTTCGCCGGCTACTACGGCGACCCGGGCGCGACCGAGGAGCGGCTGCGGGACGGCCGGTACCACACGGGCGATCTCGCCTACACCGACGAACAGGGATTCTGTTACTTCGCGGGCCGGCAAGGAGACTGGCTGCGCGTCGACGGCGAGAACCTCGGAACGGCGCCGATCGAGCGCGTGCTGCTGCGACATCCGGCGGTGGCGGAGGCCGCCGTGTACGCGGTGCCAGGCCGGGTCGGCGACGAGGTGATGGCCGCGCTGGTGCCCGAGCCGGGCGCCCAGCTGACGCCCGGCGAGTTCGGCGAGTTCCTCGCCACGCAGCCCGATCTCGGCCCCAAGCAGCTACCACGCTTCGTGCGGATTGTCGACGAACTTCCGAGGACGGCCACGTTCAAGGTGGTGAAACGCCGGCTTGCCGCCGAGGGCGTGCACTGCTCCGAACCGGTTTGGTCCAGACCGGGTGCGGTGCCGATCTACGAAGTACGCCCCGCGCGGGACGGATCTGCCCTACCGTGACGCACATGCGAAGCCGTGGACTGCTCTGCGCCCTCTCCGCTCTGCTTTCCGTGTCCGTGGTGTCCGCCCCCTCGGCGAGTGCCGCACCGGTCAAGCTCACGGCCGGCGACTTCCGCCTCGCCGAGGGCGCCTACAACTCCGTGATCGCGAAGCTCGACGACGCGCTGCCGAACGCGTCGCTGCCCGCCGTGCTGGACAGCGCCAACCGCACCGGCACCACGAGCGGATGCGACCCCTCCGCCACCGGCCAGGTGGCGGCGTTCTGCTGGCAGTCGGGCGACGACGGCACGGCCGACTGGTACCCGCAGGGCATCAGCACCACGGCCGACGCCTACGGCAGCGGCACCTACGATGGCCGCACCGCCCTCTTCGTGAGCTGGTACTACAACGGCTCCGGGACCAACAAGGGAGTCCGCGTCTCGTTCGTGGACTACGCGACGCCCTCGGCGCCGAAGTACCGGCACGTCTTGCTCGTCGAGCCGTACACCAACTCGGCGGGCCAGCCGGACTTCCGCCCGGTGACCGTGCACGCGGGCGGCATCTTCACCTACGGCCACTACCTCTACTCGGCCGACACGTGGGGCGGGTTCCGCGCGTTCGACCTGCGCCACGTGTGGAAGGTCTCGACCGGTGACGAGTCCAAGATCGGCAGGCAGTCCGACGGCAGCTATCACGCCTTCAACTACGCCTACGTGCTTCCGCAGGCGCAGAAGTTCACGGCGTCCACCACGAACGGCGTCGCGCGGCTGCGTTACTCGGCGGCCTCACTGGACCGGACCAGCACGCCCGACAGCGTGATCGTGCCCGAGTACAACGCTGACGGCACCGGCTCGCGCGTCGTGCGCTTCCCGATCGACCACACCGACCGCAAGTTCAAGGAGTCGGCCGACGGCTACACCCACGCCACCGAGGCCTACCGCACCGACATCGCCAGCATGCAGGGCGCGACGGCGATCAACGGCCAGTTCCTGGTGTCGGCGAGCGCGGGCTCGGGCTCGCGCGGGTCGGTGTACACGTTCACGGCGAGCAGCGGACCGGCCAAGCACAGCGGCGCCCAGCCGATCGGCCCGGAGGACCTCTCCTACCGGGGCCCGCAACAGCAGCTGTGGGGCCTCACCGAGTACCCCGGGAAACGCTACGTCTACGCGATGCGGCCCTCGGCGTTCTGACCCGCCGTTTGACAGGGCGCGGGCGGCGGCCCGCATAGTGGGGTCCCCGAGAGGCGAGGACACCATGGACACCGACTCACTGCGAGCCGCCTACCGCACGCTGCTGGACGCCGCCGCCACCGTCGCCGGCTCCGCCGACCCCAGCCCGGCCCCGCCGCGCGGCGAGTGGAACGCCGACCAGATCCTGGCGCACGTCTCACTTGTCAGCGCCACGACCATCGCCACCACCTCGGCCGTCGCCGCGGGATCGCACACGACCTACGACAACCGGCTCGCACAGGAACTCTGGACCCTGGAGCGCGTCATCGGGCTCGCGGGCGGCAACAGCGGGCTCCGGGAGCGTGTCCGCCTCCAGGGTGAGGCCCTCTGCGCGCTCGGTCCGGCGCTGAGCGAGGCCGAGCTCGACACGCTGGTGCCAACCCGGCTGCTGTCCAACTACGCGGTCCTCGTCGACCGGCCCCTGCCACTGCGGGACATCCTCGGGGGGCTGGCGGACACGGAGCTGCCGGGCCACGCGCGGCAGCTCCTCGACCTCCTGCCGGGGAGGCGCCGCTAGAGCCCGCTTCGGAAATGGCACCGCTTTCGCCCGCGCCGTCGACCGGCGCCAACGCCGCGATGAGCGGCGGTGGTCGTGCCGGCCGGCGGGCCTGGCGTTCCGCCGCCCGCCACCCGCAACGCTCGCTAGTCCTCCGGGGCGGTGATGGGGCGCAGCCTGCGCGGCCCCGAGTCGGGGCGGGACGGCGGCGGGCCGAGCACCATGCGCGCGTTGGTCACGAACGCTCCGTCCGGCGAGGCGAGGATCGGGTCGAGCGACAGCGAGCGCACCTCCGGGTTGTCCTCGGCCAGCGCCGCCACGCGCAGCACCATGTCCTGCAACGCGGCGAGGTCGGCGGGCTCATCGCCCCGGTAACCGGTCAACAGCGGCGCGGTCTTGGGCTCGCGCACGATCGTCGCGGCGTCGACGTCGGTGAGCGGCACCGCGCGGAATGCCTGGTCGCCGAGCAGCGTGCTCACCACGCCGGAAAGCCCGAAGGAGACGAGCGTGCCGAACGAAGGGTCGTCCTGCAGCCCGATCACGCACGACACGCCCTTCGGCGCCATGCGCTGCACGTACACCTCCTCGGCCCCGGAGACCTCCCGCAGGTCGCGGTAGCTGACGCGCACCGAGTCCTCCGACGTGAGGTCCAGCCGCACCCCCGCCAGGTCCGGCCTGCCGCGCAGCCGGTCGTCGTACGCCTTGAGCGTCACCGGGTAGCCCAGTTCCTCCGCCGCCGCCACGGCCCCGTCGGCGTTGGTGACGAGGCGGAACGGCACCACCTCGATGCCGTAGCACGCGAGCAGCCGCACCACCTCGTCGTCGGTGAGCACCCGGTTGTGGTCGTCGGCCAGCAGCTCTCGGACCATCCCCTGTGCCTGCTCGACGTGCAGCCCCGCCGGGCGCACGATCGTCCCCTGCGGTCGCTGCCGCCACGCCGCGTAGCGCACGACACGGGCGAGAGCGTTCACCGCCCGCTCCGGGCTCGGGTAGCTCGGGATCGACCCCGCGGAGGGAGCCCCGTCCTCGCCCGGCACCGCCAGCTCGGCGGGCACCCCCTCGGCGGCGAGGAACGTCGAGACGATCGGCTTCTGGACCGTGTCCTCCCTCGCCGTGACGGTCTCGCGCAGCGCCCGCGCGTACGCCGTGCCGGGAATCGCCACCGGGGGCACGAACACCACGACGAGCGCGTCGACCTCCGGCGAGTCCAGCGCCTCCCCCACGGCGGCGGCGAACTGCTCCGGCGACGCCTGCGGCCCGACGTCCACCGGGTCGATCCCGAGCCGCAGCCCCTGCGCCCGCGCGGTGTCGGCGGCGAGCAGCCCGATCGCGCTGGAGTTGCCGACGATCGCGACGCGCGAGCCCGTTGGCAACGGCTGGTGGGCGAAGAGGAGCGCGGTGTCGAACAGCTGGGCCAGCGAGTCCACCCGCACGACACCGGCCTGCTCGAACAGCGCCTGCACGCTCGACTCGTCGATGTCGGTCGACGTGGCGGCCAGCTGCGGGCGCACCGCGTGCCGCCCCGACTTCACCGCCACGATCGGCTTACTGCGGGCGAGCCTGCGGGCCAGGCGCGCGAACTTGCGCGGGTTGCCGAAGGACTCCAGGTACAGCAGCACGAGGTCGGTTCTCGGATCCGTCTCCCAGTACTGGAGCAGGTCGTTGCCGGAGACGTCGGCGCGGTTACCGGCCGAGACGAACGTCGAGAGCCCGAGCCCGCGCGCCTCGGCGTCGGCGAGGATCGCGGTGCCCAGCGCACCGGACTGGCAGAAGAAGCCCGTGCGACCCCGCTTGGGCAGCCGGGGCGCGAGCGTGGCGTTGAGCCGCACGCGCGGGTCGGTGTTGAGCACGCCGAGCGCGTTCGGACCCACCACGCGCATCCCGTGTGCCCTGGCCTCGCCGACGAGCCGCAGCTCGGCATGCTGCCCGTGCGGCCCGGCCTCGCCGAAGCCCGCCGACACGATCACGAGTGTCTTGACGCCCTTGGCGAGCGCGCCGTCGAGCACCGACTCCACCTGGCCGGCGGGCACGGCGACGATCGCCAGGTCCACCGGGTCAGGGATCTCCAGCACCGACTTGTACGCCCGCACACCGCGCACGGAGGCGTGCTCGGGATTCACCGGGTACACCGTGCCGGCGAAGTCGGCCGAGAGCAGGTTGCTCAGCACCGCGTAGCCGATCTTGGTCGGGTCGGTGGACGCGCCGATGACGGCGACCGAACGGGGGTGGAG
This sequence comes from Prauserella endophytica, assembly GCF_005146945.1. Taxonomy (GTDB): domain Bacteria; phylum Actinomycetota; class Actinomycetes; order Mycobacteriales; family Pseudonocardiaceae; genus Prauserella_A; species Prauserella_A endophytica. Next base: position 138,493 of record NZ_SWMS01000015.1, read on the forward strand.
CAGGTTGTGCACGCTGCGTGCCTCGGCGGCCTGCTCGCGGGCGCGCGCCACGGCCAGCGACTCCTCGGTGGGATCGATGTCGAACTCCAGGTGCACCACGCCCTCCTCGAAAGCGCGGCTCACCTGGTAACCGGCGTCGCGGAACACGCGGATCATGGCGGAGTTCTCGGCGAGCACCTCGGCGACGAACCGGCGCAGACCCCGCTCCGAAGCGGCGGCGGCGAGGTGCTCGAGCAGGATCGACCCGAGGCCCCTGCCCTGGTGCGCGTCGTCGACCACGAACGCGACCTCGGCCGACTCGGCGTCCAGTCGCTCGTACCGGCCCACGGCGACCACGTCGTCGCCGAGCAGCGCCACGAACGCCACGCGGTCGTGGTGGTCGACCGTGGAGAAACGCTCCAGGTCCCTCGCCGGGATGCGCGGGTAGGCGCCGAAGTAGCGCAGGTAGCGCGTGCGGTCGGACAGCCGGCCGTGCAGCGCCACCAGCCCGTCGGCGTCCGTCGGCACCACGGGTCGCAAGTGGACGGTTCCGCCGTCGGAGAGCAGGACGTCGGCCTCCCACTGGCGCGGGTAGCCGAACGGGTCGAAGCTCCGCTCGCCGGTGTCGCTCGCCATCTCGATCAGTCCCTCGGATCGTCCGGATCCAGGCCGTGCAGCGGGAACACCGCCCTGCGGGTGTCCCGGACCGCCACGTCGACGGCGTCGTCGAGCCCGTCGCCCCAGGGCGCGAACCCGGTGTCCCCGCCGTCGGTCATGCTCAGCGGCAGCTCCGCCCTCGGCGCCGCCTCGCGCACCAGGTCCGACCACTCGGCCGGCAGCGGGGTTTCCGGATCCACGTCGCGGTCGAGGACGGTCGCGATCAGGTGGGTCCACGACCGTGGCACCACGCGGATCAGCTGGTAGCCACCGCCGCCGACCGCGAGCCACCTGCCGTCGGCGTGGGTGTCGGCGAGCTCGCGCAGCGTGCGGTAGATCGTGCGGTGACCGTCGACGGTGAGCGCCAGGTCGGCGAGCGGATCCTCCTCGTGGGAGTCGACGCCGCACTGGCTCACCAGCAGCTGCGGGCGGAACTCGGCGAGCAGCGACGGCACCACCGCGTGGAAGGCCCGCAGCCAGCCCGCGTCCTTCGTCCTCGGCGGCAACGGGATGTTCACGGCGCTGCCCTCGGCGCCCTCGACCCCGATCTCGCTGGAGTACCCGGTGCCGGGGAACAGCGTGAAGGGGTGCTGGTGCAGCGAGATCGTCAGCACGCGGGGGTCGCCGTAGAAGGCGGCCTGCACGCCGTCGCCGTGGTGCACGTCGGTGTCGACGTAGGCAATGCGGTCGAACCCGTTGTCCAGCAGCCACGAGATGGCCACCGACAGGTCGTTGTAGACGCAGAAGCCGGACGCGCGGTCGCGCATGGCGTGGTGCAGCCCGCCCGCGATGTTCACCGCCCGCCGGGCCTTGCCCTCGGCGATGCAGCGCGCGCCGAGCATCGTCGAGCCGACGACCAGCGACGCCGCCTCGTGCATGTTCGTGAAGATCGGGTTGTCGCTCGTGCCGAGCCCGTGCCCGACGTTCCAGCTCGCCATGGGCGCCTGCTTCACCGCTTCGAGGTACTCCGCGGCGTGCGCGCGGTACAGCTCGGCCTCGGTCGCCGGCTCGGGCACGAGCAGAGGCACGTCCTCCAGCACCCCCAGCGCGGTCGCGAGCTTGATCGTGAGGTGCAGGCGGACCGGGTTGAAGGGATGCTCGCCACCGAGGTCGTAGCCGAGCAGTGCGGGGTCCCAGACGACGGCGGAGGGCGACATAAGAGGAGGGTAGCCGCGCGGAGCGCGTCCTTGGGGGGTGGCGGCCGGGTGACGGGAGGGCATACCGCCGCGCAGAACACGTCCTTGCGGGGCCGGGGGTGGGCGACGGGTGGGCGCAGCCGGGTACTAGCCGGGTTCGGGACCGGTCGCCGCGGGCCTCGCTGGGTCGGCCGACCAGTTCGACCACGACCCCGTGTACAGCGCGGCGGGCTCACTCCTGCCCGCGACCTCCAGCGCCAGCACGATCGAGCTGGCGGTGATCCCGGAGCCGCAGTAGGCCCCCACCGGCACGCCGTCACCCACGCCGAGCGCCGCGAAGTGCTCGGCGAGCTCCTCCGGCGAACGCCAGCGCCCGTCGGTCCCGACGTGTGCGGCGAACGGGGCGTTGCGGGCGCCCGGGATGTGGCCCGCGCGCGGGTCGATGGGCTCCGTCTCGCCCGTGTAGCGCTGCGGTGCCCTCGCGTCGAGCAGCACGCCCTCGCGGGCGAGCGCCGCGGCGGCGTCGGCGTCCAGCACGGGCAGGCCGCCGGGGCGGACCTCGAGGTCGCCCTCAGACGGCTCCGGCTCCTCGGTCGTGACGGGCCTGCCCTCGGCCTCCCACACGGCGAAGCCGCCGTCCAGCACGGCGACCTGGGCGTGGCCTGCCCAGCGCAGCAGCCACCATGCCCGCGCGGCCACCGACGAGTCGCCGTCGTCGTAGGCGACGACAAGGTGCCCCTCGCGCACCCCGGCGGCGCGCAGCACCCGCTGCAGCGCGGCCGGGTCCGGCAGCGGGTGCCTGCCGCCCGGCCCCGGTGGGGCCGCGAGCTCCGAGTCCACGTCGACGTACACGGCGCCAGGCACATGCCCGGCCAGGTAGGACTCCGCACCCGGCGGGCCGGTGAGGCGCCAGCGCACGTCGAGCACCGTGGGGCGGTCCCCCTCGGGCGCGTCGAGCAGATCCGCGAGTTCGGCTGTCGTGATGACGGAACGCATGCGGTCATCCTCCTCCGGGCCCGGCCGGTCACGCACCGTGGGCGGCCCGCTGACCAGCGGGCCGTCGTTACGTGATCGCCTGCCGTAACTGTCGGGCACAACGACTACCATGAGCAACGCGAACAAAGGGGACAGGCGTGAACGATCTCATCGACACCACCGAGATGTACTTGCGCACCATCTACGAGCTCGAGGAAGAGGGTGTCGTGCCGCTGCGCGCGCGAATCGCGGAGCGGTTGCAGCAGAGCGGCCCGACCGTGAGCCAGACGGTGGCGCGTATGGAGCGTGACGGGCTGGTGGTGGTGGCCGACGACCGGCACCTCCAGCTGACGGACCACGGCCGGGAGCTGGCCATCGCCGTGATGCGCAAGCACCGCCTCGCCGAGCGGCTGCTCGTGGACGTCATCGGCCTGGAGTGGGAGCACGTGCACAACGAGGCGTGCCGCTGGGAGCACGTCATGAGCGAGGCCGTCGAGCGCAAGCTCGTGCAGCTGCTCGACCACCCGACCACCTCTCCGTACGGCAACCCGATCCCCGGCCTCGACAAGCTGGGCGAGGGCGAGCCCGCGCCGCCGGCCGAGGCCGACCTGGTGCGACTGGACGAGGTGGCCCGCTCGGGCGGAGGCAAGGTCGAGATCCGGCGCATCGCCGAGCACGTGCAGCTCGACGAGTCGCTGATGACCGAGCTGAAGTCCGTGGGCATCGTGCCCGGCCAGACCGTGCACGTCGGCAAGATCAACGGCGGTGGCTCCACCGTCGAGGTCTCCGACGACCACAACTCGGCACAGGTCTCGGCGTCGGTGCTGCACGCCGTGCTGGCTCAGGCCCGGTGACCTCTGCCGAAGCGGCAGCCGGCGCGTTCCGCACCCTGCACGGCACCGAGCCGTGCGGTGTGTGGTCGGCGCCTGGCCGGGTCAACCTGATCGGCGAGCACACCGACTACAACGACGGCTTCGTGCTGCCGTTCGCCCTGCCCCATCGCCTCGCCGCCGCGGGTTCCCCGCGCGACGACAAGGTTCTCACCCTGGCGACGCTCGGTTCCGACGGCCGCATCCAGCAGGCCGACCCCGTGCGGATCCCGGACCTGTGCCCCGGCGAGCCCGACGGCTGGGCCGCCTACCCTGCCGGTGTCGCGTGGGTGCTGCGCGAGCACGGCATCGACGGCGGCGCCGATCTGGTGATCGCGGGTGACGTGCCCACGGGCGCGGGCCTGTCGTCGTCGGCCGCGATCGAGTGCGCCGTCGCGCTGGCCCTTCTGGGCCTCGCGGGCCACGGCGACCCGGACCGGGCCCGCCGCGCCGAGATCGCCCGCTGGGCACAGCGCGCCGAGAACGAGTTCGTCGGCGTGCCGACCGGCGTGCTCGACCAGACCGCGTCGCTGTGCTGCGTCGAGGGCCACGTGCTGTTCCTCGACGTGCGTTCCGGCGAAAGCGAGCAGGTCCCCTTCGACGCCGAGGGCGCCGGCCTGCGCGTACTCGTGATCGACACCCGCGTCAAGCACGCGCACGGCGAGTCCGGCTACGGCGAGCGCAGGCGGGGCACCGAGCGGGCCGCCGAGCTGCTCGGCGTCGAGGCGCTGCGCGAGGTCACCGGCGACGGCCTGTCGTCGGCGCTCGGCACGCTCCCCGCCGAGTTGGCGCCTCTCGTGCGCCACGTCGTCACCGAGAACGACCGCGTGGTCGAGGTCGCCCGGCTCCTGCGAGAAGGCCGGATGGCCGACATCGGCCCGGTGCTCGACGCCTCGCACGTCAGCATGCGCGACGACTACCGCATCTCGTGTCCCGAGCTCGACCTCGCCGTCGACTCCGCCCGCGAGGCGGGTGCACTCGGCGCCCGCATGACCGGCGGTGGCTTCGGCGGCTCGGCGATCGCGCTCGTCCGCGACACCGACCAGCAGGCCGTGGAGAACGCGGTCAACGCGGCGTTCGAGCAGGCCGGGTACCGCAAGCCACGGCTGTTCACCGCGGTCCCCTCGGCGGGCGCGGGCCAGGACCGACCCTGATCCCTGCCCGCCACGGGCGGGGTGCACACTGTGCTCCGTGCCCGCGTCCGGCGATCCCCGGTGGCGGGTGTCACCATCGGGAAAGCCCACACCGGCACCCCCGTTCCAGGAACCGGCCGGGCACAGCGGCACACCAGCCCGCGCTCAGCTTCGGCACAGGCCCCGCTCGTGGCGTGGCCGCCGAGCACCCCGATCCGTAGTCGCAACGAGGAAGGCCCCGAGCAGATGCCCACCGACGCGGCACCGTCCGCCAAGCCCATGAAACTGGTCGTCACGGGTGGAGCCGGCTACATCGGCAGCGTGTGCGCGGCCCGGCTCGTCGAGGCCGGCCACGCCGTCACCGTCGTCGACGACCTGTCCACCGGCCACGAGGACGCCGTGCCCGAGGGCGCGGAGTTCATCCGCGGCGACGCGGCCGAGGTCGCCGAAACGTTGCTGGCTCAGGGTTTCGACGGTGTGCTGCACTTCGCGGCGAAGTCGCTCGTCGGCGAGTCGATGCAGGACCCCGGTACCTACTGGCGCGGCAACGTGCTCACCTCCCTCCGGTTGCTCGACGCGATGCGCACCCACGGCACGCCGCGCCTCGTCTTCTCCTCCACGGCCGCGACCTACGGCGAACCCGACACGAGCCCCATCCGGGAGACCGCGCCCACCCGGCCAACCAACACCTACGGTGCGACCAAGCTCGCCATCGACCACGCGATCACCAGCTACGCGCGGGCCCACGGGCTCGCCGCGGTGAGCCTGCGCTACTTCAACGTCGCGGGTGCGTACGGGCGCTACGGTGAGCGACACGCCACCGAGACGCACCTGATCCCGCTCGTGCTGCAGGTCGCCACCGGCGACCGTGCCCAGGCGCAGATCTACGGCGACGACTACCCCACCGACGACGGCACAGCGGTCCGCGACTACATCCACGTCACCGACCTCGCCGACGCCCACCTGCTGGCGGTGGAGCACGCCCGCGCCGGCGAGCACCAGATCTACAACCTGGGCAACGGCACCGGTTTCTCGGTGCGCCAGGTGATCGAGGCCTGCCGAGAGGTGACCGGCCACCCGATCCCCGCCGTGGTCGGACAGCGCCGGCCGGGTGACCCGGCGGTGCTGGTGGCCTCGAGCGAGGGCGCCAGGACCGCGCTGGGCTGGAAGCCAGAGCGCGCTGACCTCACCGGGATGGTCGCCGACGCGTGGCGGTTCACCCAGGACCGCAGGGCGGCGAACCCCGCGTAGGCGGCTCTTCGCCGTCCTCAGGCCCCCACAACGGAGAGGCATCGCACGTGCCGCCGAGCCTGGCGAGCTTCGCGGGCGGCATCGCGTGGGCCAGCGCCTGCCCCAGCAGGCCGGCCAGGACATGTTCGGGATGGGCATCCAGCGCCCTCTCGACGGCCATGCCGGCCAGCGGCCCGTCTCCCCTCACGTAGGCCGAATAGGCGAGCAGGCTCGCCACCTGCGCGCGCTCCGGCTTCGGCGTGGCCCGCACGAGAGCGAGCCACAGCCGCTCCGCCGTGGCCGCGCGCGGGCCGCCCGGCGGCAGCGCTGTCGCGAGACAGGCGTCCCTGACGTCGGCGAGCTCGAGTGCGATGGCCAGCTCGGCGATCTCCTGGTCGGAGAACGTCAGCTCGCCGCGGGCGGCTCTCGCCAGCGCTGCCCGCACCGCCGCGAAGGCACGCCCGAGCAGTTCGGGACCCGGCTCGGCCGTCACACCGAGCAGGTCGACCGCGACGTCGAGCAGCGCTGCCCTGCGAGCCAGCGCCGGCTCGTCGTCGGGAGCCAGCTGCTCCGCCATCTCCTCCCTGCTGCCGAAGGTGACCAGGCCCGCGTGCGCGGACACGGCCGCCATGACGGACGAGGCCGGGTCGGGTAGCCGTCCGCCACAGCCCGGTTGGTCGTAGCAACGCCACTCCGCTCCCTCGCGGATCTCCGGTACCCACAGCGCGTGCACGAGCGGGATGCCGCGTTCGCCGAGGACGGCGGTGAGGGTGTCGACCAACGTGGCGTACGGCGGCCCGGTGCCCTGTTCCGGCGGGTCCCCGCCGACGACGGCGATGGTGACGCCGCCGGGTTCCCCGGCCAGCAGGGGTTGTTCGAGCTGGAGCGCGAGATCGGTCTCGCAGCCCGGTTCGGGCAGGTCCGCGCGGAGCACGCAGCCGACGCGGTTGGCGGCGGATCCACTGTGGACGACCGCGAGGATCGAGTCGGCGGGCCGGAACCCGATGAGGTGCGGGAGCGCCGCGAGCAGTTGCCCCGGCGCGCGGAGGTCGACCGTGGTGGTGCCGGTCGTGGATGAGGTGGTCATGAGTCCACGATGGCGTGGGGAGGGTGGGGGTGGCGGGGGTGGGAGGAATCTGTGGACGGGTGGGGGTGAGTTGAACAAGGGAGCCGGAGGGGCGGCGGTGGAACGGGTTGGTGTCGGTGGGCGGGGCTATGGTGGTGCGGGCCCCGCCCGCCGACCGCGCTCAGAACGCCCCGCGCAGGGCCGCCTTCCCGCCCACCACCGGCAGGTCCACCGTCGTGTTCCGCACGTCGATCGCCAGCCCCGCACCGGGCTTCGGGCGCAACGTGAAGTCGTGGTCGCTCGACAGCAGCACGAACTCGAGGCGGTGTCCCTCGGCGAGCACGTAGTCGTCCGGCTGGAGGTCGAACGACACGTCGTACGCCACCCCGGGCCGGATCGGCTTGGTACGCCACGCACTCGTGCGGTTCTGCGGGTCGGTCCAGCCGCGGGTGATCACGTTCGACGTGCCGTCGGGCGCCCGGTCCACCAGCACGCCGGTGATGTTCGCGGCGGGCCGGTCGAAGGCGACCTTCAAGTCGACCGACGCCGTTCCGCTCAACCGCACGGGTTTCCGCGCCGGACCGGTGGCATAGGCGAGCCGGTTGGCCGACGACGGCGCGTCGACGAGCTGCTCGACGGTCTTGGTCGCGTCGTCGGTGAGCCGCTCGACGACGGGCCTCCCCCGCAGCGGGCCGGACACGTCGAGACCGCCGCGGGCGGAGCCGCCCGGCCTCGGGTACACCGTGACGTCCCGGGTGCCGGGAGCCGGCCAGTCCGCCTCGTCGGCCCACGACAGGTCCTCGCGCTGCACCGTGGACCTCGGCTCGTCCTCGATCCCGTTGTCGACGCCGTACAGGTAGTGGGAGAACCAGCGGTTGAGGGTGCGCAGCCATTCCTGCTGGCGCAGCCCGTACGGGTCGGCGTGGCCAGACTGGTGCCACCAGATCTTGCGCTCGACGCCCGCCTTCGCGAGCGCCTCGTACCACCTGGCCGCCTGGCTCGTGGTGACGTTCCAGTCGTTGAGGCCGTGCACAACGAGCACCGAGGCACGCACGTCACGGGCGTCGTCGAGGTAGTTGCGCTCGTGCCAGAAGGCGCTGTAGTCGCCGGTGACGCGGTCCTGCTCCCGGGCGAGCTCGTCGATCACCGGACGGCAGATCTCGCGGTCGGCGCGCGTGTAGACGTACTCGGCGAGCACGTCCGCGTCTTCGCCCTGGAAACCGCCGGGGGCCACTACGGCACCGTCCTCGCGGTAGTAGTCGTACCAGTCCGAGATCGCCGCGATCGGCACGATCGTCTCGAGTCCCTCGACGCCGGTGCTCGCGACCGCGTTGGGCAGGGTTCCGTTGTAGGACACGCCCATCATGGCCGTCTTGCCGGTGGTCCAGTCCGCCGCGACGGGAGTGCCCTCGGCGTTCCTGGCCTTCGCCCGCCCACCCAGCCAGTCCACGACGGACTTCGCGCCGATCGTCTCGTTCTCGCCGCCGGTCGTGGGGCAGCCGGTGGAGGCGCCGCTGCCGAGCGACTCGGCGTAGACGACGGCGAACCCGCGCGAGACGAGGTACTGCTCGTAGCGCCAGGTGATCTGCGGCTTCGGCTTGCCGTGCCCGTCCGGGACGTACAGCTCCACGTCGACGTTGTGGTTGGCGACGTCGTTGCCGCCCGCGTAGTACGGGCTCGCCTGGTAGACCACCGGCACACGCAGGCCGTGCTCGGTGGCTCTCGGCCGGACGATCTCGACGTGCACCTCGTCGTCGGCGCCGTCGCGGTCACTGTCCACGGGCGCCGTCACCCAGAGGCTCTCCCGCACGACGTCGGCGGGGTCGAACACCGGCTGCGCCTGCCCGTCCTCGAACACCGGTCCCGGCGGAGGCTCCGCCTGCGCCGCGGCGGGAACCAGCGGCATCGCGATGACGGCGGTGAGCAGGACGGCGAGGCGTGCGACTCTCACGGTGCCCCCAGTCGGTCGGCGATCGGAGTGGTTCGACCTTTCCGGCGCCGTCCCACGGTGTCAAGGAAGCCGGTGCAGATCCCGACGAAAGGCTGTGCGCGAAGGGATCGCACCCCGATTTTCGGTGGCGCGCACTGGGACGATCGGAGCATGTCTCGTTCGTTCGACGATCTGGTGGCCGAGGCCGCGACCGCTCCGGTCGACGGCTGGGATTTCTCGTGGCTTGACGGGCGGGCCACCGAGCAGCGCCCGTACTGGGGGTACCAACGGCGGCTGGGCCTGCGCCTGGCCAGGGCATCGGCGGCACTGGACCTCCAGACCGGCGGTGGCGAGGTCCTGGCCGGCGCGCCGAGATTCCCACCGGTGATGGTGGCGACGGAGTCGTGGCCACCGAACGTGGCCGCGGCGGCGACCTCCCTGCGGCCGCGGGGCGTGGTCGTCGTCGAGGCCTCGGACGAGCCGCCGCTGCCGTTCACCGACGCGGCGTTCGATCTGGTGACCAGCCGTCATCCGGCCACGGTGTGGTGGGCGGAGATCGCGAGGGTGCTGCGGCCGGGTGGAACGTACTTCGCCCAGCACGTGGGCCCGGGCACCATGTGGGAGCTGGTGGAGTACTTCCTCGGCCCGCAACCGGAGGCACGCCGGAAACGACACCCCGAGCGGGAGGCCGCTGAGGCGCGTGCCGCCGGCCTGGAGATCGTGGACGTGCGGTCCGCGCGGCTGCGCGCGGAGTTCTTCGACATCGGCGCCGTGGTCTTCTTTCTGCGCAAGGTGATCTGGACGGTGCCCGGCTTCACCGTGGACGCCTACCTCGGGCGGCTGCGCGAACTGCACGAGCTGATCCGGCGGGACGGCGTGTTCGTCGCCCACTCGACGCGCACCCTGATCGAGGCGAGGAGATGACGAACTGAGAACGCGGTGTGACCGATGTTCACGCCGAGTTGACGGTCAACCTACCGATCGGGTGATTCTCTGGTCTGGTGAAGCCTCGGGCGATCGGCCTCAGCGCGCTGGCGGCGGGACTCGTCGCGACCGTGATCACCGTGTCGGCGGTGACCCGGGCCGACACCGTGGCATCGCCCGAGCCGCAGTCCACCACCCGTGCCCCCGTCGCCGAGGAGGCCTTCACGCGGCCACCGCTGACGCCCACCACGGAAGCCCCGGCACCGGAGCGGGAGCGGGCGAAGCTGGCGCAGGCGGTCTCCGGGGCCGTGGCCTCGGTGGTGCCGGGCACCCGGATGGGCCTCGCCGTCTACGACCGGCTCACCGACTCGATGCTCACGAGCCTCAACGCCGACGAGCAGTTCTACACGGCCTCGGTCGTCAAGCTCCTGATCGTCACCGAGGTGCTGCGCGAGGCGGACTGGCGGGTTCCCGGCGGGGCCGAGCGCCAGGAGCTGCACGCGATGCTGGCGGGCAGCGCCGACCGGGTCGCGTCCGCGCTGTGGGGCGCCTACGGCGGCACCGAGATCGACCGCGATGCCGCGGAGCTGATGGGGCTGGAGAACACCAGCCCGCCCCGCGAGGAAGGTCAGTGGGAGCTGACGCGGATGAGCCCGCGCGACATCGTGACCGTCTACGAGTACCTCGACGACGAGCTGCCGCGGCCGGCGAGCGACTTCGTTCTCGGCGCGCTGGCGGACGCCACTCGCGTGGCGGTGGACGGCTTCGACCAGTACTTCGGGATCCCCGGTGCGCTGCCGGGCACCGAGTGGGCCGTCAAGCAGGGCTGGATGGAGGTCGGCGACGGGCTCGTGCTCAACACCACCGGCATCGTCGGCTCCGACGAGCGCTACATCGTGTCGCTGCTCGCGCACCTGCCCGCCGGCACCGGCTTCGCCGAGGCGCGGACGGCGCTCACCGCGGGCATCGCGGCGCTCGCTCCAAGTCTGGAGCAGCAGGCGGGCTAGTGCCCCCGGCCGGAAGCTCACCACATAATTCGGCGGCCCAGCTTCCCGCCGGCTGCGTTGCCGGTCCGCCCAAGTACGGCCCACTACGAGAACGAACCGGCCCCTTGCCAGCGGAAACCTGGATCCACCGACTCAAGCAACAGACTTCCGACGGAGGGCACTAGGCTGCCGGCGTCATGACGAAGCTGCGCCAGCGGGTGATCGACGCCGCCGAGACCGCCCTCGCCCGCCAGCACTACGCCGCGCCCGTCGAGCTGTTCTCCGCACTGGGCTGGCTGCCCGCATCCCGCGCCGAGGAGTGGCGTTCCGGTCGCGTTCCCTGCCTCGAGCACGTCCTCCCGGTCGACGCGGGCAAGCTCGTGGACGCCGTGTCGTACCTGCGCGACTGGGCCACGGCCCGTGGCCTGACGGCCAGCGACACCGCCTACCTCGCCCGTACCCGCGACAACCGGAACCTGCGCTTCACCGCCGACGGTGACGACGCGGTCGAGCGACTCTTCCGCACGCACTGGATGTCGCCGGAACTCTCGCCGAAACGCCTCGAACGGCTGCGGGCGCGGCAGAACAAGGCACCGGACCTCACGGTGACGCCCGCGGAGCAGGCGTGGACGTGCGCGGGCTGCGGCACGAGTGCGGACGCGGGCGAGTTCCGGCTCGTTGAGGACACCGGCCCGCTGTGCCTGACCTGTGCGGACTTCGACCATCTCGCGTTCCTGCCCGCGGGCGACGCCGCGTTGTCCCGGCGCGCGAAGAAGGAGAGCACGCTGTGTGTGCTCGTCGTGCGGTTCAACCGCAGGCGCAAGCGGTACGAGCGGCAGGGCATCCTCGTGGAGCCTGCCGCGCTCGACCGTGCCGAGGAGCAGTGCCTCGCCGACGAGGACCTGCGCGCCCGCCGCCGGGTCCGTGACGCCGAGCGGCGCGCCGCTCAGGACGTGGAGTTCCAGGCGCGGTTCGCCGCCGAGATCGTGCGCCTCTACCCCGGTTGCCCGCTGCATCGGGCGCAGGCGATCGCCGAGCACGCCGCGACGAGGGGCAGCGGCCGCGTGGGCCGTTCGGCCGAGGGACGCACGCTCGGTGAGGAGGCGGTGCGCCTGGCCGTGATCGCGTCGGTGCGGCACCTGGACACCGCCTACGACGACCTGCTGATGTCCGGGATGCCGAGAGCGGACACGCGCGACCGCATCCGCTCCGACATCGACCGGGTCCTGCGCGGCTGGGAGTCAGCCGGTGGCGTTGAAGGGACCGCCTGAGATGTAGGCCTCCAGCTGTTCCTGGTTCTGCTCCAGCTCGTCCATCCGGGACTTCACCACGTCGCCGATGCTGACGATGCCGCCGAGCCTGCCGTCGACGAGCACGGGGACGTGGCGGATCCTGCGCTCGGTCATGACGCCGCTGAGCTGGTCGACCGAGTCCTGGGGCGTGCACGTGGCCACGACGGTGGTCATGATGTCGGCGACGGGCCGCTCGAGCAGGCCGGGGCCGTGTTCGTGCAGGCGGCGAACGACGTCGCGCTCGGACACGATGCCGGCGACCCTGTCGTGGCCGTCGACGACCACCAGCGCACCGACGTTGTGTTGGGCGAGTCGGGCCAGCAGCTCTCTGACGGTCGTCTCCGGAGCAACGGTGGCCACCATCGCCCCCTTGCTCCGCAGCAGATCGGCAATGCGCATGAACGTCTCCTCCCGCCGAGAACCGTGAGCTGCCTCACAACAGGTTAGTGGCCGGGTGGGCAGCGTGAAAGCGCTCTTCTGGGGCGCCGACCTCAGGCGACGTCCGCGGCGGGCGCCGTCCACGTGTTGCAGGCGGCGGGACCGTCGGCCAGGAACCCGGTCTCCGCCCAGCGGACCTGGTTCTCCAGCGTGCCGTGGGTGTCGCTGTCGATGCTGTTCGCGAAGTCGTCGACCCCGCTGCGGGCTTCCTCCCAGCTGATCTCCCCTCGGCCCGCGACGGCGGCGAGGAACAGCCCGGCGAAGCAGTTGGCCTGCAGCTCGGCGCGCCGCGTCAGTTCCAGCTCGCCCGGTGACCCGGGATCGAGCCCGGCCATCCGCTCGGCCGTGGCGTCCAGCGTGCCGCTGAGCTTCTGCACGTGGTGGCCGTACTCGTGCGCGAGCACCGCGAGGTGCGCGGGCCGGTACAACCCCAGGTACTCGACGAGACGCTCCCTCGGCATGTAGATGATCCCTTCGGCGCCGCAGTAGAACGCGGTCGCCTCGTCCTCGCCGGGCATCGCACCGCACCGGCTGGACGCGTCCGACCTGATCTCGAGCCCGGCCTCGGTGAACCGGGCCCCGGTTTCGGTCAGCACCGGTCGCCAGGCGGCGTCGAGGCAGCTCAGGGCCGCCGAGTAGAACGCGCGGAGCCGCTCGGCCGAGCCGCCGAGCACGGGCAGGTCGCACGTGACGCCCGCCAGCGCGACGCCCTCGCCCAGCAGCGGGTTGGCCCCAGGGTCCGCGGCCGGTTCGGCCGCCGGAGTCCGCGGCGGCGACTCGACCGGCGGCGCCGACACCAGGTCGGGTACGGCGTTCGGTGACGGCAGCGCGACACCCTTGACGGGTGCGGCCGCCCTGCCTGCCAGCGCGATCACGCCGACGACCCCCAGCACCGCCACGAGCACGCCCAGTACCGCGAAGGGGTTGTTCCTGGCGGGCCGGACATCGTCGATTCTGTCCACAGTGCACGTCAGCTTATCGGCGCGGCGCCGCGTCCCGGATCACGAAACGGGAACTCGTGCGCGCTGGCAGACTGGAGGCCATGACCGACGCGACACCCCCTGTGGACGACGACCCGTACCTCTGGCTGGAGGACGTCACCGGCGAGCGGGCGCTCGGCTGGGTACGGGCCCGCAACGCCGAGACGGCCGCGCGGCTCACGGGCGGTGAGCGGTTCGACCGGGTCCGGGACGAGCTGCGTGAGGTGCTCGACTCCGACAACCGCATCCCCTACGTGCGAAGGCGCGGAGAGCACCTCTACAACTTCTGGCGCGACGCCACGCACCCGAGGGGCCTGTGGCGGCGGACGACGCTGGAGGAGTACCGCACCGCCGCGCCGGACTGGCAGGTGCTCATCGACGTGGACGCGCTCGCGGAGGCCGAGGGCGAGAACTGGGTGTGGCAGGGCGCCGCCGTGTTGCGGCCGGGGCTGCGGCGCTGCCTCGTGGAGTTGTCGCGCGGGGGCGCCGACGCGACCGTGGTGCGCGAGTTCGACCTGGAGCGGCTCGAGTTCGTGGACGGCGGCTTCGAGCTCCCCGAGGCGAAGAGCTCGGTCGGCTGGATCGACGAGGACCACATCTACGTCGGCACCGACTTCGGCGAGGGCTCGCTCACCAGCTCCGGCTACCCGCGCCTGGTCAGGGAATGGCGGCGCGGGACCCCGCTCGCCGAGGCGCCCGTGGTGTTCGAGGGCAAGCCCGAGGACGTGTCGGTGCGCGCCTACCACGACGCCACCGAGGGCTGGGAACGCGACTTCGTGCGCCGCAACGTCGACTTCTACCGGTCGGAGCTGTACCTGCGCACGGCCGACGGGCTGGTGCGCATCGACGTCCCCGAGGACGCGAACGCCTCCGTGCACCGGGAGTGGCTGCTGGTGCGCACGCGCACGCCGTGGGGCGAGTATCCGGCGGGCGCGCTGCTCGCCGCGAGGCTCGACGGGTTCCTCGCCGGTGAGCGCGCGATGACCGTGCTGTTCGAACCGGACGCGCACACCTCACTCGACTACTACGCCTGGACCCGCAACCACCTGGTGCTGGGCACGCTGAGCGACGTCAAGACCAGGCTCCGCGTGCTCACCCCGGCCGACGGCGGCTGGCGGGACGAGCCGCTCGCGGGCGTGCCCGAGGTCGGCAGCGTCGACCTCGTCGGCACCGATCCCCACGAGGGCGACGAGTTCTTCCTCGACGTCACCGGGTTCACCGAGCCGTCGAAGCTGGTGCGCGGCGTCGTGGGCGGCCAGCTGGAGACGCTGCGGCAGGCGCCCGCGTTCTTCGACAGCACGGGGCTCGTGGCCGAGCAGTTCTTCGCGACTTCGGCCGACGGCACGCGGATCCCGTACTTCGTGGTCGGGGCCCACGAGAACCGGCCCGGCCCGACGCTGCTCACCGGCTACGGCGGGTTCGAGGTGTCGCAGACGCCGTACTACAGCGGTATGACCGGCAGGGGCTGGCTCGCCAGGGGCGGCACCTACGTGCTGGCGAACATCCGCGGCGGAGGCGAGTACGGCCCGGACTGGCACAACCAGGCGATCAAGGCCAACCGCCACCGCGTCTACGAGGACTTCGCCGCCGTGGCGGCGGATCTGGTGGAGCGCGGCATCACCACGCCCGAACGCCTCGGCATCCAGGGCGGCAGCAACGGCGGCCTGCTGACGGGTGTGATGCTCACCCGCTACCCCGGGCTGTTCGGCGCAGTCGTCAGCCAGGTTCCGCTGCTCGACATGCGCCGCTACCACAAGCTGCTCGCCGGAGCGTCGTGGATGGCCGAGTACGGCGACCCGGACGATCCGGCCGACTGGGCCTACCTCTCCCGGTACTCGCCGTACCATAACGTCCACAGCGGACGAAAGTATCCGCCGGCGCTGTTCGTGACGTCCACGCGCGACGACCGGGTGCACCCCGCACACGCGCGCAAGATGGTGGCCCGCATGCGGGAGCAGGGTCACGACGTCGGTTACTACGAGAACATCGAGGGCGGGCATGGCGCGGCGGCCGACAACGCGCAGCTGGCGTTCAAGTGGGCGCTGGTCTTCGAGTTCCTGTGGGAGCGGCTGGCGGGCGATCAGCGCCGCTGAGCGAGGAACTCCTCGAACGTGACCCGGCCGTCGGAGCGCTCGGGCGTGAGGTGCAGACCCTCGCGGTAGGCCCGGTAGGACCGGCCCGCGAGCGGTAGGTTCACGATCCTGCGCCCACGCCCGAACGTGTCCAGGTAGGCGCGGGCGAGGTCGGCGAGCTCGCGGATCTCCGGCCCGCCGAGGTCGGGTACCCGGCCACACGGCGAACCGGTGGCCAGCTCGGCGAGCCGCGCGGCCACCTCGCCGGAGTCGACGGGCTGCACGCGCACGCCCTTCGGCAGCACGAGCACGGGCGGCCCGGCCAGCGCGGACAGGATGCGGTACACGAGGTCGTGGAACTGCGTGGCGCGCAGAACGGTCCACCCGACACCGGAGTCGGCGACCACGCGCTCGGCCGCGAGCTTGCCCCGGTAGTACGGCAGCGGATGCCGGTCGACGCCGACGATCGAGATGTAGACGACGTGCGGACAGTCCGCGTCCTTCGCCGCGGCGAGCACGGTGCGGGCCAGCTCTTGCTCCCCGCGCACCATGTTGGTGGCGCAGTGGACGACCGCGCTCGTGCCCTCGACCGCGGCGGTCAGCCCGGCGCCGCTGCGATAGTCCACAGTGGCCCACTCGTGTGGCTGCGGCCCGGCGGGCGCCGGGCGACGGCTGGCGACGCGAACGGGCACGCCCCGGTCGAACAAGTGCCGCACGACATGTCTGCCCAACGTGCCCGTGCCGCCGGTCACCAGGATCGGGAGGGTCGCCATGCCTGCAGTTTCACGCGCCATGGCTGGGCGCCGCAACAGCGGAAGGCCGGAGATCGGCGAGCGATCTCCGGCCTCCCACGTCACTGACTCAGTACGTCAGCTGCAGCCCGAGGTGGCTCCGCAGCCCTCGCAGGCGTAACACGAGCCCGCCGGGCGCATCTTCGTGCCGCACGTCATGCACAGCGGCGCGTCGGCGGCCTTGCCGAGGTGCAGCTCCATCAGCTCCGTGGTGGTGTGCGCCTCCTGAAACCTCGCGGAGTCGTCCTCCTGCGGCGGCTTCTGCTCGACCGGGCGCGATCCGCTGGCGTCCACGCTGCTGCGCAGCGCCTCGAGGTCCACGCTCTCCGGCTCGGCGTTGCCGTTGCCGTAGTCGGCCTCGACCTGCGCGGAGCGCTCGTCGGCGGTGAAGATGCCGAGCTGCGCCCGCTTCTCGTAGGGCAGGTAGTCCAGCGCCAGCCTGCGGAACAGGTAGTCCAGCACGCTGGTGGCCATCCGCACGTCCGGGTCGTCGGTCATGCCGGCCGGCTCGAAACGCAGGTTGGAGAACTTCGAGACGTAGAACTCCAGCGGGATGCCGTACTGCAGGCCCACCGAGATCGACATCGAGAAGGCGTCCATGACACCGGCGAGCGTGGAGCCCTGCTTGCCGAGCTTGACGAAGATCTCGCCGAGGCCGTCGTCGGGGTACGAGCCCGCGGTGAGGTAGCCCTCGGCGCCGCCCACGGTGAACGACACCGTCTGGCTCGGGCGCTTCTTCGGCAGGCGCTTGCGCACCGGGCGGTACTCGACGACCTTCTCCGGGTCCGCCTCGGCCTTCTCCTTCTTGCCGGTGGAGAGCGGCTGGCCCACCTTGCAGTTGTCGCGGTAGATGGCCAGCGCCTTGAGGCCGAGCTTCCAGCCCTGGAAGTAGATGTCCTCGACCTCCTCGACGGTCGCCGACTCCGGCATGTTGACCGTCTTGGAGATGGCGCCCGACAGGAACGGCTGGACCGCGGCCATCATCCGCACGTGGCCGATCGGCGCGATGGAGCGCTCACCGACGGCGCAGTCGAACACCTCGTAGTGCTCGGGGCGCAGGCCCGGAGCGTCCACGACATGGCCGTGCTGCGAGATGTAGTCGACGATCGCCTCGATCTGCTCGCCCTGGTAGCCGAGCGAGTGCAGCGCGCGCGGCACCGCGTTGTTGACGATCTGCATGGAGCCGCCACCGACGAGCTTCTTGAACTTCACCAGCGAGAAGTCCGGCTCGATGCCCGTGGTGTCGCAGTCCATCATGAAGCCGATGGTGCCGGTCGGCGCCAGGACGCTGGCCTGCGCGTTGCGCCAGCCCGACGTCCCACCGATCTCGATGCCGCGCTGCCACTCCTCGGTCGCGAGAGCGCGCACGTTCACGTCGTTGGTGTGGAAGGTGCGGATCAGCTCGTTGGCCGCCGCGTGCTTGCGCATCACCCGCTGGTGGGCCTCCGCGTTGCGGGCGTAGCCCTCGTACGGGCCCACGACACCGGCCATCTCGGCCGAGCGACGGTAGGACACGGCCGTCATCAGCGACGTGATCGAGGCCGCGAGCGCGCGCCCGCCGTCGGAGTCGTAGGCGTGGCCGGTGGCCATGAGCAGCGCGCCGAGGTTGGCGTAGCCGATGCCCAGCTGGCGGAACTTCCGCGTGGTCTCCGCGATCGGCTCGGTCGGGAAGTCGGCGAAGCAGATCGAGATGTCCATCGCCGTGATGACGAGCTCGACGGCCCTGGCGAACAGCTCCGCGTTGAACGTGCCGTCGTCGGAGAGGAACTTCAGCAGGTTCAGCGACGCGAGGTTGCAGCTGGAGTTGTCGAGGTGCATGTACTCCGAGCACGGGTTGGACGCGGTGATGCGGCCCGACTCGGGGCAGGTGTGCCAGTCGTTGATCGTGTCGTCGTACTGGATGCCGGGGTCGGCGCACTCCCACGCCGCCTGCGCCATCTTGCGGAAGAGCTTCTTCGCGTCGACCCGCTCGATGACCTCACCGGTCAGCCGCGCGCGCAGGCCGAAGTCGCTCTTGTTCTCCACGGCCTGCATGAACTCGTCGGAGACACGAACCGAGTTGTTGGCGTTCTGGTACTGCACCGACGCGATGTCCGCGCCACCGAGGTCCATGTCGAACCCGGCGTCGCGCAGCACGCGGATCTTGTGCTCTTCCTTGGCCTTGGTCTCGATGAACTCCTCGACGTCGGGGTGGTCGACGTCGAGCACGACCATCTTCGCCGCGCGGCGGGTGGCGCCGCCGGACTTGATGGTGCCGGCGGAGGCGTCGGCGCCGCGCATGAACGACACCGGGCCGGAGGCCGTGCCGCCCGAGGAGAGCAGCTCCTTGGAGGAGCGGATGCGGGAGAGGTTGAGGCCCGCGCCGGAGCCGCCCTTGAAGATGCGGCCCTCTTCCTTGTACCAGTCGAGGATCGACTCCATCGTGTCGTCGACGGAGAGGATGAAGCAGGCGGACACCTGCTGCTTGGACGTGGTGCCGACGTTGAACCACACCGGGGAGTTGAAGCTGAACACCTGGTGCAGCAGCATCCAGGTGAGCTCGTGCTCGAAGATCTCCGCGTCGGCGGGCGAGGCGAAGTAGCCGTGCTCGGTGCCCGACTCGACGTACTTCTTCACCACGCGGTCGATGAGCTGCTTGAGGCTGCTCTCGCGCTGCGGGCTGCCCACGGCGCCCCGGAAGTACTTGCTGGTGACGATGTTGGTCGCGTTGAGAGACCAGAACTCGGGGAACTCGACCCCGCGCTGCTCGAAGTTGATCGTGCCGTCACGCCAGTTGGTCATGACGACGTCACGGCTCTCCCACTTGACCTCGTCGTAGGGGTGCACGCCCTCGGTGGTGTAGACGCGCTGGACCTTCAGGCCCTTGCGCGCGGCCGCACCGCTCTGCCGCTTCTTCCCCGACCTGCCGGAGGCCTCGGCGCCGACCCCCACGGTTTCTGTCATGACTCCCACTCCCGCGTTCGCATTGGCGGCGACGTCACGCGTCGTCCGCACTCTTCCCGCTGCCGGCGGCCGGATCGGCCGCACCCGCAATCGCCTGCCGAAGATCCGAGATCTCCTTCTCGAAGTCCTCGATCGAGGAGAACGAGCGGTAAACACTCGCGAACCGCAGATAAGCCACAGCGTCCAGCTCGCGAAGCGGGCCCAGGATGGCCAGCCCCACCTCGTGGCTCGGTATCTCCGCGACACCAGCCGCCCTGATCGACTCCTCGACCCGCTGAGCGAGCTGCTGCAGCGCGTCGTCGTCGACGGGACGGCCCTGGCACGCGCGGCGCACTCCCAGAACCACCTTGTCGCGGCTGAACTGTTCGGTGACCCCGGAACGCTTCACGACGGCGAGGACCATCGTCTCCGAGGTGGTGAACCGGCGACCGCACTCCGAGCACGAGCGGCGGCGGCGGATCGCCTGTCCTTCATCCACCTCCCGAGAGTCGACGACACGGGAATCGGCGTGCCTGCAGAACGGGCAACGCATGCGCCGATCACCTCCTCACATCGCACCGGGTCCGACCGTGGTGTCCGACCACCTGGCCGCATCGCCCTGGTGATCGTTTTGTGGACACCCGGTGGGTGAACACCGACAAGCTGTGGATAACTCTGTCGATTCTACCCCAACTTGTGGACCAACTACAGCCATGTAACTACTACATGTTGGGGTTGACCTTAGGAGCAGCAGGCCCCCTGGCGCAAGCTGACACGGCACGCCCGACGGAGTGACGGCCGACATAAGGACCGCACTCGGGGTAGAGGGAGCGGTGCCGGCGTCAGGCTCCGGCGGGCACGACGAGCGGCGTCCCGGCGTCGACCCGGGCGCCCGTGAGCCCGTTCAGCTCCTGGATGCGCTCGACGACGGCGGCCGGGTCACTGCCGGGGGCGGAGCGCTCGGCGAGGTCCCACAACGTGTCACCCGGCGCGACCGACACCACCGCGGTGCCGGACGGGACGGTGGCCTCCCCGCCGCCGGCGACACTGCTCGCGAAGAGCCCCAGCCCGACGAGCCCAAGGCACACCGCGGCGCCGAGTGCGAGCAGCAGCGGCCAGCGCAGCGCCGCGGACCTCGGCGCACAGGTGGCCACCCTCGCGGACCTCCGCCCGGCGACGACCCGCGCCCTGGTCGGCGGGCGCCGCGTCTCCCCCGTTCGCGGCCTGCGCACCACCCTGCCCGGGTGCTGGACCCGACCGATCTCGCGGACTTCCCGCTCCACGACAACCGACATCGCAACCTCCTCGAACATGCGTTCTATCGAACGCCCGTGCGAAGGTGTACCACCAGGGTCCGACAAAATCGAGAGCGGCACGGCGTGTCGATCGAACAAATGTTTGAAATCGCCGTCCACGCGGGCTAGCGTCGAGTGTGGACAGCGGGCAGGCCAACGGGCGCCCGCACGCGGCAGGACAGGCGACCCCGGGCACGGCTACGGCCGGCCCTCGACTGGGAGGCAACGCGGTGGCACGCAAGACCAAGGACGACGGCGGCAAGGTGCACGCCCTTCCGGAGATCGAGGACCCGGACGACAGCCTGACCCCGCGTCAGCAGAAGGTGCTCGAGGTGATCCGGGACTGGGTCGACCGGTTCGGCTACCCGCCGAGCGTCCGGGAGATCGGCGAGGCCGTCGGGCTCACGTCCACGTCGTCGGTTTCCCACCAGCTGCGCGCGTTGCAGCGCAAGGGCCACCTGCGCCGCGACGCGAACCGCCCGCGCGCGGTCGGCGTCCTGTCCGCGGAGTCCGACCGGGCCGCCGCGCTCGCGGAGCAGCTGCCGAAGCCCGCGTTCGTGCCGCTCGTGGGCCGCATCGCCGCCGGTGGCCCCGTGCTGGCCGAGGAGGCCATCGAGGACGTCTTCCCGCTGCCGAAGGACATCGTCGGCGAGGGCGACGTGTTCCTGTTGAGCGTCACGGGTGACTCGATGATCGACGCAGCCATCACCGACGGCGACTGGGTCGTGGTGCGCCAGCAGCCCAACGCCGAGAACGGCGACATCGTGGCCGCGATGATCGAGGGCGAGGCGACGGTCAAGACGTTCAAGCGCAAGGACGGGCACGTCTGGCTGATGCCGCACAACGAGGCATACGAGCCGATCCCCGGTGACGACGCCACCATCCTGGGCAAGGTCGTCGCCGTCCTGCGGCGGCTGTAGGGGCTAGCGGCGGCGGAGCTTGCTGAAACCGAACACGAGCATCGCCGCGACGCCCACTGCGATGGCGATTCCCGGCAGCACCGGCACGCCGGAGCTGTCCTGCTCGGCGGCCGGAGCGGGGCTGCCTCCGGCAGCGCTGTCGGATTGCGCCGGCTCACTCGGCGTGGTCTCGACGTCGACGAGCCCGGCCGCGCCACGCACGATGCGCACCGGGCTGCCCACGCCTTCGCTGACCGACAGCAGTGAGCCGTCCGGTTCGAACGCGATCGCCTCGCCCTGTGCCTCGTCCGGCAGCGGCACCCGCACCGGCGAACGCTGCAACGCGGCCACGACATCGCCGTCCGGCGCCGGGTACAGGTAGGCATCGGTGTAGGTCCGCACGGCGAACACGCTGCCATCGGCGTTCGTGGCAGCGCCGGTGACAAGCAGCGAACCGGCCGTGCCCACCGGGCCACCCGGCGTGTCCGTGGCGGACAGGCTCAGCGAGCCGACCTTCTCCAATGGGGTCGGCCCAGGACTGGCGAGCGGCGCCGACGGCCGGTACACCTCCGAACCGCCCAGCACGTTCTTCGTGATGATGTACGGCGTGCCCGACCGGTCGAGCAGCAGCGCCTCGGCGTCGCGGGCGCCGTCCGGGTAGGTCAGCCGGTACAGCGTGGCGGGGCCGCCGGGCGAAAGGGCGTGCAGCGCCACCGTGTCCCGCTGCTTGCGGTTGTCGCCGGTGTCGCCGAGCCACAGTGTGCCGTCCGGGGCCAGCGCCAGGTCCTCGACGTCGTAAGGGTCGGTCGGGTCGGTGAGCACGTCCTGGACGGAACAGTCCTTGCCGAGCACGAAGACCTCGATGCTCGTGCCGCCATCGTTGACCGCGTACCAGCTGCCCTCGTCGGCTGCCAGGCCCGACACCTCCGCGAGCCGGTCGTCGCCGAGCGAGCAGACCTGCTCCGGCGCGGGTGCCTGCGCCGAGGCCGGCACGGCAGCGGCGGCGAGCAACAGCGCGAGGACGGACGCGCCCGCTGCCCACCGCCGGCCGTGCAAACTCACAGCCGTCAGATCGCGGAACCGTTGGTGACGTAACGCTGCAGCGCGGCGGCCAGGTCGGGGCGGACCCTCGCCTGCAGCCGCGTGCCCTCCGGCGTGTGCTCCTCCGAGAGCACCTCGCCGTCGGCGTGCGCCCGCGCGACGAGCTCGCCGCGCGCGTACGGCACCAGCACGTCCACCGCGACCTCCGGCCTCGGCAGGCGCTGTGCGATCTCCTCCACGAGCTTGGCGACGCCCTGGCCGCTGCGCGCCGACACCACGACGGCGTCGGGCAGCAGGTTCCGCAGCCTCGCCAAGCTCACCTCGTCCGCCGCGTCGGCCTTGTTGATCACGATCAACTCCGGCGGCAAGGCGTCGGAGCGCCGCTCGGCGATCTCGTGGAGCACCTGGTGCACCGCGTTCACCTGCTCCTCGGGAGCGGGCGCGGACCCGTCCACGATGTGCAGCAGGAGGTCGGCGTCGGCCGCCTCGTCGAGGGTCGAGCGGAACGCGTCGACCAGCTGGTGCGGCAGGTGCCGCACGAACCCGACGGTGTCGGTCAGCGTGTACGCCCTGCCGTCCGGGGTCTCCGAACGGCGCGTGGTCGGGTCGAGGGTGGCGAACAGCGCGTCCTCCACCAGCACGCCCGCGCCGGTGATGGCGTTGAGCAGGCTCGACTTGCCCGCGTTGGTGTAGCCGACGATGGCAACGCTCGGCACCTCGTTGGCCACCCGCCTGCCGCGCTTCGTGGCTCGGATCGTGTCCATCGCGGCGATCTCGCGGCGCAGCTTGGCAACCCGCTTGCTGATGCGCCTGCGGTCGGTCTCCAGCTTGGTCTCACCGGGGCCGCGCAGGCCGACACCGCCGTTCGCACCGCCGGCCCGGCCACCGGCCTGCCGGGACAGGGATTCACCCCACCCCCGCAGGCGCGGGATGAGGTACTGCAGCTGGGCCAGCTCGACCTGGGCCTTGCCCTCACGGGAACGCGCGTGCTGGGCGAAGATGTCGAGGATCAGCGCCGTGCGGTCGATGACCTTGACCTTGAGCTTCGCCTCCAGCTGACGCAGCTGGCCGGGCGAGAGCTCACCGTCGCAGATGACGGTGTCCGCGCCGGTCGCGGCCACGATGTCGGCGAGCTCGCGCACCTTGCCGGATCCGACGTAGGTCGCCGGGTCCGGCCTGCTCCTGCGCTGCACGAGACCCTCGAGGATCTGCGACCCCGCGGTCTCGGCGAGGCGGGCCAGCTCCTCCAGCGACGCCTCGGACTGCGCGGCCGTCCCCTCGGTCCACACGCCGACGAGCACGACCCGTTCGAGGCGCAGCTGCCGGTACTCGACCTCGGTGATGTCGGTGAGTTCGGTGGAGAGACCCGCGACCCTGCGCAGTGACGCGCGGTCCTCGAGCTCCAGTTCCCCCTGGGAGAGCTCCGTGTCGTCGGCGTACTGGCCGAACTCGTCGAAGAGCTCCTCCGGCTCGTATTGTCCTTCCGCCCGCGGGAAGTCGCGGGGACTCGGCTTGCTCACATGCCTCCAGTTGTGCTGTCGGGCCGACTCACCGATCGACCTCGTCTGCGATCCATGCTGCCACGATTCGGGCGATTCGCCGAACCGTTTAGCGACTCGGGTACATCCCGATGTAGACCGCCATCCGCTCGGCGTCCGGGTCGACGGGCCTGCTCTTGAAGTCCTCGAGCAGCTCCTGAAGCCGGTTCTCGAACTCCTGGCGCTGGTCCGCGGGCACCTGTGCGACGAAACGCCACTGCTGCAACTCGCCTGGCCCGAGCTCGGCGACTTCGGCCAGGTATGCCTCCAGCATCGCCTCGCGGAGCCTGGTGTCGCCGCCCGCGGAGTCGAGCGCCCACGAGAGACCGGTGGACCGGTAGGGGATCTCCTGCGCGCCCCGGTTGCCCCTGCGGCGCGGTTGCGGTTCGAGAAAGCCCGTCTGTACCAGCTTGCGCACGTGGTGCAACGTCGTGGCCGGATCGCGGCCGAGCCGCTGGGCCAGCTCCTTGTTGGTCAGCGCCTCGGAATAGGTCAACCGGATGATGCGCAGCCGTATTCCCGAGGCCAGCGCGTTCGCCTCGGCCTCGGTCGCCCTGCGTCGCCGCGTTCCCACGTGGTCAGCGTACGAGGCTCAAGTGATTGACACTTACCAATCACTTGCCCACACTCGTTCGGGTGAGTTCCGACTCCCTGTGGTTCCACCAGGACTTCCGGCGCCTTTGGGCGGGCGACACGGCCAGCCAGTTCGGCACGTTCGTCGGGCACACCGTGCTGCCGGTGCTCGCCGCGACCGTGCTCAATGCCTCGCCACTGGAGATGGGCCTGCTCACGGCCGCCGAGCACGCCGCGTTCCTGCTCCTCGGACTGCCCGCGGGCGTGTGGGTGGACCGCATGCGCCGGAAGCCGTTGATGCTGCGGGCCGACCTGGCCCGCGCCACGCTGCTGCTCAGCGTGCCCCTGGCCTGGTGGGCCGACGTGCTCACGCTGACCCACCTGATCGTCGTCGCCCTGCTCGTGAGCGTGTGCACGCTGTTCTTCGACGTCGCCTACCAGTCGTACCTTCCGTTCCTCGTCGGCCGAGTGAAGCTCGTCGAGGGCAACGCGAAACTGCAGGTCAGCCAGTCCGTCGCGCACGTCACCGGCCCGGGGCTCGCCGGGGTGCTCGCGCAGGTGCTCGGCGCCGCCAACGCCGTGACCGCCGTCGGGCTGAGCTACCTCGCCTCGGCGTCGTGCCTGCGCCGCATCCGCGCCGTCGAGCCGGAACCGGAGCCGCGCGCCGAGCGCACGCTGCTCGCCGACATCGGCGAAGGGCTGCGGTTCGTGTTCCGCAACCCCAACCTGCGGGCCATCACCACGTGCACGGCCGTGGGCAACTTCGCGGGCGGCGGACTCACCGCCGTTCAGGTTCTCTTCCTGACCCGTCACGTCGGGCTCTCCCCCGCCGGCGTCGGGTTCGTGCTGGCGGGCGCCGGTGTCGGCGGAGTGCTCGGCGCGCTCGCGGCGAGCCGACTGATGCGGGTGCTCGGGCAGGCGCGCGCCGTGTGGCTCGTCCCGCTCGTCACCTGGCCCGCCGAGCTGCTCGTGCCGCTCGCCGCGCCGGGCTGGCGGGCCTCGCTCGCCGCGATCGGGCTCGCGGTCACCGGGGCCGGGATCGTCGTCTACAACGTCGCGCAGGTCAGCTACCGGCAGGCGATCTGCCCCGACCGCCTGCTCGGGCGCATGAACGCGAGCGTGCGGTTCGTCGTGTGGGGCACGATGCCGCTCGGCGGGCTGCTCGGGGGCGTGCTGGGCGAGCTGATCGGGGTGCCCGCGACGGTGTGGGCCACCGCGAGCCTGCTGGCCGCGGCCGCGCTGTTCGTGGTGTGCTCACCGTTGCGCAGGCTGCGCGACGTCCCGCAGACGCCCGCCGCCGCCTAGGCGACGCTGTTCCACCACGTGTCGTCGAGCTCGCCGCGGGCGACGAACACGGCGGGGCCGGTGAGCGTGGACGCACCGCGCTCGACCGTCACCGTGACCCTGCCACCCGGGATGTCCACAGTGGACTTCCCCGTGTCGGTTCCCGCGAGGTGCAGCGTGGCGGCCACCGCGGCGACCGTGCCGGTGCCACACGCGCGGGTCTCGCCCACCCCGCGCTCGTAGACCCGCATCCTCAGCGCCTCGGTGTCGAGCACGTTGACGAACTCCAGGTTGACGCCGTCGGGAAAGAAGTCCCGGTCGTAACGGGGCGCGTCGCGCAGGTCGAGTGAGGCGACGTCGTCGTCGAGGGCGGAGACCAGGTGCGGGTTGCCGACGTCCACGGCGACCCCGGACAGCTCCCGGTCGCCGACCACCGCCACCGACGTGCCCGTGATCCGCGCCGGTCCCATGTGGACGGTCACCGAGCGGTCCGGGTGCACGCGCACCGGGCGGTCGCCAGCCCGGGTGCCGACCACGAAGTCGGGTCCCGTGGCGAGTCCCGCGTCCACGAGGTAGCGGGCGAACACGCGAACGCCGTTGCCGCACATCTCCGCGATCGAGCCGTCGGCGTTGCGGTAGTCCATGAACCATTCGGCGGCCGAGTCGGCGCCGAGGGCGGCCGAGCGGACGACGCGCAGCACGCCGTCGGCGCCGAGCCCGCGCTGCCGGTCGCACAGCGCGGCGACCCGCGCCGGCGTCAGCTCCAGCCGGGCCGACGCGTCGGGCAACAGCACGAAGTCGTTCTGCGTGCCGTGCCCCTTCAGGAACTCGATGCCACCCATGCCATCAGATTACGGGGCGAGCCAGGACGCGACATGATCGGTCAGGCCCTCCACGGCGCCGTCGAACCAGTGGATCCGCTTGTCCCGCCGGAACCACGACCGCTGCCTGCGCACGAACCGCCGCGTCGCCGTCGCCGTCGCCGCCGCGGCCCCGGTGAAGTCGTCGGTGCCCTCGTCGAGCGCGGCCAGCACCTGCTGGTAGCCGAGCGCGCGGGAGGCGGTCTTGCCGTCGCGCAGGCCCCGCTTCTCCAGTTCGCGCACCTCGTCGACGAGCCCGGCCGCGAACATGTGCTCCACCCGCAGGTCCACACGGGCGTCGAGCTCGGCGACGTCGCGGTCGACGCCGACCAGGACCGTGCCGTAGCGCGGTTCGCCGGGTTTCGGCAGGTTCGCCGAGAACGGCTGCCCGGTGATCTCGATGACCTCCAGCGCGCGCACGATCCTGCGGGTGTTGGTGGGCAGGATCGCCTCGGCGGCCTCCGGATCGGCGGCGGTGAGCCGCTCGTGGAGCGCCTGGGTGCCCAGCCGACGCGCCTGTTCCTCGAGTTCGGCCCGCACGTCCGGGTCGGTGCCGGGGAAACGCAGATCGTCGAGCACCGCCTGGACGTAGAGGCCCGAGCCGCCAACCAGCACCGGGACCTTGCCGGCCGCGAGCAGTCGCTCGATCTGGGCACGCGCGTCGCGCTGGTAGGCCGCAACGGACGCTGTCTCGGTCACGTCGAGCACGTCGAGCAGGTGGTGCGGGACACCGCGCCGCTCCTGTTCGGTCGCCTTCGCGGTGCCGATGTCCATGCCCCGGTACAGCTGCATGGCGTCGGCGTTGACGACCTCGCCGCCGAACGCCAGCGCCAGCTCCACACCGAGCGCCGTCTTGCCGGTGGCGGTGGGGCCGACCACCGCGATCGGCCGGATCACGACCGCTCCCAGACGGCCACGTGGTAGGCCACGCCCAGCGGCGCCTCCGAGTACAGCAGCTCGCCGCGCCAGGAGCCCGCGCGGGCGAGCCCGGCCAGCACCTGCCACGGCACCCGGCCCTGCACACCCAACTCGGCGGCGAGCCCGGGTGCGATGTCCAGCAACGCCCCGGCGTCGGCCGCGGCCAGCGCGGCTCCGACCTCCGCGTCGAAACCGGGCGCGCGCGCGTCGTCCCCGCCGGGCGCCGCGGCGCCGTGCCGGTTGGAGCCGTCGCCGAGCACCAGCAGTCCCACGTCGCCGTCGAGCGCGGCCAGCCGCCCGCCCACGGCCGCGCACTCCTCAGGACCCGCCGAAGGGGTGAGCAGCTCGACCTCAACGGACTCGGCCCCGGCCTGCTCCCGCAGCCACCCGGCGAGCAGCGCGGGCAGCGGCAGGTCGGCGGGCTCGCCGTCGGCGTCACCCGCGAGCGCGACGCGCACGTCGACCCCGAAACCCCGGAATGTGCCGCACGCCGAAGACGGAATCGGGCAAGCTTGTGCCGTGGCGCCGACAGCGACCCAGCGAGGGGGAAGCCGTTTGACGGCCGCCACGCAGGCGTCGCGGACGGACGCGGTCCGCTCGACGGCACCCGGCACGAGTTCGGGCACCAGGAGCGGGGGCTGGGGCACCACGGCGGCACGCGTGATCACGCGTTCCGAGGTTACCCGGCGCGCCCATGGAGGTACGTCTTGAGGCATGAGGTACCCAGAACCGCGCTGACCTGTTTGAATGCGGGCCTGGAACCGAACACGCAACACCCGGCCCCGCCGCCAGCGGGGCGCCCGCGCACCGGCGGGCCGACAGGCGAGAAGGAGCCGGCCATGGCCGAGCAGAACACCCCGAACGGCAGCGATGTTCCGGCGCCGCACCAGGTGCCGCACACCCCGGCCGGCGCACACGCCGCGCCCGCGGTCCCGCCTGCCGAGCCGCACCCGGACCGCTGGGGCCGCATCGACGAGGAGGGTGCGGTGTTCGTGCGGACCTCCGACGGCGAGCGCCAGGTCGGCGTGTGGCAGGCGGGGCCGGCCGAGGAGGGCCTCACGCACTTCGCGCGCCGCTTCGACGACCTGCGGACCGAGGTCGAGCTGCTGGAGACCCGCCTGACCTCGGGCGCCGGGGACCCCAAACAGGCGCTGGCGAGCGCCTCACAGCTGCGCGACGGGCTCGCCGACGCCGCCGTGGTGGGCGACATCGACGCGCTGAAGGCCCGCGTCGAGCACGTCATCGGCCACGCCGAGCGCGCGCTGTCCGAGGTGAGGCAGGAGAAGGAGCAGGCGAGGGCCGCCGCCGTCAGCCGCAAGCAGGCGCTCGCCGAGGAGGCCGAGCAGATCGCCGCGGAGTCGACCCAGTGGAAGGCCGCGGGCGACCGGCTGCGGGCGATCCTGGACGAGTGGAAGACGATCAAGGGCGTCGACCGCAAGACCGACGACGAGCTGTGGCGCCGGTTCTCCAAGGCTCGCGAGGCGTTCAACCGCCGCCGGGGCTCGCACTTCGCGGAGCTCGACAAGCAGCGCGCGGCCGCGAAGCGGCGCAAGGAGGAGCTGATCGCCGAGGCCGAGTCGATGGCCGACTCCACCGACTGGGGGCCGACCGCGGGCCGTTACAAGGAACTGATGGTGGAGTGGAAGGCCGCGGGCCGGGCTCCGAAGGACACCGACGAGGCGCTGTGGCAGCGGTTCCGCGCCGCGCAGGACGCGTTCTTCGCGCGCCGCTCGGCGGCTTTCTCCGAGCGCGACGCCGAATTCGCCGAGAACGCCGCGCGCAAGGAGGAGTTGCTCGCCGAGGCCGAGAAGATCGACGCGGCGGCGAACCTCGAGGCCGCGAAGTCGCAGCTGCGCAAGATCCAGGAGCGCTGGGACGAGATCGGCAAGGTGCCGAGGGAACGCATCCGGGAGCTCGACGGGCGGCTGAAGGCCGTGCAGGACAGCGTGCGTGCCGCGGAGGAGTCGAAGTGGCGGCGCACCGACCCCGAGGCACAGGCCCGCGCGGCCCAGTTCCGCGAGCGCGTGGAGCAGTTCGAGTCGCAGGCGGCGAAGGCCCGCGCGGCGGGCGACGAGCGGCGCGCCAAGCAGGCCGACGAGCAGGCCGCGCAGTGGCGGGAGTGGCTGGAGGCCGCCGAGGCGGCCGTCGCCGACCGCTGACCGGCAGGCCAACTGCAGTGAAGGCCACCATCACTGCGTTCAACGCAGTGATGGTGGCCTTCACTGCCACGGTGCTGAGCAGGTGCTGGCAGGTGCTGAGCGGTCAGACAGCCGCCCGTCTGGTCACGGCTCCGACGAGGGAGAGCCCGCGCCGCGTGCCGTCCGGGTAGGAGACGCAGCCGACGACGTCGGGGCGGGTCAGCGCCGCGTCGACCATCGGGCCGCCGCCGTGCACGAGCGTGAACGGCACGCCGTGCCTGGCGGCGAGCGCGGTCACCAGCGCGAGTGCGTGCCCGGCCTCCTCGGGTGCTTTCACGACGACGGCGTTGCCCACGAGCGCCTGCACGAACATCGCGTACACCAGCACGGGCGCCGGGCAGCCGCGGTCGGCGAGGTTGGTGACCGGGCCGCGCAGCGGTTCCCTGCCCGCGAGGAGTCCGTCGACCTGCTCGACGCAGCGGCGCGTCTCCTCGAGGCACTCGTCGAGGCCGGGACCCACGCCGGGCAGCGAGGCGAGCAGGTCCCGGTGCTCGGTCAGCGCGTCGAGCGAGGCGAGCACGCGCAACTTGCGCTCGGTGAGCGGCGCGAACGACCACGTGCGGTGCTCGTTGAGGCTCGCCCGCACGGCCCTCGCCGCGTCGGCGGCGTCGAGGTCGGGCACTCCCTCCGGCCGGAACAGCCCTCCCCAGAAAGGCAGCGGCCTGCCGCCGTCGAACGCCTCGGGCGCGACGGCCTCGACCTCGCCGGCCCCCGGTTCCGCGGTGAGTGTCATCGGGCACCTCCCTGTGCTGCGGCCAGCGCGGGCGTGGCCGTGGTGACGTTGGCGTTGAGCAGATCGGCGAGCGCGTTCACCACGCGCAGCGTCGGCACGGCGACGTCGGCGAGCTCGGCCAGCTCCACCACCGCGGCGAGGATGGCGTCGAGCTCGAGCGGCTTGCCCTTCTCCAGGTCCTGGAGCGTGGACGTCTTGTGCTCCCCGGTGCGCTCGGCACCGGCGAGCCTGCGCTCGATGGACACGTCGGTCTCGACGCCCAGCGCCGTGGCCACGTCGAGCGTCTCGCGCATCATCTCGACCACGAGCGCGCGCGTGTTGTCGTGGCGGCAGATCGCGGCCATGGTCGCCCTGGCGAGGGCGCTGATGGGGTTGAACGCGATGTTGCCCATCAGTTTGACCCAGATGTCCTTGCGCAGTTCGGGTTCCACGGGGCACTTGAGCCCGCCTTCCACCATGGCGTCGGCGAACTCGGTGCAGCGAGCGGAGATCGTGCCGTCCGGCTCGCCGATCGACAGGCGCGTGCCCTCCAGGTGCCGGATCACGCCGGGCTCGGCGATCTCGGTGGCCGCGTAGACCACGCAGCCGATGGCCCGCTCAGGCGGCATCACGGCGCTGACGGCGCCGCCGGGGTCGACGGTCTCGATACGCCTGCCCTCGAAGGGGCCCGGCACGCCGTGGAAGTACCACCACGGAATGCCGTTCTGTGCGGCGATCAGCGAGGTTTTCGGGCCCAGCAACGGTTCCAGCAGCGGGCCCGCGCTCGCGTACTGGTTGGCCTTGAGCCCGAGGAAGACATGGTCGACGGGGCCGATCTCCGCCGGGTCGTCGGTGGCGTGCGGCGTGGCCGAGAAATCTCCCCTCGGGCTCAGCACGCGCACTCCCGACTCGCGCATCGCCCGCAGGTGCGCGCCGCGGGCGACCAGGTGGACTTCGGCTCCCGCCCGGTCGAGGGCGGCGCCGACATACGCGCCGATGGCGCCGGCACCGAGAACAGCAACTTTCACGTCTGACTCCGTTCTTGGCCGAATCTGTGCGTCGGCTCCAGCGAGGGAAGGTGTGGAGCCTGCTCGGGACAGAAGGACGGGTCGCGTCCGAGGTGGAAGGCGTCTTGCCAGCAGGTTGTATGCAGTATACGGTATGGCAAGCTCCGGTCAATGGGTCCGACCCGGGAGGTGCGGTTCATGGACGAACTGCGGGAATGGACGACAGCGTTGTGCGCCGACCTCGGACTGGACGCAGACCAATGCGATCACGCACTGGTTCTCGCCATGACCCGCGACGTGGGCCGGGTCATCGCGAGGCAGGCCGCGCCCATCACGGCCTTCCTCGTCGGCATGGCCGTCGCGCGCGGTCTTCCGCCCGCCGAGGCCGCCGAACGCCTGGGCGCGCTGACCGACGACTGGCCCCGATTCGACTGGCGTGACTAGGGATTCGGACGAACGCGAATCCGACTCTGGACAACACGTTGATCGAGGGCCACGATAACTCCATATGGTATGCAGTATGCGGTAGTCAGCAAGGACTGCACGGTCTGAAGGAGTGACGACGCACATGGGGCAGATGTCCAAGACAGAGCCGGAAAGCGCGAGCCGGCCGAGCGCGCTGGCGAACACCAACGGCGAACCGCAGACGATCTCCGGCGGGCACCTGGTGGCGAAAGCGCTCAAGGCAGAGGGCGTCGACGTGATCTTCACGCTCTGCGGCGGCCACATCATCGACATCTACGACGGCTGCGTCGACGAGGGCATCGACGTGATCGACGTGCGGCACGAGCAGGTCGCCGCACACGCCGCCGACGGCTACGCCCGCGTGACGGGCAAACCGGGCTGCGCGGTGGTCACCGCGGGCCCCGGCACCACCGACGCCGTCACCGGTGTCGCCAACGCGCTGCGCGCCGAGAGCCCCATGCTGCTGATCGGGGGCCAGGGCGCCCTGACCCAGCACAAGATGGGCTCGCTGCAGGACCTGCCCCACGTCGACATGATGGCGCCCATCACCAAGTTCGCGGCCACCGTGCCCGCGACCGAGCGCGTCGCCGACATCGTCACGATGGCCTTCCGCGAGTGCTACCACGGCGCACCCGGACCGTCCTTCCTCGAGATCCCACGCGACGTCCTCGACGCGAACGTGCCGCTGGAGAAGGCCCGCATTCCGAAGGCGGGCGCCTACCGCGCGTCCACTCGCAGCGCGGGCGACCCCGCCGACATCGAGCGGCTGGCCGACCTGATCGTCAAGGCCGAGAAGCCGTGCGTCCTGCTGGGCAGCCAGGTGTGGACGTGCCGCGCCACCGACGCGGCGATCGAGTTCGTCCGCACGCTCAACGTGCCCGCTTTCATGAACGGCTCCGG
This sequence comes from Prauserella endophytica, assembly GCF_005146945.1. GTDB lineage: Bacteria > Actinomycetota > Actinomycetes > Mycobacteriales > Pseudonocardiaceae > Prauserella_A > Prauserella_A endophytica. Next base: position 171,563 of record NZ_SWMS01000015.1, read on the forward strand.
CCGCGGCACGCTGGCTCCCAAGGACCCGCACCACCTGCAGCTGGCCCGCCGCTACGCGTTCCAGAACGCCGACCTCATCATCATCGTCGGCACGCCCTTCGACTTCCGGATGGGCTACGGCAAGCGCCTTTCCACCGAAGCGACCGTCGTGCAGATCGACCTCGACTACCGCACCGTCGGCAAGAACCGCGACGTCGACCTCGGCATCGTCGGCGACGCCGGCCTCGTGCTCTCCGCCGTCACGCAGGCCGCCTCCGGCCGCGTCGACAACGGCGCGGTCGGCCGCAAGGCGTGGCTCGAGGAGCTGCGCGCCGTCGAGACGCAGGCCTACGAGAAGCGCCTGCCGCGCCAGCTGTCGGACGCCAACCCGATCGATCCGTACCGGCTCGTGCACGAGATCAACGAGTTCCTCACGCCGAACTCCATCTACATCGGCGACGGCGGCGACATCGTCACGTTCTCCGGCCAGGTGGTGCAGCCGAAATCGCCCGGCCACTGGATGGATCCCGGTCCACTCGGGACACTCGGGGTCGGCGTCCCGTTCGTCATGGCGGCGAAGTACGCGCGGCCCGACGCAGAGGTGGTCGCGCTGTTCGGCGACGGCGCGTTCAGCCTCACGGGCTGGGACTTCGAGACGCTCGTGCGGTTCAACCTGCCGTTCATCGGCATCATCGGCAACAACTCGTCGATGAACCAGATCCGCTACGGCCAGATCCAGAAGTACGGCGAGGGCCGGGGCCGGGTGGGCAACACCCTCGGCGACGTCCCCTACGGCGAGTTCGCCCGCATGCTCGGCGGCTACGGCGAGGAGGTCCGCGACCCCGCCGACATCCGTCCCGCGCTGGAGCGCGCCCGCGAGTCGGGCAAGCCGTCACTGATCAACGTGTGGGTCGACCCGGACGTGTACGCGCCGGGAACGATGAACCAGACCATGTACAAGTAGGGCAAAGGGGCTTGCACCATGGGAAAAGCACTCGAGGGTGTCCGCGTCCTTGACATGACGCACGTCCAGTCCGGACCGTCCTGCACGCAGATACTGGCCTGGCTCGGAGCGGACGTCGTGAAGCTGGAAGCGCCGAGCGGGGACATCACCCGCAAACAGCTGCGCGATCTGCCCGATGTGGACAGTCTGTACTTCACGATGCTGAACAGCAACAAGCGCAGCATCACGCTCAACATGAAGAGCGACGAGGGCAAGCGGATCTTCACCGAGATGCTGCCGAAGTTCGACGTGCTGGCCGAGAACTTCGGCCCCGGCGCCGTCGATCGCATGGGCTTCACGTGGGACCGGCTACGGGAGATCAACCCGCGCCTCATCTACGCCTCCATCAAGGGCTTCGGCGACGGCCCCTACACCCACTTCAAGGCCTACGAGGTGGTTGCGCAGGCGATGGGCGGCTCGATGAGCACCACCGGGTTCGAGGACGGGCCGCCGCTGGCGACCGGGGCTCAGATCGGCGACTCGGGCACCGGCATCCACACCGTCGCCGGCATCCTCGCGGCCCTCTACCAGCGCGAGCACACCGGCAAGGGCCAGCGCGTCACTGTCGCCATGCAGCACGCCGTGCTGAACCTCTGCCGCGTCAAGCTGCGCGACCAGCAGCGGCTCGCCCACGGCCCGCTCGCCGAGTACCCCAACGACGAATTCGGCGACACGGTGCCGCGCTCGGGCAACGCCTCGGGCGGCGGGCAGCCGGGCTGGGCGGTCAAGTGCGCGCCCGGCGGGCCCAACGACTACATCTACGTGATCGTCCAGCCGGTCGGCTGGGAGCCCATCACGAAGCTCATCGGCAGGCCCGAACTCGCCGACGACCCGGAGTGGTCGACGCCCGAGGCCCGGCTGGACAAGCTCGACAAGATGTTCCAGCTGATCGAGGAGTGGAGCATCAACCACGGCAAGTGGGAGGTGCTCGCGAGGCTCAACGAGCACAACATCCCGTGCGGGCCCGTGCTCTCCACGAAGGAGATCATCGAGGACTCCTCGCTGGCCGACAACGAGATGGTGCTGTCGGTCGACCACCCCAAGCGCGGCGAGTACAAGACGGTCGGCTGCCCCATCAAGCTGTCCGACTCCGCCGTCGAGGTCCACCGCTCGCCGCTGCTGGGCGAGCACAACGAGGAGATCTACCTGAACGAGCTGGGCCTGGCGGAGGACCGGTTCACCGAACTCAAGGCGAATGGAGTGATCTGAGGTATGCCGGCTCCAGACAAGTCCGCTGTCCGCGAGATCATCGACAAGGTACGCGCGGAGGGCCGCGACGGACTCACGGCGCCCGAGGGCAAGCGGGTCGCCGACGCCTACGGCATCCCCACCCCGGCCGAAGGGCTGGCCACCACCGCCGACGAGGCGGCGGCGCTGGCCGAGCGGATCGGCGGGTCCGTCGTCTGCAAGATCGTCTCCCCCGACATCCTGCACAAGACCGAGGCAGGCGGCGTGCTCGTCGGCGTCGACGGCGCAGACGCGGCGCGGGAGGCGTTCGACAAGATCGTCGCCAACGCCAAGGCGTACAACGCCGAGGCCACCATCACCGGAGTCCAGGTGCAGCAGATGGTCGGCGGCGGCCAGGAGGTGATCATCGGCGCCACGACCGACCCGACGTTCGGCAAGATCGTCGCCTTCGGGCTCGGTGGCGTGCTCGTCGAGGTGCTCAAGGACGTCACGTTCCGGCTCGCCCCGCTCGACGCGGCCGAGGCGAGGTCCATGGTCGACGGCATCAAGGCCGCCGAGGTGCTGCACGGCGCCCGCGGAGCGGAGCCGGTGGACGTCGACGCGCTGGCCGACGTCATCCAGAAGGTGTCCGCGCTGGTCACCGACTTCCCCGAGATCCGCGAGTTCGACCTGAACCCCGTATTCGCGAGCGGCAGCGGGGCGGTCGCCGCCGACATCCGCATCCTCGTCGAGACCGGCGAGGTCACCGAGCCGCCCAAGTTGTCGCAGGAGGAGATCCTCGAGTCGATGACCCGCCTGATGAACCCGCGCGCGGTCGCGGTCGTCGGCGCCTCCGACCAGGAGGGCAAGATCGGCAACTCGGTGATGAAGAATCTCATCAACGGCGGTTACGCGGGCGAGATCTACCCGATCAACCCGAAGGCCGACGAGATTCTCGGGCGCAAGGCGTACAAGTCGGTGGGCGACGTGCCCGGTGACGTGGACGTCGCGGTGTTCGCGGTCCCGGCCAAGTTCGTGGCGGGCGCGCTCACCGAGTGCGGCGAGAAGGGAATCCCGGCCGCGGTGATGATCCCGTCCGGCTTCGCCGAGACCGGCAACGAGGAGCTGCAGGAGGAGATCGTCGAGATCGCGCACCGGTACAAGATCCGGATGCTCGGCCCGAACATCTACGGCTACTACTACACGCCGCAGAACCTGTGCGCCACGTTCTGCACGCCCTACGACGTCAAGGGCGGCGTCGCCCTCACGTCGCAGAGCGGCGGCATCGGCATGGCGATCCTCGGCTTCGCCCGCACCTCGAAGATGGGCGTCTCGGCGATCGTCGGCCTCGGCAACAAGTCCGATGTGGACGAGGACGACCTGCTGACCTACTTCGAGCAGGACGACAACACGCAGGCCGTCGCGATGCACCTCGAGGACCTCAAGGACGGCAGGGCCTTCGTCGAGACGGCCAAGCGCATGACCAAGAAGAAGCCGGTCGTCGTGCTCAAGGCCGGCCGCACCGCGCTCGGCGCGCGGGCCGCGAGCTCACACACGGGCGCGCTCGCCGGTGACGACAAGGTCTACGACGACATCCTCCGGCAGGCCGGCGTCGTGCGCGCGCCGGGGCTGAACGAGATGCTCGAGTACGCGCGGGGCCTTCCGCTGCTGCCCACGCCGCAGGGCGAGAACGTCGTGATCATCACCGGCGCCGGTGGATCGGGCGTGCTGCTCTCCGACGCGTGCGTGGAGGCCGGACTGTCCCTGATGGACATCCCGCCGGACCTGGATGAGGCGTTCCGCCGCTACATCCCGCCGTTCGGCGCGGCCGGGAACCCGATCGACATCACCGGTGGCGAACCGCCGTCGACCTACGAGGCGACGATCCGGCTCGGGCTGGAGGACCCGCGCATCCACGCGCTGATCCTGGGTTACTGGCACACGATCGTGACACCGCCTATGGTCTTCGCTGAGCTCACCGCGCGAGTCGTGGAAGAGGCAAGGGCGAAGGGCATCGACAAGCCGGTCGTCGCGTCGCTGGCAGGCGACACCGAGGTCGAGAAGGCCAGCGATTACCTGTTCGATCATCGAATCATCGCCTATCCGTACACCACCGAGCGGCCGGTCGCGGTCCTCGGAGCCAAGTACCGCTGGGCGAGGGCAGCAGGTCTGCTCAGCTAGCAGGGGGCAGCCACCTCGAAAACTGGAGGTCCAATGGTGGATTCTTCGAAAGTACCCGTGTCGGGCGCCGGGGAGACCGGCGCCGATACGGGCAAAGCCGAACGGGTGTGGCGGGCCGGCGGGCTCGATCCCATGCCGATCCGCAAGCTGCCCGACGCTCCGCCCGCGATTCACCTGCTGGGCCCGACGGTGTTCCTCGTCGCCCTCGGCGTGGGTATGGGCGAGTCGTACATGTGGCCGAGACTCGTGCTCGTCTTCGGTCCGGAGATCAGGTGGCTGTTCCTTATCGGTGTCACGCTCCAGGCCGTGGTGATGCTGGAGATGGCCCGGTACGCCATGGCGACCGGTGAGAGCATCTTCACCGGCGCCGCCCGCGTTTTCAAACCACTGATGTGGTTCTTCTTCGCGGTGGCGATACTCGTCTATATCTGGCCGGGCCATCTCTCCGCGGGCGCCGCCGCGTTCGAGGAGATCACCGGCATACCGTGGGTGCTGACCGCGTGTATCGCGCTGGTACTCGTCGGCGTGGTGTTCACGCTGGCGAAGGTCATCTACAACCTGCTGGAGAACGTGCTGTCACTGCTCATCGGGACGCTCGTGGTCGGCACGGCCATCGTCGCGTCGCTGGTGGGCAGCTGGGGCGACCTGTCCAGCACGATCACCGGCATGTTCAACTTCGGCTACTTCCCGTCCGACGCGATGTCGAGCACGTGGTTCCCGATCGTGGTCGGCGCCATCGCCTTCGCGGGGCCTTCCGGTATGCAGCAGATGTGGTACACGCTGCACCTGCGGGACAGCGGTGCGGGCATGGGCGCGCACGTGCCGAAGATCCGCGGTCTCCGGCACGCCTCCGAGCAGGAGGAGATGCCCGCCCGCGGGTTCATGTTCGACACCAGCGACCCCGACGAGATGAAGAAGTGGAAGGGCTGGCGCCGCTGGGTCACCTTCGACGCGCTGCTCCTGTTCTGGGGCATCACGATGCTGGTGACCGTCTCCTTCACCGTGCTCGCACAGGCCGCCGCGCGCGAGAACCCGAACGTGCGGAGCCTCATCGAGGGCGGTGACCGCGATGCCGCGCTGAACGCGATGTCCGACGCCTTCGCCTCGGTGGGCGGTTCGGTGCTCGGTGGCGTGTTCTTCGGCTTCATCGCGCTGATCGGTCTCAACGCGACACTCGGCCTGTTCGACTCGTTCTCGCGCGGTCAGGCGGACATGACGTACTTCTTCGTGCCCGGCGCCAAGCGGTTCAAGATCTCGCACCTCTACGCGTTCTTCCTGTGGGCCGTGATCATCTTCGGCATCCTGATCCTGAACTTCGGACCGGCCGACGGCCCGAGCGGCGTGCTCGACATCCTCGCGTTCCTGTCGACGTTCGCCATGGGCGCGTACTGCGTCGTCCTGCTGCTGGTGAACAACCGGATGCTGCCGAAACCGATCCGGCCGAAGTGGTGGTCGAACGTCATCATCGGCTTCGGCGCGGTGTTCTACCTGGGCATGCTGTTCTACAGTCTCTTCCGATTCGGCGTGGTCGTGAGCTAGATGGACACGACACGCCTGCTCCGGCTCGGCGAGCTCGCCCTTCCCGGGCTCGTCGTGGGACTCATCGCCGGTGCCGTCGCCGGTGGGCTGGCCGGGATCGTCGGCCAGCCCATCGGCTGGGCACTCGTCAGCATGCTCGCTCTCGGTGTCCCGCTCGCCCTGCTGGGCGGCGCATACGGGCTGCTCGCCGCCTTCCGGAAGGTCCGCATCGGCGCGTTCGCGCCCGCGGCGCTCTTCTGGCTCGTCGGGTTCCCACTGGCCAGGCTGGCCCACGAGGTGCTGACCCACCTCATCCTCGTCGGCGAGCCGCAACTGCCTCCGGACGTGCTGGGTTTCCTCGCCTACCAGGGAATCATCAGCGCGGGCTTCGCCATCGGGTTCCTGTGGCTGCACGAGCGCATCGCGCCGCGGTGGTGGCGGCGGATGGCCCCGCACAACCCGGAGGCCGCGGAGATCTACGCGGTGTACGCCGCATACGCGAAGCACGTATACGAACAACGGCAGGCACGGCGGCGCAGCCGTGGCCGGGCCACGACGCAGCAGCGCTGAGCCGGGATCGGACCGTCACCATCCGCCTTCGCCGGCGGATGGCCGGTCCTGCCTGCGCTAGATTGGGACGACGTTGAACATTCCAATGTGGGTGTGGCTGGTGACCATCGCCAGCCTCACGGCCATCATCTGTTTCGACTTCTACCTGGTGTCCCGCAACCCACGGCACCCGTCGCTGCGGGAGTGCACGATCTGGGTCAGCTGTTACGTCGGGCTCGCCGCGTTGTTCGGCGTCGGCGTGCTCGTACTCGCGGGACCACAGTACGGCGGCGAGTTCTTCGCGGGCTGGATCACCGAGTACTCGTTGTCGGTGGACAACCTGTTCGTCTTCGTGATCATCATGTCGAGCTTCGCGGTGCCGAGAGAGTACCGGCAGAAGGTGCTGCTGATCGGCATCGTGATCGCGTTGTTGCTGCGTGGCCTGTTCATCGCCGTCGGCGCCGAGGCCATCGCACGCTTCGACTGGCTGTTCTATGTCTTCGGCGCGTTCCTGCTCTACACGGCGTGGAAACTGTTGCTGCACAAGGACGACGACGAGGACGAGTTCAAGGAGAACGCGGTCCTGCGTTCGGCCAAGAAGTTCCTGCCCGCCACGGACGAGTACAGCGGGGCCAAGCTGACGATCCGGGTCGACGGCCGTCGCATGGTCACCCCGATGCTCATCGTGATGATCGCGATCGGGACGACAGACCTGCTGTTCGCACTCGACTCCATTCCCGCGATCTTCGGGCTCACCAGGGAGCCGTACCTGGTGTTCACCGCCAACGCGTTCGCCCTGATGGGGCTGCGTCAGCTGTTCTTCCTCATCGGTGGCCTGCTCGACCGGCTCGTGTACCTCAGCAAGGGGCTCGCCACGGTGCTCGGCTTCATCGGCCTCAAGCTGATCGCCGAGACCCTGCACCACCACGGTGTGCCGTGGGCACCCGAGGTGCCGATCCTCGTGTCACTCGGCGTGATCGTGGGCACGCTCGCCATCACCACCATCGCGAGCCTGCTGAAGGTCCGCAGGGACCGGGCGCGGGAACTCGAAGAAGCGACGGCCCGGCCGGACGTGGCCGAGGCACAGGCCGACTGACCCGGCCCCTGGGGGCCGAGATCGAGCTGGCTCCGTTGGCAGCTCCTTCTCGGCCCGTCAGGACGACGTCGCGCTCGGCCGCTCCTCGGCGGCACGCTGCCGCAGGAAGTCCTCGACCTCCTGGCTGGCCTGCTGCCCGGCTCGCGCCTGAGCGGTCGCGAGGCCGAGGCCCAGCACGCGGCCGTCAGCACGGAAGCCGGCGGGCTCCTGCGTGAGGGACCTCCACAACTCCTTCCAGGTACGCATCTCTATCACCTCCTGTTCGCGGGCATCATTCACAACCCGGTGTCCGCCACGTCGCGGACCCGGTGGTCTTGTGTGAAGAGGGCGCCTTGTCAGACGCCGGGCGCGGTGCGCCTGCGGCGCGACCGGACCTGTACCGGAGCTACCTCCGGCTCGGGGTTCTCGCGACGCTGCTCCAGGTACGACTGGCGCGTCCGCTCGGTGTGCTCGCGCATCGTGCGGGCCGCCGCGTCGGCGTCGCCTGCCTCGATCGCGTCGATGAGCCTGGCGTGCTCCTGCCACGACTGGTGCCCGCGGTGGCGGGCGATCGGCGTGTAGTACCAGCGGACCCTGCGGTCCACCTGCGACACCATGTCGAGCAGCACCTGGTTTGCGGACAGCTCGGTGACGCAGCGGTGCAGCTCGGCGTTCGCCGCGACCATGCCGTCGATGTCGTCGGACGCCACGGCGGCCTCGCCCTGGGCGCACAGTTTGCGCAGGCGGGCGACGCCCTCGGCATCGGTGTTCAGCGCCGCGAGCCGGGCCGACTCTGCCTCGAGCGCGGCCCTGACCACGAGCAGCTGGTCGACCTCCGCCTCCGTGGGCGCGTGCACGAACGCTCCGTAACCGGGACGCAGGTCCACCCAGCCCTCGGAGTTCAGCAGCTGGAGCGCCTCCCGGATCGGCTGGCGCGACACCCCGAGCATCTCGGCGAGCTCGCTCTCCACGAGGTGCTGACCGGGGGCGAGCTGCCGGGAGATGATCAGCTCCTGCATTGCCTGGTAGACGCGTTCACGGAGCGGCACCGGCCGGTCGATCCGGCGGGCGGACATCTGCTGCGGCAACTCGGTCGACGGCATGATGTACTCCCAACAATCGGTAACGGCGGTGCTTTGCCCGTTGTATCGGCCAATTGGTCGACTGCCTACAGCATACAATGAGCAGATTGCCCGACCCTGGTGATGCCTATCACTACAGCGAGTGACATCCGTCTCGTCTTCTCAGTTCAGGGTTGACCTTCCCCGCGCGGCAGAAACCTCGACTTCTGCATACAGAATACTGTATCCTCGCAATGAGGCTGTCGCTGTGACACAACCAATGAAGGTGGGTGCCAGTGGATCTGTACGAGTACCAGGCGAGGGACCTCTTCGCCGCCCATGGTGTGCCGGTGTTGCCCGGCGCTGTGGCGAGTAATCCGGAAGAAGCGCGGGCCGCCGCCGAGGAGATCGGTGGGCAGGTTGTGGTCAAGGCGCAGGTGAAGACCGGTGGCCGGGGTAAGGCCGGTGGTGTGAAGCTGGCCAAGGATCCGGCCGAGGCGCAGGAGTTGGCCGAGGCGATCCTCGGGTTGGACATCAAGGGTCATGTCACGCGTCGCGTGCTGGTGACCGAGGCGTCGGACATCGCGCAGGAGTATTACTTCTCGTTCCTGCTGGACCGGGCGA
>NZ_SWMS01000016.1:0-51080 GCF_005146945.1 Prauserella endophytica
GCGACAACCCCACACGACTCCACTCCGAAGCCGCCTACGCCCACCTCTGCGGCACAGCCCCCATCCCCGCCTCCAGCGGCCGCACCACCAAACACCGACTCAACCGAGCCGGAGACCGGCAAGCCAACGCCGCCCTCCACCGCATCGTCATCGTCCGCATGCGCCACTGCCCACGCACCCGCGCCTACGTCACCCGACGCACCACCGAAGGCCTCAGCAAACGCGACATCATCCGCTGCCTCAAACGCTACGCCGCACGCGAGGCCTACCACGCCATCCAAGCCGACCTCGCCAACCTCACCACTTGACCTCTATAGGAGCATCCTTCACTGCGTTCAACGCAGTGAAGGTGGCCTTCACTGCGGTCGGGACTGGTGGGGTGCGTCGTATGTGGATCGGTGAGCTGTCCGGACGGACCGGGGTGAGCCCCCGGCTCCTGCGCTACTACGAGGAGCAGGGCCTGCTGGCTGCCCGCCGCGGCGGCAACGGCTACCGGGTCTACGACGACGACGCGGTGACCACCGTGCGCCAGATCAGGGCGCTGCTGGCCGCGGGACTGTCCACGGAGGTGATCCGTGAGGTGCTGCCGTGCGCGGCCGGGGAGCTGCCGAGCTGGGACGTGTGCCCCGAGCTGGTCCACACCCTTCGCCAGGAGCTGGCGACCATGGACGAGAAGATCGACACGTTGCGGCGAACGCGCAGCACTCTCGCGACCTACGTCCCCGGCCAGTGGCAGGGGTTGTGCCAGTCTTGACACCGTGAACAGACAGCCGCTGCGCCTCGCGATCCTGGAGGCGACCCGCATCCTCGACCAGGCAGGCGTCGCCTCCCCGAGGACCGATGCCGAGCTCATCGCCGCGCATGTGCTCGGCGTGGAGCGGGGGCGGCTGCCCCTCGTGCCGCTGGTGGACCCCTCGGTCGTGGAGGCCATCGGGCAGCTCGTGAGCCAGCGCGCCAAGCGGGTTCCGCTGCAGCACCTCACCGGCTGGGCCGCGCTCGGGGACATCACCGTGTCGGTCGGCAGCGGCGTGTTCGTACCGCGCCCGGAGACCGAGCTGCTCCTCGAATGGGGCCTCAAGCTGCTCAAGGGCAGGGAGTATCCAGTGGTGGTCGACCTGTGCACCGGCTCGGGCGCGCTCGCCCTCGCCGTGGCGAACGCGAGGCCCGACGCCGTGGTGTACGCCGTCGACAACGACACCAACGCACTCGCGTGGGCGCGCCACAACGCCGACGCGCGGGCCGCGGCGGGGGACACGCCGATCCGGCTCTACTCCGGTGACGTCACCGACCCCACCGTGTTCGCCGAGCTGGACGGGCTCGTGGACCTGGTGCTGTGCAACCCGCCCTACGTGCCCGAGGGCACTCCGGTGCCGCCGGAGGTCGCCGACCACGACCCGCCGCAAGCCGTGTTCGCGGCCGAGGGCGGGATCGACGTGATCCGGCACGTGGTCGCCACGGCCGCGCGGCTGCTGCGGCCAGGCGGGGGCGTGGCGATCGAGCATGACGACACCCACGGCGCCGCGGTGCCCGCGCTGCTGCGCGCGCGCCGCGTGCTCAAGGACGTACGGGACCATCCGGACCTCAGCGGACGTCCGCGATTCGTCACAGCGCTACGGGGCTAAGCTCACGGGCCATGAGCGCGGTGTACGACTGCAGCAACCCGGACACCAGGGCCGACGGCCTGCGCGCGGCGGCCTCCGCGGTGCGGTCGAGCAGGCTCGTGGTCCTGCCCACCGACACCGTCTACGGCATCGGCGCCGACGCGTTCGACGCGGGCGCCGTGCGCTCGCTGTTGCAGGCCAAGCACCGGGGGCCGGACATGCCGGTGGGCGTGCTCGTCGGCTCCTGGTCCACAGTGGACGGTCTGGTGCTCGGGGTTCCCCAGCAGGCCCGCGCGCTGATCGAGGCCTTCTGGCCAGGTGACCTTTCCATCGTGCTGCCGCACGCGCCGAGCCTGAACTGGGATCTCGGCACCACCAGGGGCACGGTGATGCTGCGCATGCCGCTGCACCCGGTGGCGATCGAGCTGCTGCGCGAGGTCGGGCCGATGGCGGTGTCGAGCGCGAACGTGTCGGGCCAGCCACCCGCGGCCACGGCGCAGGAGGCGAAGGACCAGCTCGGCGAGTCGGTCTCGGTGTACCTCGACGGCGGTCCGAGCGGCGACCCCGTTCCCTCCACGATCGTGGACCTCACGGGTGAATCGCCGGTCCTGCTGCGGGAGGGGGCCGTGAAGGCCGAGGCGGTGTCGGAGGTTCTCGGCACCGAGGTCGGCCCCCGCCCGTGACGGGGGCCGGTAGCGATAGCGTTGCGCGCTGTGACCCCGCAGCACTTCTTCCGCAGGGGATGAACACCCGATGACCCCCACCGTCTCAGCCGGTCTCCCCATCCGCGAGTACATCCTCGTCGGGCTCGTCTCCGCGGCGCTGACGTTCCTGCTGACCGCCGTGGTGCGCCGGTTCGCGATCAAGGTCGGCGCGGTCGCCGTTCCGCGCAAGCGCGATGTCCACGTCATCCCCATCCCGAGGATGGGCGGGCTCGCGATGTACATCGGCGTGCTCGGCGGGATGGCGATGGCCCACCAGCTGCCGGTGCTGCGCCGCGCGTTCGACTACTCCTACGACCCGGTGGCCGTGCTGATCGGCGGCGCGGTGATCGTCCTGATCGGCGCGCTCGACGACAGGTTCGAGCTCGACGCGTGGACCAAGCTCGCCGGGCAGGTCATGTGCGCGGGCATCCTGGTGCTGTTCGGACTGCAGTGGGTGTCGTTCTGGGTGCCGTGGGGCGGCGACGGCGAGACGCTCGGCCAGGTACTGATCCTCGACCGCAACCAGGGCGGCCTGCTGGCCGTGCTGCTGGTGGTGGTGATGGTCAACGCGATGAACTTCGTCGACGGCCTCGACGGGCTGGCCGGCGGGCTCGGCCTCATCGCGGCCGCGGCCACGTGCGCGTTCTCGCTCGGCCTGCTCGCGTCGTCCGGTGGCGATGTCGGCACGTACCCGCCCGCGCTCATCGCGGCGACGCTCGCCGGCGCGTGTCTGGGCTTCCTGCCGCACAACTTCCAGCCCGCGAAGATCTTCATGGGCGACTCCGGCTCGATGATGATCGGGTTGATGCTCGCCGCGGCGAGCACGTCCGCGTCAGGAAAGATCAACTACACGTCGTTCGACGCGACCGACGTCGTGGCGTTGCTCTCGCCGCTGTTCGTCGTCGCGGCCGTGTTGTTCCTGCCGCTGCTGGATCTCGTCATGGCCGTCATCCGCAGGACGCGGCGCGGCGAGAGCCCGTTCGCGGCCGACAAGATGCACCTGCACCACCGGCTTCTGGAGATCGGGCACTCGCAGCGCAGGGCTGTGCTCCTCATCTACCTGTGGGCGGGGCTGCTGGCGTTCGGAGCGGTCGCGGTGACGCTCTTCGACACCGCGGCTGTGTTCTGGATCACCTGTGCGGGGCTGGTGGTGGCCGCGCTCATCTCCGTTGTCCCTAGACTGAGGTCGCGAAACCAGCAGGGAGCCCCATGACTGAGCAGGCAGAGACCCGGAACAAGCACGCCGAGCAGGTGACGAAGCTGGCCGACGCCATGCTGCGCACCGCGCTGTGGCCTGCGGTCGGCATCGTCGTGATCGGTGCCGTCGTCGGCCTGGTGTGGATCGGCACCGCCGGGCTCTTCGGCGCGCTCGTCGGTGGCGCCGTCGCGTTCGCCTCGTCGCTGGCGACCCTGTTCATGATGCGGAAGTCCGCCGCGATGGACCCGATGGCCGTGATGGCCGTCGCGCTCGGTGGCTACGTCTTCAAGATGCTGGTGATCTTCGGCGTGATGACGCTGCTCCGCGGCGTCGACGCCCTGCACACTCTCTCGCTCGCCATCACGATGATGGCCGTGATCCTCGTCTGGGCCGGTGCCGAGATGGTCGCGTTCAAACGGACCAAGGTCCCGACCATCATTCCCTGATTCCGGAAAGAGGACCTGTCGACGTGGCCTGCGTGGCGGTCCCAGCCGGCGGCGTGGGGCCAACCGGCTCCGCCGCCCTGTCTCGTCGGGACGTACCTCCCGACGAGACGGGACCTTCGTCCCGTTAAGGAGTACGGGCGTACGGAGTGAATCGGACGACTGGTATCGTCCGCGCCGTGGAGGCGGCGTCGATCGTGCTCCCCGGTGTGGTGGTCCGTCAGGGCTCCGGGTGGCCCGGTCGAGTCCTACGCAACGTGGTAGCCGCTTCCGAGTACTCGATCTGTATCGGGTACGTTAAGTCCCGATCGTGACGATTCCCCCGGCGGAGTGAACGCCGGCCGGGAGAACCGGAAGGAGCCCAGTTGGGCGCGCTGGTACTGGCCCAAGGCGACGAGTTCGTCGCGCCGGGCGCGAAGGACTTCAACCTTGGTCCTATCTTCGGCGAAGGAACTTTCGTTACCAAGCCGATGGTTCTCGCCGTGCTGGCGGCAGTCATCGTGGGTGCGTTCTTCCTGCTCGCCACGCGCAACCTCAAGATCGTGCCGAACAGGTTCCAGTTCGCGGCCGAATCCATTTACGACTTCGGGCGCAACAACATCGCGCGGGAGCAGATCGGCGCCAAGGACTTCCGTCCGTTCGTGCCGCTCATCCTCGCGCTGTTCAGCTTCATCCTGGTGAACAACATCTTCGGGATCATCCCGGTCATCCAGTTCCCAGTGATGTCGCACATCGGCTTCCCGCTCGCGCTGTCGGTGCTGGTGGTCTACCCCGTGTACCACTACGTCGGCTTCAAGCGGCACGGATTCGTCGGCTACCTCAAGAAGGAGACGGTGCCCGCGGGCGCCCCCGGTTTCATCCTTCCGCTGCTGACGCCGATCGAGTTCCTGCAGAAGTTCCTCATCAACCCGATCACGCTGGCGCTGCGAGTCTTCGCCGCCATGTTCGCGGGTCACCTGCTGCTGCTGGTGTTCACGCTCGGCGGTGAGTACCTGCTGCTCGAGGCGAGTGCGGCGCTCAAGCCGGTGTCGGTGGTGAGCTTCGCCTTCGCGATCATCCTGACCTTCCTGGAAGCACTGATCCAGGTGCTGCAGGCATACATCTTCGCGCTGCTCTCTGCCAACTACATCGGTGCCGCATTGGCCGCCGAACACTGAGTAAGTAACGCCGGCAACAAACACAAGCCCCCCGATCCGCGTAGTCGCGGACCGAGTCGAAAGGGAAATCGCAAGTGAGCAACATTGTTCTCGCCCAGGCCGCGGAGGCCGCGTCCAACATCAACCCGGGTCTCGCCGCCATCGGTTACGGTCTTGGCGCCATCGGCGCCGCTCTCGGTGTGGGTCTGATCTGGTCCGCGGTCATCAACGGCACGGCCCGCCAGCCCGAGGCCCAGGGCAAGCTCATGGGTATCGCCTGGACGACCTTCGCCCTGGTCGAGGTGCTCGCGCTGTTCGGCATCGTCATCTACTTCATCGCTTCCGGTGGCTGAGTCTTTCCGCTCATCGCTTTAGGGAGAAGCCGTGCTGAACACCCAACTGGTCCTAGCGGCCGAAGGGGCGCCGAACCCGGTCGTCCCGCACCTCTCCGAGATCATCCTCGGCTTCGTCGCGTTCCTGCTGCTGCTGTGGGTGCTGCGCAAGTTCGCGGTGCCGCGCTTCGAGAAGCTGTACGAGGAGCGCACCGCGAAGATCGAGGGCGGCATCGAGAAGGCGGAGAAAGCCCAGGCCGAGGCCGAGCAGGCGCTGGAGCAGTACAAGGCGCAGCTCGCCGAGGCGCGGACCGAGGCCGCCAAGATCCGCGACGACGCGCGGCTCGAGGCCGAGCAGATCAAGGAAGAGCTGCGGGCAGACGCCCAGGAAGAGGCCCGTCGCATCGTCGCGCAGGGCGAGGCCCAGCTGCAGGCGCAGCGGGCGCAGATCGTCGCGGAGCTGCGGGCCGAGCTGGGCCGCAACTCCATCGAGCTCGCAAGCCGCATCGTCGGTGAGGCGCTCGAGGACGAGGCCCGCCGTCGCGGCACCGTGGACCGGTTCCTGGCCGAGCTCGAGGCCAGCGGCAACGGTGCGGCCGGAGCCAGGAACTAGGAGTAGTCGTAGATGACGCTGCATGCTGCGAGCCGGGAGGCTCTTGGCTTCGCCGAGAACCGTCTCGACGAGGTGCTCGGCGACGCGGGCAACGACCCGTCCGCCGTCGGGGAAGAGCTGCTCTCCGTGGTGGACGTGTTCGCCAGGGAGGTCGGGTTGCGGCGGGCCGTCGGTGACGGTTCGTCGGACCCCGAGGCCCGTAAGCGGCTCGTCAGGACCTTGCTGCAGGGCAAGGTGTCGGAACCCGCCCTCCAGGTGCTCGACGCCGTGGTGGGCAGCCGCTGGTCCAGCCCTCGGGAGCTGCTCGACGGCCTGGAGTCCGTCGGGCGGGCCGCGCTGCTGGAGAGTGCCGAGCGAACCGGCAAACTGGACACCGTCCAGGACGAGTTGTTCCGGATCGCACGTATCGTGGAGGGCGAGCCGGAGCTCGAGCGGACCTTGTCCGACCGGGTGGGGCCGGTCGAGGGCAAGCGGACTCTCGTCCGCAACCTCACGTCGGACAAGGTCGACCCGGTCACCCGGGTGCTGGTCGAGCAGGTCGTGGCGCGGCCTCGTGGCCGGAGCATCGCCTTCGGGATCGACGAGCTGGTCAGGCTGGCAGCCGAGAGGCGGGAACGCTCGGTGGCCTACGTGACCAGCGCGACGGAGCTGTCCAGCGAGCAGCGTGAGCAGCTTGCCGAGAAGCTCGGGCAGATCTACGGGCGGTCGATCGCACTGCACGTGGAGCTGGATCGCAGAATCGGCGCCGGACTCGTGGTCAGGATCGGCGACGAGGTGATCGACGGAAGCGCGGCCGGGCGCCTTGACGCACTGCGCAGGCAGCTCGCCCGCTGACGCGAGCGCCCACATAACACATACTTTGCACAGTGGCAAGAACGAAGTGAGAGCGGGAACGACATGGCGGAGCTGACGATCTCCTCGGATGAGATCCGCAGTGCGATCGAGAACTACGTCTCGAGTTACTCCCCGGATGTGAGCCGGGAAGAGGTCGGCGTCGTCGTCGACACCGGTGACGGTGTCGCCCACGTCGAAGGCCTGCCGTCGACCATGGCCAACGAGCTGCTGGAGTTCCCCGGCGGTGTCCTCGGCGTCGCGCAGAACCTGGAGCCGCGGCGGATCGGTGTCGTGCTCCTCGGCGCCTTCGAGAAGATCGAGGAGGGCCAGGAGGTCAAGCGGACCGGCCGGATCCTCTCGGTCCCCGTCGGCGAGAACTTCCTCGGCCGCGTCATCGACCCGCTCGGCAACCCGATCGACGGCCTCGGCGAGATCGCCGCGGACGAGACGCGTGCCCTCGAGCTCCAGGCCGCGAGTGTGGTGGAGCGCCAGCCGGTGTCCGAGCCGATGCAGACCGGTATCACCGCGATCGACGCGATGACCCCGATCGGCCGCGGCCAGCGCCAGCTGATCATCGGCGACCGCAAGACCGGCAAGACCGCGGTCTGCGTCGACACGATCATCAACCAGAAGTCCAACTGGGAGAGCGGCGACCCGACCAAGCAGGTCCGCTGCATCTACGTCGCCATCGGCCAGAAGGGCTCCACGATCGCCGCGGTGCGCAAGTCCCTCGAGGACGCGGGCGCGCTGGAGTACACGACGATCGTCGCCTCTCCCGCCTCCGACCCGGCCGGTTTCAAGTGGCTCGCGCCCTACTCGGGCTCCGCCCTCGGCCAGCACTGGATGTACCAGGGCAAGCACGTCCTGATCGTCTTCGACGACCTCAGCAAGCAGGCCGAGGCCTACCGCGCGATCTCGCTGCTGCTGCGCCGCCCGCCGGGCCGCGAGGCGTTCCCCGGCGACGTCTTCTACTTGCACTCCCGCCTGCTGGAGCGCTGCGCGAAGCTGTCGGACGAGCTGGGTGCGGGCTCGCTGACCGGCCTCCCCGTCATCGAGACCAAGGCCAACGACATCTCGGCCTACATCCCCACCAACGTCATCTCGATCACCGACGGCCAGTGCTTCTTCCAGTCGGACCTGTTCAACTCCGGTCAGCGGCCGGCGGTCGACGTGACCACCTCGGTCTCCCGAGTCGGTGGTGACGCGCAGATCAAGGCCATGAAGACGGTCTCCGGCTCGCTGCGTATCGACCTGTCGCAGTACGAGGAGCTGAAGGCGTTCGCCGCCTTCGCCTCCGACCTCGACGCCGCGTCGCGGGCGCAGCTGGACCGTGGTGCGCGGCTGTACGAGCTGCTCAAGCAGCCGCAGTACTCGCCGGTGCCGGTCGAGCAGCAGGTCATCACCGTGTTCCTCGGCACGAACGGCCACTTCGACGAGGTGCCGATCGAGGACACCGCCCGGTTCAACAGCGAGCTGCTGCAGAACCTGCGGCACAAGCACGACGACATCCTCGCCGAGATCCGCGACAAGGGTAAGTGGTCCGACGAGCTCGCCGAACGCGTCGTGAACGCGGTGGCCGAGTTCAAGAAGGGCTTCACCACGTCGGAGGGCCGCACCCTCGTCGAGGCGGAGGCCGACGCGATGGACGCCGAGAAGGTCGGCCAGGAGTCGGTCAAGGTCCACCGTCCGGCCCCGAAGAAGTAACGGGCGGAGGCCATGGCACAGCTTCGTGAGCTCCGGTCGAAGATCCGGGCGACCAAGTCGATCGGCAAGATCACCAAGGCGATGGAGCTCATCGCCACCTCGCGCATCAGCAAGGCGCAGGCGCGTGTCGAGGCGTCCCGCCCGTACGCCGGCGAGATCACCAACGTGCTCTCGGCGCTGGCGGGCGCGGCGGCCAACCTCGACCACCCGCTGCTCGTCGAGCGTCCGAACCCCCGCAGGGTCGCGGTGCTCGTCGTGACGAGTGACAAGGGGCTGTGCGGCGGCTACAACGCCAACGCGCTGCGAGCCACCGAGGAGCTGCTGTCGCTCCTGCGTGAGCAGGGCAAGGACCCGCAGCTGTACGTCATCGGCGGCAAGGGCGTGAACTACTACCGGTTCCGTGGCCGCGAGATCGCGGGCAGCTGGACGGGGTTCTCGCAGCAGCCGAGGTACGAGAACGCCGCCGAGGTCGGCGAGGCACTGGTCAAGGCGTTCCTCGCGGGCGCGGACGACCAGGGCGACTCGCCGGGCGAGGACGGCGTGCTCGGTGTCGACGAGCTGCACATCGTCTACACCGAGTTCCGCTCGATGCTCACCCAGACGCCGGTCGCCAAGCGCATGGCGCCGCTCGAGGTCGAGTACACCGATGAGCAGCCCGCCGAGGGCATTCTGCCCGCGTACGACTTCGAGCCCAGCGCCGAGACGCTGCTCGGCGCGCTGCTGCCGAAGTACATCAACACGCGGATCTTCGCGGCGTTGCTGGAGTCGGCGGCCTCCGAGCTCGCGGCGCAGCGCAACGCCATGAAGTCGGCGTCGGACAACGCCAGCGAACTCGTGGAGACCTACACCCGGCTGGCGAACCAGGCCCGCCAGGCCCAGATCACCCAGGAGATCAGCGAAATCGTCGGTGGAGCTGATGCGCTCGCCGCTGTAGGAAGTGATGACTGAGCTATGACTAGCACTGAAGCTGCCATCAAGGGGCGCATCGTCTCCGTGACCGGGCCGGTCGTCGACGTGGAGTTCCCGCGCGGCCACATCCCGGAGCTGAACAACGCGCTGAAGGTGGACATCGAGTTCGCCGAGCTCCAGAAGACCGTGACCCTCGAGGTCGCGCAGCACCTCGGTGACAACCTGGTGCGCACGATCTCGCTGCAGCCGCAGGACGGCCTCGTCCGTGGCGCGGAGGTCACCGACACCGGCTCCGCGATCTCCGTCCCGGTTGGCGACGAGGTCAAGGGTCACGTCTACAACGCGCTCGGCGACTGCCTCGACAAGCCCGGCCACGGCGCGGACCTCGAGCGGTGGACCATCCACCGGAACCCGCCCGCGTTCGACCAGCTGGAAGGCCGGACCCAGGTCCTGGAGACCGGCCTGAAGGTGATCGACCTGCTCACCCCGTACGTGCAGGGTGGCAAGATCGGCCTGTTCGGCGGTGCGGGTGTCGGCAAGACGGTGCTCATCAAGGAGATGATCACTCGCGTCGCCCAGAACTTCGGTGGCACCTCGGTGTTCGCCGGTGTCGGCGAGCGCACCCGTGAGGGCACCGACCTGTTCCTGGAGATGTCCGAGGACGGCGTCATCAACAACACCGCGCTCGTCTTCGGCCAGATGGACGAGCCGCCGGGCACGCGTATGCGCGTCGCGCTGTCGGCACTGACCATGGCGGAGTACTTCCGCGATGTGCAGAACCAGGACGTGCTGCTGTTCATCGACAACATCTTCCGGTTCACCCAGGCCGGTTCCGAGGTGTCGACCCTGCTGGGCCGCATGCCTTCGGCCGTGGGTTACCAGCCGACGCTGGCCGACGAGATGGGCGTGCTGCAGGAGCGGATCACCTCGACCAAGGGCCGTTCGATCACCTCGATGCAGGCGATCTACGTGCCCGCGGACGACTACACCGACCCGGCCCCCGCGACCACGTTCGCGCACCTCGACGCCACCACGGAGCTCTCGCGGTCGGTGTTCCAGAAGGGCATCTTCCCCGCGGTGGACCCGCTGGCCTCCAGCTCCACGATTCTCGACCCGGCTATCGTCGGCGACGAGCACTACCGCGTGGCCTCCGAGGTCATCCGGATCCTGCAGAAGTACAAGGAGCTGCAGGACATCATCGCGATCCTCGGTATGGACGAGCTGTCGGAAGAGGACAAGCTGACGGTGCAGCGGGCCCGCCGCATCGAGCGCTTCCTCTCGCAGAACATGCTGGTCGCCGAGGTGTTCACCGGTCAGCCCGGTTCGACCGTGCCGGTGGCCGAGACCGTCGAGGCGTTCGACAAGATCGCGAAGGGCGATTTCGACCACTACCCGGAGCAGGCGTTCCTGGGCATCGGTGGTCTCGACGACCTCGAGAAGAAGTACAAGGAAATCACCGGTAAGTGACTCCTGGTGAGCGACGGGGCCGGTCCATTGTGGATGTGGCCCCGTCGTTCGCTTACTCACACCCTTGACTGACGGCGCGCCTATTACACTGGTGGGACGCGCGATTCGAAGGAGACCTACGTGGCTGAGATGTCCGTCGAGCTGGTGGCCGTCGAGCGTCGTCTGTGGTCCGGTACCGCCTCGTTCGTCGTCGCGCAGACGACCGAGGGCGAGATCGGTGTCATGCCCGGCCACGAGCCGGTGCTCGGCCAGCTGGTCGAGGGCGGCATCGTGAAGGTGACGACCACCGACGGTGACACGATCACGGCCGCGGTGCACGGCGGCTTCCTGTCGATCACGCACGAGTCCGTGAGCGTTCTCGCGGAGTCAGCCGAGCTCGGCGAGGAGATCGACATCGAGGCGGCCAAGCAGGCGCTCGGCGCCGAGGACGAGGCCGAGAGGGCCAGAGCGGCCGCGAGGCTCCGGGCGGCAGGCCAGTCGGCCTAACGGCGACGACGAGCGGGAGCCGGCCATGGACATCGCCCTTGTGGTCCTCGCCCTCCTGCTCGTGCTGCTCGCCGTCGCCGTTATCTACGCGTGGCGCTGGGTGCGCATGCGCCGCCACGGCGGCGTGAGCGTTGCGCTGCGCTGGCAACCGGACAGGGAACGCTCGGGCTGGCACCTCGGCATCGGCCGGTACCAGGGCGAGGAGTTCGTCTGGTATCGCGTGTGGAGCCTGCGGATCGCCCCCGACCGTGTCTTCCGCCGCGACAACCTCGAGATCGCCGACCGGCGCGAGCCCATCGGCACCGAGTCCTACGCCGTGCCGGCGGGCTCGACCGTGTTGCGCTGCGAGTCCGACGAGCAAGAGCCCATCGAGATCGCGATGGGTCCCGGCGCGCTGACGGGCTTCCTCTCCTGGCTCGAATCGGCCCCTCCGGGCCGCCGAATCCCGCGTAGCTGATCCGCCTGTACGACCTAGCGGCCCCCAAGGCCACCTTTGTTGCGTTGAGCGCAACAAAGGTGGCCTTGGGGGACGGCGGGTCAGGTTCGGTCGCCGCCGGGCTTCCAGAGGACGTCGCCGTCCGGGTTCGCCAGGCGGGCCAGTATGAACAGCAGGTCCGAGAGGCGGTTGAGGTACTTCACCGCCAGCGGGTTGGTCCGCTCCTGATCGGCCTCCACCAGTGCCCAGCCCGAACGTTCCGCACGGCGCGCGACCGTGCGCGCCTGGTGCAGCAGCGCGGCCCCCGCCGTGCCGCCCGGCAGGATGAACGACGTCAGCTTTCCCAGCTGTTCGTTGAACTCGTCACACCAGCCCTCCAGCCGCTCCACGTACGCCTCCGTGATGCGCAGGGGCGGGTACTCCGGGTCCGGCACGATCGGCGCGCACAGGTCCGCTCCGACGTCGAACAGGTCGTTCTGCACGGAGCGCAGCACGTCCGCCACCTCCTCGGTGAGACCACCGAGCGCGATCGCGACGCCGACCACCGAGTTCGTCTCGTCCACGTCGGCGTAGGCGCCGAGCCGTGGGTCCGTTTTGGGCACTCGGGAGCCGTCACCGAGCGCGGTCGTGCCGGTGTCGCCGACCTTGGTGTACACGCGATTGATCCGAACGGGCATGCCCGGAGTCTAGGCGGGATTTCCCTTACCTGGGATGGGACTCATCGCCGCCGCCTGCCGAGACGTTTCAGCTCGGGCCGGAATTGTGATGGCGCTCAACGGTTGGTGTGCCCCTGCGCGAGTCCGCCGGACCCGGCGGGCATTATTGGCGTCCATGAGCGAGCACTTCGACGTGCATGGCGGCGCGCGGTTGGTCGGCGAGGTCGAGGTCGTCGGCGCCAAGAACAGCGTGCTCAAGCTGATGGCGGCGGCACTGCTCGCCGAGGGCACGACAACCATCACCAACTGCCCGCAGATCCTGGACGTCCCGCTGATGGCCGACGTGCTGCGCAGTGTCGGCTGCGAGGTCAAACTCGACGGTGACACCGCGCACATCACGACGCCCTCCGAGCTTTCGCACCGCGCGGACTCGCCCGCCATGGGCAAGCTGCGGGCCTCGGTCTGCGTGCTCGGCCCGCTCGTCGGCAGGCTCAAGAAGGCCGTCGTCGCTCTGCCGGGCGGCGACGCCATCGGTTCCCGGCCGCTGGACATGCACCAGAACGGCCTGCGCAAGCTCGGCGCCACCAGCACCATCGAGCACGGCTGCGTGGTCGCCGAGGCCGACGGCCTGCACGGGGCCCAGATCTGGCTGGACTTCCCGAGCGTCGGCGCCACCGAGAACATCCTCATGGCCGCCGTGCTCGCCGAAGGCACCACGGTGATCGACAACGCCGCGCGCGAGCCGGAGATCGTCGACATCTGCACGATGCTCACCGAGATGGGCGCGAAGATCGAGGGCGCGGGCACGTCCACGCTGACCGTCCAGGGTGTCGAGTCGCTGCACCCCACCGAGCACCGCGTGATCGGCGACCGCATCGTCGGCGCGACGTGGGCCTTCGCGGCCGCGATGACCCGGGGTGACCTGACGGTGACCGGGGTGAACCCCCACCACCTGGAGCTGGTGCTGGAGAAGCTGCGGCTCGCCGGCGCCGACGTCACGACGTTCGACGGCAAGGGTTTCCGCATCGTGCAGCCCGAGCGGCCCCGCTCGGTGGACTTCGTCACCCTGCCGTACCCGGGCTTCGCGACGGACCTCCAGCCGTTCGCGGTGGCGCTGTCGTCGGTGTCCGAGGGCACGTCGATGATCACGGAGAACGTCTACGAGGCGAGGTTCCGGTTCATCGAGGAGATGGTGCGGCTGGGCGCGGACGCGCGCACCGACGGCCACCACGCGGTGGTCAGGGGCGTCGAGAAGCTCTCGAGCGCCCCGGTCTGGGCCTCCGACATCAGGGCGGGCGCCGGGCTCGTGCTGGCCGGCCTGTGCGCCGACGGCGTCACCGAGGTCTGGGACGTCTTCCACATCGACCGCGGTTACCCGCACTTCGTGGAGAACCTGAACCGGCTCGGGGCGCGCATCGAGCGCGTCGCCACCGAGCCGGAACGGGCCTGAGCGGTTACGGCAGCGCCACGAACGGGGCGAGGAACGCCCGCGCGGTGGGTGCGTCGAGCCGGTAGGTGACGTTCGTGGCGTAGCACGGCGCGTCGCCGGTGATCGTGGTGGACACCAGCACCCGCTCGCCGCCGATCAGCGCGAAGTTGGGTCCGCCCGAGTCGCCGTAGCAGGCGCCGCCGTTGCCCTGCGGCGCCGTCATGGCGAGCCGGACCCAGGTCTTGTTGAGCGCGTCGAACGACTCCGGTGCCTTCATCCGCACCCCGCCGCCCGGGTGGGTGTGCCCGCCCGGCCCTCGCCGTGCCTCCTGCGTGCCGTAGCCGGCAACCACGAACTCCGTGTCGTCGAGCCCCCGAGGGCCCAGCCGGTCGAGCTGGCCCTCCTCCGGCAGCGTGGCCGGTGTGAACTCCCAGCGAGCGGCCACCCCGGCGGCAGGCAACTCCACCACGGCGATGTCGTGCGAGTCGGCCGAGTTGCCGGGGTAGCCGGGCTCGCTGTGGGCGACGCCCTCGACGCCGACCGCGTCCGCGATGGCCGCCGGGTCGCCGGGGAACCGCTCGGCCGCGGCGTCGAGGCCGCCCTGCACGTCCTGGTCGAGCGACACGTGGAAGCGCGCGCCCCCGGGCCAGCCGGTGGTGCAGTGGGCGGCGGTGAGGAACGTGTCGGCGTCGACCATCGTGCCGGAGCACACCCAGTCGAACCGTTCGGGCGTCGCGGGATCACCGTCGTCGTCCCACGTCACCACGAGCGCGCCCACCTCGGTGCGCTCGGGAGCTGGGGTGGCGTTGTAGGAGTTGATGGCGGGTGCGGCGGTGGCCGCCGTAACCAGTGCCGTTCGTCTGGTCCCTAACCCTCGGCGGCCAGCGCGGCGCCGAAGCCGAACAGGGTGGTGCCCGTGACGGCGTCAAGCGCCCTGCGCACCCGGCGCCGCGACAGCCAGCCCCGCACCCGGTTGACGAACAGCAGCAGGAGCAACAGCCACAGCCCGCCCAGCACGGCGACGGTGTAGGCGAGCAGCAGCGCGTCGAACGGCGTGCTGTGCACGGGGTCGAGGAACTGCGGCAGCACCGACAGGTACAGCGCGAGCACCTTGGGGTTAGTGACGTTCGAGAGGAAGCCCTCGCGGAAGCGGCGGAACCCGCTCGAACGCGAGCCCAGCTCGTCCAGCGAGCCGTAGTCGCCGCGCCAGGCGGCCCGGAACGCCTGGACACCGAGGTAGCAGAGGTAGGCGACCCCGAGCCAGCGCACGGTGTGGAACACCGGCTGCGACTGCACGATGACGGCTCCGAGGCCGAACGCCACGGCCGTGCCCTGAAGCAGGTTGCCGACGGCGATGCCGGACGCAGCCAGCAGCCCGCCGCGGAACCCGCCCGCGAACGAGTTCTTGAGCGTCACGACCGTGTCGGGCCCGGGGGCCAGCACCACGACGATCACGAAGACCAGATAGCTGGCGTACGAACTCCATGTCACGTATGCCCACACTATCGGCACCTCCGGGGTGGAGGCTCGCGGTTTTCGGTCACAGCGGCCGGCGCAACACAACCCCGCTCGACGTGGTGCGTTACACGTCGCGGGGGTGGTTACCCCCAAGTACGCTGAACCATCAGCTGTCCCGAGGAGGTGCATCGGCGTGCCGTACCCGACCGACCGCGAGCGTGACCGGCCGTGGGTGATGCGGACGTACGCGGGTCATTCCTCGGCCGCCGCCTCCAACGACCTGTACCGGCGCAACCTCGCCAAGGGGCAGACCGGCCTCTCCGTCGCTTTCGACCTGCCGACGCAGACCGGTTACGACGCCGACCACAAGCTCTCCAGGGGCGAGGTCGGCAAGGTCGGCGTGCCCGTGGCCCACATCGGCGACATGCGCAGGCTCTTCGACGGCATCCCGCTCGCCGAGGCCAACACGTCGATGACGATCAACGCGCCCGCGATGTGGCTGCTCGCGTTGTACGTCACCGTGGCGCAGGAGCAGGCCGAGGCCGAGGGCCACGACCCCACGGAGGTGCTGGCGGAGCTCACGGGCACGACGCAGAACGACGTGATCAAGGAGTACCTCTCCCGCGGCACCTACATCTTCCCGCCGGGGCCGAGCCTGCGGCTGACCACCGACGTGATCGCGTGGACCGTGAACAACGTCCCGAAGTGGAACCCGATCAACATCTGCAGCTACCACCTGCAGGAGGCGGGCGCGACGCCGACGCAGGAGGTGGCCTACGCGCTCAGCACCGCGATCGCCGTGCTCGACGCCGTACGCGACTCCGGCCAGGTCGGCCAGGAGGACATGGCCAAGGTCGTCGGCCGCATCTCGTTCTTCGTCAACGCGGGCGTACGGTTCGTCGAGGAGATGTGCAAGATGCGCGCGTTCGCCGCGCTGTGGGACGAGCTGACGCGCGAGCGCTACGGCGTCACCGACGCGAAGGCCCGCCGCCTTCGCTACGGCGTGCAGGTCAACTCGCTCGGGCTCACCGAGGCCCAGCCGGAGAACAACGTCCAGCGCATCGTGCTGGAGATGCTCGCGGTGTCGCTCTCGCGCGGCGCGCGGGCGCGGGCGATCCAGCTGCCGGCGTGGAACGAGGCGCTCGGGCTGCCCCGGCCGTGGGACCAGCAGTGGGCGCTGCGCATGCAGCAGGTGCTCGCGTTCGAGACGGACCTGCTGGAGTACGAGGACATCTTCGACGGCTCGCACGTCATCGAGTCCAAAGTGGAGGAGATCGTCGCCGGTGCGCGCGAGGAGATCGCGCGGGTGCAGGACATGGGCGGCGCGGTGGCGGCCGTCGAGAGCGGATACCTCAAGTCGCAGCTCGTGTCCTCGCTCGTCGAGTACCGGCGCAAGATCGAGTCGGGCGAGCGTGTGCTCGTCGGCGTCAACCGGTTCGAGACCACCGAGCCGAGCCCGTTGCAGGCCGAGGGCGCCAAAGCGGTCGAGACCGCCGACCCCGTGGCCGAGAAGCAGGCCATCGCCGCGCTCGAACGCTGGCGGGAGACCCGCGACGACGAGGCCGTGCGGGTGGCACTGGAGACGTTGAAGGAGCAGGCGGGCACCACCGCCAACCTGTTCCAGGCGTCCCTCGCGTGCGCGCGGGCCGGGGTGACCACCGGTGAGTGGGCGGGCGCACTACGTGAGGTCTTCGGCGAGTACCGGGCACCCACCGGGGTGTCGGCCGCGTCCTCGCCCGGCGAGGGTGCCGAGGAGATCGCCGGCGTGGCGGCGAGCGTGCGCGCGACGAGCGAGGAGCTGGGCGAGCGACTGCGCATCCTCGTCGGCAAGCCGGGTCTCGACGGGCATTCCAACGGCGCCGAGCAGGTGGCCGTGCGCGCCCGCGACACCGGGTTCGAGGTGGTCTACCAGGGCATCCGGCTCACGCCGGAGCAGATCGTCGCCGCGGCGGTGCAGGAGGGCGTCCACGTCGTCGGGCTCTCGGTGCTGTCGGGCTCACACCTGGAGGTGGTGCCCGAGGTCGTCGACGGGCTGCGGGCGGCGGGTGCCGGGGACATCCCGGTGGTCGTCGGCGGCATCATCCCGGCCGACGACGCCGCCCTGCTGCGGGAGCGCGGCATCGCCCGGGTGTTCACACCCAAGGATTACTCGCTGACCGAGATCATGGCCGAAATCGTGACGGTGATCAGGCACGCTCGCGGTCTGCCGGACGAATGACTCCGCCGATCCGGTCAGGGGCCGAATCTCATGATCTCGTTATGGTAACAGCCTGTGGTCAGAGTTTTGCGATCCTTTGACCAGGCCGGGCGGCGCACCTACTTTCGGTGACTACGCCCCTGTGCGCGAGCACGTACCGGGCTTCGCATAGGGATTGACGACGAGGTCAATCGAAATGAGGTGCCGTCATGGCGCACAGCGAGTGGACCCGCAGAGAGTTCTTCAGGCGTTCGGCGGTCATCGGAGCGGCGGCGATCGGGGGGCCGACCTTGTTGTCCGCCTGCGCGGGCACCGGCGACGGCGACACGCTCCAGAGCGCGCGTGACTCCGGCATGATCCGTATCGGCATCGCAAACGAGCAGCCCTACGGCTTCGCCGACGCCTCGGGCAAGGTAACCGGTGAGGCGCCGGAAGTGGCCCGAGCCGTCTTCAACGCCATGGGCATCCGCAACGTGCAGAACAGCGTGGTCACCTTCGACCAGCTGATCCCCGCGTTGAACGCCCGGCAGTACGACGTGGTGTCGGCGGGCATGTTCATCACACCGGAGCGGTGCAACGCCGCGTTGTTCTCCACACCGGACTACACCGCGCTCGCCGCACTGCTCGTCCCGAGGGGAAATCCCCAGCAGGTCAAGAATTTCGAGGACCTCGCACAGAAGAACGTGAAGGTCGCGGTGCTCTCCGGTGCGGTCGAGAAGGGCTACGCGACCGCGGCGGGCGTGTCCGAGGACAACATCACGACGCTCGACACGCAGGACAGCATGCTCCGCTCCGTGATCGACGACCGCGTGTACTGCGCCGCGCTGACCGACATCTCACTGAAGTGGCTGGTCAAGCAGAACCCCGACGCGCCCGTCGAGGTCACCGAGAGCTTCCAGCCCGAGGAGGACGGCAAGCCGGTGATCTCCGCGGGCGGCTTCGTCTTCCGGCAGGGCGACGAGTCACTCCGCGACGCGTTCAACGAGCAGCTGAAGAAGCTGCACGACAGTGGCGAGTGGGTTCGCATCGTGGAGCCGTTCGGCTTCGGTGAGGTGAACCTGCCCAAGCCCGACGTCACCACCGAAAGTCTCTGCGGCGCGTAATCGGG
The DNA here is from genome assembly GCF_005146945.1 of Prauserella endophytica. Classification (GTDB taxonomy): domain Bacteria; phylum Actinomycetota; class Actinomycetes; order Mycobacteriales; family Pseudonocardiaceae; genus Prauserella_A; species Prauserella_A endophytica. The sequence goes on from NZ_SWMS01000016.1 coordinate 18,712, forward strand.
AGGCGCCGTGTCCGACAACCTCGGCCGGATCATCTCCACGCTCCTCGAGGGAGTTCCGGTCACCATACAGGCGACGCTCGGCGGGATCGCGCTGACGATCGTGCTGGCGTTCATCGCGGGGCTCGCGCTGCTGTCGAAGTCGCGGACGGTGCGCGTCATCAGCCGGATCTACGTCGAAGGGTTCCGCGGCACATCCGAGATGGTGCAGCTGTTCTGGCTGTACTTCGTCCTGCCCGCACTCGTCGGGCTGCAGATCGTCCCGCTCTTCGCGGGCATCCTCGTGCTCGGTCTCAACCACGGGGCCTACGGTGCCGAGATCGTGCGCGGCGCCGTGCAGTCGGTGCCCAAGGCCCAGTACGAGGGGGCGGTCGCGCTCAGCCTCGGCCCGTTCGACCGCATGAGAAGGGTGATCCTGCCGCAGGCCGTCGTCGAGATGCTGCCGCCGTTCAACAACCTGTTCATCCAGCTGCTGAAGAGTACCGCGCTGCTGTACTTCATCTCGGCTCACGAGATCACGCAGAAGGGCGAGGAGCTTCGGCCCGCGCTTCCGATGGGTGACCTGACGGTCATCTACGCCGTCGAGCTGATCATCTACCTGTTGCTCGCCATCATCATCACCGTTGTGATGCGGGCTCTGGAGCGGGCGGGAGCCCGCAGGCTCGGTCGCAAGCCGCCACCGCGCAGCAAGGTCTTCTCCTCGGCCACGGCGGGGGGTGTGTGATGGACTGGGACTGGGAGTACGCGATCGACTCGCTGCCGCTGCTCGCGGAGGGCATACTCGTCACCATCGAGCTGACCGTGCTCGGCGCGCTGCTGGCCTACGTGCTCGGTCTCGTGTTCGCCATGATCCGCAGGGTGGGCGTGCCGGTGCTGAGCCAGTTCGTGTACCTGTTCGTGGAGTTCATCCGCAGCACCCCGCTGCTCATCCAGGTGTTCGCGTTCTACTACCTGCTGCAGCCCGCGATCGGGGTGAAGCTGTCACCGTTCCTCACCGGCGTGATCATGCTCGGCGTCCACTACGCCACCTACACCTCCGAGGTGTACCGGGCGGGCATCGAGGCGATCCCGAAAGGACAGTGGGAGGCCGCGAGGGCGCTGAGCATCCCGCGCGGTCGCGTGTGGACGGGCGTCATCCTGCCGCAGGCGGTTCCCCGAGTGCTGCCCGCGCTCGGCAACTACACGATCTCGATGTTCAAGGAGACCCCGCTGCTGCTCGCCATCGGCGTCGTGGACGTGCTGAACAGCGCCAAGGAAGCCGGTGCGGAGACCTTCCGGGTCATCGAGCCGTACACGCTGGCCGGCGTGTTCTTCCTCCTGGTGAGCTACCCGGCCTCGATCCTCGTCAGAAAGTTGGAGCGCCGTGTCGGAACCGTATAGCAGTCCCTCGTCGGACGTGATGATCCAATTCGACCGGGTGGTCAAGAAGTTCGGCGACCACGTGGTGCTCCGCGAGCTCGACTTCTCCGTCAAACCGGGTGAGTTCGTGACGCTCATCGGCCCGAGCGGGTCGGGCAAGACGACCATCCTGCGGCTGCTCATGACGCTGGAGACAGCGGACGACGGCACGATCCAGGTCGGCGGCGAGTACCTCAGCCACATGGAACGGGGCGGCAAGCTCGTGCCGGCAGACGAGCGGCACCTGCGCAACCAGCGCAAGCGCATCGGGATGGTTTTCCAGCAGTTCAACCTGTTCCCGAACATGAAGGTGCTGCAGAACGTCACCGAGGCGCCGGTCCGCGCGCTTGGGCTGTCCAAAGCGGAGGCCGAGCAGCGCGCCCGCGAACTGCTCGAGATGGTGGGCCTTTCCGACAAGATCGACGCGCATCCCATGCAGCTCTCCGGCGGGCAGCAGCAGCGGGTGGCGATCGCGAGGGCGCTCGCGATGCGGCCGCAGGTGCTGCTGCTCGACGAGGTCACCTCGGCGCTGGACCCCGAACTGGTGGCCGGAGTGCTGGCCGTGCTCAAGGAGATCGCCCGCACCACGGACATCACTTTCCTGTGCGTGACGCACGAGATGCAGTTCGCGCAGGACGTGTCGGACCGCGTGATGATGTTCGACCAGGGCCAGGTGATCGAGGACGCGCCGCCGGAGCAACTCTTCACGCAGCCCGCGCACGAGCGCACGCGCTCGTTCCTGCACGCCGTGATCGACAGGGCGGTCTGAACCGCCCGCCGCAGCGCGACACCGCGACTCGCCGATTTAACGTGCATGTCGCCGGTGTTGAATCCGCACGTCGTCGTGTCCTGCCGGCCATCCGAAGGTGTTGTCGGCGCCGGAAATTTTCTGTTCCGATTGCGCCCGAACAGGTGAATTGCCTAGGGTGAGTCCAATCGAGTCCGCGCTTACGGTTCCACCGCGGACGCGGGTGTCGGCTGACAGGAGCTACGAGTACGTGAACAACTCCAGCCTGAGCAGGCGCGGTTTTCTGCGTGGTGCCACCGGGGTGAGCCTTGGTCTCGCTGTGGGCGGCGGTGCGCTGGCCAGCGGATGCACGTCGATCAGTGTCGCGGCGGGAGGTGAAGGCGGCAACCTGCTCGATCGGCTACGCGACTCGGGCACGGTGCGGATGGGCTTCGCCAACGAGCGCCCGTTCGGCTTCATCGACGCAGAGGGAAACCTCACCGGAGAGGCCCCGGAGATCGGCAAGGCCGTTTTCCGCAGGCTCGGCATCGATTCGTTCGAGCCGAAGCTCGCCGACTTCAGCTCGCTCATCCCCGGTCTCAAAGCGGGCCTGTTCGACGTGATCGCCGCCGGGATGTACATCACGCCCGAGCGCTGCGCCGAGATCGAGTTCACCAACCCCGACTACAACGCCCCCGCGGCCTTGCTGCTGCGGCGGGGCAACCCGCTCGGTCTGTCCGATCTGGACAGTGTTGTGCAGAAGCGGGCGCGGATCGGGGTGCTGACCGGTTCGGTCGAGCAGGGCTACGCCGCCGATGTGGGCGTGCCGAACGGCCGCATCATCGTGTTCCCCGACCAGTCCTCCGGGATCGACGGCGTGCGCGCCGGCCGCGCCGACTGCCTCATGCTGACCCGGCTCTCGCTGGTGTCCGCGCTCGGCGAACGGCCCGGTTCCGGGCTGGAGATCGGCGATACCTTCATCCCGGTGGTCAAGGGCGAGAAGCAGTACGGTGCGGGCGGTTTCGGTTTCCGCAAGGGCGAGACCGCCATCGTCCGGGAGTTCAACCGCGAGCTTGCCGCCATGAAGGAGAGCGGCGAGGTGCTGAGGACCGTGCGTCCGTTCGGGTTCTCGCGGGACGAGATGACCGACCTCACGGCACAGCAGCTGTGCACGGGTACGGCGGGCTGAGGGGAAGCGGTCGATGTCTTCTGGCTTGATGTCCTATGTCTGGGAGGGATTGGGCAACACCCTCCTGCTCACGGTCTTCGGTGCGTTGCTCGGCCTGGTCTTCGCGTTCATCGCGGGGCTCGGGCGATCGAGCGAACGCACGTGGGTCCGCGGGATCGCGATGGTCTACACGGAGATCTTCCGCGGGTTTCCCTCGCTGGTCCTGCTGTTCGCGCTGATCTTCATCGTCCCCACCTTCGGCTACCAGCTGAACCCGCTGTTCGCCGGTATCCTCGCGCTCGCCCTGAACATCGGCGCCTACGCGGCCGAGGTCGTGCGCGGTGCCGTGAAAGCAGTGCCGCCAGGGCAGATCGAGGCGGCGATCGCGCTGAACTTCACGCCGTGGCAGCGGCTGCGCAAGGTGGTCCTGCCGCAGGCGGTCGTCGCGATGATCCCGCCGTTCACCAACAACCTGATCGAGCTACTCAAGGCGACCTCGCTCGTGTCGCTGGTCTACATCTCGGACCTGACCTTCTCGGCCCAGCTCATCCGCGCGTCGACGGGAGAGACCGCGCTCGTGTTCTTCGGTCTGCTCGTCGGCTACGGCGTCATCGCGCTGTTCTTCACGGCGATCATGAAGCTGCTGGAACGGATGGCGGCCCGCTCGCTCGGGCGCACCGTCCCGTCGGGACTGTTCGGGCGTAAGGAGGTCGCGGCGTGAACTTCGAGTGGAGCGGCGTGTGGGACGCGATGCCCACGATGCTCGACGGGCTGCTCGTCGCCCTCGCGGCCACCGGTATCGGTTACGTGATCGCGCTGGTCCTCGGACTCGTCTTCGCCTTCCTGCGGCGCAGCGACAACCGCTGGGTCAGCATGCCGGTGGGGTTCCTGGTGGAGTTCATCCGGTCGACCCCGTTGCTGGTGCAGCTCTTTTTCTTCTTCTACGTGCTGCCGCTCATCGGAATCAGTGCCTCGCCGCTGGCGACCGGCGCGTTCGCGCTCGGCCTGCACTACGCCACCTACACCTCGGAGGTGTACCGGTCCGGCATCGACGGTGTCCCGCCGGGACAGTGGGAGGCGGCGACGGCGCTCAACCTGTCGACGCGGCGTACGTGGACGAACGTGATCCTGCCCCAGGCGATCCCGCGTGTCGTGCCCGCGCTCGGCAACTACGTCATCGCGATGTTCAAGGACACCCCGCAGCTGCTGGCGATCACGGTGGTGGAGATGCTCGGCGGTGCGATCGCCATCGGTTCCGAGACGTTCCGCTACTCCGAACCGATCGCCGCCGCCGGACTCGTGTACCTCGTCGTCGCGCTGCTGATGGCCTGGGTCGCTCGTGTCGTCGAGCGCCGCTACGGCCAGGTCCGCGTCTGAGACTGCTAGAGAGGAACGACCTTGACCACCACCAACGGTGAGTTCATCACCTTCGACGGGGTGCACAAGAGCTTCGGCAAGAACGTGGTGCTCGACGACCTGTCCTTCTCGGTCGGCGAGGGCGAGCGGGTGACGCTCATCGGGCCGAGTGGCTCGGGCAAGACCACGATCCTGCGGATGCTGATGACGCTGACGCGGCCCGACCGCGGCACGATCGGCGTCGACGGCGACTACCTCTACCACGAGAAGCGCGGTGACCAGCTCGTCCCGGCGAGCGACGGGCACATCCGCAAGGTGCGCAGCCGGATCACGATGGTGTTCCAGCACTTCAACCTGTTCCCCAACATGAAGGTGCTGCGCAACGTCACCGAGGCGCCGATCCACGTGCTCGGCAAGCCGAAGGACGAGGCCGAGGCCAGGGGCAAGGAACTGCTCGAGCTCGTCGGCCTCGGTGACAAGCTCGACGCGCACCCGTCGCAGCTCTCCGGTGGACAGCAGCAGCGCGTGGCGATCGCGCGGGCGCTGGCCGTCGACCCGGACGTGCTGCTGCTCGACGAGGTCACCTCGGCGCTCGACCCCGAGCTCGCGGCCGAGGTGCTCGACGTGCTGCGCGACATCGCGAAGACCACCGACGTGACGATGCTGCTCGTGACCCACGCGATGAAGTTCGCGCGCGACGTCTCGCACCGGGTCCTGATGTTCAACGAGGGCAGAATCATCGAGGACGCCTCGCCCGAACAGCTCTTCAACGAACCCGAACACGAACGCACAAAGAGCTTCCTGCGTTCTGTCATCGACGAGACCTGACGAACGGGGCCGAACGGCGTTACGGTCAGGGGATGGGCGAGTACGAGCATCTCCTGGTCAAGCGAGAGGGTGACACGGTCACCATCACGATGAACCGTGCGTCGCGGCGCAACTCCCTGTCCGAGGGGCATCTCAGGGAACTGCTGGCGGCCTTCGAGGAGGCGGGTGCGTCCGACGCGACCGGCATCGTCCTCGCGGGCGCCGGGCCGGTGTTCTCCGCGGGCCACGACTTCGGTGACGTCGCCGCGCGCGACCTCATGGGTGTGCGCGAGCTGCTGCGGGTGTGCACGGACCTGATGCGGACCATGCACGCGGTGCCGCAGGTGGTGATCGCTCGCGTGCACGGCCTCGCGACGGCGGCGGGCTGCCAGCTCGTGGCGTCGTGCGACCTCGCGGTGGCCGCCGAGTCGGCCGGCTTCGCGCTGCCGGGCGGCAAGGGCGGCTGGTTCTGTCACACCCCCGCGGTGCCGGTCGCTCGCTCGGTGGGCCGCAAGCGGCTGATGGAGCTGGCGCTGACGGGCGACGTGGTGGACGCGGCGACGGCGTTGGACTGGGGCCTGGTCAACCGCGTGGTGCCCGATGCCGAGCTGGACGACGCCGTCGCGGAGCTGCTCGGGCGCGCGACGCGGGGGAGCCGGGCGGCGAAGGCGATGGGCAAGCAGACGCTCTACGCCCAGCTCGACCGGCCCGAGGACGACGCCTACGCCATCGCGATCGAGGTGATGGCGAGCGCGTCCCAGCTGCCGGGCGCCCGTGAAGGCATGGCCGCCTTCCTGGAAAAGCGCAAACCCAACTGGCCCGACTGATCACGCCCCAACTGCAGTGAAGGCCACCATGCCTGCGTTCAACGCAGTGAAGGTGGCCTTCACTGCAGTCAGGTCTGGCGCTCGTGGAGGAGCAGGAGGGCGTAGGCGGCCAGCGACTGGGCGTCGGTGATGTCGCCGTTCGCCACCATCTTGTCGAAGTCCGCTCGGGAGAAGGAAGCCGTGCGCATGTCCTGCTCCTCGTGCTCGCGCTCGTGCGGGCCCTCGCGCAGGTCCGTCGCCAGGTAGGCGGTGCCCCGCTGGCTCGACATGCCCGCCGCGACGTCGAGCACGCCGAGCTCCGTCATCGACCCGGCCTCGAGCCCGGTCTCCTCGCGCAGCTCGCGCGCGGCCAGCTCCAGCGGATCGGTGTCGGCCCGGCCGGGCGCGGTGCCCTGAGGGAACTCCCACCGGCGCATCCCGAGCGGGTACCGGAACTGCTCCACCAGGTGCAGGCGGTCGCCGTCGAGCGGGATGACCAAGGCGTAGCGCGGCTTGTCGACGACGCCGTAGATGCCGTCGGAGCCGTCAGGCCTGCGGATGGCGTCCTCGCGGACGGTCATCCAGTCGTTGCGGTACACCTCGCGGCTCGACACGCGCTGTATGGGGTCCACCATCCCAGTCTGCCAAGTCCCTTGATCTCCGTCCGGTGCTCCCACCCGTCACGCCACCCGCGACGCCAGGTCGCCTAATCTCACCCCTGTGCGCTTAGTAATCGCTCGCTGCCAGGTCGACTACGCCGGCCGGCTCACCGCCCACCTGCCCATGGCCACCCGGCTGCTGCTCGTCAAGTCCGACGGTTCCGTGTCGGTGCACTCCGACGACCGCGCCTACAAGCCGCTGAACTGGATGAGTCCGCCGTGCTGGTTGATCGAGGACGGCAACCTCTGGATCGTCGAGAACAAGGCCGGCGAGAAGCTCGTGATCACGATCGAGAACGTGATCGACGAGGTGGAGCACGACCTCGGCGCGGAGCCCGGTCTGGTCAAGGACGGCGTCGAGGCGCACCTGCAGGAGCTGCTGGCCGAGCACATCACGACGCTGGGCGAGGGCTACTCGCTCGTGCGCCGCGAGTACCCGACCGCGATCGGGCCGGTGGACATCCTGGCCCGCGACGAGGGTGGCGCCGCGGTGGCCGTGGAGATCAAGCGGCGTGGCGAGATCGACGGCGTCGAGCAGCTGACGCGCTACCTCGAGCTGCTCAACCGCGACCCGCTGCTGGCTCCCGTGCAGGGCGTGTTCGCCGCGCAGCAGATCAAGCCGCAGGCCCGCACGCTCGCCGAGGACCGCGGCATCCGCTGCGTCACGCTCGACTACGACGCGCTGCGGGGCATCGAGTCCGACGAGTTCCGCCTGTTCTGAACGTCTGTGCTGGTCAAGCCCCCTTCCGCTGCTCCTGGGGCGCGCTGGGGGCGCAGTGCGGCGTCCACGGCTGCTCGCGTGCGGCTTTCGCTCTCCGGCATCAGGTGCGTGTAGACCTTCAAGGTGAATGCCGCCGAGCTGTGCCCGAGAAATTCGCTCACGGCCTTGATGGACTCGCCCGCGTCGAGCAGAACGGACGCGTAGTGGTGCCTGAGTGCGTGGCAGCCGTTTTCGCGCGAGCTGGGGATACCCACGCGCTCCTGCGCGGGTTTCCACACCTCCTGGTTGAAGTGATTGCGGTTGCACGCTCGGGACTCCCGTGTGGTCACCACGAGCCGCACCGTTGTGGGGGCGCCGGTGCCCTCCTCCCACGGAAGCTTCACCGTCACGGCCGGGTGCGCCGCAAGGTGCGCGGCCAGCTCATCGCGAACCACCGAGGGCAGCGGCACCTGCCGTACCTTCCGGCCCTTCGGCAACGCGAACACCAGCTTGTTGCCGACGATCTTGACCTGTCGCTGAACGTTCACCCATCCACGGAGGAAGTCCACGTCGTCGGGAGACAGGCCGAACATCTCACCTTGCCGAAGTCCCAGTCCGGCGCCCAGGGTGACGAACGGCCGGTAACGCTCGGGCAGCTGCTCGTGCATCCCGATCACCCACTCGCGCGGCCATGGCGTCACCTTCCGCGGGTCAGGACGGGGCGCGCTGACGCTTGACGAACGGGCGGGGTTCTTCCCGATCAGCCCATCGTCAACGGCGGCATTCAAGATCGCCGACACGTGGGAGAACACGACACCCCGGGTGCTTGCAGCCAGCGGCGAACCGCCGGACGTGCGGACGGCGGCCAACGACTTCAGCCACGACTGCAACGCCCCTGCTCTGATGCGGTTGAGGGGAGAGTTCCACAGCGGGTACGGCTCGACGTAGCGGCGCAACCGGTCGCCGATGTTCTCGCGGGTGAGCGCGTCCGTGGTCTGGTCCGCGAGCCACCGTGTCGCGTACGAGCTGAACAGCTCCTTGCCGGCGCGTACGTCGATGTAGGCGCCGGTCAGCTTGTCGGCCTCGACACGGTTGGCGTGAGCGTCCGCGTCGACCTTCTTCGCGAAGCTCTGCTTCCGCTCGTTCCCAGCCGGTTCACGCCACCTCACCAGCCAGCGCAGGCCGGTGCCGTACCTGTCCGTGCGCTCCTTCGCCGTGGTGCCATCCGGAAGCTTCACCGTTCGGTGCCAGCGATCCTCAACGCTCGCCATCGTCCACCTGGCCCACTGTGTCGACCCACTCTTCCCAGTCGACGCGACGATGCAGGTTGGCCCCCTCGTCCGTGATAGTCGCCTTGAAGGGCGCCGGAATTCGCTTCGACAGGAACGACCACGCCTCCCTGGCCGGTCGGTCCTCGTACGGCCTGTTGACACGGATGAACTCGCGAACCCGCGGGTCGTCGAACTGCAACCTGTCGTCGTGCCCTATCAGCGGCTGGTCGCCCACTGCCCAACGCCATACCGCGGCCCACGGGCGCTTCATCTCGGGCGCTACATCTGTGTCGTTGTCCCCTCGTTCCGTTGTCCGTGGCGGCAGCAGTATCCGCACCGGCGATACGCCGAGTGCCAGCGCCAAGGCAATCAGGTCGTCGGCGTCAACGCGGCGTTGCAGCTTCTCCACTCTCGTGATGCCGGTGGGCGGTATCGGCCGACCCAGTTCACTCAGTCGCTCAGCGAGCTCTCGTGTGGTCAGCCGCTGCTCGTTACGTAGGGAACGCACGTTCTCGGCGATATGTTCGCCGATCGGACCGATGTCGTTGGCCCGCTTCTCGGATCCCGTTGCTGCCATGATCGCAGCTTTCCATACGTCTTGACATATGACAACCCCTCGCATAGCTTGCTATCAAGTTCGCATAATCTCTGCGGAGAATGGAGAAAAGATGCGCGAGTTAAAGCCGAGGCTCGCCACCCGCGCTGAGGTCGCCGAGTACCTCGGCGTGCCGCCCGCGACGCTCACCCAGTGGGCACATCGCGGGAAAGGGCCGGCGTACGCCCTGTGCGGCCGTCACGCCCGCTACGACTGGCGTGACGTGGAGGCGTGGCTCTCCGCCCGGAAGCGGGGCGGGGGCAAGGTCGCGTGCTGAACCCAGAGACGCGAAACGGCGGCCCAAGGCAGGGGGCCGCCGCCGCTAAAAGGACGAACGCCAGATCATCCGACGGCGCTGAGTCTACCCGCCCGGAGCGACAACTCCGCATCGCGACGTGCGACGTGTACGAGCCCGCGGCCAGAAGGCGGCGGTACCTCGCGCTCGTCGCGCGCTGCCCGCACTGCGGTGGTTCACACCAGCACTACGCCAACACCCTCGGCGACCTGCTGACTGGCATCCGCTCCGGCTGTGGCCGCGCCTACCGGCTTCGCTGCACCCGCCTGTTCAACGCCGGGGGTGTGCGTCATGGCTGACGACCACGACGTCGTGGTGCTCACCCGCTCCGAGTACGCCGCGCTCTACACCGACGCCGCGGCCTGGCGTGAGCTGTGGGCCTCCGAGCACGTCCGCGACCTGCTCGCCGAGTGGCGAGCGTGGCGCGAGCGGCGCGACCTGTCCGAGTCCACTGCGGCGATGGCCGCGCTCGTCGACTGGCGGGCCGTCGCCAGCGCGCCGAGCTACGTCGAGCTGCAGCGGCGCCGCTCCTGCTACGAGAAGCCGCCGCGGACACCCGAACAGATTCGCGCCCAGGCCCGCTGGTCCTGGCGCGTGTTCATGACCCAGGGGAGGGCCGCGTGAGCGAGTACGGCCAGGACTTCCCCGGCGTCGAGGCGGACGAGCCGATCAGCGTTGTGGCCTTCCCGCAGCTGCCGGTGGACGCGCTGCAGGGCACCGCCGGCAGCATCGTCGAGGCCGTCATGCCCTTCACCGAGGCGCACGAAGCCGCCGTGCTCGCCACGCTGCTGGCCCGTTTCGGCTGCGCCATCGGGAACTTTCCGCACCTGCGTGCCGACAACCGCACCCACGCCGCGCGCATCTACCCGTTGGTCGTCGGCAAGACCAGCACTGGCGCCAAGGGCACCTCGGCCGGCGTGGTCGATGCTCTCTTCGCCGCCGTCGGGCACCACAGCGAATGGGCGGTTTCGAAGGTGTCCGGGCTGTCCTCCGGGGAAGGGCTCATCGAGCTCGTTCGCGACGGCACCGGGGACAACCCCGACGCGAAGAACTTCGACGAAGGCGTGGCCGACAAGCGGTTGTACGTCGAGGAATCCGAGTTCGGGGGCACGCTCTCGGTGATGGAGCGCAACGGCAGCATCCTGCCCAGGGTGCTGCGGGAAGCGTGGGACGGTGCCGTTCTGCGCACCCTGACCCGGGCCTCACCGCTCACCGCCACCGGTGCCCACATCACCATCATCGGGCACGTCACCCCCGGCGAGCTGAAGATCAAGCTCACCGAAGCGCAGATGTCCGGCGGCACCCTGAACCGGTTCCTGCCCATCGCGTCCCGCCGCACGAAGTTGTGCCCGGACGGCGGGAACATCCCAGACCAGGTGCTCGACGCCAGCGGCCGTGTCCTCGCCGACCGGATCCAGCACGCCCGTGGACTCGACGAGATCAAGCGCACCCCGTCCGCTGACGAGCTGTGGCGTCAGCAGTACGCGCACCTCCGGCGTGAGCTCCCAGACGGTCAGGTCTCCAAGATGCTCGCCCGGGCCGTTCCCCAGGTGCTCCGCCTGTCCCTCGCGTACGCCTTGCTCGACGGGCACACCGAGATCGACGAGCCGCATTTGAGGGCCGCTCTCGCGCTCTGGGAGTACGCCACGGAGACCGCCGAATGGATGTTCGGCACCGAGCCCGACAGCGGCGAGCAGGACGCCCTGGTGGCCTTCATCGCCACCGCCGGCGCCACGGGCAAGACCAAGACCGAGATCGGCAACGAGCACTACGGGAAGAACAAGAAAGCGGCCGAGATCGACGCCGTACTCACCCCACTGCTCCGTGACGGTCGGATCCGACAGGAGACGACGAGAGGCCGTGGCCGACCTTCCACGAGGTACTACGCATGCTGACCCCCACGGAATTAACGGAGATACGGACAAACCCTCTGACCTGCGGAAACACCACGGACTTATTCCGAAACTCCGTAACTCCGCGGATTAAACCCGCGACGTTTCCGCACGTCAGAGGCTTAACCCGTAAATCCGCTTTCTCCGTAGACCAACTACCTGAAGGAAACCGCGTGACCCACACCGAAGGCAACGCATTCGTCTCGTGCAGCCACTGCCAGGTCCCCGTGGAGATCTACCCGCCCGATGACGGTCACGACGTCACCGTCACGTGCGGCCGGTGCGCAGGGACCGCTTGCGCCGTCATCGACGCCACCCCGGAAGGCGTCGCCGAGGTCGGCCGGTTCGTGGTCGTTGGCGAATCCGAGCGGCACGTGCGCGACCTCATCGGCGGCGACACCGCGCAGCGCGACGACGAAACCGGCAACGACTGCGCCGACTGGCTACATGAGTTCCTCTCCGCCGGACCCGTGAAGTCGGCCGAGGTCTACAAGGCCGCAGACGCCGCCGGCTTCTCCAAGGACCAGGCGAAGCGAGCCAAGAAGAAGCTCGGCGTCATCGCCACCCACCCCGACATCAAGGGTCCCTGGTTCTGGGAGGTCCCCGCCGACGACGAGCCCCAAGGGAGCACCCAAGGGAGCAAGGGAGCGGACTCCCACGCACCCGCTCCCTTGCACCCCTTGAGCGCTCCCTTGGACGACGAGTGCATCCAATGCCACCGAAACGCACCACACCGAAACCCGAACACCTGGCTCTGCGCAGCCTGCGAATCAGAGGAGCACGTGGCATGAGCAACCGGCCGAAGCTCACCCCACCACCCGAGTTCCGCCGCTACGCCAAACGCGTCCGCTGCACCGACTGCAACTCCGAGACAGGTCGGCCACGTCGCGACGAACACGGCATCTGGCACGTACCGCTCCTGCACGATCCGTGGTGCCCCGTGCTCAACGGCCAGGTGTCCACGCTCGACATCCACACCCACGCACTCACCCGGAAGGAAACCGCGTGACCGCGACCGAACCGAACACCAACGTGGTCATCGACCACACCGAGATCGTGGGCGCATTCGACAGCCTCCCCGACTGCCCCCACTGCCCATCCGAGCCCGCCATCGCCGTCCCGTCCAACGACCCGCACAGCTGGTCCGCCGTCGTACTCCACCAGCAGGATTGCCGCGGCATGGCCGACGCCCGCGAGGCCCGCAGCAACCTCGACCACCACCTGCGGCTCCTCCTCGGCGAGGAGGGCGGCCAGTGAAGATCCCCGACCCCCTGAGGGACTGGCTCGTGGCCATCGGCGCGTTCACCGTCGCCGTTGCCGTCGCCGGCCTGATCGCGCTGAGCATCGTCACCGTCCAAGACGCCATCGCCAAGCGGCGCCGAAGGACGAACGCGGAGCAGAGCGGGCAATGACCACGCTCGAACCACGGTTCGCCCTTGCAAGGGCGAACCGTGGTCCATCCCTTGCGCACCTGCCTTGCGCAGGGGATCGGTCCCGTTTTTTGGTACCCCCGAGGGGTAGGGACCGCTGGGGCCAGTCGATCTCTCCCCACGGTTTTTTCCACCAACAACACACCGTTTCAGACTTGGAACGGGCTACGTCGTGGGCCGATCGTGGCTGGTCGCGGCCGATGACGGCGGGATCTACCCAGCCGTGCACAGGAAACAGGAGGATGACACATGATCAAGATCGTTGAGGCGCCGCCGCGGCGGGAGTCTGTCGAGGAGTTGCGGGAGCGGCTGCGTGCTCGCGCAGCGGGTGCTGCCGCGCTGCGTGAAAGCGTCCCTGGCGCTGGCGAGAACGCGCTGATCGATCTGCTCGCAGCGCACGCGCTGGCCGCGAGCGAGGGGCGAGTCAAGGTGATGCAGGAGCAGGCCGCGTCTCCCTCGGGGATGATCTACCGTCCGGCGTCTGAGCCGGATGCTGAGTGGCTGGAGTTCGAGGTCCCGGCCGAGCGGGAGTTCCCGGAGTCGCGCGTGCGGGTCGCTGAGGGGTGGGCGTGATGGTCACTTCGTGTGTCCCTCCGTACGCGGCAGAGCCGATCTGGCCTGGAACGGCCAGCGTGGAGCGTGCGCAGCCGGTGCGAGAGTCCGATCGGGATGGACTGTTGGCGCGTGGTTTGGCGCGGGTTGCCGCTGATCGGGCGGACCCTGCCCGGGCTCGTCGTCGTGGCCTGGAGGCTGCCGCGCGTGCCACTGGCCGTTCTGTGGCCGATGTGGAGCGTTCCGCAGCCCAGTTCGGGGTGTCTGGGCGGTCTCGTGAGGTGGCCGACCGGCGGGACGCTGATGACTGGGCTGAGCTCTACATTCGGGCGGTCGAGTGCGGCGTGGGTTGGCAGACGCGGATCGTTCCTGACGACTGGGAGCCAGCCTAGGAAGCCGACGCACTAGGCCCCCACCCCACATGACGAAAGGCCCCTGATCTCTCCAGGTCAGGGGCCTTCTCGCGTGGGTTGGTCTACTTGATGAGGGTCAGGAGTTTCCGGCCGAGGCGTTCCTTGCGTCCGCTGCCTCTGCAGCGTCGGCATGCGCGCCACGCTTTGCCGCTGGGGGAGCGGAATCGTCCGGCGCCGTTGCAGCGTCCGCACGGGGCGAACGGCCAGATGATGCACGCGATGACGTAGAGCGCGATGAGGGCGAGCGCGACGAGCACGGCTTCAACGGTCACTGTGGTTCCCGTATCTGAAGGGGTAAGGGGTGGGTAGGCCTGGCGGGCCGCTAGCCGCTAGGTCGCTGGTCAGCGGCCCGCCAGGGGTCTAGGTGGGGGGATAGGTCTAGCCCTGTTCGCCGCTAGTGAGTGCGTCGAGCGCGTAGCCCTTGCGGTTGCTGCCGGCGCCGTCTGGGCCGTTGGCCCACACCTGTGTGGGGCGGACCCCGAACGGGCGCAGCGCGGCCGCGAGCTGCTCGGCGGTCCACCCGGTGTAGACCTCGGGGCGGAGCTGGGCGAGGCGTTCCAGGACGGTGGTGGTCCACAGCTTCGGCTCGTCGCCGAACACGGCCCGCACGTCGTCGAGCACGTTGACCACGTGCCGTTCCTCGCCGACCGCGGCGCCGGTGAGGGTTCCGGCCTGCTCGCGCAGCAGCCGGGCCACCTGCACGGCCTTCTTGGCGTCCTCACCGTCCACGAAGTAGCCGCGCACGATCTGCGGCTCATCCGCGGCGCCCACAAGCCAGCCGACGCCCTTGTCCGAGGGCCGCAGCATGGTGGCGCGGATGCCGTTGCGGTACGCCGACGTGCCCAGGATCATGTCGTTCTCCAGCTGGCCGGCCACCCGCAGGCAGTACCGAATGCCGACGTTGGCGGAGATGGCCGTGGGCAGGCTGTCCTTGTCGGGCCGCTGGGTGGCAAGGAGCAGGATCACGCCCAGGGCCCGACCGCGCTTGATGATTCCCGTTGCCAGCCGAGCGGCTTCCTTGCCGTAGCTGGGATGCGCGAACAACTCCTGACATTCATCCACCACGAACGCCAGGGGCCGCAACTCGGACACTTCGGCGGCCAATCGCGGTGTCACCTTGTTCTCGGGAGCCCGGCCGGCCTTGGCCAGCTTCTTCAGCGTGGCCGCCCGCGTCTCCAGCTCGGCGTACACCTCGCGCATGGAGGCCACGCACTCGGCCGCGGTCTCGTCGTCGGCGCCGGACCCGAAGTGGTGCGCCACCGCCTCCAGCGGATCCAGGTCACCGCTGCCCTTGAGTTCGTATATCCGCAGCTGGCACAGCGGGTCCATGGCTGCGCCGAGCACCAGCACCCGCAAAGCGAACGTCTTCCCGGCGCCGGGCAAGGCTCCAATCAGGACATTGGAGTACATGAGGTCCACACCGACCGGCCGGCCGCGCTGGTCGGTGCCGAACGGCAGCGCGGTGAAGATGCTGTGCGGCTTGCCCGTCTTGAGCAGCGGCCACGGCGTCGGCTTCGCCTTGGCCATGTCGACGTCACCGCACCAGATGACCAGTCGCCCGGCGTGGGCATCCGAGACGGGCTCGGGCCACACCGCGCCCAGGGGGCGCCGCAGCCCGGCGGAGAGCCGGTCACGGCGTTCGATGACGTCGGATGCGGTGACGCCGTACGGGAGGTCTACCTCGGCGCGCCAGCCGGGGCCGTGCCGCTGGATCGGCGCGGGGAAGGTGATCCGGGCACCCTTCGCGGTCATCGCGGCGATACCGAGGGAGGACAACGCGCGCTCGACCTGCTCGGAGGTGAGCCGTTCGTAGCGTTCCACGACCACGGCGTGCCCGGTCACGGGCCGGTCCTTCGGCGCACCGAGCACACCCAGCGCTGTCACGGTGCCCGCGGTCATGAGCGCGGTGACCCAGCCGGGGCCGAGGAGCACCACCAGGACACCGCCCACGGTGACCAGGGCGACCACGAGGGCGGCCACGATCGCCCGGTGCTTGACGTGCTCGCCGTGCTGCCGATCCAGCCGCATGTAGGTGTCGGCGTCGGAGCGGCGCACCGCGTCGAGACGCACCTGGTGAGACTCGGTGTCTAACACCCACCGCCCACCAGCCACCAGGATCTTCACCAGCCCGACCGGGGACCAGGCCACCAGCTTCGCGGCGTACAGCGGCACCCGCACCAGGTGGTAGGCCAGGACGTGCCCGGTGTGCCCGGCGGCCCACCGCGCCACTTCCTTGGCCTCGTCGGTGGAGTGCATCCACGCGGGCAGCACCGGGCGCCGCTCCACTCGTTTCGCGCGCAACCGGGCCGGGGCCTGCTCGGCGGTGTCGACGGGCTGGGGTTCCTCGATCAGCTCGCCGTCCAGCACCGGTACGGCCTGCTCGACCTCGCCCGGCTCGTCGGCGGGCGCGGGGGTGGCGCCGCGGAACGGCACCACCTCGCCCACCTCGTCGTCGCGTTCGATGCGCTCGGCGGTCATCGGGCCTCACCGCCAGCCACGCGCAGCGACGGGCGTCGCTCGGACTCGAGCTGGCGCAGCAGCCCACGCGCCTGGTTCTCGCTGATGCCCAGCTCCCGCGCCAGGCGACCCCGCCCGACCTTCACACCCTCGGCATCACCAGCGGCCACCAGATACCTGGCACGGTCCACCAGGTCATCACCAGCTTGTCCAGCATGCTGGACAAGCTGGGCATGGCCCTCGGGGGCCGAGTCGACGCGCCTGGGCGCATCGACCGAGGTCTGCCGGGTGACTGCCAGGGCCGCCAGGTGGGCCACCGCGCCCAGCACCGCTGGTGGCACCGCGGCCACCGCAACCACCGCCCACCACGGTGGCGTCACCTGGTAGGCCACCAGGGCGTGGCTGGTGGCGTTCCCGCCCACCGACAACGCGATCATCGTCAACGCCAGCGTGCGGGCGAACCGCCGGGCAGCGCCCGGTGCGTCACCTGTCAACCACAAGCGCGTGGCCACCAGCGCGGCGGCGTCGATGCACACCGGCAACAACCACGCCAACCCGGCGGGTGTCCCGGCCAACACGGCCAGCTGCCGGAGCGCGTCGAACGACAGCACCGCAGCCGCGCCGGCCACCACCGCCAGCCCAGTCCACGTGATCCACGAACGCCTCATCGGGTCACCCCCGGGCAGTACAGGCCCGCGGTGACCGTGGCGACATGCAGCACGATCACCAGCACCAGGAGCACGGCCAGCGCGAGCGCGAGCACCAGATAGCCACGCCGAGGGGTGGGCGCCGGGGGACGGTTGAGCGCGCCAGGGAGCGTCAGCCGGTCGTCTGGCCACGGCTCGCCGTAGCGGCCCCCGGTGAAGCGCCACAGCGCGTCCAAGGCACCGGTGAGGGCGTCCAGACCGCCCTCGTCGTAGCGGTCCCCGGTCTGGTCCAGCGCCAGACTGTGCTCGTCGCGCTCCTCGCGCAACGTGCGCTCCAGCATCCCCAGCTGGGGGTACGGCTCGGCGGTCATCGGGAACCACCACCACGCACGATGCGGAGCTGCCCGCGGCGAGCGGTACGCCGCGTGGGGGAGCCGGGGATCACGCGCAACGGCGGCCGCATGCCGAGGTAGGCCTCGGCTGCCCGCAGCTCGGTCTCACGGTGGTGGCGGATCAGCGTCCGGGCCACCTCGTCGCGCGCATCGAGCCGGGCATGCACCTCGGCAAGCTGACGGCCCACTCTCTCGGTCGCTTCGAGCGTGGTGCTCAGCAGCACGCGGATCTCGCCCAGGCCCTGGGCAGTAGTGTCATTCAACGGGTCCACTCCTTGTCAGTGGATCAAGGCCCTCGGTTGGTGTTCGCACACCGCCGGGGGCCGCCTTGTTCTGTTGGCTCCTGGGGCGCACTGGGGGCGCGCCAGGCTGTAAGCGGCTAGAAGTTGTTGGAAGTAGCTAGAAGCTGTTTGAGCAGGTCAGCAGCCATCTGGTCGCGTTCGCGCTGGTAGCGCGTTCGCCGACATCAGTTCCGCCTGTTCTGACCTCCGCGACGGCTGTCACCAAGTCACCAACACGTGCCGATTTGCCGTGTGGCATTCACCCGCGGGAAATCGTGCGGTAATGTGCGCCCGCAGGTTGATCCCTGATGAGTGTTGTTGACTGGTGTTGATTCCGGAGGTGGGCTGGTGACCGTCCTTGCCCAGGCGGATCTGCGGCTCGATGCGAACGCGATCGACTACTTACTGCTGGCCTTCTACTTCTTGCTGGTCCTCGGAATCGGCTATCTGTCGCGAAGGCAGGTGTCCACCAGCCTCGACTTCTTCCTGTCCGGCAGGTCGCTGCCGGCGTGGGTGACCGGGCTCGCGTTCATCGCTGCCAACCTGGGCGCCATCGAGGTCATGGGCATGTCGGCCAACGGCGCCCAGTACGGCATGCCGACCGCGCACTACTTCTGGATCGGCGCGGTGCCGGCCATGCTCTTCCTCGGCATCGTGATGATGCCGTTCTACTACGGCTCCAAGGTGCGCAGCGTTCCCGAGTTCATGCTGCGCCGCTTCGGCAAGCCCGCGCACCTCGTCAACGGCATCAGCTTCGCGCTCGCGCAGATCCTGATCGCCGGGGCGAACCTGTTCCTGCTCGCGAGCGTGGTCAACCTGCTGCTGGGCTGGCCCATCTGGGTGTCGATCATCCTCGCCGCCGTGATCGTGCTGTCCTACACGGCGCTCGGAGGTCTCTCGGCCGCGATCTACAACGAGGTGCTCCAGTTCTTCGTGATCGTGGCCGCGCTGCTGCCGCTCACGATCGTCGGCCTCTACAAGGTCGGCGGGTGGGAAGGCCTCGTCGACAGGATCAGCGGCGGCCCCGGCGGCGCCGAGCAGCTCGACTCGTGGCCCGGCAACCAGCTCACCGGTTTCGGCAGCAACTTCCTGTCGGTGCTGGGCCTCGTCTTCGGCCTCGGCTTCGTGCTCTCCTTTGGTTACTGGACCACGAACTTCGTCGAGGTCCAGCGCGCGATGGCGTCCAAGAGCATGTCGGCCGCGCGGCGCACCCCGATCATCGGCGCGTTCCCGAAGATCCTCATCCCGTTCATCGTGATCATCCCGGGCATGATCGCGGGCGTCACCGTCACCGAGCTGGCGGGCGAGAACAAGGAAGCACTGCTGAACGGTGACGCCGCGCCGAGCGGGGCGACGTTCAACGACGCGCTCCTGCTGCTCATGCGCGACCTGCTGCCCAACGGCATGCTCGGCATCGCGATCGCCGGCCTGCTCGCCTCGTTCATGGCCGGCATGGCGGCGAACCTGAGCTCGTTCAACACGGTGTTCACCTACGACATCTGGCAGGCCTACCTCAAGAAGGACCGGCCAGACGACTACTACCTGCGCACCGGCCGCGTGGTGACGGCGGCGGCGACGGTGCTCGCGATCGGCACGGCGTTCATCGCGTCCACCTACAGCAACCTGATGGACTACCTGCAGCAGCTGTTCTCGTTCTTCAACGCGCCGCTGTTCGCCACGTTCATCCTCGGTATGTTCTGGAAGCGCATGACGCCGACCGCGGGCTGGACGGGCCTGGTCAGCGGCACCGCGGCGGCGGTCACGGTGTTCCTGCTCGCCGAGACCGGGGTGTGGGACCTGCCGGGCCAGGGCGCCTCGTTCGTGGGCGCCGGTGCGGCCTTCGTGGTCGACGTCGTGGTGAGCGTCGTGGTGACCTACGCGACGCAGCCCAAGCCCGAGCCGCAGCTCGTCGGCCTGGTCTACTCGCTGACCCCCAAGGAGAACCTGCGGCACTCGACGACGGGTGAGGACGCGGGCTGGTACCGCAACCCGGGCCTGCTCGCCGGGATCGCGCTGGTGATCACCATCGTGCTGAACTTCATCTTCTAGGAGGAGCGGACCATGGCACACGAGTCACGCTCGCGCCGCGCGGGCGTCTTCGACATCCGGCTGATCATCGCGCTGCTCATCGGCGTCTACGGCGCGGTGCTCACCGTGCTCGGTCTCGGGTTCACCACCGACGAGGACATCGCCAAGGCCGCGAACGTCAACATCAACCTGTGGGCGGGCCTCGCGATGCTCCTGTTCGCGGGGCTGTTCGTGCTCTGGACCTGGCTGCGGCCGCTGCGCGTGCCCGAGGACGGGCAGGCGATGCAGCAGGAGAGCGGGGAGTAGGAACCGGCGTGCGGTCCCCGCGAGTCCCCCGCTCCGGACGGCGAGTCCCCCGCTCTGGATGGCGAGTTGCCCGCTCTGGATGGCGAGTTGCCCGCTCTGGACGGTGAGTTGCCCGCTCTGGGAGCGCAAGATTCACGAGCGAGAGTGCGCGACTCACGTGCGTGGGCGGGGGACCCGTGTGCTGGAGTGGGGGACTCGCGTGCTGGAGTGGGGGACTCGCGTGCCGGGGCGGGGGACTCGCGTGCTGGAGTGGGGGACTCGCGTGCTGGAGTGCGGGACTCGCGTGCCGGAGCGGGGGACTCGCGCAGGGGAGTGGAAACCCAGGTTCCGTGCACGGAGCGCGCGCCGTCCGGCTAACGTGCTCTCGTGCTGAATCGTGTCTCGTCGCGTCCGGTGTTCGTGCTCGGCATCGTCCTTCTCGGACTCGCGAGTGGGTGCGCGGGTGAGGACCTCTCCCGCTCGAACTACCAGCGCACCACGGTGACCGCCGAGGCGGGCAGCGGGCAGGGTGGCGTGCCTGCCGGGCCGATCACCGACCCGGCCTTCGGGCTCTCGGCGCTGCGCTCGGTGGACCCGTGCGAGCTGCTCTCGGGCGACGACGTGATCGGCGACCTGGGCACCGTCTCGGACGAGCCGTACGAGTCGGAGTGGGGCTCCTGCCGGGTCGACGTGCAGGACGCCGGCGGCAAGACCGTCGAGGTGGGTGTCGACCTCGGCGCCTCGCCGATGGGCGTGGACCCGACCGGGGCGATCGAGGGCCTGCCGTTCCTCGAGAACAAGCTCGACGACGTCACCTGCTACAGCACCGCGATCTACTCGGAGCAGCCAGCGCTCGGGGTCACGGTGCAGACCGGCTACCAGGGCGGCAACCCTTGCGACGTCGGCTACACGACTCTGCAGAAGGTGGTGCGGGCGCTACGGGCGGAGCCCGCGAAGTACGACGTACCCGCCGGCTCGCTGCTGGAGGCCGACCCGTGCGCGAGCGCGGACGAGGCCGTGCTCGCTCAGGTGCTCGGCGGCAGCCCGAAGCGGATGGCGATGGGCCTGCACAAGTGCGACCTCTCCTTCGGGGCAGAGCCGACGATCAGCGTGCGGTTCCGCGCGGGCTATCCGCCGGACACCACTGACGGCGGCACCGAGGTCGACCTCGGCGGCGGGGTGAAGGCCATCCAGGAGCCCGGCAGCACCGACACCGCCGAGTGCAGCGTCGAGTGGGTGCACCGCCCCGGCGAGGACGGAGCGAACGAGCTGGCGACCGTGGACTACTACGACTACAACGACGGGGCGAGCAAGGACGACGCCTGCAGCCGTGCGCTGGAGGTCGCCAAGAGCGTCGCCCCCAAGCTCCCGACCGCTTAGCTCTTCCGGGTCTTTCGCCACTTGGCGTCAACCGGCCCCCGGCAAGTAGGTTGAACCTGCTACCCGCACATAGCCGTGGCTGGAGGTACGCATGAAGAAGATCATCAACGATCCGGCGACCGTGGTCACCGAGTCACTGCGAGGGCTCGCCGCCGCGCATGCCGATCTGCTCCGCGTCGGCTACGACCCCGACCACGTTGTGCGTGCCGACGCGCCCGTGAGCGGCAAGGTCGCGGTCATCTCCGGCGGCGGCTCGGGGCACGAGCCGCTGCATGGGGGGTTCGTCGGTCCCGGGATGCTGCATGCCGCCGTTCCCGGCGCCGTGTTCACCTCGCCGACGCCGGACGCGGTGCAGGCCGCCATCTCGGCGACCACCGGTGAGGCCGGTGCGCTCTTGATCGTCAAGAACTACACCGGCGACGTGCTCAACTTCGAGACCGCGGCCGAGCTGGCCTCGGCGGAGGAGCTCGACGTGCGCAGCGTCGTGATCGACGACGACGTCGCCGTGGCCGACTCCACGTTCACCGCGGGCAGGCGCGGGGTCGGCGGCACGGTGCTACTGGAGAAGCTCACCGGCGCCGCCGCCGAGCGCGGGGACAGCCTCGACGACGTGGAGGCGTTGGCGCGCAAGGTGATCGGCCAGGTGCGCTCGATCGGCGTCGCGCTGACGGCGCCCACCGTGCCGCACGTCGGCGAGCCGAGCTTCGACCTGGCCGGCGACGAGATCGAGTTCGGCATCGGCATCCACGGCGAGCCGGGCAGGGAACGCATCAAGGCGGAGCCTGCCGACTCGCTGGTGGAGCGCATGATCTCGGCCGTGGTCGAGGACGTGCCCTTCGGCGACGGCGACGAGGTGCTGCTGTTCACCAACTCCATGGGGGCCACCCCGCTCATCGAGCTCTACCTCGCCCACGGCATCGCGGAGCGCCTGCTCGCCGAGCGTGGCATCCGGGTGACGCGCAGACTGGTGGGGCCGTACATCACGAGCCTGGAGATGCAGGGGATCAGCGTGACACTGTTGCGAATGGACGACCAGCTCACCGAACTGTGGGACGCACCGGTCAACACACCGGCGTTGCGGTGGGGGATGTGATGGGCTGCGATGCAGCTGCCGTCGCGGCCCTACTGCGGGCAGGGGCCGCCACGATCGCCGAGCACAGGGTGGAGCTGACCGACCTCGACCGGCCGATCGGTGACTCCGACCACGGCGAGAACCTGAACCGCGGCTTCACCGCCGTCGTGTCCACGTTGGACACGGCGGTTCCGGAGACGCCGGGTGGCGTGCTCAAGCTCGCGGCAACCACGCTGATCTCCAAGGTCGGCGGTGCCGCGGGTCCGTTGTACGGCACGGCTTTCCTGCGTGCCGCGACGACGCTGGGCGACAAGTCCGAACTGGACGCGGCCTCGGTGGTCGCGGCGCTGCAGGCCGCGCTCGCCGGGGTGGTGGCGCGCGGCAAGGCCGACGTCGGCGACGCGACGATGGTCGACGCGCTGAGCCCCGCCGCCGCGGCTGCGGAGGCCAGCGAGAACAACGGGATAGCCGGGTTACTGGCGGCCGCGGCGGACGCCGCCGACCAGGGCGCGCAGTCCACGGTGCCACTCGTCGCGCGCAAGGGCAGGGCGTCCTACCTCGGCGAGCGCAGTGTCGGGCACCTCGATCCCGGCGCCCGCTCGACCGCGCTGCTGT
The DNA here is from genome assembly GCF_005146945.1 of Prauserella endophytica. Taxonomy (GTDB): domain Bacteria; phylum Actinomycetota; class Actinomycetes; order Mycobacteriales; family Pseudonocardiaceae; genus Prauserella_A; species Prauserella_A endophytica. The sequence continues at coordinate 41,935 of NZ_SWMS01000016.1, forward strand.
TGCGGGCCTTCGCCGAGGCGGTGCGATGAGGGTCGGTCTCGTGGTCGTGTCGCACAGTGCGCGGCTGGCCGAGGGCGTGGTGGAGCTGGCGGCGCAGATGGCGCCCGACGTGACGGTGCTCGCCGCCGGTGGCCTGCCCGACGGCGGGGTCGGCACCGACTACGACTCAGTGGTCGCCGCCGTGCAACGTGCGGACTCCGGGGCCGGGGTGGTGCTTCTCTACGACCTCGGCAGCGCGCAGATGACCGCCGAGCTGGCCGTGGAGAGCCTGGCCGATCCGGGGTCGGCCGTGGTCGTCGACGCCCCGCTCGTGGAGGGTGCCGTGGCTGCCTCGGTCGCCGCGCAGGGTGGTGCCGATCGCGCCGCCGTCGCCGAGGCCGCGGCGTCGGCGGGAGCGCCGCCCGCCGTCGAAACCGGCCTCGCCCCCGAGGCCGGTGCCCCGCAGACCACGCGACTGACCTTGCACAACGAGGTCGGCCTGCACGCTCGGCCCGCAGCGCTCCTGGTGCGCAGCATCGCCGGGCTCGACGCGGACGTGCGGATCCGGCTTGGCGACGACGAGGCGGACGGGCACAGCGTGCTCGCGCTCATGTCCCTCTCGGCGCGCAAGGACGACACGATCGACGTCAGCGCCACCGGACCCCAGGCGGGCGAGGCCATCCGGCGGATCGAGGCGCTCGCCGAACGGAACTTCGACGAGTAACGGCGCAGTTGTGCGTCATCCGGCAGGCCTTCGACACGATCGACTACCGCGGGACTGCTCGCCGAGCGCTCGCTGACCGAGGTGGACGCGAACGTCGAGACTCCGGTGCCGGGGTTCACGTCCTGCGACGTTCTTGGCGTGCACGTCGGGAACCACGGTGCAGCCGTCGCCGGGACGGCGGACGTTCACCGGTGCCGAGAATGCGGACCCGCGCTTCTCGAGCGGTCTCACCGGGCAGCGGTTCGAGGAGCCGGGGGCTCCCCGCACGTGGCGTCCGCGAGACGATCGGCTCCCCTGCAGCGAGTGCGACACCCTGGAGCTCGCGTCCCGTACGGGCCGTTGCCCGGCGTCGGGGACGGCTGCGCCAGGGCACAGGAGCCGGCCGAGCCGGTCTGGCCGAGGTAGCACCCGTTACTCAGACGGCAGCGCGAGGTCGCGGCGGTGTTCGTGCGGGCAGGCGGCCGTGCGATGTGGCGCGTGCGCTCGCGAACACGGCGTGGCCGAAGCCGCCCCGGCCTGATTCGATTCCGTACTGCTTCCCGATCGACGGCGTGGGACCATCGGAACTCTTACTCATCGGTAACCCTCGTGGAGGCGGCCGTGGCACGTGAGTTCTCGACCGTGGGAGTCGTCGGCCTCGGCACGATGGGCTCGGGCATCGCGGAGGTACTGGCCAGGAGCGGCCTCTCGGTGATCGCCGTCGAGGTCGACGACGCGAGCCTGGCCAGGGGCCGTGGGCACCTCGAACACTCCACCGACCGCGCGCTCGCGCGGGGCAAGCTCGACGAGCAGGGGCGCGGGCAGCTGCTGGAGCGCGTCCGCTGCACCACGTCGCTGACCGACCTGGCCGAGGCGGACCTGGTGATCGAGGCGATCCCGGAGAGCCTGGAGCTGAAGGCCGACGTGTTCGCACAGCTGGACAAGATCACCCGCCCGGACACGATCCTGGCGTCCAACACCTCCTCGCTGTCGGTCACCGAGATCGGCGTGCACACCTCGCGGCCCGGCAAGGTCGTCGGGATGCACTTCTTCAACCCGGCGCCGGTGCTGAAGCTCATCGAGGTCGTGCGCACGGTGGTCACCGAGCCGGACGTGGTGGCCGACGTCGTCGCGTTCGCGCAGCGGCTCGGCAAGACACCCGTGGTGATCGGCGACCGCGCCGGGTTCATCGCCAACGCGCTGCTCTTCGGCTACCTCAACCACGCCGTCGAGATGTACGAGCAGCGCTACGCCACGCGCGAGGACCTCGACGCGGCGATGCGGTACGGCTGCGGCTACCCGATGGGCCCGCTCGCGCTGCTCGACCTGATCGGTCTCGACACCGCCTACGAGATCCTCGACACGATGTACCACCAGTCGCGCAACCGGCTGCACGCTCCGGCGCCGCTGCTCAAGCAGATGATCACCGCGGGGCTGCTCGGCAGGAAGACCGGGCGCGGCTTCTACGCCTACGACGAGCCGGACTCGCCCACGGTCGTCCCGGACGGCGCGACGCCCGTGGCGTCCACAGCGGGCCAGCCGGACGTCCGGCCGGTGCGGACGGTCGCCGTGATCGGCACGGGAACGATGGCCACGGGCATCGCCGAGGTGTTCGCCAAGCGCGGCTACGACGTCGTGCTCCGGGCGCGCAGCGAGGAGAAGGCGCAGGTGTCGATCGGCCGGGTGCGCAAATCCCTCGACAGGGCCGTGGTCAAGGGCAGGCTCACCGAGGCCGACGCCGAGGCCGCGCTCGCGCGGATCACGCCCGCGGTGGAGTTCGCGGAGCTGGCGCGCGCAGACCTGGTGGTCGAGGCCGTCGCGGAGCAGCTGTCCGTCAAGCAGGCGGTGTTCGCGGCGCTGGACGAGGTGGCCAGGCCCGGCGCGGTGCTGGCGACCACCACGTCGTCGCTGCCGGTGGTGGCGTGCGCGGCTGCCACCTCGCGGCAGAGTGACGTCGTCGGCATGCACTTCTTCAACCCGGCGCCGGTGATGAAGCTCGTCGAGGTGGTGAGCACGATCGCGACGGCACCGGACGTGGTGGCCACGGCCCACGCGGTGTGCGCCGACCTGGGCAAGCATCCCGTGCACTGCGGCGACCGCGCCGGCTTCATCGTGAACGCGCTGCTCTTCCCGTACCTCAACGACGCGGTGCGGATGCTGGAGGCGCACTACGCCGAGGCCGACGACATCGACACCGCGATGAAGGTCGGCTGCGGGCTGCCGATGGGGCCCTTCGAGCTGCTCGACGTGGTGGGGCTGGACGTGTCGCTGGCCATCCAGCGCACGCTGTACAACGAGTTCCGGGAGGCAGGCTTCGCCCCGGCACCGCTGCTGGAGCATTTGGTGACCGCAGGCAGGCTCGGCCGCAAGACCGGCAAGGGATTCCGGGACTACACGTGAGTTCTCAGCCGCAGCCGCAGGCGCCACCGCAGCAGCCGCCTCCGCCTCCGGCGGGCACAGGCGCGCTCGCCGAGCCGGTGAGCGCCACCGTGGTGAGCAGCTTCACCGTGTCGTCGTGCCCCTCGGGGCAGCTCGCCGGCGAGCTGGACTCGCTCATCGGCCGGTTCAGCTCGAAGGTCGAGGTGCATTCCCGGCAGCGGTAGGCGTAGGTCGGCATGCGCACGATTATCGCCGCGAGCACCCGTGGTGGGAAGCTGGACCGGTGGATCTTCCGGTCATCGAACACGACACCCCGCACTTGAGCCGGGTGACGCCGTCGCTGCTCGCCGCGCTGGGCGTGCCCGGGTTCGCGGGCTCGCTGGACCTGCCGCCGGTCTCGCGCGCATGCGTACTGCTGATCGACGGCCTCGGCTGGGAACTGCTCGACGCCCACGCCGGAGACGCGCCCGTGCTCACCGAGCTGCGGCGCGCCCCGCTGCGCGTCGGCTACCCGGCCACCACCGTTGCCGGGCTGGCCGCGATCGGCACCGGTGTCGCCTCGGGCGAACACGGCATGGCGGGGTACACCTTCGAGGTGCCGGGCGTCGGGGTGCTCAACGCGCTGCGCTGGTGCCGCCACCCGGAGGGCGGTGACCTGAGCGGGGAGCTGTCCGCCGAGCAGGTGCAGCCGATGCCGACGACGTTCGACCGCGCGGCGGCGGCCGGGCTCGCCACGAGCGTGGTGTCGTCGGCGAAGTTCGCCGGCACCGCGCTGACGAAGGCCGTCCTGCGCGGCGGCCGGTACGTCGGCGTGCACGCGCTCGGCGACCTGGCGGCCGCGACACTGGACGCGCTGCGTCCCGAGCGCGCGTTCTGCTACGCCTACCACAGCGAGCTCGACATGCTCGGCCACCTGTACGGCCCCGGCACGCCCGCCTGGCGGATGCAGCTGGCACAGGTCGACCGCCTCGTCGAATCCATTGTGGATGGACTGCCCGCCGGGTCGGTGCTCGCCGTCGTCGCCGACCACGGCATGGTGCGGCTCGACGAGACGGTGCTCGACCTCGACGCGGTACCCGCGCTTGGTGACGGCGTCCGCGCGCTGGCGGGTGAGGTCCGCGCCCGCCACGTGCACACGGAGAACGGCGCCACGGCCGACGTGCTCGCCACCTGGCGCGAGCTCCTCGGCGACCGGGCGTGGGTCGTCGAGCGCGAACAGGCGATCGAGCAGGGCTGGTTCGGCCCGCGCGTGGCCGACCAAGTGCGCCCGCGCATCGGCGACGTCGTCGCCGCGGCCCGCGGCCGCTCGGGCCTGCTGCGCCGGACGACGGAACCCCTCGAATCGGCGCTCGTCGGCCAGCACGGCTCGTTCACCAGCGCCGAACAGCTCGTGCCGCTGGCACTCGCGTTCGGGTGAAGCCCCTTCCCGGTGCGTGCCCCGCCGTGCGGCGACGTTCGCGCGGAGGGCCCCGTCGCATGGCGAGCTGACCGAGCGGCTCGCCGGCGTGGGCCTCGGTGAGGACGGTCCGCGCAGCCGGCCACCGTCCACCGTCGACCGTGCACCGGCCCGGCCTTCCTCCGGGCCGGTGACCGTCGCCGAGCACCCGATACCGTGGCGGTCATGCCCCGACGGAACCGCCAGCGGCGAGACGCGCGCACACTCGGCGTCGCCACCGGCTGGGCTCAGTCGGAGGCGGCGGACGACGGCGACTGGCTCGTGCGCACCGTGCCCGGCTCGCAGGCGACCAAGACCTACCGATGCCCGGGCTGCGACCACGAGATCCGGCCAGGCGTCCCCCACGTCGTGGCCTGGCCCGCCGACGAGACCGGGTCGGTCGCCGACCGGCGGCACTGGCACCGCGCGTGCTGGCAGGCGCGCCAACGGCGCAGGCCCACCCGCAGGCGCTGAGCGCACCGCAGAGCCTGAGCCCACCCGCAGGCGCTGAGCGCGAGCAGGCGCACCAATGGGCGCTGCCGCATCCGCAAGCGGCGGCCCACCCGCGGTGCCCGAGCACACCGCGGGCCCGGGCGCACCGCAGGGCCTGGGCGCACCACCAAGCGGCGGGCGCACCACCAAGCGGCGGCCTGCCCGCAGGCGGTGAGCGCACCGCAGAGCTTGAGCGCATCCGCGGGAGCAGGCGTGTCGACGGTGCAGCCGCATCCGCAAGCGGCGGCCCACCCGCGGGGCCCGAGCACACCCGGGCCCGGAGCGCGCGCCCCGGGGAGCCCGGACGCACCACCAAGCGGCGGCCTGCCCGCAGGCGCTGAGAACACCCGTCGATATGAAGTTGTCGGCCCTCACGGCCGGCTGCGGTAGAACTTGGCGGGCACCCCCTCGTAGTAGTCCTCCTTGTACTCGGCGAACCCGAGCTTGTGGGCGATGCGCTGCGCGGCCACGTTGCCGACGTTGGTGACGATCACCACCGGCCGCTCCGGCACCGCCCGGCTCGCCCAGCCGACCACCGCGTTCGCCATCTCCAACGCGTAGCCCTTGCCCCACGCCTCCGGGCGGAACCGGTAGTACAGGTTCAGCACCGGCTCGCCATCGAGGTCCCTTGCCTGCACCCCGCCGACGCCGATGACGCGACCGGACCCGGCTTCCACCACCGCGACGTAGCCGAACCCGTGCTCGGTCCAGTGCCGCCGCCAGCCCGTGACCAGCGCGCGGGCGTGCTCGGCGGTGGCGGGGAAGGCGTCGTGCGGATGGGTCGCCGGGTCGGACTGGATCTCGACGACCGAGGGCAGGTCGGCCTCACGGAAGCGGCGAAGCACTAGCCGCTCCGTCCGGGTCTCGCCCAGCTCGGTAGCCATGCACTGAAGCTAGCCGCCACCTCCGACAGAATCCGGGAATGGCAGATCTCCCGCTCGTGCTCCTGCACGCCTATCCCGTCGACGCCCGGATGTGGAACGCCGTCCGCGAGCCCTTGGCCGCGCGGACCCGCGTGATCACGCCCGACCAGCGAGGACTCGGCCGGACGCCGCTGCCCGAATCGGACCGGGAGCCCAGTCTCGACGACGCCGCCCGCGACGTGCTGGCGCTGCTCGACAGGCTCGAACTGGAGCGCGTGGTGCTGGGCGGCTGCTCGATGGGCGGCTACGTGACGCTCGCCGTGCTGCGCGCCGCGCCGGAGCGGGTCGGCGGGCTCGTGCTTGTCGACACCAAGGCGACCGCCGACACCGACGAGGCGAGGGCCAACCGGCTGACCGCGGCCGAGCGCGCCGAGAGCGAGGGCACGGCGGGCTGGCTCGCCGACGCGATGTTGCCGAACCTGCTCTCCGAGGACACGCGCTCGTCCCGGCCCGAGGTCGTCGCCACCGTGCGCGAGCTGATCGACGCGCAGCCGCCCGAGGGCGTGGCGTGGGCGCAGCGGGCGATGGCGGCGCGCCCCGACTCCACCCAGGCGCTGCGCGAGGCGGGCGTGCCCACGCTCGTCGTGGTCGGCGAGCACGACGCCGTGACCCCGCCCGAGGCGGCCAGGGAGATGGCCGAGGCGGCCCCGGACGGCAAGCTCGTCGTCCTGCCCGGCGCGGGACACCTGACGCCGCTGGAGGCTCCCGAGGGCGTCGCCACGGCGATCCTGGACTGGCTGCCCGGTCAGGCCAGGTAGGCGGCCAGCGCCTCGCGGGCCTCGGCGAGCCGGTGCGGGAAGCGCCGGGCCACCACGAACCGCCAGCAGACCCCGAAGAGCCGCCGCAGCTCGGCGAACGGCGTCAGCCCCGCAGGGTCCGGACGGCCAGGATAGGCGGCGAGCGCGGCCGCGCCGTCGATCAGCGACGTCCGCGCCAGCACCGCGAGGTCCCACGCGAGCGGACCGCGCCAGGTGTCCTCGAAGTCGGTCCACAGCGGGCCCTCGTCGGTGACGAGCAGGTTGCCGGGGTGGGCGTCGCCGTGCAGCGGCTGCACGGGCCCAGGCGCGCGGGCGATCGCCTCGGCGACCTCGCCGAGGCGGGTGCGCAGCGCGGGCAACGCGTCGCCGAGTTCGTCGGCGAGCAGGCCGAACATGCGGCGCAGCTCGGCGGCGGGCCCGTCCGACGGCAGCTCGCCGGGGTAGCCGCGCAGGGCCTCGTGGACCTGCGCGAGCGACGCCGCGACGTCCGCGGGAGCCGGCACCTGCGCGGGATCGTGACGGACATAACGCCAGAAAGTGACGGGCAGGCCTTTGACCAGGTGAGGGCCGGGCGGAGCGTCGGTGGTCGGCGGGACGACCGGCGCGCCGAGCCCGGAGAGGAATGTGGCCAGCCGCACATCGCGCGCGAGCCAGTCGGCGATGCCGGGCCGGGTCAGCAGGGTCGTCGCGGGCACCCTCGAGACCACGTGCCCCAGCCTCACCAGCACATTCGAGCGATCAGCGAGCACGACGGGCTCACCCGCGGGCAGGCCGTGCTCGCGGGCCGCCTCGACGGCGACGGCCACCGCCCGGGTGACGTACGGATCCCGCACGAGCCGATCTTTGCAGGCGGCTGGCAGGCCCGGAAACGCTCCGGGCTACGATCCCCCTAGCCAACGTGGGTCCCCCGCCCATGGCTGAGGAGCAAGGATCACGGGGTTCGAGAGCAGGAGGCAGGAGTGACGGCCGTAGCCCCCAAGCCGATCGCGACGCGTCCATACCCGGCGCACGAGTCGGCGAAGGGTTCGTACCTGCTGCGGTTGTTCCGCACGACGGACCACAAGCAGATCGGCATCATGTACCTGGTCACGTCGTTCGCCTTCTTCATGGTGGGCGGCGCGATGGCCATGCTGATCCGCACCGAGCTCGCGAGGCCAGGGCAGCAGTTCCTCTCGCAGGAGCAGTACAACCAGCTGTTCACCATGCACGGCACGGTGATGCTGCTGCTGTACGCGACGCCGATCCTCTTCGGCTTCGCCAACTTCGTGCTGCCGCTGCAGATCGGCTCGCCCGACGTGGCGTTCCCGAGGCTGAACGCGTTCTCGTACTGGCTGTACCTCTTCGGCGGGCTCATCGTGATCTCCGGCTTCCTCACGCCGGGTGGCGCCGCCGACTTCGGCTGGTTCGCCTACACGCCGCTCTCCGACGCGATCCACTCACCCGGAGCGGGAGCCGACCTCTGGATCACCGGGCTGATCGTCTCCGGTCTCGGCACCATCCTCGGCGCCGTCAACATGATCACGACGATCGTGTGCCTGCGCGCGCCCGGCATGACGATGTACCGGATGCCGATCTTCACCTGGAACATCCTGGTCACGAGCATCCTGATCCTGCTGGCGTTCCCGATCCTCACCGCCGCGCTCATGGGCCTGCTGGCCGACCGGCACATCGGTGCCCACGTGTTCGACCCAGCCACCGGCGGCGTGATCCTGTGGCAGCACCTGTTCTGGTTCTTCGGCCACCCCGAGGTGTACATCGTCGCGCTGCCGTTCTTCGGCATCGTGTCGGAGATCTTCCCGGTCTTCAGCCGCAAGCCGATCTTCGGCTACAAGGGCCTGGTCTGGGCGACACTCGGTATCGCGGCCCTTTCCGTGGCGGTGTGGGCGCACCACATGTACGCCACCGGCGCGGTGCTGCTTCCCTTCTTCGCCTTCATGACGTTCCTCATCGCGGTGCCGACCGGTGTGAAGTTCTTCAACTGGATCGGCACGATGTGGAAGGGGCAGCTGTCCTTCGAGACGCCGATGCTGTTCTCGGTCGGCTTCATCGTGACGTTCCTCTTCGGTGGTCTCACCGGCATCCTGCTGGCCGCGCCCGCCATCGACTTCCACGTTTCGGACAGCTACTTCGTGGTGGCGCACTTCCACTACGTGCTCTACGGCACGATCGTGTTCGCCACGTTCGCCGGCATCTACTTCTGGTTCCCGAAGATCACTGGCCGGATGATGGACGAGCCGCTGGGCAAGCTCCACTTCTGGACCACGTTCATCGGCTTCCACGCCACGTTCCTCGTCCAGCACTGGCTGGGTGCCGAGGGCATGCCGCGCCGGTACGCCGACTACCTCGTGACCGACGGCTTCACCACGCTCAACACGATCTCCACGATCGGCGCCTACCTCCTCGGTGCCTCGACGCTGCCGTTCATCTGGAACGTCTTCAAGAGCTACCGCTACGGCGAGGTCGTGACCGTGGACGAC
>NZ_SWMS01000016.1:51112-166133 GCF_005146945.1 Prauserella endophytica
CCGTGGGGCTACGGCAACTCGCTCGAGTGGGCCACCAGCTGCCCGCCGCCGAGGCACAACTTCACCGAGCTGCCCCGGATCCGTTCCGAGCGCCCGGCGTTCGAGCTGCACTACCCGCACATGGTCGAGCGGATGCACAACGAGGGCCACATCACCTTCACGGGTAAGGCGCTGCCTCACCCGGAGGCGAAGGACGCGCCGTCGGAGGTCCTCACCGAGGCCGCCGTCCCGGGACGGCACGACAAGGACAACGCGAGCGAACAGTGAGCGCGACCCCTGTCCTGATCACCACGACGGGGCCGGACAAACCTGGTGTCTCCTCGGTCCTCTTCGCCGCGCTGACCCGGCACGGCGTCGAGGTGCTCGACGTCGAGCAGGTGGTGATCAGGGGTCAGCTCGTGCTCGGCGTGCTCGTCGGGGTCGAGAGCGACCCCGAGGCGCTGCAGGAGGCCGTCGAGCAGGCGATGGCCACGGTGTCGATGCACGTCGAGGTCCGCATCGGTTCGGCGATCGGCACCGATCCGTTCGCGCAGGGGCGGCAGGGTTCGACGCACGTCCTGACGTTGCTGGGCCGCCCGGTGACGGCGCGAGCGTTCACGGAGGTCGCGGGAAGGCTCGCGGCGGTGAACGCCAACATCGACACCATCCGCAGCATCGCCGACTATCCGGTGACGGGCCTGGAGGTCTACGCCTCGGTCGCGCAGGACACGCCCGAGGCCGACGCGGAACTGCGCTCGATGCTCGCGGAGGTGGGTTCGCGCGGCGGTCTGGACGTCTCGATCGAGCGGGCCGGGCTGTCGCGGCGCGCGAAGCGGCTCGTCGTGTTCGATGTGGACTCCACCCTGATCCAGGGTGAGGTGATCGAGATGCTCGCGGCGTACGTGGGTCTCGAGTCGCAGGTGCGGGAGATCACCGAGGCCGCGATGCGCGGAGAGCTGAACTTCACCGAGTCGCTCGAACGCAGGGTCGCCCTGCTCGAGGGGCTTCCCGAGTCGGTGCTCGACGAGGTGGCCGACTCGATCGATCTGACGCCGGGTGCGCGCACCACTGTCCGAACCCTCAAGCGCCTTGGCTTCCGCTGCGGCGTCGTGTCCGGCGGGTTCACGCGCATCATCGACCGGCTCGTCAAGGACCTCGGTCTCGACTTCGCAGCGGCCAACGAGCTGGAGATCGTGGACGGCAAGCTCACGGGACGCGTCACCGGGGAGATCATCGACCGGGCGGGCAAGGCGGTGGCTCTGCGCAAGTTCGCCTCCGGCTACGGGATTCCGGTCGCGCAGTGCGTCGCCGTCGGAGATGGGGCCAACGACATCGACATGCTGTCGGCCGCGGGCATGGGCATCGCGTTCAACGCCAAGCCCGCGCTGCGTGAGGTCGCCGACGCCGCGCTGTCGTATCCCTACCTCGACGCCGTGCTGTTCATGCTGGGCGTGACCCGCGCGGAGGTGGAGGCGGCCGACGCCGCCGACGGGCTTCCGCTCGTCCGGCCGTGACCTCGATACTGGAACCACTCGCCGCGCGCTACGCGTCGTGGCTCGGTCTTCCCTCGGAGCAGACCGCGGAGCCGGAAGCCGCCCCCGGCGAAGTGCGGGCGATGCCGGTGGTGCTGCGCATGGAGAAGGCCGGCCCGCCCGCGCGCACGCCGCTGCTGGAGGCGGCGGCGACCGCGGCGCTGGCCGTGTGCCTCGACGAGCGCGCCGCCGACGGCGGGGAGTGGCACGAGGCCGTGAGCGCGTGGGTGGGCGGGCACATCCGCAAGGTCGCCAGGCGGGCGCGGGGAGCGCATTGGCAGGCCGTGCAGGAACTGCCCGGCGTGACGGTGACAGTGGACGGAGCGCAGGCGCGCGCGTTGCTGCCCGGCCGGGTCGCGGACGTGCCCAAGGACGTCGCGCGGCTGCAGATCTCCGGCAGCGACCTGCCCGCCGACGAGCCTGGGGAGCCGCCTGCGGACCTGCCGCTGCTGCTCCTGAACCCCGGCATCACGATGACGGTCGGCAAGGCCGCCGCGCAGGTGGGCCACGGCACGATGCTGCTGGCTTCCCTGCTGGGCAAGGAGGAACTCGCGCGCTGGCGGGAGCGGGACTACGGCTGCGCGGTGCGCACGGCGACCGACACGGAGTGGACGAAGCTGTACCCGCGCGAACCCGCGGCCGCCTGGCGCGACCGCGAGGTGATCGCCGTGCGGGACGCCGGCTTCACCGAGATCGCCCCGGGCACGGTCACCGTGCTCGCCCAGTGGCGAGGCTGAACCAACTGCTCGCCTGCCGACCCCTGAGTGCCCTGACTGCAGTGAAGGCCACCTTCACTGCGTTCAACGCAGTGAAGGTGGCCTTCACTGCAGTAGCAAGGGCTGCCTACTGCGCGGGCTGGCTGTCCGCCTTCCAGACCACGTACGCCTCGTCGGCGTCGGTCGTCATGGCCTCCACGAACTTGTCGTGATCGAAACCGGGCAGGGTCTGCAGCCGTTCGATGAGCGCGTTCGCCGCGGGGTCGCCGCTCGGCACCGCTGTGCCCGTTCCGTCGGCCGCGGCCAGCATCAGGAAGACGTCTTCCTTCCACGGACCTTCTGGGATGACTCGCACCACCACGGCGGTCAGCTCCGACCAGGTGATGGACTCCTCGCTGCCATCGGCGAGCTGTCGGCGCACACCGGTGTCGTCCACGCTGACCGACCGGGACCGTGCGCTGGATGAGTCGGGGAACAAGACTTCTCCCTTGCCTCGGGTTCCGTTCACCGTAGCGCCTTCTTCCCCGGCGCTCAGGCCGGGGCGGCGGCGTCCAGCCTGCGCAGGGCGTCCCGGGCGACCTTCGGGTCGTGCGTCGGCCACAGCGGCGGCAGCGACGCGCGCAGGAATCCGCCGTAGCGCGCCGTCGCCAGGCGCGAGTCGAGTACCGCGACGACGCCCTTGTCGGTCACGGACCGATGCAGCCGCCCAGTGCCCTGTGCCAGCAACAACGCGGCGTGGGTGGCCGCGACGGTGAGGAAACCGTTGCCACCACGCGCTTCGACGGCCCGCTGCCGGGCTGACGACACCGGGTCGTCGGGGCGCGGGAACGGGAGCCGGTCGACGATCACGAGCTGCAGCGACGGACCGGGGACGTCGACGCCCTGCCACAGCGAGAGTGTGCCGAACAGGCACGTGCGTGGATCGTCGGCGAATTTGCTCACCAGCAACGACGTCGAGTCGTCGCCCTGGCAGAGGATCGGGTGCTTGACGCGGTCGCGCAGTTCCTCGGTGGCCTGTTTCGCCGCGCGCATCGACGAGAACAGCCCCAGCGCACGCCCGCCGGCCGCGTCGATGAGCTCGGCGATCTCGTCGAGCGTGCGCTCGCCGAGTCCGTCGCGACCCGGCGGCGGCAGATGCTTGGCGACGTACAGGATTCCGTGCTTGCGGTAGTCGAAGGGCGAGCCGACGTCGAGGCCGCTCCAGCGCGGGCCGTCGTCGTCCGACGGCGCGGGCTTGTCCGTGGCGGTGCCCTCCGCCTTGACCGTCGGCTTCGGCGACGGTGGCAGCCCCCACTGGCGGGCCAGCGTGTCGAAGGCGCCGCCGAGCGCGAGCGTCGCGGACGTCAGCACCGTGGTGCTGCGCGCGAACACCCGCTCCCGCAGCAGCCCGCCCACCGAGAGCGGCGCGACGTGCAGCGCGGGCGGCCGGGGCGAGGCCGAGTACTGGTCCCCGGAGAGCCAGACGACGTCCTGCCGGTGGGCCTGGTCCTCGTCGAACGCGTCCAGCAGCCGCACCGCGGTGTCGTGCACCTCGTCGAGCAGCGAGCGGGCGAGCTTGCGTGCCGTGGCCTCCTCGATGTCCTCCTTGCGCTCGGAGCCCAGCGCGGTGAGGCACCCGTGCGCGGCGTCGCGCACGACCGTCAGCGCGCCGCCCAGCGGCGTCGGCAGCGTGTCCATGCGGCCCGGCGGCAGGTCGTCGAGCACGAGCGCGAGCCCGTCGCCGGCCTCCAGGAGCCGGTCGGCGATGTCGGCGTCGATGAGCCTGCCGCAGCGCCGGGTGGCCGCGGAGATCAGCGACGTGGTGAGCTCGGACGTGGCCACGGACGTCACGCGGTCGACCAGCTCGTGCGCCTCGTCGATCACCACCAGGTCGTGCTCGGGCAGCACCTGGTACTCCTGCAGCGCGTCGATCGCGAGCAGCGCGTGGTTGGTCACCACCACGTCCGCGCGGCCCGCCTCGCCCCGCGCGCGCTCGGCGAAGCAGTCGGTGCCGACCGGGCAGCGGGCGACGCCGAGGCATTCGCGCGCTGTGACCGACACCTGCCGCCAGGCCTGTTCGGACACGCCGGGCACGAGTTCGTCGCGGTCGCCGGTCTCGGTGTCGGACGACCATTCGTGCAGGCGTTTGACCTCCCTGCCGATGCGGGAGACGGCGAACGCGTCGAACAGCCCGGTGTCCTCGGGTTCCTCGGGAGCGCCGGTGTGCACGCGATGCATGCAGAGGTAGTTGCGCCTGCCCTTGAGGATCGCGAACGTGGGCTCCCTGCCGAGCGGCCTCTTGAGCGCCTTCGCGAGCCTTGGCAGGTCCCGGTCGACGAGCTGGCGCTGCAGCGCGATCGTGGCCGTGGAGACCACCACCGTCGCCTCGTGCTCCACCGCGTACCGGATTGCGGGCACGAGGTACGCCAGCGACTTCCCGGTGCCGGTGCCCGCCTGCACGGCGAGGTGCTCGCCGGTGCGGATCGCCTTGGCGACCGCCTCCGCCATCCGCACCTGGCCCTCGCGCTCTGCTCCGCCCACGGCCTCGACGGCGTGCGAGAGGAGATCGCGGACGCTGGGCAGGGTGGAGATGGAGGACGGCACGGATCGAGACGTTACCGCCCGGGTGCGTCAGTTCCGGGCGCGGTGCGCGCCAACTGGTCGCCCATTGATCACGAATGGTCCATTCACGTCTCATCGAGTCGTCGCGAACCGGTCATAACGTTTGCCGGATGAGACGCATCCCATCCCGCATCCTCGCCTGCCTGCTGGCGGCGGCCACGGTCGCCGTCGCCGGTCCGGCGCTGTCCCCGATCGCCGCCGCGGACCCCGGAGACGTCGTCGTCGACGAGTCCTTCGACGGCACCGCGCTGCCCGACGGCTGGCGGCCCGTGGCTGGGCAGTGGCAGGTCGCGGGAGGCCGCCTGGTGAACACCGAACCGGGCAGCCTTTCAAGGATCACGTTCGGCACTCACCTGCGCGACTTCCGGGCCGAGGCGACCATCCGGTTCGAGTCCGTGAACAACACGAGCCGCTGGGCCGGCCTCGTGCTCGACACCGACCCGTCCGGCGCCGTGCCGTGGAGCCAGGCCATCATGCGGTCGGCGTCCACCGCGAGCAACGGCATCGAGTTCGCCGGGCGCACCGAGGGCAACACCTGGAACGTCACCAACGCGGGCGCCGCGCCGTACGACGCGGGCACCGGCCGGGACATCCGGGTCGCCATCGAGGTGCACGGCAGCCGCGCGACCTGGTCCTTCGACGGTCAGACCGTGCTCACGTCGACGCAGGTGCGGCGCAGCACCGACGGCGTGCTGGGCCTCATCGCCGACGGCGCGCGGATCAGCGTCGACGACGTCAAGGTCACCGAGCTGGAGCCCTTGCCGGTGACGCAGCCCGACGGCGCGCTGCCGCTCACCGTCGCGCACCGCGGCTACTCCTCGGTCGCGCCGGAGAACACGCTCGCCGCCGTGGAGGCCGGGATCCGGGCCGGCTCCGAGTACGTCGAGATCGACGCGCAGACGACCGCCGACGGCGTGCCCGTGGTGATGCACGACAGCACCGTCGACCGCACCACCGAGGGCACCGGCGACGTCTCGAAGCTCACGGCCGACTACGTCACCGGGCTCGACGCGGGCTCGTGGTTCTCGCCCGCGTACGAGGGCCAGCGCGTGCCGACCCTCGGTGAGGTGCTGGACCTCGTCAAGGGCAGCGGTTCGACGCTGCTGCTGGAGGTGAAGGGCCCGGAGACCCGCGCCGAGACCGAGGGCATCCTCGCCGAGGTCAGGGCCCGCGGCATGGCCGAGCAGGTGCTGCTGCAGAGCTTCGACGAGCGGGTGCTGCGCGATGCGCGCGACCTGGCACCGGAGATCCCGCTCGGCCTGCTGCGGGGCACGCTGGACGCCGACCCGCTCGCGACGGCGCGTGACCTCGGCGTGGTCGCCTACAACCCCTCGTCGGCGGCGCTGCTCACCAGGCCCGGCACCGTGGCGACGCTCAACGACGCCGGCATCGCCGTGATGCCTTACACGATCGACGACGCCGGGACCTGGCTGCGGCTGGCCGAGATCGGCGTCGACGCCGTGATCACGAACAAGGCCGGTGAGCACTTCGGCTGGCGGCAGCGGGCCGGGCAGGACGCGCCCGCGAAGCCGAGCGTGTCGCTCGTCGCGCCCGCCGACGGCGCGCAGCTGCGCCGGTACTCCTCGGCCGTGGTCGCGGTGGACGCCCGCGACGCCGAGACCGTGACCGTGACGCTCGACGGCGAGCCGGTCGAGGTGGGCGCCCCGCTGGACCTGCGGAACCTCGCGGCGGGCGAGCACAAGCTGACCGCCGTCGCCGAGGGGCCCGGCGGCACGGCGGAGGCGAGCGCGACGTTCGACCTCGTCGTGGACGTCACGGGTGTGCGGGTGCTGGTGGCCGAGGCCGGTGTCGCGCCGGAGGACACCGCCACGATCCTGCGTCACCTCGACAAGGGCCGCTGGCAGCTCGCCGAGCGCGCCGTCCACAAGGCGGGCTTCACCGCCGAGCAGGAGGAAGTCCTGCTGGCGGACCTCCGCACGCTCTCGGAGCGCTGACCAACTGCCCCCAAGGCCACCTTCGTTGCGTTCAACGCAACAAAGGTGGCCTTGGGGCAAGGCGGGGTCACACAAGCGAGTGACGTCACCGCGACCGGGTCAGGTGACGGCGCGGCTCCGCCGATGTCGTGTGCGGGTCAGCAGGCGATCTTGGAAGGAACGCGCATGGCGAAGATCAACAGGGCTGCGGTGGTGGCCGTTCTCGCGACCGGGGCGCTCGCGCTGCCAGTGCAGGCTCAGGCGCAGACCGTCTCCACCGCGTCGGCGTCGCTCGGCGCGGCGGACCTGGTCGTGAACGGCGAGGTCACCCAGGCGGGGCCGATCGCCCCGTGCGACGTCGCGGGCCCGGCGGCGGGCGCATCGGACGGCGTGGACGTCGGCGCCGACACCGAGTTCGGCCGCGGCGAGACGAACTGTGCCCGCGCGGGCGACGGCGTGTCCAGCGCGAAGGCGACGGGCCAGCGGTTCGAGACCTCGGTGCTCAAGCAGTTCGGCGGGCCGACGATCCGGGTGCGCACGTTCTCGGCCGAGTGCCGCACCACCACGAACGGCAGCAGCGGCTATGTCGAGCTCGGCGGCGTCTCCGGCTTCACCCTGCCGCAGAACATCCCGCCGAACCACACCATCACGATCCCCGGCAGGGCACAGGGCGACCCGCCGCTGGCCGAGCTCGTGCTCAACGAGTTCACCGCGCCGACGCCGCCCGACGGCAGCCTCACCACGACCGCACTGCGCATCAAACTGTTCCCGCAGGGCGGACCCGCCAGCGGCGACATCCGCGTCGGCACGGCCGCCTGCGATCCCTACGGGGGCTAACGCGGCGGCCGGGAGAGCTGCGTCAGCTCCTCCCGGTCGGGCAGGCCCTGCCAGTCGCCCTCCACGGACAGCGCGAGCGCACGGCACGCGGCGGCCGTGCGCACGCGCCGCTCCGGCGGGGCTCCAGTGAGGAAGTCCGCGAGATAACCGGCCACGAACGCGTCGTCGGCGCCGTCGGCGTCGACCGCGCGGACCGGGTAGGAGGGCACGTCGTAGCGCGAGCCGTGCAGCTCCGCGACCGCGCCCCTCGGCCCGAGCCGCACCACGACCTCCTCCGGGCCCAGCTCGGACAGGCCGGAGGCCAGTTCCTCGGCCGTGCCGTCGAAGCCGAGCATGCGCGCCTCGTCGTCGCCCGCGAACACGATGTCGGCCCTGGTCACCAGGTCCAGCAGCACCGGGCGGGCCTCCTCCGGCGGCCACAGGGCGTGCCGGTAGTTGAGGTCGAACGACACCGGAACGCCTTCCGCGTGTGCCACCTCGATCGCCGCGAGCACCGCCTTGGCCGCCGTGTCGGACAGCGCGGGCGTGATCCCGGACAGGTGCAGCACGCCCGCCTCGGCGACGCGGTCCTCGCAGATGTCCTCGGGACACAGCCGGGAACCCGCGCTGCCGTGCCGGTAGAAGGCGACGCGCGGCGAGTCGGGCGTGCGGAAGTCCTTGAGTGCCAGTCCGGTCGGCGCCTCCTGGTCGGTGACGGCCGCAGAGGTGTCGACGCCCTCCGCCCGCAGCCGCGAGAGCACCAGCGCTCCCGGCTCGTCGGCGCCGACCCTGCCAGCCCACGCGGACTCGATGCCGAGCCTGGCCACGCCGATCGCCACGGTCGACTCCGAGCCCGTGATGCCCACCACGGCCGTGGTGGCGTGCCGCAGCCTGCCCTCGGAGGTGCTGAACGCGGCGAGGGTCTCGCCGAAGGTCAGCAGACCGGGAACAGTCACGAAGCGACCCGTGGGCTTCCGCTGATCTCCACGCCCTCCGACCTCAGCTCCGCGAGTGCCTTGTCCACAGTGGACGATGAGACGCCCGCGGTCAGGTCGGCGAGCACGCGCACCCCGAAGCCCGCCCTCGCCGCGTCGAGCGCCGTGGCACGGACACAGTGGTCGGTCGCGATGCCGGCCACCTCCACCGCGGTCACGTCCCGCTCGCGCAACCAGTCCGCCAGCCGCTCGCCGGCGTCGGTCGCGCCCTCGAACCCGGAGTAGCCGTCGCTGTACTGGCCCTTCGAGAACACCGCCGTGATCGGCCCGACGTCGAGCTGCGGATGGAAGCCGGCGCCCGCCGTGCCGGCCACGCAGTGCCGGGGCCACGAGCGCACGAAGTCGGGTTCGTCGCTGAAGTGCGCGCCCGGATCGATGTGGTAGTCCCTCGTGGCCACCACGTGCGCGTAGTCGTTGTCGCGCAGGTGCCCCGAGATCGCCTCCGCGACCGCGGCACCGCCGGTGACCGCGAGCGCACCGCCCTCGCAGAAGTCGTTCTGCACGTCCACCACGATCAGCGCGGTCGTCATCTCGTCCTCCTCAGCTGAAGGTCGTGGGGATGGCCGGGTCGCCGCCGGAGAGCTTGAGCCCCTCCCACGGCAGGCTCACCAGCGCGCGGCGCAGCCGTTGCCTTCCGTCCTCAAGGGTGGGCAGCTCGTCCACCGGTTGTCCAGCGCGCATGAGGGGGATCAGCAACTCGCGGTCGTACTCGCCGAGCTCCGGCGGCTTCGCGGTCGGGTAGACGACCTCCTCCAGCGCGGTCCCGGTCGGCTTGTGCCTGCGCAGCGCCGACTTGCGGCCCCCTCGGGATGCCTTGTGCTCACTGCGTTTCGCGACCGGCCTGCCGTCGACCTCGACCAGCTTGTACACCATTCCGGCCGTCGGCGCGCCCGAACCGGTGACCACCGACGTGCCGACGCCGTACGCGTCGACGGGCTCGGCCCGCAGCGCGGCGATCGCGTGCTCGTCGAGATCGCCGGACACCACGATCCGCGTGTCACTGGCGCCGAGGGAGTCGAGCTGCTCGCGGGCCTTGCGGGCGAGCACGCCGACATCACCGGAGTCGATCCGGATCGCGCCGAGCTCGGGACCGGCCACGCGCACGGCCGTCTCGATGCCCGCCGTGATGTCGTAGGTGTCCACCAGCAGCGTCGTGTCCACGCCCATCTTGTCGATCTGCGCGCGAAACGCCGCTTCCTCGCTGTCGTGCAGCAGCATGAACGCGTGCGCGACCGTGCCGCGCGTCGGGATCCCGTAGCGGCGGCCCGCTTCCAGGTTGGACGTGGTAGCGAACCCGGCGAGGTACGCGGCGCGCGCGGCAGCGACGGCGGCCTGCTCGTGGGTGCGCCGCCCGCCCATCTCGATGATCGGCCTGCCGTGTGCCGCGCTGGACATCCGCGCTGCCGCCGAGGCCACCGCGCTGTCGTGGTTGAGGATCGAGAGCGCCACCGTCTCCAGCACCACGCATTCGGCGAACGTGCCCCGCACGGTGAGGATCGGGGAGCCGGGGAAGTACAGCTCACCCTCGGGATAGCCGTCGACATCGCCCGAGAACTCGTAGTCGGCGAGCCAGGACAGCGTGTCGCCGTCCACCACCGCCGTGGTCTCCAGCTGGGCGATCTCGGCGTCGGTGAACCGGAAGTCGGTGATCGCCTCGACGACCCTGGCGGTACCGGCCACGACGCCGTACCTGCGGCCGGCGGGGAGCCTGCGTGCGAAGACCTCGAACACGCAGTCCCGCTCACCCGTGCCGTCCGCGAGCGCACTGCCGAGCATGGTCAGTTCGTAGTGGTCGGTCAGCAGCGCCGTGCTGTTGTCGTTGTTGCCGCTCTGTTCGGCCATACCGGGAAGACTATTCACCCACACGGCCCGACCGGTGCCGCACCGCCCCTTCGAGGCGTGACAACATGGAGCCATGACCACGCCTGTCGAGGCCGAAGAGACACTCGGTGCGGACGCCGCCGCCGGGGACAGTCCGTGGCAGACCATCGTCTGGAACGACCCGGTCAACCTGATGTCGTACGTGACGTACGTGTTCCAGAAGTTGTTCGGGTACAGCAGAGACCACGCCACGAAGCTCATGCTCGACGTGCACCACAAGGGAAAGGCCGCCGTGTCGTCCGGGACCAAGGAGAAGGTGGAGGGCGACGTCGCCAAGCTCCACGCGGCCGGCCTGTGGGCCACGATGGAACAGCCGTGAAGGGCTGGCGCCGCAAGGGCGGCAAGGTGCTCGCGGGCTTCGAGCAGCAGGAGGCCGCGGTGCTGCGCGGCCTGGTGAGTCAGGTGGACGACATGCTGCGCGCGCGTGCGCAGGAGGCGCCGCAGGACGAGCTGGCCGAGCTGACCGGGATCAAGACGGGTCCCTCCGAGAGCCCCAACGACCCGGTGCTGTCCCGGCTGCTGCCCGACTTCCACAAGCTGGACCCCGACAACCCGACGACGGAGGACCTCGACTCGGTCGCCGCGCTCCGCTCACTGCACGAGCCGGAGGTGCTGGACGCCAAGGTCGGCGTCGCCGCCGTCGTCATGGACACCCTGCCGCCGGAGGGCGGCGACATCCGGCTGACCTACGAGCAGGCCGACGCGTGGCTGGCGGCCCTCAACGACGTGCGGCTGGCGCTCGGCACCGCGCTCGACGTCACCGACGACATGCCGGACGAGCTGCCCGAGGACGACCCCCGCGCGCCGCATCTGGGTGTCTACCACTGGCTGACCTGGGTGCAGGAGAGCCTGGTACAGGCACTGACCGAGTGATGCGGAACGCGATCACGGACGTGCCGGGCGTGCTCGTCGGCCACCACCACCGGGTGGGGGACGGCTGGGCCACGGGCACGACCGTGGTGCTCGTGCCGGGGGAGGCCGTCGCCGCCGTCGACCAGCGCGGCGGAGCGCCCGGCACGCGGGAGACGAACCTGCTGGAGCCGGAGAACCTCGTGCAGCGGGTCAACGCCGTGTGCCTGTCCGGGGGCAGCGCGTACGGGCTCGCGGCCGCGGACGGCGTCATGCGCTGGCTCGGCGAGCACGAGCTCGGCTTCCCCGTCGGCGTCGAGCCCCACGAGGTGGTGCCGATCGTGCCCGGCGCCGTGATCTTCGACCTGCCGCGAAGCACGTGGGGCAACCGGCCGGACGCGTCGTTCGGCTACGCGGCGTGCGAGGCGGCCACAGACGGTCCCGTCGAGCTGGGCACGGTCGGTGCGGGGGCCGGTGCGCAGGTCGGCTCCCTCAAGGGCGGTGTCGGCACGGCGAGCGAGGTCGTCGACGGGTTCGTGGTCGGCGCGCTCGCGGTGGTGAACGCGTCCGGCGAGGCCGTGCGCCCCGGCACCGGGGAGCCCTTCGCCGCGGACCACGAGGTCGACGGCGAGTTCGGCGTCGCCCGGTGGCCGGGCAGGCCGGGTGACCTCTCCCCGCGTGGGAAGGATCTCAACACCACGATCGGCGTGGTGGCAGTCGACGCGACGTTGTCGAAGGCGGAGTGCCGCAGGCTCGCCGTGGCCGGTCAGGACGGGCTCGCGCGTGCCGTTCGTCCCGCGCACACCATGTTCGACGGCGACACCGTGTTCGCGCTGGCCACGGGTGAGCGGGAGTTGCCGAGCGAGCAGGGCCGGATCGGCGAGGCGAGCCGGATGGTCGCCCTCGACGCGCTCTGTTCCGCCGCGGCGAGGGTGTTCACCCGTGCGATGGTGCGTGGCCTGCTCGCGGCGACGGGCGTCCCGGGCCTGCCGGCGTACCGCGACGTCTGGCCGGAGGCCTTCAAGCCGTAACCACGCGAGTCCCCCGTTCCGGCGCGCGAGTCCCCCGTTCCGGCGCGCGAGTCCCCCGTTCCGGCGCGCGAGTCCCCCGCTCCGGCGGGCGAGTCCCCCGCTGAGGCCTGCGAGTTCCCCGTTCCGGCGGGCGAGTTCCCCGTTCCGGCGGGCGAGTTCCCCGTTCCGGCGCGCGACGTGTGCGCTCCGTTGCCGCCATCGCATCCCCAGTCGCGCATCTCGGCGTCCCGAATGGGCAACTCGCAGGCGGGAGCGGGCAACTCGCGGGTGGGAGCGGGGGACTCGCAGGCGGGAGCGGGGGACTCGCGGGGGGAGCGGGGGACTCGCGGGTGGGAGCGGGGGACTCGCGGTGTGACGTTCGTGGCTCGTCTCACGCTGTGAACGCCCGGTATCCAGCCCGTAAGATGTTCACCGTGCTTCGGATCCGCCGTGACCTCGTGGACGCGATCGTCGCGCACGCCCGTCGTGACCACCCCGACGAGGCGTGCGGCGTCATCGCCGGCCCCGACGACGGCAGCGACCGTCCCGAGCGGTTCATCCCGATGGTGAACGCCGCGCGCTCGCCGACGTTCTACGAGTTCGACTCCGGTGACCTGCTCAAGCTGTACCGCGAGATGGCCGCGAACGACGAGACACCCGTCGTGATCTACCACTCGCACACCGCCACCGAGGCGTACCCCTCCCGCACGGACATCAAGCTGGCCCAGGAGCCGTTCGCGCACTACGTGCTGGTGTCGACCAGGGACGCGGACGAGCACGAGTTCCGGTCCTACCGCATCGTGGACGGCGTCGTGACCGAGGAGCCGGTCGAGGTCGTCGAGTCGTACATGTTCGCCAACACCGGTAGCGACGACGTACCCGACGCGTAGGTCACAGGCGGGAATTTCCCCGTCTTCGTGAACGTCTGTCCTGTCATAAACCATTTGCGGAGGTAACCCATGGCCGTGACCGTGTCGATCCCGACCATCCTGCGTACGCACACCGGCGGCGAGAAGTCCGTCGAGGCGTCCGGCAAGACGGTGCTGGAGGTCATCGACGACATCGAGGCCAGGCACGGAGGACTCAAGGCTCGCCTGGTCAAGGACGAGAAGCTGCACCGCTTCGTCAACGTCTACGTCAACGACGAGGACGTGCGGTTCGCCGGCGGGCTCGATGCCGAGGTCAAGGACGGTGACACCGTGACGATCCTGCCCGCGGTCGCCGGCGGCGCGCGCTGACCATGGCTCGCTACGAGTCGTTGCTCGACGCGCTCGGCGGTACGCCGCTGGTGGGGCTGCCGAGGCTGTCCCCGTCGGACGACGTCCGGCTGTGGGCCAAGCTGGAGGACCGCAACCCCACCGGCTCGATCAAGGACCGGCCCGCGCTGGCCATGATCGAGGCCGCCGAGCGCGACGGCCTGCTGCGCCGCGGCTCCACGATCCTGGAGCCGACCTCGGGCAACACGGGCATCTCGCTCGCGATGGCCGCCAAGCTCAAGGGCTACGGCCTGGTGTGCGTGATGCCGGAGAACACCTCCGCCGAGCGCAAGCAGCTGCTGCAGGCCTATGGCGCACGCATCGTCTACTCACCCGCCGCGGGCGGGTCGAACGAGGCCGTGCGCCGCGCGAAGGAGCTGGCCAAGACCAACCCGGACTGGGTGATGCTCTACCAGTACGGCAACCCGGCCAACGCCGACGCGCACTACTACGGAACCGGTCCCGAGCTGCTCAAGGACCTGCCGACGCTGACCCACTTCGTCGGCGGGCTCGGCACCACGGGCACACTCGTCGGCGTCGGCCGGTACATGCGGGACCACAAGCCGGACGTGCAGATCGTCGCCGCCGAGCCGCGTTACGGCGAGCTGGTGTACGGGCTGCGCAACCTCGATGAGGGGTTCGTGCCCGAGCTCTACGACCCCGACGTGCTCAGCGGCCGGTACTCGGTGGGCGCCTACGACGCCCTGCGCCGCACCAGGGAGCTGCTGGAGCACGAGGGCATCTTCGCGGGCATCTCCACGGGAGCCGTGCTGCACGCCGCGCTAGGCATCGCCGAGAAGGCGGTGGCCAAGGGCCAGAAGGCGGACGTGGCGTTCGTCGTCGCCGACGCAGGCTGGAAGTACCTCTCCACCGGCGCCTACAGCGGCTCCCTCGACGAGGCCGCCGAGCGGCTCGACGGTCAGCTCTGGGCCTGAGCGGCCAGGAACCTCTCGTGCTGGGCGACCACCGTTCGCCACAGCCGGGCGCGTTCGTCGCCGGTGAAGCCGTTCGCCGCGATCCCGAAGACGTCGCCGAGTGCGGCCCACCAGTCCTGCTCGGTCTCCAGCACCGTCCGGCTGCCGGGGGTTCTGGTCAGGGTGAGCGCGCGCAGGACGTCGACGCCGCCCGCGTCGCGGCGCTGCACCGTGCACGTCCGCACGAACCCGGACTCCGGCGAGGTGGACAGGTACTCGTGGCGGTCGGCGAAGTCGCCCATCTCGGCCGGTCCGGGCGCGAAGTCCAGTGTGAAGAAGCTGCCGGCGGGGTCGTGGGCAAGGCGCCAGCCGCCCGGTGCGATCTGCGAGGGCTCGAGCCCATAGGTGAACGGGCCCTGCCGGTAGGTGCCCGTGCGCAGTGGCAGGGGCGTGTGCAGGGCGTCGCCGAGCCCCACGTCGGTGAACCACGCCGTCCCTGGGTCGCCGGGCAGGGCGTCGACGGTCAGCGCCAGGTGTTCGCGCGTGATCGCCGCGGGATCCGCCGCGGTCATCTGTGCGCCGCCGAGGTGCCGGGTGACGCGGTAGCCGAGCTGCCGCAGCAGCGCGGAGAACGCGCCGTTGAGGTGGAAGCAGTAGCCACCGCGGCCCGCGACGATCCGGCGCGCCGATTCGGCGGGGTCGAGGGACGTCGGCCTGCCGAGCTGGATCTCCAGGGTCTCGTACGGCACCCGTTCCACATGGGCGGCGTGCAGGCGGTGCAACGCTTCCACACTCGGGGGTTCGGCCTCGTCGATCCCCAGGCGGGCGAGGTAGGCGGCCACGTCGATCTCGGTCACGCGCCGAATCTAGCGGGGGCCGCCCCGCCGGGCCGACCGATTTATCAGGGTTTTTCACCGAGGTGAGGCGCCTGCCCACGACGTAGCCTGAAACCGTGAGCACGCAGCCCCAGCCACCCTCCACGCAGGGACCGAAGAAGGCCCCCGCCCGCATCCTGCCGCCGAAACCGCTGGTGGCCGGCATCGTCGCGTTGTCGTTCACGGTGGTGCTCTACCTGATCGAACTGCTCGACGTGCTGATGCCCGCCGATCTCGATCAAGGCGGCATCCGGGCCCGCTCACTGTCGGGGCTCGACGGCATCGCCTGGGCGCCCGTACTGCACGACGGCTGGAGCCACCTGTTCGCCAACACCGTTCCCGTGCTGGTCTTCGCGTTCCTGGCGATGGCGGGCGGCATCGGCCAGTGGATCGCCGTGACGGCCACGATCTGGATCGTCGGCGGGCTCGGGGTGTGGCTCACGGCCGCGCCGCACGTCGTTACGGTCGGCGCGTCGGGGCTCGCGTTCGGCTGGCTGGCGTTCCTGCTGGTCCGTGGCCTGTTCAACCGCAGCTTCGGTCAGCTGGCCGTCGCGGCGGTGCTGCTGGCCGTCTGGGGCGGGATGCTGTGGGGCGTGCTGCCCGGCAGCCCCGGTATCTCCTGGCAGGGGCACCTCTTCGGCGCGCTCGGCGGTGTGCTCGCCGCATGGCTGGTGGCCAAGTCCGACCGCGTCCGTTCGGGCAAGGCCAAGGGCACGCCGGGGGCCGCCGGTACGCTCGGGGCGTGAGTCACGCTGACGCCCCGATCGGAATCTTCGACTCCGGCGTCGGCGGGTTGACCGTCGCTCGCGCCATCGCCGACCAGCTCCCCGGCGAGAGCTTGCGCTACGTCGGCGACACCCGCCATGCCCCGTACGGCCCGCTTCCCATCGCCAGGGCGCGCGAGCTCGCGCTGACGGCGCTGGACGGGCTCGTCGCGGACGGCGTGAAGGCGCTCGTCATCGCGTGCAACACCGCATCGGCGGCGTGCCTGCGGGACGCGCGCGAGCGCTACGACATCCCCGTGATCGAGGTGGTGCTGCCCGCGGTGCGCAGGGCCGTCGCCGCCACGCACACCGGGCACATCGGGCTGATCGGCACCGAGGGAACCGTGCGCTCGCGCGCCTACGACGACGCGTTCGCCGCCGCGAACGGCATCCGGCTTTCCAGCGTCGCGTGCCCCCGGTTCGTCGACTTCGTCGAGCGCGGCATCACCTCGGGCAGGCAGGTGCTCGGCCTCGCGCAGGGCTACCTCGAACCGCTCGTGCGGGCGGACGTCGACACGCTCATCCTCGGCTGCACGCACTATCCGCTGCTCACCGGCGTGCTGCAGATCGTGATGGGGCCCGACGTGACGCTCGTGTCGAGCGCGGAGGAGACCGCGAAGGACGTGGTGCGGGTGCTCACCGAGCTGGACCTGCTGGCCGGCCACGGCGAACCCCGGCACCAGTTCGTCGCCACCGGGCGCGCCGAGCCGTTCGCGAAGCTCGCGCACCGGTTCATGGGCTTTCAGCCGGGAGTGCTCGCCGCCACGTGACCCTGGGCGCGCGGCGCGCTCGCGTGGCAGGGTGTCGATCGTGCGACTGACCATCCTGGGCTGTTCCGGCAGCATCCCCGGCCCGAACGCGGCCGCGTCCGGCTACCTCGTCGAGGCCGACGGCTTCGTGCTCGGGCTCGAGCTCGGCAACGGCACGCTCGCGCAGCTGCAGGCCGTCCGTGACCCGTTCGACCTAGGCGCGCTCGTCCTTTCGCACCTGCATCCCGACCACTGCGCCGACTTCAGCGCGCTGACGGTCCTGCGCCGCTACCATCCCGCGCCGCCGTACGACGTCACGGCGCGAAGGCTCCCCGTGTACGGCCCGGTGGAGGCGCCGGCGCGGCTGGCCAACGCGTATGCCCCGCACGAGGCCGAGCGCGTGCGGACCGACCTCACCGACGTCTTCGAGTTCCATCCGCTGTCGGCGGGTCCGGTGCGGGTGGGGCCGTTCGAGCTGAGCGCGGTGCCGATGGACCACCCGACGGAGGCGTTCGGCCTGCGGCTCTCACACGGTGGTCGCACGCTCGCCTACACCGGTGACACGGGGCCGTGCGAGACGCTCGACAAGCTCGCCGCCGACGCCGACGTGCTGCTGGCGGAGGCGTCGTGGACCGACGCGCCGGACCGGCCCGCCGGTGTGCACCTATCCGGCAGGCAGGCGGGTGAGCTGGCCGCCCGCGCCGGGGCCGGACGGCTGCTGCTCACCCACATCGCGCCGTGGAGCGACCGGGAGGCCATCCTCGCCGAGGCCCGCGCGGCCTTCACCGGGCTGACGGATCTCGTCGAGCAGGGCGCCTCCTACGACGTGTGAACGCAGGAACAGCCACGCCAGCACGCCGACGGGGATGATCAGCCAGCAGGACAGGAGCCGGTAGGCGAGCACCGCGGCCGCGGCGGCGGGCTCGGCGGCTCCCGCGGACACGAGCCCGGTGAGCAGGCCGACCTCGATCACGCCGATGCCGCCGGGGGTGAGCGGGATCTGCCGGACGAGCTGCACCGTCACGTAGATCGTGGCCAGTTCGAACGTGCCGAGTCCGATGTCGAAGGCGTTGGCGGCCGCGAGCAGGCACAGCATGTCGGTGAGCCAGTTCGCGACGGCGGCGCCGAGCGCCAGTAGCCAGTGCCGGGGCGCGACCGTGCGCGACGTGGCCGCGGCGTCCGCCAGCGGCGTCACCACCGCGGCGAGCCACGGCCACCTGGGTGGTCTGCGGATCCGTTTCGGCTGCGCGGCGCTGTGGTGCGCCGCCGCCAGCCGGTACGCGATCCAGCCGAGCGCCGCGATCGCCGCGACCGCCGCCGTCAGGGTGAGCGCCGGGTGAGTGTGCCAGGCGCGCGCGAGGTGCAGGGCGCCCGAGGTGAGCGCCCCCGTCGCCCACAGCAACGCCAGCCCGGTCGCGGAGGCCAGTCCTGAGAGCACCATGACCGCCGTCGCGGCGGCACGGTCGGCCCCGCCGGCGCGGAACTCGCGGAAGGCGTATGCCGCCGACACGGCCGACCCGGCGGGCAGGCTGATCGAGATCGCGGAGCGGCTGTAGGCGAGCGCGAGCGCCCTGTGGCGCGGCATGGTGACGCCGAACGCCGTGAGGAGCCTGCGCTGCTGCCTGGCGAACATCGCCATCGAGACGAACTCGGCGAGCCCCGCGACGAGCAGCCAGCGGGGGTCGGCGTGCCGCAGCGCGCCGAGCACGTCGGCGGGCTGCGGAACCCGGTCGCCAAGGGTCCACGCCATGAGCGCGAGTACCGCCGCCACGCCGCCGACCTGGACGAGCCTGCGCATCGCGACCCCCTAATTCACGCTGAGTTGAATTATGCGCGCGCACGCGGAGATGTCAACGGTCGTTGAATAAGGTCACGCCCTGGCGGCGGCCAGGTATTCGGGCGCCAGGTACTCCGCGTAGGCGTGGAGCAGGGCGAGGCCACTGAAAGGCCCGCCGACGGCGTCGAACTCGGCGAGATCGAGCGCGAGCTCGGCACCGCGCCGCGCCGGGACGGGGTTGGTGACGTCGGTGAACCAGTCGACGAACGTGAGCTGGAACCGCTCGCCCGGCCGCGCGCCGGGGGAGACCACGTCGAACAGGGCCGGGCGGTTGCGCAGGACCCACCGGTAGAACTCCGAGTAGGAGAAGAACCGCTGCTCCACGCCCGAGGCCACGAGGCCGTGCACCTGCTCGGCCACGGTCACGCCGTGGTCGGTCGCCGCCTGCTCGGCCTCGCTCCACGCGCGGTCGTGCGCGGCGCGGCCGGTGAGCTCGCCGTCGCGCAGCCGGACGAGGTAGCTCGCCCACAACGCCGAACCCGGGTTGCCGAACGTGTCGGTGCCCCGGCCAGCGGCGATCGCGATCCCGCGCTCGATGCCCTCCAGGATTCCGGCGTCGACGTAGGAGACCCAGGTGCCCGGCTCGCCCATGTCATGCGCGGCGAAGAAGGTGATGATCCCCGCGATGTTGCCCCAGCGCGGCGCGTAGCCGGGAGCGATCTCCGCCGCCGGGCCCTCCGACATCGCGATGAGGAACTCCAGCCGCTGCGGCATGGTCATCAGGTCGATCTCGGCGAGCGGGCAGTCGAGCGTCGCCGCGCACGTCAGCGGGTCACGCGGTTGCCGGGCCGCCGAGGCGGGCGCTGGCACGACGGACAACAGGAACAGGGCCACGATGCCCACGGCGGCGGCGCGCATGCGACGGCACGCTAGCAGCACATGACCACGTCGAGCTTCCGCGACGCGGCGCTGGCACTAGGCTCTGCCCTCGTGGTGCGAAAAGACGGCAGGAACGACGACCAGCTCCGCGAGGTGCGGATCACCCGCGGTTTCCAGCAGTGGCCGGCCGGATCGGTGCTCATCGAGTTCGGCAACACCAGGGTGCTGTGCGCGGCGAGCGTCACCGAGGGCGTGCCGCGCTGGCGGCAGGGCTCGGGGCTCGGCTGGGTCACCGCCGAGTACGCGATGCTCCCCTCGGCGACCCACACGCGCAGTGACCGCGAGTCCGTCAAGGGCCGGGTCGGCGGACGTACCCACGAGATCAGCAGGCTGATCGGCCGGTCGCTGCGTTCGTGCATCGACCTCTCGGCGCTCGGCGAGAACACGATCCAGATCGACTGCGACGTCATCCAGGCCGACGGCGGCACCCGGACGGCCGCCATCACCGGCGCCTATGTGGCGCTCGCCGACGCGATCACCTGGCTCGGCGCGGCGGGCAGGCTCGCCGACCCGAAGCCGCTCTCCGCCGCGGTCTCCGCGGTGAGCGTCGGCGTGGTGGACGGCCGCGTGCGACTCGACCTGCCCTACGAGGAGGACTCCCGCGCGGAGGTAGACATGAACGTGGTCGCCACCGACGTGGGCACGCTCATCGAGGTGCAGGGCACGGGCGAGGGCGCCACGTTCACGCGGTCCACACTGGACAAGATGCTGGACCTCGCCCTGAACGGCTGTGCCGAGCTGGCCCGCAAGCAGGCCGAGGCGCTGGAGGCGCCGTATCCGTACGAGCTGCCGACGCCCGCGCCCGACAAGAAGTCGAAGGGCTCCAAGTGACCACCAAGGTCCTGCTGGCCACGCGCAACGCCAAGAAGCTCGAGGAACTGCGCCGGATCCTGCTCAAGCGCGGGCTCGGCGACATTACGGTGCTCGGCCTGTCCGATGTGGACGAGTTCCCGGAAGCGCCGGAGACCGGGGCGACGTTCGAGGAGAACGCGCTCGCGAAGGCCTACGACGCCGCGATGGCCACCGGCCTTCCGGCTGTGGCCGACGACTCCGGGCTTTCCGTCGACGAGCTCAACGGGATGCCGGGCGTGCTGTCGGCCCGGTGGGCGGGGCAGCACGGCGACGACGAGGCCAACCTCCGGCTCGTGCTCTCCCAGCTGAGGGACACCCCCGACGAGCGAAGGGGCGCGGCGTTCGTGTGCGCGGCCGCACTCGTGGTGCCCGACCGCGAGGAGGTGGTGGTGCGCGGCGAGTGGCGCGGCACGATCATCCGGGAACCCCGTGGTACCAACGGATTCGGCTACGACCCGATCTTCGTGCCCGAGGGCGAGCAGCGGACCTCGGCGGAACTGGAGCCCTCCGAGAAGGACTCCGCGTCCCACCGGGGCCGCGCGCTGCGCTCACTGCTGCCGCACCTGCGCGACCTGGTTCACGACTGACCCAGGGCTCACTCAGGGCTTACTCAGGACTGATACAGCCAGTCGACGTACTGGTAGTCGTCGAGCCTGCGGTCGGTCAGCAGCGCGTTGCGCAGGGTCCGGGTGAGCCCGTCGCAGTGCCAGATCTCGCCCCACACCCTCGCCGAGGACTGCACGCGCGCCGTGCGCGCGGTCCGTGTGCGCTGGTACGCATCGAGCGCCCCGGCCCAGTCGCCCGTTCGCTTGCCGGCCTCCGCGGCCAGGCAGTGCGCGTCCTCCAGCGCCTGGCACGCGCCCTGCGCCAGGTACTGCAGCATCGGGTGGGCCGCGTCGCCGGTGAGCGCGAGCCTGCCGTTGACCCAGTTGCCGATCGGCAGGCGGTCGAACATCGGCCACCGCCGGTCGCGCCACAGCCAGGTCAGCCCCCGCCGCACGGCGGGGCACGTCCCGTCGAACGCGGCGTCGAGCTCGTCGGGGCCACCCCACTCCTCCTCCCCGCGCGCGTACGCGGGCGAGGCGAAGACGGCGACCGTGTTGAGCATCTCGCCCTGCCGCAACGGGTACTGCACGAGGTGGCAGCCCGGTCCGAAGTGGACAACGACGTCGGTGAGCGCGTCGGCGTCCACTTCGGTCACCTCGCTCACCGGCAGCGCGCCCCGGTAGGCCACGTAGCCGGAGCACACCGGGCTGTCGTCGCTCACCCGGGCTCGCAGGGGTGACCAAAGGCCGTCGGCCGCGAGCGCGATGGCGGCGCGGTGCTTCTCTCCGTTCGCCAGCACCACGGCCTCGTGCTCGGTGACGGTGACGTCGTCCACCTTGTGGTCGGCGAGCAGTTCGACCCCGGCCCGCTCGCACGCGCGGAACATGATCGAGAGCAGGTCGCTGCGGTGGATCACCACGTACGGTGCGCCATAGCGCCGCTCGAACGACTCACCCAGCTCCAGCGAGGTCAGCTCGGCGCCGTCGAGCGCGTCCTTGAAGACGAGCCGCCCGGGCCGGACGCCGTGCTCGATCACCTCGTCCAGCAGCCCCCACTCGCGGAGGATCCGGGTCGCGTTGGGGGCGAGTTGCAGGCCGGCGCCCACCTCAGCGAAGGCGGAAGCCCGTTCGAGCACCCGCACGCGGTGGCCCGAGGACGCGAGCGCGAGGGCGTTGGCGAGGCCGCCGATGCCGCCGCCCACCACGGCGACGTCGATGTCGGTCATGTCGTCGGTCCTTCCTCTACAACCACGGGCCGAGCGCCGGGGCGGCGTCGCTGCGGCCGGTGAGCCAGCGGACGAGATCCGGTCCGTGCCCGCCCGCGAACCGCTTGCCGAGCACGTCGTCGGCCAGCGCCCGCAGGAGGCCGGGGGGCAGGTCGGCGAAGTCGACGCCCGCGGCGAGGTCCACCGCGTGCACGGAGACCTCGCGCGTGCGCATCCACGGGATCTCGGTCGCGGGCACGGTCCGGCCCTGCGCGGTCACCACCTCCGTGCGCCACGCCTCTTCCGGTAGTGCGGCCAGGTCCGCCCCCAGCGCCCGCGCCGAGGAGTGCACCTGCTCGCGCAGCGTCGCGACGGGCAGCTTGCTGCCGTCCTCGATCTCGGCGTTGCGCTGCTCGACGCTCGCGTACATCCGGTTCTCGACTCCCGTGCGCGCCCAGCTGACCAGACGCCGCAACGCCTCCGCGTTGTAGTGCACGTGCGCCACCAGGTGCCGTCGCGTCCAGCCCGGCAGCGCGCTCGGCGCGTCGAAGTCGGCGTCGGCGAGCCCGTCCACGGTGCGCAGCAGCAGATCCGTGCACTCGTCGAGCCAGTCTGACGTGGTCATTCGGCCCTCGCCACGTTGTCGAGCCTGCCGATGCCGCTGATCTCGGTGACCAGCCGCGCGCCGTTCGTCAGGTAGCGGGCGGGCTTGCGGGCGTGGCCGACGCCGCCGGGCGTGCCGGTGGCGATCACATCGCCCGGCCGCAGCGTGAGGATCGTGGAGACGTAGCGCACCAGCTCGACCGGGTCGAACACCAGGTCGTCGGTGTTCGCCTTCTGCATCAGCTCACCGTCCACGGTGCACGACAACTCCAGCGCGGGCCTCGTGCCACCGGGCAGCTCGTCCGGAGTCACGAGCACCGGGCCGAACGGCGTCGTCGACTCGAACGTCTTGCCCTGCAACCACTGCGGCGAGCGGTACTGCCAGTCGCGCATGGTGACGTCGTTGAGCACGCTGAACCCGGCGATGGCGGTCTCGGCCTCGGCCGTGCTCGCGCGGCGGACCCGCTCGCCGATCACGATCGCCAGCTCCGCCTCCCAGTCCACGGCGCCGGACTCGGCGGCCAGCAGCACGTCGTCTCCGCCACCGACGAGTGCCTCGGGGTACTTCGCGAACAGCGTCGGGTACCGCGGCAGTTCGCGGCCCATCTCCAGGATGTGGTTGCGGTAGTTCAGCCCGACGCACAGGATCTTGCCCGGCCTCGCGACCACCGGCGCGTACTCCGCGTCACCGAGCGGCCGGTCCGCGGTGGCCGCCTCGGCGGCGGCCTGCCAACCGGGGGTGCGCAGCAGCGCGCCGACGTCGGCCGCGTCGAGTTCGGCGTAGCGGTCGCCGTCGACGCGGACGGCTCTTGTGCCCTGGCCGGTGCGGATCGTCGCGAGCCTCATGCGTTCTGTCCTTCCACGTGCACGCGGTCCTGATGCAACCGCTCGAAGATCGGGGTGTCGCTGAACCGGAATAGGTCCAGCCCGGTCTCGGCGCCGAGCGTGAGCGGGGCCCACGACGGCACCACGAAGAGGTCGCCGCGCTCCACGCGCCACTCCTGGTCGCCGATGCGGACCTGGCCCTCGCCCTGGAAGACCTGCCACACCGCGGAGCCGACCTCGCGGCGGGTGGCCGTCTGCGTGCCCGTGCGCAGGCGGTGGAACTCGGCGCGGATCGTCGGCATGACGTCGCCGCCGGTGGCGGGGTTGCTGAACCGGATCGCGGCGTGCCCCGGCTCGACCACGCCGGGGTGGCCCTCGTCCTCCAGCGCGAGCTGGTCGGCGAGTGCCGCGTCGGTGTGCTCCCAGCGGTAGGCCGCGATCGGTGAACTGGCCGTGGGGCCCGGCTGGGACAGCGGGCGCAGGCCGGGATGCGCCCAGAGGCGTTCAGAGCGCGAACGGTCGGGCGTGGCCGTGTCGGTGACCTGGTCGGGACCGAACTCGAAGAACGCCGAGCCGGTCTGGTGCACGAACGGGATGTCGAGCCCGTCGAGCCACGCCATCGGCTCGTTGCTCGTGTTGTGGTGGCCGTGGAAGTGCCAGCCGGGGGTGAGCAGGAAGTCGCCGCGGCGCATGGCCACCGGGTCGCCGTTGACAACGGTCCACACGCCCTCGCCCTCGACGACGAAGCGGAACGCGTTCTGGCTGTGCCGGTGCTCGGGCGCGACCTCGCGCGGGCCGAGGTACTGGATCGCGGCCCACAGCGTGGGCGTGGCGTAGGGGGCGCCGCCGAGGCCGGGGTTCGCGAGCGCGATCGCGCGGCGCTCGCCGCCCCTGCCCACCGGCACGAGGTCACCCGCGCGCTGGGCGAGGGGCAGCAGCCGCTGCCAGCGCCACGCGTGCGGCCGCGCGGCAGGCGTGGGGTGCTTCGGCATCAGGTCGCCGATCTCGGTCCACAGTGGAATCAGCAGCTCGCGCTCGAAGCCGCGGTAGAGCTCGCTCAGCTCGGGCGACGGGTCGGGCCTGCCGGGGCCGCCGGAATCCACTATGGATACCGGGCTGGCGAGTTGCTCTCTCGTCATCGTGTGGTGACTCCTTCGGTCACGTGGCGCAGCACTGTGCCGAGCCGTCTCGGACATGAGTCACAACGTAGAAGGGTTCTGTACTCAGGGACGTAAGATTCTGCTGTGAAGAACAAGCCGCCCTACGCCATCGAGTCTGTCGACCACGCGCTGCACCTGGCCACGCTGCTGCAACAGGAGAACTCGCTGGGTGTGGCCGAGGCGGCCGAGCGACTGGGGGTGTCGCGTTCGACGGCGCACCGCCTGCTGGCGATGCTCGTGTACCGGGACTTCGCCGAGCAGGACGCCGACCGGCGCTACCGGGCCGGGCCCGTGCTGAGGCCCGGCGACGCGACCTCGGCGCCCGTGTCGCTGCTGCGGCGCGCCGCGTTGCCGCACCTGGAAGCGCTGGTGGGGAAGGTGCGGGAGACCGCGAACCTCATGGTCCTGGCCGGCACGCGGGCGTTGTTCGTGGCGTCGGTGGAGAGTGACCAGGTGCTGCGGGTCGGCGACCGGGCCGGCAGGGCGCTACCGGCACACCTCGCGTCGGGCGGCAAGGCGCTGCTCGCGGCGCTGCCCGCCGGGGAACTGGCCGCGCGCTACGCCGACGCGAGTGAAACGGTGGACCTCGCGCGGCTGCGGCGGGAGCTGGCGCTGGTGCGCAAGCGCGGCTTCGCCCTCAACGACGGGCTCACCGAGGCGGGCCTGACGGCGGTCGGCATGGCCGTGCCCGCCGCGAACGGCACTCCCTCGGCGGCGGTGTCGCTGGCGATGCCGTCGGCCCGCTTCGACCGCGACCTGCTGCCGATGTGGGTCGCGGCCCTTTCGGCGACCACCACAGCCATCGAGGAGGCACTACGGACGCAGTGAAGGCCACCATGCCTGCGTTCAACGCAGTGAAGGTGGCCTTCACTGCGGCTTGGTGACCAGGCTCAGGAGGCGAGGTCCAGGTCCCTCAGGAGCTTGGCGACGTGGCCGGTGGCGCGGACGTTGTACAGGGCCTTGGCGATCTTGCCCTCCGGGTCGACGACGAACGTCGAGCGAATGACGCCCTGCACCACTCGCCCGTAGTTCTTCTTCTCGCCGAATGCGCCCCACTCCGTCAGCACCGTCTTGTCCGGGTCCGACAGCAGCGGGAACGTCAGTTGCTCCTGCTCGACGAACTTCGCGAGCTTCTCCTGCTTGTCGGGGGAGATGCCGAGCACCTGGTAGCCGGCGTCGTTCAGCTCGGCGAGGTTGTCCCGGAAGTCGCACGCCTGCTTCGTGCAGCCGGGAGTGCCCGCGGCGGGGTAGAAGTACACCACCACGGACCGGCCGCGGAAGTCGGCGAGCGAGACCTTGTTGCCCTCGCTGTCGGCAAGCGTGAAGTCAGGTGCCGGATCGCCGGGGGAAAGCCGCTTCTGCTCGGTCATGGCGAAAGCCTAACCGGCGACGCGGCACCATCACACGGAGCCGCCGTAGACCGCCGTCGCCGGTGTCGAGACGTCCGGCCGCACCACCAGCCGCACCAGGGTGGACCGGTCCGGCACGACGAAGGCCAGCTGCAGGCGCACGATCTCGCCCGGCGGGATGTCGCGGTCGGCATCGACGATGCCGTTGTAGCCCTGCGTCGGGTCCACGACCTGCTTGGCCTGCTGGTCGGCCGTCGTCGCGCTGACCGAGAGGCTGGAGAGCCGGTAGGGCTGCTCGGTCTCGTTGTAGACCACTACGCCGAAGGCGGCGGCCCTGCCGGCGCGCGGGTACGCGGAGTCGCTGGGGCGGAAGATCTTCGGCCCGGTGACGGTGACCACCAGGCCCGACTCGAAGCGGTGGTCGGCGCCGAAGACGAGCACGGCGTCCCGGTCGGCGGTGGTCGCCCTGCGCTCGGCGGTGACCGCCTCGGAGGTGACTGTGGTCTCGCTGTGGCCCGCAGCCGGGGCGGCACAGGAGGTGACGGCCAGCAGCACGAACCCGGCCAGTACGGGCCTCGGAATTCGCACGACTGCCGCTCCTCTGCTCCGATCGCGGTGGGTAATTACTCCGTTCGGCGGCGGTAGTCCGCCGCCTCGGTCCACTCTGACGACGCCGCTGGCGGACTGCCAGGCGGATCCCGGGGTTGCGGCGGACCTGGTGTACTTCCGTGTCCTAGCCGTGATCGATGGCGTACGGGGAGTGAGCGCGGTCACTCGCTCCGAAGGGTTCAGACCGCGAACGCGAAGAAGAGGATGAACAGGGCCAGCCCGGCGAGCCACGTGACCATGAGCCAGCCCCAGTCGCGCCAGGGGTCGACCATGCGGTTGTCCTCGCCCGGGACGTAGACGCCGCGCATCTCGAACCAGTCGGCCCAGCGACCGGGCCAGCGCAGCGGGTTGCGCTCGGCCATGCCGTCCACCTCCCGCACCTGCTCGCTCGCGTGCCGTGTGCCTGACGCTACTCCACGTATATCGTGCCTGACGGCTGAGTCAAGGCGACATATCAATCGGACATTCATCATTCACCGGACGTCACTACCGGATCTAGGCTTCAACCCTCGCAAGTCGCACGACAACCAGGGCGGGACTGGCCCCGCCCTCCGAGCAGCTGTGCCCGGTCGGCTTCGCCGGTTCGCCGCCCATCATTCTCGGATGACGGGAGCTGTAGTGATGCGAACGTCGATCTTGTGGCGGGCCGCCTTGTGCCTCAGCGTGACGGCACTGGTGGCGACCGCCTGTGGCGATGGTGACGGCGGCGGAGGCGGCGGGGACGGCGACGGTGGCGGAGGCGAGGCCCTGAACCTCGGCTACGTGCTCCCGGAGACCGGTCAGCTCGCCTACCTTGGGCCGCCGCAGATCCAGGCGGCCAAGTTCGCGATCCGGAACATCAACCAGGCCGGCGGCGTGCTCGGGCAGGACATCCCCGAGATCACCGGCTCCGACGAGGGCGGTCAGGAAGCGGTCGCGGTCCAGTCGGCCGACCGGGTGCTCTCCGCGGGCGTCGACGCCATCATCGGCGCGGCGGCGTCGGGCATGTCACTGGCCTTCATCGACAACGTCACGGGCTCGGGCGTGGTCCAGTGCTCCGGCTCCAACACGGCGCCGACGTTCACCGACTACGAGGACGGCGGCTTCTACTTCCGCACCGCGCCCAGCGACGCTCTCCAGGGTCCCGTGCTGAGCAAGGTGATCAGGGAGGACGGGCACAACCGCGTCGCACTCGTCGCTCGTGCCGACGACTACGGGCGTGGCCTGATGCAGTCCACGCAGCGGGCGCTGGAGTCCGCGGGCGGGCAGGCCGTGCTCACGGAGACCTACGACCCCGAGGCGACCAACTTCCAGCAGCTCGTGCAGCAGATCCGCAACTCCAACCCCGACGCGGTCGCCGTGATCGCCTTCGAGGAGGGCACGCAGATCCTGCAGGCCATGATCGAGGCCGGGGTCGGCCCGAGGCAGGTCGGTGTCTACGGCGCCGACGGCCTGCGCAGCGAGGAGCTGCCGACGCTGGTCTCGCCTAACGATCCCGCCGTGCTCAACGGCATGAAGGGCACCGCGCCGGCCTCCGCGGAGAACCAGCAGTTCGTCTCCCAGCTGCGTGAGTTCGCGCCCGATCTGAGGGAGCTGCAGTTCGCGCCGCAGGTCTACGACTGTGTGAACATCATCGCGCTGGCCGCCCAGCAGGCGAACTCCACGGACCCGGCCTCCTTCGCACCGGAGATCAACGGGGTGACCAAGGACGGCGAGAAGTGCACGTCGTTCCAGCAGTGCAAGAGGCTGATCGAGCAGGGTTCGAACATCGACTACGACGGCGTGAGCGGTCCGCTCGACTTCATCGAACAGGGTGAGCCGGGACAGGCCACGATCGAGGTCTACACCTACGACCAGTCCGGCAAGCTCCAGACGGTGCGCACCGAAGTGAGCACCGGCGAAGGCTGACCGGCTGCCGGCACCCGCAGTGAAGGCCACCTTGCCTGCGTTCAACGCAGGCAAGGTGGCCTTCACTGCGGCTGGGGAGCCGCTCAGCGGGCGCGGGCGAGGGTGCCGAGGTAGAGCTCGATCACCTTCTCGTCGTGCAGTAGCTCCCGGCCGGTGCCGGTGTAGGCGTTGGTGCCCTGGTCGAGCACGTAGCCGCGGTCGCAGATCTGCAGGCACCGGCGCGCGTTCTGCTCCACCATCAGGATCGCCACGCCGGTGGCGTTGATCTCCTTGACCCGCTCGAACACCTGGTCCTGGAAGCGAGGCGACAGCCCCGCCGACGGCTCGTCCAGCAGCAGCACGTCGGGCTCCATCATCAGTGCCCTGCCCATGCTCAGCATCTGCCGCTCGCCGCCGGACATCGAGCTGGCCTTCTGGTTCCGCCGCTGCGCGAGCACCGGGAAGAGCTCCCGCACCACTTCCGCCCGCCGCGCGAACTCCTTCGGCTGCAGGTAGGTGCCCATGCGCAGGTTCTCCTCGACGGTCAGCGTCGGGAAAACGTTCTGTCGCTGCGGCACGTAACCGATCCCCTTCGACACGAGCTTGTGCGCGGGCTGGTTGGTCACGTCCTCCCCCCGGAACGAAACCCGCCCCATGCGCACCCGCAGCAACCCGAAGATCGCCTTCACCAGCGTCGACTTCCCGGCGCCGTTCGGCCCGATCACGCCCACCAGCTCGCCCGCGCTCAGCAGCAGCCCGCAGCCGGACAGGACGTCGACTCCCCGCACGTACCCCGCGAAGATCCGCTCGGCGAGCAGGAGTGGGGCCTCGTCCAGCTCATCCATGGTCGTGCTCCGTTCCCGGTTCGTCGTGCCGCTTGCCGAGGTAGGCGTCGATCACGGCCGGGTTCTGCGCGACCGCCTCTGGCGGCCCCTCCGCCGCGATCTCGCCCTCGGCCATGCACACCACCCAGTCGCTGATGCCCATCACCACGTCCATGTCGTGCTCCACGAAGCACACCGTCATGCCCTCGTCCCGCAGGTCCGTGATGTGCGAGAGCAGCGACTGCGTCAGCGCGGGGTTCACGCCGGCCATCGGCTCGTCGAGCAGCACCATCGTCGGCCGCACCATGAGGGCCCTCGCCATCTCGAGCAGCTTGCGCTGCCCGCCGGAGAGCGTGCCCGCGTACTCGTCGCGCATGTGCGCCAGCCGGAAGCGTTCGAGCAGCTCATCGGCACGGTGTTGGATCTCCCGCTCCTGTTTGAGCCACAGTGGCGGCAGCAGTGACGTGACCAGCCGCTCACCCCTTTGCCCCGTGGCGGCGAGCTTCATGTTCTCCAGCACCGACAGGCGGCCCAGGGTCTTGGTGAGCTGGAACGTGCGCACGAGCCCCCGGCGTGCCAGCCGGTGCGCCGACCTGCCGGTGACCGGCGCGCCGTCGAAGGTCCAGTGCCCCCGGTCGGCGCGGTCGAAGCCGCTCAGCACGTTGAACAGTGTGCTCTTGCCCGCACCGTTGGGGCCGATGAGCGCGGTGATGGCGCCGCGCTGGATCTCCAGATGCTCGACGTGCACGGCGACGAGCCCGCCGAACGCCCTCGTGACACCGTCGGCCACGAGCAGCGGGTCGGGCTTCGCCACGCCCGGCTCGGCGGTGAGATTGACCAGGTCAGCGTGCATCGAGCAGCATCTCCTTCCTGCTGCCGAGCAGCCCCTGCGGGCGGAAGATCATGAGCAGCATCAGGCCGAGCCCGACGAGCGCGAAGCGCACCGCGCCGACCTCGGGCGCGCTGATCACTTCCGACGAGACGTACCCGGCGCCGATCGCCTCGCGCAGCGCGCTGTCGAAGAACGTCAAGATCGCCCAGAACAGGATCGCGCCGACGATCGGCCCGAGCACGCGGCCGGCCCCGCCGAGCACGACGATCGTGTACAGGAAGAACGTCACGACGGGGTCGTAGCTGTCGGGGTTCACCGACTGGTTCTGGATCGCGAGCATCATGCCGGCCATCGAGCCGATCGCTCCGCCGAGCACGAGGCTCTGCATCTTGTACGCGTACACACTCTTGCCGAGGCTGCGCACGGCGTCCTCGTCCTCGCGGATCGCCCGGATCACCCGGCCCCACGGGCTGTGCACGAGCAGCGCGACCACCCCGGCCGTGAGCAGCACCATCGCCCAGGCCACGCTGAGCGCCCACAGGTCCAGCGACGTGTACCGCACGAGCCAGATCCCATACGTGTCGCGGGGGATCGGGTTGACGTCGTAGAACTCGACGGCGAAGCGCTGGAGCCCGAACACGCCGCCGGTCACCGGTTCCGCCCAGCTGGAGCGGTAGAACAGGCGCAGGATCTCCCCGGCCGCGATCGTCGCGATCGCGAGGTACTCCGCACGGAGTCGTAACGTGGGCAGCCCGAGCAGCAGAGCCAGCACCACCGAAGAACCGAGTCCGATCAGGACACCCACCCACAGCGGCAGGCCGTAGGTGGAGACGGAGGCCGCGACCCCGTACGCGCCGACGAGCATGAACGCGACCTGGCCGAAGTTCAGCAGGCCGGTGTAGCCGAAGTGCAGGTTGAGGCCGATCGCGGCGAGCGCGTACACGGCGGCGACCGGGCCGATCCCGGAGCGGATCGCGTCGGAGACGATGACTGCCCAGTCCATTGTGTACCGCCTAGCCCACGCGTTCCCGCTGGCCGAGGATGCCCTGCGGGCGGATCAACAGCACGACGATCAGCGCGAGCAGTGCCCACGCGTTCTGCAGGTCGATCGGGAACCACAGGCTCGACATCTGCGCCACGATGCCGATCACGAAGCTGCCGACCATCGCCCCGTACGCGGAGCCGAGACCGCCGAGGATGATGCCGGCGAACATGAGCAGCAGCAGCCGGAATCCCATGTCCCACGTGATGATCTCGGTCAGCCCGAAGAACACGCCGCCGAGCGCCGCGAGGCCGCCGCCGAGGATCCACACGATCAGCACGACCCGGTTGACGTCGATGCCGGACGCCTCGGCCAGGTCGGGGTTGCTCGACAACGCGCGGATCGCCGTGCCGGTCCGGGTGCGCTGCAGCATGAACGCGACGCCGAACAGCACCAGCACGGACAGCGCGATGATGACCAGGTCGCGCGGGGTGATGCCGATCGGGCCGAGGTCGAGGGCCTCCTGGATGTCGTACTCCCGGTACGACTGCGGGCGCGTACCGAAGAACACGAGCACGATGTGCCGCAACAGCAGCGAGAGCCCGATCGTGAGGATGAACAAATTGATCAGGCCGGTGCCGTGCTTGCGCAGCGGCCGCCACAGTCCCCTCTCGATGAGGCCGCCGAACAGAGCTCCGATCACGATCGCGACGAGGGCGGACGGGATGAGGTGCCAGCCGGGCCCCGCCGCGCCGACGTTGAGGAAGAACGCGACGACGGCGCCGATGGTCACCAGCTCACCGTGCGCGAAGTTGATCAGGTGCGTGGTGCCGAAGATCAGGGAAAGGCCCACCGCGGTGATCGCGATGATGGCGCCGAACTGGATGCCGTCGACCAGCGCCTGCAGCGCGCGATCCAGGAAGCCCGGACCCTGACGAACTTCGTCGCCCTGAGCCAAAGCCGTTGCGAGAACCATCTGAACACGCACAGTCACCTCACGTGCGGGCTCGATCCTGGGATCAATCAGTGTATGCGCACGTACGACTGAGCAACATCAATGTGCGCGATTGTTACGCGACGGCGGCGTCACCTTGAGTACGCGCGGTCCGCGGGACGTCATAACAGCGTGGCCGGTTCGTCTCAGTAAGTAGGCCGTTCGGCTGAACGAGAGAAGGTGCGTTCCATGAACGAGCAGACGCGAGCGATGGTGGCGGCGCTGGCCGCACTCGGCAACGACCTTCCCGGCGTCATCGAGGGGCTGCGTGCCGGCACGCTCGGGGTGGCGGGCCAGCACGAGTTCGCGGCGCTGTTGATCGAGCTCGGCGAGCAGCTCGACGACCACGCCGACGACCAGGCGAGAGCGGGCAACGGGCACTCCGGCGGTTACGGGTTCAGCTACGGCGAGAGCGCCCCGCGCGACATCGACGACCTCTGACCGGTTCTGCAGGTACGGAGTGCCGCAGGATGGGGCGATGACCGACATCGACGCCGACGCCGTGATCGCGAAGCTGGGCCTGCGGCCCCTGCCCGTGGAAGGTGGACTGTTCGTCCAGACCTGGCGCAGCGACAACAACCCCGCGCCCGCGGGGACCGCGACCTACGCCGCCTTCACGAGAGACCCCGACTCCTTCTCGGCCATGCACCGCCTCGCCGTCGACGAGATCTGGCACTTCTACCTCGGCGATCCCGTGGACCTGCTGGTCCTGCACCCGGACGGGACCCATTCCACGCCCCGGCTCGGGTCCGATGTGCTCGGTGGGCAGCATCCGCAGCTCACGGTGCCCGCAGGTCACTGGTTCGGCGCGTCGCTGGCCCCCGGCGGCACGTTCGCCCTCTTCGGCAACACGCTCGCCCCCGGTTTCCACAGTGGACTGTACGAGGGCGGGGAGCGGGACTCGCTCGTGGAGAGCTGGCCGGATGCCGAGGAGCGCATCAGGGCGCTCACCCGGCCCGGCGCGGACCTGGTGATGCCCTCGGGGTTGTGAGCGTTCTCAGCCCTGTTTGCCCTCGATGAGCACGCCGACGCCGTCGAGCACGCGGCGCAGCCCGAACTCGAAGGCGCGCGAGGGATCCGACGCGGCCTGGTACTCGGCGCCGACCTCGCCACCGACCTGGGCGGCGGTCGGGTACCTCTCCGGGTCGAACACCTTCTCCAGCAGCGGTGAGTACTCCTCCCACCATTCGAGGTCTGTCTGTCCGGTCTGCTGCCCGGCCCGTGCCGCCTCGACGGCGTTGCGCGCCGCGCCGTGCGTGTAGTCGGTGATTAGCGTGACGACGAGGTCCATCTCCACGGACGTGAGCCCGAGGCCCGCGACCGCGCGCAGTTCGTAGTCGTACTTGGCGATCATGTTCGGACCGAGCACCGGCCTGCTGCTGGAGACCTGGAGCAGCCAGGGGTGGCGCAGGCTGAGGTCCCAGTTCTGCCGTGCGACGTGTTCGAGCCGGGCCCGCCAGCCGTCCGGCAGCGCTGCCGATATGTCGACCTCGCCGACGACGCGGTCCACGAGCAGGTCGATCAGCTCGGCCTTGCCCGGCACGTACCCGTACAACGACATGGCGGTGACGCCGAGGTCCGAAGCGACCCGGCGCATCGACACCGCGGCCAGCCCCTCGGCGTCGGCGATGGCGAGCGCCGAGGCGACTACGTCGTCGAGCGTGAAGCGGGGTTTCGGGCCCCGCCGAGGTCGATCCTCCTGAAGTCCCCACAGCAGCTCGAGGCTGCGTTTCGGGTCGCCGGCGCCGCCGTACACCGTCACGGTTGAAAACTCCCTACGCCGTAGAGTATTGTTCCTCCGTCCACCGCTCTACGCTGTAGAGAGTTTTCGAGAGGACCCCACATGCCTGCCGAGGAACCGGCCGTCGTGGCCGAGAACCTGCGCA
The DNA here is from genome assembly GCF_005146945.1 of Prauserella endophytica. Taxonomy (GTDB): domain Bacteria; phylum Actinomycetota; class Actinomycetes; order Mycobacteriales; family Pseudonocardiaceae; genus Prauserella_A; species Prauserella_A endophytica. The sequence continues at coordinate 85,232 of NZ_SWMS01000016.1, forward strand.
AACGATACGGCGACACCAGAGCGCTCGACGGCTTCGACCTCACCGTCGCCCCGGGCACGGTGCACGGCCTGCTGGGCCCCAACGGCGCGGGCAAGACCACCGCGGTGCGCGTGTTCGCCACCCTGCTGCGACCCGACTCCGGCACCGCGAGGGTCGCCGGGTTCGACGTGGTCCGCCAGGCCGAGCGGGCGAGGTACCGGCTCGGGCTCGTCGGCCAGCACGCGGCCGTCGACGAGCTGCTCAGCGGACGGCAGAACCTGGAGATGTTCGGCAGGCTCTACCACCTGAGCGCCGCGGGCGCGCGGCGCAGGGCCGGCGAGCTGCTGGAGCGCTTCCGCCTGGCCGACACCGGCGGCAAGCCCGTCAAGCAGTACTCCGGCGGCATGCGCAGGCGGCTCGACCTCGCAGCCGGGCTCATCCTCGCCCCGCCCGTGCTGTTCCTGGACGAGCCGACCACCGGGCTCGACCCCCGCGCGCGCAACGAGGTGTGGGACGCCATCCGGCAGCTTGCGGCGGCGGGCACCACGGTGCTGCTGACCACCCAGTACCTGGAGGAGGCCGACCAGCTCGCCGACCGCGTCTCGGTGATCGACCACGGCCGGGTCGTCGCCGGCGGGACCACGGACGAGCTGAAGCGCCGCATCGGCGCCGACCGGATCGACGTAGTGCTGCGCTCCGGCGCCGACCTGGCCGCCGCGGCCGCCCTGCTGACCGGCATCGCCGGGGAGGAGGCCGAGACCGATCCCGACCGGCGGCTCGTCAGCGTGCCCGTGCGCGACCGAATGGCCGCGCTGAGCGAACTCGTGCCCGCGCTCGCCTCGGCCGGGATCACGGCGGAGGACGTCGCCCTGCGCAGGCCCACCCTCGACGAGGTGTTCCTGCACCTCACCGCCAAGGAGAAGGAGGTCGTGGGATGACCATGACGATCACCGCGCCGTCCCGCTCCGCGCTCGCGCGGCTGCGCTGGGCGTTCACCGACGGCTGGACCATCACCAGGCGCGACCTGACGCACTGGGCCAACCAGCCCGTGCAGTTCGTGGTGAACCTCCTGTTCTCCGTCATGGTGCTGCTGATGTTCGGCTTCCTCTTCGGCGGCGCCATGGCCGTGCCGGACGGGGGCGACTACCAGGACTTCCTGGTGCCCGGCGTGCTCGCGCTGACGATGGTGTTCGGCGTCGAGGCCACGTTCACCGCGGTGAGCACAGACGCGCAGCGCGGTGTCACCGACCGCTTCCGCTCCCTGCCGATGGCGCCCTCAGCGGTGGTCCTCGGCCGCTGCACGGCCGACATGCTCGGCGCCGTGCTGACGCTGGCCGCCCTGGTGGTGGCCGGGCTGTTGATGGGCTGGCGGTGGCACAACGGCTTCGCCTCGGCACTCGCCGCGTTCGGGCTGCTGTTGCTGCTGAGGCTGGCCATGCTGTGGCTCGGCATCTACCTCGGGCTCGTGACGCGCAGCCCGGAGGCCGTGATGGCGCTGCAGATCCTGGTGTGGCCGCTCGGCTTCCTCTCGAACGCGTTCGTGGCGCCCGCGACGATGCCCGCCTGGCTCGGCTCGATCGCGGAGTGGAACCCCCTTTCGGCCACGGCCGCGGCGACGAGGGAGCTGTTCGGCAATCCCGGCTGGGGAGGCGAGGGCTGGCTCGCGCAGCACCCGCTGCTGCTCGCGCTTCTGTGGCCCGCGGCGCTGATCGCGGTGTTCTGCCCGCTGGCGATCCGCCGCTACCGCAACCTCAGCCGCTGAGCAGGGAACGCAGGATCTGGTCGGTGTGCGTCCACAGCACGGCGCCGCCGATGCCGGGAACGACGTGGCGGCGAGCCGTGGGGATGCGTTCGGCCAGCGTGGCGCCGTTGTCGGGGGAGTGGCTTCCGTCCTGTTCGCCGTGCCACAGGTGGATGTCCACGGTGACTCTCGCGAGGTCGAACGGCCAGTGCCCCATGGCCAGCACGGTGTCGCGGGCGTAGCCCGCGGAGCCCTGGCCGAACGCCTTGGCCAGGGCACGCCGGTAGGCGGTCTCGAAGGTGGGCGAAAGGTAGACGGCGAGATCCGCGTCGCCGCTGCCGTCGGTCACCAGCCGCCACATCGCCTCGGCGTCGAACTGCCCGAGCACGGCTTCGGCTCGCGCGGGATCGGCACACGCCAGATCGACCAGCGCGGCGACGCGATCTTGTCGGCGCCGGACGCGATCGTCTCGGCCGCGCGGGCCAGCGCGAATGGACCACCCTGCGAGTTGGCGAGTACCGGAGGCCGGGGAAAGCCGCGAGCGTGGGTGAACACGTCGAGATCGGTGACGAGGTCGGCGAACGTCAGTCCGGGAAGGGGAGTGGAGACGCCGAGCCCTGGCCGGTCGATCGAGACCAGCCGGACGCCCAGCGATTCGGCGGCCCCGGCACGCACACCCAGCCACCGGCTCGTCGCCGCGCCGGGGATCAGGAGGACGGGAGTACCGTCGGGCGGACCCCACTCGGCCCACCCGATCAGGCGCCCTCCCCGGACCTCGGTCTCGCCGAGCCGCGCTGGCGGATCGATCTCGACGCTCACGGTGTCATGATCACCTCGCGGGCAAGCCGATATCGCAGCAGTCAGGAGGCCGCACGTGACCGATTCCGCTGAAGGCATCGCGACGTTCGGGTACGAGCTGGGTGTGCTCAAGCGGATCCGGCGGGCGGGGTGGTGGCACGCGGGTGTGCGCGATCCGGAGTCGGTCGCCGAGCACACCATGCGCGTGAGCCAGCTCGCGGCTCTCCTGGCGGCCGAGGAGGGCGCCGATCCCGCGCGCGCCGCGTATCTCGCGCTGTGGCACGACACCCAGGAGACCCGCACCGGCGATCTCCCGCACACCGCGAGGCCTTACCTGGACAAACCCGATCCGCGGCGCATCACCGAGGACCAGACCACGCCGCTGCCCGGCACCGCGCGGGCCAGCGTGCGCGACGCCGTCGCGGAGTACGAGCAGGCGGCCACGCCCGAGGCCCGCTGTGCCCGTGACGCGGACAGGCTGGAGATGCTGTTGCAGGCGCTGGAGTACCGCGCGGCCGGGGTGGAGGGCGTCGGCGAGTGGATCGACAGCGCCACGGGGAGGCTCACCACCGCCATCGCCCGGCGGGTCGCCGAGGCGGCCCTGCGCACCTCGCCGCTGGCGTGGCGAAACAGCTGAGCGACCGAACCGTCCCGTGTGGACTGTTCGGTCGCTCGGCGGGGTACCGCCTCAGGGCCGCCAGGCCGGGTCACGGCCGATGAAGGCCATCAGCTTGTCCTGGGCGGACGCGCTCTCGGGGACCGGCACGGCGGAGCCGAACTGCCCGCTGTCGCGCAGCAGCTGCTCGATCGGCTTCATGCCCTCCAGCGCGGCGGCACAACGCTCCTGCCCGAGGTCGGGCTCACGGCCGAGCGCCTTGGCGAGATCCCAGGAGTGCATCCAGACGTCGGCGGTGTAGAACTCGTCGATCGCCTGGTCCACGGGCTTGTCTCCGGTGTGCGGATTGCTGAGCACCCGCCCGGCGGGATCGTCGAGGATGGCCTGGATGTCGGTGACGTGCTGCTTCCAGGCGGCGACCGGATCGGCCTCGACGTCCAGTGCGGGCAGCTCGATCCCGGCGCCGTGCAGGAAGCCGCGGGACCATTCGACGAGGTGCTTCACGACGTCGAGCGCCGTCCACTCGGCGACCGGCGAGGGCCGGGTCCAGTCGCCGGCCGAGGCGGACTCGACCAGCGCGGTGAACCGGGCCGCGTCGTGCGCGTGCCGCTGGGCGGGGGTTGTGGGTGTGGAGGTCATGATCAGGCACCCTTCGTCAGCAGCTCGTCGAGCTTTTCGTAGCCCTCCCTGACTCCGACGTCCATGCCGCTGGACAGGATGCCGTCGCGGGTTTCGAAGTCCTCCACCACGCTCAGCGTCCGCAGTCGCGTACGCCCGCCCTCGAGCTCCTCGAAGGTCAGCGTCTCCAGCGCGACCCCATCGGGCTGACCTTCGTAGGTGAAGGTCCACACGATCCGCTCGTTCGGCCGCACCTCGTGGAAGCTGCCGTAGAAGGTGGCGATCTCCTCGCCGTCCCGGTCGTTGGCGAAGGCCCATTCGCCGCCCGTGCGGGCGTCCCACCTGGTGACTCTCGTGGTCACCGAGTGCGGCCCGATCCATCGGGCGTAGAGCTCGGGGTCGACGTGGGCGCGGAACACCTGTTCTGGCCTCGCGTCGAACTCCCGGACCAACTCGATCGTCGGAACCCTCTCGTCGGCCTTGATCTCGGTCTCGTGCTTGGTCGTGGTCATGATGCGTCCCTTGTGTCGGTGTGTGTCGGTTCCTCGTCGTCGGCCATCCGGGCCAGCAGGGCGTCGAGGCGGCGATAACGCTCCTCGGCTTCCCGGCGGTAGCGCTCGATCCATTTCGTCATCAGGCCGAACACCTCCGCGTCGAGGTGGACGGGCCGGCGCTGGGCGTCCTTGCTGCGGGTCACGAGCCCGGCCTCCTCCAGCACCTTCACGTGCTTGGAGACGGCCTGGAGGCTCATGTCGTAGGGCTCCGCCAGCTCGCCCACGGTCGCGTCCCCGCCGGCCAGCCGGGCCACCAGATCGCGCCGGGTCGGGTCGGCAAGTGCCGCGAACGCCCGGTTGAGCCGTTCCGTGCTGTCGTCCACCATGCGTCCTCAACTTGTTGGTTGAATAAGAAGCTAGGCTGCCGACGAGGCTTTGTCAACCTGTTGGTTGAGAAAGGTGGCAGGCCGTCGCCGTGACTCGCGGCGGTGCGCGGTGGGCGTGGAGCAGCATGGCCGCCGAGAAGCCCGGTGAGCTACCCGGCGGGGACCCTCTTGCGCGGAAGGCTCGGCGGACAGTCCGCCCGATACAGCACCATTGGGCGATCGTTTCGAAATGTGGCGAATTGAGAGCTTTCTCGCGCGCGTCAGTTCTTTCGATGACGGCCGCATTCGTTCTTCCGGCACGGCCCACGCCGGCCCCGAAGCCGGTCGGCAGCTGCTCGTGGTTCAAACCAGCCGCTTTGCGTAGCCGTATTGAGACGGCCGGGGTACTTGAGAGGTCAACGTCAGGCAGCCGGCCGGTGCCCCGGCATGACGGGAGGAGCCTGAGCGTGGCGTCGATGATCCGGCCCGTTCCCGGGCAGAAAACCGCCGGAGCCGACGCCCGGTAGCGGCCGATCGTTGGCGGGGCGGGCTCGACTCGGACACCCCGGAACGATTCGAACCCGAGTTCCTCGGCGTCGAAACCGCAGGTCAATGCCTCCGAGGAAGGAGTTCGGCTGCTGACAAACTTGTGGGCCTAACGCTTCAGCATACGAACCAAACGATCTTGGTCGAAGGCCCTGAGATCACGATCCGCCCGGTGGGCACCCGACGTCTTACGGCGGGTGGTTCCCGATGAGCGGCGAAGCAATCATCACCGGGCTGAACGCGCTGCAAGCCGACGGGCTGGCCTGCGTGGTGTGCGGAGCTGACTACCTCCGCGTCCGGGTACCGCATGTGCCGCTGGGCCGGTCGGTGACCAGCTCACAGGTGTTCGCCTGCGTCGGCTGCTGCCCGGACGACGCACAGCGCACGGCGGGAGGTGTGCTGCCGTGAGCGCCACGGCAACCCCTCGGAGGGACCGCGCGCTGTGGGTGCAGTGCGCCTGTACCGCGCTGGTGGCGCTTGGCGCGGCGTATGCCTCCTACCGGCACGGCCGCGAGTTCGCGTTGAGGTTCGGTGCCGACGAGGCGACGGCGGCGATCTGGCCGTTGATCGTGGACGGCATCTTGACCACGGCCACGGTCGAGTTGTGGAAGACCACCGGCGACAGCCGCCGAGCCGGTGGCCGGTGGGCGGCGTGGTTGTCCTTCGTGTTCGGGATCTGCCTCTCGCTGTGCGCGAACGTGGCGGCGGCTCCGGAGTTGAGCGTGTTCGCCGTGGCGGTGGCGGCGTGCCCGCCGCTGGCGCTGCTGCTGGCGGTCGAGTTGCTCAACCGCGCGCTCAAGCGGCACCGCGCCGAGACCGCGAACGAGACCAGCACCGAGACCGGCGAGACGGGCGAGACCGGCGACGAGACCGGGTCGGTGGTGCGTCTCGCGGTGGTCTCGGACGAGTCCCGGCCGCCGGCCGAGCCGACCGCCGAGCAGCGGATGTGGGCGTACTACGTGACCGAGCGGGCCAAGGGCCGCACGCCGACCGGCGCGGAGCTGGACCGGATCGCGGGCACGAACAACTACGGCCGCCGGGTGCTGCGGCGGTGGCGAGAGACCGGGTGCTCTCCCCGTGCCACGACCAGCGACAACGGCAAGCGTACGCACGAATCCGTCAACAGCCTGGTACGGCAGCGACCGGCCTACTCCTCGTCGGAGGGTGTCGTGGTGTGAGTCCGACCAGCTCGCGCCTCGTCGACCAGGCGCTGGGCGAGTTGTAACGCGCGGGACGCTTCGTCCCATCCGTACGCGTAGCGATCGGCATGTACGGGGGTCGTGTCGCCCTTGACCACGCTCAGGACGTGCGCCGCCGCGATGATGGCTTGCTCGGCGGCGGCGAAGCCGGTCAGCCACTGATCAGTGGCGTCGTCGTAGGCGACCGCCGCCATGCGATCCTTCGCCCAGGCGACTTCCCAGCGCGCCGCCGCACGCGGATCTTCGCCCGGAAGCTCGATCGTCTCGGGCATCGCGATGTACCCGCAGTCGGGGGCTTCCGGGATGTCGGTGGCCAGGGCCAGCAGCCGCCCGGTTTCTCGGTAGAGCAGGCTGAGCAGGCCCGCGATTTCGAGGTGACCGCGTACCTCGTCCGGCCAGCCTTCGGATTCGATATGCCGGGCTACCAGGTCGGGGTCACGCCCGATGCTGCGCACGGTCGCCCGCATCCGGTCAAGCATGGACAAGGCCACATGCCGTCCTTTCGCTCGTCGTCAGGCTCGCGGTGGCCGATCATGCCAGCGTGGCAGCGCGCCGAACGGCACCCCCGGCTCGGCCAGTCGGGTGATCCACAGAGGGGCCACACGCTGTGTCGGGGCGAGTGCCTATCGTGGTGGTCGTGACGCACAACGTGACGCAGGCCAGGCGCCCCGACCGGACCATCTTCCACTTCCATGAACTGAGTGAGTTCGCCGACAGCGCCACGGCGTTGCACTTCCCCGACACGACGCCTGTCCGGTGCTTTGCCGGCTGGGACGGCAAAGTGAAACGCCTAGAGACCGTGGTCGAAGACGCGCGCGATACCGACAGCGACGATTCGCCGACCTTGCCGCCCGCGAACTCGGGCGAGGCCAGCCCCAGCGACTCGGAGAAACGCACGAGCGTCACGCAGAAGCCCACCGGCCCCGAGGTGGAGTGGCGCCGTTGGGGTCGTCGGCTGTCGGCACACGTGCTGACCTTGGGCGATGTCCGCGCGCTGATCGCCCGTGCCAACGAGTTGGGTCTGCCCACCTACCAGTACGCCGTCCGTGCCTTGCCAGTGGATCGGTCCTGGCGCGGGCATGTCTACAGCATTTCCGTCGAGCCCTACGCCTGATGGTCCGCCCCACCTCAGCCGCGATGGAAAGGGAGCATGTGACGATCCAGGACGTGTATCTGCTCGCCCTGCACGAGCCGTACCAGTCCCCGCAGCACCCGGTGCCGATCAACGCGACGATCGTGCACGCCCTGACCTTGCTGCACCCGGCGGTGCCACAGCCGGACGGCGGCCGGATGTACCGGTGCCTGACCGAGTTCCCCGGCCGCACGCCGGGCGGTGTGGTACCGCTGTCCACGCTGACCTTCGAGCTGGACGGCGGACAGTTGTGGCCGCTGGTCGCCGACTGGGAACGGGCCGTCAACGCGGTGGTGCACATCGCCCGACACCAGGGCTGCGACGCGATGCCGATGGGCCTGCCCCAGCTCACGGCCATCCTGGTGGGCGGTGGCCCGAACACCGTGCACGAGCTGCACCACCCGGACGGCTCCCGCTCCCAGGCCGGCCCGGTCGAGCGGCAACAGCACCTGGACGAGCTGACCGGCCACGTGCGGCGGTTCGCCGCGGAAGGCCCCTTCTGGCCAGGGGACAACCTCGTCGCGCCGCCCCGCGACCCGCATGTACTGCCCTACAAGCCTTACCGCAGCACGTAGCCGGGCACCGGGCGCGGCACCCGCCACAGGTGTGGTTAGCGGGGCTTCGCCTGTCGCGTGATCTTCTGTACTTCAGCCTCGAACGCCTGCTGCGCAGCGCCTTCGTCATCGCGTAGCCAGGCGGGTGCCCGCGGAAGGTCGTCCGGTTCGCCTCGCACTGCTGCTGCAAGGGAATCGAGGAGATCATCACCGCGCTGATATTCGATCATGTCCACCGGTTGTCCGTAGAAGAACGCCAGCTTGCCATGGGCCAACTCGGCACGGCAGCCGTCGAAGGCCACCACGGCCCCGGCTGGTCCGCGCGCCTCGCCCTTGTCGATGATGACCAGGTTCGGAATGGAGACGGCCTGGCTACGGCGGGCGGTCGGCCCCGCCAGGTAGGGGCACACGGCCGCGCTGTAGAGCGCACAAGCCCGGTGTGCTGGTCCCTCGAACGCTGGTGCTTCGTTGATCAGTGACGTGCCCGCGGTTAGTGCGGCGGCAACCAGTTCGGCGTTCTCGTGGTCGACCACACGCCACACCGGTTCGTCACCGAGCGGCAGCCCGCACACCGTGCAACGCCCTTGTACCGCACACAAGAACATGCGCTGAGCGCTGAGTTCGGCGAACTGCGGCACTTCGTCTTGCCACGGGGTGATCGCCGGTACCGGGTACCCACGCTGATCGCGAGGCCGCGCTGCGACAGCGCGCGGCATGGGAACATGGTCCGGTCGCATACTGCGAAACTAGCAGCCACTACGGGCCGCGGGCCGCGTTGATCTCGGCTGCGGTCAGGCTTTGCGCCAGTCGATCTGGGGTGCCCGCACGATCTGGAGTTTCTGCCGCTGGATGTCCCAGGTAACCGCTGCGCCGGGGCCGCTGACGTGATGGCGGACAGCGGCTTGCGCCCGATCTCGCTCATCCTGGGTAAGACCGAGATCTTCGAGGTCGTGTCGCCATTCATAGGGATGCCAGACGATTCGGCGACCTATACGAGTGCGCTGAATCCGAGCGGATGCGAAGTCTGCGAAAGGGCTGTCGCCGCCCTGGGCGTTGGTGTCGCAATAGTGGCAGAACCAGGGCCACGGCGGAAGGGTGATCCACCGTGGCCCGCCACCAGGAACGCGGGCGTTGCCGAACACCAAGTCGAGCAGCGCGCCGATCGGCCGCTGTCGTACCGGCATTGCGTTGCCTTCCCCCGGTTGTGGTCAGGCGATAGCGAGTTGGGTGGTGAAGTCGAACTCGCCGTCGGCGACTCCGGCGAGGAAGGCCGACCACTCGCCTTCGTCGAAGCGCAATTCGACATCGGTGATGAGCGACGTGACGAGTGTGTCGGTGCCGATCTTGGTGATGGAGGCGACCCCGTTTGCGCTGGTGGGGCGGTCTTCGGAGGCGTCGCGGATGAAGGCCGTCCAGGCGTGGTGAGGGAAGGCGATCGTGCCTGCGGCAGGGTGCTTGCTGTGCCGGATAACCACGCCCTCGGCTGCCGGGGCGACCTCGACGCAGTTCTCGCCGTTGCTGCTGCGGGTGGAGGTCCGCCACGCAAGGCGGTCGGCGGGGGTCATCTCAGTCCTCCGAGTTGGTTGCCAAGGTCTCGATGCGCGCGGTGATGGCGTCGGCGGTATCGGACACCGACAGCGCGGCGTCACACAGCCGGTCCGCTGACAAAGTATACGCCCCGACTTGATCTTGGTCCTGGACGTAGATGGCTCCGGTGGGGTACTCGATGTAGCCGATGCTCTGGGCTTCGTCGAAGTCCAGCAGCAGGAAGTCCCCGTCGAGCCCGTCATGGACGGCAACGCTGACCGGCATGACGTGCAGTTCGACGTTGTCGCGCTGCATCAGGGTGAGTAGATGTTCCAGTTGCGCCCGCATGACCTGCGGGCCGCCGACAACGCGGTCAAGGACGTACTGCTCGATGACGGCGCGGAACCGCAGCGGGTTGGTGTCGTCGGTGAGCCGCTGCCGCGCCATCCGGGCGCGGACGACCTGTGGGGCGTCCATCGGCGGGACGCGGAGGTTGCCCACCAGCAGTCCGGCGGCGTAGTCGGGCGTCTGGAGTTGGCCGGGCAGCAACAGCGACTCGTAGGAGAACTCGGCGGCGGCGAGCCCTTCGAGCCCGACGAAGATCTTGAACCAGTTGGGCAGCACGTCGCTGAACGGTGCCCACCAGGTGCCCTGATCGGCACGCGCCGCCAACGACGCCATGCGGTCCACGTGCTCCACGTCCGCGTCGTAGGCCCGGAGCAGCGCGGTGACCTCGTCGGGTTTCTGCTGCGTCTTGCCGCTCTCCAAGTAGTTGATCTTTGCTTGGCTACAGCCGAGCACCTTGGCCGCTTCGGTCTGCTTCAGGTTGGCGCGCTCACGGGTGACCTTCAGGTCGTGCCCGATCAGGAAGCGCAATGCGGACGGGTCCGCGCGGTGGTCGGCCACTGATGTCCTCCCGTATGCCAGCCAGGTCGCACACAGTGTTGCACCCATCGATGCCGATAACAGCAGACCCACCCGATGGGTGTATGGAGTGTTGTATATATACAAGCTAGGTTACAGTGGTGCCGACATTGAAGGACGGTACACGCGCCGGACGGAGCGCTAACACGCAGGTAAGCGGTCGTGTTGCGCCTGTCCGACGCCCAAGCCCCGGCGGGGCCGGGCCGGACCCCCGACCTGGCCCGGCTTCGCCGGTACCACCAGCCGACCTGCCACCGCGGGTCGGTGCGGCGAGCGGAGAGCGGTCATGTGGCGAACGCGACGCAAGCCCAGTCAGTGGGTGGCGGCGTGCCGGGATGTCGCCGGCCGACGCCGGGAAATCCTCGTACTGCCCACCGACGATGACCGGGTGGCGCTGGTCTTCCCGTCCGGCGAGGTCGCCGTCCTGGAACCCTTGCAGGCCGGTCGCCTGCGCGCGGCTCTGCGCGATGTCGTGTTCGCGCTGGACGACCCCACCACGCGCGAGGACCACCAGCACGCCGTCCCAACCGTGCGGGCCACCGCATGAGTCCCACCGCGCAGGTCATCGTGTTGGTCATCGCGGCCACGGTGTTCGTCGTTCGGTTGGTGGCCGCGCTGTATCACGCGCGGGTTGACGGCCACATTGCCGCCCGCCGCGCTCGCCAGGAGCGGCAGCCGTGAGCCCGCTATCCGCGCGTACCGCTCGCGAGCTGGGCCGACGTCTGCACGCCGCCGGGTTCCGCCCTCTGCCCGATGTGGCCGACGACGGCGCGCTGATCGGCACCCGCCTGTGGCGGGTGCGCGCCGGATACGTGGAATACCTCGCGCTGCGCCCCAACGGACTCGCCCACGCCATCCGCGCCGAAGCCACCTTCGACTACCGGCGTCCTGCCGAGCACGGCCCGGTGATCGAGCACCACTCCGGCCACGCCGTCAACGCCCTGAACTGGCTGCTCACCAGCGCTGACCAGCCCTCCGGCGACCTGCCGCGCCCGTACGCCGCGCCCGACGCCTCCGACGAGCCGGGAGGTGGCGGATGAACCTCCTTCTGCCCGCAGTGGACTGGCTGATGTCGGCCTACGACGCCACCTGGCACGCCTTCCCCACGGCTCAGGTCAACGACCCGGCGCGCACGTTCTACCAGGCCCTGTGCGACCACTCGGTCCCGGCTCGCCATGCCGAGCGCACCGTGCCGCGCGTGTTCTGCCCCGCCTGCCTCGTGCTCTACGGCACCCACGTCCCCGACGAGCAGCGCTGGCAAACCGACGGCTGACGCGCGCCGCCCCTACAACTCCGGAAAACCGTTACGGATGGAGGCAACCCGATGACCACAGCACTCACTCGCGGCCCGCAACCCCGCCAACTCGACCGCGACCACCGGAAACAGGCGCATCCGCTGGACGCGTTCGTGCCCGATCCCGCCGAGCTGCCGCCGGTGTGCGAGGAACCGGAGTTCGCGGCGATCTTGGAAGAGATGGTCGCCGACGAAGCACCCCGGCTGTTCGCCGTCGTACAGGAGTACGGCGAGCGTGTCGACGGCCGAATCGTCGCGTGGGGCATGGCCTTCGACGACCACGCCGAAGTCGTCTCGGTCGGACGCACACGGCGGATGAGCCTGCAAGCACCGGAAAACGCACTGCGCCTATTCAAGTTCGGCAGCCACATCCGGGCTCGGCTGGTGTGGTTCAACCCGGACGCGGCCACCACCGCCGAGGACGACGAAGCCGCCTGAAACGGACGCGGGTGTCAGCGGATGGCGTGCCGTGGCTGCCGGGCCTGTTCCGGCCACTGCTGCACGCCATCCCCGACACCCAGAACGTCACCGACTTCAACGGCCTGATCGTGCTGTGGGCAGCGTGCGGCGCACCCACACTCCCCTGGACCGGCAGCCCCTTGCCCTACCTGAACTGCCACGACTGCGAACGGATCACCGGCCCCATGCCGACCGCGAACCTGGCCCGTCACGGCCACCACAAGGAGTGAAGAACCGTGGCCCGATCATCGCGCCCGCTGGCGAACCGGCGCGTCATCGCCGGATATACCCAAGAAGGGCTGGCCGAGGCCCTGGGCGTCGATCGCACCACGATCGGCCGCTGGGAACGCGGCAAACAGCAACCCCAACCCTGGCAACGCCCCGACCTCGCACACAAGCTCGGGATCACCTTGGAGCAACTGGACGGCATGCTCAGGCCACAGTCAGTTGGAGCAGACGTGGCCTGAGCGGTATCGGCCGACGTTCAGGTCGCCAGAATTGAGCGAGGTAGCCCGCTCACCGAGCCTGACTTCCCTTTGACGGTGGTTTCCGCACGCTCAGGTGGAGTTCCTTGAGTCGATCTTCGCTTACTTCGGTGGGCGCTCCCATGAGCAGATCCTGGGCGTTCTGGTTGAGGGGGAAGGCAATCGTTTCCCGGATGTTGGGTTCGTCCGCGAGCAACATGACGATGCGGTCGACGCCGGGCGCGACACCAGCGTGTGGTGGGGCTCCGTAGTGGAAGGCGCGGACCATGCCGCCGAACTCCCGGTCGACTTGTTCCTTGGGATACCCCGCGATGCGGAATGCCTCGTACATGATTTCCGGGCTGTGGTTACGGACCGCACCGGAGGACAGCTCCACCCCGTTGCAGACGATGTCGTACTGCCAGGCGAGGATCTCCAAGGGGTCCTGTGTCTTGAGGGCTTCGAGGCCGCCCTGCGGCATCGAGAAGGGGTTGTGGCTGAACTCGATCGCACCGTCGTCATTCCGCTCGTACATCGGGAAGTCGACGATCCAGCAGAACCGGTACGCGTTCGCCTCGAAGAGGTCGGCGCGCTTCGCGGCTTCGACACGGACCTCACTCATCACCTTGGCGACATCGGTTTCGTCGCCGGCCCCGAAGAACACGGCCGTGCCGGGTTCTCCCTTGACTTCGGCGATCAGTTGCTGTGCGACGTTCTCGGTGAGGAACTTGGCAATCGGGCCAGTGAACTGGCCGTTGTCGTCGATCCGCACCCAAGCCAGGCCCTGGGCGCCGCGCTCGACCGCGAACGCCCCCAGTTGGTCGAAGAACGACCGCGGTTTGTCGCTGCAACCCGGCACCGGCAACGCCCGAACGTGCTTGCCCGCGAACGCCCGGAACTCGCTGTCGCGGAACAGGTGGGAGACGTCGACCAGTTCGAGCTTGGCGCGTAGGTCAGGCTTGTCGGTGCCATAGCGAGCCAGTGCGTCCCGGTAGGCGATGCGCGGGAACGGTGAGGTGGTTTCCCGATCCGGCGCGAACTCGGTGAACAGCTCGACGAATACCTGCTCGATGACCTGGAAGACGTCTTCCTGCTCGGCGAAGCTCATCTCAACGTCAAGCTGGTAAAACTCGCCGGGCGAGCGATCGGCACGGCTGTCCTCATCGCGGAAGCACGGCGCGATCTGGAAGTAACGATCGAAGCCGGAGACCATCAACAGCTGCTTGAACTGCTGAGGGGCCTGCGGCAATGCGTAAAACTTCCCCGCGTGCAGACGCGACGGAACAAGGAAGTCGCGGGCACCTTCGGGGCTTGTCGCTGACAGGATGGGAGTTTGCAGATCGAGGAAGCCCCGGTCGGTCATCTTCTGCCGGATGCTGGCGATGACGGCGGAACGCAGCAGGATGTTGCGATGCATCCTCTGGCGGCGCAGGTCGAGGAAGCGGTAGGTGAGCCGCGTCTCCTCATTCACCTTCTCTTCGGGGAAGACACTGAACGGCAACGGGTCGCAGCTGCCCAGCACCTCGATCTCGCTGACCTGAACCTCGATCTCACCCGTCGGCAGCTCCGGATTGACGTTCTCTGCCAGGCGCTTCAGCACACGCCCGTCGGCGCGGATGACGGTTTCCTTGGGCAAGTCACTCAGGGGCTCGTACGCCGCCGAGTCCGATCGGACCACGAGCTGGACGATGCCGGAGTTGTCCCGAAGATCAACGAAGATGACGCCACCGAGATCTCGCCGGTTGTGCAGCCACCCCGAGAGGCGGACGTCGGTGTCGACGTCCGTGGTACGCAGCTCGCCGCACGTGTGGGACCTGTATCGATGCATCATCCATCCAGATTGTCGGCATATAGGCGGGCCATCGACGATAGCCGCCCACCTGACCAGGGCTCTCGCAGCGTACCGTGACCAGGTTGACCGGCTCCCCGGCGGCGCGCTGCATGCCCTGGCACAGAGCACCGATCCCGCTTGGACGGCTGGCCAGCCACCCCGACAGCTCCCAGCATGTCAGTGCCATGGATCACACGTCAGTGTAAGAAATCATCCACTTGGCCCAGCAGCAAACACTCTGCGCTCACTACTGGTCACCCATCTGCACCTGTAGACCCCGCTGTATCCCCCGATAGGTTAGGTAGTTGCACACAGTGCCCGGATTACGCTCAGGAGGTATCTCGTGACATCGTCTGTTCCGCAGCTCGACGCTGAGGCCAAGCAGCGCGTCGAGGCGGTGCTGTCCCGTGCGGCCGAGGACATCGAGTTCCGCGAGCTGCTGCTCGCCGACCCCGAGGCTGCGCTCAAGGACTCCGACCTGACTGACGACGAAAAGACGGCGTTGAGCACCATGCGCCGCGTGGCGCTCGAAGAGTGGGGCGTCGATGTGCGGCGTTTCCGGGCGTTCCTGATGGACAACGGCAACAAGTTCTGGACCGGCGAGGACGTCGAGCCTGCCATCTGACTTCCCTGACGACCGGGGAGCGTGGGTGTCCGCGCTGCCCGGTCGTTCGTGTCCGGGACCATCGAACAAGGGACAGCTGTAGGTGCGCAAGACCTCCATCTATCTGCTCGGCAGCGGCATCAAGGGAACCTTGCACTTCACCGTCGAGACGGTGCAGGCGCTACGCGCGTGCCAGCGCGTGTTCGTGCTCCACTCCGATCAGAGCGTGATCGAGTCGGTTCGCGAGCACTGCGCCGAAGTCGAGGATCTGGCTCCCCTATACACCGGCCAGACCGTCCGCGACGACGTGTACCACGAGATCTCGCGTCGTCTGGTTGAGTCAGCCCTGGACTCGGCGCCTGTCGCGTTCCTGGTCCACGGACACCCGTTGTTCCTGGTCAGCGCGACTGAATACACCCTCGACCTGGCTGAGCACCACGACCTGAGGGTGTCCGTGCTACCGGCCGTGAGTTCATTCGACACCCTCCTGTGCGACTTGCGTATCGACTACGGCTACGGGGTTCAGATCTTCGATACCACCACGTTGCTGAAGGCTGGCTGGGCACCGAATCCCCAGGTCCCGCTGTTGCTGTTCCAGCTCGCCTCAACGCTGAACCGGTCCGTCATCAGCGGCGATCCCGATCAGGACGTGTTGCGCCCGCTGATCGACCTGCTGGCGCCCCTGTACGGCGCCGATCACCGGGTCCAGGTTGTGTGGTCGTCTGCGCACATCCTGGAGGCCAGCTCCATCACCGAACTTCCCCTTCGCGACCTCGCGACGACCGACTTGGAGCTGTGGAGGAGGCCGACGCTGTATGTACCAGCCAAAGACTGACGACCTCCGTCTGCCCGAACATGGCGATCTCGGCGGAATCCGGCATCAGCTCCGCACGGCTGGCCACACGGTGCTCCCGACGTTCGCTCACCCGGCGCTGCTGGACGCCCTCCGGCACGAGGCCGACAGGCTGTCGAGCGAGCTGTACGGGCAGCCGGAAGGCACGGTGATCTCGCGCGACATCGACGGCCACGTGCTGAGCATGCACTACCTCGACCGCCACAGTGACCTGCTGTTCGATCTGACTCGCCTGCCGGAGTTGCAGCACCTGGCCGAGGCACTACTGGAATCGCGCTGTGTTCCCTTCCTGACCGAGTACTTCGCCAAACCGGCCGCGACATCCGAAGCCACGCCACCCCACCAGGACCAGATCTTCTACCGTGACCATTTCGGCGACGAACTGGCGATTACGTTCTGGATCGCACTCACGGATGTCACCGAGGACGACGGAGTCCTGCAGTACGCGAACCCCCAACCAACGGTCGGGGAATTGCTCAAGCATCGGGTGTCCGACGTGCAAAACTTCGGCGCGGAACTCGTTGACGATTCCGGCTTCGAGTTCCACTCAGCACCAGTGCCCGCGGGCGGCGCGGTGGTACACCATTCCTACGCGGTGCACCGCTCAGGACCCATGCGGGGAACAAGTCCCCGCGCGGCGTTCGCGTTGAACTTCCGGCGCTCGCCATACCGCCAGCAGATCGACCCCTGGCGCGCTGAATGACGTTGCAGAGTGGTCGGGAGTTACGAGCTGTCGTGTTCGCCGGCCCGTCGTTGCCCCAGCGCGTTCGCCCGGACTCGGACGTCGTGATGTGGCGTCCGCCAGCGCGCCGTGGCGATCTCGACGAGCTGGATCTGGACCCAACGATCACGGTCGTGCTCGTGGACGGCTACCTCGTCCGGCAACACCCTCCGTCGCCCACCGAGGTGTTCAATCTGATCGCCCGAGGTCACGAGGTGTGGGGGTGTTCCAGCCTTGGCGCCTTGCGTGCGGCGGAGTTGCGTAACCACGGCATGCGTGGCTTCGGTTGGGTATACGACCGCGTGGTGGACCGCACCATTACCTACGACGACGAACTGGTGGCGACACTGGACCCGCGCACCAACGAGGCCACGGGCCTGTTCCTGGCCAATATCCGCTTCGGGCTTGATCAGCTCATCACCGCTGGCCGTGCGACACAGTCTCAGGCCGAATTCCTCATCGACGGCCTGCGGGCAGTGCATTTTGAGCACCGGACGAGCCGCCTGTGCGCCAGTCTGGCGACGTCAGCAGGACTGAACGCGTCGATCATCGACCGCCTGCTGCGCAGTGATGTCAAGCGCCAGGATGCCACGGCGCTCGTGCGGCAGCTCATCACATCGGTGCTGGCGCAATGAGCGGCAGTCGCCCATCCCATGAGCAGTGGGAAGCCTGGGAACAGCAGCTCGTTTCCCGCCTTGACGAGTTCGGCATCAGCCGCCTCGCCGACACCACCGGCATGGACACTCCAGGCGTGCCGACCGCCAGCGCGACCAAACCGGCCACCACCGATGTGATCTGGGTCTACAGCGGCAAAGGGCGAAGTCAATCCCAAGCGCGAGTGACCGCGATCATGGAATGTCTCGAACGCAGCGGAGCGTTGTGGCCCGCCGAGGCGCGCTGGGTCATCGAAACACCGGACGTCTTGCGACGGTCGCACGAGGTGTGGGGTCCCGACCGGTTCACCTACCGCCGCCGCGACAGTGTGCAGGCCGAGGATCTCCAGGTGTGGGTCGAGGCCACCAAGCTCACCGGAGACCGTGGACGTGTGATGGTGCCCGCCGATGTGTGCTTCAACGGGCGCAGACCCGCCGGCCTTGCGGCAAGCCCCTTCCTGCTGTCGACCTCCAACGGGCTGGCGGCGGCGTTCTGCCTGGAAGACGCGCTGGCGCACGGCTTGGCTGAGGTCATCGAGCGGGACGTCATTTCCTGTGCCGAAGTCCGCGCCTCCCATCTCGGGTTCCGCTTTCTGGCCACGATCGCGGAGCGTTTCGGCCTTGCCGGTTCCGCACTCGGACGCTACGAAGACAACGTCGACCTTGCCGTCACCATCGACCGCGACAGTCTCCCCGACAGCACGCTGGAGATCATGCGCTTCTACGAGGCGGCTGGCCTGGATCTTGTCCTCAAGATGCTGCCGAACGACTTCGACCTGCCCGCGTTTGGTGTCGCCGCTGTCCAGGAAGCCGACTTCACGCGCCATCTTGGCTGCGCTGGATATGCCGTCCGGCCGAGCAACGTAGCCGCTGCGGAGGCCGCTCTGCTGGAGCTGGCGCAGACTCGCGCCACCGACCTGCAAGGCGCGCGAGAAGATCGGCACGAGCCGGAAAAGCAGCGCCTGGACCACGTTCCCGAACGCCACTGGCTGGCGACGCCAGGTACACAGCCGATCGCCTACCAGGAGCGCAACGTTGAGCCCGGACTCGACAGCCTGGTGAACCGCTGCGCTGACGCGGGACTCCCGGACGTAGCCTACGTGGAGTTCCCTGGCTGGCCCGGTATCTCGGTAGTGCGGGTGGTCGTGCCCGACGCCGAGACATGGCACGTCACAGGCGGGTGGTCCAGCTTCGGCCCACGGCTACGCGCAGCGGTGAGTAGGTCCTGACATGTACTGGGCGTTCGACAACATCAAGTCGAAGGACGCCGGCGCCTACCCGCCCGAGCCCCTGGAGCTGTCCTATGGGCACCGTCCCGCTGGCTCTGACAGGCTGCGCGGGACGGAACTGCAGCGTGCATACACCGTCTCGGGCCGCGAGGTTCGCCCAGCCGACTGCGGACCGGTGCGGGTGCTCTCACGGTTCGGCCACGTCGTACGCGCACCGGGCCGGATCACCATCCAACGGGAGGAGCCGGGACTGAAATGGCGTGACTTCCAGCCCGACAGCAGCGCTTACGGTCGCGTCCGGGTTGGTGGCGACCCGTGGCACGGCACCGAGTCTGGCTTCGTGGCAAGCTGGATCGCCGGTTCTGAGTACGTCAAGATCAGCACAGGCATACTGATCTACTTCCCCAAGGGGCACATGCTCTATCAAGGCCCCATCCCGAACCGGCAGCTTGTGGACGACCCGACAATCGCCTCGGATCAACTCGATGTGATGGCCGGCATGGAGTACTTCGTCCCTGGACGAAGCCGCGAACTCGACGGACACACGTACGGAATCGCCGCCCTGAACATTATCGCCCGCGCACCACGCGGCGGCGCGGTCGTCGAAGTCCACAAGGGGCAAGTGATCGGCTGGTTCCATCTGGTCGCACCACCAGCCACCCAAACCATAGAGCAGCTTCCGCGTGATCACGGTGGCCGATCATGACGGCCACTCCAGCGCCTTGTCACGGCGGGCGTTTGCCACATCTTCGCGCGGAACTCGCGGCGGTCCGGTATAACGAAGCCGCGATTCGAGATCGTCTTGCCGTGCCAGCAACCTCCCCACTGCCCCCGGCTGGCCACGCGCTCGGCCTTGCCCGAATCGCCCTGGGCCAACAGGACACCCAGGGCGCGTTGATCCGGTTGCTGCTCCTCGGACAGCCGATCCGCCTGAGCGACACACCGCAACTCGCCGCGGAACTCGTCGACACGCTGACCAATACCCGCCTGGTCGAGCATGCTGGTGACGTTCTGCATCCACTGGTAAGGCTGACACCATTTCACGATCTGCTGCTTGCCGCGGATCTTCACAACGAAGACTCAGCCGAGGTCAAGCCGGACGCCGTCGAGAGCCCGCATCGCCCAACGGAGACCCTCGCGCGCCTGATCCCACGCGAGACCGTAGGCCGAAGCCTCGACATCGGCACTGGCTCCGGCGTGCACGCGTTGCAACTCGCCCGCCACTCGGACACGGTCCTCGGTGTCGATGTCTCGCCCCGTGCCACCGCTTTCGCCCAGTTCAACGCAGCCCTCAACGAGATCACGAACACCCGGTTCGACATCGCGGACGTAGTGAGCGGCATCGACGACGATGAACCCTTCAACCTGATCGTGAGCAACCCACCGTACCTCGTATCGCCAGAGAGATCGGTTGTCTACCGGGACGGCCCGCCCGAATCGGCACATGTCGGCACACGCGTGCTGAGCGAAGCCCCCGCCCGTCTTACTCACGACGGGCTATTGGTGTGCCTCACCAGTTGGGGCATCTCCAACCCCGGCGACCCGGCGCGCGAAATCAGAAGCATCGCCCGCCGGACCGGGTGCAACGCAGTCGTGTTCGTGTACGCAGTTCGCAGCGGACCGGACGACGCTCTGCGGTGGAACGTCCATCGCCGCGAACCTGACCAGATTCACCAAGCCGCGCGGCGCTGGCTGGACTTCTACCGGGAGCAAGGAATCGGTGAACTCGCCTACGGTGTCGTCGTTTTCACGCCCGCTCGGGAACGACAACCCTGGTTCCGAACAGAACAAGTCACGCTGCAAGGTCAAGAGTTCGACCGGGGTCAGCTTCGCGACATCACGTCGGCGCTCGATCGCACCCATCGCGGACGCATTCCCGAAGACCTCACGCCACACCCCGACCACGAGATCGAATCCGTCGGCAAGATCGGAACGGACGGGACGCCTACCGTCCGCGAACAGCTCCTCTGTTCCACTCGTGGGATGCGGTTCGCCGTGGAGTGCGGTCCACGGTTGCTGAACGCGATCGCGACCGGAACGGCGCCAACCACCTCAGAGCCGACAACGGAGGTCATCGTGACCATGCGGCGGCGACTCTATGAACTCGGTCTCCTCATCGGAGGCGCAGATGACTGACGGAGGCGAAGCCGGCCATGTCCGCGAGTCGGATGCCGAACTGGAACGCGCTCTCGGCACCCGCGACGCCCTGCTCGCCCTGTGGAACCCGAGCGGCCGACCTGTCTCCGTTTCCTGGGACGACAGCAGCATCGTCACGGCAGACGACCGAACCCGCTCAAGGCTGACCGAGGCCCATTCAGTGGTGCACGCTCTGTTGCGCGGCGAGCACGCCAGCGCGATGCAGCGCCTTGCGGACATGAGCAGCCTGATGGCGGTCTTCACGGCATTGCGTTCGGTAACCCTGGCGAGTGAGTTGCTGTGGAGCGTTCCTTTGCCGACATGGCAAACGGTGCTCACCGACGCCCAAGCACAAACGAAGGCCGTGATCGTCAACGACGCGGATGAAGCACAAGCGGGGGCGGATGCCCTTGCCCGAGCGATCCGACGCAACCTGGCGGGCGACCGACGTCAAAGGATTCTGGACTGTGTCGCAGAAACCGCGACCGCGCAGTCACGGCGCGCCCGCCTTGGTCTCGGCGGTTTCGGTGCCGCCGTGCTTGCCGCCGCACTGAAGACCACATCCAACGGCAGGCCCAGTGAACTAGCGGAGGAACACGCTGCCCTCATCGTGGCGTTAGCTCACGGGCAGACCGTGACGCATCGCGACGGAAGACTTGTCGTCGATGGTTGACACCTATCGCGGCCCCACGTCCGGCGACGCGGCATCACCACTTCCAGGCGACGGGGTATGGGAGGTCGTCATGGCGCATGATGGTGCCCAGGTCGGGCAAGCCGTAGCGCTGTACCCAGGGTTGGTACAGGCGCGGCGCCTCTGGCCAGACATCCTTAAGGACCAAGCCGACCGCCGCCCCGAATGCCAACTGGTGGAATTCCGTGAACCGGCCACCTTTCTCGCCGATCACGGCGCGCGCCAGAGCATATGCCCCGACTCGCCGCGCCGCATCAATCAAGTCAAACGCACGCATTCGCAAGGAAGCCAACTCCGAACCGGACGGCGGGAGCTGTTCACTGAAATCAATTTCTATAGACTGAAATTGGACGAGAAGCGCCAGGACTTCGCGTCCGCACGGCCCCAGGAGCCACCAGTTAGGTACTTCTCGGACAACCTGGAATCGATCGACACCCGCGAGGCCAAGATCAGGAATGACGACCGGTATGGAACGTGCCAGCAAGACGGGCTCCGCGTCAATCTCGAACAACCTTGTCCGCATGCCAATGCCGCTACTCTCGGCTGCTGCCATCGCGGGACTGTCCCAAACCCGCAACAACCACTCGGCCGGTATCCACTCATCAGACAGCGGAACATCACCTATCCCCGACATCCACTGCTGAACCACGTTGGCATGTTGCCTGACATCGAACGTCGAGGTCCACTCGATGACGTCACGACTACGGCTGGCGCCGACGCAGTCAAAGCTCATGTCACGCCGATGGACGGGACGATGCCAGCCGAGTCGGTCGGCAACCAGGTACAAGCGGCCCATGCCCGGTGACGATAGATGACCGCAGCCGCCCGCCCGTACCCGACCAAGCAGCAAGCGACAGGAGCGTGAGTGTGATGATCCTCCATGAAGTCGCCAAATTTCTCGGCGAAACTCGGCGGTCTGATGTACTTCGATTGCTCAGTTCACCAAGCCTGGAATGGGAACGGTCCGACCGGCTCGGCCGTACCACGTTCGGCCGCATGTGGCAGCTGGCGAGTTCAGCGATGCACAAGCGACCCGAGATGATGCAACTATCGACACTGATGGCCAGCCTTATTTATGACGAAATACACCGATCGATACCAGACTTGCTCCCCGACGCGACAACTCTAATGCCGCAGGTTTTCCCTGTCCGAATGGAAGGAAACACTGAAGAGCCACCAACTCAGTGGGCACACAAGGACGAAGCGCAGGGACGAAATCCTGTCGCGACGTCGCTATACTACGCCGAGGTTGAGAACGCGACTGGTGGCGCGCTCGCATTGCACGATTCGGCGGGACAAGTACGTACTCGGGTGCACCCAGGGGCAGATCAACTGGTAATAATAGCTGGTGATCAAGTTCATTCAGTCGAACCTCTTACCGCTGGAAACAGAATCACGGTGGTGACGAACTTCTATCGCACATGACTGGTTGCGCGCCGTGATAGCGACGAAACAAACGGACACACAACGATGGCGGAGTTGATCAAGCCAACGACGCTGGTTCATGCGTCGTACCTGGCGGCGGTCGAGGAGTACCGGGCCGAGGGTGGTTACCCGGATTTTGACGATCTCGACATCGGCACGGTGGACGCGTTCACCCGCTATGTTGACCAGCTCCGCCGTGACCCCGTTCGCCGAGCGGGCCTGCCTCGGCTACCGGATATGACTCTCCTATGGTGGGTTGCCGGGTCCGAGTACCTGGGACGGATTTCCGTGTGGCACAAGCTATCCGGGAACCTGATGGAGTCGGGCCACATCGGCTACGACGTTCGCCCCACAGCGCGGAGACGCGGGCACGCGACGCCGATGCTGGCCGCCGCGCTCCCGGTGGCGCATCGGCTGGGGATCAATCCGGCGTTGCTGTCCACCAGCACCAGCAATCCGGCCAGCAGGCGGGTCATCGAAGCCAACGGCGGGCGGCTGGTCGATCAACGCGGCGATCGGCTGTTCTTCGAGGTTCCAACCGAGCCTGTCGGCACCCGGTCTGTCACTGGCCCAGTCGGCGGGCCACCGAACGGCCAGTGAGCGGGCCACCTATGGCTGGCCTGGTCACCGGCCGCGCATGGTTCACCGGTTCCCGCAGCTCAACGACCGTATGGATCGGTCGAGCGCGTCGCCCGACATCTGGAGATACAGCCAGGAGCGCGTCGTGAGCGCGATGGCCGCGCACGGCGGCCCGATGCTCGTTGCGGCCCGCACGGCGGCGGGCGGGCTGAGGTAACAGCCTGGTCTCAGTCGGGCGCTTGGTGTCCAAAATCGACCCGAAAATCGGCCTTCAGTAGTGCAGGGGGTTTCTGGCACGATGGAAGGGACGGCCGATCATGGTCACCACTCGCCGAACATCGACGGGACGCGATCACCGCGCGGCTGGTTACAGCGAGAGCACGGTTCTGCAAATTTTTGATCACCGCTGTCAATTTTGGGGCCGAAATCCGGAGTTGAGGGGTGCTGGGGCACTCCTGGCCGCTCTGGATGGAAGGTGGTGGTGATCATGGTGGACGGTGCTGACCGTGCTGGTGGTCGTGGTGTGGTGGGTGCGGATGGGGTGGCGTCTCGTTCCGCGTCTGGGTCAGCGCAGCCTCGGCGTTCTGAATCCGCCACCCCAAACGCCGAGGCTGCTGCTACTAAACCCGCTGGTCAGCGGTGGTATCGGCGGAAGAGCGTGGAAGGCCGACTGAGGAATGATCCTCACTCATCCACACATCGGGGGCGCGCGGGGCGCGGCGGCCGGCGGGCCGGGGAACCGGACGCGGGCCTGTGGTTCCGCCTGGTCGACCGGGACCGACGCCTGCTTGTCCTGCTGGCCGAGCACAAGGTGCTGACCACCAACCAGATCGCCGCGATCGAGTTCCTGTCAGTGCGCCGAGCACAGGACCGGCTGCGGCACCTACGCGAGCTGGGCGTGGTGTTCGCGTTCCGCGAGTCCTTCCAGCGCGGCGGGACGAGCCAGACGCGCTACGCGCTGGGCTACCTCGGCGCGCGGCTGATCGCGGCGCAGCGCGCGGAGCGCCCGCCTGCGCCGAAGGCGTACACCGAGAGCCTGGAACGGCTCGCGTTGTGGCCGAAGCTGGATCACCAACTCGGCGTGAACGAATTCTTCTGCGGCCTGGCCGCGTACCGCAATCCGGCCCGGCTGCGTGAGGCTGGCCGCGACGGTGAGGTGAGCGGCCTGACGCAGTGGTGGTCCGAACGCCGCTGCACCGAGTTCTTCTGGAAGTACCAGGGCGGCGGTCGGGAAACCCGGCTGCGCCCGGACGGCTACGGCTGCTGGGAAGAGCACGGCCGGACGGTGCGGTTCTTCCTCGAACACGACACCGGCACCGAATCGCTGGCGAAGGTCACGGGCAAGCTCGACGACTACGCCGCCTTCCCGACCGACGCCTTCGGCGTCCTGCTGTTCTCGGTGCACTCGGCCCGGCGGGAGATTGCCCTGCGGGCGGCGTTGCGCCGCGCCCTCGGCGGTGGAGATCCTGGGTTCGTGATCGCCACCGCGGCCCGCGACGGCAACACCTTCGGCCACGCCGACGGCCCGGCGGGGCCGGTCTGGGGCCTGTGGACGCCGCAGAGCGGCGACGGCGTGCCGCGCCGGTACCGGTTGGCCGAATTGCCCCGACGTGGCCCCTCCGTCGAGCACAGCGCCTCGAACACCGACCAGCCGTTGAACGAGGCGGCGTTCGACCCGGACGACCGGGAGATGTCGCGTCGCATCGACACATCCCAGCCCGAACCAGCCGATTCGGCGGGCTATGCGGACGACGATGACGACCTCGACGACGTGACGCTCTACGACGACGCGGACGATGACGACGTGTACCGCGCGCCGGTCACCCCGGCGCGGCCGGACGCGCAGCGGCCACGGTGGGCCGCCTGAAACCCTCTCCCCGCAAGGGTTCCCGCACGCTTTCGCCTGCCCGGAGGAGGTGGCATTGATGACGTGACCCGTGAGAACGACAGCGACGACGGCCGCACCGGTTCGCTGGTTCCGGACCGTCGCTTTTGCGCAGCACGGAAATCTGAACCCGTTGTACGTCGAGCTGTCCACCGTGGTCTCGCGTCTGGTGAGACCACACCGGGACGCCGAGACAGGTCGAGACGAGACACCGAGACCGCAGGTGAGACCGGCGAGACACCCAGTCTCGCACCAAGTCTCGCGGTCCCGGCGGCGGTCTCGGCGAGTGTCTCGGGTGGACAGTGGGAAGGGTTCAGTCGACCGGTGATCGCTGGCCCCGACGGGTGCTACGGCAGTCGGGGAGTCGAAGCGGCACAATGGTTGGAGCAGTTCAGACCCGGCCGGTTCTTGAATCGCGTGTAGCGGCGCGGCCATCACCCCCACCACGAACCCTCCTGTGTGGAGGCTTCCGGGGTGCTGGTGACCAGAGGGCCGGCGGGTCCTGCTGATCGACGGTTGCCCAGTGACCGCCCGACAGCCGCCCGCGACCTCCCGCCCCGTGCGGGCTCGCGGGCACCCGAGGTGCACCATGCCCCAGCACACACCCGACCACGAACACGACCACGAACAGGACAGCGGCGGCGATGACGCCACCGTGCTCCCGTTCCGCGCCACGCGATCAGCCACACAGGACACCTGGCGCGTGGAGCGGATCGACACCGAACCGATGACCACCCAGCAATACGATCTCGCCGTCACCACCCTGGCCACCCTCATCACACAGTGGCGCAACACCCAGGAAAACACGAAGGAGGGCCACGAAAAAGCCGCATAGTACACGGTATTCCGCTTCCCTTTCCACGCCCGGCGAGGGATAATGGAACCATCGTGACACCGCCCGTGAGCTGCGGTTTTAATTCCACGCTAGTAGTGATCTAGTAGCCGCATAGTCGCCCTGTAGTAGCCCGGAACGGCTACTGCAGGGCACGCGGAAATACCGAACCAAGGGGGTCGGATAATGGCGCGATCCACGACCGCGCAACGCAGCAAGAAAGCCGCGATGACCACGCTCGGCGACGATGTTCGGGTGGGGATTTACGTGCGGCGCTCCACCGACGACGAGCACCAGCCCTACTCCATCGAAGCCCAGGACACCCGTCTGGACGCCTACATCGGCTCCCAGCCCGGCTGGCGGCTCGTGGCACGCTTCCCCGACGACGCCTCCGGCGCCACCACCGAACGCGACGGACTGCAACGAGCACTCGCCGCCGCCCGCGCCGGGCTGATCGACGTGCTGCTCGTCTACCGAGTCGACCGGTTCTCCCGCAACCTGCGGGACATGGTCATGCTCCTCGACGAACTCGACTCCGCCGGGGTCGTGTTCCGCAGCGCCACCGAGCCCTTCGACACCTCCACCCCGATGGGCCGGATGCTGGTCCAGATGCTCGGCATGTTCGCCCAGTTCGAGCGCGACACGATCATCGACCGCGTCATCGCCGGGATGGAACGCAAGCACGCCAAGGGAAAGTGGAAGGGCGGCAAACGCCCCTTCGGCTACCTGGTCGACAAGACCACCCACACGCTGGTCGTGGACGAGCACGAGGCCGTGATTGTCAGGTTGATCTTCGACCTGTACACCAAGGACCGGCTCGGGTCCCGCGCCATCGCCAAAGTCCTCAACGACCGAGGCCACCGCACCAGCTCCGGCGGCAAGTGGTCCGGCTACCAAGTCATCCGCGCCCTGAACAACCGCGTCTACCTCGGCGAACTCACGTTCCGGGAGACCACCGTGACCGACACCCACGCACCCATCATCGACCTCACCGCCTGGGAGCAGGCCCAAGCCATCCTCGACGCACGCGGCGAATCCCACGCCCACCGCGCCGCGTCCGGCTCCGACTACGTACTCACCGGCCGCCTGCGCTGCCCGAAGTGCCGCAAAGCCATGATCGGCACCCGCGCCACCGGCCGCAACCGCACCTACCGCTACTACACCTGCTGGAACCTCGCCCGCTACGACGCCAGCAAGTGCGACTTCAAGCGCCTCAACGCCGACGCCGTGGACGTGGCCGTCCTGGACGCCCTGGCCGGCTTCTACCGCACCCGGCATGACCTCATCGCGGACGCCATCGCCCACGAACAGACCCAGCACCAGGCGGCCAACGCCGACCGGAACGCCGAACTCGCCACGGTCGAGAACGAGATCACCAAGACCGGCCAAGCCATCGACCGCTACCTGACCGCGTTCGAGCGCGGCACCATGGACGAAGAACTCGTCGCCGACCGGCTCACCGAACTACGCGCCAAGACCAAGCAACTCCGCGTCCGCCGCGACGAACTCACCCTCGCCCTCGACGACGCACCCACCGCGCCCGAGCCCGCTACCCTGGTGGCGGTGGCCGACCACATCGCCGAGATCATCACCAGCGGCAGCCACAACCAGATCAAGGGCCTCGTGGAAGCCCTGGTCGCCAAGGTCACCATCACCGGCCCCGACCGGCTCATCCCGGTCTTCCGCATCCCCCAACCCCGCAACAACGACGGGACCGCCCCCGCCCTACCAGCGGAAACGGCCCCGAAAGGAGTGGTTCGCACAATGACTAAATCGGTGGGCCCGGTGGGACTCGAACCCACACTGGCACGGACCTAAACCGTGTGCCTCTGCCAATTGGGCTACGGGCCCGACGGATGCAGCCTAGCCGCCCGCCTTCGGCGCTCCGCTCGGCGTGCCCGTGAGAAGTGCCCGGTCGGCGTGATCTAGCCTGCTGGCAAGCATGTTGCCGAGGGAGGACACGTGGCTCGCGATCCGGAGACCATCGAACGCGACATCGAGAAGGCCAGGCACGCGCTGGCCTCGACGCTCGACCAGCTCGGTACCAAGGCCAGTCCCAAGCGGCTCGCCGACTCCGCGCGCACGAGCCTGCGGGCGAAGTTCGACGACCCCAAGGTGAAGTTCCCGCTGATCGGCGCCGGCGCGCTGATCGCGGTGCTGCTGGTGCGGAAGCTGATCCGCTGAGTCGGGGACCGGCTCAGCCGGCCGCGCTCGCCGAGCCTGCCGACCCTGGCAGTCCGGCCGCGGTCGTGCGCACGTAGCGCCCGTCCGCTGCCCGCGGCCGGGTCTCCTTCTCTGCCGCGGGCTGCGGGCTCTTGCTGAGCTCCTTGCGCGGCACGTTCCGTTTGCGCGGCTTCGTCTCCTTGGCCGCGGCGTCCTC
This sequence comes from Prauserella endophytica, assembly GCF_005146945.1. Lineage (GTDB taxonomy): Bacteria > Actinomycetota > Actinomycetes > Mycobacteriales > Pseudonocardiaceae > Prauserella_A > Prauserella_A endophytica. Next base: position 113,761 of record NZ_SWMS01000016.1, read on the forward strand.
CTTGGCGGACGACTCCTTCGGCTCCGCAGGCTTGTCCTTCGGCTCCGGCTCGCTCGCCTCGTCCTTGGACTCCGGCTTGGCGGGCTCCTCCGTGCCCGGCTCCGGCCGTGCGAGCCTCGCGGTCATGTACGCCGAGGTGAACTCGAGCGCGCTGCCGTTGAGCAGATGCACCACGGTCGGGGTGCTGCCCTCCGGGGCCAGCTTCTCGACCAGCTGGTCCGCCCGGTCGCGAGCGGCGATGATGCCCGGTGCCCGGTCGTTGAGCTCCTTGCCGAGCCCGGCGACCGTGACCGCCCAGTCGTCGGCTTCCTGCACGTACCGTGCGGTGATCGCTTGCACCACCAGTCCTCACCCCTCCTCGACGGATACGGCTCCACAGTGCAAGACCGCTTCGCCGCCGTCTTATGACGCCAGTTCGTGAACAACCCGATCGGTTGAGTCCCATCAGGCGCGTGTTCAGATTCTGTTACGAAATGATCCACCCAGCAATACGACAATGCGTCAGGAACTACTGAGCGTGAGAACACTCTCAGTATGTCGCCACAATGGGTGACCCGGTGTTCTCAGTCTGTCGATCACCGGCTCGTCAACCGCTGCAAACCGCCCCAGAGCAGGTCCATCGCGTACTCGGTGACGGCCTCGGGCGTCAATTCGTCGTACCGTTCGCACCAGATCGCCAGCCGCTCGCAGCCGCCGACAACGAATTCCGCAGCCGCCTGGACACGCACCGTGTCGGAGTCGTCGAAGTAGCCGCTCATCAACGTCGCGATGAGGTCGGTCTGCTGCTGTCTGGTCGCCTCGATCTCCTCGGCCGCCGAGGTCCCGACCAAGGTGATCTCGTGGCGGACCAGCGACCACGCCTGCTTGCGGTCCCTGATGAATCGGAAGAACGCGCGCAGGCCCGCGCGCATCGCGTCCTCGGCGCCTGCCGCGCCGACCACGGCCTGCTCGGTGACGTGCCGCAGCTCGGCCCTCGCCTCCCTGATGCACGCGAGGAGCAGGCCCTCCTTGGAATTGAAGTACTCGTAGAGCATCGGCTTCGAGACGCCGACCCGTTCCGCGATCTCGTCCATCGACGCGGCGGCGTAGCCCCGCTCGGCGAACACGGCCTCGGCGACCTCGATCATCTGCCGCTCGCGCTGCGCCCTCGGCATGCGTTTGCGCCGGGTGGGGGCCTTTTCGGGCGTGCTCACGACAACGACTCTACCGGAAGTAACCTACTGCTGGTAAGGTGGACTCCGGGTAACAGGAACTGCGGCATGGAGGCACGCATGGGCAACCGCACCGAAGCGGGAGTCGTCATCATCGGCACCGGGTTCTCCGGCCTCGGCATGGCGATCCAGCTCCGCAAGGAAGGCCGCGAGGATTTCGTGATCCTGGAGAAGGCCGACGACGTGGGCGGCACCTGGCGCGACAACACCTATCCAGGCTGTGCCTGCGACATTCAGTCGCACATGTACTCGTTTTCCTTCGAGCAGAACCCGCAGTGGTCCCGCTCGTTCTCTCCGCAGCCCGAGATCCACGACTACATGCGGCGCGTCGCGGAGAAGTACGACCTGTACCGCTTCGTCCGCTTCGGCCAGGAGATGACCGGAGCGCGCTGGGACGCCGACGAGAACCGCTGGCACGTCTCCACCGCCTGCGGCGACGAGTTCGTCGGCCGCTACCTCGTCGCCGGGGTCGGTGCGCTGCACCTCCCGCAGATCCCGGACCTGCCGGGCATCGAGCGGTTCCAGGGTCGAAGCTTCCACTCCGCGCAGTGGGATCACGACTTCGACCTGCGCGGCAAGCGGGTCGCCGTGATCGGCACGGGGGCCAGCGCGGTCCAGTTCGTGCCCCAGATCGCCAAGGACGTCGCCGAGCTGACCCTGTTTCAGCGCACGCCGCCGTGGATCATGCCGAAGCCCGACCACGCCATGCCGGACTGGGCGAAGCAGCTCTTCGCGAAGGTGCCGGGAGCCCAGCGGGCGTACCGCAACCTCCTTTACTGGATGCTCGAGGTGCGCGCCGTCGGCTTCAACGGCAACCCACGTGTCATGAAGCTCGCGCAGAAGCTCGCCAAGCACAACATCGACAAGCACGTCGACGACCCCGAGCTGCGCGCGAAGCTCACCCCCGACTACGTCATGGGCTGCAAGCGGGTGCTGATCTCCAACGACTACTACCCGGCGCTCAACCGGGACAATGTGCACGTGGTGACCGACGGCGTCGCCGAGGTGACCGAGCGCGGCGTGATCGACAAGGCCGGCGTCGAGCACGAGGTCGACGCCATCATCTACGGCACCGGTTTCCACGTCACCGACGCCTTCGACGACCTGGACATCATCGGCGTCGACGGCCGCCACCTCGGCAAACTGTGGTCGACCGAGGGCATGCAGACGCACAAGGGCATCACCGTCGCGGGCTTCCCGAACCTGTTCTTCCTGCTCGGGCCCAACACGGGGCTCGGGCACAACTCCGTGGTCTTCATGATCGAGCAGCAGATCCGCTACATTTCCGAGGCGATCCGCTTCGTGGAGTCGCGCGACGCCGAGGCGATCGAGGTCCGCGAGGACGTCCAGGCGCGGTTCAACGACGACATCCAGCGCAAGCTGGAGCGCGGCATCTGGACCCAGGGCGGTTGCAAGAGCTGGTACCTCGACGCGAAGGGCGTCAACCGCACCATCTGGCCGGGCTTCACCTGGCGCTACTGGCTGGAGACGCGGAAGCTCCGCCCGAGCGACTTCGAGCTGACCCGCTAGTGCCCTCCGTCGGAAGTCTGTTGCTTGAGTCGGTGGATCCAGGTTTCCGCTGGCAAGGCGCCGGTTCGTCCTCGTACGGGGCCGTACTTGGGCGGACCGGCAACGCAGCCGGCGGGAAGCTGGACCGTCGAATTATGTGGCGAACTTCCGGCGGGGGGCACTAGACCCGGGGGCCGGGGGGCTACCGGCCCCCGGGCAGGGAGGGGGCCCCGGGGGCCGGTAGCTGGTCAGTAGCCGGCCGGGAGGCCGGACAGCTTCCGGAGGCGGGCGATCAGGTCCTGGGTCTCCATGCCGCAGAGTTCCGCCATGCGTTCGAGCGCGCTGAACTCGAGCTGGACCTCGGTGCCGCTCGCCTGCTCGAGCCTGCCTCGGGCCCACCGGCGCAGCGGCAGCAGCTCGGGCTGGTCGTCCGCGACCACCTTGGCGAGGTTCAGCCGGATCCTGCCGGGCTCGTCCCCGAACACCCGCCGGTGCACGCGCTCCAGCAGGTTCTGCGGCAGCTCGTCCATGGCGAGGCAGAGCTCGACGAGCCGCACCACCGAGCACTGCCGGGTGCCCAGCTCGTACGTCGCGAGCGTCTGCAGCGAGATCTCGCTCTGCAGGCGCTCGTTCAGTTCCTTGCGCGTCCATCCTCGCTTCTTGCGGAGCTTGCGTAGTTCCTCGCCAAGTACTCGCTGGTAGGCGTCCGCGTCGATCAGCACTCCAGGTCCCCTGCCCGCACCGCGTGGGATGCCGTGCGCCGGCTCAGCCGACACAGTGCATGCGTTCTTCACGCGAGTGAAAGCCTTTGAGGTCCCTCGCCTTACGCGGCTTCCGTAGAAAACTTGACAAAAGCCCGCCAACTACCCCGAATGGAGCAGCAAAAGACACCGAATGGGCTCACCCGGATTCTGCGGTCACAGACTGCAGTGAAGGCCACCTTCACTGCGTTGAACGCAGTGAAGGTGGCCTTCACTGCAGCCGGGCGGAGGGGGCCTAGTTCACGCAGGGGACTCCCTGTGCCGTGATGGGTGGCTCCTCGGCGGGCTCCTGCTTGGCCACGGGCGACGCCTGCTGCTGCATGGCGGGCTCGGCCACTCCCTCGGCGGAACCGGACTCGTCCGGCGGCGTGTAGTCGGGAGCCAGCAGGACGCGGACGTGTCCGGCAGGCACGGAGGGATCGGTATCGACCTCGACGTCGCCGCCGAGCGAACCGGCCACCTTCTCGCCTGCCGCCTCCTGGCCCTCGGGCACCTGCACCACGGTGGTCGCACGGGCCGTGGCGTTGCCGACCTCGCCTGCGATGTAGCCCTCGGCCGTGAGCGACTCGGACACGCTGCCCGCCAGGCCGGTGATGCCCGAGGCGTTGAGCACGTCCACGGTGATCTCGTCCGGGGGCGGAGCGGGCGCCTTCTTCTCCTCCGACGGCGGCGGGCCGGAGAGGCCCTGCACGAAGTCGCGCACCTCGTCCGGGTCGACCTGGATGGCCTGCCCGTCGGCGGTGTCGTACTCGGTGTCGACGACGGGGATCGTGCGGAACTCGATCTGGCCGCCGGTGAGACCCCGCATCTGCTCCGCGAAGCCGAGCAGGTCCCAGCCCTGGTTCACGACCACGGACTTCTGGACCGCGCTGACGAGGTCGTTGAGCTTGGCCGGGTCGGCCAGCGTGCCCGCGGAGAGCACCTTGCGGGCCAGTCCGGCCATGAACACCTGCTGGCGCACGACGCGGTCGAGGTCGCCGCGCAACAGCCCGTGCCGCTGCCGGACGAACGCCAGCGCGTCGAAGCCCGAGATCGTCTGCGGGCCCGCCTCGAAGTTCGCGCCCGAGTAGTCGTCGTCGACGGGCTCGTTGAGGCACACGTCCACGCCACCGATGGCCTTGGTGATGTCGTAGAAGCCGAGGAGGTTGATCGAGGCGTAGTTGTCGATCGTGGAGCCGGTGAGGTTCTCGACGGTCTTGATGAGGGTCTTCGCGCCCTCCTGGTTGCTGTCGACCTCGAGCTGCTTCGGGTCGGTGACGCCCTCCTCCTCCAGTTGCGCACGGGCGGCGGCCTTGCCGCGCGCGTACGCGGAGTTGATCTTGTGCTCACCGAAGCCGGGGATGTCCACGTAGGAGTCGCGTGGCAGCGAGATCGCCACGGCCTTGCTGCCGTCGTTGGGGATGTGGACGAAGATGAGAGTGTCGGTGTTCAGTTCGCCGTCGGCGACTCCGGCCCGCAGCTTGGCGAGCATCTCCTCCGACAGCGGGTTGCCCTGCGCGTCCGTGCGGCTGTCCATGCCGACCAGCAGGATGTCGCGGGCGCCGTCGGCTGGGAGCTCGTCGGAGCCGCCCTCGATCACGTCGGCCATCGTGAGGCCGTTGACGAGACCCTGCATCGCGGCCCACGCGTAGCCCGTCAGGCACATCACGAGCGCCGAGACGACCGCGAGCACGATCTTCGGGCCGCGCAACCTGCGGCGCCGGGGCGGCGGCGGAGGCGGAGCCGACCTGCGGGGGCGCTGAGCGGGCGGACGTCCCTGACCGGCGGCGGCCGTGCGGCGACCCGGCTGCTGCGCCCCCTGTGCCCTGCGCGGGGGTGCCGGCCTGCCGCTGGGGGGCGGCACCGGCCTGCCCCCTCCGGCGCGGTCCTGCCACGGCCTCGCGGGACCACGGCCTCGCGGGGAGTTCCGCGGCGGGTACTCCACGCCAACGGCTCCTTTCGGTCGACAGTTCGATCCGTTGTTGGACGTCCGAGCAAGGACACAGGTTGTCGTAGGGTGGCACACCGGTTCACCGATGTGGTTGGTACCACTCCGGAGTGGGCGCTCCGACTACGTGACGTAACCGCTCGTCGCCCGGGCGGCCCACACCGTAGCCAACGCCGCCGACACGGCCAGCAGCCCCGTGACGCCGTGCACAACGACGCCCAGTGCGAACGTGCTCGGCCCCGCCGTCGCGGACAACAGCGGTGGCACACACGCCAGCGCCGTCAGCAGCCACGTCCGCGGCGCGTTGCTGACACCGGTACGCACCGTGTGCAGCAGCGACATCCCGAGCAGCAGGTGCACGAGGCTCTGGATCGGATCGAGCGGCAACCCGCCGAGCGTGACCTGGCCCGCGCCGCTGAAGCTGCTCAGCGCGAACCCGAACACGCCAAGAGTGGAGTACCCGATCCCGGCGAACGTAGCCGCGTGCGCCAACGCCCGATCGAGTCGTCCTGGCGCCGTCCGCCATGCGGGCAGTGGCGGCGGTCGGTAGCCGAGATGCCGTTCGAACCACCAGAACACGAGCGCGGCGGGCCCGGTGAGCATCGCGACCGCCAGCAGGACCCGCAGGCTGCCCGCCGCCAGGCGCTCCGGCAGGTACACCGCCGCGACGACCAGCAGCATGCCGGAAAGGAAGAGCAGGTAGAGGCTCATCGGCGCGCGGGAGGCGAACCCGGCCGCGCGCAGCACGCCGGGTCTGCCTGCCAGCCTGGCCAGCGGCGCGCGGAGCAACCCGAGCAGGCTGAGCTGCACCAGTCCGAGAGCGAGCACGGGGAGCACGGGGCCGGTCAGCGCCGGCGGGTCGCCGGGCGAGCCGAGCAGGGTGGCCGGGACGCGCCCCGCCACCGCTCCCGCCGCGAGCGCGCCCACTCCGCCGAGCCCTGCCACCGCGAGGAGCCACGGCCTCGGCCTCGGCCGCCCGGCGTGGGCGAACGCCAGCTGCTGGGCGAGCAGCGCGAGCACCACCACGCTCAGGTTGCCGAGCACCGGCGAGCCGACCCGGTCCGCGAGCAGCGCCACGCCTACGAGCGCGGCGACGAGGGCGAGTCCCGCCGGTACCGGTCTGCGACGGTGCAGTGCGAGCAGCGCGGGAGCCGCCGCCATGGTCACCACGTAGACGCCGAGCAACCACAGCGGATGGAGCGCGATCCTGACCACGACGTCGGTGGTCGCCTTCGGCACCGCGAGCAGCTCGAGCGCTGTGGGCACCGCGAACGCCACCACGGCGAACACCAGCGTCAGGCGCAGCAGCCAGCTCGCCCGGTGCGCGAGGAACTCGCGGTAGCCGCCGCCGTGCTGGCGGACCGTGAGCCAGCCGGTGAGGTTGGAATGCCCGGCCGCGAAGAAGAACACGAAGGCCAGCTGGGAGAGCCACGTGAACGGCCAGAGCCAGTCCGCGGGCGCGCCAGCCCAGTGGGCGAGCGCGACCGACGCCTCGCCGAGCACGAGCAATGCGACGCTGCCGACGCCGAGCAGCGTCCAGCGCCCGCCGGGCACCGGTGCGGGCCTCGGTTCCTGGACGTCGGTCCGGGGCCGGGTGCGCCGCGCGACGAGCCAGCCGCGCAGCCGGAACGAAACGAGGAAGCCGATCGCCGCGACCCCGGCGAGGATCGGCACGATCGGCTCGCCGACCGGAGGGCCCCAGCGCTGGTGCCAGGAGTTGACCACGAGCCCGGCCGAGTACAGCGACGCGACGCTCTGGCACAGCCGCGGCGAGCCCTTCGGGTTGAGCTCACACGTGGCGTGCATGTCGGCGGAGAGCCGGTCGTCGAGCGCCCTGCGGACCTCCGGGCCCAGCGGATGGCCCTTCTTCTCGGCGTAGCGCAGCAGGTCGTAGCCGAGGTCGTGGGCCCGGCACGGCGTGCCGAAGTCCCAGCGGGTGTCGTCGTCGCCCCACGGCGTCGAGCACCCGCCGTCGACGTGCACGGCCCTGACCGTTCCGTCGCGGGCGGTCGCCTCGCCCGGCACGACGCCGGTGACCTGGGTGAAGTCGGCGGGCAGCAGCGCGAGCGCGCCGGGGTCGGGTCCCGGAGCGAGCAGGGCGTCGATCGCGCGCTGCGCCGACGCCACGTCGCCCTGCGGCGGTCCCTGGTCGGGCGGTGCCTCCGAACGGGACGCCAGGAATCCGAACCCCGTCACCACCAGGACGAGCAAGACGACCCATGCCGACGTCCCGAGGAGGCCCCGCCCGCGTCTGGACGCGGGCGCGACGGTCTCCTCGGCTGCTGCGGTCACGGTTCCCCAGGGTGTCAGCGGCGAGCGGGAGGCGGCATCCGGGTAACCCCCCGATATGAGCTGTGCAGGTCAGCCTACCCGCCGGAGCCGTCGGCGAAGCGGACTTGGTTGCGCCCGTTCTCCTTCGCCTCGTACACCGCGGCGTCGGCGGCCTGCATCAGTCCCTGCAGCGTGCTCGCGTGCCTCGGGTACACAGCGACGCCGATGGAGGTTGTGCGGTCGGTGACCGTGGTCTGCGCTCCGCGTTTGTCGGTGGTGGCGATCTCCAGTGCGGCGATCGTGTTGCGGACGCGCTCGGCGGCGACCTCCGCCGCGGCCGCGTCTGCGTCGGGCAGCAGCACGAGGAACTCCTCGCCGCCGAACCGGCCGACGATGTCGGCGGGTCGCGTGACCTCGCCGAGTGCCTTCGCGACGGCTCCGAGCACGTCGTCGCCCGCCGGGTGCCCGAACGTGTCGTTGATCCACTTGAAGTGGTCGAGGTCGATCATGAGCATCGCGAGGTTGCCGTCGGCACGGCGCACGCGCGTGAGCGCCCGCTCGGCGGACTCCGACCAGCCGCGCATGTTGAGCAGCCCGGTCTTGGGATCGGTGACGACGTCGTCCTGCAGCTGGTCGAGCTCGGCGAGCCGGTTGAAGAACACGGTCACCACGGCCATGATCGCGACCGACGGCGGCAGGGTGACCACGAGCACGGCGGTGACGGCTCCGAGTCCCGTCGTGATGGCCTCGATGGTGTTGTCGGCCTTGCTGCCCAGCACGTTGCGCAGGGTCGGGTTCGGGTCGCTGAGGGCAAGGATGCCGCCGACGTAGATCAGCTGGACGCCCTCGTACACGGCGGCGGCGACGAGCACGTAGCCGAACTCGCGCAGCGAGCCGAGCGCGGTGATCGTGTGCCAGTCGTGCGCCCCGAGTGAGGCGTAGACGAGCCCGGCGAGCGCCGCGGCCAGACTGTGCGAAATGGACGAGAAGACGAAGTTGTGCGCTGGGCGGCGCGCGGTGAACCAGCGCTGAACGCGGATCAGCACCACGAGCAGGACCGTGAGCGTCGTGGGGAGCACGAGCACCGCCGGGAAGACCCACACGGCGATGAGGTCGATGAGGACGGTCTTCGTCCGGTTGCGCCTGCGTTCCTCCTGGCGCTGGGTGAGCTGGATGTGGACCGTCGCGCCGGCCGCGAGGATCGCGAACCGCAGCCAGTCCGTGCCGGTCGGCGGGTGGGCGCCCGCGAAAGCGACGGCGAAGCCCGCGATCGCCACGAGCTCCATAACGATCAGGAAGACGATGAAGCGTCTCGGCCGCCTCCACAGTGCCCAGTTCCGTGGGCGTAACCGGTGGCGCCGCCGCGCGTGCGCGGGCTCGCCGTCGGCGCTCGCGCCTCCGGCCGGCGGCGCCGGCCCGGTCACGGCGGCGCCGTCGCCCCTGCCGGGCGCACGGTCTCGACCTGGGGCGTCGGGTCCTGGCGGTGGCCGATCGTGAGGCGTGAGCGGCAATCGCCAAACCTCCCCAAGGTGTGCGTTCCGGCGGTTAAGTACCCTCTGCGAAGTCCGCGAGAGAACTGGGCGCTCTCCACAGCGGGTATCATCTCACCGCGCGAGAACTGTCGTGTAGGCGAGGACGCCGACATGTAGTCTCGGGGCGCCCCGTCTTCGGCTCAAAGGGCGATCGGAGGTGTTCTCCCTTGCCTGGCCGTGACTTCTGATCTAGAACAAACACATGTTGGTTGATTGCGCTCTCAATGGGAGGTGTCCCGTGGCCGGCCGTGATTTCTGATCCTGGGCGTTGGTGAACTCGGTGAGCAGTCGAAGTAAAGGAGGTGTTTCCGGTGACCGGTCGTGATTTCTGAGACACGTGGAGTTCGGAAAAATCGTTAGCGGATGTTAAGGAGGCTGGCTGTGGCCGGGCGTGACTTCTGAGCGAGGGCAGTCGGTAGTGGAGAGTCGAGCCGGGATCGCCGGGGAGGTGTACGCAAGTGCGTGGCCGTGATTTCTGAACACTCGTAGTCATTATGAGCACTCACAGTGACAATTTTTCTTAATCGCGTTCGAGGAGGAGCCTCTGATGGCCGGCCGTGACTTCTGATTGCCCCGCAATTCTTCTTTCTCCGTTCGTGCCCCTAGGCAGCGGAACTATCCGGCGTAGCTACGGACGCGCGCCCACGAAAGCGCGACCGGCACGGTGAAAACAACTCCCAGTACGCCGGCGAGAGCGATAGCGGTAGTCGCGGAGTCCACCCATTCCGCGAGTACGCCGCCCATCGCCACACCAAGGCCCTGTGCTACCCGCAGCCCGGTGCGGTACAGCCCTCCCGCTCCTCCGCGCAGTTCGTTGGGAACCCACGTGATGAACGTGGCGCCGACGGTGATGATGTAGGCGCCCGCCGCGCCCGCGAGCGCCAGCAGGACCAGCGCGAGCACCAGTCCTGGCTCGAGGGAGAACGCGACGAGCACGCCCGCCGCGGCGATCGCCAGCACACCGACGTAGCGCTGCCGGTTCTCGGCGGAGACGAAGCGCGACAGCGCGAAGGCGCCGAGAATGAACCCGACGGGGTCGGCCGCGAGCAGCCAGCCGACCGCCTGCTCGCCCGCGCCGATCTGGTGGGCCAGTGGCGCGGCGAGACCTTCGGGTACGACGGCGAGCCCGACGAGCCACGAGAACGCGAGCAGCACCCGCAGCCTGCGCTGCCCGAACACCCACCGGGCGGCGCCGAACCACGGATCGTCCGGGTCGCCGGCCGCGGGCCGCGCGCGCACCTGCCATCGCACGACGGCCGCCGCGACGGCGAACGTCAGCGCGTCGATCGCGAGCGCCCACGACGGGCCGAGTGCGGTCACGAGCACGCCACCGGCGCCGAGGCCGACGAGCATCGCGACGTTGGTGGTGATGCCACGCAGGTCCTGGCTGCGCAGGTAGACCTCGTCGTCGTCGAAGATCTCCCTCGTGAGCGCGTTCTGCGCGGCGTTGACCGGTGCGCCGGCCAGCCGCACGCCCACGACGAGCACGCACAGCAGGGCGAGCGGGGTGCCGGGGATCGCCATGGCTCCCACGAGCACGGCCTGGATCAGCGCGCACACGACCAGCACGGTCCTGCGGGGGAACCGGTCCGCGAGCTGGGAGAGCCCGAGCCCGCCCGCGAGCGCGGGCAGGAAGGTGAGGGCGTAGACCACCGCGGCCCACAGGGCCGAACCGGTGCGGCCGTAGACCACGATGGCGAGCGCGACCGTGGTGAGGTGGTCGCCGGCCACCGACTGCGCCTCGGCGAGCCACAGCGCGCGAAACTCCGGGTTGCGGATCGCGACGTTCATCCGTGGCGCCGTGCTGGTACCCACCCTTGTCACCCTGTACTGACTCGATTACCCCGTGCAACACACACGACAACGTTAAGTTCTACCCCCGTGACGGGGAGACGAACAGTGAACGTCGCCCGGATGGGACTAACGGCGCTCTCCTTTCGGCCATCTGTCCGAGGCCAAACGTACGGGGGCCACCCGGTTGCCTGTACGTCCGCCCGGCCGATCGCCGGTGCAGTGCGGAGCAGCCCGGCAGTATGCCGGGACCGATCACCGATCACTCGTTCGGCGCAGTGTGGCGGCCGTTCGGCGAGCTCGGCGGGCCGGGAAGGCGACTCTGCCGAAGACTGAGGGTGACGCCGGCTGCACGGGTGGACCGAGCGCGAGTCGGTGCCGGCGGGTGGGAGAAGAGACGATGAACGAGCTGCTGAGCGGCAAATCGGTGGTTGTGACCGGTGCGGGAAGGGGCCTGGGGGAGGCCTTCGCCGTGCACGCCGCGCAGGCGGGCGCCGCGGTCGTCGTGAACGACATCGACGTGGGACGGGCTGAGGCGACCGCGGCGAACATCAGGGCGCACGGCGGCCTGGCGGTCGCCAGCGGGCACAGTGTCGCCGACCCGGAACAGGCGAGGGCGATCATCGAGCTGTGCGAGGCGGAGTTCGGCCGGATCGACGGACTGGTGAACAACGCCGGGGTGAACTACGAGGCGCTGCCGTGGCAGGACGACCCGGCGCAGATCCGCGAGCTGATCGAGACCAACGTCCTCGGCGTGATCTACACGGGGACGGCCGCGGCGGAGGCGATGATGCGCCACGGCGGCGGCTCGATCGTCAACATCTCGTCGGGGGCGTCGCTGGGGCAGCGCAAGCTCGCGACCTACGCGGCGAGCAAGGGCGCGGTGGCGTCGCTGACGTACTCGTGGGCGCTCGACATGGAGGATGTCGGCATTCGCGTCAACGCCGTCTGCCCGCTCGCCCACACGCGCATGGTGTGGAAGTCGGAGCGGTCACTGCGCAACTGCCCGCCGGACCGCACGCCTGCGCGGATCGCTCCGGTGGTGCTCTTCCTGCTCGGCGACGGCTCCCACGGCATCACGGGGCAGCTGATCCGGTGCAACGGCCCGCAGCTGCACATCGTCGGCCAGCCGTATCTCAAGGCGCCGATCCTGGAACGGCAGGTGTGGGACTCCGACAGCGTGCAGCGCGCGTTCGACGAGGTCTTCAGCGCTCACCTGGAGCCGTACGGCCTGGAGAAGCGTGTGCCCCCGCGCCTGCGCAAGTGGACCGAGGGCCCCACGACCCCCCTCCGCAGCGCCTGACCTGACTGCCCCCAAGGCCACCTTTGTTGCGTTCAACGCAACAAAGGTGGCCTTGGGGGCCGGTGGCGTCAGTCTGCGTAGAGGGCGGCGATGTCGGGTTCGTACCGCTCGGCGATGACGCGGCGCTTGAGCTTCAGCGTCGGCGTCAGCTCGCCGCTCTCCGGGGTCCACGCCTTCGCCAGCAGCTGGTACCGCTTGATCTGCTCGACCTTGGCGAGCCGCTCGTTGGCCGCCTCGACGGCGCGGTCGATCTCGGCTCGCACGTCGGGGTGGCCGGCCAGCGCGGCCACGTCGGTGTCCTCGATGCCGCGCGCCGCCGCCCACGCGGGAGCGATCTCGTCGTCGAGCACGATCAGCGCGGTGACGTACGGCTTGCCGTCGCCGATCGCCACCGCCTGCCCGATGAGCTGGTGCTCCTTCAGCAGGCCCTCGATCCGGCTCGGTGCGATGTTCTTGCCGCCCGCCGTGATGATCAGTTCCTTCTTGCGGTCGGTGATCGTGACGAACCCGTCGGAGTCGATCGTGCCGATGTCGCCGGTCGCGAACCACCTTTCGGCGTCGGTCGCCGGCTCGATCGACCCGTCCTCCTGCAAGTAGCCGAGGAAGACGATCGGGCCGCGGACGAACAACTCGCCGTCCTCGCCCGTGCGCACCTCGACGTCGGCGAGCGGCCTGCCGACCGTCCCCGCCTTGAAGGCGCCCGCGGTGTTGGACGTGACGGCGCCGGTGGTTTCCGAGAGCCCCCACACCTCCTGGATCTCGACGCCGAGGCCCGCGATGAAGTAGAGGACCTCCACCGGGAGCGCCGCGGCGCCGCTGGAGGCCAGCGTGAGCTTGTCGAGGCCGAGCAGCTGACGCACCGGCGCGAGCACGGTCTCGTCGGTCTCGGCGATGCGGGCGGCGAGGTCGGCGGGCACCTCCTTGCCTGCGCTGCGCAGTTTGTAGCCCTCCTGCAGCAGTTCGTTGGCCTGCAACAGCGCGGTCCGCCGCTCCTCGGGCACGCCGCCGAGCATGTTCTTGAGGCCGGCGACCATCTTCTCCCACACACGCGGCACGCCGAACAGGACGTCGGGCCGCACCCGGCCGAGCGCGGGGACGAGACCTTTCGCGTCGGCGAGCGTGTGCACGTGCCCCGCGTAGACGATCGGCAGGTAGATCGACAGCTCGCGCTCGGCGATGTGCGCCAGCGGCAGGTAGGCGATGTTCTTCAGGTGCATCTGGTTGTCGTGCAGCGAATGGATCGCGAGCGCCTCGTGGATCGCGTTGCGGTGGGAGAGCACCACACCCTTCGGCACGCCCGTGGTGCCGGAGGTGTAGATCATCGACAGCGGGTCGTCGGGCTTGATCTCGTCGGTCGCCTGCTCGAACGCCTGGGGTTCCCGCGCGTGCCTGGCGGCGCCGCGCTCGCGCAGGTCGGCGAACGTGAGGAAGCGGTCGTCGCCGTGCGGGAGGTCAACGGGGTCGAGTACGACGACGTGTTCCAGGTTGGGCAGCTGGTCGAGCACCGGAAGCCAGCGGTCCAGCTCCTCGCGCCCGGCGAGCACCGCGATCGGCGCCGCGCTGTGATTGACGACGAAGGCGATCTGCTCGCTGCTCAGCGTCGAGTACGCGGTGCACGGGATGGCCGCGATGTTGGTGGCCGCGAGGTCGGCGATGAGGTGCTCGGGGCGGCTCGGCGCCATGATGATCAGCCGCTGGCCCGCGCGCAGGCCGAGGTCGGTGAACCCGGCGGCGATCGAGGCCACCTCCTCGCGCAGCTGTCCCCACGTCAGCGTCGGCGTTCCCTCCGCGTCCAGTGACGTGAGCGCCGGCAGGTCGGCGAACTCGGTTGCGTTGCGGCGCAACAGAACGGGGATCGTGAGGGTGTCGGTCTGCCTGGCGACCGAAGTCTGGTTGGACGGCAACGGATGTCTCCTCGTCTCGCCGGTCGAGAGGCGCCCAGCCTATGTGTTCGACGTCACTCAGGGAACCATGATCGTTCATCTCGCCGGTGTTGCCGCCCGGGCGTCCGGGTACGCGGGTGGGATGAGCAGGGAGCCAGAGCGCGTCGCCAAGCGGCTGCTGGACGTGGCGGGGAGGACCTACGCGAGCGAGGCGGGCATCAAGCTCGCTGACACCCCGGCCCCGCTGTACCGGCTGCTGGTGCTCTCCGTGCTGCTGTCCACCCGCATCAAGGCCGACCTCGCCGTCGCCGCCGCGCGCGAGCTGGTCAAGGCGGGCGCGGGGACGCCGAGGAGGATGTTGGACACGTCGTGGCAGGAGCGGGTGGACGCGCTCGGCCGCGCGCACTACGTCCGCTACGACGAGAGCACGGCCACCGCGCTCGGAGAGGGTGCGCGGCTGTTGCTCGACGAGTACCGGGGCGACCTGCGGCGGTTACGGGAGCGGGCGTCCGGCGATGTTGGCGAACTGCGCAACTTGCTGTGCGAACTGCCCAGGCTCGGTGCCGTCGGCGCCGACATCTTCTGCCGCGAGGCCCAGCAGGTGTGGCCCGAGCTGCGCCCGTACCTCGACCGCAAGGCGACGTCCGGTGCTGGACGGGTCGGCCTGCCCGAGAACGCCTCCGAGCTGGCGAAACTCGTGCCGGACGACGACCTCGCACGGTTCTCGGCCGCGCTGGTGCGGGTCAGCCTCGACAAGAGGCTGGCCGACCAGGTGACCAAGGACTAGTTGCGCAGTATTTCCAACTTTTTCCTCCAAGGTGCTTGTTCTGAGCGACTGATTCGGGGCATGATGACGGCTCCGTTCAACGCCAAGGAGGATCACCGTGGATCTTCAGCTGCTGGCTGCGCTCGTACTGGGGATCGGCGCCATCGTGCTGATCGTGCTGCGCACCCGGCTGGACGCTTTCGTCGCGCTGCTCATCGCGGCGCTGCTCACCGGGTTCGTCGCGGGCGCGCCGGTGACGGACATCCTGGGGTCGATCACCGACGGGTTCGGCTCGACGATGGGGGCCATCGGCATCGTCATCGGCCTCGGGGTGGGGGTCGGCAAGATCCTGGAGGTCTCCGGCGCGGCCGACGCGCTGGCCAGGGCCTTCGTGCGGGCGCTCGGCAGGGGCCGGGAGCCGTGGGCGATGGCGGGCACGGGCGCGCTCGTGTCGATCCCGGTGTTCTGCGACTCCGGCTACGTGATCATGAACCCGCTCGCGCGCTCGATCGCGCGGCGCAAGCGGGCGGGGTACGTGACGCTGGCCCTCGCGCTCGGCTGCGGGATGACGCTCACCCACCACCTCGTGCCGCCGACACCCGGTCCGCTCGGCGTCGCGGGCATCCTCGGCGCCGACGTGGGCGGCATGATCCTCGCCGGAGTGATCTTCTCCGTCGTGCTGCTGCCGTTGCTGGTGTTCTACGCGAAGTGGATGGGGCCGCGGCTCGAGGAGCACGTGCTGCCGAACGTCAAGGCCGAGGTCTACGGCTCTGCCACCTCGCGCAGCGCCGTGGTCACGGGCGGGTCCGCGGGCGACGGCGGCACCGGTGAGAGCGAGGACGGCGAGAGGGAGGACGGCGAGGAGCCCGCGCCGAAGCGCATGTCCGCGTGGCTGGCAGCCCTGCCCCTGCTCGTCCCGCTGCTGCTGATCGTGGCCAACACCGTCACCGAGGCGGTCGACCGCAGTGCCAAGGGCGTGCTCAGCGGTGACGACTACGAGCCGTCAAGCGTCGCCGCCGTGCTGTCGTTCGTCGGCAGCCCCGTGGTGGCGCTGCTGATCGGGCTCGTGCTCGCGGTCTACGTCCTGCTGCCGCGGGTGACGACGCGGAACCAGGTGGCGGGCTGGCTCTCGCAGGCGGCGTCGTCGGCGGGGCTCATCATCCTCATCACCGGTGCGGGTGGAGCGTTCGGCCAGGTCCTGCGCGACACCGGGGTCGGCGACGCACTGGCGGAGACCATCGCGTCGTGGAGCCTGCCCGGCGTGCTCGTGCCGTTCCTGATCGCCACGCTGGTGCGGCTCGCGCAGGGCTCCGGCACCGTCGCGATGATCACGGCGGCGTCGGTCACGGCTCCGCTCGTGGCCGGGCTCGGGGTGTCGCCGCTGGCCGCCGCCATCGCCTGCTGCGCGGGTTCGATGGTGTTCAGTTACTTCAACGACTCGTATTTCTGGGTCGTCACGCGGTTCACTGGTCTCGACGGCGCGGCGGCGATCCGCGGCTGGTCCGGCATCACCACCGCGGTGTGGCTCGGTTCGCTGCCGCTGGTCCTGCTCGCAGGGGCGGTGTTGTGAACGCGGTGAAGGCCCACGTGCTGGTGATCGGCGACGATCTCACCGGCAGCAACGCGACCGGTGCCCGGTTCGCGCGCGCCGGCCTGCGCACGGTGTCGGTGAGCGGCGTCGAGCGGGTGCCGTGCGCCGAGGGCGCCGACGTGGTGGTGCTCAACCTCGGCACGCGGCAGTACCCCGCCGACCGGGCCAGGGAGCTCGTGCGCGAGGCCGTCGGCGCGGTGACGCCGGTGGACTTCATCGCCAAGCGCGTGGACACCACCCTGCGCGGCAACGTGGGCGCCGAGGTCGACGCGCTGCTCGGCGTGCTGGAGCCGGGCACGCGAGCGCTCGTGGTGCCGGCCTTCCCCGACGCAGGCCGCACGACGGTCGGCGGACTGCACCTGGTCGACGGTGTTCCGCTCGCCGAGACCTCCGCCGCCCGCGACCCGCTCACGCCGGTCAGGGCCTCCCGCGTCGCGACGATCCTGCGCCAGGGCACCGACCTGCCGATCGCCGAGCTCCCGCTCGACGTCGTCGAGTCCGGTGTGGACACTCTTGCCGGCGAACTCGCGGCCACGGACGCGCCGCTCGTCGTGTGCGACGCCACCACCAACGCGCACCTCGGCATCATCGCCGAGGCGGCGGCGAAACTCCAGCAACAGCTCGGGACCCGGTGGGTTTCCGTCGACAGTGGACCCTTCGCCGTGCAGCTGACGGCAGCGCTCGGCATCGGTCCCGGCGTGCACGAGCTGCCCCCGGTGCTCGCCGTGGTCGCGAGCATCACCGGCACCACCCAGGAGCAGGTGCTCGAGCTCGAGCAGGTGCTGCGTGCCCGGTTCGTGGACGTGGCGCTCGACGGGCTCGACGCCCGTGCCATCGCCGACCGCGTCGCCGCGCTGCTGCGGCCGGGCGTGCGGGTGGCCGGAATCCGCACGTCCCAGCCCGCTCCTGGCGAGCTGATCGACCCGGCGACCGCGGAACGCATTCCCAGGGTGCTCGCCGAGGCCGTCTCGATCCTGCTCACCGAGCATCGCTTCGGCGGCCTCTACGCGACGGGCGGCGACATGGCCGAGGCCACCACGGCCGCGCTCGCCAGCGACGGCTTCGCCATCGACGCCGAGGTGCTGCCGCTCGCCGTCGCGGGCAGGCTCGTCGGGGGGCCGCACGACGGCCTGCCTTTCGCCACGAAGGGCGGGCTGATCGGCGGCCGCGACGCCGCGCTCGCCTGCGTCGAGCACCTGATCAGCGTCAGCGCACAACGAGAGAGAGGAACCGCGCAGTGACCGCAGCCAGTACCGACCGTCCCATCCTCGCCATCACCCTCGGTGATCCGGTGGGCATCGGCCCGGAGATCACCGCACGCACGCTCGCCGGCAAGGAGGCGACCGAGCAGGCCCGCCCGCTGGCGGTGGGCGACGCGGCCGTGCTGCGGAGGGCGATCGGCGTCTGCGGGCTCGACGTGGAGGTCAACGCGATCTCGTCGGTGTCGCAGGCCCGGTTCACGCCCGGCGTGATCGACGTGCTCGACCTCGGCATCGCGCCAGCCGACCTGCCGTGGGGCAAGGTCGACGGCACGGCGGGCCGTTCGGCCGTGGCCGCGATCGAGACCGCGACCAAGGCCGCGCTCGCGGGCGAGGTCGATGCCGTGGTGACCTCGCCGATCAACAAGGAGGCCATCTGGGCCGCCGGGTCGAAGCACCTGGGGCACACGGAGATGCTCGGCGAGCTGACCGGGTCGGAACGCTTCAACACGATGTTCTGGGTGCGCGGCCTGAAGATCTTCTTCGCCACGCGGCACCTCTCGCTGCGAGAGGCGCTCGACCGGATCACCAAGCCGAACATCGAGCACTCGATCCGCGAGGCGTACACGGCGCTGGAGGTGTTCGGCACCAGCGAGCCGAAGCTCGCCGTCGCCGCGCTCAACCCGCACGGCGGGGAGAACGGCAAGTTCGGTGACGAGGAAATCGTCGCGATCGCGCCCGCCGTGGAGGCCGCGCGGGAGGCCGGTCTCGACGTCGTGGGGCCGATTCCCGCCGACTCGGTGTTCCACCAGGGCCTGGAGGGCCGCTTCGACGGCGTGCTCTCGCTCTACCACGACCAGGGGCACATCGCGTCGAAGACGGTGGACTTCCACGGGACGGTGTCGGTGACGGTCGGGCTGCCGATCCTGCGGACGTCGGTCGACCACGGCACGGCGTTCGACATCGCGGGCACCGGGCAGGCCGACGCGGGCACGATGCGCGCGGCGTTCCGCGCGGCCGTCGAGCTGGCGCCGTTCGCGGGCAAACTGCGGGACGTCTACCCGCCGACGGCGTCGTAGAGTTCCGGCGTGACCGTTCCCCGGCAGACGACGACCCAGCGGCGCACGATGCTGCTCGCCGCCGTGCGCGGTGGCGACAGCAGTATCCAGGCGCTGGCCGAGCAGTTCGGGGTGTCGTCGTCGACGATCCGGCGTGACCTGACCGAGCTGGCCAGGGAGGGGCACGTCGTCCGCACCTACGGCGGCGCGCTCGACACCGGCCCCAGCGTCGAGCGCACCCTGCGGGAGAAGGACGCGAGCCACGCCGAGGAGAAGAACGCGGTCGCGAGGGCCGCCGCCGGGCTGGTGCGCGACGGCGAGGTGGTGCTGCTCGACGCGGGCACCACCACGGGGCGGCTCGCGCACCACCTGGCCGGCCGGTCGGGCCTCACCGTGGTGACCAACGGGCTCACGGTGCTGCTCGCGCTCGCCGACAGCCCCGACATCGACGTGGTGGTGCTCGGCGGGCGGCTGCGGCACCCCAACGAGGCCATCCTCGGCCCGACCGTCGAGCAGCAGCTGAGGCACATCACGCCGGATCGCGTGTTCCTCGGCGCGGACGGGCTGACCGCGCGGCGCGGGCTGTGCGCTCCGACGCTGGAGCAGGCACAGCTCAAGCACGCGATGCTACACGCCGGGCGAGAGTCCTATGTGCTCGTCGATCACTCCAAACTGGACAGCTCGCCGTTCTCGTACTGGGCCCCGATGGACCGCGAGCACACGGTGATCGTGGACGACGGCGATCCGGCCGCGCTGGAGCCGTTCGAGTCCGTGTCGGGCTGTGCCCTGCTCCCCGTGCGTGCCTCCGGGGCGGTCAGCGAGCCGTGAGCTCGTCGAACGCGGCGTCGACCGCGCGCGGCAGCGCCTCCGGGTCGTCGCCGGCGAGCTGGACGGCCGCGTTGAAGCAGGCGAGTGCGAGCTGGGGCGCGAGCGTGGCGACGAGCTCCGTGGCGCCCCGCTCGCGCAGGTTCTCGGTCAGCGTGCCGGTGTAGAGCGCGAACTTCCGCGTGCTCCGGTCCCGTAGCTCGGGCGTCTCGTTCACGAGCCGGAGGTACGTGAGGTAGTGCTCGGCGTCGCTCGTCACGTCCTCACAGATCGCCACGGTGGCCGCGCGGAGGTGCTCGACCGCCTCGGCGAGCGTGGGCCGCTCCGGCGTCAGCGCGCCGTGGCGCTCGATGATGCCGTCGAGGATGGCCTGCTCCTCGTAGAACACGACCTCCTGCTTGTCGCCGAAGTACCGGAAGAACGTCGTGCGGCCGACCTCGGCGCGCTCGGCGATGTCGGCGACGGTGACGTGTGCGTAGCCGCGCTCGGCGAACAGCTCGAACGCGGCCTTGATGATCTGCTCCCGCACGCGTTGCTGCTTGCGCTCGCGCAACGGGACCCGGTCGGACATGGCCGTCATTGTACGTGGGCGGTACCGTGTCTATAGTGGTACTCAGTTCCATATGGAACGGAATTCCGCTGAGAGGGAGACATGGGAACTCTGCTGATGACCGGCGCGAGCCGGGGCCTGGGCCGGGAGGCCGCCGAGCAGCTGCTGCGAGATCACCCGGACCAGCACCTCCTGCTGACCGTGCGCGGTGCGAACGGCGACCGCCTCGCCACGGAGCTGGCTGGCAAGACCGGAAACCGCAACGTTTCCACCGTCTCCGCCGATCTGGCTTCGTTCGCCGACATCCGCAAGGCGGTCCAGGAGATCGAGCGGAGGATCGACGTCGGGGAACTGCCGCCGCTGACCGGTTTCCTCGGCAACGCCGGCCTGCAGATGGTCTCGACGACGCGGGCGACAGAGGACGGGTTCGAGGCCACGTTCGGCGTCAACGTGCTCGCGAACTACCTGTTGCTGCGGCTGCTGTTCGACCGGTTCGAGCGGGGCTCGCGGATCGTCGTGGTGGGCAGCGACGTGCACTTCGGCGACTTCAAACACAGCGGCGGGCTGATCCCGGCACCGAGGTGGACGACGGTGGCCGAGCTGGCCCGGCCCAGGCCGGGCGGGGTGCGCGAGGGCAGGCGGGCGTACGCGACGAGCAAACTCGCGGTGTTGTACCTGGTGCACGCGCTTGCGCGCCGCCTGCCGGACGGTGTCGACGGCTACACGTACAACCCCGGACTGGTGCCGGGCACGGGGCTCGTGCGCGACGCCGATCCGGTGAGCCGGTTCGCCGCGCGGACGGTGCTGCAGCTGGCACGCGCGACGCCGTTCGCGATGGGACCCGTGGCGGCGGGCAGGCTGCTGGCCAAGACCGCGATGGGACCGCGGCCAGGGGCCAGCGGGTCCTACCTCGACCGCGGCAAGGCCGTGCCGTCGTCGCCGGAGTCCTACGACGAGGCCAGGGAGGAGGACCTGTGGGCCGCGGCGGCGCAGCTGTGCGGCCTGCCCGCCGAGGTGCGGTAGCGGCCCGGGTCGCCCCGGCGCTTGTCCATTTCGAGAACGTGTTCTAGTTTCGAGGGCAGGCGAACGAGCGGAGGTGGCCGTGGCAGTGCCGGACGTGCGGCAGGACGGTGCCGTCGTGCTGGTGACCGGTGGCGTCCGCGGGGTCGGCGCGGGGATCGCCCGGGTTTTCCGGGAGAACGGCGCGACCGTGGTCACCTGCGCCCGCAACCGGCCCGAGAACGCCGAGTCAGGGTTCATCCGCTGTGACGTGCGCGAGCCCGATCAGGTCGAGCACATGCTGCAACAGGTTCTCGACGAGCACGGCAGGCTCGACGTGCTCGTCAACAACGCGGGCGGCGCGCCGTACGCGCCCGCGGCCGGGGCGTCGCCCCGCTTCCACGACAAGGTGATCCGGCTCAACCTGCTGGCGCCGTTGCTCGTCGCGCAGCACGCCAACGCCGTGATGCAGCGGCAGGACTCCGGCGGCTCGATCGTGATGATCAGCAGCGTCAGCGGGCGCAGGCCGTCACCGGGCACCGCCGCCTACGGCGCCGCCAAGGCCGGGCTCGACAACCTCACCGCCAGTCTCGCCGTCGAATGGGCGCCGAAGGTGCGTGTGAACGCGCTCGACGTCGGCATGGTCCGCACCGAGAGCGGCGAGCTGCACTACGGCAGCGAGGCGGCGGTCGCGGCCGTCGGCAAGACGGTGCCGCTCGGCAGGCTCGCCGAGCCCGAGGAGATCGGCAACTGCGCGCTGTTCCTCGCCTCTCCGCTGGCCTCCTACGTCAGCGGCGCCACGCTGCTCGTCCACGGCGGTGGCGAGCTGCCCGCCTTCCTCGCCGCCACCGACGTCAACCACGGGGAGCACGAATGAGCAGTGGACTGTGTCAGGGCCGGGTCGTGATCGTCACCGGAGCCGGGCGGGGCATCGGCCGCGCGCACGCGCTCGCGTTCGCGGCCGAGGGCGCGCAGGTGGTGGTCAACGACGTCGGCGTTGCGCTCGACGGCTCGGCCACCGCCGAGGGACCGGCCGCCGACGTCGTCGCCGAGATCGAGGCGCTCGGCGGCAAGGCCGTGGCCAACACCGACGACGTGGCCGACTTCGCGGGAGCGCAGCGGCTGATCAGCTCCGCGCTCGAACACTTCGGACGGCTGGACGTGCTCGTGAACAACGCCGGTGTGGTGCGCGACCGGATGCTCGTCAACCTCGCCGAGGACGAGTGGGACGCCGTCATCCGCGTGCACCTGAAGGGGCACTTCGCGACGCTGCGGCACGCGGCGGCGCACTGGCGGGCCGAGGCGAAGGCGGGCCGGAAACCGAGCGCGCGTGTGATCAACACCAGCTCGGGCGCGGGCCTGCTCGGCAGCGTCGGGCAGGGCAACTACGTGGCCGCCAAGGCCGGGATCGCGGGGCTCACCGTGGTGGCGGCCGAGGAGCTGGCTCGCTACGGCGTGACCGTCAACGCCATCGCCCCCTCGGCCCGCACCCGCATGACCGAGGAGGTGTTCGCCGAGATGATGGCCGCGCCGGAAGACGGCTTCGACGTGATGGCGCCCGAGAACGTCTCGCCGCTCGTGGTGTGGCTCGGCAGCGAGGAGTCCGCTGAGGTGACGGGCCGCGTGTTCGAGGTCGAGGGCGGCCAGGTGTCGCTCGCGCAGGGCTGGCGGCACGGTCCCGCCGAGGACAAGGGCGCCCGCTGGGAACCGGCCGAGCTGGGGCCGGTCGTCGCCAGGCTGCTGGAGCGGGCACCCGAACCCGAGCCGGTCTACGGGGCGCGCTGATGGGCATCGTCACCAGCAGGCCCGCGAGCCACATCGAGGTGGTCACCGTCGACTTCCCGCCCGTCAACGCGCTGCCCGTGCGGGGCTGGTTCGACCTCGCGGACGCGATCGAGACCGCGGGCAGGGACCCCGACGTGCACGCGGTGGTGCTGCGCGCCGAGGGCCGGGGGTTCAACGCCGGGGTGGACATCAAGGAGATCCAGCGCAGCACCGGCTACGAGGCGCTGGTGGGCGCCAACCGCGGCTGCTACGCGGCGTTCGGCGCGGTGTACGACTGCGCGGTGCCCGTGATCGCCGCGGTGCACGGCTTCTGCCTCGGCGGAGGGATCGGGCTCGTCGGCAACGCCGACGTGGTGGTGGCCTCAGACGACGCGACGTTCGGCGTGCCGGAGGTGGAGCGCGGCGCGCTCGGCGCGGCCACCCACCTCGCGCGGCTCGTGCCGCCGCACCTGTTGCGCACGCTGTACTTCACGGCCCGCACGGTCAGCGCGGGGCAGCTGCACGGCTACGGCTCGGTGTACCGGGTGGTGCCGCGCGCCGACCTCGACGAGGCCGCGCTGGACGTGGCCCGCGACATCGCGAAGAAGGACACGCGGGTGATCAGGGCCGCCAAGGAGGCGCTGAACGGCATCGACCCGCAGGACGTGCACCGCAGCTACCGCTTCGAGCAGGGTTTCACCTTCGAGCTGAACCTGCTGGGCGCCTCCGACGAGGCGCGCCAGAAGTTCCTGGACGACAAGGACACGTGATGGCCGACAAGACCGCCACCGCCGACGAGGTCGTCGCCGGGCTGGAAGACGGCATGACGATCGGCATCGGCGGCTGGGGCTCCCGGCGCAAGCCGATGTCGCTGGTGCGCGCGATCCTGCGCTCGCCGGTGAAGGACCTCACCGTGGTGTCCTACGGCGGGCCCGACATCGGCCTGCTGGCCTCGGCCGGCAAGCTGCGGCGGGTCGTGTTCGGCTTCGTGACCCTCGACTCCATCCCGTTCGACCCGTGGTTCGGGCGCGTGCGCGAGTCCGGGGCCGTTGAGGTGACCGAGTACGACGAGGGCATGTTCGCCGCGGCGCTGTCGGCGGCCGCGCAGCGGTTGCCGTTCCTGCCGACGCGCGCCGGACTCGGCTCCGACGTCCTGCGCGTCAACCCCGGCCTGCGGACCGTGCGTTCGCCCTACGCCGACGGCGAGGAGCTGGTCGCCGTGCCCGCGCAGGAGCTCGACGTCGCGTTCGTGCACCTCAACCGCGCCGACGCGCGCGGCAACGCGCAGTACCTCGGCCCCGACCCGTACTTCGACGACCTCTTCTGCCTCGCCGCGAAACAGCGGATCGTGTCGGTGGAGAAGGTGGTGGAAACCGGTGACCTCCTGGACGAGGGGCCCGTACAGTCACTGCTTCTCAATCGGTCCACTGTGGACGCCGTGGTCGAGGCGCCGCGCGGAGCCCACTTCACCACTGCCGTGCCCGACTACGGCCGCGACGAGGCGTTCCAGCGGCACTACGCCGAATGCGCCAAGGACCCCGAGCGCTGGCCCGGCTTCGCCGACCGCTTCCTGTCCGGGGACGAGCGGGCGTACCAGAAAGAGGTCGCACGGTTCGCGGAGGAGGCGAAGTGAACGACGCGAGCAGGGCCGAGGTGGCGATCGTCGCGGTCGCGGAGCTGTTCCGCGGCGACGGTGAGCTGCTGGTGAGCCCGATGGGCCTGGTGCCCTCGATCGGCGCGCGGCTGGCCAGGCTGACGTTCGAGCCCGACCTGCTGCTCTCCGACGGCGAGGCGTACCTGCTCGACGCGGGCGGCGCGGTGGAGGGCTGGCAGCCGTTCCGCAAGATGCTGGAGATGATCGTGCCGCACGGACGGCGGCACGTCGTGATGGGCGCCAACCAGATCGACCGGTACGGCAACCAGAACATCTCCGCGATCGGCGACCACGAGCGGCCCGTCAAGCAGCTGCTCGGAGTTCGCGGCGCGCCCGGCAACACCGTCAACCACCGCACCAGCTACTGGGTTCCCCGGCACAGCAGGCGCGTGTTCGTCCCGTCCGTGGACGTCGTGTCCGGGGTCGGGTACGACAACGCCGCGAAGGCGGGTCCGTCGGCGCAGCGGTTCCACGACGTGCACCGCGTGGTGACCAACCTGGGCGTGTTCGACTTCGGCGGCCAGGACCACGGGATGCGCGCGGTGTCGCTGCATCTCGGCGTCGAGGCCGCCGAGGTGGTGGAGGCGACGTCGTTCGAGATCGAGCTGGACGGCGCGGGCGTGACCCGGTTGCCTTCCGCCGAGGAGCTGCGGCTGATCCGCGAGGTGCTCGACCCATCGGGGTCGCGGGACCGGGAAGTCCGATCGTGATCGAGACCGCGCTGACGCGCCTGGTGGGCGTGCGGCATCCCGTGGTGCAGACGGGGATGGGCTGGGTGGCCGGTCCCCGGCTCGTGTCGGCGACGGCCGAGGCGGGGGGACTCGGCATCCTCGCGTCGGCGACGATGACCTACGACGAGCTGGCCGCTGCGATCGCCGAGACCAAGAAGCGCACCGCGAACCCCTTCGGCGTCAACCTGCGGGCCGACGCCGACGACGCGGGCGAGCGCGTGGACCTGCTGATCGCCGAGGGTGTGCGCGTGGCGTCGTTCGCGCTGGCGCCGCGCAGGGAGCTGATCGCCAAGCTGAAGGACAACGGCGCCGTCGTGATCCCCTCCGTCGGTGCGGCGCGGCACGCGGAGAAGGTCGCCGGGTGGGGTGCCGACGCCGTGATCGTGCAGGGCGGCGAGGGCGGTGGGCACACGGGAGCGGTGGCGACGACGCTGCTGCTGCCGTCGGTGCTCGACGCCGTGGATATCCCCGTGGTGGCGGCCGGCGGGTTCTTCGACGGGCGCGGGCTCGCGGCGGCGCTGGCGTACGGGGCCGCCGGGGTGGCGATGGGCACCCGGTTCCTGCTGACGAAGGACAGCACGGTGCCCGACGACGTCAAGCGGTACTACCTCGGGCAGGGCCTCGCCGGCACCGTGGTGACGAAGCGGGTCGACGGCCTGCCGCACCGCGTCCTGCGGACCGAGCTGGTGGAGCGGCTGGAGTCGGCGGGCCGGTTGCGCGCTCTCGGGCAGGCGCTGCGCAACGCGTTGCGTTTTCGGGCGCTGACGGGGCTCTCGTTGTCGGCGATGGTCCGCGAGGGGCTGGCGATGAAGCGCGGAAACGAGCTGACGTGGAGCCAGGTGGTGATGGCTGCGAACACCCCGATGCTGCTGCGCTCGGGGCTCGTCGAAGGGCGGACCGATGCGGGTGTGCTGGCCTCCGGCCAGGTGGTGGGCCTGCTCGACGACCTGCCCACGGTGGCCGAGCTGGTCGACCGCGTGGTGGCCGACGCGGAAGCGATCCTGAGCGCCCTGCCGGCCCAGGTGACCGACGCCCCCTGACACCCGCGAGTCCCCCGCTCCGGCCCGCGAGTCCCCCGCTCCGGCCCGCGAGTCCCCCGTTCCGGACGCCGAGTGGCCCGTTCCGGCCCGCGAGTGGCCCGTTCCGGACGTCGAGTGGCCCGTTCCGGACGTCGAGTGGCCCGCTCCGGCCCGCGAGTCGCCCGTTCCGGCGCGTGAGTGGCCCGCTCCGGACGCCGAGTCGTGCGTGCCCGTGTCCGTGTCGCCGCCGCGGAGCCGCCGAGTGCGATACCTCGCGTCGTCCGGAGCGGGCAACTCGCGTGCCCGAGTGCAGAACTCGCGTGCCCGAGTGCAGAACTCGCGGGCGGGAGCGGGGGACTCGCGCGCCAGAGCGGGGGACTCGCGGACGGGAGCGGGGGACTCGCGAGCGTCAGAGGCGTTCGATGATGGTTACGTTCGCGGTGCCGCCGCCCTCGCACATGGTCTGCAGGCCGTAACGGCCACCGGTGCGCTCCAGCTCGTTCAGCAGGGTCGCCAGCAGCTTCGTACCGGTCGCCCCGATGGGATGACCGAGAGCGATCGCGCCGCCGTTGACGTTGACGCGGTCCGGATCGGCTCCGGTCTCGTCGAGCCAGGCCAGCACCACGCTCGCGAACGCCTCGTTGACCTCGAAGAGGTCGATGTCGTCGATGGTCAGCCCCGTTTTGCGCAGCGCGTGGGCGGTCGCGGGAATGGGACCGGTCAGCATCCACACCGGATCGGCGGCGCGCACCGAGATGTGGTGGATCCGCGCCCTGGGCTTCAGTCCGTGCTCGTTCACGAACGGCTCCGACGCCAGCAGCACCGCGCTCGCCGCGTCGGAGATCTGGCTCGCCACGGCCGCCGTGAGCCGCGAGCCCTCGCTCAACGGCTTCAGCCCGGCCATCTTCTCCGGCGTCGTGTCGGGACGAGGGCCCTCGTCGACGGCGAACCCCGCGAAGGCCACGATCTCGCGCTCGAACCGGCCCTCCTCGACGGCCGTGAGCGCCCGCTGGTGACTGCGGTAGGCGTACGCCTCCATGTCCTCGCGCGTGATGTCCCAGTGTTCGGCGATCATGTCCGCGCTGCGGAACTGCGACACCTCCGCGCTGCCGTAACGCTCCTGCCAGCCCTTCGACCCGGAGAACGGGTCGTCGAACCCGTACTCGCGCCCGGCCAGCATCGCCGCGCTGATCGGGATCCGGCTCATGTTCTGCACCCCGCCCGCGACCACGGCGTCCGCGGTTCCCGACAGCACCGCTTGCGCCGCGAAGTGCACCGCCTGTTGCGACGACCCGCACTGCCGGTCCACGGTCACGCCGGGCACGTGGTCGGGCAGCCCCGCCGCGAGCCACGCCGTGCGCGCGATGTTGCCCGCCTGCGGACCGAGCGTGTCGGTGCAGCCGAGGATCACGTCGTCCACGAGCGTGGGATCGACGCCGCTGCGCTCGACGACCGCGCCGATCACGTGGGCGGCGAGATCCGCCGAGTGCACTGTGGACAGCGCGCCGCCCCGCTTGCCGACGGGTGTGCGCAGCGCGTCGATGAGGTAGGCCTCGGCCACGAAGAACTCCTAGGGGTGCTGGCTGGACACGGAGACGGTCTCGCCGGTGAGGTAGCTGGCGTAGTCGCTGGCGAGGAAGACCATGACGTTGGCGACCTCCCACGGCTGAGCGGCGCGCCCGAAAGCCTCACGCCGCTCGAGCTGCTCGAGCAGCTCGTCGCTGGTGACCTTGGCGAGGAACGGATGCATCGCGAGGCTCGGGGCGACGGCGTTGACGCGGATCCCGTGCTCTGCGGCGTCGATCGCGGCACATCGCGTGAGCGCCATGACGCCCGCCTTGGCCGCCGCGTAGTGCGCCTGACCCGCCTGTGCGCGCCAGCCCACCACCGACGCGTTGTTGACGATCACGCCACCGCCGCCCTGCTGGACGAACCGGCGCAGTGCCGCTCTGGTGCAGCGGAACGTGCCGCCCAGCGTCACGTCCAGCACCCGAGACCACTCCTCGTCGGTCATGTCCAGAATGGACTTCGTGCCGCCGAGCCCGGCGTTGTTCACCAGCACGTCGATCCGTCCGAACTGGTCGCAAGAACCGTCCACGAGGGACTGGACCTGCGCTTCGTCGGTGACGTCGCAGGGGATCGCGTGCACCTTGCCGAGCTCGGCCAGCTCGGCGGCCGTGGCGGCGAGCCGCCGTTCGTGCCAGTCGCTCACGACCACGGACGCGCCCTCCTCGAGCGCGCGCCGCGCGACGGCGGAGCCGATGCCGGTGCCCGCGGCGGCCGTGACCACCACGACCTTGCCCGCCAGCAGATCCCGGCCCGGTGGGTACTCGGGTATCACGCGCGCGCCTCCTTCGGCAGGCCGAGCACGCGCTCGGCGATGATGTTGCGCTCGATCTCGTCGGAGCCGCCGTAGATGGTGTCGGCGCGGGAGAACAGGAACAACCGCTGCCACTCGTCGGGCTCGCCGTCGTGGGTCAGCGACCGCGCGCCCCGCGCGCGCATGGCCAGCTCGCCGAGGCGGCGGTGCCACTGCGCCCACAGCAGCTTGCCCACGGCCACCTCGGGACCCGCCTCATCGCCGAGCGTGCGCAGCGCGTGGGCGCGCAGCACGCGCAGGCCGATCCACGCGCGCGTGAGGTCCGCCCGCAGCACGGGGTCGTCGATCGTGCCCGTGCGCCTGGCCTGCTCGATCACGCCCTCCAGCTCGCGCCGGAAGCCGATCTGCTGGCCGAGCGTGGACACGCCGCGTTCGAAGCCCAGAGTCGCCATCGCGACGCGCCAGCCGTCGCCGGGCTCGCCCACCACCATCGACGCGGGTGTGCGCGCGCCGTCGAAGAACACCTCGTTGAACTCCGAGGTCCCGGTGAGCTGCCGGATGGGCCGTACGGTGACGCCGTCCTGCCGCAGCGGCACGAGCAGGTACGACAGCCCCGCGTGCCGCCGCGAGCCCGGTTCGGTCCGGGCCAGCACGAAGCACCAGTCGGCGACGTGGGCGAGGGAGGTCCAGATCTTCTGCCCGCTCACCACCCACGTGTCGCCGTCGAGCCGAGCCGACGTCGACACCGCCGCCAGGTCCGAGCCCGCGCCCGGCTCGGAGTAGCCCTGGCACCACAGTTCCTCGACGGCCACGATCTTCGGCAGGAACCGCTGCCGCTGCTCGGGCGTACCGAGTGCGATGAGCGTTGGCCCGAGCAGCTGTTCGCCGAGGTGGCCGACGCGCGCGGGGGCGCCGGAGGCCGCGTACTCCTCGTGGAAGATCACCTGCTCCTCGAGGCTCAGCCCGCGCCCGCCGAACTCGCGCGGCCAGCCGACGCACGTCCAGCCGGACGCGGCGAGGTGCCGTTCCCAGGCCAGGCGCAGGTCGAACGCCTCGTGCTCGCGGCCGGGGCCGCCGAGCCCGCGCAGCCCGGCGAACTCGCCGGTGAGGTTCTCGGCCAGCCAGTCCGCCACCTCACGGCGGAACAGCTCGTGGTCCTTCACCCTCACCTCCTGCTACGGTTCACTGGCATAATGAGAACACGTTCTAGATTTCGCGTCCAGTGAGGGAGCGAGATGGCAGAGACGCACATCGCGCGGTCGATCCCCGGTGCGGTCAGGGCTGCGGCGCAGCTGTTCGGATCCCGTGAGGCCGTGGTGGACGGCGACGTGCGGTTGACGTTCGCCGAACTTCTAGAACATGTTCGAATGCTGGCGCGAGTGTTCGCCGCCGGAGGTGTCCGGGCGGGCGACCGCGTGGCGATCAACTCGCCCAACACCCACCACTGGATCGTGGCCGCGCTCGGCGCCCACTACGCGGGCGCGACGCTCGTACCCGTCAACACCCGGTTCACCGGGGCCGAGACGGTCGACCTGCTGCGCCGCAGCCGCGCCCGTGCGCTGGTGGTCGCGGGCGACTTCCTCGGCACCGACCGGCTCGCCGGGATCCGCGAGGCCTCCGGGGAGGAGGGCCTGCCCGACCTCGGCACGGTCATCCGCGTCCCGGTGCCCGGCCCGCTCGCCCCGGCCGAGGGAGTCCTCGACTGGCCCGACCTGCCCGACGTGGCCGAGCGCGTGCCGCTGACCAAGGTCGAGGCGCGTGCCGACGCGGTGTCGCCGAACGACGTGAGCGACATCCTCTTCACCTCGGGCACCACGGGCCGCAGCAAGGGCGTGCAGTCCGCACACCGGCAGGCGCTCGCCGTGGCACAGGCGTGGGCCGAGTGCGGCGAGGTGACCGAGACCGACCGCTACCTCGTGGTGAACCCCTTCTTCCACAGCTTCGGCTACAAGGCCGGCATCCTCGTCAGCCTGCTCACCGGGGCGACGCTGCTACCGCAGGCCGTGTTCGACACGGGGTCGCTGCTCGACCTCGTCGAGGCGGAGCGGGTGTCGGTGCTGCCCGGCGCGCCGACGATCTTCCAGAGCCTGCTGCCCGAGGCGCCGGGCCGGGACCTCTCGTCCCTGCGGCTCGCGGTCACCGGAGCCGCCACGGTGCCGGTGACGCTCGTCGAGCGCATGCGCGACGAACTCGGCTTCCGCACCGTGCTCACCGCGTACGGGCTCACCGAGGCCGTGGTGGCCACGATGTGCAGGCCCGGCGACGACCCGGACACCGTGGCGCGCACATCGGGCCGGGCCACCGCGGGGTTCGAGATCGCGATCGCCGGATCCGGTGAGATCCTGCTGCGCGGCCCGAACGTGATGCTCGGCTACCTCGGCGACCCCGACGCCACGGCACAGGCGATCGACGCCGACGGCTGGCTGCACACGGGCGACGTCGGCGCGCTCGACGCCGACGGAAACCTGACGATCACCGACCGGCTCAAGGACATGTACATCTGCGGCGGTTTCAACGTCTACCCGGCCGAGGTCGAGCAGGCGCTCCGGCAGCTCGACGGCGTCGAGGACATCGCCGTCGTCGGCGTGCCGGACGGGCGGCTCGGCGAGGTGGGCAGGGCCTTCGTCGTCTCCGGCGGGCAGCTCACCGAGGACGACGTGCTCGCGTTCTGCCGGGAACGCCTCGCCAACTACAAGCGGCCCCGCTCGGTGGAGTTCGTACCCGAGCTGCCGCGCAACGCCTCGGGCAAGGTGCTGAAACGCCTGCTGGGTAAGGAGGACGCATGACGGACGTGGTCCGCTACGAGCGCCGCGACGGGGTGGCGCTCGTGACGATGAACCGCCCCGAGTACCGCAACGCGCAGAACTCGGCGATGACCTACGCGCTCGACGACGCGTTCACGCGCGCGGTTGACGACCCCGACGTGACGGTGATCGTCCTCGCGGGCGAGGGCAAGCACTTCTCGGCGGGCCACGACATCGGCTCTCCCGGCCGGGATGCCGACGAGTCCTTCGACCGCAGGGCGGTGGTGTGGTGGGACCACACCACCCGCGAGGGCGGCGACCGGCGGTTCGCCCGCGAGTCCGAGGTGTACCTGGGCATGTGCCGCCGGTGGCGGGAGATCCCCAAGCCGATGATCGCGTCGGTGCAGGGCGCGTGCATCGCGGGCGGGCTCATGCTCGCCTGGGTGTGCGACCTCATCGTGGCCGCCGACGACGCGTTCTTCGCCGATCCGGTGGTGCGCATGGGAATCCCCGGAGTCGAGTACTTCGCGCACCCGTGGGTGCTCGGGCCGAGGGCGGCCAAGGAGGTGTTGTTCACCGGCGAGCGCTTCGATGTCCACCAGGCGAAGGAGTGGGGCATGGTGAGCCGGGTGGTGCCGCGCGCGGAGCTGGGGCAGCGCACGCTGGAGCTGGCCGGGAAGATCGCCGCGATGCCGTCGTTCGGGCTGGCGCTGGCGAAGAAGGCGGTGAACCAGGCCGAGGACCTGATGGGCCTGCGGTCCGGAATGGACTCGGTTTTCGGCCTGCACCACTTCGCGCACGCCCACAACGCGGAGACCTCGGCCGACTCGCTCGGCGGGCAGACGGCGCGGTCGATGCGGGACGGGAACGGGGCCCGCTAGTGGACCTCGACATCGACGAGGCGTCTGCGGCCTTCCGAGACGAGGTGCGGGAGTGGCTCGCCGAGCACGTGCCGCGGCCCGCACTGTCCTCGATGGACACCGCGGAGGGCTTCGCCCAGCACCGCGAGTGGGAGGCGAAGCTCGCGGACGCGCGCCTGTCCGTGGTGTCGTGGCCGCGCGAGTACACGGGCCGCGACGCGTCCCTGCTGCAGTGGCTGCTGTTCGAGGAGGAGTACTACGCGGCCGGCGCGCCCGGCCGGGTCGGACAGAACGGGATCTTCATGCTCGCCCCCACGTTGTTCGCCCACGGCACCCAGGAGCAGCGCGACCGGATCCTGCCGCCCATGGCCCGCGGCGAGCAGGTGTGGGCGCAGGCGTGGTCGGAGCCAGAGGCCGGCAGCGACATCGCCGCGCTGCGCAGCCGGGCGGTGCGCACCGACGGCGGCTGGCTGGCCTCGGGCGCGAAGACGTGGAGCTCGCGGGCCGCTTTCGCCGACCGGGCCTTCGGGCTGTTCCGCAGCGATCCGGAGTCGCAGCGGCATCGCGGGCTCACCTACCTCATGTTCGACCTGCGCGCCGAGGGTGTGACGGTGCGGCCGATCCCGCAGCTCGACGGCGAGCCGGGGTTCGCGGAGATCTTCCTGGACAACGTGCTCGTGCCCGACACCGACGTGATCGGCGAGCCCGGCGAGGGCTGGCGGGTGGCGATGACCACGGCCAACAACGAGCGCGGCCTGTCGCTGCGCAGCCCCGGCCGCTTTCTCGCCGCCGCGGACCGGCTCGTGACGCTGTGGCGGGAGCAGGGCGAGCCCGCGGCCGTCGCGGAGCGGGTCGCCGACGCGTGGATCGGCGCGCGGGCCTACCAGCTCTACACGTACGGCACGGTCACCAGGCTCGCCGAGGGCGGCGGCCTCGGCCCGGAGTCCAGCGTCAACAAGCTGTTCTGGTCACACCTCGACGTCGCGCTGCACGAGACCGCGCTCGACCTGCTCGGTCCCGAGGGCGAGGTCGCCGGGCCGTGGACCGACGGCTACCTGTTCTCACTCGCGGGCCCGATCTACGGCGGCACCGACCAGATCCAGCGCAACACGATCGCCGAACGCCTGCTCGGCCTGCCGAGGGAGGCCCGATGAGATTCGCCCCCACCGCGGAGCAGAAGCAGTTCGCCGAGAGCCTGCACGACCTGCTGGCCGGAGCAGACACGCCCGCTGCCGTCCGCGAGTGGGGCGAGGGCAGACATGAGCCCGGCCTCAAGATCTGGCGCGACCTGGCCGACCTCGGCGTGCCCGCACTGCTCGTGCCTGAGCGCGACGGCGGGCTCGGTGCCTCGGCCGCCGACCTGGTGGTGGCGTTCGAGGTGCTCGGCTACCACGCCGTGCCGGGGCCGCTCGTCGAGTCGGTCGCGGTGGCGCCGCGCCTCGCGCCGCGGGAGTCGCTGCCCGCGCTCGCCTCCGGCGAACTGCTCGCCACCGTGGCCTCGCCGCCGCTCGTGCCGTACGCGCTCGACGCCGATGTCGCGGGGCTCGTGCTGCGCGTGCGCGACGGCGGCGTGGAGCGGGCCCGCAGCGTGGCGGGACCCGTGCGGTCGGTGGACGCCGCCCGGCGGCTGTTCCGGGTGCGAGCTGGCGAGGCGCTCGGAGACGCACCCGGGGAGGCGTTCGAGCTGGGCCTGCTCGCCGTGTCCGCGCAGCTCGCCGGCGCCGGGCGGTGGCTGCTGGAGCAGGCGAGCGCGTACGCCAGGCAGCGCGAACAGTACGGCAGGGCCATCGGCTCGTTCCAGGCCGTGAAACACCTGCTCGCCGACGTGGCGACGCGGCTGGAGCTCGCGCGGCCGCTCGTGCACGGCGCCGCGGTCACCATGACCGCGTGCGACGTGTCCGCCGCCAAGGTCGCGGCGGGCGAGGCCGCCTACCTTGCCGCCCGCACGGCACTGCAGGTGCACGGCGCCATCGGCTACACCGCCGAGCACGACCTGGGCCTGTGGCTCACCCGGGTGCGGGCGCTGACCGGGGCGTGGGGTGGCGCGGCCTGGCATCGGGCGCGCGTGCTCGCCGGGCTGGATGTGCGCGATGGATGAGACGACGGCGCTGCGGGAGGCCGTGCGCGGACTGCTCGCCAAACGCTCCGAGCCGAGGACAGCCGTGGAGACCCGGCTCGGCTACGACCACGAGCTGTGGTCGGTACTGACCGGGCAGATCGGCGTCGCGGCACTGGCCGTGCCCGAGCGCTACGGCGGCGTCGGCGCGACGCTCGCCGAGTCGTGCGTCGTGCTCCACGAGCTCGGCCGCACATTGACACCGTGCCCGCTGTTCGGCTCCGCCGTGCTCGCGGCACAGGCGCTGCTCGCGACGGGCGACACCGACGCGTGCGCGCGGCTGCTGCCCGGCATCGCGGAGGGCAGCCGCATCGCCGCGCTCGCCTGGAGCGGGCCGGAGGGCAACTGGTCTCCCGAACAGCCCGCCGTGCAGGCCGACGGCTCCACCCTCACCGGAACGGCCTCCTACGTGCTCGACGGGGATCTCGCCGACGTGCTGCTCGTCGCAGCCCGCACGGGCGAGGGAACCGGACTGTTCGAGGTGGACACCGCCGCCGCCAGGGTGCGGCGTGAGCACACCCCGTCGCTGGACCCCGCCCGCAGGCTTGCCACCGTGGACCTCGCCGGAGTGCCAGCCCGCCGCCTTGACCGGGGTGACTACACGCCGTGCCTGCGACACGTCCGGGATGTCGCTCTCGTCGCGCTCGCCGCGGAACAGGCCGGGGCGGCGGAGCGGGCGCTTGAGGCCACCGTCGAGTACAGCCTGCAACGGCACCAGTTCGGCAGGCCCATCGGCGGGTTCCAGGCGCTCAAGCACCGCATGGCAGACGCGTTCGTCCGGTTGGAGGAGGCGCGGTCGGCCGTGCACGCGGCCGTGCGCTCCGCCGTCGACGACGCCGCGGAGCTGCCGCTGGACGCCGCGGTCGCGAAGGTCGTCTGCTCGGAGGCCCTGCGGCACATCGCCGCCGAGATGATCCAGTTGCACGGCGGCATCGCCATCACCTGGGAGCACGACGCGCACCTGTATTTCCGGAGGGCGCACGGCAGCGCGCAGCTTTTCGGCGATCCCGATGCGCACGTCGCGGCGCTCGCGGTTTGCGGCGTTCCGGGTGGCGGTGTGTGATGCTGGCGGAATGACCGACGAGCTGACGCCCGTGGCGGGCCCTGGAGAACCCGAGGGGCTGGCCGGCGTCCTGAGCAAGATCGCCCGGTCGCTCGAGCCGGAACCCGACGTCGAGCGCA
The DNA here is from genome assembly GCF_005146945.1 of Prauserella endophytica. Lineage (GTDB taxonomy): Bacteria > Actinomycetota > Actinomycetes > Mycobacteriales > Pseudonocardiaceae > Prauserella_A > Prauserella_A endophytica. The sequence continues at coordinate 149,327 of NZ_SWMS01000016.1, forward strand.
CCGTCGAGCAGATCGTGGCGGCAACGGCACTGACCGTGCCCGGGGCGGAGCAGGCAGGGATCTCCTTCGTCGAACGCGGCGAGATGCGGTCCGTGGCACCCTCCAACGACCTGGTCGCCAAGCTCGACCAGTGGCAGCACGAGTTGCGTGAGGGGCCGTGCGTCGACGCGATCCTCGACGGCCCCGTCTACCGCACCGGCGACCTCGTGCGGGACGACCGCTGGCCGAGGTTCGCCGAGCGCGCCACGCGCGCAGGCATCCGTTCGATGCTGTGCTTCCGTCTCTTCACCAGCAAGACCGTGATCGGAGCGCTGAACCTTTACTCGTCGGTGCCGGGCGCGTTCGACGCGGAGGCCGAGCGTGTCGGCGAGCTGTTCGCCGCGCACGCCGCGATCGCGCTCGCCGGGTCGCGCGGGCTCGAACAGCTGCAGAACGCCCTGCGCACGCGCGACGTCATCGGCATGGCCAAGGGCATCCTCATGCAGCGCCACGGCGTGGGCCCCGACCGCGCGTTCGAGCTGCTCGTCCAGGCCTCACAGCACGCGAACATCAAACTCCGCGACGCCGCCGAATGGCTGGTCAACGAAAGCTCCAGCGGCCGCTGACCCGTTCCCGCAACTGCAGCCTCAGCCGCAGCGAAGGTCACCTTCACCGCGTGGAATCAGGCGTAGCGGCGCGCAGCGTCTCCGGTTGGGTCGTGGTGGGAGGCGGGTGAACGCAGGCATGGTGGCCTTCACTGCGTTGAACGCAGGCATGGTGGCCTTCACTGCGGGGGCTGGTGCTGAACCTCAGCCTCGGTCGGGGCTCAGGTGGGCGCTCACGGGCACTACGAGCGGGGTGCCCGCGACCGGGTCTGGCAGCACCTTCGCGTCGAGGTCGAACACGTCGGACAGCAGCTGCTCGGACAGCACCTCCGAGGGCGGGCCCTGCGCGACGATCCGGCCCTCCCGCATGGCCACGAGCGTGTCGGCGTAGCGCGCCGCGAGGTTGAGGTCGTGCAGCACCATGACCACCGTGGTGCCGCGCTCGGTGTGCAGCCGGTGCACGAGGTCGAGCACGTCCACCTGGTGGGCCAGGTCGAGGTAGGTGATCGGCTCGTCGAGCAGCAGCAGCGAGGTGTCCTGCGCGAGCGTCATCGAGATCCACGCGCGCTGGCGCTGCCCACCGGAAAGCTCGTCGACCACGCGCTCCGCGTGGACGTCCATGCCCGTCAGCGACAGCGCGCGCGACACGGCCTCCTCGTCTCCGGCCGACCACTGCCGGTACCACCGCTGGTGCGGCTGGCGGCCTCGCGACACCAGGTCGGCGACGGTGAGCCCCTCGGGCGCGCTCGGCGCCTGTGGCAGCAGCCCGACGACCGTCGCGACCTCCTTGGTCGGCAGCCGGTCGATGCGCTTGCCGTCGAGCAGCACGGCACCCGAGCGCGGCGCGAGCAGCCTGCCCAGTGCGCGCAGCAGCGTGGACTTGCCGCAGCCGTTGGGCCCGATGATCACCGTGATGGAGCCGTCGACCACGTCGAGGTCGAGATCGTCGACCACCACGCGGTCGCCGTAGCCGAGCCGAACTCCCTCGGCCCGTAGCCGTACCTCGGTCACGCGCGAACCCCTTTGCGAGAGCGGACGAACAGGTAGATCAGGTACGGCGCGCCGAGCACCGAGGTCAGCACGCCGACGGGCAGGTCGGGGGCGAACGTCCGCAGCGCGAGGTCGGCTCCGACGGTGAGCAGCGCGCCCAGCACCATCGAGCCGACGAGCGGCGGGCGAGGGGTGCGGGCCAGCCGCAGGGCGATCTGCGGGCTCGCCAGCGCGACGAACGTGATCGGGCCGGCCGCGGCGGTCGCCACGGCGGCGAGCCCCGCGGCGAGCAGCAGCAGCGTGCCCCGCGCGGCGTCCACGCGGATGCCGAGCCCGCGTGCCGTGTCGTCGCCGAACTGCAGGCCGCCCATCGTGTGCGCGCAGACGAGCGTCGCCGGGACGAGCACGGCGAGCGCGATCGCGACGGGGCCGATGGACTCCCAGCCGACGCCGGCGAGGTTGCCGACGAGCCACGTCGTCGCGCGCGTGGCGTCGTCGACGTCGCCGACCGTGAGCAGCCAGTACACGGCGTTGTAGCCGATCGCGGACAGACCGATGCCGATGAGCACCATGCGGTGGCCGTCGATGCCGCGCCGCCACGACAGCGCGTAGAGCAGCAGCCCGGCCACCAGCCCCGCCCCGAGGGCTGCGAGCGGCACGCCCAGCTCGGCCACCACGCCGCTGACCTGCCCCCGGGTCCCGCCCGCGACGATCAGCGCGACCGCGCCGACGCCCGCACCCCACGTGATGCCGAGGATGTCGGGGCTGGCCAGCGGGTTGCGCGCGATCGTCTGGAAGACCGCGCCCGCGAGCCCGAAGGCCGCGCCGACGAGCACGCCGGCGAGCGTGCGCGGCAGCCGCAGGTCGAAGATGATCCCGTTCTCGCGGCGGTCGCCGCCGCCGAGCAACGTGCGCAGCACGTCGAGGACCTCGAGGTGCGCGCTGCCCTTGCCGATGTTGAGCGCCGCGACCAGGACGAGCAGCGCGGCGCCGGCCAAGGGCACGAGCACGATCCTCGGCCGGAACGTCCAGGCGAGCGGGCCCAGCCGCAGCGCCTTGCGGCCGGGCGCCGCCGCGACATCATGGACGACGTCATGAACGGTTTTCACAGTCGTGCCAGGCCTTTCCTCCGCACCAGCGCGATGAACATCGGCGCGCCCACGATCGCGAGCATGATGCCCACCTCGAGGCTGTCGCCGGTGAGGACCCGTCCGAGGACGTCGGCGGTGAGCACGAGGATCGCCCCGATGAGGCCCGCGAACGGCACCAGCCAGCGGTAGTCGGGGCCGGTGATCGCCCTGGCCACATGCGGCACGATCAGCCCGACGAACGCGATCGGTCCGCATGCCGACACGGCAGCGCCCACCAGCAGCGTGATGGCGAGGACACCGAGGATGCGGGTCCGGCGGATGTCGCGGCCCAGCGCCGTCGCCACGTCGTCACCCAGCGAGAGCGCGTTGAGCCCCGGAGTGTTGGCGAGCGCGAGCAGCACGCCCACCAGCAGGAACGGCGCGATCTGCCCTGCCACGGCGAAGTCCCGGCCCGCGATCGAGCCGACGTGCCAGAACCGGTATGTCTCCATGCCCTGCCGGTCGCCGAGCACGATCGCCGAGATGAGGCCGTAGAGCAGGGCGCTCACCGCGGCACCCGCGAGTGCGAGCGTCACCGGCGTCGAGCCGCGCCCGCCGGTCGCGCCGAGCAGGAACACCACCACCGCGGCGAGCAGCGCACCCGCGAAGCCGAACCAGATGAGGCCGTGGATGCCCTGGATGCCGAACACCACCGCGGCGAGCACGATCGCGAACGCCGCGCCCTGGTTGACGCCGAGCAGGCCGGGATCGGCGATGGGGTTGCGCGTGTGGCCCTGCATGAGTGCTCCGCCGACGCCGAGCGCGATCCCGGCGAGGATGCCGATCAGCGTGCGCGGGCCGCGCAGGGACCGGACGATGATGTCGTACTCGGATCCGGTTGGACTGGTGAGCGCGTGCCACACCGCGTCGAGCGGCACGGGGTGTGCCCCGAAGACGAAGCTCAGCGCGGACACCACGGCGAGCAGCACGATGAGCACGGCCAGTCCGGCGATCCGGCGCCTTCGGGTGCGACCGCCGCCGTCGCGCACGGTGGCGGGCCGTGTCGCGAGGGGCGTTGCCATGACGGCTCCTTGTCATCCACGTTACGAAGTCTTTTGCCCGGCGCCTCTGTCATCTATGGTCCAGTGGCCGTTAGGAGAGCCTAACCGAACGTGAAAGGTGTCCGATGATTCGCCTGTCCCGACCGTGGCGCGCCGCCTTCGTCGCCGGCGCAGCCGCCTGCCTCGCGCTGACGGCGTGCTCACCCAGCAACGAGGAGCCTTCCGAGCAGGGCGCGCAGTCCGCCGAGCAGGGCGGCTTCCCGCGCACCGTCAAGCACGCCATGGGCGAGGCGACGATCGAGGGCCGGCCGCAGACGGTCGCGGCGCTCGACTCCAGCTACGTCGATGCCGCACTCGCACTGGAGACGAAGGTCGTCGCGTACACCAAGTACCCGTCCTACGACGCCCTGCCGGACTACCTCGGGGACGACGCTCAGTACGGCAAGGACGCGAAGATGATCGGTGAGCTGTCGAGCCCCGATGTCGAGCAGCTCTACGACATCGCGCCGGACCTCATCGTCTCGGCCAAGATCCGGCACGAGGAGATCTACAACGAACTGTCCAATGTGGCGACGACGATCTTCAGCGAAACCACGGGCGCCACGTGGAAGGACAACATCCGCCTGCTGGCGAAGGCACTCGGCAAGGAGGCGCTCGCCGAGCAGAAGATCGGCGCCTACGAGGACCGCGCGAAGCAGATCGGCGACGCCATCAAGGCCAAGCTCGGCCGCACGCCGACGTACTCGCTCGTGCGCTTCATCGAGGGCGAGCCCACGGTGCGCCTCTACGGCAGCGAGTCCTTCCCCGGCATCGTGATGTCGGACGTCGGCCTCGCGCGGCCGAAGGGCCAGCCGGACGCGGAGGGGCAGATCGCGACCGACCTCAGCCAGGAGAACATCGGTCAGCTCGACGCCGACAACGTCTACGTCTCCTCCTACGCCGACGCGACGCAGGAGGCGGCCGACCCGAAGGCGCAGTTCCAGTCGAACCCGCTGTGGGGCACGCTGAAGGGCAAGATCGCCGACGTCAACGACGACACGTGGTACACGTCGGTGAGCCTGCAGGGCGCCCACGCCATGCTCGACGACATCGCGAAGCAGTACGGGGTCGACCCGGCCAGGGCCTGATCCCCACCTACCCCTTCTGCAGTGAAGGCCACCCTGCCTGCGTTCAACGCAGTGATGGTGGCCTTCACTGCAGCCGGCTACCGCGCGTTGAAGGTGTCCGGGTCGGGGCCGGTGCGCTCGCCGCGGTCGAGCCTGTCCAGCGCGGCGACGTCGCCGTCGTCGAGCGAGAAGCCGAACAGGTCGAGGTTCTCGCGCATGCGTGACGGCGTCACCGATTTCGGGATGATCACGTTGCCGAGCTGGAGGTGCCAGCGCAGCACGACCTGCGCGGGCGTGCGGCCGTGCTTCTCGGCCAGCGCCGTCACCGCCGGGTCGGTGAGCAGGTCGCCGCCCTTGGCAAGCGGGCTCCACGCCTCGGTGACGATCCCGTGCTCGGCGTCGTAGGCGCTCGCCTCACGCTGCCGCAGGTATGGGTGCAGCTCGATCTGGTTCACCGAGGGCACCACGTCGGACTCGCGGGCGAGCCGCTCGAGGTGGTGCGGCTGGAAGTTCGACACGCCGATGGCCTTGGCCCTGCCCTCGGCGTAAATCCTCTCGAACGCGCGCCACGTGTCGACGTAGCGGTCGAACTCCGGCACCGGCCAGTGGATCAGGTACAGGTCGACGTAGTCCGTGCCGAGCTCGCGCAGGCTGTTGTCGAACGCGCGCAGCGTCTCGTCGTAGCCCTGGTCGCTGTTCCACAGCTTCGTGGTGATGAACAGCTCCTCGCGGGAGACACCCGACTGGGCCACCGCCTTCCCGACGCCCGCCTCGTTGCGGTAGGCAGCCGCGGTGTCGATGCTGCGGTACCCGGCCTCCAGAGCGGAGGTCACGGCCGCCGCCGTCTCGTCGACGGGCACCTGGAAGACGCCGAAGCCGACCTGTGGCATCCGGACACCGTTGTTGAGGGTCACTGCGGGGACGTCGGTCATCGCTCGTCAGCTCCTTTCGATCACACGCTCGCCTTCGAGTGTCCCGGAGCCTGCCCGCGGGGTCAGCACGGGTCTGGGTGACGCGCGTTGCGCCGCCTGCGCCCGGCGCCGGTCGGCGAGCCGGTGCACGATCCCCGTGGCCACCGCTGCGGACAGCAGCACCGCCGCGCTGGCGAGGAGCAGGCCGGGCCAGTCGCCGAGCCCGGGACCACCCGGCTCCCTCCCGGCCCCCGCGACGACGATCGCGGTCGCCGCGAGGAGCAACACCAGTGCGGCGACCGCACGGCCAGGCCGGTAGCCGTAGCCGGCGAGCCCCCGCTGCAGCCAGCTCCACAGCCGGACCACGAAGCCGAACAACAGCAGGTCGTCCGCCAGCGCGGCGTAGCGGTACTGGTGTTTGCGGGCGAGCACCGTGCGCGCCCTGCTCTCCTCACCGCTCGTGCGCAGTGCCGCCGCGAGCTGGTCGTAGGGGCCGGACTGGTGGAACGCCATCGCGCGGCGCAGCAGGCCGGCGCCCTCGTCGCCGCGCAGCGTGTCCGGCACGCTGATCATGTCGTACCGGAAGTCGACCAGGCCGATGCCCGCCGTGGCCTGCCACAGCGTCGGCGCGGCGCTGAGCAGCCGGCAACGCGCGCGGCGCAGGTTGACCGTGCCGGTGCGGATCTCGGCCGGCCACAGGACGAACTCGGAGCCCGTGCTGCCGCACGCGTCGAAGGCGACCCACGGCGCGGTGCCGACGTCGAGCACCGCACCCGTGAGATCGGCCCGCCTCGTCACGGCCGCGCCGTCGATGGTCACGCCGCCGTCCGCGCTGAAGGGCCGGTCATCGAGGGCCGTGAGGAGCAGATCGCCGCCGACCCGGGCCGAGCGCAGGTCCACCGACCAGTGGGCGTGCCGCGGATCGGTGAGCAGCGTGCCGCTGAGGTCAAGGTCGCCGCCCGTCGTGAATCCCGGCAGCAGCGCCGTGCCCGCGATCCGCGCGCCGGTGAGCTGGAGGTCTCCGGACACCCTGCCGCGCGCGGCCGACAGCACGTCGTGACCGGGGGCGACGAGGATCGCGCCCGGCAGCCTGGCCTCGCCCGCGACGCATGCGCCCGTGGCGCGCGCCTGCCCGAGCACGGCGAGCCGCGGCGCGTCGACGTCGCCGCCGACGTGGAGCCTGCACGCCTCGACGATGGGCTCGTCGGGCCTGCCCTTGCCCAGGCGGGTGTGGCGCAGGAGCAGGTCACCGCCCACGTGCGCGCCGGTCAGCGAGAGCGTGCCGCCGATGCGGGCGGCGGAGGCGTCGAGGTCGCCGCCGGTGCGCAGCCCGCAGAGGCCTACCTCTCCGATGACGTCCAGCCGCTGTGCCGAGACCGAGCCGGTGACCGCGAGCCGGTCGGCACGCAAGGCTTGGGCGTCCGGGTGCTGGAGGCGGCTGCCGGTCAGCACCAGCGAACCGCCCACCCAGGCGTCGGCGAGGTCCACCGCCGCGTCGTCGAGGTCATCCGCGGCGACCTCGCAGCCGAGCAGGCGGATGTCGCCGCGCACGCGCGCGTTGCGGGCACGCAGCCCGGGCAGCGAACAGTGCTCGAAGGCAAGGCCGGGCAGCTCCGCGTCGCGCAGGTCCGGCGGCTCATCGAACCGGCAGCGCGTGAACCGCAGCAGGTGGGCGAGCCGGCACGCCCGCAGGTCGAGCGCGCCGGTGACGTGGGCGTCGCGGATCTCCACGACGGGCGTGCCGTCGCCGACGGAGCGCACGCGGCAGCGGACCTCGGCGGCGGCCACCTCCGACCGCGTCGGGGGACCGGGCGCGGTACCCGGCTCGAACGGCATGCGCCACCCCCTCCGCTCGTGACTCCCTCCCTCAAGGGGACCTCACGGTGCGACGGGCCGCAAGCGCGCTGGGTAACCGTGAATGAACGGCGGAAGGTGGGGAAACCCCCGGGGCATGAGTGCGAAGAGGACCAAAGCGGGCGGCGAGTACGGCCAGCGGGCGCACCGCCCCGGCGAGATCCCGGCGCGCGGCTGGTGGCAGGTACTGCGCAGGGGCATGAAGGAGGGCAAAGAGGACAACCTCTCGGTCCTCGCGGCGGGGGTGGCCTTCTTCGGGTTCCTCGCGTTGTTCCCCGCACTGATCGCCGCGCTCACCCTTTACGGCCTCGTGGCGGACCCGCAGCAGATCGCGGACCAGACGCGGCGGATCACCGACGCGCTGCCGGGCTCGGCGGGGCAGCTGATCGGTGAGCAGCTCACCGCGGCGGCGAACGCGGGCGGAGGAGCCCTCACCATCGGGCTCGTGATCGCGCTGCTCGCGGCGCTGTGGAGTGCGTCGAGCGGCGTGAGCAACCTGATGACCGCCGTCAACGTGGCCTACGGCGAGGAGGAGACACGCGGCTTCGTCAAACTGCGCGCGATCGCGCTCGTGCTCACGCTCGGCGTGATCGCCTTTGCGCTGCTGACGCTCGCGCTGGTGGCCGTGGTGCCCGCCGTGTTCAGCGCGCTGGACCTCGGCCTGGCCGGCCGCATCGGTGGTGAGGTGGTGCGCTGGCTCCTGCTCATCGGGCTGTTCACGGTCTCGCTGGCCGTGCTGTACCGCATCGCGCCGGACCGGGCGGCGCCGCGCTGGCGCTGGGTGAGCACCGGCGCGGGGCTGGCGACCGTGCTGTGGATCATCGCGAGCGTCGGCTTCAGCCTCTACATCAGCTTCTTCGGCAACTACAACAAGACCTACGGCGCGCTGGCCGGTGTGGTGGTGCTGATGCTGTGGCTCTATCTCACCAGTTACCTCGTGCTGCTCGGCGCGGAGATCAACGCCGAGGCCGAGCGGCAGACCGCCGTCGACACCACCACCGGCGACCCGCTGCCGGCCGGTGAGCGGGACGCCGTCAGCGCCGACACCCAGGCCCGCGAGGCCAGGGGGCGGGGCCGGGTGGCGCAGCCAACCGGACCGAGGCCGCACGGAGCCTGATGCCCCCGCGAGTCGTGCGTTCGGGCTCGCGATTCGTGCGCTGACCGCCGGATCGCTTGGGGACGAGCAGGGAGCAAGGGAGCTTTACTCCCGGAAAACGGTAGTAAAGCTCCCTTGCTCCCTTCGTCGTCGCCGGCCGGACACGTGATGCTGAACGACAGACGAACCCGGGGTTTTCAGCAGGTGAACTATAATCGGCCGAATTCTGTCCGCTCGAGCCCGGGATTTGCTGCTGTGCCAAAAGATTCGCACCCGCCGTCGTTGCACTGGCGAGGAGAGCCGACCCGCGGTGAGGCCGAGGCCGTCCTCGCGGCGCTCGAACCCGTGACCGCGAGCAGGTACGAACTGTCAGTGGGTCCCCGGCGCGTGCGTACGGTGACCTACCTCGACACCGTGGACTGGCGGCTGCGCGGCAAGGGCCTCGTGGCGAGTCACGAACGGGCGTCAGGCCCCGGCACGTTGACGATCGACGGCGACGGCGTCTCTGGAACGACGCGCCTGACCGAACTGCCGCAGTGGCCTGCTCGCGTCGAGCAACTGCCCGAAGGCGAGGCACGCGACGGCATGGCCTCGGCCATGTGGGTGCGCGCGGTCGGACCCGTTCTGCGCAGCCGCGCCGTCACTCGCGAGGTCGCGGTGCTCGACGACGAGGGCAAGACCGTTGTGCGGCTCGACTGGGCCGAGGTGACCGGCATCGACCCCGTCGCCACACCGCCGCTCGTGCGAGTCTCCCTGTGGCCCGTGCTCGGCTACGGCCGCGACGCCAAGCGCGTGCGGAAGGCGTTGCGCGCCGCCGAAGGGTTCGCGGACGTCGACGGTGACCTCTACGACGGCCTGCTGACCGCCGCGGGCATCGTGCCCGAGGAGGCGGCCGCACCCGCGATCACGCGCGAGATGCCCGCTGACGTCGCGATCGCCACCGCGTTGCACGGCTTCGCCGGGGTGATCGCGGTGAACGTCAACGGCGTGCTCGACGACATCGACACCGAGTTCCTGCACGACCTGCGCGTCGCCGTGCGCAGGACGCGGTCACTGCTCAAGCTCGCGGGTGACGTGCTGCCGCCCCGCCTCGTCGCCCGCTACGAGCCCGACTTCAAGTGGCTCGGCGACATCACCACGCCCACGCGCGATCTCGACGTCTACCTGCTGGAGTTCGACGCGCTGACGGCCATGCTCGTCGCGGGAGAGCCGGACGACCTCGCGCCGTTCGGCGAACTCCTGCGAGCGGAACGGGAGAAGGCGCGGCGAACGCTCGCACGGGCCCTGCGCTCACAGCGGTTCACCCGGCTGATCGAGGGCTGGCAGGCGGCGCTCGCGGAGATCATCGACCGGGAGCGCTCCGAAGCCGAGCTCTCGGCGGAAGCCCTTGCGGGGCAACGAGTTCGGCGCATGGTGAAGAAGGTCGTCCGGCGCGCGAGGTCGATCACGCCGGAATCGCCCTCCGAGTCGGTGCACGACCTGCGCAAGCGCTGCAAGGAGCTGCGATACCTCCTCGAGGTGGTCAAGCCGGTGTGCGACGAGGCCGCCCACCGCGCGGTGATCAAGGACCTCAAGAAGGTGCAGGACATCCTTGGGGCGTTCCAGGACGGCGAGGTGCAGAGCGAATCGCTGCGGGGCTTCGCCGAGCGCCTGCAGGCAGGAAACCGCCGCCCGCCCGCGGCGACACTGCTCGCGATGGGGGAGCTGTCGGCGGGCTTCGTCGACATGCAACTGCGCGCGCGGCACGACCTGACGGAGGCGCTGGAACGCTTCCTCGGCCCCGCCACCCACGAGCGCATCAAGGCGCTGCTGCCGTGAAGGTCGTCGCCTCGTACAACGTGAAAGGCGGGGTGGGCAAGACGACCGCGGCCGTCAACCTCGCCTACCTCGCGTCGGCACGAGGCAGGCGCACACTCATCTGGGACCTCGACCCGCAGGGCGCGGCGACGTACCTGTTCCGCGTCAAGCCGAAGGTCAAGGGTGGCAGCGCGAAGCTCGTAGGCGGCGCGCGGCCGGTCGAGGCCGCGCTGAAGGGCACCGACTTCCACGGTCTCGACCTGCTGCCCGCCGACTTCACCTACCGCAACATGGACCTCGACCTCGCGCGATCGCACCGCAAGGCCGGCAAGGCCGCCCGTGCGCTGGCGCGCCTGCTGCGTGACCTGGCGGACGACTACGACGTCGTGTTCCTCGACACGCCGCCGAGCTTGTCGCTTGTGTCGGAGAACGTTTTGCGCGCGGCCGATCTCGTGCTGGTGCCGATCATCCCGACGGTCCTGGCCCTGCGCACGTTCGACCAGCTCGCGGAGTTCGTCGACACGCTCGACCGCGACCGGCCCCGCCTGCACGCATTCTTCTCGATGGCCGACCGGCGCAAGGCGCTGCACCGCGAGATCATCGCGGACCTGCCTCGACGGCGGGAGGGCGTCAGCCCGACGGCGATCCCCGCGCTGTCGGTGATCGAGCAGATGGCGGTGCGGCGTGCGCCGTTGCCCGCCTACGCGCCGAACAGCCCGGCCGCCCGTGCGTTCGAGTCGCTGTGGAGCGAGATCGCGGAGCTGCTGCCAGCCTAAACTGGTGCGGTGACCGATGAGGGCGAGTTGATCGCCGGGCGGTACCGGCTGCTGTCGCGGATCGGCCGTGGCGGCATGGGAGTGGTCTGGCACGCCCGCGACGAACGCCTCGACCGCGAGGTTGCCGTCAAGGAGTTGCTGCTCGACACCGGCGACAGCGCTCAGGCCGCTGAGCAGGCCATGCGCCGCGCCACGCGCGAGGGCCGGGTCGCGGCGAGGCTGCGGCATCCCCACGCGATCATGGTCCACGACGTCGTCGAGCATGCGGGAAAACCGTGCCTGATCATGGAGTTCCTGCCGTCGAAGAGCCTCGCGACGGTGCTCGCCGAGCGCGGTCCGCTCCCGGCCGGCGAGGTCGCGCGAATCGGTGAGCAGGTGGCCTCCGCGCTGGCCGCCGCGCACGCGGAGGGCATCGTGCACCGGGACGTCAAGCCCGGCAATGTCTTGCTGGCCGACGACGGCACCGCCAAGATCGCCGACTTCGGCATCTCGCGCGCGGTGGGCGAGGCGACGGTGACCGGTGCCGGGCTCATCGCGGGCACGCCTGCGTACCTTTCGCCCGAGGTGGCCGCCGGCGGTGAGGCTTCGCCCGCCTCGGACGTGTTCTCCCTGGGGGCCACCCTCTATGCGGCGGTGGAAGGGGCGCCGCCGTTCGGTGACGACGAGAACCCGATCGCGTTGCTACGGCGGGTCGCGAGTGGTGAGCTCGTGGCGCCCCGGCGGGCGGGGCCGTTGACCGATGTGCTACTGCGGTTGCTGGCCGGGGAGGCCGGTGAGCGGCCGACAATGGTGCGGGCGCGGGAGGCCCTCACCGCGGTGTCGGAGGGCCGGCCCGTTGAGCTGCCACCGCCTCGTCGTCCGACGCTGTTGTCGCCGGCGCCCCGAGTGCGCAGGCGCACCGTCGTGGTCGGCATCGGCACCGCGGCCTTGCTCATTGCCGGGGTGTTGATCGGGGTGTTGATCAGTTCGCCGGGGGAGCCGTCGGCGGAGGGTGATCAGCCGCCGGTGATCGGCTCGACGTCCGAACGTCCTGATTCTGGTTGTGTCGCACGGTACGCCGTGACCAACTCTTGGCCAGGTGGATATCAGGGTGAGGTGATCGTGCGCAACGACGGTGAGGAGCGGCTGACGGGCTGGGTCGTTCGCTGGAAGCTTCCTGCGGGGCACACGGTGGATGAGGTGTGGAACGGTTCGTTGTCCCGCGCGGGTTCCACGGTGACTGTGCGCAGTGCTGATTGGAATTCCGTTGTGCGCGTGGGTGATTCGGTGAGCTTCGGCTTCCTCGGGGCGGTTGAGGCGGGCGAGGGAGCTGTGCCTGAGCTGGTTTGCTTGCCTGACTAGGGTTTCCTTTTTCGAAGGCGTCCTTCGCTCCACGGTCCGCTCACGTTGACTGTCCACTAGCGACAGTCTTGCGCGGAACGTGGCAGGCCCGCCGGATTCACCCGATCGGCTCCAGGTAGTGCCCTACCCGAGCTGGTAGTCTGGGCGCATGGGGGAAATCGAACGAATACTTCAGCTTGAACGGCAGCGGGCGAGACTCGAAGCCTTGCAGTACCAAGCCATCGCCATCATGACCGAAGGTCGTGACGACGTTGCGGAGGAGCTCGCCCTCGCGTTGGCCGTCACTGTCCACAAGGCACGGAGAATGGTCGAGCTGGCTACCACGATCACCAGCCGGCTGCCGCTCACCTTCGCCGCTATGAAACGTGGGGAGATCGACTCCGTGAAGGCCGCTGCCGTCGCGGAGCCGACGGCGTGGCTCACCGACGACAAGGCTCGGCAGGTCGATCTCCTTGTCGCTGAACGGATCGAGGGCAAGAATCCCGGACAGTTGCGGCGGGCCGTGGGGCGTCTGGTGCATCGCGTCGACCCTGATGGTGCCGCTGCGCGGGCCGAGGCTCGGCGACGGGAACGTAAGGTCGAGCTGTTGCCTGGGTGCGACAGTATGTCCAGGCTCGTCGCCGATCTGCCCGCCGAGGTGGCCTCGGCCGCTTATGGGCGGGTGGATCGGCTAGCTCGGCGACTTCGCGGCGGGGACGAGAGCCGTACCCTCGACCAGCTTCGCGCTGACGTGCTCGCCGACCTGATTCTCGGTACGCCCGGTGAGGGCGGGGCGAAGGCGGAGATCTTCGTGTATCTCGATGCCAAGACGCTCGCCGGAGCCGACGACCAGCCTGCCGAACTCGCCGGGTACGGGCCGATTCCCGCGTGGCTGGCGCGGCAGATCGCCCATGACCCCGGCTCCACCTGGCGCCGTATCGTCATCGACCCGCTCGACGGACGGCCGATCGACGTGGGGCGGCAACGCTACCGGCCGCCCGCGGTCACCGACCGGTACGTGCGGGTGCGGGATCGGGAATGCCGGTTCCCGGGCTGTCACCGTCCCGCGCAGCTCGGCGACAACGACCACCACACACCCTGGGGCCACCACGGCCACACCGACACCGGCCAGCTCGTCAACTACTGCCGCCGACATCATCGCTTGAAGGACAAACCCAGCTGGCACTACGAACTCGCGACCGACACCGGCACGCTGACCGTCACCACGCCGGGCGGGCGGCGATATCGCAGCGCGCCGCGTGCGGTGTTCGATCATGCCCCGATAGGGTGATCGTCGAGGGGGCGCCGGACGCATACTAGGAGAGCGCATGTCGCAGAACGATCCCGATCGCGTGCCAGAGGGTGTCGACCTCGACCGCCCGAATCCCGCGCGGATCTACGACTGGTATCTCGGGGGTACCACCAACTGGGCCATCGACCGTGAGTTCGGGGCGAAGGCCGTCGAAACGTTCCCGATGGTGCGGACGTTGGCGAGAGTGGGCCGGGAGTTTCTCGGCCGGGGAGTGCAGTTCATCGCGAAGCAGGGCGTCACCCAGTTCCTCGATCTGGGCTCTGGAGTGCCGACGGTGGGCAACGTGCACGAGATCGCCGACTCGGTGAACGCGGACAGCCGGTGTGTCTACGTCGACAACGAGCCCGTCGCGGTCGCGCACTCGCGCGTTCTGCTGGAGCGCGAGGGCGACCCGACGCGGCATGCGGTGCTGCACGGCGACCTGCGGAAGGTCGAGGACATCTGGGAGCGCGCGATGGACACGGGCGTGCTCAACCCGACGCAGCCGATCGGACTGATCATGTCCGGGGTGCTGTACTTCTTCGGGCCCGACGACGACCCGCACGGCATCGTGGCGCGGTATCGCGACCTGCTGCCCTCCGGCTCGTACCTGCTGGCCTCCCACATGACGGTGGACGGTGTGCCGGAGGAGGGCGAGGTGAAGCGCGAGGAGGTCCGCAAGCAGTACGAGCGGTCCAGCTCGCAGCTGTTCGTCCGCAGCAAGGCGGAGGTCACGCGCTTCTTCGACGGCTTCGAGCTGGTCGAGCCCGGTGTGGTGTGGATCCCGGAGTGGCGGCCGGACGAGCGGCCCTCGCCGGCGACCGAGGAGTACCGGAACAACCCGGCCGCGAGCAGCGCGTTCGCCGCTCTGGGCAAGAAGGCCTGAGTCCGATGCCTACTGGGCTCGTCGGGAGAGGGCTCGCCACCGCGTCCCGCCCGGCTTAGACTTCGACACCTACGCGTCTCTCCGGGAACACGGGTCGCGCGCGAGTGCAGCCGGGAGGTGATGCGCGTGTCTTCCTCACCCGCCGAACCGCCCTCCCCGGAAGCCGCACACGTGCGGTTGCTCCTCGTCGAGGACCACTCCATGGTGGCCATGGCGCTGGGCTCGGCCTTCGAGTCCGTCGACGACATCGAGCTCGTCGGCCACGTGGCGTCCATCAAGCAGGCGGTCGCCGCGACCGAGCGCGAGCGTCCCGACGTGGTGCTGCTCGATCGCAGGCTGCCGGATGGCGACGGGATCGACGCGATCGCCACCCTGCGTGACCGGTCCCCGGACAGCCGGGTGCTGGTTTTCACCGGTGTCGCCGACCGGCAGGTCGCGGACCGCGTCGCCGAGGCGGGGGGCGCCGGGCTGTTGCTGAAAGCCGGGCTGCTGGAGGACCTCCTCGACACGATTCGACGGGTGGCCGCCGGGCAGCAGGTCTTCGACGTCGACTCGCCAGAGCGGCCGGGAGGCCGATAGCCGCACTGGTGTGAAGGAAGAGGCGCAGATGGCTCAGCGATCGCCCGGACAGGCCCAGCCGGCCAGGGACAAGGTGGCACACGACAACGAGCGGCTCCAGCAACTGCTGGACGGCCTCAAGGCTGTGCGCGACGGCGACTTCAGCACCCGGCTGCCGCAGGTCGGCGACGTACTGCTCGACGAGATCTCGACCGTGTTCAACGGCATGGTCGACCAGCTCTCCCTGTTCACCTCGGAGGTCACGCGCGTCGCCCGCGAGGTCGGCACGGACGGCAAGCTCGGCGGCCAGGCGGCGATCCCGGGCGTCTCCGGCACGTGGAAGGACCTGACCGAGTCCGTCAACGCGATGGCCAGCAACCTCACCGCGCAGGTGCGTGACATCGCCGGCGTCGCCACCGCCGTCGCCAACGGTGACCTCTCGCAGAAGATCACCGTGCAGGTCAAGGGTGAGCTGCTGGAGCTGAAGAACACGATCAACACGATGGTGGATCAGCTGTCGTCGTTCGCGGATGAGGTGACGCGGGTTGCGCGTGAGGTCGGCAGCGAAGGTGCTCTCGGCGGGCAGGCCCAGGTGCACGGCGTGGCCGGGACGTGGCGGGATCTGACGACGTCGGTGAACTTCATGGCGGGCAACCTGACCGCTCAGGTCCGCTCCATCGCCGAGGTGACCACCGCGGTGGCGCGGGGTGATCTTTCGCAGAAGATCACGGTGGATGCCCGGGGCGAGATTCTGGAGTTGAAGAACACGATCAACACGATGGTGGATCAGCTGTCGTCGTTCGCGGATGAGGTGACGCGGGTTGCGCGGGAGGTCGGTACGGAGGGCCGGCTGGGTGGTCAGGCGGATGTGAAGGGTGTGTCGGGTACGTGGAAGGGCCTGACGGAGTCGGTGAACGTGATGGCCGACAACCTGACCGACCAGGTCCGCTCCATCGCCCAGGTCGCCACCGCCGTCGCGCGCGGTGACCTCTCCCAGAGGATCATGGTCGAGGCCAAGGGTGAGGTCGCGGCGCTGGCACAGACCATCAACACGATGGTCGACACGCTCTCCGCGTTCGCCGACGAGGTGACGCGCGTGGCGCGCGAGGTCGGCACCGAGGGCATCCTCGGCGGCCAGGCCAGGGTGGCGAACGTGGCCGGCACGTGGAAGGACCTCACCGACAACGTCAACTCGATGGCGAACAACCTGACCGGCCAGGTCCGCTCGATCGCCCAGGTGACCACCGCGGTGGCGCGAGGCGACCTCTCGCAGAAGATCGACGTCGACGCCCGTGGTGAGATCCTTGAGCTGAAGACGACCATCAACACCATGGTCGACACGCTGTCGTCCTTCGCCGCCGAGGTCACCCGCGTGGCCCGTGAGGTCGGCAAGGAGGGGCAGCTGGGCGGCCAGGCCGAGGTGGAGGGCGTCTCGGGCGGCACTGTCATGATTTCCGTGTAAGCCACGGATGATGTGTTTCTTATCTTAGTGGAGTGGTATGCGGTT